>JAJEAD010000093.1 GCA_022824305.1 Gammaproteobacteria bacterium | reverse complement strand
CTCCACCCTGGTCCACATGAACACCCTCACCGACAACGACGTGGACATCGTCTCCGAGCGCGGATGCTCGATTGTGTGGTGTCCCATTCCCCACCTCGCGATGGGGCTCGCGGGCAAGGTCGAGTGCCGGATGCCGGAGCTCCTGCGCCGCGGTGTCAACGTCACGCTGGGCAGCGACAGCGCGCGCAGCAGCGCCTTCGGCGACGAGGCTCTGGCCGCGCAACTGGTCGCCGCGAACGCGGGCGAGCCGCTCGTGCCGGAGACGATCCTCGAGATGCTCACCATCAACGCGGCGCGCTCGGCCGGCCTGGGCGAGATAACCGGCAGCCTGGAAGCCGGCAAGCGCGCGGATCTCGTCATCACCGACCCGAGTGCATCGGAAGCGTTTCCCGGCGCAAACCCCGTGCACCAGGCGGTGCTCACGTGCCGCGGCCGCGCCCGCACCGTGGTCGTGAACGGCGAAGTGGTCATCGAAGACGGGCGCAGCACCCGCCTCGACGAGCGCGAGGCCTTCGCCACCGCACGCGCGAGCATCCGCGAACGCATCCGGCGCCTGAACCTCAGCGAAGCGATGCAGTGGCCGGTGGTCGGGGGCTGAGGGGGCTTCTGGTGCCAGGAACCTCTAGGCGCCAGGAACTCCGCATGTACCCCGACGGCGGGTGGCCGTAGCGAGGCGAACCCTGCCCGCTCACCGCGCCCCACCCAGCCGATAGCGCTCGCGCATCCAGGTCGCCCATGCTTCGTGCCCCTCCGTTTCTCCGGCCTCGATCACCGCCGTCGCGGGCAGGAACGGCGCCTCTTCAGCATCCGGCAGGATCTCCTTCCAAGCTTCCCAATGCCCACGCACGTCCGGATTCCCGTCGTGCGCGCACAGCAAGAACCAGGCAATGTCCACCGTACCGCCCTGCTCCAGCCCCCTCGCTATTGCAAGGTTTCGCATCGGCTGCTGCGCATGACCCCCGAACGGGCATGGCCCATCGAGGCTCGCGCCAGGAAACGCTTCGAGGACACTGCCCTGACTCGCGGCGAAGATCTCCCAGTACCGACGGTCACGCTGCTTTCCCTTCGGACGACGCAGGTAGCAGCTGCCGGGATCGCTGAAGAACAGCCGCGCGGAATCGCAGACATCCCTTCGCCGGTTCGCGCGACTGTGCTGGCCGTTGCAGTTCGTGAATCCATCCTCGCTCAACTTCACCTCGACAAGAACCACAGCACGCCGGCCATCTTCCAGACGGCTCCACAAGACGACGTCGACGGCCGTAGCTGGCTCGTCTTCCTCCGGCCGATTTCCCTCCAGCTCGCCGAGCAGCGCTCCCGGCGGCACCCACTCGAAGCGCACTTTCTCCACACGCAGCCTCGTGCCGAGAAGATTGCCCACGCGCTCCGACAGAGCCCTCCGAACACCCTCCCGAAACGGCAGGAACAAGTTCAGTGCGAATGCCTGGGAGCTGAGAAGATGCGCGGCATACTTGTGGAGCTCTACCTCGTCGGCGACCTGCACATCCCGCGCGAGTTCGCGGTACTCCGGATGAATTCCCTCCGTCCAGTGCGCCCACATGGGCGGGCGGCGGCAGGCGCCCGTGCTCCAGTCCTCCATGTGCGCCCGCAGCTCGAGAGCGAACTCCGTCGGCTCATACCCGCTCATTCGTCAGAAAGGTCTTCGTCTGGATCTTCTTCCACAGAATGGTACGGGAGCCGGAACTCACGATGGTCAGCTATGCGCACCTTGCCGACGGACCCCTCGTCGAAACCACTGAACGTGTGAACCGCCTCATCGCGGAGGCGATGGCCGGACACCAGCCTGCGGGCGGGAGAGAGACCGGCAGGGCATTCGCCACTCAGGCTGCCGAGCGCTCACGTTCCTGCCGCAACCTCTCCTGCGCCAATTCGTATCCGGCTTGCCGCCGCATCCAGAATTCCGCATTACTGATACCGACACGCTCGAGCGCCAGCGCCATCTTGGGCGATACACCGATCTGCCCGTGAATCACCAACGAGAGATTCTCACGGCGTACACCCATTCGCCGGGCGGCCTCCGTCACGGTCCAACCCAGTTCCTTGAGGTCGTCTTGGATTCCCGCCCCGGGGTGCGTAGGGCTCCTAATGCTCATCGGTCCTACTAGTGGTAGTCGGTCAGGTCCACATCCACCGCTTTGCCATCAACGAAGCGGAACACAATTCGCCAGTTTCCGGACACCCGTATGCTCCACTGTCCGCGACGGTCCCCCTTCAGGGGATGCAGGCGGTAGGCTGGGCGGTCCAAGTCGCGCGGGCCGGTCGCGGCTGCCAGATCATCGAGAATCCGGTCGATTCGCTTGACCAGATTCGCCGGCAGGCCGCGCGGATCGCCCCGTTCGTACAGTCTTCGCAACCCCCTGTGTGCGACTTTCATCATCAATATTGTGCTTCACCATCGCACACAGGGGGAAGTCAGAACAAGGGCTCGGAGGCAACGGCTCTGCACTGAAGTGTGCGACCGGATCTGATGCATCCGTGCCGTAGGCTCTCTCCACTACCCGTACCCGGAGAGAGGCATGCCGACCAACGGCAATAGTCTTCGTAATCCTCCCATTTCTCTCTCCAGGGCACCCAACCGGAGAGAGACATGCTGACCGCCTGTGAACGACGCCTCATCACCTTCTACCTCGCCAACGCCGCCTCGCGGCTTCACCACCAGGATCGGGAGGCGTCGGAGCTCGCCGACTGGATAGCCGACCGGGACAACCGCCTGGCATTCGGGACTGGGAGGCAGCGACCCTGCCTCCACCACCCGGACCTCGAAGAGGGGATGTCCAAGGGGAAACTGGTATGCCTCGGGGCGGCCCTCCGCGAGGAGTACGCGAAGGTGCGGCGCGCGCGCCCCGACCGGACCGCGAGGCGGTTGCGGGCACTCGGCGAGACGACGGGCCTCAGCCGCACCGACCTCGACGTCCTGGAGCTTCTGCTTCGCTACCGCACCCAGCCGATCATCGAGTCGATGGTCGACGACATCTTCGGCCGTGCCGCCCGGAGCATCACTCCCTTCAACCTCAAGGGGCGGGCGTTACCGGCACTCCTCGGTATGTCGGCCTACGCCATACACGGCCGTCTGCGGGACGACGCGCCGCTCGTGCGCTCGGGACTCGTCTCGGTGGACAGCGACGGCGACCTGAACGTGGTCGACCGACTGAATCGGCTGGTCACCACGCCGGGCGGCGCGTGCCTGGACGTGCACCGCCTGCTGTTTCGGGCCGCGTCTCCAAGCGATCTCGGGTGGTCGGACTTCGACCACGTCGCCCGCGACCGGGACCATGTCGTCGACGTGCTGAGGGGCGCACTCGGGACCGGAGCGACGGGAGTGAACGTTCTTCTGTACGGGTCGCCGGGCACCGGCAAGACCGAACTGTGCAAAGTGCTGGCCGAGCGCCTCGGTGTGACCCTCTACAGCGTCGGCGAATCGGACGAGGAGGGCGGTGAACCGCTGCGCGGCGAGCGGCTCCAGGAACTTCGCCTCGCGCAGCGCCTGCTCGGCGGGGACCGCCGCTCGATCCTGCTCTTCGACGAGATGGACGATCTGCTCTCCGGCGCCGGGCCGGACCTCAGTCTCTTTGGTCTGTCGCTCGCGCCGCGTCCCCAGAACGGCGGCTCGAAGGTGTTCATGCATCGGCTGCTGGAACAGGCGCCCGTACCCACCCTGTGGACCATGAACGATGCCCGGCACCTGAGTCCCCCGATTCTGCGCCGCATGATGTTCGCCCTGGAGCTGCGCCGCCCCACGCCGCAGGTCAGGGCGAGGATCTGGATGCGGCAGCTCGAGCGCCACGGTATCGAGGCGCAGACCTGCGATGCCCTCTCACTGGCTAGAGAATTCGAGGCCACCCCCGGCGTGGCGGCGGGTGCGACCGCCGCCGCGGCGCTGAGCGGCGGCGGAATCGCCTCGGTACGCCACGGTGTGCGCAGTCTCTCGCGCGTGCTCGGGGGCGAGAAGCCGCCCCAGGGTCCATCGTACCGATTCGACCTCGCGCTCATTCGCAGCGACTCCGATCCCGTCGCGCTCGCGGACCAACTCGAGCGCAGCGGCGAACGGCACTTCTCCCTGTGCCTGCAAGGGCCGCCGGGGACGGGCAAGAGCGCCTTCGTTCGCTACCTCGCCGAGCGTCTCGGACTCGAAGTGATGCAGAAGCGCACCTCCGATCTCCTGTCAATGTGGATAGGGGGGACCGAGCGCCACATTGCCGAGGCATTCGCCGAAGCGCGCGATACCGGTGTCTTCCTCGTCTTCGACGAAGCCGACTCGCTGCTCGGCGACCGGCGCCTTGCCGAGCAGTCCTGGGAGGTGAGCCAAGTGAACGAGATGCTGACCTGGATGGAGAGCCACCCCCTGCCCTTCGCCTGCACGACCAACTTCGGCCGGCATCTCGACCCGGCGACGCTCCGACGCTTCGTCTTCAAGCTCACGCTCGACTACCTCGCGCCCGCGCAGGTCGCGACGGCCTTTCGCAGCTATTTCGACCTCCCTCCTCCGGTGGGGGTCGTGGACCTCCCTTCCCTCACCCCGGGCGACTTCGCGGTGGTGCGCCGGCAGGCCGAGATCCTCGGCCGCCTGCGGGAACCGGAAGCGCTTGCCGCCATGCTGCGCGCGGAGTGCGACGCCAAGCCGGACCGGCCGCGGGCGATCGGCTTTCGCCCGTGAAGATCCCGGCGGCGTGCAACGTTGCATGAGCGTACATACTCCGCAAGCGCCCGCGATGATGATCGGGCGCCAGTTCCAGGAGAGCACCGGAGGAGAGCCCAGTGCGCTACCAACGCCTGCAGGACATCGTGCGCCTCGCGGTGCGCTTCCAGGGAGCGCTCGGGGGACTGACCCTCGGCGACATCGAGGACGAATTCGGCGTCAGCCGCAGGACGGCCGAACGCCTGCGCGACGCCGTCGATGCGGTGTTCGGGCCGCTGGAGCTCGTGGACACCGACGACACGAAGCGCCACTGGCGTCTGCGCTCGGACGCGCTTCGCCGCCTCGTCTCCCTCTCCGCGGGAGAGCTGGCGGAACTCGACGCCGCCGCCGAGACCCTGGAGCGCGCCGGATTCGACGAGCGCGCGGCGGCGCTCCGCGAGCTGGATACCAAGCTGCGGGCCACGTTGCGCGCCGACACGCTGGAGCGGATCGAGTCCGATCTCGAAGTGCTCGTGCACGTGGAAGGACTGGCCATGCGAGCCGGTCCGAGACCGCACCTCGACCGCGGCCTGCTGGCGCTCCTGCGCGAGGCCGTCGCCACCCGCCGCGTGGTCGAGTTCCGCTACCTCGCCCAGTCGACGCGGCGGCGAAGCCGGCAGCGCGTTGTGCCCTATGGGCTGCTTTACGGCAACCGCGCGTTCCTGGTGGGGAAGACCGACTGGAGCGACGAGCCCCGGCTCTGGCGCTTGGCCAACATGAACGAGGTCCGAATCACCAGCGAGACCTTCGAGTCCGACTCCGGCTTCGATCTGCGGCGCTACGCCGAGCGCTCCTTCGGCACCTTCCAGGAAAAGCCCGTCCAGGTTGTCCTTCGTTTCGGCGCCGAGGCGGCGCGGGATGCCTCCGCCTTCCTGTTCCACCCAACGCAATCCATCGAAGAGAACCCCGACGGTTCGGTGACGGTGCGCTTCAAGGCGGGCGGTATCGACGAGATGTGCTGGCACCTCTTCACCTGGGGCGACAGCGTCACCGTCGAGAAGCCCGCCCGCCTACGCCAGCGCCTGGCGGAGATGTGCGCGGCGCTCGCGGTGCATCACGGCCACGCGGACTGGGGCACTGGTACAGTTTGTCAGGGGAGGATGTTAAGGGAGGAGAAACGGGGCGGTGATCCGCTGGAACAATGGTTGATTCTCAACGGTAACGGAGACAGTGGAATGACAAAAGTAATCTATGAGGGCGAAGCCACTCGCGGAAGACAAGGCAACATCAAGCCCCACGGCCACGGGAAAATGAAGTATCTCGATGGCGACTATGCCGGCTACTGCTACGAGGGCGACTTTGTGAACGGCAGTGAACACGGCAATGGAAAGTGGTACCGCCCGGGCGGCACCCTCGAGTATGAGGGGCAGTGGTCGGAGGGCGAGTATCACGGCCAAGGCAAGCTCGATTACTCCGATGACTACATCGAGCCGTATCACTACGAGGGCAGTTTTCGCAACGGCTATGAACACGGCAGGGGAACGTGCACCTATCTCGGTGGCGACTATGCCGGCTACTGCTACGAGGGCGACTTTGTGAACGGCAGTGAACACGGCAGCGGACAATGGTACCGCCCAGACGGCACCCTTGAGTACGATGGAGAGTGGTCGGAGGGCACGTATCACGGCCAAGGGACCGAGTACTCCACCGATGGCACCCAACGTACGGGGACGTGGACTGATGGTGAACCGGACGACGAAAACGCACCACCGGCTGGATGACCCATCGAAGATCGGGATCTGAAAGTACGTCCAGCCAAGCATTCGGTTCAACCCATGAGACTCCCGATTGGCGGCGATCGATCTACGTCAAGGCATACCAGGTGCCGCGTCCCGCTCCGTGCCGGACGAGGTGACCGGCCTTCGTCAAGCGCCTCAGGTGATCCTTCACCGTGTTGCGGTTTGCGCCGGTCAGGTCGCGAGCAGTGGCGACCGTCAGCCGGCCGTGCTCCCGGCAACACTCCAGCAACTGCACCGAAAGCTCGGGCAGCGCACCGAGGAAAACACGCTCCCGCTCGAGCTTGCGTGCGAGAAGCGTCTTGTGCTGTTGCAACGCCTTCAGGAAGAAGAGCAGCCATGGCGTCCAGTCGGGTTCATTCGTTCCGACAGTCCGTTGGGTTCTTCGCAAGGCGAGGTAGTAAGCCTCCTTGTTGGCTTCAACGACACTCTCCAGCGAGGCATACGGCACGTACTCGTATCCGGCTCGCAGCAGAAGCAGCGTCGTCAGAATGCGAGACAGGCGGCCGTTTCCGTCCTGGAAGGGATGGATCTTCAAGAACACCACGATGAAGATCGCGATGACGATGAGCGCATGCAGAGCGGCTCCGCGGAGCTGTCCGCGAGTCCAGCCGACCAGTTCGTGCATCAGGCGCGGCGTATCGAAGGGCGTCGCCGTTTCGAACACCACGCCGAGCATTTCGCCCTCGGGGCCAACCGCCTCCACGTGGTTGGGCAGGGTCTTGTAGGCCCCACGGTGTCGGGCATCCTTGTCGGAGAAGCGGAGCAGATCACGGTGAAGCTGCAGGATGTGGTTCTCCGTCAGCGCGATGGCATCGGCGCTCTCGAAGACGGTCTCCATGACCACGGCGTAGCCGGCCACCTCCTGCTCGTCTCGAGAGGTGAAGGATCGGAGGTCCAGGTTCGACAGCAGGCGCTCGACCTCCCGGTTGTCGAGGGCCGCGCCTTCGATGCGGGTCGACGAGCCGGCGCTCTCGATGGTCGCCACCCGGCGCAAGGCCGACAAGCGCTCGGGGCTGATGCGACCAATGGCTTGCCAGGCGCCCTTGAACTCCTCGATCTCGGCGACCAGCGCGAGAATCTCGGGAGTGATCTCGAGCGTGGTCGTGTTGACCGTGCCACCCATTCTTCCATCCGATTCCATCCGATTAGTGTGACACGGAAGCCATTCCCTTTTCCATCCAATTACCTCCATAAGATTCGCATGGTGCCGCCACGCGGACGGCTCGGCGCTCGACGCTTCCCGGCCGGGGCTGGCATCATCCCTTTCGCGTCTTGTGCTGACCTGAGCGAGGAGACGGCGATGCAGCTCATTGGGGTCGACGTCGGCGGGACCTTCACCGATCTCGTGTTCGCGGATACCGATTCCGGGCGCACGGAGATCCACAAGGTGGCGACCACGCCGGAGGACCCCTCGCGCGGCATCCGCAGCGGGGTGCGCGCCCTGTGCGAGCGCTTCTCCATTCCCGCCGGTGAGGTCGAGCACCTCTTCCACGGCACCACCATCGCGACCAACGCGGTGCTCCAGCACGACGGCGCCCGCACCGGCATGGTGACCACCCGGAAGTACCGCGACATCCTCCACATCGGGCGTCACCAGCGACCCCAGCACTACTCCATTCGCCAGGAGATCCCCTGGCAGGACCGGCCCCTGGTGCAGCGCCGTCACCGGATCGGGGTGACCGAACGCCTGGTCCCGCCGCGGGGCGAGGTGCTGGTCGCGCTGGACGAGGACGAGGTGCGGGCGGCCGCCCGCACGCTGCGGGACGCCGGGGTGGAAGCGGTGGCGGTGTGCTTCCTGTTCTCCTACCTGAATCCGGAGCACGAGGAGCGCGCGCGAGACATTCTGGAAGAGGAGCTGCCCGGCTGCTTCGTTACCTGCTCATCGGCGGTCTCGCCCCAGTTCCGGGAGTTCGAGCGCTTCACCACCGCCGCCATGAATGCCTTCGTCGGCCCCAGGGTGCGCCGCTACGTCGAGCGGCTGGCGAGCGAGATTGCCGCCGAGGGCCTGCGCGCGGACCTCCACATCATGAGCTCGAATGGGGGTGTCGCGACCGCGAAGATGGTGTCGGAGCGTCCGGTGATGACCCTGCTCTCGGGTCCGGCGGCGGGCGTCCTCGGCGGCGCCTGGACCGGCGACATCGCACGGCGCGAGCGCCTGATCACCTTCGACATGGGCGGCACCTCGGCCGATATCGGCATCGTCACGGGCGGGCGCTTCAGCGAGGCCAGCGCCCGTGACACGTGGATTGCCGGCTACCCGCTGCTCGCCTCGATGATCGACATCCACACCATCGGGGCGGGTGGAGGCTCCATCGCCCACGTGGACCCCGGGGGCGGATTCCGGGTCGGTCCGCGCAGCGCGGGGGCGGAGCCGGGGCCCGCCGCATACGGGCGCGGCGGCCGCGAGCCGACGGTAACCGATGCGAACGTGGTGCTCGGGCGGCTGCACCGGGACTACTTCCTGGGAGGAGAGATGCGGCTCGACGAGAGCGCCGCGGCGCGAACCCTCGGGACCCTTGCCGAGAGTCTGGGTCTCTCCGCGACGGAGGCGGCCGAGGGGGTGCTCACCATCGTGACCTCCAACATGGCCAACGCGATCCGCTCGCGCACCGTGCAGAAGGGGATCGATCCGCGCGAGTACGCCCTCGTCGCGTTCGGCGGCGCCGGTCCCCTGCACGCGGTGGACGTCGCGGTCGAGCTCGGAGCGGCGGAGGTGATCGTGCCCCGCTACCCGGGCATCACCTCCGCGATGGGACTGCTCACCACGGATCTCAAGTACGACACCATACGCACCGAGTTCCAGGTGAGCGGCGGGGTCGACCTCGCGCGCCTGAATGCCGACCTGGCGGCGATGGAGGGGGAGCTGACCGACCGGTTCCGGGCCGACGGCATCGATGCCGCGGACATCACCTTCGTTCGCGGCGGCGACCTGCGCTACGTCGGTCAAGGCTACGAGCTGCGCGTCGACTTTCCGCCGGGGGAGGTGTCCGGGGCGGCGCTCGCTTCGATCTTCGAGCGCTTTCACGCTCAGCACGAGGCGGAGTACGGGCACGTCTTCACCGAGAGCGCGATCGAGATCGTCAACGTGCGGGTTGGCGGTGTCGGCAGCATGCCGAAGATAGCTCGCCCCCGACCGCGCACGGGCGGCTCTCTCGCTGCCGCAAGGGTGGACACCGGCCGGTGCCTGTTCCGTACCGCGAGCGGGCTCGAATCCTTCGATACCCCCTTCTACGCCCGCGACCGGCTTCCGGCCGGGGAGCGCTTCGCGGGTCCGGCGATCGTCGTGCAACAGGACTCGACCACTGTCGTTCCCCCCGGATCGGAAGCGATGGCGCACGAGCACGGCCACCTGGTGATCCAGGTCGGAGAGCGCAAAGGAGAACACACATGAACGAGCGGCGGGCCGACGGGCCGAACATCGAGGTCGATGCGGTCATGGCGAGCGTGATTCAGGGGGCGCTCGAGAACATCGCGGTCGAGATGGGCTACAAGCTGATGCGGATGTCGTACTCCTCGATCATCCGCGAATCGGAGGACTTCGGGGCCGGACTCGTCGACGCGAGGGGCCGGGGGCTGGCCGAGTCGGCCCAGTCGACCCCGCTCCAGTCCGGCCCGATCCCCGGATATGTGCGGGGGATGATGAAAGTGCTGGACGAGCGCGGAGACAGCGTGCGTCCCGGCGACGTGATCATGCACAACGACGCGTACGCCGGGGCGAGCCACGGCCCCGACGTCGCGTTCATCGTGCCGGTGTTCGTCGACGAAACGCTGGCCGGCTACTCCGTCACCACCGCGCATCATCTCGACATCGGCGCCCTGACCCCGGGGAGCTGCGGCATCGTCGACGCCATGGACGCCTACGCGGAAGGACTCCAGTTCCGCGCGATCAAGGTCTACGACGAGGGACGGCCGGTGGTTCCGGTGTGGCACATGCTGCGCGACAACATCCGGGCCTCGGACCTCGTGGTCGGCGACATGGAAGCGCAGGTCGCGGCGAGCCGAATCGGCGCCGAGCGCCTCCGCACCCTCATCGAACGCTACGGCGCCGCCCGCTTCGAGGCCGCCTGCGAGTCGGTGATGAACCACGCGGATCGACTCATGCGCTCCGCCATCGAGAAGCTGCCCGACGGCGTCTACCGGGCCGAGACCCGCATCGACGGGTTCCTGGACAGCCCGGACCCCGCCAAGCGGGAGCTGCCGCTGGTCGCCTCGGTCGTCATAGAGGGCGACGAGATGACGGTCGACCTCACCGGAACCGCCGACCAGGTCCCGGATCGGCCCATCAACATGCCGCTCGTCGGCACCGTCGACGTCGCGGTGTGGCTGACGGTTCGATCGGTTCTGCTCGATACCGCCGTGCACGGCCACATCCCGGTCAACGACGGGCTCACCCGCGCCATCAGGATCGTGGCCCCGAAGGGCTGCCTCGCCAACCCGATCTTTCCGGCCCCCACCATCGCCCGCTTCTGCCCCGGCAATCAGCTCGCCGACACCGTGATGCGGGCGCTGGGGCAGGTGGTGCCGAAGCAGGTTTCGGCCGGCATCGGAAATCTCCGGGTCCTCGCGTTCTCGGGCCTGGACGGGGAGACCCACTGGGTCCACATGGAGATCTGCGAGGGCAGCTACGGAGGCCGGGAAGGCCTCGACGGCATGGACGCGGTCGACACCCTGTACGCGAACACCCGCAACAACCCGATCGAGGACATGGAGTCCCATCTTCCCCTGCGCATCGGCCGCTATGAGCTGCGCGAGGACGTCTGCGGCGCCGGCGAGTGGCGCGGAGGGCTCGGCTCGATCCGCGAGTTCACCTACCTCGCCGACGGCGGGGCCTCGATCGAGGGCGAGGGTCATCGTTTTCCGCCCTGGGGCTTCAGCGGCGGCAACGACGGCGAGCCGGCCGCCCTGCAGCGCGTGACCGCGGACGGGGAAGTCGAGGAACTGCCGTCGAAGGTTCCCTATACCGCGGCCCGCGCCGGCGATCGCTTCGTGTGCGTCGGCCCCGCCGGGGGCGGATACGGGGACCCCCTGAAGCGGGATCCCGGGCGGGTCCTCGACGATGTCCTCGACGGCATCATCACCCGGGAGACGGCCGAAGGAGATTACGGGGTGGTGATCACCGACGCGGGCGTCGTCGACGAGCACGCCACCTCGGTGCGGCGAGGGTCGGCGTAACCGGTTCCTGCCATCAAGATTCCCATTCCGCCCGAACCTCCTCCCTCAACCGGGCCCCCTCCGCCCGGCGGCGCCCCGGCGCCTCACCAGCGCGCGACGGAGAACGCATCCAGATCGAAGCCCGGATCCTCCCCGAGCGCAGAGTCCGCGCTCACCTTGCCGACAATCGGAGCCATCGCGAATCCGTGCCCGCTGAGCCCGGTCGCAATCGTCAATCCCTCGATCCCGGGAGCGGCACCGAGCACCGGCAGCATGTCCGGCGTGATGTCCATGTAGCACGACCAGCAATCGGCAAGGGTCAGGTCTCGCGCCCCGTCGAAGAGCTGCTTCAACGTGCGCAGCGCGTGCTCCGGACTGCGGCGGTCGGTGCGGGCGACACCCACCGCCCAGCGACGGGCGCGGTCCCTGCCGACGCAACGGGGCAGGGCGCGATCCGCGAGGTCCCGCAGGAACAGCGCGCCAAGGTGAAAGTGCACCCGCTCGTGAGTGGACCTGAAGGTCGGCAGGAAGCTCCGGGCCTCGAGCAGGCTGGTCAGGCTCAGATCATGATCGGCGTGATCGAAGCGTGCCGCGACGACGGCCCCGTCGGGGCGCTGCCGGAACGCGATCTCCGGTGTCCAGGACGCCACCGGCACCAGCGTCCCGGTGGGTTGCGTCACCCCGACGCTCGCGCGAACCCGTAGCTGCGGCAGGCGAATCCCGACCGGACGCAGCACTCGGGACGACCACGCGCCGGCCGCGCAGACCACGCGCTCGGTGGCGAGGTATCCCTTCTCCGTGCGCACCCCGCGCACTCGCCCCTCGCGAACGTCGATGGACAGGCTCGCGCAGCCGGTCTCGATGGAGGCACCGCCGCGCCGTGCGGCCGCCGCGTACGCCGCGGTGGTCTTGGGAGGGCTCGCGTGACCATCGCTCGGAGTCAGCAGTCCCCCCGACCACTCACCCCGGATCCCGGGCAACAGCTCGCGCACCTCGTCCGCGGACACGAGCCGCGTCTCCAGCCCGTGCGCATCGCCGACCGCCTGCCAGCGCCGATAGGCCTCGAGCTGGTGCGGGTGCCGGGCGATCCCCAGGTTGCCGCTCATGGTGAACTCGAGATCGGCGTCGAGCTCCGACTGGAGATCCCGCCACAGCGCGTTCGACGCCATCATCAAGGGCAGCTCGATCGGGTCGCGTTCCTGCTGGCGGACGAACCCCCACGCCCGGCTCGACTGTTCCGCCCCGACCTCGTCCTTCTCCAGCACGACCGGCGCCACGCCGTGCCGGGTCAGATAGTAGGCGGTCGAGACGCCGGCAAGCCCCGCGCCGATGACCACGACGTCCGCGCTCCTGCCACGGGTGGCTTGTGCGCCCGTCATTTTCGTGTAGGGTCGCCCCACGTCGCGAAGTCGTTGTTGGTGACGTGATTGTCCGCGCAAGCGGTCGGCCAGGTTTCTTCCCCGACATTGTGAACGTCTTCATGGAGCGCCGCACGGAGCGGGGTTCCGCTCGAACTGTCAAGAGAGGAAGTGATCATGGCTACCGGTACAATTAAGTGGTTCAACCCCGTCAAGGGTTACGGTTTCATCCGTCCGGAGGATGGCTCCAAGGACGTGTTCGTCCACATCAGCGCGGTCGAGAGGGCCGGTCTTTCCACGTTGAACGAAGGGCAGAAGGTGTCCTTCGAGTTGACGGCGGGACGCAACGGAAAGATGGCGGCCGAACGCCTCACCCTCGACACCTAGCTCCAAGTCGGGGCGGCCACCGGTCGCCCCGCACCTCAGTCCGACATCAAGGAGGGCGCAACGATTGCCCCGGCGACCGAACTATAGCCACGAACGGCGCCAGCGAGAGCTCGCGAAGGCCGCGAAGAAGGCGGCGCGCCTGGAAGCCCGAGCCATGAGACGGGAACGAAGAGCGGCCGAACGCCAGGCCGCCGAGAGCGACGGGCAGAGCGACGACTCTCCCCCGGCGGAAGAGGAGACTTCCCGTCCGGAGTGAGCGCGCGCTGCGTGGCAGGAACGCGCTCGAACCGACACGCGGCCGGCCAGCGCACTGACCGGCGGCTCCCCATCGAGCGCACCGGGAACGCGGCTTCCCCTCGCATCGAACACGCAGTCGAAGCGGTGCGAGAACATCGCGCGCTTGCCGGCCCGAACCCCGGCTCACCCGGGCGCCCCACCGATGCGCCGAGCGAAGGCCCGCGCGCCGGCGTCGATGAAGTCGTTGGCGTGGATGTAGAGGAAACGCACGCCCCTGGCCACGTAGTCGGCGGCGTTTTCGGCGCTCGCGAGGATACCGACCTGACGTCCGGCGGCACGTACACGGCGGATGACATCGTCCATCACCTCCTGCACGTCGGGGAGGAGGTAGTCGCCGCGGTAGCCCATGCTCTTCGCGAGATCGACCGGACCGATGAAGTACACGTCAATTCCCTCCACCGCGAGGAAATCGTCGAGCGCGGCGACGGCGGCCGCGCTCTCGATCTGCACCACCACGAACATGGTCTCCGGGGCGCTCGGAAAGCAGTAGCGCACCCCTGCCACCACCGCCCGGGCATCCGCGGCGCGGTCGAGACGGGGCGCCACCACACCGTCCACCCCGCGCAGGAGATAGCGCTCGAGCACCCAGTCCTTCGGGTCGAACACCCGCACCAGCGAGGCCATCCGGTGCAGCCGGGCGGCACGCGCCATGTTCTCCACCGTTTCCACGTCGGGGCTTCCCTGCTCGCAGTCGATGAATACGGCGTCGATCGACTGCCGGGCGAGCACTTCGACGAGGCTGGGCGAAGGATGGTCCGCGTTCACCACCACCAGCGGCTCGTCCCGGGCGAGCTTTTCCCGCAGACCAACGGCCGGCGGACGCCGATCGGAATCGGGCATCGAGAGGCCTCCTCACCCTTCGTGAACGGCACCCATTGTGCCTGAGCGCTGGAGGGCGGCGCGCCGGCAGAGCCCGTTTTCCGATTCGAAGCGACGCCCTTCCCCGCCCCGGGCAGAGCCGCGCCCGGACGAGGGCGACGGCTACAATTCGTAACCCCTGCCGACGGCGAGAGAGATGTCCGAGACCGGCGACCCGCTCGAGTGGTACCGGCGCATGCAGCGCCTGCGGCGCTTCGAAGCCCGCGCCGCGGCACTGGTGGAAAGCGGGGAGATCGTCGGCGCGGTGCACGAGTACACCGGAGAGGAGGCGGTCGCGGTGGGGGTATGCGCGGCGCTGCGCGAAGACGACATCATCACCAGCACCCACCGGGGACACGGGCACATCCTCGCCAAGGGGGGAGAGCCGAGGCGCATGTTCGCCGAGCTCCTCGGGCGAGAGAGCGGCTACAACCGGGGCCGCGGCGGCTCGATGCACATCGCGGATTTCTCGCGCGGGATCTACGGGGCGAACGGCATCGTGGGCGCGGGGGCCCCGATGGCCTGCGGCGCCGCGCACGCCTTCCGGACACGGGCCGAGGATCGGGTGGCGGTGCCCTTCTTCGGCGACGGGGCGATGAACCAGGGGGTGCTTCTCGAGTCCTTCAATCTCGCGGTGCTGCTCTCCCTGCCGGTGGTGTTCGTGTGCGAGAACAACGGAATCGCGATCACGTCCTCCACGGAGGAGATGACCCCGGGCGGAGTGGCGCCGCGGGCGGCGGGATTCGGATTGCCTTCGCGCTCGGTGGACGGGATGGACGTGCGCGCGGTGCACGAGGCGGCCACGACCGCGGTAAGGCGCGCCCGGGCGGGCGGAGGACCGAGCTTCATCGAGTGCCGCACCGTGCGTTACTCGGTCCACAACATCGCGGCCGGCGCGCTCCCCCGGGAGTCGCGCAGCGAGGCCTTCATGGAAGCGGCGAGGCGCCGTGACCCCATCGAGCGTCTCGCGGGCGAGCTCGACCGCGAACGCGGGTGGCGCCAGGGCGAGCGAACGGAGATTGACGAAAATGTCGAAGGGGAGCTCGACGCTGCGGTCGAGTTCGCCCGCGCCGGCCGCCGTCCGGATGCGAAGACCGCGCTCGACTTCATGTACGCGGCCACCTACCCCGACTTCCCGGCCCGGGGGTGGGAGCCGTGAGAACGCTCACCTACGTCGCGGCGCTCAACGAGGCCCTTCACCAGGCGATGGCGGAAGACGATTCGGTGATGGTCCTCGGCGAGAACATTCGCAACGGGGTGCGCGCGGAGACCCGGGGCCTCGACGAACGCTTCGCTCCCGGCCGCGTGCTCGACATGCCGATCTCGGAAGCGGCCTTCACCGGCTTCGCGAACGGAGCGGCGATGGCGGGGCTCCGCCCGGTGGTGGAGTTCCAGGTCGCTTCCCTCATCTTCCCCGCCTTCGATCAGATCGTGAACCAGGCCGCCAAGCTCCGGCTCATGCTCGGCGGCCAGGGCCGCCTTCCCGTCACCTTCTTCCTGATGGGCGCGGGCGCGGGCGGCGGACGGGCGGGACAGCACTCGGACAACCCCTATCCCTTCCTGATGCACGCCGGCGTCAAGACCGTGATCCCCGCCACCCCGGAGGACGCCAAGGGCCTGCTGCTCGCCGCCATCTTCGAAGACGACCCGGTCGCGCTGGTGGCGCCGGCAAACCTGCTCGGCGAGGAAAGCGAGGTGCCGGAGGAAGCGTATCGCACCCCCCTTGCCCACGGTGTCCGGCGCCGTGAAGGGCGCGACGTGACGATCTGCGCGGTGGGCCACCTGGTGCCGGCAGCGCTCGCGGCGGCCGAGCGCCTCGCGAGCGCCGGCATGGAGGCCGAAGTGTGGGATCCGCGTTCCCTACTGCCTTTCGACAAGGCGGGGCTGGCCGCCTCGGTGGCGAAGACCGGACGGCTGGTCGTCGCCGACGACTCGGGACGCACCTGCGGCTTTGCCGCGGAGGTCTCGAGCCTGATGGCGGAGCGCTGCTTCGAATTCCTGAAGGCCCCGATCAAGCGCGTGACCCGCGCCGATGTCACGATTTCCTACAGCACCCCGATCGAGGCGGCCGCCCTGCCCGGCGACGAAGAGATCGAAGGCGCGGTGCGCGCGGTGATGGGCCACACCGAGCCCGCCCCGGGTTCAACCCCCGTACACGGATGAGGAGAAAGGCATGAAACGACAAATCGGCCGAACCGGCATCAGCGTCCACGCGATCGGATTCGGGGCATGGCCCCTTTCCAACGTGAACCGGCCCTCGGAGGAACAGGCTCTCGAAGTGATCGCCCGCGCGGTCGAGGCGGGCGTCGAGCTGATCGACACCGCCGACTCGTACTGCCTCGACGACAACGACTTCGGCCACAACGAAGGGCTGATCCGCAAGGCCCTCGACGCAATCGGGGTCTCCGACGAGGTCACGGTGGCGACCAAGGTGGGAAACGTGCGCCCCGGCGGCGCCTGGGTGACCCGGGGACGCCCCGAACACATCAGGGCCGCCTGCGAACGGAGTCTCGAACGCCTCGGCGTGGAGACCATCACCCTCTACCAGCTCCACGCACCGGACCCGAATGTACCGCTCGAGGACACGGTGGGAGCGATGCGGGACCTCCAGGAAACGGGGAAGGTCGCGCACATCGGCATGTCGAACCTCGACCTCGATCAGCTCGAGCGGGCGCAACGCGAAGCCCGCATCGAGACCCTCCAGAACCAGTGCAATCCGTGGGTGCGCGGCGACGTGGACAGCGGCCTCGTCGAGCGCTGCCGCGTGATGGGCGTGACCTACATCGCCTGGTACCCGGTCGGAGGGGAGATCGGGCACCGCGCCTGCGCGTCGCACCCGGTGCTCCGCGAACTCGCGACCAGGTACGAGGCGAGCCCCTACCAGCTCCTCCTCGCGTGGCTGCTCGGCCTCGGCGACCACGTGATTCCGATACCCGGCGCGACCCGGGTCGCGAGCATTCAGGACAGCGCGAAAGCGGCCGGCCTGCAGGTGGAGCCCGCGGACCTGGAGGCTATCGGCTCGCTCGCCTGAACGGCGACGGGTGCGGCGGATGAACCGGAAACGCGTTGAACCATTCCAGCGACGCCTTCAGCTCCACTGTCCCTGTCTTACCCCCCCACACAACCAGCGAGTTGAGCCGCGGCGGTCAGTCCTCCACCAACCGTTTGCCCATGCTGATCACCTCGTCTTCGACAAAGCCGATGGACCTGTAGAAATCCATCGCCTGGGCGTTCGACCGCCTGATCTGCAGGTTGATCTTGGGGCAGCCCATGGCCCTCAGACGCCTTTCCGCCGCGTCCATCATGCGGAGGCCGAAGCCCTGCCGGCGGCAGTCGTGGGTCACGGCCAAGTAGTTGATCCAGCCCCGATGCCCCTCGTAGCCGGCCATGACGGTAGCCACCACGCGCCCATCGAGGGAGCCAACCAGGAAAAGGTCGCGTTGGACGTGCAGCTTCCGTGCGATGTCCTCCACGGGGTCGTTCCACGGCACCACCAAGCCGCTGTCGCGCCACAGCACCACGACGGCGCGCTCGTCGGCCTCCCGGTAGGGTCGAATGCGCAGTGCCGCGGTCATGGGGCTCGGCAGGGCGAGGCACCCTCCGCCCCCCGTGCCGCCCGAGGTACGTCGACCTTCAGCCCCACGGCGAACGCGTGGGTGACCGCGTCGACGGGACATCGTCAAGTATCCACATGGTCATCTCCAGTCTCCGGCAAGCGCCTCGCCAGCCGGCGCTGGGACGTTCCAGCGTCAGGCGGCGAGGCGCTCGAAGGCGTTTCCGTGTTGTTCGAAGAGGTGGGCGCTCTCGGCGCTTACCCCGACCACTATCTCGTCGCCCTCGGAGACTACTTTGTCCCCGGGGGCATGAACCGTGATCTCCTTTCCTTCCTTCGTAATCACGTAAACGTAGGTCTCTCCGCCGAGACGCTCGGCGGCGAAGACCTTTCCCGGAATCTGGAGATCGCCGTGGCCATCGATGTTCAGATGCTCCGGGCGCACTCCGAGTTGGATGGGCGCGCCTTGCGTCGCCCCGTTTTTCGGTCGGCACGGGACGCTCATCCCGAGACCGCCGTCGAGTACCACGCTTACCGCATTGTCCGAGCAATCGAGGATCCTCCCTGACATGAAGTTCATGGCCGGGGAGCCGATGAAGCCGGCCACAAAAAGGTTTGCGGGCGTGTGGTAGAGCTCTAGTGGCCGGCCCACCTGCTCCACGTAGCCGTCTCGAAGCACGATGATCTTGTCAGCCATGGTCATGGCCTCGACCTGGTCGTGGGTCACGTAGATCATGGTCGCGGCGAGCTTCCGGTGGAGCTTGGCAAGCTCGATGCGCATCTGGACCCGCAGCTTCGCGTCGAGGTTGGAGAGCGGCTCGTCGAACAGGAATACGCGTGGTTCCCGGACGATTGCCCGGCCGATGGCGACCCGTTGGCGCTGGCCTCCGGAAAGCTGCTTGGGCTTTCGGTCCAGGAGTTCGGTGATCTGCAGAGTCTCCGCCGCCTCGTGAACCCGCGCTCTGATGAACTCCTTGTTCGCCCTCGCCAGGCGCAGACTGAACCCCATGTTCTGGTACACGGTCATGTTGGGATAGAGCGCGTAGGACTGGAACACCATGGCGCAACCGCGTTTGGCGGGAGGAAGCTCGTCGACCCGCTCGCCACCGATCGAGATCTCCCCCCCGCTCACCTCTTCCAACCCGGCGATCAGGCGCAAGAGCGTGGACTTGCCGCATCCCGAGGGCCCGACGAAGACCATGAACTCGTGGTCCGCAACGTCGAGGTCCACCCCATGTATGACCTCCTTGTCACCGAACGACTTGTACACCGATCTCAGTTGAACTTCCGCCATGGCCTCCTTCCTTCGTATCTCCGGGCTCTCTCGTTCACTATCCGACCACTCATGCTCGGTCGCTCAGATCCGCCTAAGCCTTGACCGCGCCGGTGGTAAGTCCCTCGATGAGATAGCGGCTGAACAGGAGACACGCAAAGAATATGGGAATCAACACAATCACCCCCATTGCCAGGAGCGCCTGCCAGCGCATCTCGAATCCGATGATCTCTTCGGCGAGCACGACCGGCAGCGTCTTGTTCGCATTGCTGGTGACCAGCACGTACGCGAGGAGGAACTCGCTCCAGGAAGCGATGAACGAAAAGAGGCCCGCCGCGGCGACGCCGGGCATCGAGATGGGGATGATGATCCGATAGAAAGCGCCGATGATGCTGGCGCCATCCATGATTGCCGCTTCTTCGAGTTCCGACGGGACAGTCAGAAAGAACGCACGCAGCAGCCACAGACAAAACGGGATGTTTATGACGGTATGGATAATCATCACCCCGATAATCGAGTCGGCGAGATGCATCCAGCGCATGATCAGGTAGATAGGAATGACGAGCAGGATCGCCGGTACCATGTAGAAGCAAAGAATGAACTTGGCGAAGAAGTCCCGACCGAAGAACTTGACTCGGGCCAGCGCGTAAGCCCCGTGCAACGTCATGATCAGCGTGAGAATCGTCGAACCGATTGCGACGACGATGCTGTTACTGAGCGCAACCATGAATGTCGGCCGTTCTAGCGCACTCTCGTAGCCCTCGGTGGAAACGGGTTCCGGCAACAGCGTCGGGGGCAGGGTGAAGAGGTCCGCCTCGGTCTTCAACGAGCTGCTGACCATCCAGAGCACCGGAAAGAGCACGATGAGCGTCACCAGCACGACCAGGGCGTAGTTGAGAGCCCTCATCATCTTGCGCTTCTGAGCCCAGTTCATCAGGCCTGTTCCTCGTGTCGATACACTCTGAAGAACACGATCAGATAGAGCACCAGACACAGAATTAGGATGACCGAGATGGCCGCGGCCCGGCCAAGGTGATAGCTCTGGAACGCTTGCAGGTAGGTCAGGTGTGGCAGCAGGGTGGTGTGGTAGCTTGGGCCGCCTTTTGTAGCAATCCAGATCAGATCGAAGAAAGTGAAGATCCAGATCGTGCGAACCAGCACCGCCACCGCTATGAAGTGCTTGAGTCCGGGAAGGGTGACGAATATGAACTGCTGCCAAGGCGATGCGCCGTCGACTTTCGCGGCCTCGTAGAGGTGTGGATCGATGCTCTTGAGGCCAGCAAGAAAAATGATCGTCATGAAGGGAAAGCCCCACCACACGTTGATCGCGATCAAGGTGCCCATGGCCATGGCGGGGCTCGACCAGAAGCTGATGGCACTGTCAATCAGTCCCAGCCCCATCAGAATATGATTGATGATCCCGTAGAGCTCATTGAGGATCCACTTCCACATGAGCACTGTGATGACCACCGGCGTGACCCAGGGCAGAATCACGAAGGCCCGCGCGATGTTGATGCCGCGCAGTTTCTGGTTGAGCAGCAGTGCAACGGCAAGACCCAGAACCACCTGGAAGAAAACCGAGAACACCGTCCAGATGATCTCGTTCTCGATAACGAGCCAGAAGTACTTCCGGTCGAAGAGATAGACGTAGTTGTCGAAGCCGACGAACTTGTTTCGTGGCCGGATGAGATGCTTGGAGAAGAAGCTGGTGTAGACGTTGAGGGCGAAGGGATAGAACAGGAAGCCGAGCATCAGGAGCAGGGACGGAAGGAACAGCGCGAAGCCGATCCAGCCCCGTCTTGCGCTCCTCGAGCTGAAAGCTTGGCTGACAGCGCCGGCTACCATGTGGGATCCCCGGATCCGTTGACCGTCACCGATCATGCCGCGGCCCCGGGGGGCCGCGGCATGGTGACTGGCCGGATGCCTTGCGAGGCTACTGCGCGTACTCGCTGACGATTTCCTTTATGTTCTCCTCGCCTTCGGCGACCGCATCCTCGACCGACCACTCGTCGATCAGGATGCGCTGCATCACGTGCGCCAGGGTTGCCCTTGCTTCCATTTCGCCCCAATACGGTGTCGCGCCGTGGTACATCGCGGTCACGCTCCCCTTGGGGAGGGCGTCCAGCCCCAGCTTGACGTGCTCGGGAAACTCCTCGAGCTCGGGAGCGGCAAAGAACTTGTCCTGCGACGAATAGGTGACCGGCCACATCGCGAAGGGATAGGCGAGCAGCCACTCGACGTAGACGTCGTCGTTCTTCATCAGGAACTTGAGGAACTCCTTGGCGGCCTCCGGCTCCTGTGCGTCCTTGAAAACCATGAGGCCGACAGTGTTATAGAGAAAGCTGCCCTGACGATCGCCCAGACTGGGTCCGGTGGGCAGCTCGGCGACACCGATCTTGTCCTTCATCTCCGGTGCCGTGGTCAGTATCCGGGCGTGGCCGAACATCATGTCGTAGACCATTGCCACGCGCCCGGTATGGAACATCTGAGAGTACTCCGAGCTTCCCCACATCTCGCTTCCCGGAGGCGAGAACTCATGCAGCTTCTTCAGGTACTCGAAGGTCTCGATAGACTCCGGGCTGTTGAACGTCACGTCGTCCTCGGTCGCGGGTCGATTCTCGTTAAAGATCGTCGCGCCGTTGTTGGAGAGGAAGTCCCAGACCATGACATTGGTCAGTTCCTGTGCTCCGCCGGTCACCAGAAAACCGTAGAGGTCGTTGTCCGGGTCATGGACCGCCTTGGCGGTCTCGATCAGCTCGTCCCAGGTCCTGGGCGGGGTCAGTCCCTTTTCGTCGAAGATGTCCTTTCGGTAGTAGAGCACGGAGGGGGTGCCATAAAGCGGCACGCCCCAGTAGTGCCCGCCGTAGTGGTTGAGCTTGAGATCCTGCGGAAGAATGTTCTCTTCCCCGATCGCCTCGATGACGTCGTCCACGGGTTGGAGGATCCCCATCTCCGAATAGGTGATCGGCCAGCCGTAGCTCTCGACCGCGATGTCCGGGGGATTGCCTCCGGCGACCGCGGCCATGAACTTGGTATGAGCCTCGGCCCAGCCGACCGAGGTCAGCTCGACTTTGATATCCGGATTCGTCTGCTGAAAGTGGTCTATCACCCTTTGCATGCCCTCGATGCGCTCCGGCTGGGTCATGAGGGTCCAGAACTGCACCACCCTCTCGGCGGCACCCGCCGTCGGCGCTCCCGCAGTGACGAGGAGCCCCAAGACGAGAACGGCGGCCAACGTGGTGGTCGAGAACCTGCGGATTGCGGAAGTCATATTCGGCCTCCCGAATGGGTTGGTGGCCGTTTACCGGCGATCCGCCGCGGGTTGATCCTTCTGCGCCGGAGTCGACAGTCGGCCGAGGATAGTAACCGCCGCGCGGTTTCCGACTCGCGCGGGCACTCGAGCCCTGCCCTATTAGCACGGCGTTTTCGCCACTGTCAAACCGCGTGCCGGTGAGTTCGTCGGCCCATTCCTGGCAGCCGAGAGCTCCGAAACCCCTTCAGGAAACGGCGCGGCTGTCGACGCCGGGCAGCATACGGGCGGGTTCGCGGGTGACGAGCACGTCGATGACCGTCGGAACTTCGCCGCCGGCAATCCCCGCGGCGAGGGCGGGGGCGATCTCCTCGGGATCGGCGACCCGGATGCCGCGGCAGCCCATCGCGTCGGCCACCCGCGCATAGTCCGTCTCCGCGAGGTCCGAGGACTGGTAGCCGTCCTCGCCGTAGACCAGGTGCTGCAGCGCCTTGACGTACCCCGAAGCCGCGTTGTTCACGATGACGATGGTGAAGCCGAGGCCGAGCCGGCGGGCGGTCTCGAGCTCTCCCAGGCTCATGTTGAATCCGGCGTCTCCGGTGAGGCCCACCACCGGCCGGCCTCCCGCCGCGAACATCGCCCCGATGCAGGCGGGCAGTCCGTAGCCGATCGAGGCGAAGCCGCGATCCGGGATGAACCCCCGCCCCGGACGCCGGGTGTCGTAGAGCAGGCCCGCCCAGTGCGCCGCGAATCCGCCGTCCGCGACCAGCAGCGCGTCGTCCGCGAGCGCCCGGTTGAACTCGCTCATCAGCCGCGCCATGTTGATCGGCACCTCGTCGGAGGCGAGGCGCGGTCCCACCGATTCCCTCCAGGCCGCCATTCGCCCGGCCACCTCCTCCCCGTAGCTCTCCCGTTCGCGCCGGAGACGTTCGGCGTCGGGCGCGAGCGCGGTCGCGAGGTCGCGGATTCCCTCACGGGCGTCGCACCACAACGCCACCGTCGGATCCGCGACCCGGCCGAACTCGTCGGCCGCGATGTCCAGGTGCACGATCGGCACCCCCCGGGGAAGCAGGGCATAGCGGCGGGTCGCGATCTCGCCGAGCTTGCACCCCACCACGAGCAGGCAGTCGGCACTCTCCACGAGAGCGTTGGCGATGCGCTCGTAGCGGCCGAAGAGGCCCGCGGAGAGGCGATGGGTGCAGGCGATGGCTCCCTTGCCGCTGATGGTGTGGGCCACCGGAATGCCCTGGCCCTCCACGAAGCGCTGGAGCTCGTCCGCCGCTCCGCTCAGATGGACTCCGCCGCCGGCGAGCAGCACGGGACGCTGCGCGCCGCGCAGCAGGCGGACCGCCGCGTCGACCGAGCCCGTATCCGCCCGGGTCCTCATCGAGGGCGCGGAGAGACTCCGCGCGTGCGCGTGAAACTCCGCTTCGTCGAAGGGCGAGCTCCCGTGCGCGATGTCCTCCGGCACGTCGAGCACCACCGGGCCGGGACGCCCGGAGGTGGCGAGCGCGAACGCGCGGCGCACCAGCTCGGGAATCCGTTCGATGACCTCCACGCGGATCACTTCCTTGACCGCGGGGCGCAGAATCTCGACCTGGCGCGACTCCTGGGTCATGTTCTTCCACGAATGCGCGCGGTTGCTGTCGCCGGTAATCGCTACCAGGGGCGATCCCGCGTTGAGCGCCTCCACCAGGCCGGTCACGAGGTTCGTCGCTCCCGGGCCGAGGGTCGCGTCGCAGACGCCGACCCGTCCGCTCACCTTGGCGTAGGCGTCCGCGGCGAACACGCCCGAGCGCTCGTCGTTGACGAGGTGATGGGTCAGCTCGAGCCGGCGCACGGCGTCGTAGAAGGGCAGGAGCTGGAAGCCGCCCATGCCGAACATGGGACCGACTTCGTGGGCGGCGAGCATACGCGCGAGCGCTTCGCCGCCGCTCAACTCGTTCACGGACACCGGTCTACTCCGCCGGCGCGCCAGCGTCCGGACATGTCAGCGCGACGCGAGGAGGCCGCTTACACACCGTTCAGCACGAAACGGGGGCGTTCACCGCGCTGCACCACCGCGCGGACGTTCTCGTGCGCCCACTCCCAGATGCGGTCGACGGTGTCGCCCGCCACTCCCGCGACGTGGGACGTGAGCAGACAGTTGGGGAGTCCGATCAGCGGGTGCCCGGACGGAATGGGCTCCACTTCGAACACGTCGATCGCGGCCCCCGCGATGCCGCCGCCGCGCAGCGCCGCCGCGAGCGCCGCCTCGTCGACGATGCCGCCGCGCGCGCAGCACACGAGCAGGGCACTGGAGCGCATCCTTGCCAGGGCGGCAGCGTCGATCATCCCGCGCGACGTGTCGTTCAGGTCCGTGCACACGCTCACGATGTCCGATTCCCGCAGGAGCCGGTCGAGGTCCACCTTGCAGGCATCCAGACGGGCGGCGAGGCGCACGTTGACGTCCCGGATGTCGTGGTAGAGAAGGCGCATCTCGAAGGCGTGGGCGCGCCGGGCCAGCGCGCTGCCGGTGTTGCCGAATCCGATGATGCCCAGGGTCTTGCCCTTGAGCTCGAAGGTCCTGGTGGTCAGCAGGCGCGCCGACTCCCAGTGCGCGCCCTGCGTCAGGGCCTGCGCCTCGAGGAAGCGCCGGGCGTGCGCGAGCATGAACATCATCGCGTGCTCGGCCACCGCCTCCCGGTTGACGCCCTCGAGGTTGCAGGCCGGGATCCCCCGCTTCGCCGTTGCCTCGAGATCCAGTGTCTCGTAGCCCACCCCGAGGCGCTGCACGATGCGAAGCCTCGGCGCGGCGGAGATTATCTGCTCGTTCACGGGCTCCATCGCGACGATGAAGCCCTCCGCCTCCCGAACCCGCTCCAGCGCTTCGGACGAGTAGACCCCGCCCTCGCCCACCTGCGCCTGTACCGCCTCCACGTCATCGGGGATGCGGTCATCGAGATCCGGACGCGCTCGGATCAGGTAGGCGATCTTCACCGCGCGGCGCCCCCCCTGTCCCCTTCGCGGGCGCTCACGCGGCAACGGCCCTTCTCCATCCGCTCCTCCCCTCTAGTCCGTCCGGGAGACCCGCTCTCCCGCCCTCTCGTAGCCGGGCCGGGCGAACTCGACATCGTAGTCGTCGGTCGCGCCGTAGCTCGACCACAGCCTGAACCCGAGCAGACTCCGCATGTCGTCGGAGAGGGAGGCCTGCACCTCGGGCGGCAAGCCGAGCGTGAAGTTCCGAAGCTGCCGGAACTGAACCGCGCAATAGGATGTCTGGACGCCGATGCGGGGAGCGCCGCTCCCGTTGGCGCCCGAGGCATGCCAGGTGCGGGCATCCCAGATCACCGCTCCGCCCGCGGGAACCTCGGCTGTGACCTCGTCGTAGTCGCCCGCCGGGTCCGGATGGAGCCCGGAGAGATGGCTGCCCGGCACCAGCCGGGTGGCGCCGTTCGCGGCCGTGAAGTCGGTGATCGCCCACATGAAGCTCAGCACCACCGAGGGGCTGATGGGACGATTCGCGGGCGCCGGCCGGCCGTGGGGCTGCACTTCCCGGGTGATGTCGCCGGGACGGACCGCCGGCTCCCCCGGGATACCGGGCTGCGGCATCCACCACTGGTCCGTGTGAAGCTCCATGATGCGGTTGCCGGGGTGGATGACGTGGGCCGCGAACTCCGAGAGATGGAAGCGCTCCCCGAGCAGGTGACGGGCGAGCCCGAGCGCGACCGGATGTCCGACCAGGTAGTCGAGGGCGTACTCGCCGATCCGGAGCGGCACCCACTCGTCCCCGTCGCGATACGACCAGAGGGGAGCCCCGTCATCGGGCTGCGGTCTCTCGCGACTCGAGCTCCCGGGTCCCGTGAGCGCCTCGACGACCCGTTCCCGCTCGCCTTCTCCGAGCACTGCCTCCAGGAGGCAGTATCCGTGCCGGTCGAGGTCGTCCCGGAGCCGTCCCAGGTCCCGGGAAGGAGAGGGAAGCGGCGGCGGCACTCCGGCGTCTTCGGACAATGCGGACCTCGAGATTCCGAATCCCGCCTCAGGCGCGCAGAGGGAGATGCCGGGCCAGGCACTCGGGAACGAGCAGCGTCTCCCGGGTGCGGAGATCGAAGATGATGCTGGTGGCATCCCCGTCGATGGCGACCGAGCCGTCCGGCTTCACGATCTCGTGAGTCAGCACGAAGCTCTTTCGGCCCCGCGAGCCGGGGCGGGTCATGATCCGCAGCCGTTCGCCGAGAAAGCACTCCAGACGGTAGTTGTAGTTGATGTTCACGACGATGGGCGAGAGCGTGTAGTCGAAACCCGACTCGCCGTAGAGGCCGCAGTCCTTGAACCAGTCCTCGCGCGCGGTCTCCAGGTAGCGCACCGCCTCCACGTGATTGAGGTGATCCAGCTCGTCGGTGTGCGCTTTCTTGACCTCGATGACCGTCTCGGATTCCACCCTGGCGACTCCGTGCGCGCCTGCGCGCGATTGCGCCGCGAAGTCTCGATCAGATGCCGGCCCGGAGACAATACGCGCGCGCTGGCGACCAACGCAAGAAATCTCACCGAGGGTGTAGAAAAAGGCTGCTCCTCATCGCATAACCATTGTGTGATCAAAGCGTTAGTCCAAGCGACGAAGGTGCAGCTTGAGATTCACGCGCTGGGGCGGCGTTGGGTAACGGGGCGATTTGATGGTGGACGCCTGAGTTCCGACGCGGGCGGACTGCTGTTGCGCGAGGTAGACAAACGCATCGGTTTGACGCCCCGGCTGGCGAAGTGCTTCTCCACCTCGAAGAGATCAACCCCACCGCCCTAGTCCAACGGCATCGTGGAGCGCTTCCACCGTACCCTCCTTACCACGAGGGTCAACCGCGATGAACACTGTCGCGTCAAGAGGCGCCGCATCCGGCTCGAAACCATCGACGAGATGCTGGCGCACTGGACACGTTCCTCCTCACCTACAATCGAGAACGTCCTGACCAGGGTCGAAGCATGAATGGGCACACCCCCTTGCAGAGATTCAAGGAGGGCCTACCACCCCCGCAGACCACCGCCGTCCGAACACAGGAGGAACGACAAGCAGCCTGACTTGCCCCCCCAATGCGCAGTACCGCCCAAGGCGCGGCACTGTCAGGCAATTACCCTCTCTGTACAATCAAACTGTAACTTCCAAATGTCGCACATTTTGAGAAGGGGGGAAGATAACGGCCGACCTTCAAGACGTAGTCAGTTCTATAGAAGACTTGACTATTGAGATACGAGGTTTTCGCGAAGACTTGGCGAATGTGATGATCCAAATGAATGAACACCATCTGGAACTTATGCTAAAGGTGGATCAAATCGCTGATGATATGATCCACTTAGGTTGAAAGGACGAACCGGTCGGAGGTGCTCTACCATGACTTACGCCGACCGTTCCCTAACGCGGCATCGACCAATGATTACAGAGTACCGATGTTTTCGTGTATTGACAATCAGCCCATCAACTGAAGCAATGCAAACATGGGCAATTATCTAGACACAAGGTCGGAATAAGGGGTAGTAATGACTTCAAGTCACCCTGACCCAAACATCAGGTAATCAAAAAGATACCTGAATGAGCAGATTGCTGAAATGAAAGCATACTTAGTCTGTACTCAAGCTTTGCTGTTTGCGCTCTTCCGGGCTTTGCCCAAGGTTTCCCGCAATCTCGCCGCCGCGGTGCTCGCGGCGTCCGTGGTCGGCTGCGCGCCCACGTCACAGTTCCCTCAGATCGACGAAAGCCTTGCCGAGGCCGAAGCCCACCGGCAACGCGTGGAGGCTGTCAGATCGCATGTGGCTACCCACCGTCGGCTTCACGACGTGTCCTTTCGAGTCCTCAAGGCCAACGTACCGTTGTGCGGGGACAAGGTGGACTACTTCGGCGGCCTGACTTGGCTCTCGCTCTCGAAACTCCCAAAGGAGTGGCACCAGGTTTTTCAGTCTCAGTTTGGTGTTACCGACGAGCTGACCGTCCTGAACGTGGTCGAGGGCTCTCCCGCCGAGGCGGCGGGTGTGCTTCCAGGAGACAAGGTTGTCAAGGTGGACGGCGCGGCTCTGGGCTCTGGTAGACGAGCCTCCAGAACGCTGGAGAGCGCCCTGAACAAGAGCGACGCTGCACGCATCACGCTGACCATCAGCAGAAACGGAGCGCTGTCCGACAGGGTGATTCACCGGGTGATGGCATGCAGCCCGGAGGTTCTGGTGCACGATGCCGACAGCGTGAACGCCTACACAGACGGAAGGCGTGTAGTGATCACCGCTGGCATGATGCGGTTCATCGAGTCGGACGATGACTTGGCCCTCATCGTCGGACACGAACTCGCCCATATCACCCGAGGTCATATCGAAGCCCAACAGGGGAACATGCTGATAGGAGCGCTCATCGGCGCGGTCGCGGGCGGACTTGCGGGAGTCGACATGACGCAGGCCGGAGCCGATATAGGCGCGATGGCGTTCTCTCAGGAGTTCGAGGCGGAGGCCGATTATGTCGGGGTCTACCATGCGGCCAGAGCAGGCTACGACGTCGAGAAGGCTGCAGACCTATGGCGGCGTATGGCACGCATCCACCCACAAGGCATAAACCTGCTTGGCTCAACGCATCCCTCCACCGCGAAGAGGTTTCTGGCGATTCAAGCAGCAGCCAATGAGGTGAGGCGCAAGCTCAACGCGGGCCAATTGCTCGTGCCAGAAGAACGGGAGTGAGCGACCAAAGGGCCCAGTTTCAAACTAGCCCACTACCCCGAAGTCGCCGGTCTTGCGCACGAGCCCGAGGTCTGCACACGACACGCCGCCACCCTATTGTCGAGCCCTATGTGATCCGAGGGGTACCCGACGGCCTGCTCTTCTCTCCCCACATGTACATCGTGACCATGATCGCGTGGTCGTAGTCGATGGGTTCGCCGAGCCACCGCGCCGTCGCGGTCTCCCGGTCGATCGCCAGTCCGCGCGCGTCGCTCCGGGCCACGATGGCGGCGGGCGAGGAGGCTTCGATCGGTGAAGGCGCTCGCAGGGCATTGCCGTTCGGATCGGTGAAGCGCAGCGCGCCGTCGTCGAGACGGCGAACGTCGAAGCCACCTTCATGGACGAGGCGGTGATGCGCCGGGCACAGCAGCACGAGGTTGTCGAGCGCGGTCTCGCCGCCCTCCGCCCAGTGGCGCACGTGGTGCCCGTGCAGGCGGTGAGTGGCCGCACATCCGGGAAAGCGGCAGCCGCGGTCGCGGCTCATGAGCGCGCGCCGAAGCGCCGGCGAAATGGCGCGGGTGCGCCGGCCCACGCTGAGCGGCTCGCCCTTCGGGCCGTCGACGGTGGCGACGACGGCGCCGTCGCAGCAGAGCCGCCGGACGGTCTCCGCCGCCAGGGTGCCGTGGTGCTCAATCTCGCATCGACCCGCCTCGCCCCGGGCGAGCACATTGGAATCCACGTGCACGACCACCTCGTGGCGGTGGGGGCTGAGCGCCGGAGCCTCACCTTCCTCGAAGAGCCGATCGGCCATCCACGCCAGGGCATCGGCTCTGCGCACGGTGTGCGAGGGCCTCTCCGCATACGTCTCACGTGGGACGTCCGGGGAGATACCCTCCTCGGACGCCGATGGCGGATTTCCGGCCGGGGGATGCGGAATGCGCTCGCTCGTGGTCGCCCCCGACCGGGACGTCCCACGTGGGACGTCCGGAGGCGCGCCCTCGTCGCACCACTGCGAGGCGGGCTGCTCGGATGCGTGCGCCTCCATCGCCGCATCGAGCGCGCTCAGGATGCGCGCACCGGTCTCGGGCGGGAATCTCCCGTAGAGCACCAGCGTCCCGTCGTCGTCGTACCAGTACGTCAGCGAGCGCTCCCGGTGCTGGACATCGGCGTGCTCCGTCTCCTCCGCGCGCTTGGCCCGGCGGTGCGAGCGCACGAACTTCTCCACGTGCTGCGCGGTGCCGTAGCGGCCGATTTCCAGGAGATCGGGCTCGTTCTCCGCGCTTGCGATCCGGGTCAGCGCCCGCAGCTTGGAGTATCCCAGCTCGCCGCGGGCCGCAGCCGCCGAGAGCAGCGGCAGATCTTCGAGCGCCCGGGCGACGCGCACCTTCTCGCGGGCGGTGTGGGCGTCGATGCCGCAGGCCCATCCCAGCCAGTGCGCGCACGTCAGCGCCCCCTGCTCCGCCCACACCTCCCGGCGATCGAGCTCCGCGATCAAGGTGAGAAGCCGATACGTCGCTGCATGGATGTGGGCGGCGAGAGTAGCCACCGCGGCGGCAAGCTCATCGTTGCTCAGGTGGGCGAGATTCTCGGAAGGGATGGCCGCCGGTGGGGTGGCTTTCGAGTCCGGAAGGCAGGTTGCGATATGGGGCATGGATTGACGGGCGCTCGAGTCGAGGGGGAATGGAATACTGTATTTTATTACAGTATCCAAGCCAACGAAACCCAGCTACCAGCATCCGACCGGCAAAGTATCCAGTGAATTCGCATCCGTAATCGGTTGAGCCGGTGGACGAAACGGCCCCGACCGCGTGACTCGAGCGAGACAGTCTCCAGAGTACCCTGGATGGTTCAACGAGAATTCGGAGGGATCCCGATCCCCGGGAAAGCGTCGCCTCGGAAACGTGTCTTACTGTTCCGGCATACTTCCCGGAATGCTCACGACTTGGCCTTCCACACTGCGCCGCAGGTGTATCACGTGCACCGGTTGGTCGGACCTCACATCGAATCTCCACTGGTCACGGCCCTCGCCCAATGAGCCGGACAGGTTGTCGCCGCCGCGCTCGAGATCTGCGACTCGCACCTCGCGAGCCCTGCCAGGCGGCAGGTAGAAGTCCACGCCGTTTCCCTGCGCTCGCTCTCCTCGATCATCGCGGGCCGCCACGTATACGCGAGCCGTTTCGTCGGTACGATTCACCACGCGGATGGAGCTTCGCTTGTTCATAGCCCGGCCGGGCCTCACGTCTACCAGACGGTAGCGGTACCGATCCCAGACGGGCGGCTCCGTCCCCACATCCACCTTGCGCGCCTCGATGTCGGTGCGACTCACAATGCTTGACGTATACGCGTACGCCCGCGCTTCAATATCAAGATCGGACTTCATCGAGAGCACCCATCCGCCAAGGTCATCGCCAACCGCCTCCTCGAGCGTCTGTGCCCGCAGGACACGCACCGCACGCGCCCCGACCTCCAGGGACATCGGGCCGTATACCACTCCTGCGTCATCGATGGCGGTGACTTCGACCGTCCCGGCGTGCCGCGAAAGATTCTCCACGCGCACGACCCCCTGCGTGACACCGTTGGACACGGGCACGAGGTAGGAAACCAACGCGGCAGGCTCCGACACCGGCTCCGCGCCGCGGTAGAGCGCAACCCTCGGGGCATTGGCGTCGATCACGGCCACGTTGTTGCGCACGTCCACATCGCCCGCGATGCGTCCGCGCCGACGCACCCGCGGACCAGAGTACACCCCTCGATGTGCGAGCATCCCCGGCGAGGCGAGTCGTACGCCATGATCGTGCGCCACCCGCGCGCGCACAGGCCGTGCCCTCGCGGATAGTGCGCGTTGATCTCCTCCTCGGGGTTGTGGCCGGCACCGAATTGATGGCCGACTTCGTGTGCGAAACGCCACAGGTCACTCGCACCAGCCCATTGGTAAGCGATGATGAGGAACGCATCGGATGCATGGTTCGCCGCGCCCGAGTAACTCCAACCGCACGCGCGCTCTGAACGGCCTCGGGATCACCAACGCCACCAAGTCAGCCGCCACCCGATCGCGCACGGCGGGGACCTCGTCCATGTGGCCGTCGCTGATCTCGCGAAGCCTGACCAGGTCCGTCCACATGTCCCCGGACTCGTGATAGACCACGCGCAGCGTGCCCGCGAGACACAGTCGTGCGCGGATCCCGCTCGCGGTAAACGCCCCGTTGGTCTCTTCCACCCGTTGGCGAGTCCAACGCTCGACATTACCCATGCGAGCCGTTGCCGACGGCGTGTGTGCGACCAGTACATCGATCACAGGATGTCCATCCGCACCCGCCGTGCTCGTCGCCACTAGCAGCCCGGCGGCCACCACGCTCCTAACGCGCATATGCCACCGATCTATTGCTGCGAGAAGAATCGGTGACACGTGCAAGCCATTCTGCGACGCGGCATCGGCCGATGCTGGCGAGGCCCCGGATTGGTCGCCGCCGACTTCATCGCCCACCACAGGAAGAATCGCATTTCAAACCGTGGCTGAGTGCGCGGATCAGTGACTTCCAGTGGAGTTAAACATGTAGTTCCTACACTTTAGTGTCCAAGCCGACGCATCCGCTACACTCGTTCATGACCTGCCCTCCTCGATGTGGCTCAGCGTCAAGGCTCCTGGCTCGAACATAACCTACGTATCTCAAGCCCAAGGCAGGTCCATAATGTCTAGGCGCCGTCCACCCAGCGGGGCCTGCGCTTCTCGAGGAAGGCCGCCATGCCCTCGCGGCCCTCCTCGGACCGGAACATGCGCTCGCTCCACCGGGCCAGGCGCTCCAGCTCCTCCCGCCCGGGAGCTTCGCTGCGGTCGCGCACGAGCCGCTTGCACTCCGCGACCGCGTTCGGCCCGCCGCGGGCGATCGCCGCGGTCTCCTCGGCCACCGCCGCCTCCAGCCCCTCGTCGGGCACCGCGCGGTGCACCAGCCCGTAGCGCACGGCGGCCTCGGCATCGAAGCGCTCTCCGGTGAGGAAGAGCCGCATCGCGTGATGCGCGCCGAGCTTGGGCACGCACACCGCCGATATGACGCCCGGAATCAGCCCGAGAAGCACCTCGCTGAAGCTGAACACCGCGCTGCCGGCGCAGACGACAATGTCGCTCGCCCCCACCAGGCCCAGCCCGCCCGCGAACGCGGGGCCGTTGACGGCGGCGATGACCGGCTTCTCGCTCTCCAGGATGGCGCGCACCAGGGCTTCGAAGGGCACGGGCCGCTCGCCCGGAGCGACGTGGCCGGGCGGACTCTGAAGGTCCATTCCCGAGCAGAAGGCGCTGCCCGCGCCGGTGACGACGACGCAGCGTACCCCCTCGTCGCCGGCGGCGACCGCCAGGTGCTCGAAGACCTCGCGTACCAGGGTGCCCGACAGGGCGTTGCGCTTCTCGGGTCGATTCAACGTGATCCACGCGGCGGCGTCCCGCACCGCGTAGAGCGTGTGTTCCTGGCTGGCCATGCTGTCTCCTCGAAGGGGCAGGGGTGCGGCAGCGGCCGCCGACGCGCCGCTCCGATCCGGTCCCGAGGCCGGACGCGGGGCGCTCAGGCGCCGCCGATCAGGAGCAGGTGGAGGCGCCGGGGACCGTGCGCGCCCTCCTGCATGGTCTGCTCGACGTCGGCGGTCCGCGAAGGTCCGCTGATGAAGTTGACGGTGCGCGGCATCCCGCCTTCCCTCGCGCGCAGCCGGGCCCAGACCTCCTCCATGGCGGGAAGCACGCGGTCGGTCGCCAGCACCACGAGGTGATCGCCGGGAAGGAAATTGAGCGTGGTGGGGCTGTGGGGCCCGGAGAGCAGCACCAGGGTGCCGCTCTCGGCAATCCCCGCGAAGGCGCCGGTAACGCTCACGAGGTCCTCGCCCACCGCGGCGCGACGCTCCACCTCGAGGCGATTGGACCAGCGAATCCCGGCGAGCTCCGGATCCGGCGCCGCGACGAGCCGGGTGCCGAGGCCGTGGGTCTCCATGTGTCGCTCGACCGTCTCCGAGACCCGGTCCAGGTCCGGCAGACGCGTCACCTTCACGTTCACCGCCGCCAGCCTGGCGAGAAAGCGTTCCATGAGCGGCTCGTCGATGCGAGGCTGCAAATTGGGGGCAGGGTGCCGCAGGCGCGCCTCGAGCGCATTCCTCAGCGTTGGCGACAGGGGGGCGCTGCGGTTGAGGGAACGCCGCACGTTGCGGATTACCCTGTCCCGCGCGTTGCTCATCGCACGGACCTCCGAGCCTGATCGCGCCACGCGCTGACGAAAGTCCGTCCCGACGGGGCCGGCAGGTCCCGGGCCCCGGTCCAGCCGGAAGCGAGGGGCAGGCGGCGCAGGCGGCCGCCTCGGCCGAGCAGCGAGAGCGCACGCACCCCGAGCGCGACGAGACGGCGGTAGAGCCGGGGACGGCGCACCAGCCAGCTCCAGGCGGCGAGACCGAGTCGCGCGCGACGGGAGCCCAGGCCGTCCTCGAACTGGCGCCGCCGCAGGGAGCGCAGCATGCCCGGCAAGGGAATGCCCACCGGGCAGACCTCCTCGCAGCGCCCGTTCAGGGTGCAGGCGTTGGGCAGGTGGCCCGCTTCCTCCAGGCCCACCATCAGCGGCGTCAGCACCGAGCCCATCGGACCGACGTAGACCCAGCCGTAGGCGTGTCCGCCGACGGACGAGTAGACCGGGCAGTGGTTCATGCACGCGCCGCAGCGGATGCAGCGCAGCATGGGGTGGAACTCGTTGCCGAGCATCTGGGAGCGGCCGTTGTCGACGAGCACCACGTGGAACTCTTCGGGGCCGTCCAGGTCCTCGCCCGCACGGGGTCCGGTCGACACGGTAGTGTAGGTCGACATTTCCTGGCCGGTGGCGCTGCGGGCGAGGAGGCGAAGCAGGGTGCTCGCGTCCTCGAGCGTCGGGACCACCTTCTCGATGCCCGCGGTCACGATGTGCACCCGGGGAAGGGTGTTGGTGAGATCCGCGTTGCCTTCGTTGGTGACCAGCACCACCGACCCGGTCTCCGCGACCAGGAAGTTGGCTCCGGTAATCCCCACGTCGGCATCGAGAAACTTGTCCCGCAGCACCTGCCGCGCCTCGTCGACGAGGGCCGCGACCTCGCTCTGGACTTCGGTGTAGCCCAGCGGCCCGTGGTGGCGATGGAAGAGCTCGCTCACCTGCTGACGGGTCTTGTGCACCGCGGGCGCGATGATGTGGCTGGGGGGCTCGCCGGCGAGCTGGATGATGTACTCGCCGAGATCGGTCTCCATGCGCTCGATGCCCGCCGCCTCGAGCGCCTCGTTGATTCCGATCTCCTCCCCCACCATGGACTTGCCCTTGGTGACGTGACGCGCCTCGGCATTACGGCAGAGATCGACGACGATGCGGCAGGCGTCCTGCGCGCTGTCCGCCCAGTGCACCGTGCCGCCGCTTGCCGCCACCCGCTCCTCGAAATGCTCCAGGTAGTAGTCGAGATGGGAGAGGGTGTGCTCCTTGATCTCCCTGCCCGCCACCCGGAGCGCCTCGAACTCCGGAAGCCCCTCGACCGCGCGGCGGCGCTTGCCGATGAAGCCGCCCTTGGCCCGGCCCATCGCGGCCTGCAGGTCCGGGTTGTTCATCGCGGCGACGGATCGGACGGGAAAGTGCCGGCTCAACGCTTCCATGTGATGCTCAGCGCCGGCCGATCGCCGGCCCGTCCGCCATCTCCGCCAGCACTTCCGCCGCGTGGTAGACCTTCACCGGGCTGCCTTCCCGAGAGAGGCGTCCGGCGATGTTGAGCAGGCAGCCGAGGTCCCCGCCGAGCAGGGTGCCCGCCCCGGTGCGGCGCACGCTCTCGGCCTTGTCGCTCACCATGCGTTCCGAGATCTTCGGGTACTTGACGCAGAAGGTGCCCCCGAAGCCGCAGCACACTTCACCGTCCTCGACCTCGACGCGCTCGAGGCCCTCGACCCGGTCGAGCAGGGTGCGCGGCTGGCGGTAGACGCCGAGCTCACGGCGCCCCGAACAGGAGTCGTGGTAGGCGACGGTGCCCGAGAAGCGGGGCGGCGGCTCGCTCGGGAAGAGCTTGTCGACCAGGAACTGCATCAGCTCGAAACAGCGGGGGGCGAGCGCTTCGGCGCGCGCGCGCCAGTGATGATCGGTGGGGAAGAGAAGGGGATAGTGCAGCTTGAGCACCGCGGCGCACGAGCCCGACGGCGCCACCACGTAGTCGAAGCCTTCGAAGGCCGCGATCACCTGCTTGGCGACTTCCCGGCTGGTGGGGAAGTCTCCGCTGTTGTAGGCGGGCTGGCCGCAGCAGGTCTGCAGCGGCGGCACCTCGACTTCGCAGCCGGCCTCCTCGAGAAGCTTGACCGCGGCGAATCCCACGTTGGGACGGAAGAGGTCGACCAGGCAGGTCGCGAACAGGCCGACGCGCACCGGCTCCTTCATGCGCGTGCCGCCTCCTCCTCGCGCTCGACGGCGCGATAGCCGATGTCGCGGCGGAAGTAGGCGTGCGGCCAGCTTATGCTCTCGACCCGCCGGTACGCGAGCGCCGCGGCGCTTCGCACATCCTCACCCAGGGCGCAGACGCAGAGCACCCGACCGCCGGCGGTGAGCACCTGCGTGCCTTCGAGACGGGTGCCGGCATGAAACACCTTGGTCAGGCAGGTCTCGTCGGACCTCGACGCCGGGTCGGTCTCGTTGAACAAGGACAGTTGAACCGGCTCCCCCCCGGGGTACTCGCCCGGGTAGCCCTCCGCCGCCATCACCACGCCAAGGGCGGCGCGTTCGTCCCATCGCGCTTCGGCCTCGTCGAGCCGGGCGTCGATCGCGGCTTCGCAGAGCTCCACCAGGTCCGAGCGCAGGCGCATCATGACGGGCTGGGTTTCCGGATCGCCGCCTCGGCAGTTGTATTCGAGGACACGGGGCGCGCCATGGCCGTCGATCATCAGGCCGGCGTAGAGGAACCCGGTGTAGGCCCGCCCCTCCGCTTCGAGGCCTCGCACCGTGGGCTCGATGACTTCGTGCAGTATGCGCTCGGACGTCTCGGTGTCGACGATCGGCGCGGGCGAGTAGGCTCCCATGCCACCGGTGTTCGGTCCGGTATCGCCTTCTCCGAGCGCCTTGTGGTCCTGACTGGGAGCGAGCGGGAGGACCTTGCCGCCGCCGACGATGGCAATGAAACTCGCCTCCTCGCCCTCGAGATGCTCTTCGACCACCACGCGGCGGCCCGCTTTCCCGAAGAGATCCCGCGCGAGCATGCCGGCCGCCGCCTCGCGCGCGGCGCCGACGCTGTGCGCGACCACCACGCCCTTGCCGCCCGTCAGCCCATCCGCCTTGACGACGATGGGAGCGCCTTTCGACTCGATGTAGTCGAGCGCGGGCCCGATGTCGTCGAAGACCCGGCTGGCGGCGGTGGGAATGCCGTGACGCGCGAGGAAGTCCTTGCAGAATGCCTTCGATGCCTCCAGCTCGGCGGCGCGCGCGCGGGGGCCGAAGATGCGCAGCCCCGCCGCCTCGAAACGGTCCGCGATGCCCGCGACGAGCGGCGCCTCGGGTCCCACGATTGTGAGGCCGACATCCTCGCCCCGGGCGAATGCGAGCAGCCCCTCGATGTCGCCGGCGTCGAGCGCCACGTTCTCGACCTTGCCCTCCCGGGCGGTGCCCGCGTTTCCCGGGGCGACGAACACGCGATGCACGCGCGGCGACTGGGCGGCCTTCCACGCCAGCGCGTGCTCCCGGCCTCCCCCTCCGACCACCAGCACCTTCACATCGGGTCCTCGCGTTGCGCTCGACCGGGAGTCTCCCCACCTGACAGCAAGGATAGCGCAAGAAGCGGGGTTGCAATCCCCGGGCGGGTGACGCCCGGGAGCGGAGACGCTCGCCGCGGGCATCGATGCGCGGGGCGCACGGGCGAGCCCGCCGCGAGTGGCACCGACCGATCAGGTCGGGCAGCGGCCTACGTGCTCGTCGTACACCCGGCTTCGCCGGGATTCGACCCCCTGGAACAGATACTCGCGGCGGCGCTCGTTGACCGCATCGAGCTGCGCCATGCTCTCCGGCGCGAAGTCCGCAACCGGAGGCGTCTCCACTTCGAAGTTGCCGTGCCCGTCGCGGCCCCGGACCGGCATCGCGCTGTCCGAGCGCCCGACCACCTGCTTGACGTAGGGCGCGATGTACTGGACGTTCATCCCGATCCGGCGGTCGCCGGAACGGTTGGGCGCGGAGCGGTGGAAGAGGTGCGGGTGATGGATGGACATCTGCCCGGGCTCGAGCGCCACGTCGACGGCCAACGATTCGTCGATGTCCGCGGCGATTTCCTGTCCGCGGCTCAGCATGTTGTCGTCCCCGAAAGTGTCGCGGTGCGGCAGGATCTCCTCGGTGTGGGTACCGGGAATCACCTTCACGCAGCCGCTCTCCGGCGTGCTCGGGGAGAGCGCGAGCCACGTCGAGACCACGCCCTCCTTCGGCGAGAGGCCCCAGTAGGTCAGGTCCTGGTGCCAGGTGAACCTGCCCGAAGTGTGCGGCTCCTTGACGATGAGCGCGCCGTCCCAGACCAGGATGTCCGGCCCGATGATCCCCTCCACCACGTCGAGCACGGCCGGCAGGCGCACGAGCTCGTTGACCAGCGTCAACGCGAGATAGGGCTTGAGGTAGGGAAAGGGGCGCTCGTCACCGAGACGCCGTTCCGTCTCCTCCAGGCGTGCCCGGTACGCCGCCGCCTCGGATCGGGAAAGGACGGGGATGGGGAATGCGCAGCCCTCCGCCGCGTACCGGTCCCGAATCTCGGGATTGGTGGCTTTCATGGCATCCCCCTACGCGAAGCGTGCCCGCGGCAGAGTCTGAATCCACGGCCGCGCGACTTCGTAGGCGGCGGACGCGCGCAGCAGGGTGTGCTCGCGTCCCCGCCCCGCCGCCGCGAGCAGGCCGACCGGCAGTCCTTCGGCGTTCAGCCCGCAGGGCAGCGCGGCGGTCGGCTGGCCGGTCATGTTCCAGGTGATCTGGAAGGGCATGAAGCTCATCCACCCGGGCGCCACGTCCCGGCCGCCGATGCGTGACGGCGGATCGCCGAGCGGGAAGGTCACCGTCGCGGCGCCGGGGGTGAGCATCAGGTCGCACTCCTCGAAGACGTCGGCGATCGTGGCCCGGAAATGCAACAGCCGGTTGCGGAAGCCCACCAGGCTCGCCGCCGACGGCAGCCGGTACTCGTCGAACTCCCGGAGCGACTCCTCGAAGAGCTCCTCCCGGTACTGTTCGAGCTCGTCCCCGAGGCCGTACGTGAGATCGGCGATGTAGATGGGCATGTACACGTCGAAGGGGTTCTCGATCTTCGGGGTGACCTCGACGACGGTTGCGCCGAGCCCCTCGAAGCTCCTTGCCGCTTCCTCGGCGATGCTGCGCACCTCGGCATCGACCGGGAAATGTCCCAGGTCCGGACTCCAGGCGATGCGCATGCCGGCGAGCGGACGCTCCCCTTCCCGCGCATCCCGGGTCCCCGCGGCAGCGGCCCCCTCGAAGTCCGGCGGGGCGCCCCGGAGCGAGATGGGATCGCGGCGGTCGTGTCCCGCGCTCACCGCCAGCATCAGCGCGGAGTCGGCAACGGTGTCGGACAGGGGGCCGTTGTCGAGAAAGAGGAGCGAGTCGCCGGAGTCCGGCCAGGTCGGCACCCGGCCGTGGCTCGGCTTGACGCCGTAGACGCCGCAGAAGGCGGCGGGCTGGGTGATCGAGCCCGCGGAGTCCGAGCCGGTCGCCCAGGGCAGAAGGCCCGCGGCGACCGCGGCGGCCGAGCCCCCGCTGGAGCCGCCGGTGCCGCGGCCCGGGTCGAAGGGGTTGACGGAGTCCGGACCGAGCCGGTTCCTGGTCTCCCCGAGCATCCCGAGCGCGGGCGTGTTGGTCTTGCCCACGATGACCGCGCCGGCGGCGCGAAGGCGCTCCACCATCACGCAGTCCGCCTCCGGGACGTGCCCGGCGTGGGCGGCGAGCCCGAAGGTGGTCCGGATGCCCGCGGTCTCGTGCAGGTCCTTGACCGCGACGGGGACTCCGAGGAGCGCCCGCGTGGTGTCGCCGGCCGTCACCGCGGCGTCGGCGCGGGCGGCGTCCGCGAGCGCCCGCTCCGCGCAGACGGTCAGGAAGGCGTTCAGCTCCGGGTTGTGCCGCTCGATGCGGTCCAGGCAGGCCCGGGTCGCCTCCACCGAGGAGATCTCCCCGGCCCGGATGGCGGCCGCGATCTCCGTGGCGCTCATCAAGCCCGTCCCCGTCACCGGCGTGCTCCTTCGCTCCGAACCCTGGAGCCGACAGTCTGCCAGAATCCGGGCGGCGTCACGCGCCGACCCGCGCGAGGTCGCCCGCCCGCCTGTAGACGGGACGCTTCGGTGACCGCTTCTGCAAGTGGACTCCCGCTCACCATGGGAGTGGCGGCAGATGTACCGGGTGTTGCCTGCCGTCATCCCTGCGAAGCTCGACCCCATGTACGCGGGAGCGGGGGTCCATCGGCCCGCCGGGCGCCCGAAAGCCGGCCCGGTCCGGAGGCGGCGTGGAGCTACCAGTGGCGCTTTCGGGCGTTGGTCAGCACTTCATACCCGTCACCCGTGACGAGGACGCTCTCCTCGAAGTCGCCGACGTAGCCGTCCATTCCGAGCGTCTTCTCCAGGTTGATCACCATGTTCGGAACGAGCGGGGTGTGGTCGTCCGGGACGAGCCACGGCGCGTCCCAGCCCATGCCGATGCCGTGGCCCAGGCCGGAGAACACGCCTTCCAGCGGATAACCCAGCTCCTGCTGCTTGCGGTTGCCGGCAACGGCGAGGTCGGCGGCGCTCGCGCCCCCCTGAATGGCCTCGATCCCCGCCTCCACCACCGAGATCGCGGCCTCGAACGCGTCGATCTGCCGGTTGGTGGCCTTCCCTATCGCCTTGGAACGCGAGACGTCGAAGTAGTAGCCGGCGAGCACTCCCGAGATCCCCAGGCGCAGCCACTGCCCGTCCTGAAGCGGCACCGGGTTGGCCCAGGTGGGGAAGATGGAGTTGCACGCGGTGGGACGCTCGCCGCCGGTGCCGCTCGCCATGAAGCTGTTGTAGAGCACTCCCCCGGCGGGCACCAGGACCTGCTGGCCGGCCGCCACCACGTCGCCGTGGGTGGCGCCGGCGACGGCCCGGTCGAGCATGGCTTCGATGGTCCGGGAGCCGATTTGCGCCGCCGCGACCAGGTGCTCGATCTCGGCCGGGGACTTGATGGAACGCAGGCGCGAGAGGATCTCTTCCGCCGCTTCGAAGCGCGCTTCCGGAAGCGCGCCGCGCAGGCGATCCAGGTAGCTCGCGGGCAGCGTGTCGTAGCCTGCGATCCCCACCCGGCCGGCGTCGAGGCCGGCCCGGCGGATCTCTTCGATCAGGGTTTCGAGGACCCGATCGGTGCGCACCACGTCCTCCCGCGGCATGGCCACCTCGTCGAGGACGGGAATGTCCGCGAGCAGGCGCGCCCGCCCGTCCGCGGCGAGGAGAACGAAGGGGTGGGCCCGTGCCGACCAGTGATCCCCGTAGTCGGGAATGAAGGGGAAGGAGGAATAGAAGTTGGTGAGGTACATGACGTCGCCGTAGCGATCCAGGGTCCCTCCGCCCCGGCCGCACACCAGCAGGGCGTCCAGCCCGCTTCGCCGCACCGCCTCCGCCGCTCGCAAGCGCCGTTCCTCGAACTCCCGGCGGGGGATGGGGGGAGCGCGCCGGGTCACGACCCGGTCCCTGCGCTCACGCAATTTGTTTCCACGCTCACTTCCGCGCCTACATGGCGGTCAGGCCACCGTCGACGGGCAGCACCACGCCGGTAATGTAGGAGGAATCGTCGCTCGCGAGAAAGAGCGCGGCGGCGGCGATCTCCTCGGGTTCGGCCATGCGGTCCATGGGGATGCGCGCGAGCACCCGCCGCAGCTCCGCGGCCGGGTCCGGCGACTGCTCGATGAAGCGGCGGTTCATCTCGGTGTTGACCTCGCTCGGGCACAGGCAGTTGACGCGGATGTTCCGTTGCGCGTAGTCGATGGCCATCTGCCGGGTCAGCATCACCACCGCGCCCTTCGCCGCCGAGTAGGGGGCCTGCCGGGGAGAGGCCACGAGTCCCAGCATCGACGCGGTGTTGATGATCGAGCCGCCACCGGTCTTCAGCATCTCCGGGATGGCATGACGGCAGCCGAGCATCACGCCCTTGAGGTTGACGTCGAGGCTCCGCTGCCACGCTTTCTCGCCGACATCCACGACGGTGGCCGGGAAGTTGACGCCCGCGTTGTTGAACAGCACGTCGACCCGTCCGAAGGCCTCGACGGCGCCGCGAACCATGCGCTCGACCTGGCCCGAATCCGCGACGTCGACGGAGACGAAGACGGCCTTGCCGCCCTCCCCTCTGATTCGCTCCGCCGCTTCCTCGCCGGTCTCGGGATTGAGATCGGCGACGACCACGGCGGCGCCCTCGCGGGCGAAGAGAAGGGCCGATGCATGGCCGATTCCCGACGCCGCGCCGGTGATGACGGCGACCTTGCCCTTGAGCCTCTTCATCTCCGCCCCCTCGTGTTCATCCGTCTTCTCCGCCCGAGCGCGCCGTGCTCCGGCCGCCGATCCGCCGAACATGCGACACCACGGACCGGCCGCGGGTCCGGGAGGGCGCGGGAGCGCGGAAGCAGCTCCCCACCCGATGGGTGACGCCGCGGGACACCGGGCGCTCCGGCGTCCGCGCAGCAGCGAGGGCTTCCGGCGAAGCCCGCTCGTGGATGCGCATCAGGCTTCCACGTAGCGGTCGGAACCGGATCCGAAGGCCGGTCCGTTGATCACGAGGTAGGCGAGACGGCCCTCGAGCTCATAGGGGACGTCCTTCGGGATCAGCACCAGGTCGCCGGCCGCGGCACGCAGCCAGGGCGCATCGTCGCCGACCTGGAAGCGCCCCTCTCCCTCGATCACGTAGTACACCCGGTCCCCGGTGGTGCTGGCGAGGCGCCGGTGACGGCCGTCGATGCGCACCCACGTCACGCTCAGGTCGCGGCTGTGGTCTTCCCGGTTGATCGCGTGCTTCATCACGAGGTCGTTGTCGGGTACCTCGATGTCGGGCACCTCGTCGAGCCGAATGAGCATGGTGTGCTGACTCCTGTTGACTATTGCCGCCGCCTTTCCGCCGCTTGCGCGGGAAGCTCCGGTTGACGCCTACGCTCCCCGAGTAGCATTCTCGCGGCGGCGGTGGAGGGACTGCCACCATCTTAACGTGGCGCTCTCGACCGGCGGCAAGGATTTGTCCCAGACAACACAAGGTGATTCCAATGATCAAACGCATGATGCAGACGCTCGTCGCGACCCTCGCGCTCGTCCTGTTGTTCTCCCCGGCGGGGCAGGCCCGCTCTCTCGACGACATCATCGAGTCCGGGGTGATCAGGATCGGCGTCAACCCCAACTTCCCGCCGATGAGCGCCTACGGCGAGACGAACGAGTTCGAAGGCTTCGACATCGAGGTCGGAAACATCATCGCCGAACGCCTCGGGGTGGAGGCGGAGTACGTGCCGACCGAGACGCCGCAGCGCGTTCCCTTCATCGTCTCCGAGCGCATCGACATCTCCCTCGGCGCCCTCACCCGCACCACCTCCCGGTCCATGCTCATCGACTACACGGTGCCGCTGCACACCGAGGTGATGGCGGTGCTCACGACCGACAAGGTGATGGCCGAGATGGTGGACGACCTCAACTCTTCGGACATCACCCTCGTCAACATCCGGGCCACCTGGCCGGTGGACTACAACAAGGAACGGCTCCCCAACGCCAACATGATCCTGGTGGACAGCATCGCCGACACGGTGCGCGCGGTGGCGCAGGGGCGGGGCGACGCGATCGTGGAGAACATCGACTTCTTCATGGCCCACACCCGCAACCATCCCGACGTCAACTGGAGGGTGCTGCCCGAGAAGCTCTTCGTCGCCTACTGCGGCATCGGCGTGCAGAAGAACAACCACAGCCTGCGGCAGTTCCTCAACATCCTGCTCTACGAGCTGCACAGCGGCGGCAAGATCAACGAGCTCTGGGAGGCCGCCTACGGCGCCCCGATGCTCGTGGAGGTCGAACCGACCCCCTTCTTCTGAGCTGAGCGCACCGCGGCCCGACGTCGCGTCCGGATTCGCTCCGGGCGCGACGCGGCCGCGTTCGCCTCACGCACCTGAAGTCCATCGCACCGCATGGACTACACCTTCCAGTTCGGCGTCATCGCCAAGCACCTCCCCTACCTGATCGGTGGGGCGTGGCTGAGCCTGCTGCTCGCCTTCCTCGCGTTCTGGGCCGGCGCGGTCATCGGCCTGCTCGGCGCGATGGGCAAGACCTTCGGCGGTCGGGTCCTGTATCGGGTGATCGACGTCTACGTGGTGTTCTTCACCAACACCCCGGCGCTCGTGCAGATCTACGTGATCTTCTACGGCCTGCCCGATCTCGGCATCGTGCTCTCGCCCTTCAACTCGGTGCTCCTCGGGCTCACGCTCAACTGCGGCGCCTACCTCACCGAGATCCAGCGCGCCGGATTCCAGTCCGTGCGCCGCGAGGAGCTCGAGGCGGCGGAGACGCTCGGCATGTCCCTGTGGCAGACGGTGCGCTACGTCATCGCCCCGCACATCGCGAAGACCCTCTACGCGCCGCTTTCGAACTTCTACATCTGGATCGTGCTCGGCAGCTCGATGGCCGGCATCTTCGCGGTGGAGGAGCTTACCGGCCGGGCCATCAACGTCTCCTCGAGCACCTTCCGCACCATCGAGGTATTCACCTACACCGCCGGCATCTATGTGGTGCTCACGGTGGTCGCGAGCGCGCTGCTCGCGCTCATCGGGCGCCATGCGTTCCGCGTGAAGGCGAGGATCTTCTGATGATCGAACGCATCGTCGACGAGATCCCGCGCTTCTTCACCTGGTACAACACCATCTTCTTCCTGCAGGCGATGGGGGTGACCCTCGCGCTGACCCTGATCGGCTGCGGGCTCGGCAGCATATTCGGATTCGCCCTGGTCTACGGGCGCCAGACCCGCGGGCGCCTCTTCACTCCGGTCCGCGTCCTCATCGTCGGCTACGTGGAGATCTTCCGGCGCATCCCCTTCCTGGTGCTCCTCTTCATCGTGCTCTTCACCACCGAGGGCTTCGGGGTCCGGGTCTCCTTCTTCGGCATCGCCCTGATCGCGATCTGCGTCATCTCCACCGCGTACATCTCCGAGATCATCCGGGCCGGCTTCGAGGCGATTCACCGCAACCAGTGGGACGCGGCGGAGGCGATGAACTTCGGGCGGGTGGCGACCCTGCGCTACGTGATCATGCCGCAGGCCTGGAAGGTCATCCTGCCGCCGGCCTTCGCCTACTTCGTGATGTTCATCAAGGACACCGCGCTCGCCTCGCAGATGGGGGTGCTGGAGCTGACGAGGGTCGCCAAGATCTTCAACGACCGCGGCTACTCCGCCTTCCTCACCTTCGGCACTTGCCTTTTGCTCTACTTCATCCTCTCCTACCCGCTGACCCGCTTCGGACAGCGCCTGGAGCGTCGCCTTGCCTCATCTCGAAATCGCTGACCTCTCCGCCTCCTACGAGAAGGGGGTCGACGTGCTCTCCGGAATCGATCTGCAGGTCGAGCGCGGCGAGATCCTGAGCCTCATCGGTCCTTCCGGTTCCGGCAAGAGCACCCTGCTGCGGGTGATCGTCGGGCTGCTGCCGCCCGACTCGGGCCGGATGGTGGTGGACGGGACGCCGGTGAACTTCCACGACAAGCGCAGCCTGCGCGACCTGCGCGGGCGCTGCGCCATCGTGTTTCAGCAGTACAACCTGTTCCAGAACATGAACGTGATGCGCAACGTCACCATCGCGCCCACCAAGATCAAGAAGCGCGCCGCGGCCTCCGTGCGCGCGGAAGCCGAAGCCCTGCTCGAGAAGGTCGGGCTCGGCGACAAGCACGACGCCTACCCGGACGAGCTCTCGGGCGGGCAGCAGCAGCGCGTCGCAATTGCCCGGGCGCTGGCGCTCAAGCCCGAGATCCTGCTCCTCGACGAGGTGACCTCCGCCCTCGACCCCGAGCTCGTCAACGAAGTGCTCGACGCGGTCCGCGTGCTCGCGGGCGAAGGCATGACGATGGTGGTGGTCTCCCACGAGATGGGCTTCGTGCGCGAGGTCTCGACCCGGGTCGCGATGATGGACGAGGGCCGCATCGTGGAGACCGGCACTCCCGAGGAGATCTTCGACCGCCCGAGCGCAGGCCGCACCCGGGACTTCGTCGCCAAGATCCTGAGAGGCTGAAGGGAATCGCGCCGCCATGAAGCTGGGAGTCATCCTTCCGAGCGCGGGCCCCAATACCGGCGCGGACAACATCGTGGCCACCGCGAGGCTTGCGGCCGAGCTCGGGTTTGACTCGCTGTGGCTCACCGATCACGTCGTGCTCGCGGAGCGGGTGGACGCCGTCTACCCCTACCGCAGCCACGGCCGCTGGGACTACCCACCGGACACTCCCTGGCTGGACCCTCTCCTCAGCCTCGCCTGGGCGGGAGCCGCCGCGCCGGCGCTCGAGCTCGGCACCTCCGTCCTCGTGCTTCCGATCCGCAACCCGGTGCTGCTCGCCAAGCAGGTGTCGAGCCTGGACTACCTGAGCGGCGGCCGCGTCATCCTCGGAGTCGGCGCGGGCTGGATGGAAGAGGAGTTCGACATCATCGGCGAGCCCTTCGCGGGACGGGGCGCGCGGGCGGAGGAGATGGTGGCGCTCATGCGCCGCTACTGGAGCGGGGAGTCGGTCGAGTTCGAAGGCCGCCACTACCGTACCCCGGCCCCGGCCCGCATGTACCCGCGCCCCGCGCGGGGAAGTATCCCGATCCTGTGGGGAGGACACACCGATGCGGCGTTGCGCCGCGTCGCGCGCTGCGGCGACGGGTGGCATCCGACCCAGATCTCGCTCGATGCGCTCGAAGAGGGGCTGGGCCGCCTCCGCCGCTACTGCGAGGCGGCGGGCCGGGACCCCGACTCACTGTCCGTCATCGTCCGGCCCGGAGACACCTACGAGGTCGACGAAGCGGCGCATGCCCGCCACGTCGCGCTCGGCGTCGACCACATGGTCATCGACACCCCCATCAAGGATGCCGACCCGGGCCTCGCCCGTCTGCGGGCACGCATGGAGCGGGTGGCGGAGATTTGCGGAGGCTGAGCGCGCCGGAGCGCGGCGCACAGCGTTCAACCGCGCCCGCGCCGTCCTTCGGCAGGACCAACGGCGCGCTGATTATGACCTTCGCACCGTTCTCGAGGCTTCCAGGTGCGGCGCGCACCGGTCGCGAACACCGCGTAACGCGGTCCGGTGACCGGTAGCTCATCCCCTCGCCGCAGGCGGGGAAGCGATGCAGCGACCGCTCAGTGCCGGAAGTGCCGCATGCCGGTGAAGACCATCGCCAGGCCGTGCTCGTCGGCGGCGGCGATGACCTCGGCGTCGCGTCTCGAGCCGCCGGGCTGGACGATGGCGGAAACGCCGTTGGCGGCGGCGGTGTCGACGCTGTCACGAAAGGGGAAAAAGGCGTCGGAGGCGAGCACCGTGCCGGCGAGATCGAAGCCCTCGTCGGCGGCCTTGATGGCGGCGATGCGCGCCGAGTACACGCGGCTCATCTGCCCCGCCCCGATGCCGATGGTCATGCCGTCCCGGCAGTAGACGATGGCGTTCGACTTCACGTGCTTGACGACCTTCCAGGCGAAGAGCAGGTCGGCGCGCTCCGCTTCGTTGGGGGCGCGCTTCGTCACGACCTCGATCCCCCCTTCGCCGATCTCCCCGAGGTCCCGTTCCTGCACGAGGAGCCCGCCGTTGACCGATTTCGAATCGAGCGCGGGCTCGCGACCGGATTCGAGCTCTCCGCAGGCGAGCAACCGGACGTCGCGCTTGCCGGCCATGACCGGCAACGCGTCGGGCTCGACCGCGGGCGCCACGATCACCTCCACGAATTGCCGCTCGAGGATGGCCTTCGCGGTGCCGGCGTCGAGGGGGCGATTGAAGGCGATGATGCCCCCGAACGCGGCGCTCGGGTCGGTCGAAAAGGCCCGCTCGTAGGCGGAGAGGCAGTTCTCCGCCACCGCTACCCCGCAGGGATTGGCGTGCTTGACGACCACGCAGGCGGGAGGCCCGAAGCCGCGGACGCACTCGAGCGCGGCGTCGGCGTCGGCGACGTTGTTGTAGGAGAGCGGCTTACCCTGGAGCAGCTCGGCGCTCGATATCGAGGCCTCACCGCGCTGCGCATCCGCGTAGAAGGCGGCGCGCTGGTGAGGATTCTCGCCGTAGCGCATCTCGCGTTGCAGACGGTACTCGCGCTTCCAGGTGGCGGGAAGAGCGCCGCTCCCTTCCCCGGAGACGAGCGCGCCGAAGTGGTCGGCGATGGCCCGGTCGTAGCGCGCGGTATGCTCGAATGCCTTGGCCGCGAGGCGGCAGCGGGTCGCTTCCCCGAGCCGCCGGCCCTCCCGTTCGAGCTCCTCGAGAAGCGGAGCGTAGTCGGCGCTGTCCACCACCGCCGCGACCGCGGCATGGTTCTTGGCCGCCGCCCGCAGCATGGCGGGGCCGCCGATGTCGATGTTCTCGGTCGCGGTCGCGAGGTCGCAGTCCGGGTCGGCGATAGTGCGCTCGAAGGGGTACAGGTTGACCACCACCATGCCGATGGGGGCGATGCCGTGCTCCGCCATCACCGCCTGGTCCACGTCCGGCCGGCCGAGGAGGGCGCCGTGAATCTTCGGATGCAGGGTCTTCACCCGGCCGCCCATGATCTCCGGGAAGCCGGTGTAGTCGGACACGTCCCGGACCTCGACTCCTCCGCGGCGGAGCGAGGCCGCGGTGCCCCCGGTGGAGAGGATCTCGATGCCCATCGCGGCGAGCGCGCGTGCGAACTCGACCACTCCGGTCTTGTCGGACACGCTGACCAGGGTCCGGCGGACTATCGACATCGGCAACTCCCAGTGCGGAAGCCGGCCACAGTGGCGAGCCACCCCACTATCCGACAAGGGGGTTCGGGAGTACCGGCATGCCCGAGTCGTCCCTTCCTGTCGTTCCCGCGGAAGCAGGAACAGAAGAAAAACAATGTATTACAAGACATTACATGTAAACGAGGACAGCCGGGACCAAGGGCGAGCCCGCGCACGGCGGATACGAGCACGAAGTCGGACGCCACGGCGAGACGAGCGGAATCGGGAAGCGGAATCAATCCAGCCGGTGCTGTTGCAGCTTCTTGCGCAAGGTGCCCCGATTGATCCCGAGCATCTGCGCCGCCTTGGTCCGACTCCCGCCGCTCCGGTCGAGCACCATCGTGAGCAAGGGCTTCTCGACCTCACGCATCACGAGCGGAAAGAGATCCCGGCACTCATGCCCGTCGAGCGCGTCGAAATAGCGCCGAAGTGCATCACTTACGCAGTCTTCGAGGCGAACCTGCCCGTTTCCCATCGCCGCGGCGAGTGCGGCGTCGACCTGCAGCGGCGCAACCGCGCCAGGGTCGCGGGCGTGCCCGCTCACGCCGGCGTCTCGCCCCGATCCTGACGGAAGCGCATTACGCAACGCACGAAACCGACAAACGGATCTTGGTCCACCATCGTCCCTGCCCGTCCGTCTCCGCGGACTACTTCGGTAGGGGAACCCCCTTTCGGCTTCAATCTTAACCCGACTTCCGCGCTCCGGTCTCAAGCGCCTCCAAGTCATTGATCGGGGGTGGTGGAGGTCGCGACAGGATCAGCTCGAGCTTCTGCGGCCACGGCCTTCCGGAACGGGAGCGACCCGCCCGGCGCTCTCGGTTGCGCTACGATAGATGGTCGATGTCGCCATGAGCGTCAATCAGTGCGTGCATCGTTGAAGTCATGCATCCTGACCCTGAGCCTGCTTCTCGCACCCACCGCATGGGGGCTCGGAACGGGAGACATGGCGCCGGAATTCCGGCTGCCGTCATTGACGGGTGAGTCGACGACCCCCCTGTCGGCAAGCCACGGCAAGGTTCGCTACATCGATTTCTGGGCGTCCTGGTGCCCACCCTGTCGCGTGTCCGTCCCGGAGATCGCCGCCCTGCACGAGGAGCTGGAGGGCGACCGTTTCGAGGTCATCGCGATCAATGTCGATGAACGGGTCGCCGACGCCGTTGCCTTCCTGAAGCGCTATCCCATGCCCTACGACGTTCTGAGCGACCCGCAGGGCAGGACCGCGGCCGCCTGGTCCCTGCCCGGTATGCCCACGTCTTTCGTCATCGACCCCGAGGGCCGCGTAACGCTGGTGCACGTCGGCTTCAAGCGTGGCGACATGAAGTCGATTCGGGCTCACATCCTCGAGCTGCTCGGCCGGAACTGAACCCAAGCTCCATGAAGCGCCGGTGGCAGTGCGTTGCGGTCATTGCGGCCCTTGCGTGGACGCTGAGCGGGTGCGAGACGGTCCGGCCCTGGGAGCGAGGGACGCTCGCCCGTCCCGAGATGCAGCTCGACCCCAATGTGCTGCTGACCGACCTGTACGAGCAGGTCTACTACAGCAAGGAGGCGTCCCGCACCGGCACCAGGCCCGCCGGCGCCGGTTGTGGCTGCAACTGACATGAAGCGGCGCTCTCCATTGGCGGCGCTGACGATCAGCGCCATGTCGCTTCCGGCGTTTGCCGCCACGCAGCCGGTCGAGTCGACCGTGTCGGTGGGCCTTTCGAACTACCGGGAAGCGGATGTTCCGCAGCACCTCGTTGCCGGCGGCGACCATCGACGATACGACATCGACATCCGGCAGTTCCGGCTGCTGACACCGATAGGCCGGAAGTGGAGCCTCGGCCTCGATCTGTCGCAGGAGACCATGTCGGGCGCTTCCCCCTGGGCCACCGTGGCGGGTCCCGACGGAGAGCCCGAGCTGATCATGAGCGGCGCCACCATCGACGATTCGCGGACCGAGGCCAGCGTGTCGGCGGCGCACTATGGTGACGACTACAGCGTTGCCCTCGGGCTGACCCATTCGAAAGAGGACGACTACGAGGCGATCGCGCCGTCCCTTTCCGGGGAATGGACGTTCAATGACGACCTGACCACCGTGTCGATGGGCCTGAGCTGGTCCAGCGACACCATCGAGCCCACCGACGCCGCCCGCTTCGGACGAGTGACGAGAGAGGAGAAACGGAGTCGTTCGGCATCCATTGGCGTCTCCCAGATAATCGACCGATCATCGGCCGTGTACGCCGGGTTCAGCGTGACCGACCACGCCGGTTACCTGTCCGATCCCTACAAGCTGCGGGACGTCCGGCCCGACGAGCGCTTCGAATGGGCGCTCGGCGTTCGCTATCGCCGTTTCCTCGACTTCCCGAATGCCGCGGTGCACGTCGACTACCGCTACTATGACGACGACTGGGGCATCGAATCACACACGCTGCACACCTCCTGGTATCAGAACGTCACCGCCTCTTTCCAGGTGGTCCCGAACGTCCGCTACTACAGCCAGTCCGCGGCCGACTTCTACCGTCCTGTCGACGACTTCACCCTTGCGCCCGACGTCGAGCAGTCCAGCGACTTCCGGCTGTCCGCCTACGGCGCGTTCACCTTCGGCGTGAAAGGGGTTTTGCAGCAACCGGAATGGACGGTGACGATCAGCGCCGACCGTTACCTCGCCGACGAGAAGTACGGACTGAGCTCCGGCGTCCCGCACCCGGCGCAGCTCGCCTTCACCCTCGCCTCCGTCGTGTTCGAGGTCAAGTTCTGAGCATTGGCCGTACGCCGGTACCAGTTCAGCGCAATGGGCTGTCCCTGCGAGTTCCGCTTCCACGCGGAGACGGAAGATGCGTTCCTTCGAGCGGTCGAGGCGTGTCTGCGTGAAACAGAACGCTTCGAGAAGAAGTACTCCCGCTACCTGCCGGACAGCGTCACCACCACGATCAACCGTTCGGCGGGCCGGACTCCCGTCCCCATCGACCGGGAGACCGCTTCCCTCCTGGAGTACGCGGCGGTGTGCCACGAGCAGAGCGACGGACTATTCGACATCACATCGGGCGTGTTCCGCCACGTGTGGCACCGGCGCCGAAAGACGCTGCCGTCCCGGCGCGAGCGGGAAGCCTGCATTGCAAGGGTCGGCTGGAACAAGGTGCAGCGCTCCGAAGGGTCGGTGTACCTGCCTCTGATCGGCATGGAGCTGGACTTCGGTGGGGTGGTGAAGGAGTACGCCGCCGACGCCGCGGCGCTCCTCGCCCGGAACGCCGGCATCCGTCACGGTCTGATCAACCTCGGCGGCGACATATGCATCGTAGGGTCGCAGCCGGACGGCCGACCCTGGCCCATCGGCATCGTTCACCCGCTGCACAACGCCTCGGCCATCGCCACCGTGACCCTCGTGGAGGGAGCGCTGACGACCTCCGGCGGATACGAGCGATTCGTCGAGATAGAAGGCCACCGGTACAGCCACCTGATCGATCCCCGTACGGGCTGGCCCGTCGAGGGCCTCTCGAGCGTCAGCGTGGTTGCGGATCAGGCGATCGTCGCCGGGTCGATCGCTTCCATCGCGCTGCTGCAGCGGCCGGCCGATGGCCTGGACTGGCTAGAGCGTTGCGGCGCGCCCTATCTTGCCATCGACCCGAAGCTCCGATGCTACGGCCATCTCCTCGACCACGTTGTCGATCAGGAGAAGAACGCGAAGTCCTCGGTATTGTTGAAGGGGAATCGCTGCGCCCCCGGCGAACGCTCGATGCCGAAGTAGCGACGCAGCGCCTTGTGCACGTGCTTGGGATAGATGATGGTCCCGTTGCGGTCATCACGGCGCAGCGTGCGCGGGTTCATGCGCTGGGCGAAGTGCAGCCCGTCGGTCTCGCCCACCGCGCGCCCGGTCCAGGGCTGGTTCTTCTCCATCACGACGTAGCTGCCGATGGGCCAGTGGTCCTTGCCCGCGCCCGCGTTGTAGAAGTTCGTGCGCCCGAAGTCCGAGCCCATGTGGACGACGAGGTCGGAAGAACGAACCAATGTGTCCATCCGTTACCTTACATGGGTATCACTTCCTCCGTTAGCCGGTTGAATTCAGTCGTGCAGGAAGGCGCGACGAACGTGACTCGCCGGTGCCAGACGACCTGTACCATCATTCAACCATGTCGCGCCAAAGTAGTAGAGCCCATCGACAGTGATGTCCAAACTTCCATCACCGTTCACATCCAACAGGCGAATCCAAACCACCCACAGTCCCGTTGCGTCGGCTCCATGCTCGATACTCTGGCTTGTCGTATCCGAGTACGTTCTGTTGCCAAGTCCGGAGATTATCTGAAAATAGTATCCCACGTAATTCTTGTCGGTCCGGTTGACCACGATATCCTTGTTGCCATCGTGATCGAGATCGCCGACATCAATGTCAACAACGATTTGCTGTCCCTTCACTTCCGGCAAGATTGTTTTTCTGGAATCGCTATATTCTCCTGAACCGTCGCCCCAGTAGATTGCCGTCGGAGCGGGTACATAGTCTGCTTCTTCGTGTCCGCCAACCAACAAATCCGGATATCCGTCGTCATCGACATCAACCAACTCAGCAGTGTATATCGATTGATCATCGATGGCAGATGGAACAGCGGTTCTGTTCTGTTCTAAGTTGCCATTGCCGTCGTTTATGAGAAAGTACGGCGGACCCCAGTCCGTGATGAATATGTCGAGATCACCATCCTGGTCTATATCCGCCGACGCTGCACCGTGATTATATCCATCATGCTCTCCCGGACCCGCCAAATGGTCGAGCCCTTGTGCCCGCACAAAACCGTTATCCGTCGAAAGAAACAGGAACGGAGGTTCTTCTCGCGGCAACGGCGGCGCTGCGGGTCCATGTGTCGCCAGGAAAATATCTGGTTTGCCATCTCCATTGAAGTCACCAATCAGTGTCTTTCTGATGTTAACCACTTCCGGCACATTTCCGCTGAAAAACTTCTGCGTATTTCGTGCAAAGCCACTGCCAACATTTTCCCATATCTCAAGGGGAGATTTCCGAACAAAGCAATACGAATCAGGAAAACAGACGGATGAATCACCATAAAGATCCGGGTGATCGGTCTGGAGGATAACATCCTCATCTCCATCACCATCAAAGTCACCGTATGCGATTTCTGCACCACCACTACTTTGGGTGAACGGTAGCCAGTTCGTTCGCTCTCGGGATGCCTGGAGGTCATGGGATGGCCGGGAGTAATCCACGGTGTCCGTGTGCGCGGGCGCGGTCGACAGGTTGGTCAGGTGCCCCGAGCGTGTCGAGAGCAGGCTCATCACCTCGATGGGCGCATCCGCGCTCACCACCAGTTGCCACTTGCCCTGTCCCGTGCCGAGCGACCCGCTCAAGCCTTCCCCCTCTCCGGACTCCAACTGCTGCGCGCTCAGCATTCGCGAGGCCCCCGCCGCCAGCGAGAGCTCCACCGTCCCGTCCGACGACGCGCCCGTGGCGTCGATGCCCTCGATGCGCACCTCGGCTCCTTTCGTCCCCGCGTTGACCACCCGCAGCCAGCTCACCAGGCTCCGGTTGTGCCCCGGGTTGAAGATGACCACCCGGTGAGCGCCCTCGCTC
>JAJEAD010000044.1 GCA_022824305.1 Gammaproteobacteria bacterium | reverse complement strand
GTAGGCGGTCCAGCAGTCGCGGAGCCGTCCCGGCGTGCTCGACATGCCGATCACGTTCATCCCCTGCGAAGCGGCGCCGGTGTAGGTCCCCGGAGTGTTCGACATCAGCCAGACCGGGGGATGGGGCTTCTGGTAGGGCCGCGGATGTACGTACATGGCGACGTACTCGCCATCGGCCGCGTGGTACCTCGCATCGAGAGGAAGGAAGGCGCGGTTGGTCTCGTGCCAGCCGGGCTCGGGAAAGCGGTAGAACTCGCCCCGGTAGCTGAAGGGATCTTCCGTCCACGCCTTGATCACGATGTCGAGGCACTCGCGGAAGAGGGCTTCGCATCGGGCATGGTCGCGCCGGTCCGCGTCCACGTTGAACTGGATGGTGGTGCGCTCGTTGAGGCCCCGTCCCGCCCCGAAATCCACCCGGCCCTCGGTCATGTTGTCGAGCAGGGCGACATCCTCCGCGACCCGAAGCGGATGCCAGTCCGGCAGCACCACCGGAGCCTGACCCACCCGGATCTTCTTGCAGTGCGCGGCCACGTCGGCCCCCATCAGGATCGGGTTGGGCGGAGCGTTCATGAAGCCGTTGTGGGCGAAGTGATGCTCAGTGAACCACACGGTGGTGAATCCGGCCTGCTCGGCGAGCTGCGACTGCTCGCGCAGCATGCGGACCACGCGGTCCCAGGGGATGTTCTCCCCCGGATTGAAGAAGGGAGTGAAGTCGAAGCGCATCTACCACTCCCCGACGTTCGGCATGGAGGCCCAGGGTTCCCGGACCGGAAGCGCCGCACCGTCCTGCAGCAGCTCGATCGAGATGTTGTCCGGGGACCGCACGAACGCCATCCGTCCGTCCCGGGGCGGACGGTTGATGGTCACCCCGGCATCCATCAGCCGCTGGCAGACCTCGTAGATGTCGGAAACTGAGTAGGCGAGGTGACCGAAGTTGCGCCCGCCGCCCATGTCCTCGGAGTCGTAGTTGTAGGTGAGCTCCACCTGTGCCGCCTCGTCGCCGGGCGCCGACAGCATCACCAGGGTGAAGCGGCCCTCGGGGTTGTCGTAGCGCTCTACCTCCTCGAGACCCAGCTTGTTGCAGTAGAAGTCCATTGACTCGTCCAGGTCCGCGACCCGAACCATCGTGTGCAGATACTTGAGACCCATGGCGTGCGGCTTCCTCGATGCGGTGAAGGGGGGAGACAATGTACCGGTGAATCCCGGTCGCGCAAGCCGGCTCCCGGCGCCGCCATGGGGCCAGGGTGGCGGACTGCGAGGTGCCCCGGCGAGCGCCGCGTTTTGCAATCAATCATGATCACTGTGCGAAGGTACCAGGAGACACCGTGGCGCCGGACGGCGCCGGGCCAAGGGGAAGCGGAGTGAGCGCGGGTCCCGGGCGCCCCCTTCGTTTCCGAACGTCGCAGGGGAGTAGGACGACATGACGGCAAGCCAGGCAGGACTCGGTCCGAAGTTCGAGAGCTTCTGGCTCGAGGATGCGCGCTCGGAAGACGACGACGTCTCTCCGACGCTCGACGGAGACCGTCGCTGTGACGTGTGCATCGTGGGCGGGGGCTACACCGGACTGTGGACCGCCATCCACCTCAAGCAGGCGGCGCCGGCCACCCACGTCGTCCTCATCGAGGCGCAGCGCTGCGGCAGCGGCGGCAGTGGCGCCAACGCGGGCTTCGCGGCGCCCTTGTGGGCCCACTTCCCCCTGCTGCGGCAGATGTGCGGCACTGAAGAGGCGTTGCGCCTCGGCCGGGCCTCGCACGCCGCCATCGACGACATCGAGTCCCTGTGCCGCCGCCACGGAGTCGATGCGGGCCTCGAGCGCAACGGAACGATCTGGGGTGCGACCTGTCCCGCTCACGTCGGCGTCTGGAACGATGTCGTCGACGCGCTGCAGCCCTACCAGGTTCATCCCTACCGGCGCCTGAGCGGGGAGGAGATCGCCGAACGCACCGGGGCGCGGACCTTTCTTGCCGGCGTGCTCGAGCCGGCCAACGCGACGGTCCATCCCGGGCGCCTGGTGCGGGCGCTGCGCCGCATCGCGCTGGACCTCGGCGTGGAGATGTACGAGGGCACTCCGATGCGAAGGCTGCACCGGGAGCGCCCGCCGCAGGTGGAGACGCCGAGCGGCACCATCACCGCGGAGCGGGTGGTGCTCGCCCTCTACGCGTGGTCCGCCGCCCTGCCCGAGCTCCGGCCCAGCGTCGCCGTGATCTGCACCGACATCATCGTGAGCGAAGCGCAGCCGGAGCGCATCGACGCCGCGGGCTGGACCGACGGACCGGCCCTGATGAGCGCCCACACCATGACGGAGGCGTTGCGCACCACCGCCGACGGCCGGGTGCTCTACAACAAGTCGGGCGGGGCGCTCGCCTTCGGCGCGCGCGTCGACGCCGCGCTCGAGCGACCCGGTCACTCCCGCTCCCGGATGCGCGCCCTCTTCGCCCGGCGCCATCCGCGACTCGCCGAGGCGCCCACCGCGCGGCAGTGGAACGGTCCGATCGATCGCTCCCGGCTCGGCCTGCCTCTCTTCGGCCCCCTCCCGACCTGCCCGGACGTGTTCTACGGATTCGGCTACTCGGGACGCGGCGTGCTCACCACCGTGCTCGGCGGCCGCATCCTCGCGTCCCTGGTGCGGGACGCCGACGACGAGTGGGCCAACACCGGCCTGGTGCGGCCGCCCGGACGCGACTTCCCGCCGGAACCCTTCCGCTACTTCGGCGCTCTGATGGTGCGCGGCGCCATCCGTCGCAAGGACCGCCGGGACGACGAACGCCGCGACATCGATCCCCTGACCCGTGCCGTCTACCACCTCAAGCCCGGCGGCTGGACCGGAACCGACCCGAACCGTTGAGCCCCTGCGGATCCCGGCGGGACTGTGAAGGCCGCGGCCCTGGCCGACCCACCCAATGGGACTCACTTCACGGGGTCGGCCCCTCCGTTGCTATCCCATACCCGGTCGTGCGCCAATAGGAGCGTCGGGGAGGGGCGAGAGCCGCCCCGGGGTCGGGAGGAGACCATGAACGACATCGCCGGGTACGTCGCCACGCTCCCCAAGGCCGAGCTCCACCTGCACATCGAAGGCACTCTGGAGCCCGAGCTCATGTTCACCCTGGCGAAGCGCAACCGCGTCTCGCTCCCCTACGCCTCGGTCGACGAGGTCCGGGCCGCCTACGCCTTCTCCAACCTGCAGGACTTTCTCGACATCTACTACGCGGGAGCCAGCGTGCTGATCGAGGCCCGGGACTTCCACGACCTGACCTGGGCGTACCTGGAGCGCGCCCACGCCGACAACGTGCGGCACGTCGAGATCTTCTTCGATCCCCAGACCCACACCGAACGCGGCATCGCCTTCGGCACCGTGATCGACGGCATCGGCCGGGCGCTCGACGAGGCCCGGGACCGGCTCGGCATCACATCGGGGCTGATCATGTGCTTTCTGCGGCATCTCGACGAGAGCGCGGCACTGCGCACCCTCGAGGAGGCCATGCCTCATCGCCGCCGGATCTGCGGGGTCGGGCTCGATTCGTCGGAGCGGGGCAACCCGCCGGGCAAGTTCAGCGAGGCGTTCCGCCGCGCTCGCGCCGCCGGATTCGCGCCCGTCGCCCACGCCGGGGAAGAAGGCCCTCCCGAGTACATCCGGGAAGCCCTGGACCTGCTGGAAGTGATCCGGATCGACCACGGGAACTCCGCCCTCCGGGACCCCGGACTGGTGGCCGAGCTGGTCCGACGGCAGGTGCCGCTCACCGTGTGCCCGCTCAGCAACCTCGCGCTCCGCGTGGTGGACGACATGAAGGCCCACCCGCTCAAGCGAATGCTCGAGCTCGGCCTCATGGTGACGGTGAACTCCGACGACCCCGCCTACTTCGGCGGGTACGTGAACGACAACTACGTCGCGGCCGCCGAGGCCCTGGACCTCTCGCGCGGAGACCTGAAGCGACTCGCGCAAAACTCCATCGAGGCGTCCCTGCTCGGCCGGTCCGCGAAGGACGAGCTGCGGGCGGAGCTCGGGGCCTGATTCCGCCGCGGCGCCGCCCCGTCACCGGCGCCATGACGGAACGCGCTCAGGGCTTGCGGACCTTGAGCGCTATCGCCTCGATGTCGTTCTCTCGCAGGCGAACGCGGGCATTGTTCAGCGCATTGAGCTCCTCGTAGGGCCCGACCTGCACCCGGTGCCAGATCGCCTCGCCGTCGATCGCGATCGTCTGCACCCGCGCCTCCAGGCCGAGGAGCGCCAGGCTGGCCCGCCTGCGCTCGGCTTCGCCCGAGTTGCGGAACGAGCCGACCTGCAGCACGTAGGTTCCCCCCGCTTCGGCCGCGCTGACCACCGGCTTCTCGGGTTCGGGCGCGGCGGGGAGAGATGCCTCGACCACCGGGGCCGAGGGTGTTTCCGCGGGAAGCGCCGTTTCGGGTCCGGACTCCGGCTCGGGCGGAGGCTCCGCTTCGAGCGCGGCCACCGCCGTCGTTTCGGGCGCGGCGGCGGGCGCAGGCGGCGCAGCGCTCTCCGCGAGGCCGAGCACCGCGTCGACCTGATCGGACAGCGGGAGCGCGGCCTCCATCTCCGGCAGGATCGTGTAGAAGTCGTACTTGAGCTCCGCGGACGGAGCGCTCTCCCCGCTCTGCGCGGACGCCCCCGGCTCGCCGCCCCGGCCCTCGCTTCGAGGCAGTTCCACGCTGCCGATGAGGACGGTCGCCGCGGCGCCCGCCACGCAGCCGGCGACGAATGCCGGCCACCGGGACACCGCCCCGCGAGGGGGGATCCTCGTCGCCTTGCTGCGCCTGCGAGCCACCGCGGGCGATCCCTACATCGACTCCGGCGCGTCGACGCCGAGCAGGGAGAGGCCGTTGGCGAGCACCTGGCGCACCGCCCCGGAGAGCGCGAGGCGCGCGCTTCGCAGCTCCGAATCGTCGCCGAGCACCACGTGGGCGTTGTAGTAGGTGTGGAACTCGGTGGCGAGCTCCCGCAGGTAGAAGGCCATCCGATGGGGTTCGCGCGCGGCGGCGGCGGATTCGACGACCTCCGGATAACGGGAAAGGCAGCGCATCAGCGCGAGCTCTCCGCCTTCGCTCAGGCGATCGAGATGCGGCGGCGCTTCCCCGGGGAGGGCATGGCCCCGGGCGCGAGCCTGCCGCAGCACGCTGCAGATCCGGGCGTGGGCGTACTGGATGTAGTAGACCGGGTTCTCGCTCGTGCGCGACCGGGCGAGGTCGAGATCGAAATCGAGGTGCTGGTCGCCCTTGCGCATCACGTAGAAGAAGCGCGCGGCATCGCGGCCGGTCTCCTCGCGCAGCTCGCGCAGCGTCACGAACTCCCCCGCCCTCGTCGACATCTGCACCCGCCTGCCGCCACGAAAGAGGTTCACGAACTGCAGGACCGTGACCTCGAAACTCCCGGGATCGCAGCCGAGGGCTGCGAGCGCGCCCTTGAGGCGGGGCACGTAGCCGTGGTGGTCCGCGCCCCAGACATCGATGACGTGCTCGAAGCCGCGCTCGAACTTCTCCCGGTGGTAGGCGATGTCGGAGGCGAAGTAGGTCGACTCCCCGTTCTCGCGAATCACTACCCGGTCCTTCTCGTCGCCGAAATCGGTGGCCCGGAACCACCTCGCCCCTTCCGCTTGGTACACGTGGCCCCGCCGCTCCAGCACGTCGATGGCACGCTCCACCGCGCCGCTCGCCTTCATCTCGCCTTCCGAGTACCAGCAGTCGAAGACGATCCCGAACTCCTCGAGATCCTGTCTCATCTCTTCGACCATCCTGTCGCGCACGTGTTCGAAGAGCACGCGGTGGCGTTCATCGCCGAGCGCCTCCCTGGACCACTCGATGAGAGCGCTCAAGTGGCGCTCTTCGTCGCCCGAGGCGTCCTCGGGCGGCGCGGCGGCCGGGCCTCGAAGCGCGAAGGCATCCCCGTGCTCCGCCTCCAGGGCGGCCGCGATCTCGCGGAGATAGTCGCCCTGGTAGCCCCGGGCGGGAAGAGTGGTTCGCTCGCCCCGGCGCTCGAGGTAATGCAGCCACACGGAGAGCGCGAGCGTGTCCATCTGCCGGCCGATGTCGTTGACGTAGTACTCGCGTTGCACGTCGAAGCCGACAGCGTCGAGCAGGTTCGCGAGCACCGCTCCGAATGCCGCGTTGCGGCCGTGGCCGACGTGGAGCGGGCCGGTGGGATTGGAGGAGACGAACTCCACCTGGATGCGCCGGCCACCGCCCTGGTCGGAGCGGCCGAACGCCTCGCCCTCGGCCGATACCTGCGACACCACGCCCTGCAGGGCCGCCGCCGAGAGGTGGAAGTTCACGAAGCCGGGACCGGCGACCTCGACCCGCTCGAGTTGCGCCGTACCTGACAGCCTCGCCGCCAGCCGCTCCGCGATGTCGCGCGGCTTGCGGCCGAGCGCCTTCGCGAGCCCGAGGGCGACCGGGGTCGCGAAATCGCCGTGCCGGGGATCGCGCGCGCGCTCGACCACGATGCCGGGCAGCTCCTCGAGCGCGAGCTCTCCGTCCTCGCGCATGGCGCGGAGCGCGTTCTCGACCACTTCGTGCAGGTGTTGCTTCAAGTCTCTCCGGCCCGGTCGGCGGGGCAGCGTATTGTAGTGAGATCGCTGCCGGAATCGGCGCCCGGCGACCGGGCTTCGTGGGCGGGCTTTGCGGTCACGGGTTCACCGGCGGCCTTGCCGTGGGACCCGTGACCCCGGGCGACCCGTCAGAGGATCTCGATGGGATCGACATCGAGGGACCAGCGCACCCGCCTCGCGCCCGAAAGGCCTTCGACGTCCGCGAGCCACTCGTCGAGAAATCGCTGCAGGGCCGGGCGCCTCGCCGACTCGACCAGCAACTGGGCGCGGTAGCGGCCGGCCCGGCGCTCCATGAGAGCGGGGACCGGACCGAGGAGGTTCACGCCGGCCGGCCGGCACTGCTCCCCGGCGCGGCGGGCGTCAACGAGAAAGTCCCTCGGCAGCTCCCGGTCGGCCGCCTCCGCCCGCAGCAATGCCATGCAGGCATGCGGGGGCAGGCGCGCGGCGTGGCGTTCCTCGAGCGCATCCTCGGCAAAGGCACGGTAGCCGGCGCGGATGAGCTGGTTGAGCAGCGGATGCCGGGGATGATGGGTCTGCACCAGCACCCGGCCCGGGCGCTCGCCGCGCCCGCAGCGCCCGGCGACCTGCACCAGGAGCTGGGCCATGCGCTCGGTAGACCGGAAGTCCGCTCCGAAGAGCCCGCGGTCCGCGTCCAGTATTCCGACCAGCGTCACGTTGGGGAAGTGGTGCCCCTTGGCGAGCATCTGGGTGCCGACCAGGATATCGACGGCGCCGGCGTGCACCCGCTCGAGAATGGCCTCCAGCGCCCCCTGCCTTCGGGTGCTGTCGCGGTCCATTCTGGCCACCCGGGCACCGGGATGAACCGTGCTCAGGTGCTCCGCCACGCGCTGGGTGCCAAGCCCGATGGGGCGAAGGTCCGTGCCGCCGCAGCCGGGACACTCCGACGGCGGCGCGCGCACGGCGCCGCAGTAGTGGCAGTGCATGCGCCCCGCCTCGCGGTGATAGACGAGATGGGCGTCGCAGTGCGCGCAGTCCGCGATCCAGCCGCACTGGTGGCAGATCAGCACCGGTGCGAAGCCGCGGCGATTGACGAACATGAGGGACTGCTCGCCTCCTTCGAGGCAACGACGAATGGCGGCGTGCATGGCGTCGCTCACCCCTTCCTCGAGTTTCTGTCCTCGAAGGTCGACCACTTCGACGCTCGGCATCCGCGCCCCGCCCGCGCGCCGCGGGAGGCGCAGATCGGCGTAGCGTCCCCTCGCGGCGTTTTGCACGCTCTCGAGCGACGGGGTGGCGCTGCCGAGCAGAACCGGCACTCCCCGGACGCGCCCCAGCACCACCGCCAGATCCCGTGCCGAGTAGCGGAAACCGTCCATCTGCTTGAAGGAGGGATCGTGCTCTTCGTCGACCACGACGAGGCCGGGGCGCCGCAGGGGCGTGAACACCGCGGAACGGGTGCCCACGAGCACCGACACACATCCTTCACGCGCCGCCGTCCAGCTCTGCAATCGCCGCCGGTCTCCGAGGCCGGAATGCAGCACCGCGAGCGAATCGCCGAGGCGACTCTGAAATCGAGCGACGAGCTGAGGGCTGAGCCCGATTTCCGGAATCAGGACGAGCGCCTGGCGCCCGGCCGCGATCACCTCCTCGATGAGCGACAGGTAGACCTCGGTCTTCCCGCTTCCGGTAACGCCGTCGAGGAGATACACGCCGAAATCGCCGAGTCCGGCCCTGACTTCGTCGACCGCCGCCTGCTGGGCGGAGTTGAGTACGACCGCGGGCGCGGCGGGAGCAGGCGCAGGGGCGGGTCGCGATTCGGGCACGGAGACGGCCCTCACCCATCCCCGCTCTTCCAGCGTCCGCAGGCCCTTGCGCCACGTCGTCCCCGCGCCCGCCAGGGCCGCGGCATCGAGGCCGTCGCGAGATTCCCGGAGCAGCTCGAGGAGGCGCGCCTGCACCGGAGCGCCTCGCGGCGCGTCGGGCGGTGCGCGGCGCCCGGCCTGCGTAGCTCGCCATCGGGAGGGACGAGCGGGGCCGGGAACCCGGCCCCGCCGGAGAGCGGGAGGCAAGGTGCCGAGCAGGACTTCGCCCGGCGGATGGTGGAAGTACTCGGCCGCCCAGCACAGGAACTCCATCGCGGACGACGAGAGCAGGGGCTCCCGATCGATGACCCCGAGAATCGACCGCAGGCGTTCGGCGGGAACTCCCGTCTCGTCGGAGGTCTCGACCACGATCCCGACCCGGACGCTGCGGCCGAAGGGCACGCGCACCCGAACGCCGGGCACCGGGGGATGCGCGTCCGCCTCGTCGGGAGGCAGGTAGTCGAAGAGGCGGCGCAGCTTCGACGCCACCGCTACCCGGAGGATGGCCGGCATGCCCGTGCGGACGACGGACCCGCTCAAGCGCTCATCGCGAGGGCAATGCCGCTCGTGCCGCGCGGAGACGGCGCAGCGTCAACTTCCTGCGCGACCGCCGCCCGGAGGAGGACACCCCGTGACGGGGGCCAGGGCGCGCCTGCGGGCCGGGAGCTTCACCCCGGCGCCACGACGAGATTCGCCTCTTCATCGAGGCGCTCGAGCTCGGCGGCGCCTGCCCGCGCCATCGGCTTGCCGTCCACGGGACAAAGCGGTACCCGGCGGCGGAGCCGGCCCGCGAAGACCACGAGCACCACCCGCACGCCCTTCACGTCGAGCTCGTACGCCTCCACCCGCACGCTTTCCTCGGAGGAGAAACGCAGGCGCCGTTCGCTCGGGCGGAACTCGACCCGACGATCGATCAGGAACATCCCCACCTCCTCGGCGGCATCGGCGAAGAGGTGCAGGGTCAGGTCGCTGTGCTCGTCCGCGCTTCCCGCAAGCACGGACCCGGCCAGCTTCGGCTCGAAGGCCCGCAACTCCGACATCAGATCCCGGGCGAGCAGGCGCAGCTTCGCCAGGTGACGAGGCTGGACGTGAGATCGGAAGAGACGCTGATAGGCCCTGAGCGCCTGCGCGATCTCGTCGTTTCCGGGCAGCGCGCGCGACCCGGTGACTCCGAGGCGGCCGGCGGCCTTGCGCTTCGCGAGCTCATAGTTCTCGTGACCGCCCTCGACCATGATTCGTGCGGCTTCCTCCGCGAGCCGGCCACGGCGGGTGCCTCCACGGGGCCCGGCATCCACCGCTCCCCACCCCGGGCCCACGCCCGGGGCGCCGTGCGCGCTCCGTCCCCGCCCCCGGATTCTCAAAAGAGGCGCTCCGTCACCCCGCCCTCGGCGGAGGACGCCTGCGCGGACCGCGCGGTGGCGGTGGGAGTGCGCGCCGGAGCGTACTCGGCGCGGAAGGTCTCGAAGATCGCCTCGGCATCCCCGGCGAGCGCCGCTTCCCCCGATTCGGGATCTATGCGCATCGTCACGAGTCCTTCGGGACGCTCGAGAATCTCCTCCGGCACTCCGTCCAGAGCCGATGCCATGAACTCGATCCACATCGGCAATGCGGCCCTGGAACCCGCTTCCCGCCTTCCGAGCGACTGGTACTGGTCGAACCCGATCCAGGCGGTAGCGACGAGGCCGGGCGTGAATCCGGCAAACCATGCATCCCGGAAGTCGTTCGTGGTGCCGGTCTTTCCCGCGAGGTCGTCGCGCCCCAGGGAAAGAGCGCGTTTGGCCGTGCCCTGGCGCACCACGTCGCGCATCATCGAGTTCATCAACCAGACATTGCGGGCATCGACGCTGCGTTCCGCCCAGGGAGAAAGGGATGCCTCCCCGGGATGGGGATGGGTGCTCGCTTCCGCGGAGACCGCATTCGTCGACGCCGGAGACTCCGCGCACTCCCGGCACACCCGCTTCGGTTGCGCGCGGCGAATGATCTCTCCCTGTGCGTCCTCGATGCGCGCGATGAACCATGGCTCCACGCGGTAGCCCCCGTTGGCGATGACCGCGTATCCGGCCGAGAGCTCGAGCGGAGTGACCTCTCCGCTGCCGACGGCGAGAGAGAGATTGGCGGGCAGGCGCGTGACGTCGAGGCCGAAGCGCCCCAGGTGCTCGAGCGCGCGCTCGATTCCGGTCGACTTGAGAAGCCGGATGGAAACCAGGTTCCTGGACTTGTAGAGCGCGACGCGCATTCGGGTGGGGCCGAAGAATCGGCCGCTGTAGTTCTCCGGCCGCCAGGTGTCCTCCAGCCCGTGGTCTTCGAATACGACGGGGGCATCGTTGATGAAGCTCGCGGGCGTGAAGCCCCGCTGGAGCGCGGCGGAGTAGATGAAGGGCTTGAAGCTGGAGCCGGGCTGGCGCATCGCCTGAGTGACGCGGTTGAACTTGCTGCGGTGGAAGTCGAATCCCCCGGAGAGCGCGACGATGGCGCCGTCGCGCGGGTCGAGCGCCACCAGCGCTCCCTCCACCGCCGGAATCTGCGCCATGGTCCATCCCTCTTCGGTGAGCAGCACGCGGATCACGTCGCCCACCTCCACCACGTCCGCCGGGCGCTTCGGAGCGGGACCGCGGCGATTCTCGTCGATGTACTTCCGGGCCCACTCGAGCGTGGACCACGGCAGCTCGATCTCCCCGAACCCCTTGGCGTGAGCAAGCACGAACTCCTCGTCGACCTCCAGCACGAGCGCCGGCGGCACCCCTCCGAACACCGGGATGTCGGCGAGAAGCGCTTCGTTGGCCGCCGCGTCCTCTCCCGGTTCCAGGCGCCGTTCCGGCCCGCGAAAGCCGTGCCGGCGATCGTAGTCGAGCAGTCCGGTACGCAGGGCACGGTTCGCAGCGCTCTGCCGTGCGCTGTCTATGGTGGTGTACACGCGGTAGCCGCCGGTGTAGGCGTCCTCCCCCATTTCCTCTTCGAGCGCGGCCCGCACCATCTCCGCCGCGTAGGGAGCCTCGACCTCCGCCTCGAGGCCATGGCGCTTTGCGGTGACCCCGGCGGCAAGGGCCCGGGCGTAGGACTCCTCGTCGATGAAGCCGAGCTCGCGCATCCTCCCCAGCACGTAGTCGCGCCGGGCGAGGGCGCGCTGCGGGTTGACGATCGGATTGAATCGCGAGGGCGCCTTGGGAAGGCCGGCCAGCATCGCGATCTGCGCGAGGTTCAACTCCTCGAGAGAATCGCCGTAGTAGACCCGCGCGGCGGCGCCCACCCCGTAGGCGCGGTGCCCGAAGAAGATCTTGTTGAAGTAGAGCTCCAGGATCTCTTCCTTGCTCAGGCGGCGCTCGATCTCGAGGGCGAGCAGTATCTCCTTGAGCTTGCGTTCGTAGGTCTTCTCGCGGCCCAGGAAGAAATTTCGCGCGACCTGCATCGTGACCGTGCTTCCGCCCGGCCCCTTCTCGCCCGTGCGCACCAGGTACGCCACCGCCCGCACCAGCCCCTGCCAGTCGACGCCGGGATGCTGAAAGAAGCGCTCGTCCTCCGCCGCGATGACGGCCTGGACCATTGCGGGAGGCACTTCGTCGAGGCGGAGCGGAATCCGGCGCTTTTCTCCGAACTCTCCAATCAGGCGGGCGTCCCGGGAGTACACCCGCAGCGGAGTCTGGAGATGGACGTCCTTGAGCACGTCTATCGAAGGGAGATCCGGCGAGTACAGCCAGACCACGAACGCGAAGGCGCCGCCCCCGAGCGCCGCCGTCACGACGCCGAGCAGCAGGAGGACCTTGACGGTGCGCTTCACCAGTGACAAGAGACTCGACTCCCGGCAAGCTTCATTGGATCCTCGTCACCTGTATCTCACTGATTCCAAGGTACTATTACTCCAGGTGGAGTATGTGATGGCGCGCCGCGGAGCCCGTTGCGAAGGGCAGGTTCGAAGAAGCGTCATTCGCGGCCCGGTCATGCGGAGACGAGGGACCATCGAGTCTCGGTAAGCGGTACGCAGCAGGGCAATTTAGCCCGTTCCCGTCGCGAAACGCCATCCCCCGGCGCCATCGGTCACGAATCGTACCCGGCGCCGCGAGTTCACGATCGGTGAGCATGGTCCTGCAGCAGTACCCGCCAACGCTCCGAGGAACCACTCCACGACACGAGTTCGACACGGTCTCGTCTCTCCAGGCACCCTGTCGGGGCAGCATCGCGAACGGGCTCGGACCTGGCGGGAACTGCTGTCGGGCCGGCAATCGGCAATGGGGCTCAAGGGTCCGCACTGGTACATTCGGAAGTGATCTGCCAATCTCGGACCCTCGAGCACACCGGAACCGCGGCGCATGAGCGACACTCCCTCCCATCCGGCGGCGCGCGGGCAGTTCCGGGCTCTCGCGCGCAGGCAGCGGCCCGCCGCAGCATGAGCGCGGCGATGGACCATTCGGCTCGCGCTATCCCGCACCTCGCCCCGCCGCCTGCATGTGGACGCGGTCCGATACCCTTGGGCGCCGGATGAACTCGCCCCGCAACATCTTCCTCGTCGGGCCGATGGGGGCCGGCAAGTCCACGGTGGGACGACAGCTCGCGAAGTCACTGGACAAGCAGTTCCTGGACTGCGACCGTGAGCTGGAAGAGCGCACCGGGGCCTCGATCTCCCTGATCTTCGAATTGGAAGGCGAAGAGGGATTCCGCCGGCGGGAGCGGGACATGCTCGATGAGCTGACCGCGCGCAGCGGCATCGTGCTCGCCACCGGAGGCGGCGCCGTGCTCGCTTGCGAGAACCGGGCCCGGTTGCGTTCCCGGGGCTTTGCGATCTATCTCGACGCCCCCCTCGATCTGCTCGCCGAGCGCACGAGCCGGGACCGCAGCCGCCCCCTGCTCGACACGCCCGATCCCCGGGCCACCATCGAGCGCATCCTCGGCGAACGCGACCCCCTCTATCGGCAGGTCGCCGATCTGGTCGTCAAGATTCATCACGGAACTGCCCGGTCCGTGGTCCGAGAGATACTCGAGAACCTTGCCCGACTCTGACGCGTTGCAGGTCGGTCTCGGACGGCGAGGCTACCCAATCCACATCGGCCGCGGGCTGATCCGCCGGCGCGAGTTGCTGGCGCCTCACATCGAAGGCCGGCAGGTGTTGGTGGTGACGAGCGAGACGGTGGCGCCGCACTACCTGGAGGCCCTCGTCGACGCCCTGTCCCCGACCCGGCCCGAACAGGTGGTGCTGAAGGACGGAGAAGAGCAGAAGACGCTCGACACCTTTCGGCACGTGGTGGACCGGCTGCTCGAAGCGGGATTCTCCCGGGACTGCGTGCTGATCGCGCTTGGCGGCGGAGTGGTGGGGGACATCGCGGGATTCGTCGCGGGCTGCTACCAGCGCGGGGTCTCCCTGATCCAGGTGCCCACCACGCTCCTCGCTCAGGTCGATTCCTCGGTCGGCGGCAAGACCGGCGTCAACCATCCCCTCGGCAAGAACATGATCGGCGTCTTTCACCAGCCCGTGTGCGTGATCGCCGACATGGACACTCTGGCGACACTGCCCCTCGCGGAGCACCGGGCCGGACTCGCCGAGGTCGTCAAGTACGCCCTGATCGTCGATCTCCCCTTCTTCGCGTGGCTGGAGGAGCACGCCGGCGCGCTGCTGGCGAGAGAGGCGGAGACGCTGGCGCACGCCGTGCGGCGCTGCTGCGAGATCAAGGCGGAGATAGTGGCGCGGGACGAAAGAGAAAGCGGAACCCGCGCCCTGCTGAACCTGGGGCACACCTTCGGACACGCCATCGAGGCCGGTCTCGGCTACGGGCGGTGGCGGCACGGAGAAGCGGTGGCGGCCGGAATCTGCGCCGCGGCGGACCTTTCCCGTCGCATGGGCCGAATCACCACCGCCGAGTGCGATCGGATACGAGCGCTCTTCGAGCGGCTGGGACTTCCCACGGGCATACCGCAGGAAGTGTCGCCCGCGGCCATGCTCGAGCTGATGGCGCGCGACAAGAAGGTGGAACGGGGTCGCCTTCGCCTCATCCTGCTCCGCTCGCTGGGAGCCGCGGACATCTCGACGGACTTCGACCCGGAAGCGCTCCGGAGCACGCTCCGCGAGTGCCGCGCCTGAGCGCCGGAGGGCTCCGCCATGACCCTCCCCCCTCCTTCGCCCACCCTCGTCGCCCCGTATGCGGCGAGGGAGGAGACTTCGCGCGGCCGGCGCCATCCGGAGGCCCCGGCACGCTACCGGGGGCCCTATCAGCGGGACCGGGACCGCATCGTTCATTCCGCCGCGTTCCGCCGTCTCGAGTACAAGACCCAGGTCTTCGTCAACCACGCGGGCGACATGTTCCGCACCCGTCTCACCCACTCGCTGGAGGTGGCGCAGATCGCGCGCACGGTCGCGCGCGCGCTGCGCCTGAACGAGGACCTGACGGAAGCCATCGCGCTCGCCCACGACCTCGGGCATACGCCCTTCGGCCATGCCGGCCAGCACGCGTTGAACGAGTGCATGGCGCCCTACGGCGGATTCGAGCACAACCGGCAGTCCTTGCGCGTGGTCGACCTGCTGGAAGAGAAGTACCCGGAGTTCCCGGGGCTCAACCTGACCTTCGAGACCCGCGAGGGCATCCTCAAGCACTGCTCGCCCCGCCACGCCGGAGCGCTCGGGGAAGTGGGGGAGCGCTTCGTGCGCGGCGGCCAGCCTTCGCTGGAGGCGCAGGTCGCCAATCTCGCCGACGAAGTGGCCTACAATTCCCATGACCTGGACGACGGACTGCGATCCGGGCTGGTTGCGATCGAGGACCTCCACGGCGAAGAGGGGTTCGCCGAGCCCTATGCCGAGGTGACGCGGCGCTGGGCCGAGCTTCCCCTTCGGCGGGTCATCCATGAAGTCGTGAGGCGCATGATCGACGGCCAGGTAACCAACCTCATCGACACGAGCCGCGGGAGAATTGCCCGCGCGGACCCCCGCAGCATCGATGAGGTCCGTGCCGCTACGCTCCCTCTCATCGGCTTCGACCACGAGTTCCGTACCCGGCACCTGCGCATGAAGCGTTTTCTCCGCAAGCACCTCTACCGGCACGAGCAGGTGCGCCGCATGACTGGAGAAGCGCAGCGCGTTGTCCGCGAACTCTTCGACACGCTGGGCCGGGAGCTCGGCCTGCTCCCCCCGAGCGACCTGAACCGGATCCGCGAGCTGGAGGCGGCCACCGGCGCCGAGGGCAGGGCAAGGGGAGTGGCGGACTACATTGCGGGGATGACGGACCGATTCGCCCTCGCAGAGCACAAGCGCCTGTGCCGGCCCACGAATCCATAGCCGCCATGTGTCGCCGCTGGTCCGCTCCGGACGCCGGATGCGCGCGTTCCCGGCGCCGGCCGGGGCGGTGAAACGGAAGCGAAGACCCGATCCATGCCGCGAATCCGCTTCTACCTGGAGAGCGACCCCTTTCCCCTCCATCGCAGCGACTCCTGTTTCGTCTCCACCCCGCCGCTGCGTGACCGGCTCCAGCGCATCCTGGACGGCATTCGCGAGGGCGCGAAACCCGTCTGCATCTGCGCGCCCCCGGGATCCGGAAAGACCACCCTGCTCGAGCAGGCAAGGAAAGACCTGGATCCGCAATGGAAGGTGGCCGAGGTGGCCGGCGCCTCCGGAATCAATCGCCAGTCCTTTCTCGACGCTTTCGGCAGCACTTTCGATTTGGCGCCGGGAGACGACACGACCCTCGCGGATGTCCTCGAGCGTCTCGACGCGCACCTGGAAACTGCTCTGCCCTGTGAGATGAGGGCCCTGGTCGCCATCGTCGATGCGGATTGCCGGAACGCGCGCGCGCGCGCGCAGCTCGACACCTTGCTCGCCCGCCAGCAGAGCTCGCGGGTGCGCTTCCTCACGACACGCCGGCCGGCGGCGGAGGATCCCGGGGACGAGGATGCGCCCGTCATGCTGGTCGACATCCCCCCCTTCGATCGCGCCCAGAGCGACGACTACATCCACACCCGCCTCAGCGTGGCCGGCCTCCGGGGCGACAGCCCCTTCACCGACGACATGCTGCGTTCCATCCACAATGCGAGCGGCGGCCGGCCGGGCGGAATTCACCAGGTCGCTTCGAGAGTGCTCGCCAACTGGCGAAACGCGCAGCGGGGCAAGGGGGAGCCCGGGGCCGGCCGCCGCTGGACGTCGGCACTCCGGGCGAGAGCGTCGCGCTCGAAGGAGAGCGTGCCGGATGCCTGAACCGGAACACCACCAGGAGGGTCACCGCCTGATGCGGGCCCTTGCCCGCCGGTCCGTGGATCGCACGCCGGTCTGGCTGATGCGCCAGGCGGGGCGCTACCTGCCGGAGTATCGGGCGACGCGCGCACGCGCCGGCAGCTTTCTTGCGCTGTGCACCACCCCGGAGCTCGCCTGCGAGGTGGCGCTGCAGCCGCTGCGCCGCTTCCGCCTCGATGCCGCGATTCTCTTCTCGGACATTCTGACGATTCCGCACGCGATGGGGCTCGGCCTGCACTTCGCCGACGGAGAGGGGCCTCGCTTCGAGCGGCCGCTGCGAAGCGCATCCGAGATCACGCGCCTCTCCCCCCCGGACCCCGAGGAGGAGCTGCGCTACGTGATGGACGCGGTGCGGCTGCTGCGCGCGGAGCTTGGCGGCCGAGTCCCTCTCATCGGCTTTGCCGGCAGCCCCTGGACGCTCGCTACGTACATGGTGGAGGGCGGATCCTCGCTTCACTTCGCCCGCGCGAAGGGACTGCTCTACGAGGAACCCCGCGCCGCGCACCGGCTCCTCGCGGTGCTGGCCGATTCGGTGCGCAGCTATCTTCGGGCGCAGGTCGAGGCCGGGGCGGAGGCGCTCCTCATCTTCGACACCTGGGGGACGGTGCTCGCTCCCCACGAGTACCGGACCTTCTCGCTCGCCTACCTCGAGCGCATCGTTCGCGGACTGAAGGCGGAAGTGGACACTCCCGTCATCCTGTTCGGCCGGGGCGGCGGACAGTGGCTGCACGAGCTTGCGGCCACCGGCTGCGACGGGCTGGGCATCGACTGGACGGTGGACCTGGGAAGTGCCCGGCGGGAGGTCGGCGACCAGGTCGCCCTGCAGGGCAATCTCGACCCCTGTGTGCTCTACGCCTCTCCCGCCACCATCCGGGAGCACGTGAGGCGGCTCCTGGAAGCCTACGGGCCCGGGCCGGGCCACGTCTTCAACCTGGGACACGGACTGCAGCCGGGCATGGACCCCGAACGCGTCGCGGCCGCTGTCGACGCCGTGCACGAGCTGAGCCCCCGCTTCCATGAATGATCTCGCGCCTGCGTCCCCGCCCGCCCCTGCGAACACGAGATTCGGCCCAACTGCATGGGTCTCGACGACTCCCGGGCGAGACGGGGCGGAGAACCCGCAAGCGCGCCCGGACGGCGGAATCGTCGCGCGATGAAACGAAGCTTGCTGCTCGCGGGCAAGGGATTCTGCGTGGGCGCGGCAGACATCGTGCCGGGGGTGAGCGGAGGCACGGTGGCTCTGATCCTCGGCATCTACCCGCGGCTCATCGCCGCGATTCGCGCGTTCGACCTCGAGCTGATTCGCCTCGCAGGCGGTGGCCGCCTCGCGCAGGCGGCCCGCCATGTGGACGCGCCCTTCCTCCTCTGCCTGGGAGCGGGCGTTGCGGCTGCGCTCTGGTTCTTCACGCGGGTGATCGGACTGCCCGCGCTGCTGGAACACCATCCGCAACCTGTCTACAGCGTGTTCTTCGGGCTGATCGGAATGTCCCTCTTCCTGCTCCTGCGCTCCCTGCCGGCCCTGCGCCCCTCGGACGCGGCCTGGGTCCTCGGGGGCGCTCTCGCCGGCGTCGCGCTGATCTTCGTCGCGCCGATGGAATCGCCCGACAATGCGTGGCTGCTGGCGCTCGGCGGCGCGCTCGCGGCCTGCGCGATGCTCCTGCCCGGGGTCTCGGGCGCCTTCGTCCTGCTGATCCTCAACCAGTACGGGCAGGTGCTCGGAGCGGTCGGCCGGCTGGACCTCGGAGTCCTGGCGCCATTCGCGCTCGGCGCAGTGCTGGGACTGGCCTTCGCGAGCCGCGTGCTCGCGTGGTGCCTGCACCGCTTTCGGCGCCGCACGATGCTCATGATGTCGGGAGTGGTGCTCGGCTCCCTGCACGCGCTCTGGCCCTTCCGCGATGCCGGTCCCGTGGAGCCGGAGGCGCGCCTGCTCGGGGCGCGGCCGCCCCCGGCATGGCCGGAGCGGCTCGACGGCGAAGTGTTCACGAGCATCGCTCTCGCCGCGATTGCGGCCCTCGCGGTGCTGGCCCTCGACCGCCTGGCCCGGGCAGCGGCCAGGGCCTGATGCCCGAGCTCCCCGAGGTCGAGACCACGCGTCGCGGAATTGCGGCGCGGCTTCGGGGCCGGCGCGTATCGCGGGTCGCGGTACGGCACTGGCGCCTGCGCTGGCCGATCGCCCGGCAGGTGCAGACCCACCTGCCGGGACGGCGCATTCGGGAGATCCGCCGCCGGGCCAAGTACCTCCTCCTCGAGACGGACGAGGGCACCCTCATCGTGCATCTCGGCATGTCCGGAAGCCTGCGCCTGACACCGAGCGAAGAGCCCCCCGGTCCCCACGATCACCTGGATCTCGTGGTCGACGACGACCTCTGCCTGCGCCTCACCGACCCCCGGCGATTCGGGGCCGTGCTGTGGTGCCGCGGGGACGTGCACCGACACTGGCTGCTGCGCGAGCTGGGTCCCGAACCGCTGGAGCCGGGGTTCGACGGCGACTACCTGTACCGCCGCTCCCGGAATCGCCGGACTGCGATCAAGAACTTCATCATGAACGCCCGCATCGTGGCGGGAATCGGAAACATCTACGCCTGCGAGGCCCTGTACCTGGCGGGAGTGCATCCGCTGCGCGCCGCCGGGCGGATCTCGCAGCCGCGCTACCACCGGCTTGCGAAGTGCATCCGAAAGGTGCTGGAGGAGGCTATCGGCGCGGGCGGCACCACCTTGCGAGATTACGCCGCCGCCGACGGAATGCCCGGGCACTTCGGGTCGCGACTGAGGGTCTACGGGCGCGCAGGCGGACTTTGCCGTCGCTGCCGGACGCCCCTGCGCCAGCGCCGCATCGGCCAGCGCGCGACCTGGTACTGCCCCGGCTGCCAGCATTGACCGCGGCCGGCGGAGCGAGGCGTTCCACCCCGTCCGGCGACGTTCCCCGAGGCGCGACGTGAGGGCGGGGCCGGTACCTGGCGAAGAGTGCGAGTACTGGGAGTCCGCGCCCCGGCCGCTCATCCGGCGGTCAGGCGCCGGTACTTCGCCCACAGCTCCTCTTCGCTCTCCTCATGCTCGGAATCCCCGGGGATGCAATCGACCGGACACACCTCGACGCACTGCGGGGTATCGAAGTGGCCGACGCACTCCGTGCAACGCTCAGGGTCGATGATGTAAATCTCCTCGCCCATGGAGATGGCCTCGTTCGGGCACTCCGGCTCGCACACGTCGCAGTTGATGCACTCTTCGGTGATCCTGAGCGCCATCGTCCCTCAGCCCCTGCCGCTTGCCGCGACGCTGCCCATCGATGCCGGCGCCTCCGCGGCCTGTCGGCCCGGAGCGCAATGCGGCTCCGCCGTCATCGAATGCACTTTGCCCGCGGAGTCCGGTCCGCGCTCATCCGCCTCCGACCGGAACGCGCTCCGGCACGCAGGGAAGCACCGGGCACGTCCGAAGCCCGTCCCGCTCACCGCTCTCGAAGCGCGGCCTCCACCGTGGGATGCACGAAGGGGCTGACGTCGCCGCCGAGGGTCGCGATCTCCCGGACCAGGCTGGAGGAGATGTAGCTGAATCGCTCGTCGGAGGTGAGGCATACCGTTTCCACGTCGGGGGCGAGACGGCGATTCATGCCGGCAAGCTGGAACTCGTAGTCGAAGTCGGATATGGCGCGAAGCCCTCGCAGGATCACCGAGGCCCCCCGGGCCTGGGCGAAATGGACGAGCAGTCCGCTGAAGCTGTCCACTTCGACGTTGGAACGGTCCGCCAGGGAGATGCGGGCAAACTCGACCCGGGACTGGATGTCGAAACGGGTGTTCTTCGCGCTGCTCTCCGCCACCGCGACGATCACGCGGGTGAAGAGCCGCGCGGCGCGATGGACGAGGTCCTGGTGCCCGTTGGTAATGGGATCGAATGTGCCCGGATAGATCGCGATGGTCCGCATGTTGTTCCACGCCGCTCGAGGTCAGGGTTCGGGCATGGGGCCGGTACTGGGCTGCCCGCCCGCGAGATGATAGCGCACCTCCCCCGCATGCCCGCTCCGCAGGATCTCGAATCCTTCCGGAAGCGGAGGAGGGTTCCGCGCCCGTTCGCACTCCAGGTAGAGCAACGCGCCGGGGGCGAGACACCCGGACGCCGACAGGCCCCGGCAACTCCGATCGAGCAGCGAAGTGGCGAAAGGGGGGTCGAGAAAGACGATGTCGAAGCGCCCGCCGGCGGCACGCAGCCAGCGAAGGGAGTCCGCCCGCACGATATCGATTCCCGCCCCCCCGAGGCGCTCGCGCTCGCCACGCAGGTAGAGCACGAGCGACGGGTCGATCTCCACCATGGTGACGCTCGCCGCGCCGCGCGACGCCGCCTCGAAGCCGAGGCTGCCGCTGCCGGCAAAGAGGTCGAGGCAGGAAGCGCCGCTCACCCGCGGACCGAGCCAGTTGAACAGGGTTTCCCTGACCCGATCCGGCGTCGGCCGGGCCCGGCTTCCGGGAGGGAAACGCAGGCGCCTCTTCCGCCACTTCCCGGAGATGATCCTCGGCCCCTTCGTCAACCCGCCGCCCCGCGGAGCGAGCCCGTGCTCCACGGCGGATCCTAGCCGCAATGTTTCCCCCCTTTCTTGGCTGGCGGACTCCAATCTGTTCATGGCAGCGGGCCGTACTCGCTCGAGCCCCTTCGCCGTGGTGCCGGCTACGACTTCAGCGTCTCTCGGTCCGTGCGACCCGCTACCGCGGCATCTTGACGCCCGAAGCTTCCGAAAACCGGGGAAACACTGCGGCCAGCGCGCCACGCTGGCACGAACGAAGGTCTCGCGACTCGGCCCCGTGCTACGATGGCCCGCCCCGCAGGGGTCCTTAAGCCCCTTCGCCACCCTCCTCCCTCCACGAGTGCCCTTCACCCGCACAGACTCGGCGCGCGATGGCGCGCGCAAGGCAGGAGGCTTCTTCGGCCGCCTGAAGGCAGCGCTCGGACGCACCCGAAGCGCGCTCGTCGGCCGCCTGGGCGCCCTGCTCGCCGGACGCAGGGTCCTCGACGAGCAGCTCGTCGAGGACATGGAGACGGTGCTCCTCAGCGCCGATGTGGGCATCGAGGCGACGCGGCGGATAATCGACGATCTGCGCCGCCGGGCCGCCGCCGGACGTGCCGGCGACGAGGCGGCGCTGGGCGCGGCCCTTCGCGAGGCGATGGTGGAGATTCTCGCGCCGGTGTGCCGGCCGCTCCGCGTCTCCGATGCCGCTCCCTTCGTGATCCTGATGGTCGGGGTCAACGGCACCGGAAAGACCACCAGCGCGGCGAAGCTCGCTCACCGCTTCAAGCACGACGGACGGCGAGTGCTCCTCGCGGCGGGCGACACCTTTCGGGCCGCCGCGATCGAGCAGCTGCAGACCTGGGGCGAGCGTTTGAACGTTCCCGTCATCGCCCAGCACAGCGGCGCCGACTCGGCGTCGGTCGTCTACGACGCGCTGTCGTCGGCTCGTGCGCGCGGAACGGATCTGCTGATCGCGGACACCGCGGGGCGCCTCCACACCCAGTCCGGGCTGATGGAGGAGCTGAAGAAGGTGCGCCGGGTGATCAAGAAGCTCGATCCCGACGCGCCCCACGAAACCCTTCTCGTCATCGACGCGAGCACGGGCCAGAACGCCCTGGTCCAGGCCCGACAGTTCACCGAGGCGGTCGAAGTGAGCGGCCTGGTCCTCACCAAGCTGGACGGCACCGCCAAGGGCGGCATCATCTTCGCCATCGCCCAGACGCTGGAGATACCGATTCGATACGTAGGGGTGGGAGAAGGCCTCGACGACTTGCGGGACTTCGACGCGAACGAATTCGTCGACGCCCTGCTCGAGGGATAGGGCGCCGCCGGCGCCCCCGAAAACGGCGAGCTCGAGCCTCGCAGGGAGGGCGGACCGAATGCGGCTCGCCCTTCAGAGCCTCTTGAGTCCGTGCGGCCCGCTGCCACGGCATCTTGACGCGCGAATCTCCCGAGAATCGGTACTGTACGGTCGCCGGCGGAAGCCGTCGCCGTGGACTTTGGCACTCTCGGCAGGCGAGTGCTAAGATCCTCTCGGAGCCGCCAAAAACGGCACTCGCGAGGATCCTCCCGACGTGACGATTCCCCTGGATCGCTCCCTGGCCGCCCTGCCGCTCGGCAGCCTGGATGCCTATCGGCACGCGGTCTACGACATGCCGATGCTGAGCGCGGAAGAGGAGCACGAGCTCGCCCGGCGCTTCCGGAACTCGAACGACCTCGATGCCGCCTGGCGACTGGTGCTTTCGCACCTGCGCTTCGTGGCGCGCATTGCGCGTGGCTACGACGGTTACGGTCTGCCCCAGGCGGACCTGATTCAGGAAGGCAACGTCGGGCTCATGAAGGCGGTCAAGCGTTTCGACCCGGAGATGGGAGTGCGCCTGGTGTCCTTCGCGGTCCACTGGATACGGGCCGAGATCCACGAGTACATCCTGCGCAACTGGCGCATCGTGAAGGTGGCGACCACCAAGGCCCAGAGAAAGCTCTTCTTCAATCTCCGCAGCGCCAAGAAGAGACTCGGGTGGCTGAACCGGGAAGAGGTCGCCGCGGTAGCCAGGGATCTCGGAGTGAGCCCCGACACGGTTCTGGAGATGGAGCAACGCCTGAGCGCTCACGACGACGCCTACGATGGCTGTCCGGAAGACAACGGCGTCGACAAGCACGCGGCGCCGGCCCGCTACCTGCAGGATCTTCGCTACGAGCCCGCCGAAACGGTCGAGCGGGAGGACTGGGAAGCCCACGGCCGGCAGGCCCTGCAGGCGGCGGTCCGCGAGCTGAACGATCGAGATCGGGCCATCATCACCGAGCGCTGGCTCAGGGAAGAGAAGACGACCCTTCAGGCTCTGGCGGACCGCTACGGCATCTCCGCCGAGCGGGTACGCCAGCTCGAAGGCAACGCGCTGCGCAAGCTGCGGAGATCGATCGAGACCTGAGGGCGCGTTGCCCGCCGGCAATTGCAGCGCCGGCCGCGTCCTGACCCTTCTCGGCGGCTCGCGGGGCTCAATACGCCGCTTCCGGCGGGTGGAGCGATCACGCCGGCGGCAACGAGGAGCGCGGGCGGGTCGAACGGGCTCCCGTCCGCGCGTTCAGCCCGCCATCGCCAGATAGTGGTCCGCGAGAAGAAACGCGAAGAGCCCGAGCAGGTAGTAGATCGAGAATCCGAACACCTTCATGGGCCGCTCCCGTTCGCGCCCGAGATAGAGCATGACGGCCTGGTAGAGAAAGGCGCCGCCGAGAATCACCGCTCCGGCCAGGTAGACCCCGCCGCTCATGCGCGCGACGAAGGGCAGCAGACTCACCCCGAACAGCATCACGGTGTAGAGAAGGATCTGCAGCCGGGTGAAGGGGATCCCGTGCGTCACCGGGAGCATCGGGATCTCGGCCCGGGCATACTCGTCCCGCCGCTCGATTGCCAGCGCCCAGAAGTGCGGCGGAGTCCAGGCGAAGATGATGAGGAACAGGAGCCAGGCCTCGCCGTCCAGGGTGCCGGTCACCGCGGTCCAGCCCAGCACCGGCGGCATCGCGCCCGCCGCTCCCCCGATGACGATGTTCTGGGGCGTCGCCCGCTTGAGGTACATCGTGTAGACGACCGAGTACCCCACCATGGAGGCGAGAGTGAGCGCCGTCGTGAGCCAGTTCACGAAGGTGCCGAGCAGCAGCGTCGCAAGCGCGCCCAGCCCCGCCGCGAAGGCCAGCGCGGCGCCGCTCGTCACCCGGCCCTGCGGAAGCGGGCGCTGGCGGGTGCGAGGCATGAGGGCGTCCACCCGGCGGTCGACCACGTGGTTGACCGCGCCGCCGGCGGCCGCGGCGAGGCTGATGCCGAGCAGGGCGAAGGCGGCGGTATCCAGCGGCAGCGCGCCGGGGCTCGCCAGGCAGACGCCGACCAGAGCAGTGAAGGCGAGCACCGTCACCACACGCGGCTTGGTGAGCTCGAGGTACTCCCTCCAGAGGGGGGACTCGCCGAGGACGGCGCTGTGATCGTTCAAGGGTGCGCCTCGTCCCTGACCGCAATCCCGGGGTGGGGCGGAAGCGCCATATGGTACACAGTGAGAGCCGCGAGCAGCGCGACAATGGCGCCGAAATTGTGCCCGACCGCGAGGAGAAGCGGCAGGCCGAGCAACACGTTGGCGACACCGAGACCGGCCTGCGCAACGACCACGGCGAGCAGTGCCCCGACGGCGGCCTTGAGGCGTGGCGCCCCGGCGGAAGAGAACGCGCGAAGGGCGAGAACACCGACGTAGAGCAGGGTGAGGACGGCCCCGAGACGATGAGTGACGTGGATGGTCACGCGGGCGTCGTTGTCGTGGACGCCGCCTTCGAAGTCGCCGCCGGCGGCGTCCGGCCACAACGTGAAAGCGGCAGATATGTCGAGCGGAGGAAGAAGACGGCCCTGGCACAGAGGGAAGTCCGGGCACGCGAGGGCCGCGTAGTTCGCGCTGGTCCAGCCTCCCAGCGTGATCTGCACCGCGATCACCACCAGCGCTCCGAGAGCCCAGGCTCGGAGGCCGGACACCCCCCGGTCCCGGAAAGACGGGCCCTCTGCGCGCGAGAAGGCGCTCTCGCGCAGGCGAAGCCACCACAGCAGCGCCACCGTGGCGAGGCCCGCCACCAGGTGGGAGGTCACGACCAGGGGCGCGAGGCCCAATGTGACCGTCCACATCCCGAGCAGGGCCTGGAAGACCACCAGCGCGATCAGGAAGAGCTGCGCCACGGGAACGCGACCGGGGCGGCGCCGGCGCCACGCGAGCACGCCGAGGGCCAGGATCAGCACCCCCAGCAGACCCGCCGCGTATCGGTGCGCCATTTCCTTCCAGGCGCGGACCCGGTCCAGCGGCCGCTCCGGGAACGCGGCCTGCGCGGCGGGGGCTTCGGACGCGTCGGGGACCCCGATCTGCCCGTAGCAGCCCGGCCAGTCCGGGCAGGACAGCCCGGCGTCGGAGAGCCGCACGTAGGCGCCGAGCGTGCTCACGACCACCGAGAGCAGGAACGCGCTCGTGAGGATTCGCCGATAGGCGGCGCCGGTCCCTCTCATCGTCGCCGCAGGTTCACGAACGTGTAGATGGCGAGGAGCGTGGCGGCGAGGGCAAACCATTGAAACGCGTAGCCCCGGTGCCGCTCCGGGCCGATTCCGCGGTGGGGCCGCCACTCCCGAGCGAAGCCATGGGACTCGGAGCGATCCAGCTCCACCACGAAGGGCAACAGGTCGACTCCCAGCGCTTCCTCCATTTTCGGAAGATCGATGCTCTGCACCACGCGCGGCCATTCGTCTCCGGCATAGCCTGCTTCCCCGAGAAGAAAGGCCGCTCCGGGAACTCGTCCCCGGCCCCTCAGCTCCAGGATCCCGCCGGGAAGACTCGTCTCGGGGAGGCGCTCCCGGCTGGGCCCGAGCGCAATCCAGCCACGATTGACGATGACGCCCCGCCGCTGCTCGCCGTCCAGGATGAGCGGAGTCAGGACGTGGTAGCCCGCCACGCCCCGGTGCGTCCGGTTGTCGAGCAGGAACTGACGGGGAAGGTAGTGTCCCGTGGCGCCCACCCGGCGATGGTTCCAGGCCTCGGCCCCACCTTCATTCTCCGGTACGTCCGGCCCGAGCATCGCGGGCGGGCGCTCGTCTTCCGCTCCGGCCCGGGTGATCTCTTCCTGCTTGAACTCCGCGCGCTCGAGTTGCCACAGGCCGAGGCTGAGCAGCGCCGGGAAGAGCGCCGCGGTGGCAAGGGTAGGCCACAGACCGGGGCGAAAGCGCCATCTCGCGCCCCCGCCCTCCGAAGCGCTCCGCTTGCGGTCGACTATACTGCCGGGCATTGCGGCGAGGGCCCCGTGGTGCTCGGCAAGATCCTCGTAATCGTCATATTCCTCGGCATCGTGGCCGCGATGGGCTCCGCGCTCTACTTTCTCGTCAAGGACCGCGGCGACTCCGACCGCCTGGCCCGGGCGCTGACTTGGCGGGTCGCCATCTCGGTATCGCTCTTCGCCCTGCTCTTCGTCTTCTGGTGGGCCGGGCTCATCCAGCCGCACGCCCTGTATCCCTGACCCGCGGCGGCCCGGGGACTGCGTTCGCTCCGGGCGCCGGGCGTGCGGCGAGTGCGCTCGAGACGCTTCCCCGGGGCGTACGTTCCGGCCATGAGGGACTCCTGCGCGCCGCGACCCCGAGGCCGCCACCGCTCCCTCCTGCCGCGCCGCACGCGCGAAACGCCCTCGCGGACCGGCTTCGCCCTGGACGCGCGCCGCGCTCCGCCGGGAGCGGATCTACAACCAGTAGACGAAAATGAAGAGGCCCAGCCACACCACGTCGACGAAGTGCCAGTACCAGGCCACCCCTTCGAAGGCGAAGTGTCGCTTCGGGGTGAAGTGCCCCCGGAGCGTGCGCGCCCATATGACGGTGAGCATGGTCACGCCCACCGTCACGTGGAATCCGTGGAACCCGGTGAGCATGAAGAAGGTCGAGCCGTAGATGCCCGACTCCAGGGTGAGGTTGAGATCCGAATAGGCGTGGTAGAACTCCACACCCTGGTAGTAGAGGAAGACCACCCCCAGCGCGATCGTCGCGAAGAGCCAGAAGGAAAGGCGCCCGCGCTGGCTCTTCTTCAGCGCCCAGTGCGCCAGGGTGACGGTGACCCCGCTCGTCAGCAGGATGATGGTGTTGAGGGCGGGAATCCCGAAAGCGGGAATGATGTCGAAGGCGTCACCGATTTCCGCCGGCCCGTTGGTCGGCCAGGCCGCCTCGTAGTCGGGCCAGAGGACGGGATGGGTGGCGAGCGCGCCGACACCTTCCCCGCCTATCCAGGGCACCGAGTACACCCGCGCGTAGAAGAGCGCGCCGAAGAAGGCGGCGAAGAACAGGACCTCGGAGAAGATGAACCACCCCATGCCCATGCGGAAGGACACGTCGACCTGGTCGTTGTAGCGCCCCTTCTCGCTCTCTCCGATGACGGTGCCGAACCACCCGAACATCATGAACACGACGACCGCGAAGCCGATGATCATCGCCACCGGCCCGCTGGTGATGCCGCTCAGGTATGACGCGAACCCACCGAGCAGGAGGAAGAGTCCGATGGAGCCCACGATCGGCCAGTGGCTCGGGTTCGGAAGGTAGTAGTGCTGGTCTGCTGCCGCCATGCGGTGGCCCTCTTGGCTGAAATGCGTGCGATCGCCTCGGGACGCGGGCCGCGCCCTCAGGTGTCCGCTTCCGCGTCGAAGAAAATGTAGGACAGAGTCAGCGCCTCGACCCGCTCCGGCAGCTGCCCGCTCACCACGAAGTGAACCGGCATGCGGCGCTCCTCGCCGGGCTCGAGATGCTGGCTGGTAAAGCAGAAGCACTGGGTCTTGTTGAGGTACTTCGAGGCGACGGCGGGAGCCACGCTCGGCACCGCCCGACCCGTGGTGGGCCGGCCGGACAGGCTCCTCGCGACGTAGTGCGTCTCGTAGAGACGCCCCGGATGCACCCTCATCTCGGGCTGCGAAGGCTCGAGCTCCCAGGGCAGCGCGCTGTTGACCGTGGCGTCGAAGCTGACCGTGACGAGCCGGCTCTCGTCGATCGTGGCCGGCAGGGTGTCCGCCTGCACGACACCGGTCCGCCCCCCGAGTCCCGTCACCTCGCAGAACACGTCGTACAGCGGCACCAGGGCATATCCGAAGCCGAACATCGCCGCCACCACGAGGCCGAGCCTCCACGCCGAGCGGCGATTCCGGCGGGAACGGGAGCCTTCGCGGCTCATGTACCCCCCATCAGGAACATGCCGAGGTAGAAGGCGAATGCGACGAGCCCGAGCAGGACGGCAAGCCGGATGCACGCGGCGCGGCGCTTGTCGGCGGCGGGCGGATGCGGCACGCGCCCTGCCCCCTCATTCCCCGCCGGTCCGCGCCGCGGGCGGGCAGACACCGGCACGGGCAGTCCGCCGCCGGGATCCGGGTCCGCCTGTCTTCGCTCGCAGTGCTCTCACCGGGATCCCCATCACTTGGTTGTGCGAAGCCGCCAGCCGGGCTGGTGCCCGGCTAGCTGTGGGCGTCGGCCTCCGTCACTTTCGGCGGCTCCACGAAAGTGTGATAGGGCGGCGGCGAAGGCAGGGTCCACTCCAGCCCGCGCGCACCTTCCCACGCGCGATCCGGCGCCTTGGCGCCCCCGCGTATCGTCCTGAAGATGATGTAGACGAAGAGCAGTTGCGAGAGGCCGAAGACAAAGCCGCCGATGCTCGACACCACATTCCAGTCCACGAACTGCACCGAGTAGTCCGGAATCCGGCGCGGCATGCCGGCCAGCCCCAGGAAGTGCTGCGGGAAGAAGAGCACGTTCACGGAAATGAACGACAGCCAGAAGTGCCACTTGCCGAGACGCTCGTCGTACATGTGGCCGGTCCACTTCGGCAGCCAGAAGTAGACGCCCCCAACAATCGCGAAAAGTGCCCCGGTTACAAGCACATAGTGAAAGTGTGCCACCACGAAGTAGGTGTCGTGGTACTGGAAATCGGCCGGGGTGATGGCGAGCATGAGCCCCGAGAACCCTCCGATGGTGAACAGGACGACGAAGGCGATCGCGTAGAGCATGGGGGTCTCGAAGGTCATCGAGCCCCGCCACATCGTCGCCACCCAGTTGAACACCTTCACCCCGGTGGGCACCGCTATCAGCATCGTCGTGTACATGAAGAAGAGCTCGCCCGCGAGCGGCATGCCCACCGTGAACATGTGATGGGCCCAGACGATGAACGACAGAAAGGCGATGGAGGCGGTCGCGTACACCATGGACTCGTAGCCGAAGAGGGGCTTGCGGCAGAACGCGGGCAGGATCTGCGAGACGATCCCGAACGCGGGCAGGATCATGATGTAGACCTCGGGGTGCCCGAAGAACCAGAAGATGTGCTGGAACATCACCGGGTCGCCGCCTCCCGCCGCGTTGAAGAAGGAGGTCCCGAAGAAGCGGTCGGTCAGCAGCATCGTCACCGCGCCGGCGAGCACCGGCATCGCCGCTATCAGCAGGAATGCGGTAATCAGCCAGGTCCACACGAAGAGCGGCATGCGCAGCAGGGTCATCCCGGGCGCGCGCATGTTGAGAATCGTCACGATGATGTTGATCGCGCCCATGATCGACGACATGCCGAGCAGGTGCACCGCGAAGATCAGGAAGGGCACGTTCATGCCCCCCTGGAGCACCAGGGGCGGATACATCGTCCAGCCTGCCGCGGGCGCGCCTCCGGGCATGAAGAAGGTGGAGATGAGCAGGATTCCGGCGAAGGGCAGTATCCAGAAGCTCCAGTTGTTCATCCGGGGCAGCGCCATGTCGGGCGCGCCGATCATGATCGGCACCTGCCAGTTCGCGAACCCCACGAACGCCGGCATGATCGCGCCGAACACCATGATGAGTCCGTGCATCGCGGTGAACTGGTTGAAGAGATCCGGATTCAGGAGCTGCAGCCCGGGCTGGAAGAGCTCGGCGCGGATCCCCATGGCGAGGAAGCCGCCGATGAAGAGCATCGTCAGGGCGAAGAGGAGATAGAGGGTGCCGATGTCCTTGTGATTGGTGGTGAGCACCCACCGCATCAGGCCGGGAGGCGGACCGTGATGATGATCCTCGTGCGCGTGGTCGTCGTGGTGTGTGGTCACAGCGCTCATTGCCCATTAATCTCCAAGATTGAGTCTCGCGACGGCGACCGTCGCGGGTTGAACGAGGTCGCCGGTCGCGTTCCCGAACGCGTTGCGCTGGTAGGTCATCAGCGCGGCGAGCTCCACGTCGTCGAGCTCGGTGCCGAAGGCGCGCATCGTGGTGCCCGCGCGCCCCTCGAGGACGACCTTCAGGTGCTGGTCGAGGTCGCCGGTCGCGACGTCGCTGCCCGCGATCCCCGCAATGTGGTGCGGCACCCCGCCTCCGTCGAGCTGGTGGCACCCGGCGCAGGCGCTCGCGTACACCGCCTCGCCCTTCGCCATGAGCTCGGGCCGGGTCCATTCGCGCAATGCGGCTGTCTGCGCCTCGGCCTGGGCCTGCTTCTGCTCCTCGACCCACGCGCGGTACTCCTCCTCCGGCTTGGCGATCACCACGATGGGCATGAAGCCGTGATCCTTTCCGCAAAGCTCGGCGCACTGGCCCCGATAGGTTCCCGGCTTCTCGATCCGGGTCCAGATCTCGTTCACGAATCCCGGAATCGCGTCCTTCTTCTGGCCCAGCTCCGGCACCCACCACGCGTGAATGACGTCATCGGCGGTAAGGAGGATGCGCACCTTCTTGTCGGTGGGCAGCACCACCGGGTTGTCGACCTCCAGGAGGTACTTCTCCGCTCTCTCCTGCGGGCCGCCGACCTCGTAGATGGCCCGGCGGCTCTCCGGCGCGAGGTTGCTGTAGAAGGTGACGCCGTCTTCCAGGTAATCGTAACGCCACTTCCACTGGTAGCCGGTGACCTTCAGCGTCATGTCCGGGTCGCTCGTGTCCTCCATCTCGATCAGCGTGGTGGTGGAGGGGATCGCCATGCCGATGAGGATGATGCAGGGGATGACGGTCCAGGCGATCTCGGCGAAGGCGCTGTGGTGAAAGTGCGCCGCCTCGTGACCGCGCGACTTCCGGTGATAGACGATGGAGTAGAACATCACGCCGAACACGACCACGCCGATCAGCACGCAGATCCAGAGAATCAGCATGTGGAGGTCGTAGACGATGGTGCTGAGAGGCGTGACTCCCACCGGCAGGTTGAGCTCCCAGGCCGCAGAAGCGGAGCCGGAGAGGCTCGCCAGCGACAGCGCGAGGGGCAGGCCGAGCGCCCACTTGCGCAATGCTCCCGGACACATGTTCATCAAGTCTCCCCAGTCCTCAAGACGACGACGCCGACCGATGCCAATCCCGAACGGCGAAGCCGGTGACGGCGCGCCGCAGCTCTGCGGCGAGCCGCTGGCGCTCGTCCTCGTTCAGAAAGCTCCCCAATTGTACCTCTTTGCCGTGGGATCGGATCACGAGCCGGCTCGGATACCAGCCGAGCCCCGGCCCGTCGAGACGGATCTGCGCCCACGCGAGAGGCGTCTCCCACACCCTCGCCAGGCGCCCGCGGCCCTTGTCCACGGCGATGCGATCGGGAGCGACGGATATCACTTCGACGAGGGCGCCGGCCCGCGCGCAGTGCCACAGTGCGTACGCGAGCACCGCGATCTCCAGGCCGGCGAAGGGCAGCACCGGCCAGTAGCCGCGTGCGGCAAAGGCGCCGGCGATGCCGAGCACCACGACACACATGAACGCGAAGAATGCCTTCTGCTGGCGCGGCGTCAGCGACCGGTTCGGCCGGATGACGAACTGGCACGACGTGGCGGAGTTGAGGCTCTTCGAAACCATCGGGGAACTCGACGGGCGGGTACGCCTTCCCGCCGGCAAAGGGCTGCAATCCTATCAGCCTCCAGCGGACTTTCGCAAGCGCCAATACTCCAAAAAATACGATAAGAAACAATGCATTACAGAACGCACCGGGATTATCCGGGCCCTCTCGGGGCGGGATTCCGCCGCAGTGGAAGCGGGCCTTGCACGAAGCGCTGCCCGGGCGAAGTCGGGGGAGTCCAGGCGTGCGCGTAGATGATCTCGAAGGTGACGTCGAGGGGCTCCGCGGCGCGCAGCAGGCGATAGCGGCGACGCAACCGGGAAAGACTCTCGCGGGCACGCACCGGCCCGACGTGCCTGAGCCGCGCTGACCAGGCGCCGCTGCGCACGAGATCGTCCATCAGCCGTTCCGCGCTCCCGTACTGTACGGTGAGGCGCTCCGTTTCCATGACGGCATCGAGGAGACCCGCGCTGACCAGGGCGTCGCCGAGAACGTGCATGTCGAGCAACCCGGGTCCCGCTTCGGCGCCTCCGTCCGGATCCAGCAGCCTGCGCAGCTCCACGAGGGTATCGGGACCCAGTGACGACAACAGGAGCAGACCGCCCGGCGCCAGCACCCGGGCAAACTCCCGTAGCGGTCGCTCGAGATCGGGGCACCACGGGAGAAGGAGATTCGCATGCACGAGATCGACCGCGTCGTCGGCCACCGGCAGCCCTTCCGCGCCGCCACAGACGAAACGCTGTCGGGAGAAGAAGCGGGGCGTCTTGGCCCTTGCCACCTCGAGCATCGGCCACGCGCTGTCCACTCCGACGACGCGGCAACGGCGGTAGCGGGCCGCGAGCCGGGCCGCTGCCGTGCCGGTGCCGCATCCGACGTCGAGCACGCGGGCGGGCTCGACGCTCATCGGATCGAGGTGAGCAAGCAGACGATGGCCGATCTCGTCGTAGACCCGCGACACATCGTCGTAGCAAGGGGCGGCACGGGCGAAGGCGCGCCGGGTCCGGAGGCCGGGATCGAAAGCGCTCATGACCCGACAGTGTGTAGCCTGGCCAGCGTCCTGGCGACCGTCGGGCCCCCCGCCGCGATGTCCGGGACGCTCGGGCGCGCCGGCACGCTGCCGGTGCGCGGACTTGCCGGAGCGGGCTCGGGCGGCGACCATTGCGGGTGCATATGCGCACGACCAGGGAGGGTCTCGATGCACAGTCTGGTAGCGCTGCTGTTCCCGCGGACGTGCCTGCTCTGCGGCGACCGTGCAGAGGATCCCCACAACCTGTGTAGGGGATGCATCCGCGACCTGCCGGGAATCGGCGCCTGTTGCCGCAGGTGCGCGTTGCCGCTGCCGGTACCGGGTACGGAGGTCTGTGCGCAGTGCACGAGCGCCCCGCCTCCCTTTCGGCGAGCGGTGGCGGCGCTTCGCTACCTGCAACCCGTCGACACTCTGATCCGCCAGCTCAAGTTCGAAGGAAACCTCGCGGTGGCGCCAACCCTGGGATGGCTGCTCGCGCGTCGAGTCGGGGAAGAGGACGATGCGAGCGTTCCCGAGTGCATAGTGCCGGTCCCGCTGCATCGCCGCCGTCTTCGAGCCCGCGGGTTCAACCAGAGCCTGGAGATCGCGCGGGCGGTTGCGACGGCGACGGGAGTTCCGGTGAAGAGAGACTGGACGAGACGTACCCGCGACACGCCGGTTCAGTCCCGGACTCAGAGCGTCCGCGGCCGGGGGATCAACGTTCGGGGGGCGTTTTCCGCCTCCCGCCGGCTTTCACGCTTCCGCCACGTCGCAATCCTGGACGATGTGGTCACCACCGGAGCGACCGCCTCGGAACTGGCCCGGATTGTCCTCGCCGCAGGCGTGGAACGCGTGGACCTGTGGTGCGTTGCACGAGCCGAGCGCGGCGCAACTGCGCGCGACGACCACGCCGGGCTTGGGAACGCAGTGACCGGCGTGGACGGCTAAGCCCAGAATCGCATCGACCTGCCAGGAGCTGGGGTGAAGCATCCGGCCGTGGCAGGGCGGCTCCGCGTCTTCCCCGGATTGCGCTTCCGCGCGCCGGCTGGTTCAGGTATCCAGGACTCAGGTGTCCAGGTTGGCCACGGCGAGCGCGTTCGACTCGATGAAATCCCGGCGCGGACCGACCTGGTCGCCCATGAGGGTGGTGAACAGCTCGTCGGCCGCAACCCCGTCCTCGATATTGACCCGGAGCAGTCGCCGGGAACCCGGATCCATGGTGGTTTCCCACAACTGCTCGGGGTTCATCTCCCCCAAGCCCTTGTAGCGCTGCACGTGCAGGCCGCGGCGGGCCTCGTCCAGGAGCCACTCGAGCCCTTCGCCAATGCTGCCGGCAGGGTGCATCCGGTCCCCGCGCACCGCCACCACGCTCCCGGAATCACCGTAGAGGTGCTCGCTCAAGCGCACCAGGTTGCGGTATTCGGCAGATCGGAAAAACTCGCTTCCCACCACGCGTTCCGATTCCACGCCGTGAATCACGGCCTGAAGCCGGGCCCGGAAGCCGTCGTCCGGACGGTCCTCGAGCTCGACGGTGAAGCTGGTGGGCAACCCGGAGTCTCCTCTCAGGCTCTCTTCGAGGCGTTCGAACCAGGCGTTGAGCGCCCCTCTGGACTCGAACTCGGCGCCGTCGAGCAGGGGCATGTGCTTCATCGCCTCCAGCACCTCCGGAAAGATGCGTCGTGAGAGGCGCTTGGTGATGGCGCGCAGGGACAGGTAGTCCCGGGAGACACTGCGAAGCGACTCCGACTGCAAGGTCGCCGCATCCGAGAGCTCGATCCGCGCCTGGTCAAGGGCCATCTCCATGAGAAAGCCGTCGAGCTCCGCGTCGTCCTTGACGTAGCGTTCCTGCTTTCCCCGTTTCACCTTGTAGAGCGGGGGCTGGGCTATGTAGATGTGGTGCTTCTCGATCAGCTCGCGCATCTGCCGGTAGAAGAAGGTCAGCAGCAGAGTGCGGATATGAGACCCGTCCACGTCCGCATCGGTCATGATGATGATTCGGTGATAACGCAGCTTCTCTGGGTCGTACTCTTCGCTGCCGATGCCGGTTCCGAGCGCCGTAATCAGGGTGCCCACCTCGGCCGACGAGAGCATCTTGTCGAAGCGGGCCTTCTCGACGTTCAGGATCTTGCCCTTGAGCGGCAGAATGGCCTGGTATCGTCGGTCGCGACCCTGCTTGGCGGACCCGCCGGCGGAATCGCCCTCCACGAGGAAGAGCTCCGACTGCGCGGGGTCCTTCTCCTGGCAATCGGCAAGCTTTCCGGGGAGTCCCGCGACGTCCAGAGCCGTCTTGCGGCGCGTCATCTCCCGGGCTTTCCTCGCGGCTTCGCGCGCCCGCGCGGCATCGACAATCTTGGCGGCGATGGCACGAGCCTCCGCGGGGGTCTCGGCCAGAAACTCGGACAGCTTCTCCGCCACCACCGATTCCACCGCCGGTTTGACCTCGGACGACACGAGCTTGTCCTTGGTCTGGGAGGAAAACTTCGGATCCGGCACCTTGACGCAAAGCACCGACGTCAGTCCCTCCCGCACATCGTCTCCGGTCGGGTCGATCTTCGCCTTCTGAAGCAGTCCGGTACTCTCCATGTACTGGTTCAGAGTCCGCGTCAGGGCGGCGCGCAAGCCGGAGAGGTGCGTGCCACCGTCGCGCTGGCGAATGTTGTTGGTGAAACAGAAGATGTTCTCCTGGTAGGAGTCATTCCACTGCAGCGCGACGTCGACAGCTATCCCATGCCTCTCGGCCGAGAAGCTGAGCACGCTCGGATGGAGAGGAGTCTTGCTCCGGTTCAGATGCTCAACGAAGGCCCTGATTCCTCCATCATATTGAAATATATCCTGTTTTCCGGTTCGCTCATCGAGGAGCCTGATTCTCACGCCCGAGCTGAGAAAGGACAGCTCGCGGAGGCGGTGGGCGAGAATGTCGTAGTGGAACTCGATGTTCGTGAAGGTATTGGGGCTGGGCTTGAAGTGAATGTCCGTACCGGTTCGCTCGCTCGCGCCGATCACCTGCAGCCCATGCATAGGCTCGCCGTGGCGAAACTCCTGCCGGTGGACCTTCCCGTCACGGTGGATGGTCATGACGAGGCGCTCCGAGAGCGCGTTGACGACGGATACTCCCACCCCGTGCAGACCGCCGGACACCTTGTAGGAGCTGTCGTCGAACTTTCCGCCCGCGTGCAGGACGGTCATGATGACCTCCGCCGCCGAGCGCCCCTCCTCCTGGTGCACGTCAACCGGAATACCCCGGCCATTGTCGATCACCCGGATCGACTCGTCAGCAAGGATGGTGACCTCGATTTCCGAACAGTAGCCTGCGAGCGCCTCGTCAATCGAATTGTCGACGGTCTCGAAGACCATGTGATGCAAACCGGTCCCGTCGTCCGTGTCCCCGATATACATCCCGGGCCTCTTGCGGACGGCATCCAGGCCCTTGAGCACCTTTATGTTCGATGAATCGTATGTTTCTCCGGTCACGCACTCACCTCGGCCACGGGAAGCCAGCACTATACCACTGCGCTCACTTTTCCCTGTTCCACGTGAAACACCGCATCCGGTAGCCAGGCCTCATTCTCTACGAGTCCCCGGGACACCGTGGTGACGAAGGTCTGCACTCCCAGGGAGCCCAGCACCGAGAAGATTCGGCGGCGGCTCTCCTCGTCGAGTTCCGATGCAACCTCATCGACCATGATCACGAGCCTTCGACCCATGCGTTCGATGAAGTGTGCAGCCTGGGCGAGCATTATACCCGCGACGAAGAGCTTCACCTCCCCTCTAGACATCAGCTTTCTGGCCGCAACGCCGTCGAGCAGGAACGCGACATCACCACGCTGCGGGCCTACCTGGGTGAAGCCTCGTACGACATCGCTGGAGAGTGAGTCACCGAGCGCCTCCTCGAGCGTTCGGCCTTCGGGCCATCCTGCCCGGTACTCGAGTGCTACGCGGAAAGGCAGCAGCCTGTCGACGACGGCTTCCACCGCAGGCAGGAACACATCGACGTAGCGGGCTCTCAGCTCGTGAACCTCGTTTCCCGACACGATCAGTTCTTCGTCCCACGATCTCACCACTCGTGGACCCTCTTGACTTCGGAGCGCGGCATTTCGCTGCTTCAGGACGCGTTTGAAGCGTTTGAAGACAGGCAGGAAGCCTGGTTCCACGTGGAACAGGCACCAATCGAGGAGCTGACGCCGCAGACTGGCTCCCTCGGTCATCAGGCGCTGACTCTCGGGGGTCAGCAGCACCAGGGGCAGCTCCTTCGCCAACAGAGAGGCCGAGGTGACGGGCTGGCCGTCACACCGAATCCTGAGGCCCTCGGGCCCGTGCTCGAGACCCAGACGCCGGAGGCCTGTCTCTCGATGAATCGCTCCATTCACCCGAAACCCCTGCGTTCCGCGACGGACCATCTCGTGATGGTGACGGGACCGGAATGAGCGACCGACACCGAGCAGATGCAGAGCCTCGAGAACACTCGTCTTTCCGCTCCCGTTGGGACCGTAGAGCACATTCAGGCCCTGCCCCGGAACCAGCATCGCCGATTCCAGGACCCGCAGGTTCGTAATCTCCAGGTCCTGGACGAACATCATCCGTACCGGTCCGGACTGTCTCCAGGCGCTTCCCGCCCGGCAGGGCCTCGCGCCTGCTCTGCTTCCGAGTCACTCTCGGTCGGGATACGCCCCGCACTGGATCGAGTGAGACGGCGTTCCTCCCCGACGCGCGCTCAGCACCGAAGAGGGCCTTCGCTTCCGACTACAGACGCATCGGCATCACCACGTACTGGCACGCCTCTCCGCGGTCCGGGGTAATCAGGCAACTGCTGTCCGCATCGGTCAGGTGAAGCCTTGCAGACTCCGTCGGCACGACACTCAGCGCGTCCATGAGATACGCCACGTTGAAACCGATCTCCAGGGAGTCCCCGGAGTACTCCACTTCGACTTCGTCCTCCGCCTCTTCCTGATCCGGGTTGTTGGCGAGCACCCGCAGCATGTTTTCCTTGAGATTCAAACGGATGGAACGATACTTCTCATTGGAGAGAATAGACGCGCGGGCCAGACTCTGGCGTAGCGCCTCCCGATCGACCGTCACGTGCTTGTCGCAGGTCTCCACCAGGGGAACGACCCGATCGTAGTCGGGAAACTTGCCTTCGATGAGCTTGCTGACAAATGTGAGGCCCGGAAGATTGATCTGGATCTGATTCGCCGCAAGCATGATCTCGATGCTCTCGTCTCCCCCTCCGAGAGCCCGGCTCAACTCCATGACCCCCTTTCTGGGGACTATGAGGGATCTCGGCTCCGGGAGGCCCGAACAGTCGACCTCGAGGTCCGCGATTGCGAGCCGATGTCCGTCCGTCGCTACGGCGCGCAGCCTCCGTTCGGCGAATTCGAGCAGCAGACCGTTGAGATAGTAGCGCACGTCCTGCTGAGCCATCGCGAAATGCGTCAGATCGATCAGCCTCTTCAAGTCACCCTGGGCCAGCGACAGGCTTGCTTCTGGCGTCGGCAGGTCGAATACCGGAAAGTCTTCCGCCGGCAGGGTATTCAGCACGAATCGACTGCGACCGCAGCGCAGCAGGACCCTGTCCTTCTCCATGGAGAGACGAACGTCCGTGCCCGGCGACAGCGAGCGGCAGATGTCGATGAGCTTGCGGGCGGGTACCGTCGTGGATCCGGGTTCCGCGGCGCTCAACGCAGTAGTCGCCACGAAATGCAGCTCCATGTCCGTCGCCGATACCGACAGCGACTCATCCGAACACTTCAGGAGTACATTGGCCAGGATGGGCGTGGTTTGCCGCCTCTCCACCACACCCTGAACCGCCTGCAAGGGGTGCAGCAACGTGTCACGATCAACAGTAAATTGCATGTATCTACCTTTTGTTTGTTTTGTTGGATCGCCCCGTATCTGTGGACAACCCAACTATTCTTATATTATTCAGATAGTTGATGTATGCAAATCTCTGTTGGGAACAACGTGGCGCGCGATGTGCGAGGGTGTGCGGGCAGTGTGCAGGATCCGAGGAGGCGAAACTCCTCGGCAGGTTGTCCACAGCTTGCCAACAGCTATGCGGTCAGTACTCGACAGAGCGCTTCGTACTCCTCGTTGATGACGGCGCTTTCGTCTCGCAGCTCCCGCACTTTCTTCCGGGCGTGGAGAACCGTCGTATGGTCCCTGCCGCCGAAGGCGTCGCCGATTTCCGGGAGACTGTGATTGGTCAGCTCCTTTGCCAGCGTCATCGCAATCTGACGGGGTCGGGTGATGGAGCGACTGCGCCGTTTCGAGACGAGGTCCGCCACCCGAATCTTGTAGTAGCGCGCGACGGTCTGCTGGATGTTCTCGATCGTGATGAGCTTGCTCTGCAGGGCGAGAATGTCCCTCAGCGCTTCCCGGGTGAGGTCGAGGGTGATCGCTCGTCGGGTAAACTGTGCGTTGGCGATCACCCGCCGCAGGGCCCCTTCGAGCTCTCGAACGTTGGAGCGGATTCGTTCCGCGATGAACAGCGTGACCTCTCTCGACAGCTCGAAACCCGATTCCTGGGCCTTGCGCATGAGTATGGCGGCCCGGGTCTCGATATCCGGGGGCTCGATTTCGACGGTCAGGCCCCAGCTCAGGCGTGAGGTCAAGCGCTCCTCGAGCCCGTCAATGGCCTTCGGATAGCGGTCGCAGGTGACCACAATCTGGCGCTGATCTTGATGTAACTTGTTGAAGATATGGAAGAACTCTTCCTGGGTGCGTTCTTTTCCGACAAAGAACTGAATGTCGTCGATGAGCAGCACGTCGATCGAACGATAGTTTCGCTGGAAGGAGTCGATGGCGTTGCGCTTGATGGCGCTCACCATTTCCGAGAGGAAGCGTTCGGAGTGCACGTAGACGACGCGGGTGTCGGGGCGATTGCGGTCGGTGGCGTTGCCGAGCGCCTGCATCAGGTGGGTCTTGCCGAGCCCGACGCCTCCGTAGATGAGAAAGGGATTGCTCGCTCCCCCCGGATCTTCGCTGACCTTGATGGAGTAGGCGAGGGCGAACTGGTTGGAGCGGCCTTCAACGAAGGTGTCGAAGGTGAACTCGGGCTGAAGGCCGTTGGGCCTCGGCGGGACGGAGTCCAGGGTGCTCCGGAGCGAGCTGTGCCGCTGCGTCCCGCTCCTCGTATCGCGGGTCCCGCCGCCGGTCTCTGCGCCCACCTCGACCACGATGCTGGCGATGCGCGAGTTCCGGTTGCGGCGCAGCACTTCCTTGATCCGCTGCGCCAGGTTCTCGTTGACCTCGCTCTGCACGAATCGGTTGGGTGCGAGGAGCAGCAGCCGCTGGCCGTCCTCGACGGCCTGGAGGGGACGGACCCAGGTGTTGAACTGTTGAGGAGAGAGCTCGCCTTCGAGTCTGTCGAGACACTCTTCCCACAGCGATGCCACCGAATAGTTCCCCCTTTAGGGTACACCCGGAAGATGTACGCGCCCTCCAAAAGAGTGTATCCCGGTTGCGCGCCGCTTATCCAGAATTGCGCTTCCCGGAGTGTCACACGACCCTTCAAGTCGCTGATAAACAGGGATTTTTTCACTTGCGTAAGTCTGAGCGGACCCATCGCGCGGGCGTTGCTTCGGAGGATAATTTCTTGATTTTCCGGCGCTTTCTCCAAGTTCGGAATTCTCGCCCGGAAGTGAATGTCGGACGCCCCCGTCCCGGGTGCCCGAACCGGGCCGAACGCGTGGGCGCAGTTTGACCCGGCCCGCGGGCGGGGAGTAGGATTCGCGCCCCTCATCGCCACGCTCTGATCGTGTGCGTGTCTTCGAGAGTGCTGGATTCAAGTGAAACGAACCTTTCAGCCGAGCAATCTGAAGCGCAAGCGACGCCACGGGTTTCGTGCCCGCATGGCGACGAAGGCGGGACGGAGAATCATCAGGAACCGGCGCGCCAAGCGGCGGCGCAAGTTGAGCGCCTGAGTTTCGACTCGCCTCTTGCCGGGGTGCCCGGACCTTTTCCCCGTGCCTGCCGACTCACGCGAGCCCGGGACTTCAGGCGGGTGTTCGCAAAGCCGATACGCTCCACCGGTCACGGACTGCAGGTGTTCGCGTGCGGGAACGGTGGTGGCGGGGCCCGGCTCGGGATGGCGATCCCTCGCCGACGAGTACGAAGGGCCGTCTGCCGCAACCGCATAAAGAGGGTGATAAGGGAGAGCTTCCGGGTTCACCGCGCGGAACTCGCCGGTCTGGACCTGGTGGTGCTCGCGCGTTCCGGCCTGGACCGAATTCCCAATGCGGAGTTGCGTCGGCTCCTGGCCGATCATTGGCGCCGTATGTCGCGGCGCCGCCCGGAGTCCACTGCGCGGTAGGCGTCCATCACGGGAACGAGCGCGCGCGCCGCCGCGGGCGCGTTGCCGGAACGGGTCCCGGGTGCCTCGGATTCCGGTTTCGCCGCCGGCTTCCAAGCGAAAGCGTCCCCGGCCCCGGATTTCTCGGGAAGCGCCCCCTTCGTTCGCGTGCCGGCCGCGGCTACACTTCCGCAGCTTCGGCGCCGGCGCGCGCGCCGCCGCCGCTGCCCGCAACCCCATAGACGCTTCGAGGGTATGACGACTTGCCTCTAGAGCAATTGAGGACACTGCTCATCGTCGGCATGTGCGTCGTGGCCTTCCTGATGTGGCAGCAGTGGCGCATCGACTACGGCCCCGCGCCGACCGAAGCCCCGAGCGCGACCCGCGAGGGCGGGGGCGAAGTGCCCCCGGCTGCGCCCGCCACGCTCTCGGAGGATGCCGGGGTGCCGGAGATTCCGTCCGGCGCCATCGAGGAGCAGGTGGCTCCCGCGACGACCGCTCCGTCCGTGACCGAGCGGGAAGTGGTGAGCGTAACGACGGATGTCGTCAGCGTCGAGATCGACCTCGCGGGCGGCAATCTCCATCGACTGGAGCTCCTGCACTATCCCGTGTCGGTGGATCGCCCGGATCTTCCCTTCCGGCTTCTCGGGGAGATCGAGCCCGATATCTTCGTGGCGCAGTCCGGGCTTCTGAGCGCAGCCGACGCGCCCAATCACCGGGCCAGGTTCCGGAGCGCGCGGCGCGAGTACGCGCTGGGCGACGCCGACGAGCTGGATGTCCGCCTGGACTGGGAATCGGACGGGCCGATCGGGGTCACCAAGGTGTACACCTTCCGCCGTGACAGCTACCTCATCGACGTGAGCTACGAGATCCGCAACAACGCCGACATGCCGTGGGCGGGACGGCTCTACGGGCAGTTCCTGCGCGCCGAGGTGCCGCCGGAAGGAGGGCTGTTCCGCACCTACACCTACACCGGGGGCGTGATCTCGGGGCCGGAAAAGCCCTACGAGAAGATCGAGTTCTCGGACATGGCGAAGAACATGCTGGAGAGGGAAACCTCCGGCGGTTGGGTCGCCATGATCCAGCACTACTTTGCCGGAGCCTGGATTCCCGACCAGAGCGCCATCAACCGCTTCTACAGCCTGGAGCCGGACGGCGTTCGCTACGTGCTCGGCCTCATGACGCCCGGGGTTCAGGTGCAGCCCGGAGACTCCTCCGTCCTCCGCATCGGTCTCTACGTGGGCCCGAAGGTGCAGGCGAGGATGGAGGCGGCGGCGCCCAATCTGAAGCGCGCGGTGGACTACGGCTGGCTGTGGCTGATTGCGCAGCCCCTGTTCTGGCTGCTTGACTGGATCCACGGCGTCGTGGGCAACTGGGGGTGGTCGATCATCATCCTCACCCTGCTCGTGAAGCTTGCGTTCTTCCACCTTTCCGCCGCGAGCTACAAGTCGATGGCGAGAATGCGCAAGGTGCAGCCGCGCATCACCGCGATTCGCGACCGCTACGGCGGCGACAAGGCGCAGATGAACCAGAAGATGATGGAGCTGTACCGGGAGGAGAAGATCAACCCCCTGGGCGGCTGCCTGCCCATCGTGGTCCAGATACCGGTGTTCATCGCGCTGTACTGGGTGCTGCTGGAGAGCGTGGAGCTGCGCCAGGCCTCGTTCGTCTTCTGGCTCAAGGACTTGAGCGTCTACGACCCCTTCTTCGTGCTCCCTCTGATGATGGGCGCGACGATGTTCATCCAGCAGAAGCTCAACCCCGCTCCCCCGGACCCGCTGCAGGCGCGCATCATGATGGCGCTGCCCTTCGTGTTCACCTTCCTGTTCCTGTTCTTTCCGTCGGGCCTGGTGCTCTACTGGTTCATCAACAATCTCCTCTCGATCGCCCAGCAGTGGATAATCACCCGCAAGATCGTGGGCCCCATGAGCTGAGTGCGGCGGTGTGGATTCGCGGTTGAATGGTCCGAAGGGGAGCCCCGACGTCCTCGTGCCTGCCGAAGGCCTCTGGCGGTGGCGCTTCGGTGCGCGGTGAAGGATCGATCGTGACGTCGTCGGCGTCCCCGGCTCCGGCCGAGCCCGGTCGGGACGAGGCCGCGCCCCGCTGACGAGGGCGCGCGGCGGATCGGGCCTCGATGTTGGAGGGGCGCGACACGATTGCGGCGGTGGCCACGCCTCCGGGGCGGGGCGGGATCGGGATCGTTCGCCTCTCCGGCCCGGACGCGGGCCGGATTGCGCGCTGCGTCGTCGGGCGCCTGCCTCCGTCCCACGTCGCGCGCCTTCGCACCTTTCGCAACGCGAAGGGCGAGAGCGTGGACCGGGGGCTCGTGTTGTACAAGCCCGGACCCGGCTCCTACACCGGGGAAGACACGGTCGAGCTGCAGGGACACGGCGGACCGGTCGTTACCGGCATGGTGCTCGACTGCGCGCTGCGCGCCGGGGCGCGGGTGGCGCGGCCCGGAGAGTTCAGCGAGCGCGCCTTCCTGAACGGGAGGCTCGACCTGAGCCAGGCGGAGGCGGTCGCCGATTTGATCGAGAGTGCTTCCGAGCAGGCGGCAAAGAGCGCGATGCGTTCGCTCGAGGGCGCCTTTGCGGAGCGGCTGCGCCGGCACGTCGATGAGCTAATGGACATCCGCACGTACGTGGAAGCGGCAATCGACTTTCCGGAGGAGGAGATCGACTTTCTCGCCGAGCCGGAGCTCGTGCATCGCCTCGAGGCCCTGCGCGCCGCCGTCTCGGCGACCCTCGTGGACGCGCGGCAGGGAAGCATGCTTCGCGACGGCCTCGGCGTCGTCATCGCCGGCGCCCCCAACGTGGGCAAGTCGACCCTGATGAATCGCCTGAGCGGCCGGGACGCCGCCATCGTCACCGACATTCCGGGCACGACCCGGGACACCCTCCACGAATCCCTGCACTTCGACGGGCTCCCCGTGCGCCTGACGGACACCGCGGGGCTCCGTGCCGCCGCCGACGAGGTGGAGCGCATCGGCGTGGACCGCGCCCGCGCCGCCGTCGCGGATGCCGATGCGGTGCTGCACCTCGTCGACGACCGCTACCCGGAGACGCCCCCGGATGCCGTGCCCGGGATCGCTCCCGGCCAGGCGCTGTTGCGCGTGCACAACAAGATAGACCTCACGGGCACGCTGTCCGGACCGGACGGCGGCGCCGATCCCCCGGTGCTGCGGATTTCGGCCCGAACGGGAGAGGGCCTGCCGGCGCTGCGCGATTGGCTGAAGGCGGTCGCCGGCTACCGGCCCGGCGAGGACGGACCCTTCATCGCCCGTCGCCGCCACGTCGAGGCCCTCGAGGAGGCCGCAACCGCAGTCGAGCGGGGCAGCGCGCAACTCGCGGAGAGCGGGGCGGGCGAGCTCCTCGCCGAAGACCTGAGGGAAGCGCAGAATGCGCTTGGCCGCATCACGGGCGCTGTCAGTAGCGATGACCTGCTGGCGCAGATATTCGCGAGCTTCTGCATCGGCAAGTGATCCCCTTGGCCGCAGTGTTTCCCCGACTCTCGGAAGCTGCGGGCGCGAAGACGCCGGCAGGAGCAAGGCGGACGCGCCGGGGACGGTGCGCCCCGGCGGCGCCCATGCCGGCAGACGCGCATCCGCGAGCCAGGAAATCGGTGGAACATTGCGGTTGGTCCCACCGCGACCGGCGCCGGATGCGGCCGGGCTGCCGTGCCCGCGGAGCACCCGGGTCGGCGCGGGAGCATTCATCGAAGCCCGCAACCGGCGCGTCCCCGGGAGTAGGGGCCTACCGGGGGCTGTCCCCTCGGGGCGCGCGACTCGTCGATCTCTCGCGTTCCGCCGTTCCCGCCCTGATCTCCTCGATCATTCCTCGCGCGACCGCCCCGGGGTCGGCGGCGTCGCGGATGGGCCGGCCCACCACCAGGTAGTCCGCACCGTCCCTTGCGGCCTGGAAAGGGGTGAGCAGGCGCCTCTGGTCGTCCGCCGGAGCACCGGGGGGCCGAATGCCCGGGGTCACGATGAGCGCTTCGCTTCCGAGCTCCGCCCTGAGCTTCCCTACCGAGTCGCCGGAGGCGATCACTCCGTCACAGCCGGCATCGAGCGCCCTTCGCGCGCGGAGCGCCACCACGCCGTCCATGGTGGCGCGCTCGCCGTGGAGCTCTTGCACGTCCCGGTCCTCGAGGCTGGACAACACCGTCACCATCAGCAGCCTGGGATTCCCCGCGCCGCGGGCTCTGCGTACAGACTCCATGAGACTGCTTGCGCCCTGGAAGGTCATCATCTCCAGGGACTCGGGCATTCCACGCGGCATGTTGCCGAGGGCCCGCACGATGGTCGCGGGAATGTCGCCCATCTTGAGGTCCAGGAAGATCTTCTTGCCGCGTTCCGCCAGCGCGCGCGGAACCTGGAAATGGGTCCCCATGAAGAGCTGCCATCCCACCTTGAAGAAGGACGCCGAGTCCTCCAGTCGGGCCACGAGGCGCATCGCCTCGTCGCAGGTGTCGACGTCCAGCGCGACGATCAGGCGCTCCGCCGCGTCGCGCCCTTCGTGCACCGCCTCGCTGCGCGGCGTCATCAGGGCCCGAGACGGATGGCTTGCCCGGCCTGCGAGCGAAGCAGGGACTGCGCAGCGAAGCAGGTAGCCGACACTGCGTCGAAGCGGCTCGAGGGAGTACGCTCCGCTAACACGAGCAGATTGGAGTCCGCGAGCCAGGAATTCGGTGAGATATGGCGGCCAAACGAGGGTGCGCTCTCATGCGACTGCCGCTCGCCGTGTCGTCACGGAGTCGCGTCTTCCAGCACATAGATTGCGCCGCAGTAGGGGCATATCGCCTCGCCGGTCGCCTCGATGGGCAAGTATACCCGGGGGTGCGAGTTCCACAGGTACATGCCCGGCATCGGGCAGCAGAGCGGCAGGTCGGCCTGCGTTACCCGGTAGCGGTTCTCGGCGTTCGGCGCCACGAGATCCGCTCTTCCTACCGTCCGCTCTACCACGTATATCTCCTCGCCACCCCGGGACCCCCGGGGATGCCGCGCGGCGGGCGGTGCCGGGTCGGACGGCGTCGTACGCTCATCACACGTAGGTGAGCCACTCCGGGTGCGAGTTCCTGCGGCCGTGCACCTGGTCGAAGTACGCCGACTGCAGGGCTTCGGTCACCGGGCCGCGCAGGCCCTCACCGATGATTCTGCCGTCGACCTCGCGAATCGGAGTGACTTCGGCCGCGGTGCCGGTGAAGAAGCACTCGTCCGCGATGTAGACCTCATCCCGGGTTATCAGGCGTTCCTGCACCGGGTAGCCCAGGTCCCTGGCGAGGGTCTCCACGGTGTCGCGGGTGATTCCGGGAAGGGCGGAGGTGAGGGCGGGGGTGTAGATGACGTTGTTGCGGAGCATGAAGAAGTTCTCTCCGCTGCCTTCGGCCACGTAGCCCGAGGGATCGAGCAGCAGCGCTTCGTCATATCCGTCGCGCAGCGCCTCCGAGAGGGCGAGGATGGAGTTGATGTACTGCCCGTTCGCCTTCGCCTTGCCCATCGCCGCGTTGATGTGGTGCCGGCTGAACGAGGAGGTGCGCACCCGGATCCCGCGTTCGAGGTTCTCCGCCCCGAGGTAGGCGCCCCATTCCCAGGTTGCGATCGCCACGTGCACCGAGAGCGAGGTCGCGTGAAGCCCGAGGCCTTCCGAGCCGTAGTAGACGAGGGGGCGGACGTACGCGGACTCGAGCCCGTTCTTCGCGATGATCTCGCGCTGCACCCCGTTCAGCGTCTGCTTGTCGTAGGGGATCTGCATCGAGAGGATCCGGGCGGAATCGAAGAGGCGGTTGGTGTGGTCTTCGAGGCGGAAGATGGCGGTGCCGCTCTCCGTCTTGTAGGCACGTACCCCCTCGAAGCAGCCGAGTCCGTAGTGGAGGGTGTGGGTGAGGACGTGCACCTTGGCGTCGCGCCAGGGCACGTACTCGCCGTCCATCCAGATCAGGCCGTCGCGATCGTCCATCCCCATTGCCTCGTTCCCCCCGGACTCTAACGCAGACTCTTCCGCTCAAGATTCCATCAGATCGCGCCAGATGCGGGTAACGGCTTCCCGGTGGCCGGTGAACTCGCTTGCCGGCACCACTCCCGCGTCTTCGTGCAGTGCATTTTCGTGCATGCGGGCACGATACGCACGGTACGCGTCGGTGAGCGCGCGCACATCGCCAGCGTCCATCAACCCGATCCTGTCGCACCCGTCCAGGAGTCGGATGTTGTCGGTGTAGTCCAGGTAGTCACCGAGTTTCGGCGCCCAGCACAAGGCGGCGTATTGCACCATAAATTCAATATCCGCGATACCGCCCCGGCCCTGCTTGAGATCGAAGTCGTCCTGCGTGTCCCGGCTCAGGTTGACGCGCATGCGCTCGCGCATGTCCCGGACCTCGGTGCGCAAGCGCCCGGGGTCACGCGGCCTGAGCAGGATTTCCCGGCGGAGCGCCATGAACCGCTCGCGCACCGAGTGATCGCCCGCGACCACGCGCGCCCGCACCAGGGCCTGTTGTTCCCAGGTCCACGCCGACTCGCGCAGGTAGCCGGCGAGTCCGTTGAGGCTGTTGACGAGCATTCCCTTCCCGCCGTCCGGCCTGAGCCGGGCATCCACCTCGTAGAGCACGCCGTCGGGGGTGCGCATGGAGATGAAGTGGATGACCCGCTGGGCGACCCGGGCGAAGAAGCGGGCGTTGTCGATCACGCGCGGCCCCCGGGTCTGCTGCGCTTCGCCCTCGCTGCCGTGGATGAAGACCAGGTCGAGGTCCGAGCCGTAGCCGAGCTCGAAACCTCCGAGCTTTCCGTAGGCCACGATGGCGAAGGGGGCGTGCCGGTCCTCGCCGTCGATACGGCATCGCGCTTCGCCGTGGCGGAGCACGAGATCGCGTATCGCGATCTCCGCCGCCTTGGCCAGAGTGATTTCGGCGATGTCCGTCAGGTGGTCGCTCACCACCATCAGCGGCATGGTGCGCGCCACGTCGGCCGCTGCGACCCGCAGCGTGTTCGCGTGCTTGAACTGGCGCAGCACCGCCATCTCCTGCTCGATGTCCCCGGAGGTGACGTCGGCGAGGCGGTTGCGGAGGTCTTCGACCAGCGCGAAGCGATCCAGTGGCGCGTAGAGGGTGCGGGGATCGAGCAGCTCGTCGAGGAGCAGTGGATGACGGCCGATCTGGAGCGCGATCCATGGGCTGGCCCGGCAAAGCCGGACGAGCTGGGAGAGCGCGATGGGCCGCTCGCGGAGCAGAGCGATGTAGACGCTGCGCCTCGCGATCGTCTCCATGACCCTGAGGGTGCGGCTCAGCGTTTCCCCGGCCGGTCGCGCGCGTGCGCAGGCGCGCAACAGGTCGGGCATCAGGCGCGCCAGGCGCTCGCGTCCCCGCGAGTCGAGGAAACGAATCGCGTAGGTGTCGGCGAAGCGGCGGACGGCAGCGTGGGCGTCCCCGCCGTCTTCGTATCCCGCCTCGCCGAGCAGCGCTTCCGCCTGGGCCTCGTCGAGGTTTCCCGCCCACAGCGCGGCGAGCGGGTCCTCGGCAGGGGTGTCGGAGGCGGCCGGACCGAGAACCTGCGCGAAGTGCGCATGCACCCGGGCCCGGTGGCGCGCGAGCTCGGACTCGAGGTCCGGCCAGGCGGCGAAGCCCATTCCGGCCGCGAGGCAGTCACGAGCCGATTCGTCCGCGGGGAGCGTGTGGCACTGGCGGTCCTGCATCTGCTGCAGCCGGTGCTCGGTGTTGCGCAGGAAGCGGTAGGCCCGGTCGAGCTCGGACACGGCGTACTCGGGCAGGAGCCGCAGGCGACCCAGCTCGCCGATGACCCGCAGGATGTGCCGACTCCGGAGCGCGTGGATCCTTCCGCCGCGCACCATCTGGAATGCATGGCCGATGAACTCCAGCTCGCGGATGCCGCCGGCGCCGAGCTTGACGTGATCGTCCAGCCCGCGCCGGACCACCTCGTCCGTGATCAGGCTCTTCATCTCCCGCATGGACTGAAGCGCGCCGAAGTCCAGGTAGCGCCGGTAGACGAAGGGCCGCAGCCGCTCCAGGAGGCCATGGCCCTCATCGCTGTCGCCGGTGACCGGACGCGCCCGGATGAGCGCGTAGCGCTCCCAGTCGCGCCCGTGGTTCTGGTAGTAGTCCTCCAGCGCATCGAAGCTCGACACGAGCGGTCCCGCGTTGCCGAAGGGGCGGAGCCTCATGTCCACCCGGAAGACGATGCCGTCCTCGCTCCGCTCGCTGAGCGCCTGCACCAGCTTCTGTCCGAGGCGCGCGAAGAACTCCTGGTTGGCGAGGGCCTTTCTCCCGTTCCGGCACTCACCCTCTTCCGGGAAGGCGAAGATCAGGTCGATGTCGGAGGAGAAGTTGAGCTCCTCCGCCCCCAGCTTCCCGAGCGCGTACACCACCAGCCGCTGCCCGCGGCCCTGCCCGTCCGTCGGCTCGCCCAACGTGGCCGAGAGGCGGCGCTGCAGCACGTCGCAGGTGAAGGTCAGCACCGCGTCGGCGAAGGCCGAGGTCTCCGCCATGGTCTCCTCGAGCCCGGCGAGGCCCCCGATGTCGCGCCACGCAATGCGCACCATCTCGCGCCTGCGCATCCGGCGCAGGCCCCGGCGAAGCAGGTCCTCGCCGGGGCCTTCTCCGAGGGCGTTGCGCAGGCGCTCGACGTGCAGCGCAACGCGCCGCCCCTGGTCCGCGTCGTCCTCGCCCGCCGCGTAAGGCCGCTCCAGGTCGCCGCTGTCCATCAGCTCCGACAGCATGTCGGGGTAGCGGGTGCAGCTCTCGGCGACGAATTCGCTGCACGCCCAGACCCTTGATGCGTCTCCGGGGCCCTCGGCGAGGCCAGGGGCTTCCTGCCCCGCCTTCCGCGCCGCCTCCGCGTAGCGGGACCTGCGCATCGTGGCGAGCGCTCGCAGTGAGTCGGGCAGGGGGGACATCGATGGTCCCGCGGCCTTGCTCGTCCCGTCGGGGGCGCGCGGGGACAAGCGCTTATCTTTCGATTCGGGCCGGCGAGTCGCGACCGCGCCGGTACTCGCCGTCGAGGGTGACGCCGGTCCCGGGGGGCCCATGGGACGATGCGACGAAGTGGGGCCGGAGGTGTGCGCGCAGCGCGCGCAGGAGCAGGCTGCGCCGCAGGGGCGGCACCAGCGCCACGAAGCCGATGGCGTCAGTGGCCAGGCCGGGGGTCAACAGCAGGACTCCGGCGATCGCGAGCACCACGCCTTCCAGCATGGCGACGGCCGGCACCTCGCCGCGTCCCAGCGCGCCGTGCACGTCCCGAAGCGTGCGGAGACCCTGCGAGCGCACCAGGGCGGCGCCGATGACGGCGGTGGCGATGCACAGGCCGATCGCGGGAAGAGCGCCGATGACACTGCCCACTTCGATGAGCAGGTAGAGCTCGAAGAGCGGCACGGCGATGAAGCCGAAGAGCAGCAGCGGGAAGAGCCTCATGCCGGGCTCCGCACAGGCCGCCGGCGCTCACCGGGATGAGAGTGAGCCGCCCTTCGGGGGAGGGCGAACCGGGCGCAGGAGTGACAGGACATGCGGCTCGAGGCGGTGGCGGCGGAAGTGCTCAAGTAGCGCCAAGGATAATGTATTGTCGTGGTCGACACCTCGTTCATGGGGATGTGCGCGATGCAATTCAAGCCGCAATCGGGTCGGCGCCGCGGGTCCGGCGGACGGCGCTTGCCTTGATCAGGGCCCGTTTCGCGCTCGGCGCCACGCTGCTCGCGCTCGCCGGCGCCGGGGTGGGGTTCGCCACCGCCTACCTGGTTCACGAACCGGATCCGCGCCCGGACGCGGACGCGATTTCCGCGGCGCCGGCGCCACCCGTCACGGAGCGCCGCCCGGACTTCCAGTTCGTCGACCTCGACGGTGTGCATCGCCGCATGGCCCACTGGGACGGCCGCGTGGTGGTCGTCAATTTCTGGGCGACGTGGTGCTCGCCCTGCCTCACGGAAATCCCGGAGTTCATCGCCCTCCAGTCGAGGTACCGCAACCGGGGCGTGCGCTTCGTGGGTATCGCGCTCGACGAGCTGGAGACGGTGCGCGCGTACGCGAAGGATGTTTCCCTGAACTACCCCACCGCGGTGGGGGACGCGCCGCTCTTCGATCTCATGCGCAGCTTCGGCAACCCGAACCAGGTGCTTCCCTTCACCGCGCTGGTCTCCCCGGGCGGACAGGTGGTGGAGCGCTACGCCGGACTCGTCGCCCGGGACGCGCTCGAAGCCCGCCTCGAGGCGCTGCTGGCGGAGAAGGCGCAGTCCCCGGCGCCGGCTTCCTGAGGGGCGCCGCCCGCCCGATCGCGGCGTCGAGCGCGGACCGGCGGCGCCTCTCCCGGAGGCCGGGGTGGGGACCGTCGCTGCGGGGCGCTCCGTCTCCCTCCCGCTTCCGGCCCGCGGCGACGTGGACCGGCGACGCAAAGAAACTGTAGTATCTTGCCCGGAACGGCAACGATCTTCTGCCAATTTCCACAAAACGAACTACGACATGGCGCACATTCTCCTCCTGAACGGACCCAATCTGAACCTGCTCGGGTCGCGGGAGCCCGAGCACTACGGTGCGAGCGGCCTCGGCGACATCGAGGCTCGGGTGGGCGCGCTGGCGGCCCGGGACGGGCATCGACTGAGCTGCTTTCAGAGCAACGCCGAGCACGAGCTGGTGGACCGCGTGCAGCGTGCGCCCGATGACGGCGTCGCGTTCATCCTCATCAATCCCGCCGCATTCACCCACACCAGCGTCGCGCTTCGCGACGCGCTCGCCGCGGTGGAGATTCCCTTCATCGAGATTCACCTCTCCAACGTCCATCGGCGCGAGCCCTTTCGACACCGCTCCTACTTCTCCGACCTGGCGACCGGGGTGATCATCGGGCTGGGCCCGCAAGGGTACGAGCTGGCCTACCGGGCCGCCGCCGCCCGCCTCGGCTGAGCACGCCATGGACATCCGCAAGATCAAGAAGCTCATCGAGCTGCTCGAGCGCTCCGAGGTGGACGAGATCGAGGTTCACGAGGGTGAGGAGTCGGTCCGGATCCGGCGCAGCCCACCGGCGGTGATGACGGTGCCGGCGCCGGGCCTTTCCTACCCCGCCGCGCCCGCTCCCTCTCCTGCTCCCCGGGGACCGGCCGCCCCGACCCCGGCGGAGGCTTCCGCCGACGCCGCGGAGCCGGAGATGGCGGGCCATGCCGTGACCTCTCCGATGGTGGGGACCTTCTTCGCCGCTTCCTCGCCGGGCTCGCGCCCCTTCGTGAGCGTCGGCCAGCGCATCGAGGTCGGGGACACCCTGTGCATCATCGAAGCGATGAAGATCCTCAACCAGGTCGAGGCGGACTGCACCGGCGTGGTCACCGCCATCCTCGTCGAGAACGGTCAGCCGGTGGAGTACGGTCAGCCGCTCTTCACCGTCGACCTCGAGGCCTGAGATCGCGATGCTCGACAAGGTGGTGATCGCGAACCGGGGGGAGATCGCACTGCGCGTGCTGCGCGCCTGCCGGGAGCTCGGGATCAAGACGGTCGCGGTCCACTCCTCCGCGGATCGTGATCTCAAGCACGTGCGTCTCGCCGACGAGTCGGTGTGCATCGGACCCCCGCCCGCGGCCGACAGCTACCTGAACATCCCGGCGGTGGTGAGCGCGGCCGAGGTCACCGACGCGGCCGCGGTGCATCCCGGCTACGGATTTCTCTCGGAGAACGCGGACTTCGCGGAGCGGGTGGAGCAGAGCGGCTTTCACTTCATCGGCCCGCGGCCGGACACCATTCGCCTGATGGGCGACAAGCTGTCCGCCATCGAGCGCATGCGGGCGGCGGGCGTGCCCTGCCTCCCGGGCTCCGGCGGGGCGCTCGGCGCCGATGCCGGCGAGACGCGGCGCGCCGCCCGCGGGGTCGGATACCCGGTCATCGTCAAGGCGGTAGGCGGCGGCGGCGGGCGCGGAATGAGGGTGGTTCGCGGCGAGGAGGAGCTCGAGCGCGCGGTGTCGATGACCCGGGCCGAGGCGCAGGCGGCCTTCGGCGACGATCGCCTGTATCTCGAGAAGTACCTCGAGCGGCCCCGGCACGTGGAGATCCAGGTTCTCGCCGACTCCCACGGCAACGTGGTCTCGCTCGGAGAGCGGGACTGCTCCATCCAGCGGCGCAACCAGAAGGTCATCGAAGAGGCGCCGGCCCCCGGCATCACGCCGGAGCAGCGGCGCAGCATCGGCGCGCGCTGCGTGCGGGCCTGCGAGGAGATCGGCTATCGCGGCGCCGGCACATTCGAGTTCCTGTTCGAGAAGGGCGAGTTCTACTTCATCGAGATGAACACCCGCATCCAGGTCGAGCATCCGGTGACGGAAATGGTGACGGGGATCGATCTCGTCAAGGCGCAGCTCCGGATCGCGGCGGGCGACACGCTGGATATCGCCCAGGACGAGATCGTCATCCGCGGCCACGCCGTGGAGTGCCGTCTGAATGCGGAGGACCCGCGCAACTTCATGCCCTCGCCCGGCCGGATCACGCTGTTTCACCCTCCCGGCGGTCCGGGAATACGCCTCGACAGTCATGTCTACAACGGCTACGTGGTGCCTCCCTTCTACGACTCGATGATCGGCAAGCTCATCGCCCACGGGGACGACCGGGAGTCCGCGCTGGCGCGCATGCGCACCGCGCTCGACGAGATCGTCATCGACGGAATCGCCACCAACATCCCGCTGCACGAAGATATCTGCTCCGACCCTTCCTTCCGGGAGGGTGGAGTCGACATCCACTTCCTGGAGCGCAAGCTGGACATCTGAGAGAGAGGCCGGACCGCACGGCGGCCCCGGGGCGGTTCAGGCTACGGATTCCAGGACCGATGACGGTTGGCGCACCCCGCGCACCGGCGAGGGTGGGATGCTCCCGCGTCTGCCCGAGGGGACGATAGCGGGTCCGACTCGCATCCCTTGCAGTCAATATTCCGTTGACATTCCCGCCGAAGCGCGTTCTCTGTGTTATTTTCGGCCACTATAGTTCGCGTTCGCGTCGACTTTCCCTCCATTACGTGTGCTCAGGAGGGCAGCGCATGCCATTCGTGAGTGGCCCCGACAGGCTCCTGTTGGCTGCGCTGCTCGCGGGGGCCGCGCTGACAGCGGTGCCCGAGGTGCCCGGTGCGCAGGAGCGGATGGTCACGCCGGCGGCGGGCTACGAGGAGCGCGCGGCGGCCAAGGCGGAGCGCAGGCGGCAGGCCCGCGCGGAGCAGGCGCACGCGCAGATGCCGAGCACGATGTACGCCTCGACGCCGGACCCTGCGCCGCCGCCGCATCCGGCGCACGTCTTCGATGCGAGCGCCAAGCGAGCGCTCGAGCGCTCGGTTGCGGGGGTCTCGAGGAAGTCCACGGGCAGGCTGGGGCATCGCGTGGCGTTCTTCCCGTCTGCGCAGCGGTGGTTGGAGCGGGGGTACCAGGGCTTTGCGCGGGTGGTCAACCGCACGGGGGAGTCGGGCGAGGTGCGCATCGAGGCGTGGGACGATGCGGGGCTGCGCCACGGTCCGGTGACGCTGGCCATCGGCGCGCACCGCTCGGTGCAGTTCAACTCCGCGGATCTGGAGACGGGCAACGCCGGTGTGGGACTGTCGGGAGGCATCGGCACGGGCACGGGGGACTGGCGGCTGCGGCTGAGCTCGAG
>JAJEAD010000073.1 GCA_022824305.1 Gammaproteobacteria bacterium | reverse complement strand
CTCGAGCTCAGCCGCAGCCGCCAGTCCCCCGTGCCCGTGCCGATGCCTCCCGACAGTCCCACACCGGCGTTGCCCGTCTCCAGATCCGCGGAGTTGAACTGCACCGAGCGGTGCGCGCCGATGGCCAGCGTCACCGGACCGCGGCGCAGCCCCGCATCGTCCCACGCCTCGATGCGCACCTCGCCCGACTCCCCCGTGCGGTTGACCACCCGCGCAAAGCCCTGGTACCCCCGCTCCAACCACCGCTGCGCCGACGGGAAGAACGTAACGCGATGCCCCAGCCTGGCCGTCGACTTCGCCGAGACCCCCGCCACCGAGCTCTCGAGCGCACGCTTCGCGCTCGAATCGACAACGTGCGCCGGGTGCGGCGGCGGCGCAGGGTCCGGCGTCGAGGCGTACATCGTGCTCGGCATCTGCGCGTGCGCCTGCTCCAGGCGCCAGCGCTGCTCCGCGCGGGCCTGCCGCCTGACTTCCGCCTTGACCGCCGAGCGCTCCTCGTAGCCCGCCGGCGGCGCGACCGCCCGCTCCTGCGCACCGGGCGACTCGGGCGCCGCTGTCAGCGCGGCCCCCGCAAGCAGCGCAGCCAACAGAAGCCTGCGCGAGTGCTTCCTCGTCGTGCGCATCGCCGGAATCCCTCGGCGGGATTGCCGATTGTCGAGGCACGCTAACGAACGCGCAAGGCACGCCCGCAAAGCCCATCAACTTCCGCTGGTGCGGAGCTACCCTCTAAGCCAGCGGGACGATGCTCGAAGTACGGATGGCGCGGTCGCGGGTGAGCAGCGGAATCCGATGCACGATGCTCGTGGCCGCGATGATCTCATCCGCCGGGTCGCCCTTGAAATCCAGACGGGTGGAAACAAGGGCGACTTCGATGTCGATGGGCCATACGTGAACCCGGTTCAGGACATCGGCGACTTCCCGGTCTTCGAGATCCACCTCGATGCGCCCGAGCTGTCGAAGCTTCGCCAGCTCCCAGAGCACGATGGCGGAGACGGACCATCTGCCGCGGCCCAGCGAAGCCTCCTCGTGAGACCGGAGCTCGCCACAGAGCGCGAAGATCAGGATGTGCGTGTCAAGGTTCAGCATCCGCGTTCCATCGCTCGCCGGTGCTCATGAGGTCACCCCGAATCTCGATCTTCCCGCGCAGACTGCCGATGACCTCGTGGAACTCGCGCTCATAGGGAAGGACCCGCGCGACCGGTCTGCCGTGCTTGGTGATGACCAGCCCTTCGGCGTCGAGCCGATCCAGCAGAGCCAGACATTGCTCCTTGAACTTCGCCGCACCCATCGTCTTCATGTCGGCAGCTCACGAGTAAACACCACCACAGTGTATGACTGGTCACAATATCCGTCCAGTTTGAAGAGCTCATCGGGGCTGCGGCAGGTGGGCGTGAGGAACCCCTGCCAATCCGGCGGCCGGCTTCCCTCTCTCCATGGGTGCGGAGCGGTGGAGAGAAGGGCGCCGGTGGAGCGTTCCGGGACTGCGCCCGAATCAGTGCGGCGAGAACCGTTCCGGCCGGGCCTGTCGCTCAACTGAAGAACGCGAAGTCCTCCGTGTTGTTGAAGGGGAAACGCTGCGCGCCCGCCGAGCGCTCGATGCCGAAGTAGCGGCGCAGCGCCTTGTGCACGTGCTTGGGATAGATGATGGTCCCGCCCCGGTCGTCGCGGCGCAGCGTGCGCGGGTTCATGCGCTGGGCGAAGTGCAGCCCATCGGTCTCGCCCACTGCGCGCCCGGTCCAGGTCTGGTTCTTCTCCATGATGATGTAGCTGCCGATGGGCCAGTGATCCTTGCCCGCGCCCGCGTTGTAGAAGTTCGTGCGCCCGAAGTCCGAGCCCATCACCACCACCATGCGATCCGCCACCCCGTGCTCCTCGGCGTACTCCCACAGGTAGTCCACCGAGTCCGTGAGGTTGCCGAGCAGCCACTCGTGGTCGGGATCGTGGTTCGCATGGGTATCGAAGCCCCCCAGCCACAGGTCCGCGCTCACCGCCACCCCGGTCTTGAACGCCAGCACCGTCAACTGCGCCTGGCGGCGCAACGAGCTGCGGAAATCCCCCCCGGGTTGTTGCTCCTCTTCCTCGAGCTCGTCCTCCGGGGGAATCGCGTCGGCGTACCTGTTCAACCCCTCCGTCTCGAATGCCGAGCGGTAGAAGGAGCGTTGCAGCGCGTCGCCCGGCAGCAGCCCCGGCTCCGCCGCCAGGCGTTGCGCCGTCTGAGACCGATACGACTCCAGCGCCGCCCAATCCGCTTCGCTGAAGTAGCGCCTGGAATCATGCGTCGGTACGGCCGGATAGGCGATGTCGCGCAGCAGGTCCGCGTTGTCGATGCGGGTGAAGCGGGTGATGCCCGAGGTGGCGGAGAACCCCCCGAAGCTCAGGTAGGGGACCGGCAGCGCCGGCGCGTAGTGCGCGGCGAGCAGCGCAGTTGTCGTCGGGTATCCCTCGGAGTTCCGCCCGCTCCAATTGTGCACGATGCCCACGGTGTGCGAGTTCGTCTGCGCGTCCACCCCGTTGATGACCAGCATGCGCCGGTGGTACTTCTCGAAGAACGCCGCGTTGTGCGCAAAGGGCGCATAGGCGATGCCGCCGGCCTCGCGGATCTCGTCGCGCTCCGCCCAGTGGTTTATCACCGGCTCGCCCGGGGTATTCGCCTTGGGGTCACAGAAGCTCGTGGGGTCCCAGCCCCCGTCGGCCTGCACGAACACGAACAACTTGCCGCGGTAGTCCGATGCATGCACCAGCGGCAGCCGAAAACCCGACACCGCCGCGCCGACACCGGAGAGCAGACCGAGGAGCAACGCGCGCCGTTTCATGCTTCCCCTACAGGTACAGGTAGCGGTAGTCCATCAACAGGTAGGCGAGCACCACTATCCAGGTTTGCGCGGTGTAGTGGGGATCCGACCAGTCGATGCCATCCATGAAGTTGTTGATACGGTACCAATCGTGTTCGTACCACCGCCATCCGTCTTCGTTTTCGTGCTCCACCACGACGTCGTCCAGGATTCCTTCCCAAAAGAAGATGTCCCTCGACCAATCGCACAACACTCCTCGAAAGTTGGTGTCAGCGTCTCGCGATGTCCTATTGCGTTCCCACACTTCGAGGAAGAGCCGATAAGCGGACTCGACGTCCGGGGAATGGGGAGTGACTCGTACCCCAAGGAGCTTGTCGTACAACTCGACGAGCTTGTTCCTGATGGTGTCGGCTCCCCGAAGCGGCGTCACGTTCTTGTCGATTCCTGAAAGGAGCCGCCGCTCCCTATCGGGCAGGAGGTAAAGCTCGCGCATCACGATCGGGCAGCTCACCTGTGCCGCATGCGTCTTTGCCACCCCTGCCATCACCGAGGTGATGTCCCGTGCACGCTCCGTGAGCCCGTCCGAGTCGATGCCGCCGTACAGAAGCCGATAGTCATCGGTCAATGCACTGGGGTGCCGCTCGCACTCCGGCCAGCAACTCGCGCGGATATGCCGTCCCCACTCAAAGCCGGTGAGGGCGCCAGTCTTGCGAGCGAGCTCCTCCGGAGTGAGCAGTCGCCGGGCGCCCGCATCGCGCAGCGCGACGAGACGAACGGGATTCGAGTCACCAACGGAGTCCGCGCGGAACCACTCCGACAACACGATCTCGACCAGCAGGTCCTTGAGGTTGTACGCAGCACGGCCCCGGAAGCCTCGCCGGAATCCCCGGGCCAGCCTCTCCACCTCCGCGCCCTGTGCGGCAGCGGCGAGCAGGAGAGCTTCGAAGTCCGCATCCCCCTCGTCTTCGGGCGGCTCCGCCACTTCGCTACCCACGATCGCCGGCCACCAGAACTTCACCGCCGCCTCGGCGAAGCGCTCGTCTGCGACGATCTTCTGCGCCAGCCACTGCACGCTGTTGTCCGGGTTGGGAGCCTGCTCGCCGCTGAAGCCCGGCGCGCGCATGTCACGGTACCAGGTGTCTCCCGCCTGGTAGCCGTTGGCCACGAGCGAGATCCTGGAGAACCCGTCGTCTCCTTCCACCACGAAGTGTCCGTCCGACCACGCCACTACATCAACGTCGTAGACACCATTGACGGGGACCCGAACATCCACGAAGAGCGCGCATTCGGGGCCTCCGGACCAGAGGAAGAAGTGGTCGTGGCGCCTTTCTCCGCACGCGCCCCAGCTCGCGACCGGCGGCGCCGTGTTCTCGAACTCGTGGCGGACGAGCACTCGACCCCCGGCATCCCTCACGCTCAGCCGATCCAGGTGGATGTTCCGGTCGATTCCGGCGCTCGGTTCGTAGTGGTCGTTCGTGAACAGCACGCGCAGGGTCTCGACGCCGGCGGCCAGCGACACCGTCCAGGACAGCGTCTCGCGGTCTCGCGAGGAAGTGGCCCTGATCGGAAGCTCGTTTCCTCCCGCCTCCTTGTAGAGACCATCCAGGGAATCGAGCCCTCCCCACTGATCTCTGTACAGACCCTCATCGCCATAGTTCTGGAACGCGCCCGCCACCGGATCGAGCACGGTATGGCAGACGGTACAGGCGGGATTGTGCATGGTCGGGTTGTTCGTGTCCGCGAGCGCCACCGGGTCGGTGGTGCGCGAAGCCGATTTCTCGATGTCGAGCCCGAGAAAGTGATAGTAGGTCCAGCGCGAGCGTGCCCGGTTGCGGTTGGTGGCCGTGGTGGGGTAGCGGAGCAGGAATGCCGTGGTGTTGAGAATCCCGGCGTGCGGGTACTCCGTGCTCAAGGGGCCGGGATCGAGGACCCGAGTGGCCAGCAGGATCGGGTCGTACTCGCTCACGAATCCGTCACCACGCCGGTAGTAGGACACGATGTTCGACGGCTGGAACTCATGTACGTCGTCGGGATTGTCGAAGCGTGTCGACGCGCCGTAGGCTTTGGCGGCCCACGGATTGGCCATGATGTAGTCGGCGGTGAGGATCTCGGTGTAGGGCAGGTCGTTCTCCGCCACGTGCGCGATCAGCTCCAGCGGCGCTCGGCGAAATCCGTGCTGAACGCGACTGGTCCAATCGTAGAAGTCCGTGAAATCTCGTTGATCGCCGCTCGCGTGCGCCCTCGCCACGCGACGATAGGACTCGTTGGCCAAGTCGACGAAGTATCCATGAACATCATCGATGACTTCGCCGTCGTTCCTGTCCGTGAGCAGCCGGTCGTTGGCGCCACGGAGGAGGAACTCGTGGAACTCGGGTCCGGTCATGAGGCCGCGGAGGGTGGCGCGCAGCGCACCCTCGTCGCCATCGGCCACCGCGGCGTACTCCGCCTCGCTGGGGTTGCGCCCGGCAAAGATGAGCGCGGCGCGGCGCAGCGTCTTGCGCCACGGGGCCATCGTCACCTTGTCGAAGAGCGTCTGCGGCGTGAGCGGGGTCGCAACGACTTCCTCGCCCAGCAGCCCAAGGAAGCGCTCCATGTGGGCGAACTCCGGCGTGCCCGCCGCCACCTGCACCCCGCCGCCGTGGGCCACGCCCTGGATCTTGTTCAGAATCAGCGTGGCTCCTCCGTCCACCGCATCGAGGAAGTTCTCGAAGGCGCGCAGGTTGGTTGCCTCGTGGTCCGCCGCGCTCTCGGGCACGAACACCAGCCGCGTGTTCCCCGACAGTCCCCCCTGGACATGGCAGGCCACGCACTTCGACTGCACGACGGGTCCCGAGATGTGCGCGCGGAACACGCTGGCGCCGTCTTCGACGGTCTCGGTGTGCGCGGGCGCGGTCGACAGGTTGGTCAGGTGCCCCGAGCGTGTCGAGAGCAGGCTCATCACCTCGACGGGCGCATCCGCGCTCACCACCAGTTGCCACTTGCCCTGTCCCGTGCCGAGCGACCCGCTCAGGCCTTCCCCCTCCCCGGACTCCAGCTGCTGCGCGCTCAGCGTCCGCGAGGTCCCCGCCGCCAGCGAGAGCTCCACCGTCCCCTCCGACGACGCGCCCGTGGCGTCGATGCCCTCGATGCGCACCTCGGCTCCTTTCGTCCCCGCGTTGACCACCCGCAGCCAGCTCACCAGGCTCCGGTTGTGCCCCGGGTTGAAGATGACCACCCGGTGAGCGCCCTCGCTC
>JAJEAD010000011.1 GCA_022824305.1 Gammaproteobacteria bacterium | reverse complement strand
CCAGCACAAGGATCGGGAGCTGAAGTACTGGTACGAGGACGACGGCACGCTGGTGCTGCACGGGCGTTTTCCGCCGGAGACCGGGGCGAGAATCCTGAGCGCGCTCGATGCAGCGATGGAGGCTCACGCCGCCGAGCAGCCCGCCTCCGAGTGGAACAACGAGGGGAAGGCCCCGGACGTCCCAGATGGGACGTCAAATGAAGTCGAAGCGGCGGGGCAGGCACCGGCGTGCTCCGGTATGGGCCGGGGCGACGGGGCCGGCGTCCCACGTGGGACGCATCCTCACCGCCCCTCCCACACTGTGCGCCGGGCAGACGCGCTGGCATGGATGGCCGAGCGGATGTTCGAGGAGGGCGAGGCTCCGGCACTCGGCCCCCACCGCCACGAGATGGTGGTGCACGTCGATGCCGAGGTGCTCGCCCGGGGCACGGCAGGCCGGTGTGAAATCGAGCATCACACCGCCATCGCGGCGGAGACCGCACGGCGGCTGTGCTGTGATGGAGGCATCGTCACCACCGTAGACGGGCCACGGGGAGAGCCGCTGAGCGTCGGGCGGCGTACCCGCAGCATCCCCCCGGCGCTACGCCGCGCCCTCATGAGCCGTGATCGCGGCTGCCGTTTCCCCGGCTGCCCTTCCACTCATCGCCTTCACGGGCACCACATGCGTCACTGGGCCGAGGGAGGAGAGACCACGCTCGACAACCTCGTGCTGCTGTGTCCGGCGCACCACCGCCTGGTGCACGAGGGCGGCTTCGATGTACGGCGCCTCGACGACGGGGCCTTGCGCTTCACCGACCCGAACGGCAACCCGGTACGAGCGCCGGCACCGAGCGAGGCGTCCTCGCCCGGCACCGTCGCTGCCCGGAACGAAGCTCTCGGGCTCGCCATAAGCTCCGAGACCGCAAGGGCGCACTGGCATGGCGAGCGCATCGACTACGACCACGCGGTGATGGTGACGATGTATGCGTGGAATGACGGCGGCCTTCGTTCCGGCCACTTGGGAACTCCGGAATCTCGTGAGGAACATTTCCCGGCCAGCTCACCCGAAGTCTTGCCTTTCGCTCGGGAGTCGAGCCTCGTCCCGTAGAGGCGGCAGGAGATTGCCGGTCAACGCAGACCCAGGGACAGCCTGGACGGGCACGGGAACACCCGGCGCGACCCGCTTGTTGATTGCACCGCAAGCTCGGTCCCCACCACAAAAGCGCGCCTCAGGAAGGACGGCGTCCGGTCACCGTGCCTTCCAGGCGTCCTCGGGCGAGTCGGGCCTCGATGGGTTCGCCCGGCTCGACCTGCGCTGCGTCGCGCAGCACCTTCCCGTCTCGCTGGCGTGAGACGATCGCGTATCCGCGGTCCAGCGTCTGCTGTGGCCCCACCGCGGCCAGCGCGCGCTGCAGGGATCGAATCTGCGCCCGGCGCGTCTCCAGCGCGTACTGCATGCAGCGAACGAGGCGGGAACGGAGGACGCCGGCACGGATCCGGTAGGCGCGCACCACGGTCGCGGGCGCCTGGCCGTGGAGGCGGGAGAGCAGGGCCCGAAGCGTGTCACGCCTTCGCTCCGCCGTTCGCAGCAGCGCGCGCTGGCCTCTCGCGAGGAGTCCGTCCAGTCGCTGCGAGAGGTCCTGCACTCGCCGCCGGGGATCCGGCAGCGCCCGCCGGAGCAGGTTCAGGCGGGCGCGGCGCTCCTCGATGCTCCGGCGCATCGTGCGCCCGAGTCGCAGCCGGGCGCGCTCGAGGTCATCGCGCCATTGCAGCGCGTCGGGGGTGATCATCTCCGCCGCCGCGGAGGGGGTCGGTGCACGCCGGTCGGCGACGAAGTCCGCGATCGTGAAGTCGGTCTCGTGCCCGATTCCGGTGACCAGCGGAATCGGGCAGCGGTGAATCGCGCGTGCGACCCTTTCCTCGTTGAAGCACCACAGGTCCTCGATCGAGCCGCCCCCTCGAGCGAGCACGAGCACGTCGCACTCGGCTCGCGCGGCGACGCGCTCAAGCATCTCGGCAATGCGGGCCGCTGCCCCGCTGCCCTGCACGGGGACCGGGTACAGGATCGCGTGCACCCCGGGAAAGCGCCGCCGCATCACGGTCAGGATGTCGCGCAGCGCGGCGCCGGTCGGCGAGGTGAGGATGCCGATGCACGCGGGCACCCGGGGGATGGGCTGCTTGGCTTCGTCGTCGAAGAGCCCTTCGTTGCCGAGGCGCTGCTTCAGCGCCTCGAAGGCCCGGCGAAGCGCGCCCGCTCCCGCTTCCTCGAGGTAGTGCGCGATGAGCTGGAACTCGCCACGCTCGGGGTAGAGGCTGACCCGGACCTGAGCGAGCACCTGCATTCCGTTGTCGGGCTCGAACTCGAGGTGGCGGTTCTGCATTCGGAACATCGCGCAGCGCACCTGGCACCGGTCGTCCTTGAGAGAGAAGTACAGGTGACCGGACCTCGGACGGGCGAGGTTCGAGATTTCTCCCTCGACCCACAGGGGCGGAAAGCCGGATTCGACGAGACGCCGCGCCTCGAGGTTGAGTCGCGACACCGTGTAGATGTCGCGCATCGGCGCTTCGATGACGTTCGAGGGGCGGGCGGAAGAGTCCATCATGAATTTACCGGTGGTGGCTTCCTACGTAGAATGCGTCGGATCCCCGAACTGCAGGTGTGCCGAGCATGCTCGAGGTCCTGGAAGGCCTGACCTTCGACGATGTCCTCCTGATCCCCGCGTTCTCCGATATCCTGCCCAAAGAGGCCCGCCTCGGCACCCGGCTCACCCGCGAGGTGTCCCTCAACATCCCGCTCGTTTCCGCGGCCATGGACACGGTCACGGAGGCCCGCCTCGCGATCACGATAGCGCAAGCGGGCGGCCTCGGCATCATCCACAAGAACATGCCGGTCGAACGGCAGGCGAGCGAGGTACGAAGCGTCAAGAAGTACGAGAGCGGGGTGATCAAGGACCCGATCACCGTGTCGCCGGACACCACGATTCGCGAGGTGCTGGAGCTCACCCGGACCATGCAGATTTCCGGGGTGCCGGTGGTGGAGGGGGGCGAGCTGGTGGGAATCGTCACCCACCGCGACCTGCGCTTCGAGACCCGCTACGGGAGCCCGGTTTCATTGGTGATGACGCCGCGCGAGCGCCTGGTCACGGTGCGCGAGGGGGCGGGCCGCGACGAGATCCTGCACCTTCTCCACGAGCACCGCATCGAGAAGGTGCCGGTGGTGAACGGCGGCTTCCACCTGCGGGGCCTCGTGACCGTCAAGGACATCCAGAAGTCGACCGAGCACCCCGACGCTTGCAAGGACGAGCAGGGGCAGTTGCGGGTGGGCGCCGCGGTGGGCACCGGCGAGGACACCGAGGCGCGCGTGGAGGCGCTGGTCGAGGCCGGCGTCGACATCGTGGTGGTGGACACCGCGCACGGCCACTCGCAGGGGGTCATAAACCGGGTGAGGTCGATCAAGCAGCGCCATCCGGGCGTGCAGGTCATCGGCGGAAACATCGCGACCGGAGAAGCGGCCGACGCCCTGCGCCGGGCGGGCGCGGACGGAGTCAAGGTCGGCGTCGGCCCGGGATCGATCTGCACCACGCGCATGGTGGCCGGCGTGGGGGTGCCCCAGCTCAGCGCGATCGCCGAGGTGGGCCGCACGCTGCGGGGCTCCGACGTGACCATCATCGCCGACGGCGGCATCCGCTACTCTGGAGACATCGCCAAGGCCATCGCGGTCGGCGCCCATTCGGTGATGATCGGAAGTCTCTTCGCGGGAACCGAAGAGGCTCCCGGAGAGGTCGAGCTCTACCAGGGGCGCTCGTACAAGTCCTATCGGGGCATGGGCTCGCTCGGGGCCATGGGGGGGGAGCACGGCTCCCGCGACCGCTACTTCCAGGAGGAGGCGGCCGATGAGATCCAGAAGCTCGTGCCCGAAGGCGTCGAAGGCCGGGTTCCCTACAAGGGCGGTCTCGCCCACGTGCTCGATCAGCTTCTCGGCGGCCTTCGGGCGAGCATGGGCTACACCGGCTGCGCCGGCCTGGAGGAGCTGCGCGACAAGGCCCGGCTGGTTCGCCTTACCCAGGCCGGGGTCCGGGAGAGCCACGTTCACGACGTGAGCATCACCAAAGAGCCGCCGAACTACCGGGCGACCTGATCGATGCCCGGCGCGCGGGCGGAGCCGGCGGTGGCGGGACGCGAGTCCGGCACGCCGGACATCCATTCCGATCGGATTCTCGTCCTCGACTTCGGCAGCCAGTACACCCAGCTCATCGCGCGGCGCGTGCGCGAAGCGGGCGTGTACTGCGAGATCCTTCCCCACGACGTCGATCCCGCCCGCATCGACCGCTTCGCCGCCCGCGGCATCATCCTCTCCGGCGGTCCCGAGTCCGTCGTCGATTCCGCGTCGGTGCGGGCCCCGGCCCGGGTCTTCGAGATCGGAGTGCCGGTGCTCGGGATCTGCTACGGGATGCAGACCATGGCGACGCAGCTCGGCGGGCGGGTCGAGACTTCGGCGAGGCGGGAGTTCGGGCATGCGGAGCTCCAGGTGGCGGGCCCCGGCGCGCTCCTCGAGGGCATTTCGGAAACGGAGCGGCCGGACGCGCAGCGCCTCGACGTGTGGATGAGCCACGGCGACCGGGTCCTCGAGATGCCCCCCGGCTTCCACCTGATGGCGTCGACCGGCAACTGCCCGATCGCCGCCATTGCCGACGAGTCGCGGGGCTTCTACGGACTTCAGTTCCACCCGGAGGTGACGCATACGCCCGGCGGGCGGAAGATCCTCGACCGCTTCGTGCACGCGATCTGCGGCTGCCGGTCCCTGTGGTCGGCGAGCAGCATCATCGACGACGCGGTCGCCCGCATCCGTGACCGGGTCGGCGAAGATCGGGTGCTGCTCGCGCTGTCCGGGGGAGTGGACTCGTCGGTGGTGGCGGCGCTCCTGCACCGCGCCATCGGCGACCGGCTCACCGCGATATTCGTCGATACGGGGCTGCTGCGCCTCGGTGAAGGGGACCAGGTGATGGCGACCCTGGCCCGGCACCTCGGGGTCCATGTGGTGCGCGTGGACGCGGGCCCGCGCTTCCTGGCCGCCCTCGAAGGGGTCTCGGATCCCGAGCGCAAGCGCAAGATCATCGGGAACCTCTTCATCGAGATCTTCGAGGAGGCGGCGGGCCGGGAGCGCGGCATCGAGTGGCTGGCGCAGGGCACGATCTATCCCGACGTCATCGAGTCCGCCGGAGCGGGCAGCGCCAAGGCCCACGTCATCAAGTCGCACCACAATGTCGGCGGACTTCCCCGGCGCATGCGCCTGCGACTCGTCGAACCGCTGCGAGAGCTCTTCAAGGACGAGGTGCGCGCGATCGGCGAGGTCCTCGGACTGCCCCACGAGATGATCCACCGGCATCCCTTCCCCGGCCCCGGGCTCGGAGTGCGCATACTCGGTGAGATCCGTCCCCGATTCGTGGACACGCTCCGTCGCGCGGATGCCATTTTCATCGAGGAGCTGCGCCGCCACGAATGGTACGAGCGGGTGAGCCAGGCCTTCGCCGTCTACCTGCCCGTGCGTTCGGTGGGAGTGATGGGCGATGCGCGGCGCTACGAGCACGTCATCGCGCTTCGCGCGGTCGAGACCGTGGACTTCATGACCGCGCGCTGGGCGCAACTGCCCTATGCGCTGCTCGACACGGTGTCGCGCCGCATCATCAACGAAGTGCCCGGCGTATCGCGCGTGACCTACGACATTTCGGGCAAGCCCCCCGCGACCATCGAATGGGAATGAGCGCCGAGGATGAGCGCTGGATGCGGCGCGCGCTCGAACTCGCCCGGACGGCGGAGGCTGCGGGTGAAGTGCCGGTGGGCGCGGTGCTGGTGTCCATGGGAGAGGAGCAGGGCGCGGGCGCCAATGCGCCGATATCGACCTGCGATCCGAGCGCCCACGCCGAGATTCGCGCTCTGCGCGCCGCCGGGCGCCGGGCCGGAAACTACCGCCTGCCCGGGTGTACCCTCTACACGACGCTGGAGCCCTGCCCGATGTGCGCCGGCGCCATCGTCCACGCCCGGGTCTCGAGACTGGTGTACGCGGCCCCGGACATTCGCTGGGGCGCGGGCGGCAGCGTCTTCGACATTCTGGGAAGCACGAAGCTGAACCACCGGGTTGAGGTGACCGGAGGCGTGCTCGCAGCCGAGTCCGCGGAACTCCTGGAAGCTTTTTTTCGTGCTCGAAGGGGGCCTCGATCCCCGTCCCGCGGGTGATGCGGAGCGGCGATGTGTGGAATAATCGAAGCCGGGATCCAGGATCGGATCCGGATTCGCCGAGTGCACAACTTTTGTAAGGGAGATCAACAACATGGATGAGAATAGAAAGCGGGCGCTGCGCTCCGCGCTGTCGCAGATCGAACGCCAGTTCGGAAAGGGCGCGGTGATGCGCATGGGCGACTCGAGCGCGGTGCGCGATGTCGGTTCGATATCCACCGGCTCGCTCGGCCTGGACGTCGCGCTCGGCATCGGCGGGCTGCCGCGCGGCCGGGTGGTGGAGATATACGGTCCGGAGTCTTCGGGCAAGACCACGCTCACCCTGGAAGTGGTCGCCCAGGCTCAGCGCGAAGGCGGCACCGCCGCGTTCATCGATGCGGAGCATGCGCTCGACCCGCTGTACGCCGAAAAGATTGGCGTCAACGTCGATGAGCTTCTGGTGTCGCAGCCCGATACCGGTGAGCAGGCCCTCGAAATCGCCGACATGATCGTGAGATCCGGGGCGGTGGACGTCGTGGTCATCGACTCGGTGGCGGCGCTCACCCCGCGCGCGGAGCTCGAAGGGGAAATGGGCGACTCCCACGTGGGCCTGCACGCCCGGCTCATGTCCCAGGCCCTGCGCAAGCTCACCGCCAACATCAAGCGCTCGAACACGCTGGTCATCTTCATCAACCAGATCCGCATGAAGATCGGCGTCATGTTCGGCAGCCCCGAGACCACCACCGGAGGCAATGCGCTCAAGTTCTACGCATCGGTGCGTCTCGATATCCGCCGCATCGGCGCGATCAAGAAGGCCGACGAGGTGATCGGCAACGAGACCCGGGTCAAGGTGGTCAAGAACAAGCTCGCCCCGCCCTTCAAGCAGGTCGAGTTCGACATCCTCTACGGGACGGGAATCTCGCGGGAGGGCGAGCTGATCGACCTCGGCGTCAAGCACGGCATGGTCGAAAAGGCCGGCGCCTGGTACAGCTACCGCGGAGACCGCATCGGCCAGGGACGCGACAACGTCCGAAACTTCCTGAAGGACCACGAGGACGTCGCGGCGAGCGTCGACCGCGCGCTCCGCGAGCGACTGCTCGGCACGGAGGAGGCGGAGACGAAGGATCCCGAGGAGGTGGAGGCCTGAGCGAAGACGAACTGCTCGCCCCGGCGCGCCGCAAGTCGCTCGACCTTCTCGCCCGCCGCGAGCACTCCCGCGCGGAGCTGCGCGGCAAGCTCATCGCGCGGGGATTCGACGAGGATGTGGTCACGAGGGTCCTGGACGATCTCGGCGAGCGGGACTGGCTCTCCGACCGGCGCTTCGCGGAACAGTACGTCGCGGCCCGCCGCGGGCGGGGATTCGGACCGCTCCTCATCCGAGCGGAGCTCGAGCGCCGGGGTGTCGCGGGCGATGTCTGTTCCCGGTGCCTCGAAGAGAAGGATCCCGAGTGGCGGGACGTGGCCCTTCGCGCGCTCCGCCGGCGGTTCGGCGAGAGTGCGCCCTCCGAGCCGAGGGAACGCGCGAAGCGGGTGCGCTTTCTGCTGCGCCGCGGCTTCTGTTCGGACCACGTCCGCAACGCGATCGATTAGCTATACCGTCGCACCTTCCCGTTACACTGAGCACCGCCCGATGACCGGGGCCGAAGGGCGAAATGGACAGTCTCGCCGCGTCTCCGAAACCGCTTCCGTGCCCTGAACCCGCTTTCAAGTGCAGTCATGACCTCCAGCAACGAGTTGCGCCGCACCTTCCTCGAGTACTTCCGCGCGCGCGGTCACGAGGTGCTGCCCAGCAGTCCCCTGGTCCCCGGTAACGATCCGACCCTGCTCTTCACCAACGCGGGGATGGTGCAGTTCAAGGACGTGTTCCTCGGTACCGATCAGCGGCCCTACCGGCGCGCGGTGACCGCGCAGCGCTGCGTGCGGGCGGGCGGCAAGCACAACGATCTCGAGAACGTCGGCTACACCGCGCGCCACCACACCTTCTTCGAGATGCTCGGCAACTTCAGCTTCGGCGACTACTTCAAGCGCGAGGCGATCGGGTACTGCTGGCAGCTCATCACGGAGACGCTGGGACTGCCCGCGGAGCGGCTGTGGGTCACGGTGTACGAGGACGACGACGAGGCTGCGCAGATCTGGCTCGACGAAATCGGTGCGGATCCGCGCCGCTTCACCCGCTGCGGGGAGAAGGACAACTTCTGGTCCATGGGCGACACCGGGCCCTGCGGTCCCTGCTCCGAGGTGTTCTACGACCACGGCCCCGAGGTCCCCGGCGGGCCTCCCGGCAGTCCCGACGAGGACGGCGACCGCTACGTCGAGATCTGGAACCTGGTGTTCATGCAGTTCAACCGTGACGCAACGGGCCGCATGACCCCCTTGCCCGCCCCTTCGGTGGATACCGGAATGGGGCTTGAGCGGGTCGCCGCGGTGATGCAGGGAGTGCACAGCAACTACGACACGGACCTTTTCAGGGCCCTGATCGGCGCCGCGGCCGAGGTGACGAGCGCGCCGGAGCTCGGCGACAAGTCGCTGCGGGTGCTCGCCGATCATGTCCGGGCGGCGGCCTTTCTCATCTGTGACGGCGTGATGCCTTCCAACGAGGGGCGCGGATACGTCCTGCGACGCATCGTTCGGCGCGCCATCAGGCACGGGCACCGGCTCGGCATGTCGGACCCCTTCTTCCACCGCCTGGTCGCGCCGCTCGAGGCGGAAATGGGGGAGGCCTACCCGGAGCTGCGCGCGCGGCGGGAGATCGTGGAGCGGACGCTGCGCATCGAGGAAGAGCGCTTCGCGCTCACCCTGGACCAGGGCATGCGGATCCTGAACGCCGCGATCGAGGAGCTCTGCGGCGACACCATCCCCGGGGAGACCGTCTTCCGCCTCTACGACACCTACGGGTTTCCGGTGGACCTCACCGCCGACGTGGCGCGGGAACGCAACCTCGGGGTGGATCTCGAAGCCTTCGAGGCGGCGATGGACGCGCAGCGGGAACGCGCCCGCGCATCGCATCGCTTCGCCGACGAGAGCGGCGACGACGAGAGCCTGCCCGCCGACGGCGCCACGACCCGCTTCCTCGGCTACGAGAGCACCGCCGCGGAAGGTGAGGTTCGCGTCGTGCTGCGCGACGGTCGCCCGGTGGAACGCCTCCGTCCGGGTGAGGAAGGGGTGGTGGTGCTCGATCGCACGCCCTTCTATCCGGAGGGGGGTGGCCAGGTCGGGGATCGGGGCACGCTCAGCGTGGATCCGGCGCGTTTCGAGGTGAGGGACACCCGGCGCCGGGGCGATTCGATCGCCCACTACGGAGTGCTCTCGGGAGGCGAGCTCGCGCCGGACGATTCCGCGCAGGCGCGGGTCGATGCGCCTGCCCGCGCGGCAACCGCGCGCCACCACTCCGCCACCCACCTGCTTCATGCGGCACTGCGCTGCGTTCTGGGCGAGCACGTCGAACAGAAGGGGTCCCTGGTGGCGCCGGACCGCCTGCGCTTCGACTTCTCGCACTACGAGCCGGTGAGCCCGGAGCGTCTGCGGGCGATCGAGCGCCGCGTCAACGAGTGGATACTCGGAAACGATCCGGCCCGAATCGAAGTCATGCCGCTCGCCGAGGCGCGTGCGAGCGGCGCGATTGCGCTCTTCGGAGAGAAGTACGACGACCCGGTGCGGGTGCTGTCGATTGGTGACTACTCGGTGGAGCTCTGCGGCGGCACGCACGTCTCGCGCGCCGGGGACATCGGGCTCTTCAAGCTGGTCTCGGAGACCGGAATCGCGGCGGGAGTTCGCCGGGTGGAAGCGTTCGCGGGGGAGGCCGCGCTCGACTGGCTCGTGCGGGCGGACGAGCGCTTCGCCCGACTCTCGCGCCTGGTGAGCTCGGAGCCCGAAGCGGTGGTGGACCGGGTGGAGCAACTGCTTGCGCGCAACCGCGAGCTCGAGAAGGAGCTCGCCCGCGCCACCGCTCGCCTCGCCGCGTCGCACGGCGAGGATCTCGCGACGCGGGCGGTCGACGTGGAAGGGCTCGCGGTGCTGGCGGCCCGGGTCGAGGGCATCGGGGCCAAGGGCCTGCGGGACATGGTCGATCAGCTCAAGGGCCGGCTCGGGTCCGCCGCGGTCGTGCTGGCCGCGGTCGACGGCGAGAAGGTGAGCCTCGTCGCCGGCGTCACCCGGGACTCCACCGACCGCATCGCCGCCGGCCCGCTCGTGAACTTCGTCGCCCGGCAGGTGGGCGGCCGGGGCGGAGGGCGTCCCGACCTCGCGCAAGGGGGCGGAAACGAGCCCGGCAAGGTCCAGGAAGCGATCGATTCCGTATCCGGATGGGTTCGCGAACAGCTCGCGGGCTAGCTTCCCCCGGCGGCGCTCCGTACAGGTCCCATCCATGAGCCTCATCGTGCAGAAGTTCGGCGGCACCTCGGTCGGCAGCACCGAGCGCATCGCCGCGGTCGCCTCCCGGATCAAGCGCACCCGGGAGGAAGGCCACGACGTGGTGGTGGTGGTGTCCGCGATGAGCGGGGAAACGGACCGCCTGATTCGCTTCGCCCGGGAGATCGATCCCGATCCCAGTCCCCGGGAGCTCGACGTGCTGCTCGCCACCGGAGAGCAGGTCACCATCGCGCTGCTCAGCATGAGCCTGCTACGCCTGGGTTGCGATGCGCGCTCCTACACCGGCGGACAGGTGCTGATCCGGACCGACACCGCCCACACCAAGGCGAGGATCACCCGCATCGACGAGAGCCGGATCCGAGAAGAGCTCGGCCGCTCGCGCGTCGTGGTCGTGGCCGGATTCCAGGGCGTCGATCTCGACGGCAACATCACGACGCTCGGCCGGGGCGGGTCCGACACCACCGCGGTCGCGCTGGCGGCGGCGCTCGATGCGCACGAGTGCCAGATATTCACCGATGTCGACGGGGTCTACACTGCGGATCCGCGCATCGAGCCGCAGGCGCGCCGCCTGCCCTTCCTCGTCTACGAGGAAATGCTGGAGCTCGCGGGCGGCGGCGCCAAGGTGCTTCAGATTCGCGCGGTGGAGTTCGCGAGCAAGTACGATGTCAGGCTGCGCGTGCTGTCTTCTTTCGATGAAGGGGAGGGAACTCTCATCATGCCGGACGATGATTCCATGGAGCAGCCGCTCATATCGGGGGTGGCCTACAGCCGTGACGAGGCGAAGCTCACAGTGCTCGGGGTCCCCGACAAGCCCGGAATCGCCTACCGCACGCTCGGCCCGATCTCCGATGCGAACATCGAAGTGGACATGATCGTGCAGAACGTGAGCCGGGACGGCAACACCGACATGACCTTCACCGTCCATCGCAACGATTTCGAAAGGGCCATGGACATTCTTCGGGCGAACTGCCGGGACATGGCCGCGCGGGAAGTGATCGGCGACGACCGGATTGTTAAGATCTCCCTGGTCGGCGTGGGCATGCGTTCCCACGCCGGAATCGCCAGCCGAATGTTCAAGGCGCTGGCTGACGAAGGCATAAACATTCAGATGATCTCCACGTCGGAGATAAAGATCTCCGTTGTCACGGACGAACGGTATCTCGAGCTCGCGGTACGTGCCCTGCACTCGGAATTCGGGCTCGGGAGTGACCAGGCGGAGAACGGCGGACCGAGAGTCCGCGAGCTGCAGGCAGGCCGCGCCTGAGGCGCAAGGAGCCGCCAATGCTGATATTGACCAGGAGAGTGGGCGAGTCCCTCATGATCGGGGACGAGGTCACGGTGACCGTGCTCGGGGTCAAGGGCAACCAGGTGCGAATCGGTGTCAACGCGCCCCGGGACGTATCGGTGCACCGGGAGGAGATCTACGAGCGGATCCAGGCCGAGAAAGACGCCTCGGCTCCCGACGATCCTCCTCCACCCCCCGATGACTGACGCGCGCTGACCAGGGATCGGAATCCGGGAGCTCGCGCCGGCGCGCGCCGGCTCGCCGGAATCGGCCGGTCGAAGGCGCGCCCTCCCTGGCCGGCCCTCCGCGGGCGGCCAGCTTTGCGCCGGGCGAAGGCTCGGGTATGCTCCCGTCCGACCGCGTGGAGAGGTGGCCGAGCGGCTGAAGGCGCTCCCCTGCTAAGGGAGTATGGGCTTATCCCCCATCGAGGGTTCGAATCCCTCCCTCTCCGCCACTAACTCCATAAAAACAATAACTTATATGAGGCGTACCGAAAGAGAGAAGGGCTTGGGTGACGCCACCTGGCGTTTTCTGAGATCTTCCTCACGATCGGGGCGCCTTCGAGGGCACCTCGCGGATCGGGTCCGGTCGGGGACGGTCACCAGCGCCTACGGCGTAGCGCCAGAACCCAATTTCTGCGTGTACCGGATTCATCGAACGCCGCCGCCGCCAAGCGTATGCTTTTCGATGCTGGTTCGAGTGCGCGCACGCCCACGCTCATGAAGACGTTTGCCAAGACAAGCCCTGATCGTCCCATGCCGCTTGAAGAAGCAGTCTGGATCGATCCTGCACGCATGAGCGGTGTGCCCTGTTTCCGCAGTACGCGCCTTCCCGTCCAACAGCTCTTCGACTGGATCGAGGACGGCGTTCCGGTGGACGAGTTCCAGCGCGACTTTCAAATTGATCCCAGAGCGGTCGCCGCCGTCTTGCGTGCCGGAGCTACGGCCGTCTGCGTCGCTGCAGCCCGCAATCCCAACTGTGCAGCCTCCTCCTGACACCCGGGCGTGAGGGTTCTCCTTGACGTCGGTGTGTCACCGCGCCTACGCCAGCCACTCCAGCAGCACCTCGGCGGTGCCGTGGTCGAGTCCGCCGTTTTCGCAACTGGCGCTCGTTCCACGACGACGAACTCCTCGCCGTGGCGGAGCACGACGGCTTCACGACCCTCGTAACCACCGACAAGCGCATGGCAGCGGAGCAGCCGCATGCGCCCATCGCCATCATTGCGGTCGACAACAACAGCGTCCGCGGACTCCTGGCCGCTGTCTCCACCATTGCCGACGCCATTCGGTCGACTCTTCCCGGCGAGAACTGCCTCGTCCCGGTCCCGCGGGTGCGCCGATGACCCGTACTCGCCCGCCGGGAAGTCGGCCACCCGTAGCGGCTCCGCCAGGGTGCCCAGATGCCCGGACAGGCGGGCGTCGCCGGGCCAGGCGAACCGCTTGCGCTCCTCCTCCGGAGCGAGGCCCGAGAACATCGGATCCTGGGGCGCGCCCGCCTCGTCGAGGGTGACGCTGACGCCGTAGCGGGCGCCGGTGAGGGCGCGGGTGCTCTCAACCACTTCGCCGAGCACGGTGTCGAGATCGAGGGTGGCGTGGATGCGCCGAAGGGCCGCGATGAGGGTGGAGACGTGCTCGCGCGGCGCCCGGCTCTGTCGCCTTGCGTCGTCGAGCTGCGTCAAGGCTGCTCACTCTTCGATTCGGCACGCATCGCGGCTTGCCCGGGCGCCGAGATCGCGGTGCCTCGCGCCGTTTGCGGTATGGCGCAGGGGAAACTAGTTCACACTTTATTGAAGCGACATCAAAAGACGCTTATCCACACATAAAATCAATGCTTTATGCCCAAAGAACTCTATAGAGTTGCGTTTGTCGGCTCGATCGAATCCGTACGGAGGTTCAAGTGCCTTCTTCTCCCACGCGACGTGCATCGGCAACGTGCCATCATCGCAACCTCTCGACTGACAACCTCCAACAAGAGACTGGTGAGGGAAGCGCCCCGCGGATCTCATGGCTGGCCATAACGTTCCTGTTGTTTCTGGGTCCGCCCGCCCTGGCACAGCAACACCACTCCATCCCTCTGGTGACGCCGGCTTCCAATCTCGCTCAGCAAGGATTTGTCCGCATCATCAATCACTCCGATCGCGGGGGAACGGTGAGCATCCACGCCATCGACGATACCGGCCGGCGCTTCGGACCCGCCACGCTGTCGCTGGACGCGAAGGAAGCAGTGCAGTTCAACTCCCGGGACCTGGAAGAAGGGAACCCTGACCGGGGATTGTCGGGAGGCGTCGGGGACGGCACCGACAACTGGCGGCTGGAGTTGAGCACGGACCTGAACATCGAACCCCTCGCCTACATCCGAACACCAGACGGCTTCCTGACCAGCATGCACGACCTCGTTCCAGAGGCGAACGGGTGTCACCACGTGCCGATTTTCAATCCCGGGAGCAATCGTTCGCTCGAGAGCCTGCTACGCCTCATCAATCCCGGCGAAGACGACGCCTACGTCTACATCAGAGGACTGGACGCCCGGGGTGATGCGTCGCCGTACGGGTACTTTCAACTCGATCTGCCGGCCGGAGCGGCACGTACACTGAGTGCGCGACAGCTCGAGCAAGGGATCTGGAGTGGTACCACCGACGGCCGCTTGGGGGACGGGGAAGGCAAGTGGCATTTGCTCGTGTCCGCGGAGTCCGCGTCCGCCCATCCCCACCCAATTCAGGTCATGAGCTTGATACGAACCCGGTCGGGGCATCTCGCCAACCTGTCCACGTCTCCCTCGCAGACATTCCCTCCCGCAGGATGTGGTGAGACGGGAGCGAGTGGAGATGACCACGGCAATACGATACCGGAGGCCACTGGCACAGGCGTCCTGGGAAGCCGCGGTGACGGAATGTGGGAATTGGAGACATCCCTGTCGGGAACCATAGAACAAGGAAACGACGTAGATTACTTCCGGATCTACGTGGCTCAGTATGGAACCTTGACCGTCTACACTACGGGCACTCTCGACACCGTGGGCACTCTACGGAACGAGGGAGGATCCGTGTTGAGTACGGACGGTGGCTCAGGGAGCGGAACCAACTTCAGGATGGAACACTCATCGCTGCATCCGGGTGACTACTATATTCAAGTGGAAAGCCACGAATCGAACACTGGTGATTACACTCTTCACGCCACCTTCGAGCCCCGCTACGGCGCTATGGCATATGCATTTGGCCCGATGAATTCCTGCCGAGGTGTCGTATGGGGATGGGGCGTTTCCTCCGACCAGGACAGAGCCGAGTCGCAAGCTCTTGATCAATGCCGCCGTCGCGGAGGTGGAGGCGTTGAATGCGATTTGATCATCGGGGCGTATGCAGCATCCAATTGTGGAGCGATGGCAATCGGCGACGTCAGTTCCAGCCGTTGTGGCCTCTGCGGGGGGCACGGTACCACGAGAACTGATGCCGAAGAGCACGCCCTTGCAACTTGCAGAGACAGAGGTTACTCGAACTGCCGGATTGTCAGTGACGGACCAAACCGGGCTTCCGCATGCGGCTTTGGTTCCTGACCAAGTGCACTGCGCACCCACATTGCTGTTGTCGCAGCGCAAGGCGCGTCGCCAGCACCAAGGCCGTCCGGTCCCACCACGACACCCAGGTGGCTGAGCACAAACGCAGGTCCGCGGGAGATTCGAGCGCCATGTTACGGGCATCGTAGTCGGGAGCTCGCCGACGCGTGCATCGAGCAGGCACATCAGGGCCGTGGCATCGAGGCAGTTGATCGTTCGTCCTTTGAGGGTGTCTCAAGTAAAGCACTGGTGACGGATTTGCCTCTCCGCCACCCTCCCGGCGACCCGCTTTCTCCCGGGTGGCAGCCGTGCGCGGTCGTCGGCGTCCCGGTCGCTACTGCGTGCCGTAGAGGCGGTCGCCGGCGTCGCCGAGCCCGGGGACGATGTAGCCGTGGTGGTCGAGGCGCTCGTCGATTGAGGCGGTGAAGATCGGCACGTCGGGATGGGCCGTATTGAAGGCCCGGATGCCCTCCGGCGCGGCGAGGAGGCAGACCATCTTGATGTTGCGCGCGCCCACCTCCTTGATCCGCTCGACCGCCGCGATCGCGGAGTTCGCGGTAGCGAGCATGGGGTCGAGCATGATCACCGGGCGCTCGGGGAGCCCTTCCGGCACCTTGAAGTAGTACTCCACCGCGACCAGGGTGTCGGGGTCGCGGTACAGGCCGATGTGTCCGACCCGCGCCGAGGGCACCAGGTCGAGCATCCCTTCCAGCAGCCCGTTGCCGGCCCGCAGGATCGAGATGAGCGCGAGCTTCTTCCCGGAGAGGAAAGCGGAGCGCGTCTCGGTGAGCGGGGTCTCTATGGTTCGGGTCTCCAGCTCGAGGTCCCGGGTCACCTCGTAGCCGAGGAGGTGCGAGATCTCGCGCAGCAGCACGCGAAACTCGTTCGTCGGAGTTTCCCGGCGACGCATGAGCGAGAGCTTGTGCTGTATCAGCGGGTGATCGATGACGGTGACGTTCTCCATTCGGTCCTCAGGCTCCGTTGCAGTCGATGGCCGAAGCTCGATGCCGCGCGACGCCCCCGGACGAGGGGGTCGCCCCGCGATTCCGGCACGTTACTCGTGCAGTCCCCGCCCCCTGGTCGACGCCGCCTCCGCTTCGTCGACCGCATGGTCGCTGAAATAGCCCGCCGCCTTCTTGGCGTCTATCTCCACGCTTGCATCGTCCGGGATCAGCTCCTTCGGAATCGAGACCCGTTCCACGACTTCGATCCCCTGGCGCGTGATCGAGTCGTGCTTGAGGTTGCTCATCGACACGAAGCGGTCGATGCGCCGGATGCCGAGCCAGTGCAGGACGTCGGGCATGAGCTCCTGGAAGCGCATGTCCTGCACGCCGGCGACGCACTCGGTGCGCTCGAAGTAGGTCTCGGCCCGGTCGCCGCCCGGCTGGCGCTTGCGCGCGTTGTAGACGAGGAACTTGGTGACCTCGCCGAGCGCGCGCCCCTCCTTCCGGTTGTAGACGATCACGCCGCAATCCCCCGCCTGCGCGGCCTCGATGCACACCTCGATGCCGTGCGCGAGGTAGGGACGGCAGGTGCAGATGTCGGAGCCGAACACGTCCGACCCGTTGCACTCGTCGTGCACGCGGCAGGCGACCCGGCGCGCCGGATCGGTGATCGCCTGCGTGTCGCCGAACAGGTAGACCGTGATGCCCCCGATGGGGGGCAGGAAGAGCTTGAGGTCGCCGCGGGTGACGAGCTCGGTGAACATGCCGCCGGACTGCTCGAAGAGCGATCGCCGGAGCTCGCTCTCGGTGACCCCGAAGCGCTCCGCGATGCCGGGGAGGTACCACACCGGCTCGACGGCCGCCTTGGTGACCCGGACATCTCCGTTCTCGGTGAGGACCTTCCCGTCCGGGCGCAGGCGTCCCGCGGCGATGGCCTGATCGAACTCCGGCATCTTGATCCGTGCCTTGGTCACCGCGATGGTGGGTCGAATGTCCCATCCCGCCTCCAGCCGATCCGCCCAGGCATCGCTCACGAGGTGGCCGTAGGGATCGATGGACACGATGCGTTCCGGCGATCCCCACTGGGGGTGCGGACCGATCGTCGCCGCGGGCGCGGTGTCGGTGAGATCGGGCACGTGGACGGGATCGAGCGTTCCCGCCGCCACGGCGAGCGCGCGGTAGAGCGAGTAGGAGCCGGAATGCGCGCCGATCGCGTTTCTCTCCGGCGTCAGCGTGCCGACCACCGGGCCGCGTTCGGACGGGGTTGCGGCCCCCCAGCGCACCCGCGCCGCACTCTTGCGCTCCTCGGGATGGGAGGTCAGCCGGATGTGTCTGGGAACGGGTCGTGTTGCCTGCATGCCGGAGTCTCTCCTGCGTTCTGAGCGGCGTGCGGCCAGCAAAGGGACGCCCTCGAGCGCGGGCTGGCCGGCGCACGTCCCCGAAGGTACAACCATCCCGCCCGTCCGGCTACTCCCGTGCCGGCCCCGTGCCGCCGCTTCGGGGTGGCGATCGAAGGTCCGCGGGTCGGCGATGCGGGGCTGGCCTACCCCGAGGTGAGCGAGGACGCGCCTTCCGGCCACAGCACCGGAAACGGCATGTATAATTTGCCCGCGAAGCGCCCGTAGCTCAGCTGGATAGAGTACCTGGCTACGAACCAGGCGGTCGGGAGTTCGAATCTCTCCGGGCGCGCCATCCGACACTCCGTGCGACGATGGCCCCCTCGAGGGCGGCAGACTGCGCCCGGCGCCCTGGGAAAGATCGCCGCGCCGACGCCCGTTCAGCCCTCGCGAAGGCCCGGCGTGCGAGAAGCACCGAGCATGACCCAATCGAGACGCGAGTTCCTGCGCGGGAGCGGGGCGGCGGCGCTCCTCGGCGCGGCGGGCGGCATCGGGGTGCCCGCCCTGGCCGGGGGCGACGAGATCATCACGCTGCACGCCCGACCGGGCGCCGCGCGCCTCGCGCCCCCCGACTACCCGGAAACCCGCATCTGGGGCTACGACGGAATGGTGCCCGGCCCGACCATCCGCGTCACGCAGGGACAGAGGGTGAGGCGGCGTTTCGTGAACGCTCTTCCCCAGCCCACCACCGTGCACTGGCACGGCATCCGCATCGAGAACGCGATGGACGGCGCACCGGAGCTCACTCAGTCTCCCGTGCCGCCCGGCGCCGATTTCGTCTACGACTTCGCGCCGCCGGACGCCGGGACCTACTGGTACCACTCGCATCATCGCAGCTTCGAGCAGATGGCGCGGGGGCTCTACGGCGCGCTCGTGATCGACGAGCCGATCGGCCCGGAGGTCGATGGGGACGAGGTGCTGCTTCTCGACGACTGGCGCCTCACGAACGAAGCCCAGATTCACGAGAGCTTCGGCGCCCTCCACGACTGGTCTCATGCCGGCCGCGTGGGCAACTGGATCACGGTGAACGGCGAGGGCGCGTGGAGCCGGGAATCGAGGCGGCACGAGCGGCTGAGGCTGCGCCTCGCCAACGCGGCGAACGCACGCATCTTCTCGCTGGCTCTCGAGCACATGGAGGGCTGGGTGGTTGCGCGGGACGGCCAACCCCTTCCGGCGCCGGTGGAAGCGGAATCCCTCGTGCTCTCGCCGGGCGAGCGGACCGACCTGATCGTGGACTTCGTCGCGGGCGACGGCGAGGAGGCGTTCCTGGTGAGCCGGGAACGCGAGGACAGCTACGCGCTCGCCGCCTTCCCGCTGCGGGGAACGCTGCGCCAGAGCCGCCTGCCTTCCCCGGCGCCGCTTCCCGCCAACCCGGTGCCTGCGCTCGGAGACCTGGCGACGGCACGTCGTGCGACCCTCCGGATGGAAGGCGGCGCGATGGGAGGCTTGCGCCAGGCCATGCTGGGGGGCCGCATGATGGAGTTGCGCGACCTCGTCGAACAGGGCAGGGTCTGGGCCTTCAACGGGCTCGCGGAGATGCCCGAGGAGCCGCTGTTCGCCGCGGGTCTCGGAGAGACGGTACGTCTCACGATGGTCAATGCGACGGCCTGGCCGCACTCCATGCATCTGCACGGGCACCACTTCCGGGTGATCGGGTCCGACGGAGCCCCCGGCCCCTTGCGTGACACGCTGCTGATGGACCGCGACGAAGAAGCCGAGATCGCGTTCGTGGCCGACAACCCGGGCGACTGGCTGCTGCACTGCCACGTCCCCGAGCACTCGGTCGCGGGAATGAAGACCTGGTTTCGAGTGGCGTGAGGGGCGCACCCGGTCGTCTGAGTGCGCCTCCAGGGAGAGCTTCCGCGTGAAGAGGCCCCTGTTGCGCGCCGGCGCGACGCGCCTCGTGAGCGCCACGCTTCTCGCAGCGACGGTGGTGGTCGTCGGGGTCGCGTGGTACGTCGGCCGCGACGCGGGAGGGCAGGGCGCGGATGCGTCGGACCCCGAGCTGGTGGCCCGGGGCGAGGTCGTGTACGCGGAGCACTGCGCCACCTGCCACGGCAAGGACCTGGAAGGCGAGCCCGACTGGCGGCGGCGCCGCTCCGACGGCACGCTTCCCGCCCCGCCGCACGACGCGACCGGCCACACCTGGCACCACTCCGACGAGCTGCTCTTCCGGCTGACCCGCGACGGTCCGGGTGCCATCGCGGGCGACGACTATCGGACCACGATGCCGGCGTACGCGGACATCCTCTCGGACCGGGAAATCTGGGCGGTGCTCGCCTACATCAAGAGCCGCTGGCCCGAGGACGTCCGCAGGGCTCAGTCGCAACACTAGCCGCGATACCTTCCCGATACTCTACTGCGGACGCCGATCTGCTCGTGGTAGCGGGCCGTAGTCGCTCGAGGCGCTTCGACGTAGTGTTCGGCTACCTGCTTCGCTGCGCAGTCCGAAGCTGCGCTCGCAGGCGGGGCACACCGTCCGCCCTTCAATCGGGTCCCTCACTCCGTGCCGATTCGCCTCCGGGCGGCCCGTGCCGTCCGGCGCGCGCTTGCGGAGCGAGCTCGAAGAGCGTGATCTCGTTTACGGAACCCAGGCGCAGGGTCGGACCCCAGGTTCCGGTGCCGGGAGAGACGTAGAGCGCCATGTCCCCGATGTCGAAGCGTCCCGCAATGAAGGGGAAGAAACGCTTCACCATCCAGTTGAAGGGCAGAATCTGGCCGTTGTGGGTATGGCCGCAGAGCATCAGATCGACGCCGGCGCGCGCTGCCGCCCGGACTCCATCGGGGCGGTGGTACATGAGCACCGTGTACGCGGCCGGGCGGTGGTCCGCGACTTCGATGCGGGCGAGCTGACGTTCGACCTGATCTCGCGCCTCCGCATCGTCGATTCCCATGATGTGCAGCGTTCCCCGGTCGACGGCCGCGTTGCGCAGGACCGTGACCCCCAGCGCCTCCAGGCGGGCACACACCGCTTCGCTGCCCACGTAGCGCTCGTGGTTGCCGATCGCGAAGAACGCGGGCGCCGAGAGCTTCCCGAGGGAGTCGAGCGAATCGGCGGGAAGACCCATGAGGTCCACGAGGTCGCCGGTGATGAAGACGGCATCGGGCTCGAGCGCGTCGACCCGGCGCACAATCCGGGGAAGAAGCCCCGGCCCCCGCGATCCCACGTGGACATCGCTCACCTGCACGAGCCGCAGGGGGCGATCGAGCTTGCGGGAAGAGAGCTCCAGCCGTCGGACCGTGATACGGTGCGCGTTGACGATGCTCCAGACTGCGAGTGGAACGTAGACGCAGGCGAGAAGCAGCGCGGCGCTGCCTTCGGGCAGCCCGAGCAGGCGCAGCAGGTGCACCGGGACCACGACCCAGAGCAGCAGGAAGCCGAGTCCCAGCCACAGGTACACGGCACGCTGCACCCAGCGGCTGGCGGCGTTGCGCCGGGCCTGGTGAACCAGCCAGCCGGCGGCGGGCCCCGCCAGCAGTGCGAGCAGCTCGGGCGTTTCCGGACGCCAGGCGGGAAAGAACAGCCACGCCGCCGTCAACTGGGCGTAGCCGAAGATCAGGTAGTAGACGGCGACGATGACGAGCAGGCGGAGCATGCGGGCGGTCCTCTTCGCTCACTGGGGCCGGAAGCTGCGGTTGCGCCCCGAGGAAGCGCGCCCGTATTCTGTCTCGTCGGGTAATGAACTGCCTTCCCGTATTCCACCAGGAGATGAACGATGAATCGCAAAGCCACCAGAAGAAAGTTTCTCAAGGGCGCGGCGGCGAGCGCTGCCGTTGCGGGTGGGGTTGCAGCGCCCGCCGTCGTGCGGGCGGAGCCGATGGTGCTCAAGATGCAGGCCGCATGGGGTGGCGGCATCTTCCTCGAGAACGCCAAGTCCTACGTGGACCGCGTCCACGCGATGGCCGGCAAGGATCTCCAGATCGACCTGCTCGCGGTCAACTCGGTCGTCAAGACCAGCCAGATGCAGGACGCGGTGCACCGCGGCGTGCTCGATGCCGCCCACTACGTCCCCGCCTACTGGTACTCGAAGTCCAAGGCCGCCTCGCTCTTCGGCACCGGCCCCTGCTTCGGCTGGTCCAGCCAGGAGGTCCTCGGCTGGATCTACTACGGTGGCGGTCAGGAGCTCTTCGACGAGCTGATGGCGAACCTCGGCCTCAACGTGGTGAGCTTCTTCAACAGCCCGATGCCGGCGCAGCCGCTCGGCTGGTTCAAGGAGCAGATCACGGACGCGAGCCAGATGGACGGTCTCAAGTACCGCACCGTCGGCCTCGCCGCCGACGTTCTGCTGGAGATGGGCATGTCGGTGGTCCAGCTTCCCGGAGGCGAGATCCAGCCGGCCATGAAGTCGGGACTCATCGACGCGGCGGAGTTCAACAATCCGACCTCGGATCGGGACTTCGGCATGCAGGACGTGTCCAAGCACTACCACCTCGCGAGCTTCCACCAGTCGCAGGAGTTCTTCGAGGTGACCTTCAACAAGGGCAAGTACGACGCGCTGCCCGATGAGTTGAGGGCGGTGCTCAAGCACGCGTCCGAAGCGGAGAACTCCAACTTCTACTGGCACAACACCAAGCGCTACGCCGAGGATCTCGAGAAGCTGCGGGCTCAGGGCGTCAACGTCTACCGCACCCCCGACTCGGTGATGAGCGCGCAGCTCGAGGCATGGGACAAGGTCATCGACCGCATCTCCGCCGAGGACGAGTTCTTCGCGAAGGTGGTGGCGTCGCAGAAGTCGTACGCCAAGGAGGTCATGAACTACCTGAACCTCAACCAGCCGGACTACAAGCTGGCGTACAGGCACTACTTCGGCTGATTCTTCCTCGTTCGCGAAGGCAATGCCACGTGGGAGCCGCTTCGGCGGCTCCCGTCACGTTGGACCCCGGGGAGTTCGCTCATTGAAGGCGCTGATCTACGCGATTGAGAGCACGAGCATCTGGATCGGTCGCGCTTTCGGCTGGTGCATCCTGATCCTGACCTTCTCGGTGTCGTACGAAGTGTTCGTGCGCTACGTGCTCAACGCCCCTACGGTGTGGGTGTTCGACATGATGGTGCAGATGTACGGCGCGCTGTTCCTGATGGCGGGTCCCTACGCGCTCGCCCAGGACAGTCATGTGCGCGGAGACGTGCTCTACCGCCTGATGCCGGTGCGCTGGCAGGCGCGCATCGACTTCACCCTCTACCTGCTCTTCTTCTTTCCCGGCATGCTCGCGCTCTTCTGGTTCGGCTGGGAGATCGCCGCCGATTCCTGGCGCTACCAGGAGGTGAGCTGGAACAGCCCCGCGCGCATCCAGATCTACTTCTTCAAGACGCTCATCCCGCTCGCGGGCGCATTGCTCATCCTGCAGGGAATTGCCGAGATCCTGCGTTGCTGGCGCGCGATGCGAAGCGCCGCCTGGCTCCCGCGGCTGGAGGACGTGCGGGAGACCGGGGAGGCGCTCGCCGAGGACGCGGCGGCGGCTTCCCGACGATGACACCTGAGACCCGCGGCCCGCTCGGAACGGCCATCCGGCACGGCGAAGGACCATGACGAACCCCGAAGTCGCCATCCTGATGCTGACGATGTTCATCGTCCTGGTTCTGCTCGGGTTCCCGATCGCCTTCACCCTGATCGCGATGGGCGTGGGCTTCGGCTACTACGCCTACTACCAGGCGGGCTCGATCCAGACCATCGCCGACGCGTTCAACAACCAGATCTTCTATCTGCTCAATCAGAACACCTACTCGGTGATGGAGAACGACACCCTGGTGGCGGTGCCGCTCTTCCTGTTCATGGGCTACGTGGTGGAGCGCGCGAACATCGTCAACCGCCTCTTCTACTCGCTGCAGCTCGCGGCCCGGAACCTGCCGGGATCGATGGCGGTCGCCGCGCTCATCACCTGCGCGGTGTTCTCCACCGCGAGCGGCATCGTGGGCGCGGTGGTGACGCTGATGGGGCTGCTCGCCTTCCCGGCCATGGCCGCCGCCCGTTACCGCAAGGACTTCGCATCCGGCGTCATCTGCGCGGGCGGCACCCTGGGCATCCTGATCCCGCCGTCGATCATGCTGATCGTGTACGCGGCGATCGCGGAGCTCTCCCCGCTTCGCCTCTACGCGGCGGCGGTGTTCCCGGGACTCATGCTGGCGGGTTTCTACATCGTCTACGTCATCTTGCGGGTCATGGTCAGTCCGTCGATCGCCCCGAAGCCGGACATGGACAGTGCACCCAGCCGCGGCCGGATTTACCTCGAGCTCCTCACCTCCTTCGTTCCGCTGACCGTGCTCATCATGCTGGTGCTCGGGTCCATTCTCGGGGGCCTCGCGACCCCGGCCGAAGCGGCGGCGATGGGGGCGCTCGGCGGGCTCGTCCTCGCCATGCTGTACCGCTCCCTCACGTGGACCAAGCTCAAGGAGTCGATCTACCTGACCGCCAAGGCGACGGCCATGGTGTGCTGGCTCTTCGTCGGTTCGTGGACCTTCGCGTCGGTGTTCTCCTATCTCGGCGGGCACGACGTGATCGAGCACTGGGTGCTGTCCATGGATCTCGCGCCGTGGCAGTTCCTGATCATGGTGCAGCTCATCATCTTCATCCTCGGCTGGCCGCTCGAGTGGTCGGAGATCCTGATCATCTTCGTGCCGATATTCCTGCCGATGCTCGATACCTTCGGCGTCAATCCCTACTTCTTCGCGATGCTGATCGCGCTCAACCTCCAGACCTCCTTCCTGACGCCGCCCATGGCGATGTCGGCGTACTACCTGAAGGGAGTGCTGCGCGGGCAGATAGAGCTGATCCAGATCTTCAAGGGCATCATGCCCTACCTCGCGATCGTCATCTTCTGCATGTTCCTGATGTACATGTATCCCTCGATAGCGCTCTGGCTGCCCGATGCGCTCTTCGGACCCTACGTTCCCTGACCTCGTTGCCTCGCCGCGGGCCGCGCGCTCCCTTCCAGCGCCGGCACCGGGGCGCGTCCGCCGGTGACCGGCTCCGCTCGCGCCAGCGCCGGGATGCGGGCGGTGGATGCGGCCGAGCGGATCCGTTCGGGCCGGCTCACCTCGGTCGAGCTCGTCGGCGCCTGCCTCGCTCGCATCGAAGAGACGGACGACTTACTCGGAGCGTGGGCGCAGGTCGACCGCGACGCCGCCCTCGGCGAGGCGAAGGAGATGGACTCGCTGCGCCAGCGGGGCCTGCCGCTTGGCGCCCTGCACGGTGTGCCGGTTGCCGTCGACGCGCTCTTCGGCGAGCCGGACGCGCCGGCACTCCGGGAGCGGGGCGCCCCGGAGAGCGATCCCGGCCGCGCGATGCCGGCGGTGGTGGAACGGCTGCGGGAGGCCGGCGCGGTGCTGATCGGCGCGACCCGTGCGACCGGGCCGCTCGGCGACTCGCCGGCCGTGGCGCTCAACCCTTGCGATGCGGGTCGCCGCGCCGGCGATCCCTGCGGCAGCGCCGCCGCCGCGACCGGGGCCCTTCAGGTTCCGCTCGCGGTCTCCTGCGATTCGGGCGGAGGCGTCGTGCTCTCCGCGTCCTATTGCGGGGTGTACGGATTCAGGCCGACCCGGGGCATCGTCTCCCGGCGCGGGGCGCGCTGCGCTTCGCCGACCCTCGACCAGGTCGGGGTCTTCGGCCGGGACCTCGAGGACGTGGCGCTCCTGGCGGACGTGCTCGGCGCCTACGATGCGGCGGACGCGGCGAGCACCCCGCGTCCCCGCCCGCGGATGCGCGAGGGCTTCCGCTCGAAGCCCCCGGTGGAGCCCGACTTCATCTGGCTGGACATGCCGGGCGGCGAATGCCTGTCCGCGGCGGCGGACGAGGGATTCGAGGAGCTGCGCGACAGCCTGGGAGAGCACGTCGTGCGCTTGTCCGCGCCGGCATGGTTCGGCCGGCTGCCTGCGGCGCACCGGATCATCGACGAGTACGAGAGCGCGGTCTGGCTCCGGGCGCAGGGTCAGCGATCGCACGCTTCGTGCCCGGAGATTGCGGAACGGGGGCTCTCGCACGGAGAGGAGCGCTACCGCGGGGCGCTCGAAACATTGACGCAGGCGCAGGCGTGTTTCTCCGAGTTCTACCACCACTACGATGCGCTCATCGTGCCGGCGGCGGAGGGCGAGGCCCCGCCGCTCGCATCGTCGCCCGGCGAGCCCGGCTTCTGCCGGATCGGGGCGCTTTGCGGATTGCCCTCGCTGTGCGTACCCTTGCTCCAGGGAGAAGCGGGCCTGCCGATTGGAGTGCAGCTCATCGGTTCCGCGGAGGGCGATGACCGGCTTCTGCGCAGCGCGGCCTGGCTCCTCGAGCGGATTGCCGACGAGGCCTGAGGGCCTCGAGTCTCTTGCCTGAATCCCGGAGGGAGACGATGACCTCACCTCTCGTGCCGATCGTCACCGGCCTCATCGGCCTCGCGATGCTCGCGTCCTTCGTGCTCGGCCTCGCGCACAGCATCTCGACCGGATTCGCCGGCTTCTGGGGCGGCCTGCCCTTTACCGTGATCACGGTCACGGTGCTGGCGCTCGTCGCCTACGACTACTGGGACCAGTGCTGGCGCGGGAAGCGGTAGCCTTCGTTTCGGGGCGGAGCATCTGCGATCTGGCCGTCCGGCCGGCGCAGCCCGGACGAACGGGATTCCCGGCGCCGGCCCGGGCCGCCAGGCGCTCGGCCGGGCTCAGGAGCCGGGAGGGAGAGAATCGAGGAAGTCGCGGATCGCGTCCCAGTAGCGGGGCGCCGCGTGGATGTCGTTGTGCCCGACATCCGGCAGGCGCTCGAAGCGCACCGGACCGGCCCACGCGTCCGCCAGCCTCCGGGAGTGCTCGGGAGGAATCAGATCGTCCCGGTCTCCGGCGAGGACCAGCACCGGCGCGGAGACCTCCGGGGCGAGCGCGAGGGAGTCGAAGGGATGGCGCAGCAGCGTCGTGACCGGCACGAAGGGGTAGGTCTTCTTCGCGATGCTGCGCAGGCTGTCGAAGGGCGAGACCAGAATCACCGCACGCACCGGCCTCCGGGCGGCCAGGGGCACCGCGGGCCCGCTGCCCAGGCTGCGCCCGAAGACCACGATGCGCTCCGCGTCGATGTCTTCACGGCCCGCCAGCCGGTCGTAGACGAGGAGGGCATCGGCCGAGAGCGCCGCCTCGCTCGGGTCGCCCTCGCTTCGCCCGTAGCCGCGGTAGTTCAGCGCCGCCACCGACCAGGGCGCGAGCCCCGGGGCATCGAGAATCTGGCCTGAGACCTCCTCGGCGTTCCCGCCGAAGTAGATGACGAGGGGATGGGGCGGGGGGCCCGCCTGGTGGCGCAGCCAGCCGTGCAGGCGCACGCCGTCCGGCGTCATCACCTCGATCTCCGAGGTGCCGGGAAGGGCTGCGACGACTTCCCGCACGCGCTCGGGCAGGGGCTGGGGATAGAAGATGAGCCGGTCCTGGAACAGGTAGAGGAGAACGCACAGGCCGGCGTAGGCCGCGACGCCGATGAGGAGAAGCGGCAGGAGCGTCCCCTTTATCAGCCCTCCGTCCACCCGGTTGATCTCCTGCAGCGCGGTTGGAATCGCATACCCGGCAAGGCGCTTTCCCGGACGCCCGCCGCATGGTGCTACACCCATTCTTCTGAAGTATATTGCGGCCCGTGAGGTGTGGGCGGGAGCCGACTATCGGTTCCACTTATGCCACGGGTCGCGCAATCCGCAAACCAACACTCATGCAGGATGGATGGAAACATGAAACGTCGAGATCTGATCAAGGGCGGCGCCATCGGTGCAACTGCGGCGGCAACACTGACGCTTGCGGGTTGCGGTCAGCAGGACAAGGCGGAGATCGAGCGCCTCAAAGCGGAGCTGGAGAAAGCGAAGGCCGCCACGGAGGAAGCAAACAAGAAGGCCATGGAAGCGGCCGCGGTGGCGAAGGAACGGGTCGAGATCGCGATGGTCACCACGTGGCCGAGGGACTTCCCGGGGCTTGGCACCGGCGCCCAGCGCCTCGCGCAGCGTCTCTCCGACATGAGCGACGGGCGCATCCAGGTCGAGTACTTCGCAGCGGGTGAGCGCGTCAAGCCCTTCGACTCCTTCGACGAGGTGGCATCGGGCAATGCCCAGGCCTACCACGCGGCGGACTACTACTGGAAAGGCAAGCACCCGGGCTGGGCCTACTTCACGGCGGTGCCCTTCGGCCTGACCTACACCGAGATCAACGCCTGGATCCGCTGGGGCGGAGGACAGGAGCTGTGGGATGAACTCGCCGGCGAGTTCGACCTCAAGTGCCTGATGGCCGGCAACACCGGCGTGCAGATGGGAGGCTGGTTCCGCAAGGAGATCAACACCGAGGACGATCTCAAGGGGCTCAAGATGCGTATTCCCGGCCTCGGGGGCGACGTCATGGCGAAGCTCGGCGCCTCGCCGGTATCGCTGCCCGGCGGCCAGATCTACGAGAACCTCGTCTCCGGCGCCATCGACGCCACCGAGTGGGTCGGCCCCTGGAACGACAGCTTCATGAAGTTCTACGAGGCGGCCAAGTACTACTACTATCCGGGCATGCACGAGCCCGGATCGATGCTCTCCTTCGGGCTCAACAAGTCCTTCTGGGAGGGGCTGTCCCGCTCCGATCAGATCACCATCGAGGCGGCGGCCTCGGCCGAGAACGACATCATGATGGCCGAGTACAACGCCAAGAACGGCGAGTGGCTCGCCAAGCTGATCAGCGAGCAGGGCGTGGAGCTCCGCGTCTTCAGCGACGAGATCTACGACAGCTTCGGCGAGGCGTCGGAAGAGGTCTTCGAGGAAACGCAGGCCCACAGCGATCTGGCCGCACGCATCCACGCGAGCTTCGCCAGGGCGCGGGCCGATGTCGGAGGCTGGGCGAAGATCTCCGATCAGGAGTACATGCGCCAGCGCAACCGGGTGCTCGGACTCTAGCGCCATCCCTCACCGCGCCTCGCGCGGCTCGAGGCCGATGACTCCGGGGCGTCGGCGCCCGCCGCCCCGGGGCTCGCATTGAAGCAATGAACGCCGACTCCGGCGGCGGGGGGCCGTCGCCTTCGCTCCGCGCAGGCGCAACCGTGCTTGCGAGCCGCACCCTTGCGCTCTCGGTGGTGGTCGTCACCCTCGCCTTCGTCCTGAACGACTACCTCATCTTCTGGCGCGACTGGCCCGGGGCGTGGCCGCTCTTCTCGCAGTGGCTGGGCCTCTCCGCCCCGGCCGGCGCCGACCTGTCGACGCCGGGGGCGTCGGTCCGCTCCTGGCTGCAGGCGGCCCTCTACCTGGCGCCGGTCGCGGCGGTCGTGCTCTACGCCTTCCTCACCCCCCGCCAGCCGCTGCGGGTGGATGCCGAGCGTCTCTCCGCGCTCGCCGCCTACGTGGTGCGCGCGTCGTTCTGGACGGTGCTGCTCATCGGCTTCGTCGACATGCTCGTCTCCTTCCTGCGGGTGGAAGACCTGCTCGCCGCGGTGGTGGGCGCCGACCTGGCCCGGGAGCTCGGCCGTTCGGTGTTCCGCGGCACTTACGTGCACATGCCGCTGATGGGGCTCGCCTTCCTCATCGCGCTGCGCACGCGCGGCCTCGACTTCATCTGGCTCGCCTTCCTGGTGGTGCTCGCCGAGTTCCAGATCGTGATCTCGCGCTTCGTGTTCTCCTACGAGCAGGCGTTCATGGGCGACCTGGTGCGCTTCTGGTACGCGTCGCTCTTTCTGCTGGGGAGCGCCTACGCGCTGGTGGACGAAGGACACGTGCGGGTGGACGTGTTCTACGCGCGCTTCTCCCCACGTACCCAGGCGTGGTCGAACCTCGTCGGCTCGGTGGTGCTCGGCATCCCGCTCTGCTGGACCATCCTCGCCACCGGCATGTGGGGCAAGGGCAGCAGCATCAACAGCCCGCTGCTCTCCTTCGAGATCTCCCAGAGCGGATTCGGCATGTACGTGAAGTACCTGATGGCCGGGCTCCTCGTGGTGTTCGCGGTGTCGATGGCGATGCAGTTCATGAGCTATGCCCTGAGCAGCATTGCGAGACTGCGCGGAGAGGAGGAGCCCGCCGGGGCGCCCTAGAGGACCCATGGAGCTCTTCTTTCTCGCCGTCCTGATCCTGCTCATGGTCGGGGCGCTCAGCTCGGGCTTCCCGGTCGCCTTCGCCCTGCCGGGATCGGCCATTCTCTCCATCGGGCTCGCGGCGCTGTGCGGCTGGCTCTTCGCGGACGATCCGAGCGCCTACTTCGCCCAGGACGGCCCGGTGGAGTGGCTGAGCGCCGGGGTCACCAACTTCCGCAGCCTCTACTGGGACGTCGAACGCGACACCCTCATCGCGATCCCGCTCTTCGTGTTCATGGGCATCATGCTCCAGCGCTCGAAGATCGCCGAAGACCTGCTGGTGACGATGGCGCAGCTCTTCGGTCCGGTGCCGGGCGGGCTCGGGATCTCGGTGGTCTTCGTCGGCGCGCTGCTTGCCGCCACCACCGGCATCGTGGGCGCCACCGTGATCGCGATGGGGCTGATCTCGCTGCCCGCGATGCTGCGCAACCGCTACTCCAAGCCGCTTGCGACCGGGACCATCTGCGCCGCGGGCACCCTGGGGCAGATCATCCCGCCCTCCATCGTGCTCATCATCCTCGCCGACCAGCTCTCGAACGCGGCCGACCAGGCGAGCGCGGCGCGCAAGGCCGAGTACCGGGAGGCGACGGGCGAGTTCACGATGCCATCGCAGTTCGACATCACCTCGGCGAGCGCGGGCGACATGTTCATGGGCGCCTTCCTGCCGGGACTGGTGCTCGTCGGCCTCTACATGGCCTACATCCTGATCTCGGCCCTGCTTCGCCCGGACACCGCGCCGCCGGTGCGCTCGGAGGGAGCCTTCGACCGGCGCTTCGCGCTGCGCGTCATCCTCTCCCTCGCTCCGCCCCTCACCCTGATCTTCGCGGTGCTCGGCTCCATCGTGCTCGGGGTCGCCACCGTCAACCAGGCCGGCGCGATCGGCGCGGTCGGCGCGATGGTCATGGCCGGGTACCGGCTGCGCGCGGGCGAGCGCGGCGCCTACCACCCTGCCATCCTCGCCGCGGTGTCCACCGCGGGCATCGTCGCGGTGCTGTCGGTATTCGATCTCAACGTCAAGAACATCCGTGACGAGCGCGACGCGTTCGGGATCGCGCTCGCGGGCGTCGCGGTGGCCGGCCTGCTCGTCGCCGTCGCGTGGAGCGCGTGGCGCGCATGGCGCATCGACGACACCCTGCGCGGGGTGATGATCGATACCGCGAAGACCACCTCGATGGTGTTCATCATCCTCATCGGGGCGGCGATGCTGACCTCGGCGTTCCGGGCCTTCGGGGGCGAAGAGCTGGTGCGCCACTTCCTCACCGGCCTGCCCGGCGGCTTCTGGGCCCAGTTCGTCGTGGTGATGGCGGTGATCTTCCTGCTCGGCTTCTTTCTCGACTTCATCGAGATCGCGGTGGTGGTGGTGCCGATCGTCGCGCCGATCCTCCTCGCCGACCCCGGGGCCAACGTCACCGCGGTGTGGCTCGGGGTGATGATCGGGCTCAACATCCAGACCTCCTTCCTCACCCCGCCCTTCGGTTTCGCGCTCTTCTACTTGCGGGGCGTCGCGCCGCCCTCGGTGCGCACCCTCCAGATCTACCGCGGCGCGATCGCGTTCATCGTGCTGCAGCTCGCGGGTCTCGCCATCGCCGGGTACTTCCCGGCGCTCGTCAACTACCTGCCGAACCGGATCTACCTCACCTCGGAGACCGCCCCGCCGCCGATGAACCCGCGCCTGCAGCGCTGCATCGAGGAAGGGGTGTTCACGGTCTACGACGAGCGGGAAGGGGATCTCTTCGCGGGCGTGGACCGCATGCGCGGCGGCGATCTCTCGGCCCTCCCGGCGCACTGGCAGGGCCGGCTCGAGGAGCACTTCGAGCAGGTCGGCGCCACCTTCGCCCTCGTGGACGAGGCGCGCCGGACGCAGGCCGAGCGCGTCGCCTACGAGCCTGCCTATCGGCCGCTGCACCGGGAAGTGAGGAATCTGGAGAAGGCGCTCCGCAAGCTCGACGGCGAGCTGCGCGAGCTCGACAAGCGCCGCACGCTGCTCGAGCGCACCGGGGGCAGCGACGCCGACATCCAGGCCGTCGAGCAGCGCATCGCGGCGCAGGAGGGCGAGCGCGCCGCGCTGGCCGCCACCCTCCCCGCGGAGTGGGAGGACTCCCGCGCGAAGTACGTGGCGCTGCTCGAGGCGGAGAAGAAGGCACGCGGCGCGTACCGGCAAAACGTCGACGGTGCGTACGAGACGCTCGCGCTCCTGCGCACCGAGATCGGTCAGGCGGAGGCGCTCGACGCGCTGGGCGCGCGCATCGAAGGCCTGCGGGCGCTCGCGGCGACGGAGGAGCCGGACGCGGCGATGAAGGCCATGAAGGAAGTCGAGTCGGCGCTCGGAGCGCTCGACGGCGCGGGCGACATCAAGCGCCCGGTCTCCAGGGCGCGCCGGGCGCTCAAGGGCGACGAGCCGGACCGCGAGAACGCGGCCGCCCTGCTCGCCGAGGCGATGGCGCTTCACGCCGAATCGGTGGCCTGGCGCCGCGCCGCGGGCGGGCAACTGGGCGAGTCGCTGCGCCGCTACGACGAATCGCTCGCCGATTCCATCGGACTGCGCATGCAGCGCCGCCTCTCGACCGAGCAAGCCAAGGCGGTGGCGGCCTGCCAGGCTTCGCACCAGGACATCTCGCTCAACTTCTGATCGCAATCGTGATAATGGTCTCTCCCTGCCGCTCCCTGGTCTCCATCTGCCGGACAGCATGCGCATGAGCCTTGAACTCGACGCCATTCGAAGTCGCTTTCCCGCCCTGAGCCTCGAAGACGGCGGCGTTCCCCGGATCTACCTCGACAACCCGGGCGGCACCCAGGTGCCGGACTCGGTGGTCGAAGGGATGGCGGGCTACCTGGTCGAGCGCAATGCCAATCTCGGCGGCGTGTTCCGCACTTCGCAGGACTCCGACGCAATGGTCGCGGAAGCGCGCGAGGCGATGGCGGACTTTCTCAACGCGCCGTCCGCGAACGAGATCGTGTTCGGTCAGAACATGACGAGCCTCACGCTGCACGTGTCGCGCTCCATCGGCCGGCACTTCGAGGCGGGCGACGAAGTGATCCTGTCGCGGATGGACCACGACGGGAACGTGTACCCCTGGCTCGCGATGGCGCGCGACTTCGGGCTCGAGGTGAGGTGGCTGCCCTTCGATACCGAGACTTTCGAGTTCGACCTCGAGGAGCTCGAGAAGCGGCTTTCGAAGCGCACCCGGCTCGTGTGCCTCGGCGCGGCGAGCAACCTGCTCGGCACGATCAACGACGTGAAGAGCGCGGCGCGAATGGCGCACGAGGTGGGAGCCTGGCTGTACGTCGATGCGGTGCAGGCGGCGCCGCACACGGTCATGGACGTGCAGGACATCGACTGCGACTTCCTGGTGTGCTCCGCCTACAAGTTCTTCGGCCCGCACCAGGGCATCCTGTGGGGGAAACGCGAGGTGCTGGAGCGCCTCGAGCCCTACCGGGTGCGCCCGGCGCCGTCCGAGCTGCCGGACTCCTTCGAGAGCGGCACGCAGAGCCACGAGGGAATGGCGGGGACCGCGGCGGCGGTGGACTACTTCGCGTGGATCGGCGAGACGCTGGCCCGCGAGCACCAGGCCGCCCACCGCGCCTTCGAGGGCCGGCGGCGGAACGTGCGCGCGGCGCTCGATCTGATCTTCGCGAGCGAGCAGGACCTGAGCCGGAGACTCATCGACGGACTGCGGCAGGTCCCGGGCCTGCGGGTGCTCGGCATCACCGCGGACGAAGGAATGGCCCGCCGGGTGCCGACCGTCTCCTTCACCGTCGAGGGGGTGGCCCCCGCCTTCCTCGAGGAATCGCTCGCGCGCCGCAACATCTTCGTGTGGAGCGGGTACTACTACGCGCTCGAGCCGGCGATCGCGCTCGGCATCGCCGAGAGCGGCGGCGCGCTGCGCGTCGGCCCCGTGCACTACAACAGCGAAGCGGAGATCGATGCATTCCTGGGGGCCCTGGACGCGACGGTGAGGCGCTCGAACCGTGCCTGAACGGGCGGGGGCGGCGCGGACGGGACCGGCTCACCTCGACGGGAGCCTTGCGACTCTCTTGTCCCGCGACGAGGCGCACGGTCTTTTCCGTGGAGAGGCCATGCTCCAGATCGGACCCGGGCCCTGCGGCGAAGAGAGGCTTTCCGGCCGCGGGCGGAGAAGGCGGCCGTGGACGGCATAGTCGCCCTCTCGCGCTATCCCCTCGAGCACCCCGGGAGCGAAGCGTACCGGCGCCTGAGCGGGGAGTGCGCCCGTCAGCTCGGGGAGACCGGGCTGCTCAACCTCGAGGGCTTCCTGACCCCCGGGGGCACGGCGAGGCTCGTGAGCGAGGTGCAGGCACTGATGCCGCGGGCGCACTACGCGGAACGCGAGGACAACGCCTACGGCTCGCCCGCCGCCGAGGGTTTGCCGGCCGACCATCCCTGTCGGATCCTGCATCCCACCGCGCGCTGGGGCATCGCCTACCACCAGATGCGCGGCACGGTCCTCGAAGCGCTCTATCGCTGGCCGCCCCTGCGCGAGTTCGTCGCCGCCGTCACCGGCCATGCGAAGCTCTACCTGCACGACGATCCCTCGAACGCGCTGGTGCTCCAGATCTACAAAGCCGGAGGCAGGCTCGCCTGGCACTTCGACCAGGCGCTGTTCTCCACCATCCTGAACCTCCAGGAATCGGAAGCGGGCGGCATCTTCGAGTGCGCTCCGAACCTGCGAGGCCCCGATGCCCCCTGCTTCGACGAGGTGCGCCGCGTGCTGCTCGGCGACTCGGACAGAGTGCAGCGCCACCTGGCCAGCGCGGGCTCGTTCACGATCATCCTCGGCCGCTACGCCCTGCATCGCGTCACCACGGTCCGAGGCCCGGCGCCGCGGATCTCGCTCATTCTCTCCTACGAGGACCGCCCCGGAGTGCGCATGGACGTGGCCACCCGCCGCAAGCTCTTCGGTCCCGACGCTCCGGGAGACTGAAGGAGGCCACTACGCAATGACTCCGGGACAGCCCGATCTCCACCGATCTTCCCGGCCCGTCGGCTCCCGTCCCGAGGCCCCTGTGGTGACGGAGATCGACTTCGACCGCCTGCGCCGCGGGCGCCTCGAACGCCTGCAGGCGGCGATGAGGCGGCACGGGATGGCGGTCGCGCTGCTCTACAACTTCGCCAACATCCGTTACGCCACGGGAACCGACCTGATGGCGGTGTGGACCGGCAGCACTCTGGAGCGCTACGCCGTGGTCCCCGCGGAAGGCACCCCCGTGATCTGCGAGTTCCGGACCGGCGAGCACAGTGCGGAGAAGGGCATCGCGACGGTGCGGACCGCGCTGAGCTGGCAGTGGGCCGGGTCGCGGGCGGAGGATATCGCGAGGGAGTGGGCGGCGCAGATCCGCGATCTCATGGGTGAGCTCGGCGTCGCCGGGGAGCCAATCGCGGTCGACAAGCTCGACGCTACCGGTTTCCTCGCCCTCGCCGATGCCGGCCTCGAGGTCCGGGACGCCTGGCCGGCCTGCGCGGACGCACGCCGGGTGAAGACGCCCGAAGAGGTCGCGCTGTTCCGGATCAACGGCGCCGTCGGCGACGCCATGCTGCACGAGTTCGAAGCGGCGATCCGCCCCGGGGTTCGAGAGCTCGACCTCCTGGCGGTGCTGTCCAGCGCACTGCTGCGGCACCACGGCGAATCCCTGTTCACGCGGCTCGTCGCTTCCGGTCCCAACACCAATCCCTGGCTCCAGGAGGCCACTGATCGGGAGCTTCAACCGGGAGACCTGGTCGGAGTCGATACCGACGCCAACGGGTACGAAGGCTACGTCATAGACGTCTCGCGCACCTTCCTCTGCGGGGATCGCGCGACGCCCGCGCAGAAGGAGGCCTACCGCGTCGCCTGGGACTGCGTGAACGGCATGATCGAGCTGGCCCGCCCGGGTATCTCCTTCGAGCGCTTCGCCCGGGAAGCCCCGGAGCTGCCCGACGCCTACAAGCGCCTGCGCTACTGCTCGATGGCCCACCCCGCGGGACTGGAGGACGAGAGCCCGGGAATCCCCTATCTCTACGAGCCCGGCGCGCGGGCCCCCGACCTCGAGCTCGAAGAGAACACCGTCATGTGCTTCGAGTGCTACGCCGGCAGGGAAGGCGCGGGCTTCGGAGTCAAGCTCGAGGACCAGGTGCTCATCACCGGGGAGGGCTGCGAACGGCTCTGCCTCTTCCCCTACGACGAGAAGCTGCTTTGAGCGCCCACATCCACGACCGGTCTCTCGAAGCGCGGCAAGAGCGTGTCATGGTCCTGAAACGGGTCATCGCCGCGATCGCGTACTCGAACACCTCGGACATGGACAAAGCCACCGACCAGCTTCGACGGCAGGGCCGAGCCAGTGAACGCGTGGTGCGAATTCCCGGCTGACTCGTCGCCTCGAGGCTGAACCGGGCATCGGCGAGGGACATACCGCCGACGAAGTAGCAGAACGCGGTGCAGGGGAGGCAGATTCCCATGAGTAGGGCGGCTACCCGCGCGGAACCGCGCGAATCCGGAGTGACTCTCGCCCACCCTATACTTGCCTCCTCGTCCCGAACGCCCATCTGCCACGGTGAGACTCTCCCTCTACTACAATCCGAGCTGCCAGGACTGCGTACGACAAGCGAAGCGCACCGCACGACTGGACTGGCTGCGGGCGATTGAGCTGAGGACGGACCGCTCCCCGTTGGGAGACGTCCCGGTCGGCAAGATCGTTGTCGTCGACGAACGGAGCCGGCGCGTGTTCACCGGCGTCTATGCCACGCGCATGGTGTGCCTGATGACCCCGCTCCACTTTCTCTACGGGCTCTTTCTCTTCCTACCGCCCATCCGAGACCGGGTCGGGGGGTCGCAGCCCGGGTGCAACGGTGACGCGCGAGAAATCTGACATCGCGTCTCTCGTGATCGTGGCTGCGCTACACCTCGTGATCGGCGGGATCCACCAATACGCTCATGTCGTCGCGGAGGTGGAAAACTCCCCGCTGCAAGTTCTGTTCATCCTGATTGTCGTCACGATCGCCCCGTGGGCAGCGACCTTTGTCGCCTGGAAGAGGAGCCTCAAGCTCGGCGCGGCCCTGTACTCCGTGTCGATGGCGGCGTCTCTCGTTTTCGGCGTCGCGCTGCACTTCGCACTCGACAGTCCCGACCTGTACTCGAACGTTGTCGTTGAGCACAGGAGTGTATTCTTCCACTCCGCACTGGGGCTCGCGTTGGTGGAACTTGCCGGAGCTGTGGTTGGGGCATACGTCGCGTTCCGCAGTCGGCAATCAGCGTAGCGACCGAGACCGGGCGAGATCCTCAGTCTTCCGTGTCGACGGGAACATAGTAGTAGCCTCGGCCTCCCCGCCGGGGCCGACTCCCTTCGAGATGACCGGCATCAGCGAGACCGATCAGGAGCTTTCCGGCGGATACCTTGCTGAGCCCTGTCAAATCAGCCACCTCGGTCGTGGAGACTCGTTTCCGCCCGCGGCTCCAGTCGAGAATGAGCGCCTCACGCCCTTCGGGGAGGCGAAGGGGGGAGCACCGATGGGAGAGTCGGCTGCGTGCCACATCGGAGAGCCGAAATGCTGCGGGTTGATGAGCGGGAACTCCATGCACCGGTGCGATTACGGACACAGGATCGCCCGGCCCCATACGTGCGTCCGCCAGCCGTCGGATTGCTTCCTCGGTTTCCGTCGGTGAGGAGCGTTGCAAAACCGGGATCGCCGAGACCGCGTCTACCCAGCCACGCCGAGTCAAGTGCTCAATCAGCAGGAGCGAATCGACGCTGCCCGCACGGGGAGGGACAAGTGCGGCCACCAGGGCGGCGGTGGCCTCGTCCGGGGCTCCACCGAGCAGTACGACGCGGACGTAAGGGCCGTCGATCTCGGAGATGACCGGTGCGGGTCGTCCAATGGCCAGCATGTCCCGCACCATCCTGTCGACACCGATGCCCTCGCGTTCCGCCAGGCCCAGTGCCGCCATGGCCTCGGAAAGGCTTCGATAGCGAGGCACGGCAGGGTGGGTGATGATGTTGTTTGGCGTCACCCCTCCCACAAATCCGCCAGGCGAAGTCACCGTCAACGTGTCTCCGACGTGCTCGATGGTGGTCGGCAGCGGCGACAGCCAGTCACGGTGAACAATCCCGTTGACGATCGCTTCACGCAGCGTCCTGGGCGGGATGGCCCGGACCCTGCTGCGCGCAAAGCCCTCGGCAGCGTGCGTCACGCGGTTGGCCACCTCCCCGGCCTGTTCGACCTGATGCACTTGCGCGAGCAGGGGTCCGGCACTATGGATGCGCAGGGTGCTGTCGCCTCCCGGCATGTCGCGGCGAATGTAGTCGACGGCCGGCTGGGGAGTCTCCACGAACAACAGCGACCCCGCGTTCGTGAGCTGTCGCGAATCCTTCACCAGGTTGAGGCGGCGGAGAAGATCGGCGTCGGTGGCACTGTCCAGACCGGTACCCGCGCCATCGCCGTTGGATTCACGCAGGTAGCCGCGCGCAACCTCGCAGGCTACCGGGCTCACATCGTTCAGGGTGTGGCCCGACGGCTCCTCCGACCAGTCGAATCCGATCCGCTCCAGCATCCTTGAATGCCAGACAATGGGATCGACGTCGACACAGTTGGTCCCGACACGCCATCTCAGCTTCCCGCGATACCTGACGGGGGCGAGTGCCTCGATGCAGGTCAGGATCAGGATACGGCACCCGTCGAGATTCTCCTCGCGGGCCGCGACCGTAAGTTGTCGAGAGGTGCGTTCCCATATGCGATGACGGAGCCAATCCGGATCGAGCCTGGTGCCGATCCGGGTACCGTCGTCGGCGACGCCGACGATGAGCGCGCCGCCCCCCGGCGTGTTCGCCATGCAGGCCAGTTCCTCCGCCAGGAAGTCGGCGGCCGCCTCGTTGGTTCTCTCCCCGGGAGAAAGGATCCCGCCGGGTCCCCTTCGGCCCGGCTCTTCCTTTACGTCCACCCGCTCCGTCTCGATTTGGCGTGGCGACTCGCCCCGCGCCAATCGATGCAGTGCCCGCTCGACGAGTTCGTCCATTGGGTTCCGCCCAAGCGCTCCCAAGGCCATGACCGGGGCTCTCCGAGGCCGCTTAGAAAAAGTAACTATATACTCGGATGGACGATTTGGTTATCTTTTCGAGCTCAAAAAGTAAAGTATTTTCGATATTTTCCGAATTGGTTATCTTTTTCGGCTCGATGAGCGACGGGTCCTGTCGAGGGCGGTGGCATGTACAGGAGAAAGGATCCGGGACGGCACGAAGCTCGTGCTACGCTGCTTCCGTGACGCGCCCTTCGGGGTATCCCGATGAAGAACATCACCGTTGCCTTGCCCGAGGATGTTGCCCGATGGGTTCGAGTTCGGGCGGCCGAGGACGAGCGTAGCGTGTCCCGGTGGTTGGCCGATCTTCTCGAAGGCATGCGACGTCGGGACGACGAGTACGCGATTGCGATGAGAGAGTTCCTGGCGGTCGAGCCGCGACGAATGGAGTGGATTGACGGCCGCAAGCCGTCCCGGGAGGAACTGCATGACCGCAGGCATGAGCGCCCACATCCACGTCATCGACGTTGAGACGACGGGCCTCGATCCCGAGGCGGACCGCATCGTGGAGATTGCGGCGGTCACGGTGGCGCTCGAGCCCCGTCCGCGCGTCGAGGCGCTCGCGCTCGACACGCTGGTGAATCCGGGCGTCTCCATCGGGCCGGTGGCGCAGTCCATCCACCACATCGGCGACGACATGGTGGCGGGCGCGCCGCGCTACGAGACGCTCATCCCGCGTCTTGGAGAGCTCGCACGGAGCGGACCTTTCGCCGCGCACCGGGCCGCATTCGACCGGGCCTTCACCGGGAGCCGGCGGCCCTGGATCTGCACCTGGCGCCTCGCCCGCCATCTCTGGCCGGAGGCTCCTGGCCACGCCAACCAGGTCCTTCGCTACCACCTCCGGCTGGAAGTCGACGCGCGCCTCGCGGGCGAGGCGGGCATCGTTCCCCATCGGGCCGCGGGCGACGCCCTGGTGAGCGCGGCGCTGCTCGTGCGGGAGCTCGAGCAGGCGCCGGCGGGCGCGGACCTGCCCGCCTGGGCGCTCGATCTCTCCGCGAAGCCGGTGCTCCTGCCGGTCGCGACCTTCGGAAAGCACCGGGGGCAGCGCTGGTCGGACGTGCCGCGGGACTACGTCGAGTACCTGGCGGGCCAGCCCCTCGACGACGAGGACCTCGTGCACACCCTGCGCTCCGCGCTCGAAGGCGTCTTTGCGTAACGGGCCCCGCCCCGCGAAGAACGGGGCTGATCCGGCAAAGCGCGCTCGGCGGCGCGGGGTTCACGTTCTGCGAGGCGACGACGTCAGCAGCGGCCGGCGTCGCCTTCCTCAGGCCGCCTCGCGCCGCAGGGGCTGGCACATGCAGTGCACGCCGCCGCCGGCCCAGGTGTACATCGTCATGTCCGGGTCGTAGACGCTGAAGCCGGCGGCGCGCATCTTGGCGTTCAGGTCCTTCGCGGCCAGCGTGGAAAGGACGCGGTCCCCCCCGAGCGCGACGACGTTGCATCCGAGCGCCATCGTCTCCTTGAAGGTGGCGGGCACGATCTCGATGCCCCTCGCCTTCAGCCAGTCGACGATGTCCTCCGGAGTGGTGTCCAGGCACACCGCGGCGCAATGCTCGTTCAGCATGCAGACCATGAGATCGATGTGCACGTAGAACTGGTCGATGGGCGCGTACTTGATCTCCCAGCCCTCCTTCAGAAACCAGTCCGCCACCTGCTCGGCCGCCGCCTGCTCGGAGCGGTGGTCCGTGTACCCGACCAGGGCCGCGCCGTGGTGGATGATGTTGAAGTCTCCGCCCTCGAAGTTGCCGGCCGAGACCATGTCGTAGATCGGGATGCCGTTCTCCAGGTAGAAGCGCAGCACCGCCGCGTACTCCCCGCGACGGCGGGGGTTCGCGAGCTGGCAGAGCACCGCACCGTAGGGCGACATGAAGGAGCTGTCGCGGGCGTAGACCTGGTAGGGGACGCTCTCGTCCACCGGCAGGTAGTGGCAGGTGACGCCGGCCTGCTCGTAGGCGTCGACCATCTCCCGGTGCTGGCGCATCGCGAGCTGCTTGTCGAATCGCAGGCCCCGGCGGAGCGTGTCGCGCACCAGCGACGACCACGCAGCGTTCTCGAGCCCCAGCCAGCGGAAGCTCTCCGCCGGGCCGAGGAGCACATCGCGCAAGACGCCGGTCTCGGAGCGCAGGTACCAGTCCGTCATCTCGGGAGTACCGCCTCCCTCGACGCGCGCCCGCAGGGGGGCGGAAGTGCCGTTCGTGGTCATGGGATCTCCGCTGGTGGGTTGGCTTGAGTTCGAGTCGAATCCGCGCCCTTGTCGAGATCGGAAGGAGTGGGAGGACAGAGGAGGCGCGGAATCAATCGGGAAGGGCAATCGAACCCTCGCCCGCTTCGCCCCCGGCGGGCGGAGGCGTCTGCGCCATGGCAATGCGCCCCTCGGCCCTCAACTGAATCTCGACGCTCTGCAACCGCACATCGATGGCCGTCAACTGAATCTCGACGCTTCGCACTCGGGCATCCAGCTTGCCCATGTCTTCCCGGACCTCTGCCCGAAACCCCGCGATGTCGGCCCGGACCTCTTCTCGCAACCCGGAGAATTCGGTCCGAACCTCCGCCCGCAGCTCCTTGATCTGATCGCCGAGGTCGGTGCGAAGAGCGTTGAGTCCTGCCTGCGTCATCGCGCCGACCGACGCAACGGCGGTCACGGTGGTCGCGATGAAGCAGAGCACGGCGAGCGTCTGGCCGTTCAGCCACCGCGTCCTTCCCCCTTTCGCTCTCGGTGCTTCGTCCATGCCCTGTCTTCCGCCGCACCCGGACGCTCATTCTGTTCCCCTCCGGGAGTGCGTGCAGTAGGCGATGGTAGCGCGGAATGTAGGCCAACGTCCCCCGAAACGGGCGACCACGATCCATCGGATCGGGCGCCGGTCCCGGCTGCGCACAGGGTTGTCTCCGCCGTCGCCGCAGGGGCGTCGCGCGCCGCGATGGACCCTCCAGTCCGATTGACATAGAGTGGCGCCGCCCTGATCCGTGACGGCAAGAGGGCCGGGATGCGCTTCGACAGCACGCTCTACTACCACGTCGGAGAGGACTACTCGTGGCCCACCCTCTTCGACGAGATGCACGAGACGGTCGGGCTGCTCGACGAGCTGGACTTCGGCGGGGTATGGCTGGCCGAGCACCACTTCGCCTGGGACGGCTGGTACCGCTCGGGCTCGAATCCCATTCTCTTCGGGGCCGACGTGGCGCGCTACAGCGACCGGCTTCGCATCGGCCAGTGCGGCATCATTCTCCCCGACTGGCATCCCTTGCGCGTGGCCGAGGACATCGCCTTTCTCGACCAGATGACCAGGGGGCGGGTCGATTTCGGAATCGCGCCGGGAATCAACAGCCGGGCCTGCATGCAGTTCCACGAGGCGGCGGACCGGCGCAACCGCCCCCGCAACCAGGCGCTCTTCGAGGAGAACCTGGAGGTGATCCTCGCCGCTCTCAACCAGGAGACCTTCAGCCACCAGGGCGAGTTCTACCGCTTTCCGGCCGGGGAGTGGACCGACAACCCCATGGTGCACGACCCGCGATTCCACAACGAGGACGGAGAGCTGGTGAGGATGGCAATCTCGCCCCGGCCCTACCAGAACCCGATCCCGATCTACCAGATGGCCGAGTCGCCGGGGTCGATCGAGCGCGCGGCGCGGCGCGGCATCGGCACGATGTCGCAGTCGCTCTCCGCGGGACGCATTCGCGAGAACTGGGAGATCTACCGGGATACCGCGACCGAGGCCCACGGACGCCCCTTCGCGCTCGGCGAGGGGCTCTCGGTGATGCGTCCCGCCTACATCGCGGAGACCCGGGAGGAGGCCGAGCGCGACGCCCGCCACGGGTTCAACCTGCTCGGCCAATGGGGATCCATCGGACTCTACAAGCAGTGGCAGGGCATGGTGACGGAAGACGAGGCGGAGGAGGGCGACTTCGACCTCGACTTCTTCGATTTCCAGATCAAGCACGGACTGCTGCTCATCGGCACGCCGGACAGCGTCTCCGAGCAGATCGAGCGCCTGCGGAGCGAGCTCAACTGCGCCCACCTCGCCCTGTTCCTCAACATCCCGCTGCTCTCCTACGAGCAGGTGACGCGGAGCCTGCGCCTCTTCGGAGAGGAGATCATGCCGAAGTTCGCCGACGCTCCGGCCGCGGATGTCCGTGCGAGCGCCTGAGGGCGGTCCCCCGGGCCGCCCTCTCCGGAGCGTGGAGCGGCGCCGTGCGGGGCGCGATGCGCGCTCGCTCCAGCCGCTGACGGCGCCGCGGTGAAGTTCGGGATCGGACAGTCCGCCCCCCGGGTCGAGGACTCGCGCCTGCTCCGCGGCGAGGGCCGCTTCACCGATGACCTGAACCTGCCGGGACAGGCCCACGCCGCCCTGGTCCGCTCGCCCCACGCGCATGCCCGCGTCCTCTCCGTCGAGACCCGGGAAGCGGCCCGTGCCCCGGGCGTGCTCGGCGTCTTCACCGCCGGGGACCTCGCGGCGGACGGCGTCGGCCCCCTGCCGAACCTGCTCAGCGGGTCGTCGTTCACCCGCCCCGACGGGACTCCCGTGTACACCCCGCCCCGCCCGGCGCTGGCGGACGGGAAGGTCGCCTTCGTCGGAGACCCCGTCGCCCTGGTGGTGGCCGAGAGCGGGGTTCAGGCCCGGGACGCGGCCGAGCAGGTCGTCGTGGACTACGAGCCCTTGCCGGCCATCCCGTCGATTGCGGCGGCGCTCGCGCCGGGGGCGCCGGCGCTGTGGGAGGAGTGCCCGGACAACGTCAGCTTCCGGGTGCGCGTCGGCGATCACGAGAAGGTGGCGCGTGCGCTGGAGGGGTCCGCCCACGTGGTCCGGAGCCGCCTCGAAATCAGCCGCGTGTGTCCCAACCCGATGGAGCCGCGGGCCGCGATCGGGCACTACGACTCCTTCGACGGCCGCTACGTCCTCTACGAGGGCTCGCAGGCGCCTCACGCGATCCGCAGCAGCCTCGCGGGAGAGGTGTTCGGGGTTCCGGAGACCCGGGTCAGGGTGGTGAGCCCGGACCTCGGCGGCGGCTTCGGCCTGCGCGCCACCGTGTTCTCGGAGACCGCGCTGGTCCTGTGGGCGGCGCGGCGCCTCGGCCGCCCCGTCAAGTGGAACGGGGAGCGCACCGAGACCTTCCTCACCGACGACCAGGCCCGGGACATGGCGGTGGAGGTCGAGATCGGCCTCGACGAGAACGCGATGTTTCGCGCGGTGCGCCTTCGCTCCCGCGCCGCTCTCGGGGCCTACCTCACCGGGTTCGGCGGCTATCCCGCCTTCGTCAACCTCGGCAGCCTCGCGGGTCCCTACCGGACGCCGGCGATCTGCGCCGAGGTCGACGGCGTGTTCACCACCGCCACGCCCACCGGGCCCTATCGCGGGGCGGGGCGGCCGGAGACGACGGTCGTGCTCGAGCACGCGATCGACCGGGCGGCGTACCAGCTCGGCATCGATCGCGCGGAGCTGCGGCGGCGCAACCTGATCGAAGCACGGGAGATGCCCTTCCAGACCGGCTTGAGCTATCGCTACGACTCCGGGGACTTTCCCGCGGTGTTCGATCAGGCGCTCGCCCATGCGCGAATCCCCGACTTCGAAGCGCGCCGGGCACGTTCCCGCGCCGCCGGCCGGCTGCGCGGGCTCGGAATCGCGTACACCGTCGAGCAGTCCGCCGGTGTGAGCGACGAGAGCGCGGAGGTGCGCTTCGAGTCCGACGGCACCGCCACCGTAGCGCTCGGCACCCATTCCCACGGGCAGGGGCACGAAACGGTGTTCCGCCAGATCGTCTCGGAGCGCCTGGGCCTCGAGTTCGAGCAGATCCGCTACGTGCAGGGGGACACCGACCGCGTTGCCTACGGGGGCGGCACCGCGGGCTCGCGCTGCGCGGTGCTCGGCGGGAACGCGTTGAACCGGGCCCTGGAGCGCATCGTCGACAAGGGCCGCCGGGTGGCGGCCGGTCTGCTGGAGGCGGCGGCCGAGGACGTCGAGTTCGAGCGGGGCGCCTTCCGCGTCGGCGGCACGGACCACGAGGTGGCGCTGGGCGAGGTGGTGAGAGCCTGCTTCGACCCGCGGCGCCGGCCGGCGGGAGAGGACGCGGGCCTGTCCGCGCTCGCGAGCTTCACCCCTCCCGCCGCCACCTTTCCGAACGGTTGCCACCTCTGCGAGGTGGAGGTGGATCCCGAGACCGGCGCGGTCGAGCTCCAGAGCTACCACGTGGTCGAGGACGTGGGCACGGTCCTCAACCCGCGCGTGCTGCGCGCGCAGCTCCAGGGGGGCATCGTGCAGGGCTTCGGGCAGATCATGCAGGAGAACGTCTTCCTCGACGACGAGGCCCAGCCGCTGAGCGCCTCGTTCATGGACTACGCCATGCCGAGAGCCGACGAGGTGCCCTTCTGCGACATCGCCCTGCACCCGGTCCCCACCCCGACGAACCCGCTGGGCGTCAAGGGAGCGGGGGAGGCGGGGACAGTGGGCGCCATGCCCTGCGTGCTGAGCGCGGTGCGCGACGCGCTCGCCTCGGCCGGCGCCGGGGCAATCGAGATGCCCATGACTCCGGAGAAGGTGTGGCGCGCGCTTGCGGACGCGTCCGGCCGTCGCGGTCGCGGGGAGGATGCGTGAGCGTGAGCGGGGCAGGCGGCATCCATCCCGAGATGGCGCTCCTCGTCGAGGGCAAGCGGGCGATGAACGCCGCCGCGACCCCGGAGGAGAGGGCCCGGGCCTTCGCCCGCTACGCCGAGATGACGCAGCGGCCCCGCCCCCCGGACATGCGGGTCGAGGACCTCTTCTTCCCGGGGCCGGCGGGTGGCCGGGTGCCGGTGCGGCACTACCGCCCGCGGCGGGCCGCGTCGCCGGCGCCGTGCATACTCTACTTCCACGGCGGGGGATTCATGCTCGGCGACCTCGACAGCTCGGATACCGTGGCGTGGGGGGTGGCCGATTCGGTCGGGGCGCACCTCGTCAGCGTGGACTACCGCCTCGCACCGCGACATCCCTTTCCCGCCGCGCCCGAGGACGCCTTCGCGGTGCTGTGTCACGTCGCGGACCATGCCGCGGAGCTCGGCATCGACGCGGACCGCATCGGCACCTGGGGCGACAGCGCCGGCGGCAACCTCGCCACCGTCACCTGCCTGATGAGCCGGGACCGGGGCGGCCCCCCGGTGCGCGCCCAGGTGCTGGTGGCCGCCGCGCTCTCCGACCGGCTCGATTCAGAATCCTGTCGCGTTCACGCGCAATCGCCGGGTCTCAACACCGAGGCGGTGGACTACTTCTGGGGCCAGTACCTGGGTGAGCGGCGCCCTTCGCGCGAGCCCTACGCGACCCCGCTCGCGGCCGAAGACCTGTCCGGCCTGCCGCCGGCCCTGGTGCACGTCGCCGAGGTCGACCCGCTCGCCGACGACGGCCGCCGCTACGCCGAACGCCTGCGGGCCGCGGGGGTGGAGACGACCCTGCGGGTGGCGGAGCGCATGATTCACGGATTTCTCCGCGCCCGGGAGATCGGGCCCGACTCGGCCGCAGAGTTCGACATCGGCTGTGCGTTCATGCGCGAACGGCTCGGGACGTGACCCTTACGATGCGACCGCGCCCGCCCGCAGCGCGCGCTCGTGGAATATGAACCCGATCGCGTTCATCAGGAGCTGGGCGGCGAGGATGGAGGTGATGCCGGTGGGATCGTAGGGCGGGGCCACCTCCACCAGGTCCATGCCGACTACGTTGCCCTTCTTTGCGATCGCCTCGATGATCTCCTGCACCTCGTAGTACAGGAAGCCGCCGTGGCTCGGGGTGCCGGTGCCGGGCGCGATGGACGGGTCGAAGCCGTCGATGTCGATGGTCAGGTAGTAGTCGATGCCCGAGGGAATGCGTTCGAGCACTCCCTCAGTGCCCAGGCGGCGCACGTCGCGCACCGAGAGGATGTCGGAGCCGGCCCGGCGCGCGGCGTCGTAGTCGAGCCGGTTCGAGGACGACACGTTGCGGATGCCGAGCTGGGTCATCCCGGCGACGTGGGTCTCCTCCGACGAACGCCGGAGCGGATTGCCGTGGCCGTAGCGCACGCCGTGCCGCTCGTCGACGAAGTCGAGGTGGGCGTCGAAGTGCACGATGTGCAGCGGTCCGCGGCCCTCGAACGCCGCCATCACCGGGGCGTGCACGGAGTGATCGCCGCCGAGCGCCACCGGCATCGCCCCCGCCGCGAGGATGCGCCGTACCGCCGCCTCGGTGTTGGCGTGGCTCTGCTCCATGTCGGTGTGCACGATGTCCGCATCTCCGACGTCGACGATGCGCACTTCGTCCCGGGTGAGGTACAGGGTGTCGCGCTCGAAGTCGTAGGCGCCCCCGTGTCCGAAGGAGAAGAGCGTCGACGCCTCGCGGATGCCGCGAGGCCCGAATCGGGCTCCGGCGCGCCACTGCGTGCCCATGTCGTTGGGCACGCCGAGCACCGCGACGTCGGCGTCAATCGCTTCCCAGTCGGTGCACACCGGCGACTTGGCAAAGGTGCAGTGCCCCACGAAGGGCAGGTCCAGTCGGCCCTGTTCGTACGCGAATTCGTTCATGGCGCTCTCCGAGACTCGAGGCGGAGATTATCGGGGTGCTGCGGCGGACCTCGCCAGTCCCGCGCGTCGTCATCGCAATCTCCTCCGAGACTCCCCCGGCGGCAATGGCGGCAAGCAAGTGCGAACGAGCGGCCACCCCAACGCACTCTCTCCACATTCTGCCTTGTTCGAACACCAATGGCCGGGATGGAGGGGCCGCGCGCCGGGCGGCGCCCGCGCGATTCCGGGCGCCCAATCGCTGCCCGCGAGGGCCTCATTACCGAAAATTCTTTGCCGCATGGGTCTTCACAGGCTTGATCCGTCACGCGGGTGCGGTAAATTTGCGCGCTTTCCAATTCGGGACGGTCCCGCGTCGGTACCCAAGAGATGTCCGAACGAGTCAAGCTGCCGAATGGCTACAAGCCCGCCAAGCGCGAGCGCTACATGAACCCCAAGCAGCTGGAGTACTTCCGGCAGAAGCTGCTCGGCTGGCGCGAGGAGTTGCTGGAGGAGTCCCAGCACACCATCGACCAGATGAGGGAGGCCGCGCGCGACGTGAGCGACGATGCGGAGCGCGCGAGCCGCGAGACGGAGATCAGCTTCGAGCTCCGTACCCGCGACCGCTATCGCAAGCTGCTCAACAAGATCGGAGAAGCGCTGAAGCGTATCGACGACGAGAGCTACGGGTTCTGCGACGAGACGGGCGAGCCCATCGGCATCGAGCGCCTCGAGGCGCGCCCCATCGCGACGCTGTGCCTGGAGGCCCAGGAGCGCCGCGAGCGGCTGGAGCACAACTACACGGACCGCCGCTGACTGACCGGCCCCGGGTCTGAACGCGTCTCGTGTCCGCGAGGCCCGGGGGGCGCATCGCGGCGCCTCGCGCGGGCGAGGGAAACGAATGCGGCCCCGTCCCGCTTATCCGGCGCTTCAGGCCGCGCTTGCGCTCTGCGTCCAGCCCCGGGCGGTGCCCTTGATGCGCTCGACCATGGCGAAGAAGCCGTTGCTGCGGCTCGGGCTCAGGTGGGAGGCGAGGTCGAGCCGCTCGAAGAGGCTGCGGATGTCGGTAGCCAGGATCTGCTCCGGAGAGCGCCCGGAGTAGGCGGCGAGCAGGACCGCCACCAGGCCCCGCACGATGTGGGCGTCGCTGTCGGCCCGGAATGCGAGCCGTACCGGATCGCCGGACTCCTCCGAGGTCACGAGCCACACGTTGCTCACGCAGCCCTGGACCCGGTTCTCTTCCGTCTTGTCGCTGTCGTCGAGCCCTTCGAGATCACGCCCGAGCTCGATGAGGTAGCGGTAGCGATCCTCCCAGTCGTCGAAGAACTCGAAGGTCTCGGTGATTTCGTCGATGTCCATCGGATTGGGGGTGCGGCCGCCCTCCAATCTTAGCCGCCGCGCCCTCGGCTCGTCCAAGTCGGGCGATACCGGGCAGTCCGTCGCGCCCGCGGCACGGCGCACGAAGGCTGGAGAAGGATGCGAGTCCCGTCCCGCGAGTCTACCGTGCACGGCGGAATCCGGGGTCGGGGCGCGCGCGGGCGTCGGGTTGCCGATTCGACTTGCTTCAGGACTCTCCGGGCACGGGGTGGCAGTCCCAGAAGGCGACGGGCCGGCCCCGGGGCGGGCCGAGCAGCTCGTCGTCGCGCATCGCCACTCGTCCGCGCACGACGGTCGCGATCGGCCAGCCCCGCACTCGCATGCCGTCGAAGGGCGTCCACCCCGACCGGCTCCGGAGCCATCTGTTCTCGATGGTGCGCGCTGCGCTCAGGTCGACCACCGTGAAGTCCGCGTCGTAGCCGAGCGCGATGCGGCCCTTGCCCGCGATGTTGAAGATGCGGGCGGGTCCGCCGGAGGTCAGGTCCACGAATCGCGCGAGGCTCAGCCGTCCCTCATGGGCGTGGTGAAGGAGGAGCGGAACCAGGGTCTGCACGCCGCCCATGCCGCTCGGGCTCCCGGGGTAGGGCTTCGCCTTCTCCTCCAGGGTGTGCGGCGCGTGGTCGGAGCCGATGACATCCACCACGCCGTCCCGCACCGCTTCCCACAGGCCCTCGGTATGGCGCACATCGCGGATCGGCGGATTCATCTGGGCGAGGGCGCCGAGGCGCTCGTAGCACTCCGGGGCGCTGAGGGTCAGGTGCTGCGGGGTGGTCTCGACCGTGGCCAGGCGCCGGTGCTCGGCGAGAAAGCGCATCTCGTCGGCGGTGGTGACGTGGAGCACGTGAACCGGCCTCGAGTGGCGCTCGGCGAGCGCCACCAGGCGGCGCGTCGCGCGGAGCGCGGTCTCGACATCGCGCCACTCCGGGTGCATGGCGACGGGTGCGCCGCCCGCCACGAGATGATGCCGCTCGCGCATGCGCGGCTCGTCCTCCGCGTGCACCGCGACGCGGCGCCGGCCGCTGGCGAGTACCGCGGCCACCCCCTCGTCGTCCGGAACGAGGAGGTCTCCGGTGCTCGAACCCATGAAGACCTTGATCCCGCAGCAGCCGGGCCGGAGCTCGAGTTCGCGGAGGGCCTCGGCGTTGTCGCCGGTGGCGCCGGCGTAGAAGGCATGGTCGCACCACATGCGCCCCCGCGCGCGGCGCAGCTTGTCGTCCAGGGCCTCCGCGGTGGCGGTTAGCGGATTGGTGTTGGGCATCTCGAACACCGCGGTGACGCCGCCCGCCACCGCCGACGCGCTCCCGCTCGCCAGGTCTTCCTTGTGCTCCGCCCCCGGCTCCCGGAAGTGGACCTGCGTGTCGATGACTCCCGGCAGGACGTGGAGGCCCGAGCAGGGCAGGGTCCCGGCCGCGTCCGCGCCGCCGAGGTCGCCGATCGCCGCGATGCGCCCCTCGCGCACCCCGACGTCGGTCGCGGCCTCGCCCGAGGGGGTGAAGACCGTGCCGCCGCTCAGGATCAGGTCGTAGTGTTCACTCACGCGAAGCCCTCATCTTTGGTCACGACGCTGCACCGCGCCGCCGGATGCGCTCGAGATGCAGCTCATTGCGCCACCTTCACCCAAGGGCGGCGGCGATGCAACGGCATCGTCCGTGCTACGTCCCGGCGCTCTCTTCGGCCCGGTTCCGTCCGCTCGTCGTCAGGTCGCGCCTCATGCCGTACCGCGATTCACTGTGACAGTCACCGTTACAAGAGGCATACTCGAATGAGCAGGAATTCGGGCCGGCGGTCGGCGTTGCCGCGATCCGGCGCAGCATGGGAGGAAACGATGGAAATTCTTGCCGATCCGATTACCGTCAACTGTCGGAAGGTCCTGGCCGGTCTCAAGCTGATTGGCGCGGACTACACGCTTACCAAGGTCGACTACTTCCAGGGCGAGCAGAAGAACCCGGAGTTCGTGGCGATCAATCCCAACGCTGCGCTCCCGGCCCTGCGCGACGGCGGCCTGGTCCTGTGGGAATCGAACGCAATCCTGCAGTACGCCGCCGACAAGGTGGGCAACGCGAGCGCCTATCCGACGGACCTCGTGACCCGGGCCGACGTGAACCGCTGGCTCCTGTGGGAGTGCGGCGCCTGGTTCCCGAGCTGCTACGTGTTCCTGGTCGAGAACTGCGTCAAGCCGCTCCTGGGCGACTCGACGGACCAGTCCGTGCTCGACGGCGAGGCGGCGAACTTCCACAAGCTGGCCGGCATCCTCGATGCGCGTCTGGGCGGGAGCGCCTACGTCTGCGGCGACCATCCGACCATCGCCGACGTGGTCGTGGCGGCGCCGATGCACCTCCACGCCTGGCAGAAGCTGCCGCTCGAGAACCACGCCAACCTCGTGCGGTGGATGTCGGAGCGGATCGAGACGGCGCCCTGGTGGAAGGAGACCCACGTGGGCGAGGGCTTCACGGTGTCCGAAGCCGCCTGAACCTCACCGGGCGCGGCTCAGGGCGAGGAGGGCGGTGAACGATGGGCGGCGTGCGTGCGGCATTGGCCTGCTCTGTCGACAACGGATAGCCGGGTGCGCTGCAAGCGCCACACCGCCTTCGAGGACCCGATCACGCCTGTGAACGCGCTGTCTCGACAGAGTTTCGAGATCCGTGCGATGGCCTTCTTCTGAGCGGGGTCGAAGCGGGACAGGGCGGCGGCGCGTCCGGCGGCGGGCTGCGGCCGCTACACGCGGCGCACGAAGCAGACGGAGGCATCGGTGACCGACAGAGACCTTTCGGGACGCGTGGCGCTGGTCACCGGCGGCTCGCGGGGTATCGGTCGCGCGATCTGCCGGCGCCTCGCGCGGGCCGGCGCATGGGTGGCAATCAACTACTCGTCGAGCGAAGAGGCCGCGGCGGAGACGCTTGCGCAGATCCGGGCCGACGGCGGCGGCGGAGGCATCTACGGGGCCGATGTCTCTTCCCTGGAAGAGACCGACGCGATGTTCCTGGGCATCGAGGCCGACCGGGGTCCGGTCGACCTGCTGGTCACAAACGCCGGCATCGCCTCGTTTCGGGACGATGTGGACATGCCCGTCGAGCTCTGGCGCCGCATCCTGTCGGTCAACCTGGACGGCACCTTTCACTGCGTGTGGCGCGCCCGGGAAGCCATGCTGGCCCGGGGCGACGGGCGGATCGTCTGCATCTCCTCGATAAACGGCCTGGCGCCGAGCACCTTGCGGCCGGACCGGCTGATCGCGTACGGCACGTCCAAATCCGCGGTCATCGGGTTCGCACGCAACTGCGCCACTGCATTCGGCCCGGCAATCCGCGTCAACTGCGTCGCGCCGGGTCTGATCGATACCGACATGACGAAGGACATGAGCGACGAGATGCGGCGGCGGATCGTGGAGAGCACACCCGCGCGCCGTACCGGCACTCCGGATGACATCGCCGAGCTCACCTGCTTCCTGCTCAGCGACGCCGCGGGGTTCATTACGGGACAGACCTATGTCGTCTCCGGCGGGCTCGTGACCCTGCCTTGACGCTCACGGGGGCGGGGCTCCCGTGATCCACGCCGCATTCCCCCGCAGCGGCTTCGGGAGATGAAGGGAGCTCGGGTCCGAAGTCAGTGAAAGGGCCGATCGCCCTTGACCGTCACCCGCACCCCGCTCCGGGTCTCGGGATAGTAGTCCCAGGTCGCGTGGTGCTGTGTGCAGCGGTTGTCCCACATCGCGATGGAGTTCTTCCGCCACCGGAAGCGGCAGTGGAACTGCGGATTGGCGATGTGTGCGTAGAGGAAGCCCAGCAGCGCGTCGCTCTCCGCCTTCCTCATCCCCAGAATGCTCTGGGTGAAGGCCCCGTTGACGTAGATGAGCTTGCGGCCGGTCCCGGGGTGGGTGCGGATGACCGGGTGCACCGCCTCGGGGTGCTTCTCCCGGCGGAGACCTCCGCCGATCTGCTCGTAGCGGCCCCGGTGAATGTCGGCCGTATGCAGCGCTTCGAGCGGGTCGAGGATCTCCTTCATCGTGTCGGAGAGCGCATCGTAGGCCGCGTACATGCTCGCAAACAGCGTGTCGCCTCCGACCGAGGGCACCGTCGACAGGTGCAGGATGCTCGCCATCGGCGGCTCCTCGTCGCAGCTCACGTCGGAGTGCCAGGTCGTGCCTTCGGCGAAGGGCGAGGTCGCGTCGGCGTGGATCTTCATGAGCTCCGGCCGCCCGTCCACGCAGGGCGCGGAAGGGTGGATGTGCAGCTCGCCGAAGCGCTGCCCGAAGCACACGTGCTGCTCGTGGTCGATGTCCTGATCCCGAAAGAAGAGGACGAGGTGCTCGAGCAACCCGCCGCGCAGGATGCGGAAGGACTCGTCATCGAGCGGTTCGCGCAGGTCGACGCCGTGCACCTCCGCGCCGATGTTGCGGGTGAGGGGGATGAACTCGATCGTGTCGTTGCGCATCTGCCTCTCCTTGCGTGCGGGCGCCCTCCCGCCGGCCGGATCATACTCGCCCCGCAGCCGGAATCGGGAGCACCCGGCGCGGGATTGAGAAGGCTGCTCACTACCGTCCGAATGCAATCGCCTAAACGCGCAGAGCGGCTATCATTCTTCGACCGAGTGCCGGCACCATAGGAGCGGCACCGCAAGATAGCGAGAGGCCCGACGCTACGAGGTTACACACGTTCCCGCGTCGATTCGGAATCGGGACCGGGATCCAGTGTGGCGCTGCCCGATGCGCTGCAGTCCACACCGAGTGAGCTTGCCTCGTACATATCTGTACGTCTATCATGACCGGCGACGAGTTCGTCAGGCGCGTCCGTAAACTGGGTCGGGAGCGCAGCATCCCGGTACGATTTGAGCCTCGCAGGGGCAAGGGAAGTCACGGGCGCCTGCATTTGGGGGATCGCTTCACTACGGTCAAGAACCGCCGCAAGGAAATCAGTCCGGGACTGCTGACGGCCATGCTTCGGCAGCTTCGGCTGACCCGAGACGATATCTGAGGCCCCGGGGAGGGAAGAGTGGCACGACGCCTGGCATATCCGGTGAACCTGGAGAAGCAGAAGGACGGTTCGATTCTCGTCTCGTTCCCGGACATTCCGGAAGCGCTGACCGAGGGCGCAACGGAAGAGGAGGCACTGGCGGAAGCCGAGGACTGTCTCATCGCTGCCCTCGGCGGGTACATCCAGGCCCGACGCATCATCCCACGGCCGTCGCCGGGGCGCAGGCGGGTGACCGTTCCGCTTCCCGCCCTCGTTGCCGCCAAGTCAGCTCTGTACTGCGCGATGCGTGCGGAAGGCATCGGCAACACCGCGCTCGCCGAACGGCTGGGAGTCAGCGAGGGCGCAGTCCGGCGTCTCATCGACCTGGACCACCGTTCGCATATCGGTCAGGTCGAAGCGGCGCTGCATGCGCTCGGACAACGACTCGTCATCGCGTCGCAGGCTGCATAGGCCGGCAGACGGGAAGACGACGGTGCCTTTGGACGCGCCTCCAGCGACGACCCAGCCTGGGCGCTTCCATGGGTCCGTGCCGCTCGACTCGAAGCGCGTGGGGCGGGACGCGAGCCGCATCGCCGACGAGGTCATCTCACACCTCTCCGGCCTGGTGGGAGCCAACGTCACGGTTGCCCCGGATATCGGCGCGGTGGTGCCGTCGGGCTTTCGGATTACGTGGTCCGCACGGACACCGGGAATAGCCGGACGCTGAAGTTCACGAACCAGGGCTTCGAGTAGGAACAGAACCGACTTTGAGGTCCTGATCTCGGGAAGTCCCCCAAGGTCAGTCGGGGAGGACGATGGCGGGCAGGCCCTCGAGGGTCGGGATCTCGGCGTGCGGGGCGTCGGGGAGGCGCTCGGGAGGCTGCCCGAAGCGGTTGCACCACACCACCCGGAAGCCGAAGGTCGCGGCGGCGGCGGCGTCCCAGGCGTTCGAGGACTGAAAGCTCACCTGGCCCCGCCCCACGCCCAGCCGGTCGAGGACGAGGCGGTAGACCGCCATCGCCGGCTTGTAGACGCCGAGCGAGTCCACCGAGATCACCGCGTCGAGCAGGTGCCCGATGCCGGCGCTCTCCACCGCCGCCTCCAGCATCGCCGGCGATCCGTTCGAGAGGATGGCGTTGCGCATCCCGGCCTCCCGGAGCGCGCGCAGCACGCCGGGAACCTCGGGGTAGCAGTCCAGCGCGAGGTAGGAGTGGAGGAGGTCGGCGCGCAGTGCGGCATCGTCGATGCCGTGGGCTTCCAGCGCGTAGTCGAGCGCGTCGGCGGTGACCTGCCGGAAATCGACGTAGCGGTCCATGAGCGAGCGCTGCCAGGTGTACTCGAGCTGCTTGGCGCGCCACGTGGCGGAGGCCGCGTCGGCCTGGCTGCCGACCCGCTCGCGGTGCCGGCCGACCGCGGAGTGCACGTCGAAGAGGGTGCCGTAGGCGTCGAAGACGCAGGCGCGGATACCGGGGAAGCTCGGGTCGGACATGGGGTGTCGTCTCCTCGGGGCGCGGCAGGGCGGCGGGCGGCGTTCAGAGTGTGAGCCGGAAGGCGCGGTCGATGCCGTCGACGGCAAGCGGCTCGAGCGCCCCGGCGGCGCAGAGCTCCCGGTGGAGCGCCTCGCTCAGGTTCAGAAAGGCGCTGAAGCCGCGCGCGATCACGAACACGCGCCGCATCTCGGGAGCGGCCGGGGGCGGCGGGATCTCGCCGAAGAGCGCGCGCCGCGCCGGAGCGAGGGCGTCGGCGGCGATGTCGATGCCCTGGGGGCAGATGCCCGCCAGCGAGGGGAAGTCCGGGAACCCGGCGAGGCCGGCGCGCCGGGCGAGATCGCTGCGCTCGGTCTCGTCGCGGGGGTCGAGGGCGAAGCGGGCGAAGCGCACCAGGGCGGCGGGCCCGGGCCAGCCCCACCAGTTGACGCCCGCGGCATCGATGCTCTTCACCGCGACGGCGGCAGTGCACACGTTGCACTCGATGCACTTCGACAGGCGGTGGGCGGCGGCCATCCCGGCGTGCGGGAGGCGCTCGGGGAAGGCGGGCCGCACGCTGCGGGAGAGGAAAGGCCGAAGCTCCATGATGAGCCGCTCGTAGGGCGCGGTGTCGACCACGAGGTCCCGGACGATGGGGAAGTTGGTGAGCGGCTCGCACGTCATTTCGTCGAGGGCGGGCTCCCAGCAGCCGAGCTGCGGCGCGCCGTTGACGCTGAGCGCGCACTCCCCGCACTTCTTGGTGCCGCAGTACCAGCGGTGGGCAAGGCTGTCGGGGGCTTCCTCGTAGACGAGGTTGAGCGCGTCGAGCACGCGCATGTGCGGACGGCGCGGCAGGCGGTGGACCTCGTAGCGCGGCGCATCGTCGCGCTCCGGGTCGTAGCGGAAGACCCGCACCGTGATCTCGCCCCGGTCCCGGCTCATCGCTCCCGTCCCTCAGGCGAAGGGCTCGGCGAAGTAGTCGACCTTCTCCGCCTTCGGCCGCAGGTACTTGAGCCGCACCGGCTCGTGGCGGACGCGCACCTGGCCCCCTTCCCGGCGCACCACGACCTGCCGGATCCAGTTCTCGTTGTCGGTGAACGGGAACTCGGTGCGGAAGTGGGGGCCGCGGCTCTCTTCCCGGCTCCGCGAGGCGTGCGCCGCCATCTCGCACACGTCCAGCATGTCCTCCACGTCGAGCGCGTCGACGAGGTCGACGTTGTAGCGGCGGGCGCGGCTTCGCACCTGCATCGCGGGGAGCGCCTCCTCGCGCAGTGCGGCGAGCGAGCCCAGCGCCCGGTCGAGGCCCGCCGCGCTCTTCTCGTACATCATGTCTCGCCAGACCACCTCGCGGATGCGCCGCTTGACCGCGATCGGGGAGGGCGCGTTGCCGTCTCCGGCGGGCGCGGAGAGCAGCTCCGCGAGGCGCCCTTCCTGGGCGCGGACTTCGTCGTCGCATCCCGGAGGGGAGCCCATGCGGCGCGCGCTTCGCGCCGCGCCCGCGCCGGCGAGGTGCCCGTCGTAGGCGGCGAGCGGGAGCCCGCCGAGCATGTGACTGCCGACCGCGCCGGCTATGTACAGGCGGGCGACCCCGGTCTCCATGGTGCGCGGGTCGGCGCGCACCCCGCCCGCGCTCATGTGCCAGGTCACCGCCGACTCGAAGCGGTCCCGGGCCATGTCCCGCCCGAGCTTCTCGTAGAACTCGAAGTGGTACTGGTACTTCTCGAGCGCTTCGGGTTCCACCCGGCGGTAGTCGGTGTAGCTGCCCCCGTCCCAGCGCGCCTTGCCCTGCCGCACCTGCTCCCGGAGCTTCTTCATCTGGATGGTGTAGGGCATCACCGTGTCGAAGTCCTCGATGTTCATGAAGACCTCGTCCGCCTCGTTGCTCATCACGGCCCGGTGTGCGGTGCCGTTCAGGGGGTTGGGGTAGCTGTGCAGGCGCATCCAGCTCTCGGGCTCCGCCATGTCCGAGGCGTGGAACCACTGGATCTCGAGGTTCGAGAGCGCAGCACCCGCGCGCGCCGCCATCGCGAGGCCGTTGGCCGCCATCTCCCGGGTCCCGGTGGCGCGGCGGGAGAGCCAGTTGGTGTGGCCGGTGGCGAGCACCGTCGCCTTCGCCTCGACCGCGAGAAGGCGCCCCCTCGCGTAGTCGAGCACCATCGCGCCGCTCACTTCCCCGCTCTCCCCGCCGAGGAGGGCGAATGCGCTGGCCTCCTCCAGCACCTCGATGCCCGCGGCGAGCACCTCCTTGCGCTTCGACTCGCCGTACTGGTAGCCGGTCATTCCGTGGGTGTGAATGACGTGGTAGGAGCCGTCCGGAGGCGAATCCGGCACGCCCTCTTCGTCGCGCAGCACGTAGATGCCGCTCCTCTCGAGCTCGGGATAGAAGCGCTTGGCGGTCCACATCGCCCAGTCGAGGAAGTAGTCCTGGTCGACCAGCCAGTAGTGGAAGTCGAGCATCTGGCGCATCGCGTCGGCGTAGGCGGCGGGCACCGGGAGGGGGACGACGCCCGAAGCGGCGGAGTAGATCCGCTTCATCAATCGGAGCAACGGGTAGGGTCCGGGCATCGGAGCGGGAGCGCCGAGGCAGCTCGCGAGCGGCGTGGCGCCGCTTCGCCCCATCCTCCCCTTGACCACCATCAGGGGCCGCGCGCCCCGCGCCTTCGCCTCGAGCGCGGCGGCGCAGCCCGCGGCGCCGCCTCCGATCACCAGCACGTCGGTCTTTACTCGCTCCGCGTTCACCGTGTCCCTGCCTTCCCGCGGTGGGGCAATCTCCGGCGCGTAGACATTGCTTCCGGCCTTCCGGTTCTCGCTCAGGTCGCGTGCGGCCGATCGAGAGAGCCTTCAGCGCAGGCCTTCGAGCACCGGCGCGAGCTGCTCGATGCCGCCCGCCCCCGGAGGGTCGATGAGGCTGAAAGTGAAGAGATCCGCGCCCGCCGCCTCGAAGCTCCGGACGAACTCGACGAGCTCATCCACGTTTCCCGCGCGCGCTTCCTGCGTCATGCCGTCCTGCACGAAGCGGGCGATCCCGTTCGCGTCGGCGAGGGCGCCCTCGGGATCGAGGGCCACGATCGCCGCCGCGCCCCGCTCGAGCGTGCCGCCGTCCCGACCGGCGGAGCGGCAGGCCGCCTCGACGGCTTCGAAGCACTCCGCCGCCGTCCCGGCATCGAGGTGGAAGTCGGCATCGTAGATGTCCGCGTAGGTGGCGGCGAGGCGCAGCATCCGTGGTCTCCGGGCCCCGATCAGGATCGGCGGCCCCTCGGGGCGCGGCCCGCGCGGCGTTAACTCGCAGTCGCGCGCGGTATAGAAGCTGCCCTGGAAGTCCACGTGCCCGTTGCGGAGCAGGGCGGAAATGATCTGCAGCGCCTCCTCCAGCCGCCCCACCCGCCGGTCGTAGGGAAAACCGAACGCGTGATACTCCGGCTCGTGCCAGCCGGCGCCGATGCCGAGCACGAGACGGCCCGCGCTCACCTCGTCCAGGGTGACCGCCATCTTCGCGAGCAGGGCCGGGTTGCGGAAGCTGTTGCAGGCGACGAAGGGGCCGAGCTCGATGCGCTGCGTCGCTTCCGCGAGGGCGGCGAGCAGCGTCCAGGCCTCCCAGACTCCGCTCGTCCTGCCGGCCGGCATCTCCACTTGCAGGGCATTGTCCGGCGGCGACTTGCGAAACAGAAGGTGATCGGGCACGAAGAGCACGTCGAAGCCGATCGCCTCGGCCACCTGCGCCATCTCCCGGATCTCGGTCCAGCGCACGCTTCGGCCGTCGGCCCCCGCGCCCGTGCCCACTTCCAGCATCAATCCCAGTTTCACCTGAACCCCCTTCGCTTCGAGCTCGAGCGCCGACGATGACATCCCGGCGAGCCGATTGTGGCATTCACCCCGTGACGGAGGGAATGCGCAGCGGCGGCGCGGCGCTGCTCCCGCCGAGAAGATGGTCGCCGGCCGGCAATCGCAAGCGTCCGCGCGACCCGATGCGGCGGCGGGCCGTTGCCGCGCTTCCTTCCCGTGATGTTCGGAATCCTCATGGCCACCTACCTGCCGACGGCCTGTCTGTCTCCATCGGTGGCGCTCTCCTCGTACTTCCTGGAGGGAGTGGTGCCCCAATGGAACCCCAAGCATATCTGCAAGGGTTTGTTGCCAATGATGGTCACCCAGCTCTGCGGTCTGTTGTCGATCATGTTCTTTCCCGACGTCGCACTCTGGCTGCCGAGACAGATGTATGGGGAGTAGCAGAACAGGGAGACTGGGCGCGGCACCGGGAATCGGCAAAGTGCCTGATTCGAGAGTGTCGGGCGATGGCCGGCACGTACGGACGAACCGGCACGGTGACCGCGTGGGCGTCTCGGGGAGGCGCTTTCGTCGGCTTCCCTCCATTCGAGAACGGCTATCCATTTCGAGCTGCGGCGTGACAGGATCCCGGGCGCAGCGGCCGAGGAGAGAAGGGCAATGGCCATTGACTGGATGAAGCGGGCGGAGCGCACGCCGGCGAGCGGGGAGGCGGAGACCCGCGCTCGCGTGGAGGAGATGCTCGCGGACATCGAGGCGGGCGGCGAGGGCGCGGCGCGGCGCTACGCGGAGGAGCTCGACGGGTGGAGCGGGGACATCGTGGTGTCCTCGGAGGCGATCGCGCGCGCGGAAAGCGAGCTCTCCGCGCAGGCCCGCGACGACATCCGCTTCGCGTGGGAACGGGTGCGGCGCTTCGCCGAGGCGCAGCGCGCGAGCCTGGCCGAGTTCGAGACCGAGCTCTCCCCGGGGCTCGTCGCGGGACAGCGCCTGATCCCGGTGGAGACCGCGGGCTGCTACGTCCCCGGTGGGCGCTACGCCCACATCGCCTCCGCGATCATGAGCGTCACCACCGCGAAGACGGCCGGCGTTGCGAACGTCATCGCGTGCTCGCCCCCGCGGCGCGAAGGCGGGGTGCATCCCGCCATCCTCTACACCGCGCATCTGTGCGGCGCGGACACCGTCCTCGCGCTCGGCGGGGTGCAAGGGGTCGCGGCGCTCGCCTTCGGCCTGTTCACCGGCCACGCCGCCGACCTCATCGTCGGTCCCGGAAACCGCTTCGTGGCCGAGGCGAAGCGGATCCTCTTCGGACGGGTCGGCATCGATCTCTTCGCCGGGCCGACCGAGATCCTGGTCATCGCCGACGGGGAGGCCGACCCCGACCTCGTGGCCTGCGACCTCGTCAGCCAGGCCGAGCACGGACCGGACTCCCCGGCGTGGCTGGTGTCCACCTCGCAGGTCCTCGCTCGCGAGGTCATGGCGCGCATCGATCGTTTCGTCGCCCGCCTGGAAGAGCCGAACCGAAGCGCCGCCGCCGCCGCGTGGCGGGACTACGGCGAGGTGGCGGTGGCCGGGTCGCGCGAAGAGGCGGCGGCCCTGAGCGACGCCTACGCGCCCGAGCACCTCGAGGTGCACGCCGCCGATCCCGACTGGTGGCTGGCCCGGCTCCGCAACTACGGCTCGCTCTTCCTGGGGGAAGAGACCACCGTGACCTACGGCGACAAGGCGGCGGGACCGAACCACATCCTGCCGACCCGGGGCGCGGCCCGCTATACCGGAGGGCTGAGCGTCGGCAAGTTCATCAAGACCGTGACCTGGCAGCGCATGACCCGGGAGGCGAACCGGGAGGTGGGAGCCGCGAGCGCCCGGATCTCACGCGCGGAAGGCATGCAGGGACACGCGCTGGCCGGCGACGACCGCCTGCACAAGTACTTCCCGGAAGAGTCCTTCCGCCTCGAGGGCTGAATCCTGGCCTCCCTTGGCGGGCGCGTGCGCGGTGGTTGACCCCTTGTTCTCCCTCGCGGGTCGGGTCGCGGCGGTAAGCGGCGCGAGCTCGGGGCTCGGGCGCGCGATCGCGGGATTCCTCGCCGACGCCGGGGCGGACGTGGTGCTGGTCGCCCGGCGGGCGGCCGAGCTCGAGGACGCGGCGGCGGAGATCGCGGCCCGGGGCGGCCGCGCCGCCGCGCAAAGCGCGGACCTCTCGCGCCTCGAGACCATCGACCGGGTCGCCGCCCGCCTCGAGGCGCCCTTCGGGGCGCCGGTGATACTGGTCAATGCGGCCGGGGTGAACCTGCGCGAGCCGGCGGAAGCGATCAGCGTGGAGAGCTGGCGGCAGACCCTCGACCTGAACCTCGCCGCCCCCTTTTTCCTCGCCCGCGCCCTGGTGCCCGGCATGCGCGCCGCGGGCTACGGGCGCATCGTGAACATCGCGTCGTTGCAGTCGAGCCGCGCCTTTCCGAACGGGCTCGCCTACGGCGCCTCCAAGGGGGGAGTGGTGCAGCTCACCCGGGCGATGGCCGAAGCCTGGTCCCGCCACGGCATCACCGCCAATGCGATCGCGCCCGGTTTCTTCCCCACGGAGCTCACCGCACCGGTGTACTCCGACCCTGAGCGCGCAGCGTGGGCGGCGAGCAGCACCGCCATCGGCCGCAGCGGCGAGATGAGGGACCTCGCCGGCGCCGCGGTCTTCCTCGCGGCGCCCGCGTCCGCCTACGTCACCGGGCAGACCCTGTACGTGGACGGAGGCTTCAGCGCGCGCTGAAGCCTGGCGCGGGCGCTCGCGCGTCACGGCAGAGCCCGGACCTCCCCCTTCATCTCCTCGCATCCTCGCGGATGAGATCGGATGCCTTCTCCCCGATCATGATCGCGGGAGCGTTCGTGTTGCCCGAGGTGATGGACGGCATTATCGAGGCGTCGACCACGCGCAGCCCTCCGATGCCATGGACCCGGAGGCGTTCGTCGACCACCGCGCCGGGGTCCGGCCCCATGCGGCAGGTGCCGACCGGGTGGTAGATGGTCTGCGCGATGCTCCGCGCGGCGGCGAGGAGCGCTTCGCGCGTGCGGGCCTCCGGTCCCGGCAGCAGCTCTTCCGCGACGTAGGGCGCCATCGCGCGGGTGCCGGCGATCGCGCGCGCCACCTCGAGCCCGGCGACCGCGGAGTCGCGGTCGAGCGGGGTGGCGAGGTAGTTCGGACGGATGGAGGGGTGCTCGCGAGGGTCTGCGGACCGGATACGGATGGTTCCGCGGCTCTCCGGCCGGAGCTGGGTCACCGACGCGGTGAACGCGGAGTAGCGGTGGAGGCCGTGGCCCGGCCGGTCGGCCGAGAGCGGCTGGAAGTGAAACTGGATGTCCGGCGTCTCGAGCTCGGGACGGGTGCGCGCGAAGACGTAGACCTGGCTCGCGCCCATGCTCATCGGACCGCTGCGCCGCAGGAGGTACTCGATACCCATGCGCATCTTCCGCAGCGGGTGGTTGACCTCGTCGTTCAGGGTGGGCGTGCGGCACGCGTAGACGGCGCGGATCTGGAGGTGGTCCTGCAGGTTCTCGCCCACCCCGGGAAGCGCGTGCACGATCCGGATGGCGTGCTCGCGGAGAAGCTCGGGCGGGCCGACCCCGGAGAGCTGCAGAAGCTGCGGGGAGCCCACCGCGCCCGCGCAGAGAACGACCTCGGCGCGGGCGCTCGCCTCCTGCGGGCGTTCGGCGAGGGCGTAGCGCACTCCGACCGCGCGGCGTCCGTCGAAGCGCAGCCCGTGCACGTGGGCCCGGGTCTCCACCACCAGGTTGCTCCGGCGACGCACCGGGCGCAGGTAGGCGGTTGCGGCGCTGCACCGCAGCCCGTTGCGCGCGGTGAGCTGGTAGTAGCCCGCCCCCTCCTGGCGGGCGCCGTTGATGTCGTCGTTGCGCGGGATGCCGATCTCCGCCGCGCCCGCGATGAACGCGTCGCACACGTCCCGGCGCACCCGCATGTCGGATACCGAAAGCGGTCCGCCGGTGCCGTGCCAGGCGTCCGCGCCGCGCTCCTGGTCCTCGGAGCGCTTGAAGTAGGGGAGCACGTCGGCATAGGACCATCCGGCGTTGCCGAGCTGCCGCCAGTGGTCGTAGTCCCGCCCCTGCCCGCGCACGTAGAGCAGTCCGTTGATGGCGCTCGACCCGCCGAGGACCTTGCCGCGGGGCCAGTCGAGCGAGCGGCCGTCGAGGCCGGGCTCGGGCTGGGTTGCGTAGCACCAGTCCGTCGACGGGTTGTGCATGGTCTTGAAGTAGCCGACCGGAATGTGAATCCAGGGATTGCGATCCCGGCCGCCCGCCTCGAGCAGCAGCACGCGGGTCTTCGGGTCGGCCGACAGCCGGTTGGCGACCACACAGCCGGCCGATCCCGCGCCTATGACGATGTAGTCGTAGTCCTGCACGCTCACTCCGCTGCCCATCGCGATGGGATGGACCTCCGGGGGACGGTCCGGCCACGGCGAGTCTACGCGTAGCGCGGCGGCGGCGCCCTCGTGCGCTAAGGTTGCAAGCGCGTCACGCAGACCGAGAATGCGGGAAGGCGGTGTAGGTGGGGACTGTGGTGACCGACTCCTGGAGCGATAGCGAGGAAGACCGCGAGACTCTGCGGGACGCGGTCGCTCGCGAGGTGATGGGCTGGGAGGCTCTGCGCATCGAGTGGGCCTACAGCGGCGCCACCGACGTGTGGCACGACCCGAGCGGACTCCCGGTGCTCACCCGCTACTCGTGGCAGCCGGATCACCACGACGCGCAGGCGATGGAAGTGGTCGATCGCATGCTCGCCCTCGGCTACCGCTTCGCGATGGGAGCGGAGCGGGGACTCGCCTTCGCCGCCTTCGAGACCGGTGCCGCCCCGACCCGGATCGAGCACCGCGACCGGCGCATCGCAATCCTGCGCGCGGCGCTTCGCGCGGTCTCGGAGGGAAGGGCGGGGTAGCGCCGGGGACGCCTCGCCCCCGTTCCCCGGCATCGGGCTCGCGAACGGAGGGCGGATGCGGGAGAACCGGTTGCCGGTCATGTGGCGGAGCGATCGGGTCCCCCGAGGGGTCCCCGAGACCCGTTTCGTCAATGACGCGAACTCGAACCTGACGTATCATGCGTCGGGCTGGATGCATGACCGGCGCAGTGCCGGTCCGCGGGGGTCGCAATGGAGCAGGCTCGTCTGAGCATCGATGAGCCTCCCCGGCAGGGGGAGATGCCCTTCGCTCTCGTCGCCGGCGAGCCGGTGCTCGAGCTGCCGCGGGACCTCTACATCCCCCCCCACGCGCTGGAAGTGTTCCTGGAGGCCTTCGAGGGTCCCCTCGACCTGCTCCTCTACCTCATCCGGCGCCAGAGTCTCGACATTCTCAACATTCCGATCGCGGACGTCACCCGCCAGTACATGGAGTACATCGAGCTCATGACCGAGCTCCGGCTCGAGCTCGCGGCGGAGTACCTGTTGATGGCGGCGATGCTCGCGGAGATCAAGTCCCGCATGCTCCTGCCCCGCCCCCGCGAGTCGGCGGAAGAGGAGGAAGGGGATCCCCGCGCGGAGCTCGTGCGCCGTCTCCAGGAGTACGAGCGCTACAAGGCGGCGGCGGAAGGGCTCGACGCGCTGCCGCGGGTGGGCCGGGACATCCACGAAGTCCAGGCCGCGTATCCCCACGCCAAGCGGACCCGGATAGAGCCCAGGGTCTCCCTCGCGGACCTCCTGTCGGCGCTGAGCGAGGTCATGCAGCGGGCCGAGATGTACTCCCGGCACCACGTGGTGCTCGAGCCGCTCTCGGTGCGGGAGCGGATGAGCAGGATCCTCGAGCTCGTGGGAGAGCGGGAGTTCATCGAGTTCGGGGCGCTGTTCGCGCGCGAGGAGGGGAAGCGGGGGGTCGTGGTCACCCTGCTCGCGTTGCTCGAGCTGCTGCGCGAATCGGCCGTCGACCTCGTCCAGGCGCGCCCCTACGGCCAGCTTCACGTGCGCGGAGCGCGCGCCTAGGTGACGCCGGAGCTGCGCACCCAGGCGGTGGAGGCGGCGCTGCTCGCGGCGGGACGGGCACTCAGCCTCGACGAGCTGGTCGGGCTCTTCGAGGAAGAGGCGCCCCCGCCCACGCGACGGGAGATCCGCGAGTCCATCGACGCGCTGCGCGAGCTCTGGGAGGGACGTGGCCTGGAGCTCGCGGAAGTGGCCAGCGGATATCGCATGCAGGTGCGGGCTTCGCATGCACGCTGGATGACGCGGCTCTGGGCGGAGCGTCCGCCCCGCTACACCCGGGCGCTGCTCGAGACCCTGGCCCTGATCGCATACCGGCAGCCGATTACCCGGGGGCAGATCGAGGACGTGCGGGGCGTCTCCGTGAGCACCTCGACGATCAAGACACTGGTGGACCGGGAGTGGATCCGCATCGTCGGCCACCGGGAGGTCCCCGGCCGGCCCGCGCTCTACGGCACCACGAAGAGGTTTCTCGATCACTTCAACCTGCGGAGCCTGGAAGAGCTGCCCGCTCTCCAGGCGATACGCGACATCGAGGGCATGGTGCCGGACCTCTTCCGGAGCGCGCCGCTGCCCGCCGCCGCCGCGAACGCGGAATCGCAGGACGGGAGCTCCGAGGGCGGCGCCCGGCCGGCGGGCGGGGCGGCGAACGACGACGAAGACGCGCCGGCTCCCTCGGTCCCCCCGTTTCCGAGCCCCGGAGCTCCCATGACGGACGGGATGCCGGGCGGGGCGCCGGTGCCGGGCGCTTCGGAGTCCACGACGGGCCGGGCAGGCCATGAAGCCCAGGGCGAAGGCGGCAAGGCCGAGACCGCGCGCTGAGCGCGCCCGCGCCGGCCCCGTGGCGGCGTCCTCGGAGAAGCTGCACAAGGTGCTGGCCCGGGCCGGTCTCGGCTCGAGGCGGGAGATCGAGGGGTGGATCTCCCAGGGGCGCGTGAGCGTGGACGGCCGGCCGGCGGCGCTCGGCGACCGCGTGCAGGGAAGGGAGCGCGTCCGGGTCGACGGCAGGGTGGTGCGCGTGCCCGAAGGGCAGGCCGAAGTGAGGGTCCTGCTCTACCACAAGCCGGTCGGCGAGGTGTGCACCCGCCGGGACCCGGAGGGGCGGCCGAGCGTCTTCGCCCGTCTTCCCCGCTGTCCGGGCTCGCGCTGGGTGGCGGCAGGCCGTCTCGACCTCAACACCTCGGGGCTCCTGCTCTTCACCAACGACGGGGAGCTCGCCCAGCGTCTGATGCACCCCTCCCGGGAGGTCCCCCGGGAATACGCGGCGCGGGTCCGCAGCGAGCTGACGGCGGAGACCCGGAGCCGCCTGCTTCGGGGAGTGGAGCTCGAGGACGGACTGGCGCGTTTCGATTCCATCGAGGACGCGGGAGGTGGCGCGTCGAATCGCTGGTACAAGGTCGTGCTGCGCGAAGGCCGCAACCGAGAGGTTCGCCGCCTCTGGGAGTCCCAGGGAGTGACGGTCAGCCGTCTCGTCCGGGTGCGCTTCGGCCCCATCGCCCTGCCGCGGGGGCTGCGTCCCGGCCGATTCGAGCATCTCGATAGCGACGAGTGCGCGGCGCTCCTCCGAGCCGCGGGAATGGCCCGCCCGCCCCTGCGCCGCAAGGCGAATCGGGCTAGAATGTCGCGTGGACGCAGGGGCGATTAGCTCAGTGGGAGAGCACTGTCTTCACACGGCAGGGGTCGCTGGTTCGAACCCAGCATCGCCCACCACCTCCGAATCGTTCCGGCGGCGGATCCCTCTCCGCGTTCCGCTCGCGGTGGACGGGGCGCTACGGAGATGCCCCGTGCCCGCGTTGCGCTTCCCGTGATGGAAACGAGGCTTGCGGTCCCCGGCGATGCCGAGACGCTCGCCGGATTCAATCGCGCGATGGCGCTCGAGACGGAGTCCAGGGTCCTCGACGCGAAGCGCCTGCTGCCCGGAGTGGAAGCGGTGCTGCACGATCCCTCCCACGGATTCTTCGTGGTCGCGGAGTCGGGAGGAGAGATCGCCGGCGCCCTGTTCATCACCTACGAGTGGAGCGACTGGCGAGACGGCCGCTTCTGGTGGATTCAGAGCGTCTACGTGCGGCCTGTGCACCGCCGTCGCGGGGTCTATCGCCGGCTGCACGAGTTCGTGCGGGAACGGGCCCGGGCCGAGGGCGACGTGGTGGGACTGCGCCTCTACGTCGAGCGCGACAACGTGAACGCGCACCGCACCTACGAGGCGCTCGGCATGGGAGAGACGCCCTATCGCATGTACGAGGAGCTGCTGCGCTAGGCGGGGCTCGCAGGGATGGCGCCGACCGGGGTCCGGCCGGCTTTCGGCTTCTCTGCGAAGCAGGGTCGCTTGCGAATCCGAGCCGGACGCCAGGACGTAGAATCGTCGCTCCCCTCCCGCGTCCGGCCCGAATACGGAGGCAACCATGACCGTGCGCACCCGATTCGCTCCGAGCCCGACCGGAGACCTGCACATCGGCGGCGCGCGCACGGCGCTCTTCTGCTGGCTCTACGCGCGGCGTAACGGCGGGAGCTTCGTGCTTCGCATCGAGGACACTGACCGGGAACGTTCGACGCAGGCCTCGGTCGCCACCATCCTGGAAGGGCTTTCCTGGCTCGGGCTCGACTGGGACGAGGGGCCGATCTACCAGAGCGAGCGCTTCGACCGCTACCGGGAAGAGATCCGGCGTCTGCTCGCGCAGGGCGACGCCTACTACTGCTACTGCAGCCGGGAACGGCTGGAAGCGCTGCGCGAGGCGCAGCGCGCCCGCGGAGAGAAGCCCCGCTACGACGGCCGATGCCGGAGCGGCGTCGGGCGCAGCGAACGCGGAGACGCGCCTCCGGTGGTCCGCTTCCGCAACCCGCTCAGCCGAGAAGTGGTCGTGGAGGACGCGATCAAGGGGCGCATCGCCTTCGCCAACGCGGAGCTCGACGATTTCGTGATCGCCCGCGCCGACGGCACGCCGACCTACAACTTCACGGTCGTCGTCGACGACATCGACCTCGAGATCAGCCACGTCATCCGCGGCGACGATCACGTGAACAACACCCCGCGCCAGATTAACGTGCTCCGCGCCCTCGGGGGCACCGAGCCCGTGTACGCCCACGTGCCGATGATCCTCGCCGCGGACGGCAGGCGGATGTCGAAGCGCGAGGGGGCGCAGGGGGTCGAGGCGTTCCGGGATCTCGGCTACCTGCCCGACGCGATCGTCAACTACCTCGCGCGCCTCGGCTGGTCGCACGGTGACCAGGAGGTGTTCTCCCGCGATGAGCTGATCGGCCTGTTCGACATCGCGGACGTCAACCGGGCGGCGGCGGTCTTCGACTTCGAGAAGCTCACCTGGCTGAACCAGCACTACATACAGCGCGCGGACGCCGCGAGCCTGCGCGGGCCCCTGCGCCGGGAGCTCGAGCGCCTGGCGCTCGACCCGGCCGAAGGGCCCGACCTCGCCACCGTGATCGAGGTCCAGCGCGACCGCGCCCGGACCCTGGTGGACATGGCCGCCAAGAGCGAGTTCGCGTTCCGCGATCCCGGCGCCTACGACGAGGGGGCGGCGAAGAAGCACCTGCGCCCGGTCGCGCTCGAGCCCCTGCTCGCGGTGCGCGAGCGACTCGCGGCCCTCGAGGCCTGGGAGGCCGAGCCGCTGCACGCCGCAGTGGCGGAAACCGCGGAGGCGCTGGATCTCAAGCTCGGCCGCCTCGCCCAGCCCCTGCGGGTGGCGCTCACCGGCACCGCGATGTCCCCCTCCATCGAGAAGACCCTGCTGCTCGCGGGCCGGGCGCGGAGCCTCGCGCGCATCGACGCGGCCTGCGACCACGTGCGCCGCCGGGCCGCGCTTTCTTGACAGGATCGCGCGGCCTCCCCTAGAGTCGCGCGACTCTTTCGGGGCCATAGCTCAGCTGGGAGAGCGCTACAATGGCATTGTAGAGGTCGGCGGTTCGATCCCGCCTGGCTCCACCAGCCCCGCCGGGGTCTGCCCTTCGCAGGCTCCTCGTCTCTCGACAGCGCCGTCCCCATCGTCTAGCCAGGTCCAGGACACCACCCTTTCAAGGTGGCGACACGGGTTCGAATCCCGTTGGGGACGCCAAGTACTCCTCTTGGCCATATCAAGGCGAGGAGCGGGCGGAACCTGGCTTCCGCTTCCCTGTTCCTCCGAGGGTTGAACCCTGGGGGAGAAGGAAAGTCGTCCGGTTGTCGGCGGTCCCGGCGCGTGGTGCGCAGTCGTCGGGCGGGCGAGAAGCCTGAGAGCCGCTCGACTCGAGCGACGCTCACTATGGATCCGGTCTCGGCGAGGGCGAGGCCGTGGTCTTCGCGAGCAGAGCGCTGAATCGCCACGCGATCACGTTGCCGAGAGCTGCCGCCGGCAGGAACCCCGCAAACAGCCAAATCGCCGCCGTCCTGAACTCATCGGGCCGCGTCAGGTGCTCGAAGCCGAGAGCGTGCGCGATGATGCCGGTGAGCGCGGCCCCGAGGGCAAAGGCGGTCTGCTGGGTGCTCGACAGCATCGCTCCCGCCCGGCCGCGGTCCTCGCCGGCGGCATTGGCAATCACCCGCTTGATGATGTACCCGAACATCATGCCGAAGCCGGCATGACCGAGGAACGCCGAGACGACGACGAGCCACAGCGGACCATGGGGCACGAACCACGCCTGGGCCGCGATCCCGGCCAGCAGCACCGCACTGCCGATTCGAAACAGCCGGCCCTCCTGTGCGGGAGCGAGTCCGGAGAGCAGGAACGCGCCGACGGTCCAGCCGAGCGACTCGGTCACGACGACATAACCGGCCTCCAGCGGCGTCAGGTCGTACAGCCGAATCAGCAGGATGGGGCCGTACACGACGAACGCCATCATGCACAGGCAGAGCATGAAGGTCATCGCGAAGCCGCAGCCGACCGGATGGGACCAGTCGGTCGCGTGCCTCGGAATGAGGCGGGTCCGGGGGGCGGCGACGACATCCCGGGCCGCAAAGAGCCAGAGGCACAGGCACCCCGCCACCAGGAGAACCGAGGCGGCAGCGGCCGAGCCCACGGCGCCGGCGGACGAGATCGCAAGGATCGCTCCGGCGACGAGCGCGAGGCGCCCCCCCGGAATCGGCCGTGACTCCACCACCACGTCGGGTCCGGCGCGGACGAGCAGCGGATGCACCGCCACCGCGAGCACCAGCCCCTGCGCCGCGAACGCCCAGAAGGCGACCCGCCACAGCCCGATGGTGGCGAACGCGCCGCCGATGAGCGGCCCGCACAGCGCCGACGTCATCCACACTACGGAGATGCAGGCCATGATGCGCGGCACCAGTCGGTTCGGGAAGAAGCGGTCCTGCGCGACGAAGACCAGGGCGACGAGCGCGCCGCCGCCGAGGCCCTGCACGGCACGTCCCGCGAGCAGGATCGGCATCAGCGGCGCCGACGCGCAGACGACGCAACCCAGCGTGTAGACCAGCGTCGAGATCAGCATGGTGCGACGCAGGCCATGGCCCGCGACCAGTGCGCTGACCGCCGTCGCGGCGACGATCGAACCCATCAGGTAAAGGGAGAAGGCCCAGCTTATGAGCCGCAGGCCGCCGATCTCGCCGACCGCTTCGGGCAGCGTCGTCGCTGCCAGCATCGTGTTGGCGGCGTGCAGCCAGACCGCCAGGCACAGCACGAGGAGGCGGGGCAGGTGCTCGCGCGTCAGGACCTCTCGCCAGCCGACCTGCGGCGTCTCCAGCGAGGCGGGAGTGCTTCGAGCTTCGTCTTCCTCCATGTCCTGTTTCCGTCTCGCAATCCCTACGCGGCCGTGCCCGCCGGTCGGCGCGCAGTCTCGATCTGTTTCAGCGGCGGAGCGGCGTGCACGACGACCCGCGGGAGGATTCCGGGCAGTGCGCAACCCGGTTTCGTCCGTTGTTCACGGGTGGCCGGATGCGGCGTCGGCGGGAGCGCGGGTGGCGCCGGAGCCCCCTTCGACCTTCATGAGCAGGGGGGGCAGGAGGAAGAAGTCGGCCACGAGCGCGAGGGCGATGACCATCGCGGTGAGCTTGCCCATGCCGGCGTTGAGCTCGAAGCTCGAGAGGCTCACCACGATGAATCCGGCCACGAGCACCAGCGAGGTCGTGAGCAGCGCCCGCCCCACGGTGCGGAAGGCGACGAGTACCGCGTCCGGAGGCGTGCAGCCGAACTCGCGCCGGGCCCGCCGGTACTTGCTGAGGAAGTGCACGGTATCGTCCACGACGATGCCCAGCGTCATGGCCGTCACCACCGAGAGGGAGACGCCCACTTCTCCAACCGCCAACCCCCAGATCCCGAAGCCCAGCGCGCCCGGAATCAGGTTCGGAACGAGGCTCGTCAGCCCGAGGCGCAGCGAGCGCAGCGCGAAGATGAGGACGAAGGAGATTCCGATGAGGGCGATGGTGGTCCCGACGAGCATCGAGACGATGTTGCGCCGGCCGAGAAACGCGAACATCAATGTGGTGCCGGAGCTTTCGGGACGGGCGATGTGGGGCGCGTGCTCCGCGAGCCATTGCATCGCGCGTCGATCGAGGGCCAGCACTTCGTTCGACGAGAGCGTCCGCGTCGCCACCAGCATCCTGCTCGCCGCCTTGTCGAGGTCAATCTGGTTGTTGAGATCGAGTCCGAAGGGCAGGGACATCTCGTAGAGGAACAGGTACTGCGCGGCCAGCTCCCGGCTCGCGGGCAGGCGGTACTCGGCCGGCTCGTCGCCGTGCATGCTCATGTTGAGCTGCCGGAAGGTGTCGGTGATGACGTTGACGTGGATCGTCTCGGGCTGCTCCCGATACCACTGCGCGAAGCGCTCGACGTCGGCGAGATACTCGGGCTCGTTGATCCCTCCCGGCTCGCCCGCCGCGAGCGAGTACTCCATGGAGTAGAGCCCGGTGAGGTTCTCGACGGTGAACTCCGCGTCGCGCCGGAACTCGATGCTCTCGTCGAAGTAGTGGAGGAAGACGTCGTTCAACTCGTTGCGGGGTATGGACGCGACGAGCGCCACCACGATCAGCCCGGAGCCCCACAGGAGCTCCCGGCGCCGGCGCACGACGAAGGTCCCGAGCGCCGCCATCACCGCGTCTTCCCGGCGCAGGGTTGCGCTCGCGCGGATCGGCAGCAGCGAGAGCAGCGCCGGGAGGAAGGTCACGGAGAGCACGAAGGCCGCACTGACTCCGAATGCAACGAAGGTGCCGAGCTGCCGGAAAGGCGGCACCTCGGAGAAGTTCATGCTCAGGAAGCCGAGCGCGGTCGTCAGGCTCGCGAGAAAGACGGGCTGAAGATTCACCCGCAGGGACTCGATGATCGCGTCCCGCTTGAGCGCGTCGATGCGAGCGCTCCGGGTCGAAGCGCCGCCACCGCTAGCCCCAAGCGCGCGGTACGCGTTGGCGCGCATGTACTGGACGAGGGTCATGAATATGTGGACGCAGTTCGCGATCGCGACCGTCAGCACGACGATCGGCGCGATGGCGGAAGGAGAGGTCATCGGGAGCCCCGCCCAGCCTCCGAGGCCCACCGCCGACATGACCGACAGTGCGACGACGAGCACGATGGCGAAGGTTCCCGTGAGTCCCCGCGTCAGCAGCACGAGCATCAGCGTCATCGCCGCAAAGCACCCCGGGACGAGCGCCTTGAGATCGCCGATCGATACTTCCATGAAGGTCTGGTTGAAGATCACCATGCCCGTGATGCGTACGTCGACACCCGGAAAGCGTTCCCGCACCTCGTCCGCGAGGCCGCGCGCAAACGCAGCGACCCGGAAGCCCTCCGCGGCATGGTCTTCTCCGGGCAACTGCACGGTGACATTGAGGCCGGCGACTCCGGCGTCCCGTGACAGCAGGCGCGCGGCGAGGCGCGGCTCGGCGAGGGCGATTTCCCGAGCCCGCGACCTCTCGGCGGCATCGGCGATGACCGCCTCGTCCACGAGATCGCGGACCAGGATGTCGTCGCCGTCGGCCGTGGTGTGCTGAAAGTTGGTGAGCGAGTCGACACGGACCGCGAAGGGAATTCGCCAGGCCTGCTCGGTCAGCCATGCGCTCGCCTCGAGCGCGCGGGCCGTGGTGGCGTCGCGGCCTTCCGGCACGACGGCGAAGAACACGTTGTCGCTCTTTCCGTAGGTGTTCTCCATCGCGTCGTACGCGATGAGTTGCGGGTTGTCCGGGGAGAAGTAGATGCGGTGATCGGCGGAAAACTCGAGAAAGAAGGTGCCGCTCGCCGCGACCCCGACCAGGACCAGGCCCGCGAGGACGATGGGCCACCGGAACGCAATGGCCCAGCCGCCGATTCGAGACTCGAGTGCGCGCACGCTCGTGCCGGGTGCTCAGGCGGATGCCGGGTGCGCGTCCGCCCGTGCCGGCCGCACTGCCCCCGGCAATGCGCAGAGCCGCGCGGCACGCACCCGCGCTATCGGGGTTTCCCGCGCCAGCTTGCCGCCGCCGCGGCGCTCTTCGCCGCGCTCTGGTTGAAGAGCACGTCGCGCTCCTCGTCGCTCGGCGGCGCGCTGCGCCTCAGCTCCTTGCCGAGATCCACTCCGGCCCTGACCGCGGGCCGCGCCTTCATCGCCTCGTGCCACCGGCGCACGTGGGGATAGGGCTCCAGTGACTGTCCCAGGTGCCGGTAGGGGATGAGCCAGGGCCAGGCCGCCATGTCGGCGATCGAGTAGTCGCCCACTATGTACTCCCGCTCCGAGAGCCTGCGCTCGAGCACCCCGATGCAGCGATCGTACTCGTTCGCGTAGCGGCGGCGCGCGTAGTCGTTCTCGCCCGGCGCGTAGTTGACGAAGTGGCTGATCTGGCCCGCCATGGGACCGAGATTGCCCACCTGCCAGAAGAGCCATTCCAGGACTTCCTTTCTTCCCCGCCGGGTCGCCGGAATGAAGCGTCCCGACTTCTCCGCAAGGTACATGAGGATGGCGCCCGACTCGAACACCGGGACCGGCTCCGGCTCGGCGTCGTGGTCCACAATCGCGGGCATGCGGTGGTTCGGGCTGATCGCGAGAAAACGGGGCGCGAACTGCTCGCCTCGACCGATGTCCACCGGGATCATCCGGTAGTCGAGCCCGCACTCTTCGAGCATGATCGATATCTTCCAGCCGTTGGGCGTGGGCCAGTAGTAGAGGTCAATCACGGTGAACGAAGCCTCGCGTGGAATCGCCGATCCCGGTCTTCTCCGGCGCCGGTGGGCAGGTGTCCGGTGGAAGCGCATCATGTTCGAGAGGCGGACCCGGCGGCAAGCGCGCGGGGGGCGCCAACCCCGCTGCGATCCAGGGGGGCAGGCCTCATGAACGTGGTCATGATCGGTTCCGGCTACGTGGGCCTGGTGTCGGGAGCCTGCTTCGCGGAGTTCGGCGCCACCGTCACCTGCATCGACGTGGACGCCGGCAAGATACGCGCTCTGCGCGAGGGTCGGCTCCCGATCTACGAGCCCGGCCTGGACGAGCTGGTTGCGCGCAATGTCGCGAGCGGCCGCCTCGCCTTCACCACCGGATACGAGCCGGACCTCCCGCGGGCCGATCTCGTCTTCGTGGCGGTGGGCACCCCCTCGCGTCGCGGCGACGGCCACGCCGACCTCTCGTACGTGTACTCCGCGGCGCGCGACATCGCTCCGCACCTGCGCGGCTACACCGTCATCGTGGACAAGTCGACGGTGCCGGTGGGCACCGCCCGGCAGGTGGCGCGTATCGTCCGGGACGCGAACCGGGATGCGGATTTCGACGTGGCGTCCAACCCGGAGTTTCTCCGCGAGGGAGCCGCGATCGCCGACTTCATGCGCCCGGACCGGGTGGTCATCGGAGTGGAGAGCCCCCGGGCCGAGGCGCTCCTGCGCGCCCTCTACCGTCCGCTGAACCTCATCGAGACTCCGCTCCTCGTCACGGACCTCGAGAGCGCGGAGCTCACCAAGTACGCCGCCAACGCCTTTCTCGCCACCAAGATAAGCTTCATCAACGAGGTCTCGGCCCTGTGCGAAGCGCTGAGGGCCGACGTGCATGCGGTGGCCAAGGGCATGGGTCTCGATGCGCGGATCGGCCGCAAGTTCCTGCATCCGGGGCCCGGCTACGGGGGATCGTGCTTCCCGAAGGACGCCCTCGCGCTGGTGCGCACCGCGCAGGAGCACGGGACGCCGCTGCGCATCGTGGAGGCGGTCATCGAGGCCAACGCGGCGCAGCGTGCGCGCATGCTGAAGAAGATCCGCGCCGCGCTGGGCGGCAGCGAGTCGGGGAAGACGCTGGGGGTGCTGGGGCTCACCTTCAAGCCGGAAACCGATGACATGCGCGATTCTCCCGCGAGCGCCATTCTGCCGTCCCTGGTCGAGACGGGCGCCAAGGTCCGCGCCCACGACCCCAAGGCGGTGGAGGAGGCGAAGCGGGTTCTTCCTCCCGGCATCGACTACTGCGACGATATCTACGAGACTTTCCGGGGGGCCGACGCGGCTGTCCTGATGACGGAGTGGAATGCGTACCGGGGTCTCGACCTGACCCGCGTGCTCGAGTTGATGAGAGGCCGGGTGTTCATCGATCTTCGAAACGTGTACGAGCCGGGAGAGATGAACGCGCTCGGGTTCGACTACGTGTGCGTCGGGCGTTGAGCGCAAAGGCCGCAACGGGATCGGGCCATGGGTCGGGTTCGGCCCTGCGCAGGTTCGGAATCCGTGCCGCCCGCGCCCCGCGCATCCTCGCATCGCCGCGCCGGCCGACCACGCGCGCGGCGGGCGCGTCGGACGGGGATGCCATCAACGGCGGGAGCGGAGCATCCACCGGTGGCCGCTGAGGTCCGAAAGGCGGTGTTTCCCGTCGCGGGTCTCGGCACGCGATTCCTGCCTGCGACCAAGGCCACGGCGAAGGAGATGCTCCCGGTGGTCGACAAGCCGATCATTCAGTACGCCGTCGAGGAGGCGGTGGAGGCCGGCATCACCGAGCTCGTCTTCGTGACCGCGCGCGCCAAGCGCGCCATCGAGGACCACTTCGACCGATCCCCCGAGCTCGAGGGCGAGCTCGAATCGCGCGGCAAGGCGGATCAGCTGCGCGAGGTGCGCGACATCCTGCCTCCCGGCGTGAGCTGTCTCTACGTGCGGCAGGCGCAGGCCCTGGGGCTCGGCCATGCCGTGCTGTGCGCACGTCCGGCGGTGGGCGAGGAGTGCTTCGCCGTCATCCTCCCCGACGATCTCATCCATCACGAGGGCGCAGGGTGCCTCGCGCAGATGACGGAGACATTCGAGCGGGAAGGGTGCAGTCTCGTTGCCGTCGAGAGCGTCGATCCCGACGATACCGCCCGCTGGGGCATCGTCGACGTTGCCGGTTCCGCGGAGCGGGTGAGCACCCTTTCCGGCATCGTGGAGAAACCGCCTCCGGCCGAGGCACCTTCGAATCTCGGTGTCGTGGGGCGCTATCTCTTCCGGCCCGGGATCTTCGAGGCGCTCGAGACCACGCCGCGCGGAGCGGGGGGCGAGTACCAGCTCACCGACGCGATCGCGAGGATGGCGCGCAGCGAACGGGTAGCCGCGTACCGCTTCTCGGGACGGCGCTACGATTGCGGGTCCAAGCTCGGATTCCTCGAGGCGACGGTGGAGCTCGGCCGTAAGCATCCGGAGGTGGGGGACCGCTTCAGCGCCTTCCTCGCCGGAATCCGGTGAACGCCTCCTCCCCCGAGGCGATGCCGACCGGCCCCGCCCGCTCCGGGAGTGGCGGGGCGCGGCGTGCCGGAGACCGCGAGTCTCCCGGGAACACGAGGCCGACATGAACCCCGAAACACTGGTCGATGTCCGCCGCTACCCGCTGCCCGCGCTCGGTCACGAGGAGGGCGCGGCCCTCGCGGAGTCGTGCCGGAAGAGGATGCGCGAGGAGGGCGTATGCCGGCTGCCGGGCTTTCTGAGCGCAACGGGTCTCGATGCGCTGCGGCGCGCGGCGCGCGGGCTGCGAGGACGGGCCCACCACAGCCGGGTCCGATACACGCCCTGGTACGCAGCGCCGGACCCCGACCTGCCCGCGGACGACCCGCGTGCCGCCGAGCTGGACTTCGCGGTCGGATACGTGGGCCGTGACCACATCCCGGCCCGGAGCATGATCGAGGCCCTGTTCGGCTGGCCGCCCCTGCTCGACCTGGTGCGCGCCGCCCTCGCCTCGGATTCGATCTACCGCTTCGACGATTCCCTCGGCTCGCTGAACGTGACGGTGATGCGCCGGGGCGAGTCGCTGGGGTGGCACTTCGATGCCTGCGAGGCGGTCGTCTCGCTGCTGCTGGAAGCGGGGGAGGCGGGCGGACGCTTCGAGTACGTGCCGCCCTTCACGGGCTCGGAGGAGGAGATCCGCGCCGCCGTCGCCCGGGTGCTTCGCGGAGATTCCGACGAGGCGGTCGAGGTGCCGATGGAGCCCGGAGACTTCGTTCTCTTCCGGGGACGCCATTCCCTGCACCGGGTGAGCCCGATCGAGGGCGCCCGTGAGCGGATCATGCTGCTCATGAGCTACGACGACGTGCGCGAGCGGCCCGCGGACTCACGCTCGAACGTCGATCTCTTCAGGAGGGCGAGCGCGCCTTCCCCCACCTCTTGAACCACAGGAACCACTGCGAATGACACTAAGGAGCGGTCGCGAGTTTCTCGCCATACCGGGCCCCACCACAGTGCCCGACGAAGTGCTTGCCGCCATGCACCGGCCCGCCATCGACGTCTACGGCGACGAGCTCATCGGCATGACGGACACCTGCCTCGCCGGACTCGGGCGAATCTTCCGCACCGAGGGCGCGGTCTACATCTACCCTGCGAACGGCCACGGGGGGTGGGAGGCGGCGCTCACCAACTGCTGCAGCCGCGGCGACAAGGTGCTCATCGTGAACAGCGGCATGTTCGCGGAGGCGTGGGGCGAGATGGCCCAGGTGCTCGGCATCGAGGTGGAGGTGCTGGAGGCGCCACCCCGGCGCGCGGTCGACCCCCAGGCGCTCCTCGAACGCCTGCGCGCGGATCGGGCCGGCGAGCTGAAGGCGATCCTGGCGGTCCAGATCGACACGGCCGCGGGCGTGGTGAACGACGTCCCGGCCATGGCGCGCGCGGTCGAAGCGGCGGGCCATCGGGCGCTCCTCATGGTCGACGTCGTCGCCTCGCTCGGATGCATGCCCTTCGAGATGGACGCGTGGGGCGTCGACGTGGCGGTGGGGGGCTCGCAGAAGGGGCTCATGAGTCCGCCCGGCCTCGCGTTCATCGCCGCCTCGGAGCGCGCGCGCGCCGTCCACCGCGGCGCGGACCTCGTGACCCGCTACTGGGACTGGACCTTCCGCGAGGGGGACGAGCACTACCAGAAGTACTGCGGCACCGCGCCCGAGCACATGCTCTTCGGATTGCGGCGCGCGCTCGAGCTGATCCTCGAGGAGGGCATGGAGAACGTCTTCCGGCGCCACGCTCTCCTCGCCGACGCAACGCGCGCCGCGGTCGCGCAGTGGGCGGAGGGAGGGGCCGTCGAGTTCAATGTCCTCGAGGCCTCGGAGCGCGCGAACTCGCTCACCACCGTCCGCTTCAACGGCTTCGACGCGCGCGAGCTCAGTGCCTTCTGCCGCGACCACTGCGGTGTGGTGCTGGGCTACGGCATCGGGGGCGGGGGCATGGGCGAGCGTGCGATGCGCATCGCTCACATGGGCCATGTCAACGCGCCCACGATGCTCGGGACCCTCGGGGTGATCGAGACCGGGCTCGTCGCCCTCGGCATTCCGCAGGGCAGTCGAAGCGGAGTCGCCGCCGCCGCCGCTACGCTCGGAGAGGCGCTTGCTCCGGCCCGGCCGCGGTCCATGGCCGCCGCCGGGTAGTCTTCGGGCTCGCGGCGCATCCCGAACCAGGGCTAGCGCGAGATGATCACCTACGGCCCCATCGCCTGCGACCTCGATCTCGAAGGGCCCGGCAAGCGCACCGGAATCCTGCGCCTGACCCACTCGGACAACGTCCATGCGTTGAGCATCATTCCGATCCCCATTGCCGTGATCGTCGGCGGCGAGGGTCCGAGCGTGGTGCTCAGCGCCGGAACGCACGGGAACGAGTACGAGGGCCAGGTGATACTGCGCGAACTGGTGCGCGAGCTCCCTCCGGAGAGCGTCCATGGGCGCCTCATCGTCCTCCCTTCGCTGAACATGCCGGCGGTGCGCGACGATGAGCGGGTATCACCTCTCGACGGCGCCAACCTGAATCGGGAGTTTCCCGGCGCTCCGGACCACGGGCCCACGGCGGCGATCGCGGGTTTCGTCTCCGAGGCGATACTCCCGCGCTGCCATGCCGGAATCGACATCCACACCGGAGGCGCCTGGACCTCCTTCCTGCCCCTGGTGTACCTCTGCCGCTGCGAAGACGATGCCGTCTTCGCCCGAAGCGCCGCCCTTGCGGAAGCGTTCGCGGCGCCGTGGACCTACCTGGTGACCGATGTTCAGGGCCAGGGCGGATTCGATCCCTGCGCCCAGGATCAGGGCGTTGCCTTCATTTCCACCGAGCTCGGCGGAGGCGGCCGTCTCGGACGGGAGACGCTGCGCATCGGTCGCCGCGGGGTTCGCAACATGCTCGCGCACCTGGGCGTCATCGAGTCCGCGGCGGAGGGCGATGAATCGGCGCCGGCACCGCGCTATCTCACGAAGCAGGGATCGGATGGAACACTCGTCTGCGAGTGCAGCGGCTTTCTGGAGACCTTCCGCGAACCCGGCGACGCCGTCCGTCAGGGGGACGCGCTGGCCCGCGTGCATCCGGTCGAGAACGGCTTCGGACCGCCCGAGACGCTGAGCGCGCCCTGCGACGGCATCATCGTCTTCCAGCGCACGAGCGCGCACGTGCGCCACGGCGACATCGTGCTCGACGTCGCGACCGAGATCGACCGGGAAGAGCTCTTGCGGGGGTGAGGGCCGGTGCCCTGCGGGGCATCACCCTGCACCAGGCTGACTGCCTGGTGGCCGCCGCCGCACACCGAAGCGCCGGTCGCTGCCACGGGTGCGGACTCCATCTCCCACACGAATTCTGAGGGAAGCGACGTCGCAGCCAATTGTCGAAACACGGAGACGAATCGGGACGAGCGGTTGCTCAAGCGCTGCGTTGGAGGTCCGACGCTCCGTTCAGACCGTAGAGACTCATGGCGTTCTGACCGAACACCTTCACTTGATCCTCTTCCGGCAACGACGCGAGAGTTGTCTTCAGCGTCTCGATCGGGTCGCCGCAAGCGGGCACTTCAGGGTGTTGGGGCGCTGGAGGGCTATTGAGTGCCAGGGGCCGGATCGGTTGTGGCTCGGAAGAGCTCTTGATCGATCGACTGCGGCGATAGGCGAGTCCACTGACGGAGGATGTGGTCCCCGAGCTACCGCTTCGCAGCGGCCCGATCCCGACGCCCGCCCAGCAGGGTGCACCTTGCCCTTTGTACCGGTCCTTGCCGGCTCCCAGGGCACGATTCGCACCCCGAGCCGCGCTCCCCTATGGCGAGCTTGAGCGGCGCGCGAATCGTGAGATATCTGCTCACCGAAAGCGGCCGAACACGCCTTGGGGGTTGTCCTTCTCAGTTGCCACGAAAGCAGACGTTACCGATTGACGCTCCATCCCGCCGGTCTAACGCTTGTAGTCGGGGTGCTTTCTCTCGAGCAGACGGGTCAACGCCGGCCAACCTTCATCGCCAAGCCCGGTCTGCTCGACGTCAAACTCCCTTCTGATTGCTTCGACGGCGGTATCGGTGGGCAGGACCGTTTCTTCTCCAGACGCAAGAATGTCCACCTGAATTTTGCAGGCCATCTCCAGGTAGTAGTGAAACCAGAACGCCTCGGCCGCGGACCGCCCACAGGCGAGTAGCCCGTGGTTGTGCATTAGCTGCAGGAACTTGCCGCCAAGGTCCTGGACGATCCGCTCGCACTCCTGGGCCTCATCTGTCGCCAGCGCAAACGGATGATAGGTTACCTGATCCAGTACCACCATGGCGTGCTGCGAAAGGGGCAGCAAGCCGCACTTCATGCCCGATACTGCACAGCCAGCACGCGTGTGGGAATGAAGCACGAAGTTAATGTCGCTGCGGGCTCTCAGGACCGAGGTGTGAATCAAATGCCCGACACCGTTGACCGGATAGTCACCGGAAATCAGTCTGCCATCGAAATCGACCTTGAGAAGATTGGAGGCGCAGATTTCGTCAAACAACAACCCAAACGGATTGATCAGATAGGTGTCTTCCTCATCGGGCACTCGTGCGGTGAGGTGCGTGTAGATGTAATCGGTCCAGCCATAATGAACAAATGCTCGGTATAGTGCCGCCAAGTCGATCCGAGTTTGCCATTCAACCGCCGAGCAAGAGAGGTCCCGAGTAATTCCTGGATTCGCTGTTGCCATCATCATCTTCCCGGAACTGGTATCGAGCGAACAAAGGCTACGTAAAGGGAAACTGGTGTCGGGTCCATGTCGTGTTGGACTGGCGTCACATAGTGCTTCGGCAGGTGTCGTGCGAAATGCCGTCCAACGGCACCAACGTCGACCTGCCCGACGTGCTGCATCAAGGGGCTCCTCTAAAATCCATACAAACGCGCGCAGTTGTCCCAGAGAATCTTGCGTTTTGCTTCGTCTTCAAATGGTTGCTTCAAAAGCGTTTCGGTTCCATGAGGATATTTGCAGTCAAAGTGCGGGAAGTCCGTGGAGAAGACGAAATAGTCGGAACCCATGGCATCGAACGCGTAGCGCGCAATGTCCTCGTCTGCCTCGACACCAACAAAACACTGTCGCTTGAAGTACTCGCTGGGACGCAGTGGCAGGGTCTTCTTCACCGCCTTCTCCCGGAGCTCCCAATGCTCATCCATTCGCCAAAGCCAATACGGCAGCCAGCTCGCGTTGCCCTCGAGAAACGCGAATTTCAGCTCGGCAAATCGCTCGCAAACTCCTCCGGCAACGATGGACAGACAGGCGTACATGGCCTCGATGGGGTGTGCGGCAGTGTGCTCGGTGAGCCACCGGTCCTCGTGAATTCCATCGAAGCGCTCTCCCACGGCGACCGGCAGAGTACATGGTAGGCCCTCGTGGAATCCGACAGCGATTCCCCGTCTCTCGCACTCGGCCCATAGGGGGTCATAGACTGGATTGTTCCAGTTTCGTTTCCGAACGGGGTTCGGTCGCAGAAAGACCGCCTTGAAGCCCCGTTCGCTCGCGAGGCGGACCTCTTCAACGCAAGCGGCAACATTCTGGGCAGGGAGCATTGCTGCTCCGTACATTCTGTCTGGACAATAGCTGCAGAACTCGGCCAGCCAGTCGTTGTAGGCTCGAGAGATGGCCGCTGCCAGATTGTCGTCGTCATACTCCTTGGCGTGAGCAAACAGTCCGCGAGTGGGAAACATCACTGCAACGTCGATGCCTTCGGCGTCCATCGCTTCCATTTGCACGTCGGGACCCCAGCCCCGTTCGTCATAGTCCTCGAATATCTCGAGACGGCCGTGCTTCTTTGCGGCATCCCGAACGAGCTCTTCCTCATCGATAACCCGTTTTGAACGTGAGATAATCTCGCCATCATGCTCCAGATGAATGTCCGATAGATGAAGGTTGCTGCCGATGGGTGCACGTTCACGATACTCCGTTGCGATGTATCTCTGCCAGAGGTCGGGTGGCTCCTGTACGTGCATGTCGCTGTCCATGACCTTGTATCCGTTAATCGACATTGGAATCTCCCAGTACTCTGTGGTTGATGACGCTGCACACTGACTAGGTCGACTGGAGGATGCAGTGTTGATGGCGAGAGCTTGTCATTGTTGTGTGAGATGAGTTACTTCTCGCAAAGGTACCGGATGCACAATCTCGCTTGAATTGGCATTGGAATGGTCTGGATGACGAAGATATCGACTCGCTGAAGTCCGTGGTCGCAGCCAGTGTCATCTCGCTGAAGGAAAAGCGGGAGTTCGGGTGTGACCGGTTGCCGTACTCCCTGGTGTGTGCAAGAGCACGCTGACACATGTGGAAGAAAAACGCACCAATGCCGGAGTTGCCGCTCCGAGTCGGCTTGCGAATGCCCTGCGTTGCGCTGCGGCCCTTGGGGTGACCGGCTGGCGGCCACCCGGCAACAACCCTCCCATGGCCGCAAGCGCGCTTGCGGACACGGGCGGACGGGCAACATCACCCAGGCGTCCCGAACTGTTTCGCCAACCGGCACGACGGCTGAGTCCGGGACACTCGTGACGAGACGAATGGAAGCGCAACAATGCGGTGGTGTCGTGTCCGAGGAGAGCGCCGAGCTCGTGCATTCCCGGTCCGGTCATTGCAGCGTCCATCATGATCGTGCGTCGGAGATCAAGATGGGGCGTATCGACCAGCCGGCCCGGTGCGTCCCAGGAGCACCTGGCCTGGGGATTTCGCCAGGACCATGCTCGATTCGCTTGGTTACAGGGGTCGGAGCGACCGCCACCAGGTCTTCCATTCGGTGACCTGGTGGTGACTCGGAGATTGCAGGTCAATTCGAGAGCTGACATAACCCCCTGTCATGAATGGCTCCCCGGGACGGGCTCGAACCGCCGACCTAGTGATTAACAGTCACCCGCTCTACCAACTGAGCTACCGAGGATCGGTGAGCCACGCATACTACCGGCAGGGAAAGTTGTCGGTCAACTTCACCCTCCCCGACGACTCGCAGGCGGGCGTCTTGCGCGGTGCCGGGGCGTATGTCCGAGGCTCTGCGCCAGGTTGGGGTTCGGCTGGCGGTGCACGCATTCGAAAGTGCAGGGATGTCCCGCCTTCCGAGCTGCGTCGATGTGGTGCCGCAAGGCGTCTCGACCGCGGATCACCCGCTTGGCGCCGTTCCTGATGCTGCACGCCGGTTCGAGGCGGCCGGGCGCACCTCCGACGCCGCCTTCACCAGGAGCGATCAGCCTCAAGGCACCGGCGGGGTTCGTCGCTCATCCCGTGGCCGACCCGCTCGACAGCGCCTGGTCGAGGCGGTCCATCGCCTGCTCGAGCTCCTCCATGGCGGTGGCGTAGGACAGGCGCAGGTATCCGGGGGAGCCGAACGCGGTGCCCGGCACCAGCGCCACGCCGCACCCCTCGATGAGGTGGGACGCCAGCTCGATGTCGTTGTCGATGCCGTCCAGCGCCTCGATGGCGCCGCGCACGTCGGGGAAGGCGTAGAAGGCGCCCTGGGCTTCGAGGCAGCGCACTCCGTTCCCCCGGTTGAGGCGCTCGACGACGAAATCGTGGCGCTGCCGGAAGACCTCGACCATGTCGCGCACGCAGCCATGGTCTCCGTCGAGCGCGGCGACGGCGGCGGCCTGCGAGATGGAGGAGGCGTTCGAGGTCATCTGGCCCTGGATCTTCTTCATCGCGCCCGTTATCTCGGGACTCGCGGCGGTGTATCCGATCCGCCAGCCGGTCATCGCGTAGCCCTTGGAGACGCCGTTGACGATCACGGTACGCTCGTAGAGATCGGGGCAGGCCATCACGATGTTGGAGAAGGGCTCTTCGTCCCAGTAGATGAGCTCGTAGATGTCGTCGCTCGCGATCGCCACGCGCGGGTGGCGGCGCAGCACTTCTCCGAGGCGTTCCCAGTCTGCTCGCGAGTAGCACACGCCGGTGGGGTTGGAAGGGCTGTTCAGCATGAGCAGGCGGGTCTGGGGGGTGATGGCCGCCTCGAGCTGCTCCGGCGTGACCTTGAATCCGGTCTCGATGCCGGCTCTGATGATGACCGGCACCCCCTGCGCGAGCTTGACCATGTCGGGGTAGGAAACCCAGTACGGAGCGGGCACGATGACCTCGTCTCCCGGGCCTACCAGCGCGAGGAGCACGTTGATGAGGGAGTGCTTCGCGCCGTTGGACACCACGACCTGGCTCGGCTCGTAGTCGAGGCCGTTCTGCCGGGCGAGCTTGCGGCAGATCGCCTCGCGCAGCGCCGGAGTGCCGTCACTCAGGGTGTACTTGGTGTCGCCGGCGTCGATGGCCGCCCGGGCCGCCTCCTTGATGTGCTCGGGAGTGTCGAAGTCGGGCTCGCCCGCCCCCAGCGCGATGATGTCCCGGCCCTGCGCCTTCAGCTCGGCCGAACGGGCGCTCACCGCCAGGGTGGCGGAGGGCTTCAGGCTGCGGACACGATCGGCGAGGTCGATGGACATGGCTCGATGCCAACTCCGTCACGAGGGGTCGCGTAATATACGCGAGGGTGGATCGCTTAGGCGAGCAAGGGAGCGGTGAACTCGTCGACAATGCGCGGGCGGCCTTTCCGGGTCGCCGCCGACTTCGAAGCGGCCGGGGACCAGCCGCAGGCAATCCGCGAACTCTGCGAGGGGCTGGGCGACGGGCTCGCCCACCAGACGCTGCTCGGCGTGACCGGAAGCGGCAAGACCTACTGCATGGCGAGGGTGATCGAGTCGGTGCAGCGGCCGACCATCGTCCTCGCGCCGAACAAGACCCTGGCGGCGCAGCTCTACGGAGAGATGCGGGAGTTCTTCCCCGACAACGCGGTGGAGTACTTCGTCTCGTACTACGACTACTACCAGCCCGAGGCCTACGTCCCCACGACGGACACCTACATCGAGAAGGACGCCTCGGTCAACGAGCACATCGAGCAGATGCGCCTCTCCGCCACGAAGGCGCTGCTCGAGCGGGACGATTCGCTCATCGTCGCGACCGTGTCCTCGATCTACGGGCTGGGGGAGCCCGAAACCTACCACGCGATGGTGCTGCACCTGGTGCGGGGCGACATCGTGGATCAGCGTTTCATTCTGAGGCGCCTCGCCGAGCTGCAGTATCACCGCAACGAGGTCGAGCTGCACCGGGGCACCTACCGCGTGCGCGGCGAGATCATCGACATCTATCCGGCGGAGTCGGAGCGCGACGCGGTGCGCATCGAGCTCTTCGACGACGAGATCGAGTCCCTTTCCTTCTTCGATCCGCTCACCGGCGAGATCGTGCGCCGGGTGCCCCGGCTCACGATCTATCCCTCGAGCCACTACGTGACCCCGCGGGAGACCGTTCTCGCCGCCATCGACGAGATCAAGCTCGAGCTCGTGGATCGCCTCGAAGTGCTCCGCTCGGGCGGCCGCCTCCTGGAAGCGCAGCGTCTCGAGCAGCGCACCCGCTTCGACGTCGAGATGATGCAGGAGCTCGGGCACTGCAAGGGAATCGAGAACTACTCGCGCTTTCTCTCCGGACGCCGGCCGGGCGAGCCTCCTCCCTGCCTCTTCGACTACCTGCCGTCGCACGCGCTGCTCATCATCGACGAGAGCCACGTGACGATCCCGCAGCTCGGGGGCATGTACCGGGGAGACCGCTCCCGCAAGGAGACCCTGGTGGAGTACGGCTTCCGCCTGCCTTCGGCGCTCGACAACCGCCCCCTGCGTTTCGACGAGTTCGAGAAGATGGCGCCCCAGGCCATCTTCGTGTCCGCCACCCCCGGTCCCTACGAGGGCGCTCATGCCGGTCAGGTGGTGGAGCAGGTCGTGCGCCCGACGGGACTGGTGGACCCGGAGGTCGAGGTTCGACCCGCCTCCACCCAGGTCGACGATCTGCTCTCGGAGATCCACCTGCGCGCCGCCGCCGACGAGCGGGTGCTCGTCACCACCCTGACCAAGCGCATGGCGGAAGACCTCACCGACTACCTCTCGGAGCACGGGGTGCGGGTCCGCTACGTGCACTCGGACATCGACACGGTGGAACGCGTGGAGATAATTCGCGATCTGCGCCTCGGAGAGTTCGACGTGCTGGTCGGCATCAACCTGCTCCGGGAAGGGCTGGACATGCCGGAGGTCTCCCTCGTCGCGATCCTGGATGCGGACAAGGAGGGATTCCTGCGCTCGGACCGTTCCCTGATCCAGACCATCGGGCGCGCCGCGCGAAACATCAACGGCAAGGCGATTCTCTACGCCGACCACGTTACCGGCTCGATGCAGCGCGCCATCGACGAGACGGAGCGGCGCCGGGCCAAGCAGATGGAGCACAACCACCGGCACTCGATCACGCCCACCGGAATCCGCAAGGCGGTCGCCGACATCATGGAAGGGGCGCGGGGCAGCGCGCCGGGGTCGGCGCGACGCTACGAGCGCGATGCGGACGAGTACCGGCGCCTCGCCAGGCTTCCCCCCGACAAGCTCGCGAGGAAGCTCGACGCCCTCGAGCGTCGCATGTTCAAGCACGCGGAGAACCTCGAGTTCGAGGAGGCGGCGCGGCTGCGCGACGAGCTCAAGCGACTGCGCGAGGCGAGCTTCGAGCTTCCCGCCGAGGAGCCCGCAATCGCGCGCTGAACGCGCGAATCGAGGCGCCGCATCCCCGACCCGGCGCCCGCGACGCCTTTGTTGCGGGCGCTACGGGGAATGGTTATCTTCTGCGCTGCGCAGGCGCGTAGCTCAGCGGTAGAGCACTACCTTGACATGGTAGTGGTCGGTGGTTCGACTCCACTCGCGCCTACCACCACCGCACCTCGCAGCGTGCCGCGACTTCCGCCCAGAGCTCCTCGAACGCGGCGGCGAGACGGGAGCGGGGCGCGAAGCTGTTGATGGGCGCGCGCTGCGTCGCCATCCACTCCGCCTGCACCAGGTAGGGGATGCGGGTGGCGAGCACTTCGGGGAAGCTCCGGGGCAGGGAATCCATCACCTGCCGATGCAGTTTCTTCCGTGCATCGACCATCGAGAAGAAGGGCAGCAGCTTCGGTCCCTTCCCGTCCTCGTCGAGGAAGGCATGGAGCTGCTCCAGAGTGCGCACGGAGAGGGGGGTGGGAATCAGGGGCACGAGCAGGGCGTCGGCGGCCCGAAAGACGTTCTCGGCGAGCAGAGTGAGGTTGGGCGGACAGTCGAGAAACACGAAATCGTAGTGGGCGCCGAGCGGAGAGAGCATCTTGCGCAGCCGGCTCCGGCGCTTCTTCATGTCGTCGAAGGCGAGATCGAAGTGACGGTAGGAGAGGTCGGCGGGCAGGAGGTCGAGGTTTTCGAAATCGCTTCCCTTGATGCGCTTCTGGAGGCGTTGCTCTCCGCCGAGCAACCCTTCCACCCCGCCCTTGACCTTCGGCCGGATTCGGAAAAAGTAGCTTGCCGCCCCCTGCGGATCGAGGTCGAAGAGCAGGGTTGCCTTTCCCGCTCGCGCGGCGAGGTAGGCGAGGTTGGCCGCCGCGGTGGACTTGCCGACCCCGCCCTTGATGCTGAAGGCGGCAATGATGGTCACGAGGCCGCCTTCGACCCTCTTTCCGCCTCGAGCAGGCTTCGGAGCGCGGCGCTGGAGGCGAGGCTCCCGAAGTGTCGGGCGAAATCGGTCTTGAGCGCGCGGCGGCGCTCCTCGGCCAGGGCGACGAGCTCGTCGACGCATCCATGGAGGCCGGCGGGAGTCTCGCCTTCGAGCTCGCGCCGCAGCCACTCGAGCAGCTCCCTCTGCACGCTGACGTCGTTGAGGTCGCCCAGGATCGTCTGCATGCCCTTGAGCGACTTCAGCGCGTCGTCTCCTCGCCGCGCATCTTCTCGTGCCGGCCCCGCTTCCAGCAGGTAGCGGAGCTTCTTGAGGGTCTTGCGCAAGCGGTGGAAACGTTCGTCGGGGTCGCGAGGTCCGAGGCCGCGTCCCTGGCGCAGCGCCTTTCGATAGAGCTTCGCCGCGCTGAGCGGAGGTCGGGCCGGAGCGTCGTCGCCGTCCGGCCCGCGGGGCCGGGGACCTTCCTTTCGCAGCGCGTCCCGTGCCGCGCGCAGCAGCCGTGCGTAGCGCCGGGATGCCAGCGCATCGGCGAGTCCGCGATGCGCCTCGTGCCGGTGCTCTTCGATGAGCTCCTCGATTCTCGCGTGCGCGGGGCCGTGGTGCGTGCAACTCTCGCGCAAGGTGCGCCACAGGTCTTCCGCCTGCACGTCGAGGTCCCTTGCCGCTCCGGAAACCTGTCCCAGCCACTTCAGTTCCAGTGCTACCGCGCTGGAGGCGGTCGATGGCTCGATCTGCGCGAAGAGCGTGCGTATGCGGCGCAGACACACCCGGAAATCATGAAGCTCCTCCGGGTCTCCTCGCGGATCGATGGCCCCGCGGTGATGCTCCATGGTACGCAGAAGGTCGGAGATTCGAGCCTTCAGCCGCGCTCGGGCGTCTCCGCCCGTGCGGCGCGCCGCCTCTTCGTAGAGCCCCTCCGGACTCGCCTTCCAGCCCGGCTGTTCCGCGAGGTGGGCGGCGATGCGCCTGGCCAGCCCTTCGTAGCCCTTCACCGGGACCACGCGCACACGATCCTCAAGGCGCAGGGGTCGCGCTCCGTTCGGGCTCAGCGCGGCGGCCCGTTCCACACTCACGCTGCAGAGCGTCTTCTCCTCGCGGTCGATCAGGCGTACGCGACGGCTCGAGCCCCGGACGCTCGCCACCTCGACGAGGTCGCCGTGGCCCACGCTGTGCTGAAGGCGCCGGCGGAGGACGCCTTCGGGCAGGTGCGCGACATGTCGGGGCGGGGGGGCCGAGAGCGGAATCGAGACAGAATTGAGGGGCCCGTCTCTCCACGCCAGGCGGTGCCCCTCCGGCGTCGCCTGCCACTCCAGCGTGATGCCCCGCTCGCGCAGGACGCCGTCCGCCCGATCCAGGAGCGTGCTGCGAATCCGCCGCGCGGCCTCCAACCGCACTCTCCCGAGCGCGCCGAGCCGGTCCGCGAGGCGGTCCGCGGAAGTGCCCGGAGGCGGAATGAGCTCCAAGGGTTTCAAGAGTCTGTCGACGCCCGCCCGCGATGCGGCATCTGCTTGTTTTCGCGACCGATTATCTGATCTCCCAATTGTACGCCTTCTGACCTGCGAGGCGGATCCGTGCCGCTTTGCCGGAACCCGAGGGCACGGTGGGGCGCCTGAGCGCCGTGACCCGGGCGGGGAGAGGCGGATGTTCCCGGACCGCCCCGAGCAGGGACCGGGGTGTTCACGGCGCTCGAAAAATTCCCCCTTTTCAAAAGCTTGGAGACCAAGTGGGCGACTCCGCGCCGCTGCCTCGGATTCGCGCGGGCGCGACTCCCGACCCCGAGGCGGGGTCCGGGGAAATGCCTGAAAAATCAATGGTTCCCGCCGCCATCGGGGTTGAGTCCCGGATCCTTCGGTCTTATGATTCGCCTCCCGCCGTTCGGCGGGAATCCGACTCCGTTCGTCCTGCGAACGGTTTCGCCATGTTTGGAGGTTTGGAGGACTGGTTATCGCTTCAGAAAAGAAGAGTCGAGTGAACGACGACATCATGGCGCCGGAGATGCGCCTCATAACCGACAACGGGGAGAACCTCGGCGTCATGAGCAAGGAAGCTGCACTCGACCACGCGCGGGCCGCCGGGCTGGATCTGGTCGAGATCTCGCCGATGTCGGATCCGCCCGTGTGCCGACTGATGGACTACGGGAAGTATCTCTTCCAGCAGAACAAGAAACGCCAGGCCGCGAAACGCAAGCAGCAGCAGATACAACTCAAGGAAGTCAAGTTTCGACCGGGAACCGAAGAGGGCGACTATCAGACGAAGCTCAGGAATCTCAGGCGCTTTCTCCGGCACGGGGACAAGACCAAGGTCACCCTGTGGTTCAGGGGACGGGAGATGCGGCATCAGGATCTGGGACACCGCCTCCTCGAGCGCGTCGAATCCGATCTCGACGAGCTGGCGAAGGTAGAGCAGTACCCCAAGCTGGAGGGGCGGCGGCTTTCCATGGTGCTGACCCCGCGCAAGTGAGTCCTGGTTCCCGACCCCCAATGCCAATCGGAGCACAGCAGCAGATGCCCAAACTCAAGACCAGGCGCGGTGCGGCCAAGCGATTCAAGCGCACCGGAAGTGGGCGCTTCAAGCGGATCAAGTCCTATCGACGCCACTACCTGACGCCCAAGCGCTCGAAGCGGAAGCGCCATCTTCGTACGCCGGCGAGCTTCGCATCCGACTCGGATGCGCCCCGGCTGCATGCCATGATGCCCCATAGCTGAGGAGATGAGCTGATGCCCAGGGTCAAACGTGGAGTTACCACCCATCGGCGCCACCGGAAGGTCATATCGCGGGCAAAGGGCTATCGCGGCCGGCGCAAGAACGTTTTTCGAGTCGCCAAGCAGGCGGTCATCCGGGCCGGTCAGTACGCGTACCGGGATCGCAGGCAGCGCAAGCGACACTTCCGGGCATTGTGGATCGTGCGCATCAACGCCGCCGCTCGTGTGCACGGCCTGTCCTACGCTCGATTCATGAACGGGCTGAAGAAGGCGGGAATCGAGCTGGATCGCAAGGTCCTGGCCGACATGGCGGTTTTCGATGAGGCGGCGTTCGCCGAGCTCGCCGCCGCCGCCAAGGCGAGCGCCTAGACCGAACCCCCTTCGGTCTCCTCTCCTCTCCCCGAGCGCGCTCTCTCCCGCCGCACGACCGAGCCGCCGGACGCGCCGATTCGGGCGTCGCGACGGGGAGAGGGTCCGCGACTTTTCCCGTTGTCGTTCGTGAGAGTGCGATGGATGAAGTGAGACAGGCCCTCGAGGAAGGCCTTTCCGAGATCGCGGCCGTGGAAACGCTGCGGCAGCTCGACGAAGTGCGAGTGCGCTATCTCGGACGGCAGGGCCGCATCACGGCCGAGCTCAAGCGGGTCGGCCGCCTCGACCCGCGGGAGCGGCCCGAAGCGGGCCGGCGCGTGAACGCGGCCCGAAGTTCCCTCGAGGACGCGCTTGCCGAGCGCCGCGAAGCGCTCCACGCCGACCGCATCGGTTCCCGGCTCGAGGCGGACCGCATCGACGTGACCCTGCCGGGGCGCGGGCAGCGCCCCGGGGGCCTGCATCCGCTCACGCTGACCCGCGATCGGATCGAGTCGTTCTTTTCCAGCATCGGCTTCGACATCGTCGAGGGGCCCGAGATCGAAGACGACTATCACAATTTCGAGGCGCTCAACATTCCCGCACACCACCCCGCGCGCGCAATGCAGGACACCTTCTACTTCGGAGACGGCCGCCTCCTGCGCACCCACACTTCTCCCGTCCAGATCCGGGTGATGAAGGAGCGAAGCCCGCCGTTGCGCATGATCGCTCCGGGGCGGGTTTACCGCTCCGATGCGCTGGACGATACCCACAGCCCGATGTTTCACCAGGTCGAGGGGCTGATGGTGGACGAGGACGTGAGCATGGCGCACCTCAAGGGGGTGCTGCACGATTTCCTGCGGAACTTCTTCGAACGCGACGATCTGCCGGTGCGCTTTCGGCCCTCCTACTTTCCCTTCACCGAGCCTTCCGCGGAGGTCGACATCGGCTCTCCGGACGGCGCCTGGCTCGAAGTGCTCGGCAGCGGGATGGTCCATCCCCAGGTCCTCGAGAACGTCGGCATCGACAGCGAGCGCTATACCGGGTTCGCGTTCGGAATGGGAATAGAGCGCCTGACCATGTTGCGCTACGGGATGAACGACCTTCGTCTCTTTTTCAACAACGATCTGCGCTTTCTGGAGCAGTTCGCGTGAAGTTCAGTGAAAGGTGGCTGCGGGAGTGGGTGGATCCGCCGCTGTCCACCGGCGAGCTCGCCGCCCGTCTCACCGGCGCCGGCCTCGAGGTCGACAGCGTCGAGCCCGTGGCCGACGGGCTCCGGGGAGTCGTGGTGGCCGAGGTGAGCGAAGCCGGACGCCATCCGCGCGCGGACCGGCTCAGCCTGTGCCGGGTCGACGCAGGTACCGGAGAGCTGCTTTCCGTGGTGTGCGGGGCCCCCAACGTGCGCGCGGGCATGCGCGCGGCGCTCGCCCTCCCCGGGGCGCGCCTGCCCGGCGGAGTGAAGGTTCGAAGAAGCCGGATTCGGGGCGAGGAGTCGCAGGGCATGCTGTGCTCGGCCCGTGAGCTCGGGCTGGGCATGGAGGAGGACGGCATCGTCGAGCTCGCGCGCGACGCCCCGGTCGGTCGGAGTCTGAGTGACGAGCTCGAGCTGGACGACTTCACCATCGACATCGAACTGACCCCGAACCGCGGCGACTGCCTCGGAATCGCGGGGATTGCCCGGGAGGTGGGCACTCTGACCGGGTGCGCGGTGTCGGGCCCCGCGGACGACGCGGTGGCGGCGGAGATCGACGACTCGCTCTCCATCCGGCTCGAGGCGCCGGCGGACTGCCCGCGCTACGTCGGCCGCGTGATCCGGGACATCGACGCGGGCGCGGAGACGCCGCTGTGGATGCGCGAGCGCCTGCGTCGTTCGGGGCTGCGCAGCATCTCGCCGGTCGTGGACGTCACCAACTACGTGATGCTCGAGCTCGGACAGCCCATGCACGCGTTCGACCTCGACGAGCTCGAGCTCCCGCTTCGGGTGCGCCGTGCCCGCGAAGGCGAGCGCCTGCTCCTCCTCGACGAGACATCCCTGGAGCTGGACGGGCAGGCGCTGGTCATCGCGGACAGCAGGGGAGCGGTTGCGCTCGCGGGAATCATGGGCGGCGCGGGGAGCGGCGTCGGCGCTTCGACCCGGCACATCCTGCTGGAGAGCGCGTGGTTCCATCCCCGGACCATCGCGGTGGAGGCGCGCCGGAGAGGACTGCACAGCGACGCCTCCCATCGTTTCGAGCGCTCGGTGGCGATCGACCTGCAGCGCCGTGCGATGGAACGGGCTACGGCGCTCCTGCTCGGAATCGTCGGAGGCCGGGCGGGAGCGGTGGTGGACGAATGTCGGCAAGACCACCTGCCGGAGCCGGCACGGATCGCCCTGCGCGCGAGCCGGATCCGCCGTCTGCTCGGGATCGACCTGTCGCCCGCCGAGGTGGAAGGCATCCTGACCCGGCTGGGCATGCGGCTGCAAAGCGCGGCAAAGGGCGAGTGGCGGGTGGCCGTTCCACCGTCGCGTCCCGACGTGACGATGGAGGCGGATCTCATCGAGGAACTGGCACGGGTTCACGGCTACGATCGGATCCCGGATCGCTCCCCGGCCGCGGATCTGCGCATGCGGCCGAGCGCGGAGACGGCATCCGGAGTGGCGGCCGTGCGCGAGGTGCTGGCTTCGCGCGGATACCAGGAGGCGGTGACCTTCAGCTTCGTCAATGCGGAGCTGCAGGCGGAGATGAACCCCGACGAGGCGGCGATCCCGCTTGCCAATCCGATTTCTTCGGAGATGGCGGTGATGCGGACTCAGATCTGGCCGGGGCTCACCCGGGCGATGCTCTACAACACGCACCGCCAGCGCGCCCGAGTGCGGCTCTTCGAGACCGGCCTGGTGTTCCACCCGCTCCCGAAGGGCGTGCGGCAGGAGTCGGTGGTGGCGGGGCTCGCGACCGGCCCGATGAACCCCGAGCAGTGGGGAGAAGCGCCCCGGGACTGCGACTTCTTCGACGTCAAGGGGGACGTCGAGGCCCTGCTCCGTCGCTGCCGGGCGGGCGAAACTCTGTCCTTCGAAGCCGCGTCCATTCCCGCCCTCCATCCGGGGCGCTGCGCGCGCGTGCTCGTCGATGGCGTGTCGATCGGGAGTCTGGGCGAAGTGCACCCTGCAATCGCGCGGGAGTGGAAGCACCCCGCCCCGGTCTATCTCTTCGAGCTCTCGCTCTCCGCCCTTTCCCGTAGCCGGCCCCTGCGCTTCGAGCCACTGTCGAAGGATCTCGCGGTGCGCCGGGACCTCTCGGTGGTCGTCGACGAGTCCGTGACTGCCGAGGCGCTGAGGCGCTGTGTTGGACATGCCGGCGTCGATGTGCTAGATAACCTAGAGTTGTTTGACGTGTATCGTGGGGAAGGCATTGATTCGGGGAAGAAAAGCTTGGCGATAGGTCTCAGCTTCCGCCATGGCTCGCGTTCCCTCGTCGACACGGAGGTGGAGCAGGGGCTCAGGGCCATCGTGGATGCCCTCGAAAAGCAATTGGGCGCCGTTCTGAGAGGATGAAGTGGCACTGACCAAGGCCGACATGGCGGAACGGCTCTACGAGGAGCTGGGCCTCAACAAGCGGGAGGCGAAGGAGCTCGTGGAGCTCTTCTTCGAAGAGGTTCGCGGGGCGCTCGAATCGGGAGACCAGGTGAAGCTCTCCGGATTCGGCAACTTCGACCTGCGCAACAAGAACGAGCGCCCCGGGCGCAACCCGAAGACCGGCGAGGAGATACCCATCACGGCACGTCGGGTGGTCACCTTCCGCCCCGGACAGAAACTCAAGGCACGAGTAGAAGCCTATGCTGGATCCAACCAGCAACAGTAGCGACCTTCCGGCAATTCCGGGCAAACGCTACTTCACCATCGGCGAGGTCAGCGATCTCTGCGGGGTCAAGCCTCACGTTCTGCGCTACTGGGAACAGGAGTTTCCGCACCTCAAGCCGCTCAAGCGCCGGGGCAACCGGCGCTACTATCAGCGTCAGGACGTCATTCTCATCCGGCAGATTCGAAGCCTGCTCTACGAGCACGGTTTCACCATCGGCGGGGCTCGCCAGCGCCTGTCGGGCGAGGAAGCGCGCGAGGACGTGACGCAGAGCCAGCAGATCATCCGCCAGCTCCGCGTCGAGCTCGAGGACGTGCTCAACATCCTGAGGCGCTAGCCCGCCCGCTTCCCGACCCCACCGGCGGGTGACCGGACCGCGCCCCTGCGTCGGGCCGGCGGCATGCCGTCAGCTGTTCGACCACCGGGGCTCCCGCTTCTCCAGGAATGCCGTGAAGGCTTCGCGCTGATCCGCGGTCAACGTGCAATCGATCGCGGCCTTCTCCTCCATCTGCACTGCCTGATCCGCGCTCATGGTTCGCCCCCTTTCGAAGAAGCCCTTGACGGCCCGCACCGCGATGGGAGCGCGGCTTGCAATGCGATCCGCCCAACCCTGAACCGTGTCCTCGAACTCTTCGGGCGGGGCGATCGCATTGACCAGGCCGAACCGCTCCGCCTCACCCGCACTCCAGATGTCCCCCGTCAGGCAGAGCTCCTTTGCTTTGCTCTCGCCGATGAGCCTCGCCAGCAGGTAGCTGGAGCCGTTGGTGGTCGGCTGATTGATACGCACCTCGCAGGAGCCGATCCTTGCGTTGCTCGCGGCAATCCTGAGGTCGCAGCTCAGCGCCAGCTCGAAGCCGCCGCCGGCGGTCACGCCGTTCAGCGCGGCAATCGTCGGCTTGGGAAAGGTGCGCACCGCGGTCCACACCTCGATCATGCGATCGGCGAGTCGCCAGGTCGCGTCCAGATCCATGTCCCGAAACACCTTGATATCGAATCCCGGACAAAACCCGCGGCCGGTGCCCGTGATTACCAGCACGCGAACGTCGTCATCGTCTCTCGCGTTCGCGAGGATCTCGCCCAGGGTGCCGATCATCTCCGGGGTGACCGCATTCAACACCTCGGGGCGATTCAAGGTTATCCACGCGCTGTGACCACGCTTGCGGTACCGGACTTCGTTGGATGACATGCACTTTCTCCCTGGTTTCCTGTCTCGCCATTCACTGTGGAGCACCGACCGCGACCCAGTCGTCGTAGGTGTCCGCCTCGTCGCCCTGCCCGGCGCGAACCCGTTTCAACGAGCCGCCAAACGCATCGGCGAGCTCCGTCTCGCTCAGTCCGGCGGCGCATGCCTCGGCGGCGAGCGCCTCGAAGCGCGGCGTGGGCAGCCCGCCGAGCGAGGCGCCCTCCACCCGCGCCGCGAACGAGCGCCGCAGCCGGACGTGATGCGGCTGCACCGAGTCGAGCCAGCGAGGCTCGGCCGCGCGCAGCACGAGTCGACCTTCTCGCTCGCAGGCCTCGAGCACCTCCAGCCCGATCGCGGTGTGAGCGATGATCGCATTGGTGCCCTCCGACTCTCCTACCGGCGCACCTCCCGGCCAGGTGTCGCCGGTTGCGATGTCGGCCTGCAGCCCGATCGCGTCCGGGCAGATCTTGCAGCGGTACTGCGTGGTCCAGGGATTGTCGTTCCACAGCTCGTTGTAGGTGCCCTCCAGCACCTGCCCGTCCGCCGTCTGCCCTACCGTCGGGCCGGGGCACCCGTTGCCCCGCCATTGGAAGGCGCTCGGCGGCTCGCGTCGCGGATCGACTCCGCGGCGGCGAAAGAATTCGAAGCTGCTCTCGCGGCTCGGCACGGTGCCGCAGAACATCGTCTGGGTGAAGACGATCAGCTCGCGCGCGCAGGCGTCCTCGCGTTGCAGGTTTCGCACCCCCGCGATGTCGCAGGGCTTGAGCGACACCGCGAAGCGCTCGCCGAGGGCCAGCGCCTCCCTGATGGCCGCGAGCGGAGCGCTCGCGCCGTAGCGTGACTGGGCGCCGTCCAGCAGGCGTTCGGGCTCGCGCACCAGCACCGGATCGGAGCTGAGCGCATCCGCCCCGCCCGGCTCGACCTGGAGCACGAACGCGACCCGTGCGCTTTCGAGCAGGTAACGGTTGATCGCGGTCATTACTCCACCGGTGGAGGCGCGGAAACGAAGCGCCGCATCGGCCGCGTGACCGGACACCACCCGCCGCAGGTCGCCCCACACCGCGTCGGGCCGCTCGAGCGCGCCGTCGAAAGGTCCGTTCACCGACACGCCGGGGCAGACGCGGCAGATCCGCGCCTCCTCCCCGGGCTCGAGAGCACGTCGGGCGCGCGGCCGGATCTGACCGTTTCCGGTGAAGCCCATCTCGATCGCGCCCGGCTCCACCACCTGGGTGCACAGCCCGCATCCCATGCAGTAGCCGTTCTCGACGATGTCCGTGAGCCGCTCGAACTCGGCCACCAGTGGCCCTCCCATTGCTTCCACGGCGCGGCGTTCCATCGATCCGGCTCGCGACGGACCGGGAGTTCCGCGTTCGAAAGCGTTCGCAGTCTTGCTCCTAATCATAGTCGCCGGGCGCGCGGGCCGCTCTCCGCGATTCTGCATCGAGGCGACGGAACGAGGCCGTCTTCGGCGACGCGCTGCGACGCCGCCCGAGGAGTCGATTGACACCGGTCCACGGGAGGTTTCCAATGATGATTCGGCCGGGCGGCGAGTCTCCCACCGGCATCGACCTTCGAGCGCTGGACCGGCGACTTGCTGCGCACGCGATGCGACGTCGCGACCGGCCCACAATGCATGAGCCGTGCGAAGGAGGACTTCATGGCCGAACCGAAACGACCCGATCTCTCGAAACTCGAAAGCTCCCTCGCGCGCGGGCGCATCACCCGGCGCGACTTCATCGCCGGGGCGACCGCCGTCGGCCTGAGCGCCGGCGCCGCGTCCGCGCTGATGAGCAGCACCCTCCACGCAGCCTCCCCGAAGAGAGGGGGACGCCTCGTCATGGGCTACTCGGCCGGCACCACCACCGAGACCCTCGAGCAGACCCAGATGACCACCGGCATCGACGCCAACCGTTCGTGGGGCATCTACAACGGCCTCGCCCGGGTCACCCGCAAGCTGGAGGCGGAGCCGATGCTCGCGGAGTCCTGGGAGACCAAGCCGGGCGCGAAGTGGTGGACCTTCAAGCTGCGAGAGGGGGTGGAGTTCCACAACGGCAAGACGCTCGACGCCGAGGACGTGATCGACAGCCTGTCACGCCACCTCGGGGAGGACTCCAAGTCGCCGGCCAAGCCGCTCCTCGAAGACATCGTGGACATGAAGGCGGACGGCAAGTACCGCGTCAACTTCACTCTGGCGCAGGGCAACGCACTGCTGCCGATGACCTTCGCGGCCGACTACCACAGCACCATCCACCCCGCGGGCTGGACCGATTTCCAGAATCCGGTCGGCACCGGCCCCTACACCATCGCCTCGTTCAACCCCGGGGTGCGCTGCCTGTTCAAGCGCTTCGACAACTACTGGAAGAGCGGGGTGGCGCACCTCGACGAGATCGAGCAGATCTCGATCAACGACATCGCGAGCCGCATCAACGCGATCCGCACCGGCGAGGTCCACTTCATCCAGGACGTGGAGCCGAAGCTGGTCGCGCAGCTCGAGCGGGTCGAAGGCATCGACATCGTGTCGGCGCCGAGCTCCGCCTTCGTGGTGACGGATCTCATGTGCGATCGGCCGCCCACCGACAACCTCGACGTGCGCCTCGCGATGAAGTACGCGATGGACCGCGAGCTGGTGGTCAAGCAGGTGTTCGCAGGTCATGCGGTGGTCGGCAACGACCATCCGGTGGCCCCGATCATGGCCGACTTCTGCGCCGATGTCCCGCAGCGCCAGTATGACCCCGACAAGGCGAGGTTCCACTGGAAGAAGGCGGGCATGGAGGGCCAGACGCTGGACTTCTACACCTCGAACGCGGCGAGCGTCGGGGCCGAGGACATGGCGATCATCTTCAAGGAGAGCGCCAAGGCGGCGGGCATGGACATCAACGTGGTGCGCCGTCCCGTCGACGGCTACTGGAGCGACACCTGGATGAAGGTGCCGGTCAATCAGTCGGGCTGGAACGCACGCCCCACCGCGGATCTCATCCTGACCATCGCGCACAAGAGCGACGCGCCGTGGAACGAGATCCAGTGGAAGAACGAGCGATTCGACACCTTGCTGCTCGAGGGCCGGGTCGAGCTCGACCCGGACCGCCGCCGCGAGATCTACTGCGAGCTGCAGCGCCTGCTGCACGAGGAGGGCGGCGCGCTCCTGCCCGCGTTCACCAACTACGTCGACGCGAAGCAGAACGTTCTCAAGGGCTGGGATCCCCATCCCGCGTTCAGCCTGCAGGCGGGGGAGTACTTCGAGACCGCCTGGCTCGACGTCTGAGATCCGCCACGTGCCGTGAGGCCGGTCGACGAAGAGCCCCCTCTCCCGCGCCGGGGGCGGGGGCTCGACCCCGACGGGAGGCCGCCGTACTCGCTGCCGAGCCGCAGCTACTACGATCCGGCCGCGCATCGGCGGGAGATGTCCGCGATCTTCGAGCACGCCTGGCTCTATGCGGGGGCGCGCTGCCCGCCGCGAGCGGGCCGCCTCCGCGTCGAGGTCGGCGGGCGCGAGGTGACGCTCGAGTACGGCGAGAACGGCGCCTTGAGAGGGCGTGATCGCGAGCGTGACGCGGCGGTCGCGGTGGAAGCCTTCTGCGGGCTGCTCTTCGTCAACCTGGACGCGGGGGCGGCACCGTTGCACGAAGCGGTGGAGGAGGCAGAGGCGGAGATACGCGCCGCCGCGCCGCGGCTCGACGCCCTGCATCTCGCCCACCGCAGGCACTACGAGCTGCGTGCGAACTGGAAGAATGTCGTCGACAACTACTCGGAGTGCTATCACTGCCCGGTCGCCCACCGCGGCTTCATCGACGGCCACTCCCAGGTCGCCACCTACTCGATCACCATCCACCCCGGCTACCACCATCACTCCAGCGCGGCGAAGCGCAGAGGCGATGCCGGCGCTGCCGCCGGGCCGAGCCCCAAGGCGCTCGGCGGCTGGTACCTGTGGCCGAGCACCGCGCTCGAGGTCTATCCCACCGGCATCGTGAGCGTGCTCGCGGTGGTGCCGCGCGCGCCGGAGCACTCCACGCTGATCATCGAGTGGCACTGCGCCCGAGAGCGCCCGACTCCGGCCGAGCTCGCGGTGATCGAGTTCCTGCACGATACGGTGCGCAGCGAGGACTTTGCGATTGTCGAGAGCGTGCAGCGCGGCCTGCGCAGCCGCAGCTTCGAGCGCGGCCCGCTGATGGTCGACGCGGAGCGCTCGTCCATGAGCGAGCACGCGGTGCAGGACTTCCAGGCCAGGGTCCTCCACGCGTGCGAACGGGTCCGCTGAGCGTCAGGACGCGGGTCGGCTCGAGACGCCCGACGTTCGGGCCGGCATCCCTCAACGCGGCGGCGCGGGCTAGCGCGGGAAGACCTCGAGCAGCTCGCGGTTGCGCGCCGACCAGTCCGTCGGCCGGATGGAGGCGAGGCCGTCGCTTTCCTGCGCCGTCGTGCAATAGGACCCGAGCGTGCGCTGCTGCTCGTAGGGCCAGGGAGTGCCCCGGTGGAGGACCGCGCGCTCGTCCCAGGCCAGGACGTCGCCGATCGCCCACCGGTGGGCGTAGACGTTGTCGGGGGCGGTCGCACGGGCCAGCAGATCGTTGATGAAAGCCTGCCCCTCCGCCGCGCCCATCCCTTCCACGCCATAGGCATGGGAGGCGACGTAGAGCGACTTCCGGCCGTTCACCGGGTTCTCCCAGACTGCGCGCCAGCACTGATCCGGCCACATCGTGAAGATCCCCTGCCGCGCCAGCGCAGGCGAGATGCGCGCCCGCGAGTGGCTGTAGCGGTGCCAGAGGAAAGTCCCCTCCAGTCGCGCCTGCAGCTCCGGCTCGAGACGCTCGAAGGCCGCACGTGCGGATGCGAACTCGGTCGCGCCCCCCTCCGAAGGCAGCACCCGGGGAACGATCATGTTGATCAGCGCCGGCACCGGCAGGAAGGTGCTGTCGGTATGCCAGAGCATGTTCGCCTGGAGATTCAGGGTCCTGAGGTCGCCGGCGCTCGCCAGGGTCCCGTCCGCCCGCAGGTTCGTCACGCCGCCGATCTCTCCCGGCTCGGGGTCGGGCTCACCCTGGCTGCGGTCCTCCATCGGGCCGAAGAGCCTGCACAGCCGGACGTGCTCGGCATCGTCCACCTGCTGATCCTTGAACAGCAGCAGAGAGTGCTCCTCGAACAGCGCGCGGATCTCCGGGAATCCGTCCGCCGCGCTCACCCGGCGCAGGTCCACGCCGTCGATACGGACCCCGAAACGGGGGTGGAGAGGGGTCGTCTTCATGGAATGCTCGCCCTGGGACGGTGCGCCTCGGAACCGGGGACAGCCTGCCCGGAATCTTGACGAATTTCTACGGCGACGTCAGGGCAGCGGGCGGATGACGTCGGCGTCCGCCCGGTACGCGCCCCACGCATCGGACAGCCGGGTGCGATAGATTGACGCGCCGGCTCAGCAGACTCGAGAGACTCATGACCGCCCGAAGCCTGCGTTCGATCGGGATAGATTGCCTCCCCATCGACGCCTTCGCCTGGCCCGACGGCAAGCGCTGCGGCGTGAGCGTCGGCTGGCACGTCAAGGTGGGGGCACTGCACGCCCGGCCGCCGCATCCGGTTGCGCTCTCCGAGGTGGCCTACGGGACCACCACCGCTCTTCCACGAATCATCGAGCTCCACCGGCGCTACGAGATTCCCGCGACTTTCTTCCTGCCCTCCTGGGTCGCCGAGCACAGCCCGGCGCTGGTCGATGCGGTCGTCGAGGCGGACAACGAGATCGCCCTCCACGGCGTGCTGCACGAGAACGTGCAGGGCCTGGGCCGCACGGAGCAGCTCGAGCTTTTCGCTCGGGCGGCTTCGGTGCTCGAGTCGAGGACCGGACAGGCGCCGCTCGGCTGGAGCGCACCGAGCTGGGGCCTTCGCGCCGAGACATTCGACGTGCTGGTCTCCCTGGGCCTCGTCTACGACGCGAGCCTGATGGAGTACGACCGGCCGCACCGGGTGCGCTGCGGCGATGCCGAGCTGATAGAGCTTCCGATCAGCACGGTGCTCGACGACTGGGCGCTCTTCGGCGCCTCTCTGGATGCGGGCTCGACGTTCGCGGCCCCGGCCGCTCACGCTCTGGAGATCTGGGGCGAGGAGTTCGACGGCCTGCGTTCGGTATCCGGATACTTCAACTCGACCCTTCATCCGCACCTGAGCGGCCGGCCGGGCCGTCTGAAGATGCTGGAGCGGTTGTTCCGGCACATGCGAGAATTCGACGATGTCTGGTTCGGCACCTGCGCGCAGGCGGCCATGCACGCGAAGGCGACCTTGGCAGGTCCAGGAGGAGACCATGTCGCAGACCATTGATATCGAGGCCCTGGTCGACTTCCTGGCGCAGGCCCGGCGCGAGACCTACGCCGTCCCCGAAGGGGATCGAAATCCGGACGGCACCTCCCAGAACGCCTGGCAGCGGGACGCATGGCGCTATGTCGATCGTTACGCGGGCACCAACCCCTACGGCGGGCAGGAGCTCGTGTGGCACAAGGGACGGGTGGTCTGGATGATGGGCTATCGCGCGGAGATCCTCGCCGACGAACCCTCGAGCGACGCCATCTATGCGTTTCAGCGCCGGGTCCTCGGGGATCCCGATCCGGACCATCTCATGCGCGGACCCCGCCACTATGCGCACGGGGCGTTCAGCTACGACAACCGCGTCGAAGGCGACATCGCGGGGTTTTCCGGGCGCGAGCACATCCGACACGATGACACCCTGGTCTATCTCATGGCGTTTCACGGCGGCGTGATCGGGTTCTGACAGCCAAGGAGAACGCGCACCCTCACGGCAGGATGTCCGCTCAGATGAGGTCTTCGACCGCATCGGGCTCTGCCCGCGCTCGGTCGATCCGGAAACGGTGCCGCCCGACTCGGCGAAGCGCCTTCTTTCAGACCACCTGATCCAGCTCCGGATAGTGCCGGAAGACGCCGTGCTGATTGAACGGAATGCGCCGGTCCGACTCGAGGTATGCCGCGATCCCGGGCCGTTCGGCGACACGGCCACGCAGCGCCCGAGTCCGCGGGCATTCGGCCGCGGTGCGGCGCAGCGCGCTCGGAAACGCATAGCCGAGCCCTTCGACGATCTGGAACAAGGACAGATCCGCGTGGGAGCACTCGCTGCCCACGAGCCAGCCCCCCGAATCCGCGTTGGCTTCGAGCACGCGCTCGAAGTAGGTCAGGAACTTCGGCAGCCGCTCGCTCGAGAAGTGCCGGCCCCGGCGTAGCGCCTCCGGCTTCTGTTCCTCGTAGTACATCTGCCCGGCGATGGGGTGGTGGGTGTCGTGAATCTCGTCGACGAAGTCGGCCATGGTCATCTGCAGGTGAGCCGCGCGCCATCTTCCGGACTCGTCCCGGGGGCTCAGTCCGAGCACATCTCCGAGATAGATGCAGATCGCGGCCGTCTGCGATACGAACAACGCTCCGTGCTGCAGGATGGGCGGCGCAAAGAGCGGCGTGCCGACATCGCGGCGTTGCAGCAGGTTCATGAGGGCCGGCTCGCCTCCGCCCTCGGCTTCGTCCCGCCGGGCGACATCCACATAGTCGGCGCCGGCATCTTCGAGGACCAGGCGCGGGAACTCGCCGCGACCCTGGATCGTCGGCCAGTAGTAGAAGCGAAACGTGTCGTGCGTCACTGTGCTCGGGCGGGAGCGGCAGGACGGTGAGGACTCCGTCGCCACCGTGGTCGTGGACAACGCCGATAGATGCTATTGGTCGGGGCGAGAGGATTTGAACCTCCGACCACCTGAACCCCATTCAGGTGCGCTACCAGGCTGCGCTACGCCCCGAAGCGGATGATGATACCGTATTCGCTCCGTGCCGGGGCAGGAGCCGCCGGCAGGGTGCGACTTCGGGAGATGCGAGAGATGAACGCACGCCTGCGCTTCGACGTCGAGATTCCCACTTGCCGGGAGGGCGTGTTCGTGCCGGCTCCCTTCGGGGGCGCGGAGGACATTGCCGAAACCGTAATCAGAGCCGAGGAGTGGGGATTCGATGCGGTATGGGCTACCGACTTCCTCAACCCCACACCGAGCTTCGGAATGCCCGAGGAAGAGCCTCCCCGTTGGTACGAGCCGCTCATCTCGCTCGCCGCGCTCGCCGGGCGCACCGAACGCATCAAGCTCGGGACGGGCGTCGTCATGCTCCCCTTCCGGAATCCGGTGATACTGGCCAAGCAGGCGGCAACCCTGGATCACTTCAGTGGAGGGCGCCTCCTGCTGGGGCTCGGGCTGGGGGCCTTCCGCGACGAGTTCGAGAGCGTCCGGGCCGGACGGCGCCGGGCGCATCGCGGACGCATGATGGACGAGCACCTCGAGGTCCTGCATCACCTGCTGAACGGAGCGGACGAGCCCGTGAGCTTCGCGGGTGACTACGTGAAGGTGAAGGATGTGCGCATGCACCCGCGTCCCCGACAGCAGCCGCTGCCCTTCTATCTGCCCGGTCGCAACGATGCCGCACATGCGCGCATCGCGCGATACGGGCACGGGCTGATGGTGCCGGGAGCAGGCGCCGCCGCCCACCTTCAGGCCATGCTTCCCCATCTCGAGGCGAACGGACGTTCCCTGGAGGAACTCGACGTGATCGCGGAAGGCGACATGCGCCTTGCCTCGAGCCGGGAGGCTGCGGTGGCGGGATACTTCGGCAGCCGGATGGGGCATCAGCGCACCAAGGTGAGGGGCCTTCCCGCCGATCGCTTGGTAGAGGAGCACTGGATCGGTACGCCGGAGGAAGTGGCGGAGAAGCTGAACCGCATCGTGAGAGAGACCGGAATCACCCATTTCAACGTGCTGCACGTCGCCGCCGATTCCATGACCGAACGCCTGGAGCAGATGCAGCGTTTCGCCGAAGAGGTGATGCCGCAGGTTTGCGCCTGATTCCGGCGGGTGACGCGAGGAGGGCGCGCCCGGGGCGTCGCTTGTCCGTCGCGCACGGCATGATCGTGAGCGCGGATTCCGGGCGGCGCGCCGGGCGGAGACCTTTCCCACCCCGTGTCCCGGCCGCTTTCGAAGAGCGGCTACGGGCCCGAACGCTCGATTCAGCATCGAGCTAATGGTTTGGGCAGCGCCCGACATTGGTCTACTATATGCGCTTATGATTGGATGTACGGCGAGCTGGCGCGGCTGGTGCCGTATCGGAGCGCTGGGTGGGTTGCTGCTGCTCGGCTCCCCGCTGGCTCTCGCGCAGTTTGACGATGCGGTACGGGCCGCCCACGGTGGCTACTACAGCCGCGCGGAGGCCGAGTTCCGGCGCCTGGCGGACGCGGGGGATGCGAGGGGGCAGAACGGCCTCGGCGTGCTCTACCTGCGCGGGACCGGAGTCGAACAGGACATCGCGCTGGCGGTACGGTGGTTTCGCCTCGCCGCAATGCAGGGCTATCACGCCGCCCAGACCAACCTGGGACTGCTGTACGAAAACGGTTGGGGAGTGCCCGCGGACGAAGAGCTGGCGTTCAGGTGGTATCACCGCGCCGCTTCTCAGGGCGACCGGGAGGCCCAGACCAGCGTCGCCCGGATGTTCTCCCGGGGACGCGGCACTCGAATGGATCATCGCGCCGCGGTCGAGTGGCTGAATCGGGCGGCGCGCCAGGGCCACGTCGAGGCCTGGGCCCATCTCGGCCACGTGTACCGGACGGGGGAGGGCGTGGAGCGCGACTACCTCGCCTCTTACGCATGGTACGGGATCGCCGCCGCGGGGGGCTATCCCGGCGGAGCTGAGCTCCGGGACAGCGTGGGGAGTTTCCTGACCCGGTCGGAGCTCGAACGGGCCCGGGCGGTGGCGCGCTCGCTCTACACTCTGTACGGCGCTCCGATGCGCACCGCCGGAAACCGCGTTCCCGCCGTCCCGACGCCCTGAGACCCGTACCCGCCGCCGGGCGGAGACCTGCGTTCGCTCCTGCCGGACTCCGGGGCGAAGACGCTGCCGGGCCGGCGCCCGTCGAGGGTCCGGGCGCTGCGCCTCAAAGGTCCGCGCGCGCCACGATCTCGGGAATCAGCTCTTCCCAACCGATGGCCATGATGTGCACGCCGCGCGCCATGGGGCGCACCTCTCTGACTATCCGCGCCGCAATCTCCACACTCGCCGCCCGGCGGTCGGGAGCATCGCCGATCTCCCTGATCAAGGCGTCGGGAATGGAGATGCCCGGCACCCTGGTGTTCATGTACTGCGCCATTTTCGGAGACTTCAGGGGAATGATGCCGGTGAGGAGGCAGAGATCCATGTGGCGGGTCGCTTCGATGAAGCGCTCGTAGGCTCCGATGTCATACACGGCCTGGGTCTGAAAGAAGCGTGCGCCCGCCTCCAGCTTCTCCTCCAGGCGGCGAATCTCTCCCTCGATGTCCGCCGCGCCCGGGTTCACCACCGCGCCGAGCAGGAAGTGCGCGGCGCCGCTGAGCGCATTTCCCATCATGTCCTCCCCTCGGCCCAGCGCGGAGGCGGCCCGGAGGAGGGCGGAGGAGGGCAGGTCGAACACCGCCTTGGCCTCGGCATGGTCGCCGTTCGCGGGAGGATCGCCGCCCATGAAGACCAGGTTGCGAACTCCCAGTGCGTGGGCGCCCAGCATGTCGGCCTGCAGCGCGAGGCGGTTGCGGTCCCGGCTGGTCATCTGGACGATGGGCTCGAGCCCGTTCTCGAGCAGACGGCGTGCCGCCGCCATCGGGGCCATCGCCATCCGCGCCGCGTGCGAGTCGGTGAGGTTGAACGCGGTGACCACGTCGCGCAACGCCTCCGCCTTTGCGAGCAGGGCCGCGAGCTCGGTTCCCTTGGGAGGGGTGAGCTCGGACGTGACGACGAATCGATCCCTCTCCAGGGCGGCGGCGAGCTTGCTCATGGTTCTCCCGAGCGCGACGACCGGGGGGCCGGGGCGGGCGGAGGTTAAGGCACATCCCCGGACCTCACAAGGCGGCGGAGGACGCTGCGCCCGGGGGACGACAACGGCACGGACCCGCCTCGATGGCACGGCGGCGAAGGCTTCCCGCATAATTCAAGGTTCCGCCGCGGTCCTGCCGCGGTCCCGCCGCCGTCGCGAGCGACGATGAAGTACTCGATATTCAGTCTGCTGCGCAACGCCTTCTCCTACCACGAGAACTGGCCGGCGGCGTGGCGCAGTCCGGATCCCAGGTCCGCCTACGACGTCGTGATAGTGGGCGGCGGCGGACACGGGCTCGCCACCGCCTACTACCTCGCCAGGAACCACCGCATCACCAACGTCGCGGTGCTGGAGAAGGGCTGGCTCGGGGGCGGAAACACCGGCCGCAACACCACCATCATCCGGTCCAACTACCTGTGGGACGAGAGCGCCCACCTCTACGAGCACGCCCTGCGCCTCTACGAGGGCCTGAGCCGGGACCTCAACTACAACATCATGCTGAGCCAGCGCGGAGTGCTGAACCTCGCCCACAACCTCGGGGACCTCCGGGAGCTGTCTCGCCGCGTCAATGCCATTCGCCTGAACGGGATCGACTCCGAGATACTGAATCCCGCCGAGATCAAGGCGATGGTGCCCATCCTCAACACGTCGCCGAGCTCCCGGTATCCGGTGCTCGGGGCCTCGCTGCAGCGCCGGGGCGGGACCGCGCGGCACGATGCGGTGGCCTGGGGGCTGGCGAGGGGAGCGGACGCGCGCGGGGTGGACATCATCCAGAACTGCGAGGTCACCGGCATCCGCCACAGCGGCGGTGCGGTGGAGGGAGTGGAGACCACCCGGGGCTACATCAGGACGAAGAAGGTGGGGGTGGTGGTCGCGGGCCACGCGAGCGTGCTCGCAGAGATGGCGGGCTTCCGCCTGCCGGTGGAAAGCCATCCCCTCCAGGCGCTGGTGTCGGAACCGATCAAGCCGATCCACCACTGCGTGGTCATGTCGAACGCGGTCCACGTCTACGTCAGCCAGTCCGACAAGGGAGAGCTGGTGATCGGCGCGGGGATCGACGCCTACCACTCCTATGCGCAGCGCGGCAGCCTGCCGGTCATCGAGGAGCAGATGGGGGCGCTGATCGAGCTCTTCCCCATCTTCTCGCGCCTGCGCATGCTGCGTCAGTGGGGCGGCATCGTGGACGTGTGCCCCGACGCCAGTCCGATCATCGGCAAGACTCCCGTGCGGAATCTGTACTTCAACTGCGGCTGGGGCACGGGTGGCTTCAAGGCGACGCCGGGTTCGGGCTGGGTCTTCGCCCACACGATCGCCCACGACACCCCGCATCCCCTGAACGCCGCCTTCACCCTCGAGCGATTCACCAGCGGGGCGCTCATCGACGAGCACGGCGCGGCGGCGGTTGCCCACTGAAGCCGTGGCACTCGCTCGACACGCGCCGAGGTCGTTCACGGAGAGGATGGGATGCTCCTGATCCACTGCCCGTGGTGCGGGCCCCGGAACGAGGACGAGTTCAGCTACGGCGGCGAGGCGCACATCGTGCGTCCGGCGGCGCCGGAGGCGGAGAGCGATGCGCAGTGGGCCGACTATCTCTTCATGCGCACCAACCGCAAGGGACTGAACCTCGAACGCTGGGTGCACACCCACGGCTGCGGGCGCTGGTTCAACGTGGCCCGCGACACCGTGACCCACCGGATCGAGGCCGTGTACGGCATGGGCGAAGCGCCGCCCGTCCAATCCCGGGGCGGCGGATGAACGAGCAGCGCTTCCGTCTCTTTGCCGGTGGCCGCATCGACCGGGAGCGCGCCGTGCGTTTCGACTTCGACGGAGAGCGCTACACCGGGTTTGCGGGCGACACCGTGGCTTCCGCGCTGCTCGCCCACGGGGTGCACCTGGTGGGGCGGAGCTTCAAGTACCACCGCCCACGCGGCATCCTGAGCGCCGGCGCCGAGGAGCCCAATGCGCTGCTGCAGGTCGGCCGGGGGGCGTACACGCTGCCCAACCAGCGCGCGACCCAGGTCGAGCTCTACGCGGGACTGAGCGCGACCAGCCAGAACCGCTGGCCCAGCCTCAGGTTCGATGCGGGGGCGGTGAGCAGCCTGCTCTCACCCCTCTTTCCCGCCGGCTTCTACTACAAGACCTTCATGTGGCCGCCGTCGTTCTGGCTGCGGCACTACGAGCCGCTCATTCGAAGGGCGGCGGGGCTCGGCCGCAGCCCGACCGAACCCGACCCGGACCGCTACGAGAAGATGCACGTGCACTGCGACGTGCTCGTCGTCGGCGCCGGCGCCGCGGGACTCGCGGCGGCGCTGTCCGCGGGGCGAACGGGAGCCCGGGTGATGCTCGCCGACGAGCAGTCGGAACCGGGAGGCTGGCTGCTCGGCTCGAAGACCGCCATCGACGACGCTCCCGCCGTCGAATGGATCGCTTCCGCGCTCGAGGATCTGCGGTCTATGCCGGAGGTGAGGGTGCTTCCCCGAACCACCGTCACCGGCTACTACGACCACAACTACCTGGTCGCGCTGGAACGGGTCGGCGATCACCTGCCGCCCGGAACGGGCGGGGCGCGTCCGCGCCAGCGCCTGTGGAAGATTCGGGCGCGCCAGGTGGTGCTCGCGACCGGCGCGCACGAGCGGCCCCTGGTGTTCCGCAACAACGACCGGCCCGGAATCATGCTCGCGGGAGCGGCGCGCCAGTACGTGAACCGCTACGCGGTGCGTCCCGGGGAATCGGCGGTGGTGGTCACGAACAACGACAGCGCCTACCCGGCGGCCATCGATCTCTCCGACTGCGGGATGCAGGTCCATATCGTGGACGTGCGGAGCCGGCCCCCGGAGGCGATGGCGGCCGCGGCGAGGCAGCGCTCGATCGAGATCTTCGCGGGTCATGCGCTCGTCGCCGCCCACGGCCACGCACGGGTGCGCGAGGTGACGCTCGCCTCCCTCGACGCGGCCCGGACCGGCTACACGGGGACGCCGCGCCGGCTGTCCTGCGACCTCGTCGCCATGTCCGGCGGCCTCAATCCCGCCGTGCACCTGTTTTCCCAGTCCCGGGGCCGAATCGTCTACTCGCCGGAACGCGGTTGCTTCGTTCCCGGCGAGTCGGTCCAGGCCGAGCGATCGGCGGGGGCCGCGAACGGCACCTTTCCCCTTGCCTACTGTCTGTCCGAGGGACGCGAGGCGGGCAAGGCGGCCGCGGCCGCGGCGGGGTTCCGAAAGCGCGGCGGCCTGCGCTCTCCGAAGGTGGAGGGGGAACGCGAGCAGCCGGCGGAGGCATGGTGGATCAGTCCGCCGTCTCGCGCTGGCGCTCCGCTCAACAAGCACTTCGTCGATTTCCAGAACGACGTCAGTGCGGCGGACATCGCGCTCGCCGCGCGCGAAGGCTACCGCTCCGTCGAGCACGTGAAGCGCTATACCACCACCGGGATGGGCACCGACCAGGGAAAGACGAGCAACACCAACGCGATCGCGATCATCTCGCAGACGCTCGGCGTGGACCCCTCGCAGGTCGGGGTCACCACGTTCCGCCCCCCCTACACTCCGCTCACCTTCGGGGCGCTGGCGGGACGCGATATCGGCGAGCTCGCCGACCCGGTGCGGACCACCCCGATGCACGACTGGCACCTGGCGCACGGGGCGGCCTTCGAAGACGTGGGCCAGTGGAAACGGCCCTGGTACTACCCCGCGGCGGGGGAGTCGATGCAGGACGCGGTGGATCGGGAATGCCTCGCCGCCCGCAACGCGATCGGAATCCTGGACGCGACCACGCTCGGCAAGATCGACATCCAGGGCGCCGATGCGGCGGAGTTCCTCGATCGCATCTACACCAACGGGTTCAGGAAGCTCGCTCCGGGCCGCTGCCGCTATGGGCTGATGTGCGGCGAGGACGGCATGGTTTTCGACGATGGGGTGACCGCGCGCCTCGCGGACCGGCACTTCCTGATGTCCACCACCACCGGCGGCGCGGCGAGGGTGCTCGCCTGGCTGGAGGAGTGGTCCCAGACCGAGTGGCCGGAGCTCGAGGTCTACTTCAACTCGGTCACCGAGCAGTATGCGGTGGCCTCGATCTCGGGCCCCTTCGCCCGGGCCCTGCTCGAGGAGCTCGCCACCGGCATCGACCTCGGCCCGGAGGCGCTGCCCTTCATGAGCTGGGGCGAAGGACGAGTGGCGGGAATACCCGCCCGCATCGTGCGGGTTTCCTTCACCGGTGAAAGCTCCTTCGAGATCAACGTGCCTTCCGACTACGGCCTGTACCTGTGGACCACCCTCATGCGGGCGGGCGCGCGCTACGGCATCACGCCCTTCGGAACCGAGGCGATGCACGTCCTGCGCGCGGAGAAGGGGTTCATCATCGCCGGTCAGGACACCGACGGCACCGTCACCCCCGACGATCTCGGCCTGGGGAGGATGGTGAGCCGGCACAAGGACTTCATCGGGAAGCGCTCGCTCGCGCGGCCGGACTGCCGCCGCGCCGACCGCAAGCAGCTCGTCGGGCTGCTCACCGAGGATCCGCAGACTGTGCTGCCGGAGGGCGCGCAGATCGTGGACCGGGTCCTGCCCCGGCCGCCGATGAAGATGATCGGGCACGTCACCTCGAGCTACTTCAGCGCCAACCTCGGCCGTTCCATCGCGCTCGCGCTCCTGCGCGGCGGTCGCGAGCGCCACGGGGAGCGGGTGGTCTTGCCGCTGCCGAAGCGAAGGGTGGCCGCGACCGTCACCGCGCCCGTCTTCTACGACGAGCAGGGGGAGCGCCTGCGTGCCTGAGGAGAGGAAGGGCCGAGCGAATGGAATTCGGGCGTCTCTCGCCTCATCTCCTGAAGTCGTAGCGGTTCGAAGAGCCGGGAGCATCGGCGCTTGACGACCGGACTGTCGTGGTACGCTTGTGAGCGCGACGGTGAGGATTGGCACAGTGTCCGGAACGGAAGAATACGATCGGGATGGGCTCATGCGCCTCGTGGATCGATTGCCGGAAGCCGAGATACACGCTGCGGCCCGGTACCTGGAGTTTCTCTCGAAGCGGGGCGATGCTTTTGCCCGGCACCTGGCGGATGCGCCGGAGGAGAGCGATGAACTCGCCCCGGAGGGCGAACGTCTTCTGGAGGAGGGATTGGCGGACGTCGTCGCCGGGCGGGTGCTTGGTCTGGACGAGGTAAAGCGGGAGCTCGATCTCTGAGCGAAGCCGTTTCGTTTACTCGGCGTGCGCTTCACGACCTGAAGAGACTCGACAGGCCGACCCGAAAGCGCATCATGGGAGCGATCGAGCACTACCTTCGTACGTGGGAGGGCGACGTCAAGCGCCTCAGGGGACGGAGTCCGAGAGTCTGGCGGCTCAGAGTCGGAGACTGGCGCATTCTGTACACCCGGGGATCGACGGGGACTGACATCGTGGTAGTGAGGGTCGTTCACCGCAGCCGGGCCTACGGACGTGGGTGACGGTATTCCACGCGGCATCCGGAGTCGTGGGTGTGGGGGCTGCCACGCCGCCGGTATCGTCACCGGTGTCTCCGTGCTCTCGTGCCCACGGCAAGACCGGTCACATGCCCGCTAGCGAGTACCTGCGTCAGTCCGCGCTCGCCGCCCTCGGCCTCGCGGCGAAGGCGGGCGCGGGACCTGCGCGGGGAGCCGGCGTGATCCTGCGCGAGTGCGCTCCCCGCGCCCAGCTCTGCCTGCGCGGCGGCCCCGGCGCGGACTTCGAGAAAGCGGTCGAAGGGGTGCTGGGAGTCCGTCCGCCGCTCGAGTCGGGGATGTCAGCACGAAATGGCGACCGGACCTTGCTCTGGCTCGGGCCGGACGAGTGGCTCGCCGTCCTTCCGGACGAGCGGAGCGAGGAAGTCCTCTCGCGCCTCCGAGATGCGCTCGCGCCCTTGCATGTCGCGGTGGTGGACGTGAGCCATTCCCGCGCGGTTGTCGAGCTGTCGGGTGCGCACGCGCGGAGTGTGCTCCAGAAGGGGTGTCACCTCGATCTGCACCCCTCGCGCTTTCGCGCCGGCAGCGTGGCCCAGTCGAAGTTCGCCCGATGCCACGTCCTGCTGCACCAGACCGACGACGCTCCCGCCTATGACCTCTACATCCAGCGCAGCTTCGCCCGCTACCTGTGGTCCTGGCTCGAGGACGCGGCGGCCGAGTTCGGCGTCACGGTCGAGGTCTGATCCGAAACTTCGCGCGGCGCGGGGACGGGAGAGCCCGGCCGCTCAGTACGTCGCGCGGCCGCCGCTCAGGTCGAAGACTCCGCCGGTGGTGAAGGAGTTCTCTTCGGAGACCAGCCAGGCGACCATCGCCGCGACCTCGTGCACCTGCAGGAATCGTCCCCGGGGAATCTTCGAGAGCATGTAGTCGATGTGCTCCTGGCTGATCTGATCGAAGATCCGGGTGCGCGCAGCGGCGGGCGTGATGCAGTTCACCGCGATGTCGCGGTCCGCGGTCTCCTTGGCGATCGACTTCGTGAGCGCGATGACTCCGGCCTTGGCGGCGCTGTAGGGGGCGGCGTTGGGATTGCCTTCCTTGCCCGCGATCGAGGCGACGTTGACGATGCGGCCGTAGCTTCGTTCCCGCATGTGCGGGAGCAGCGCCCGGCAGCAGTAGAAGACGCCGTTCAGGTCGAGGTCGACCACCCGCAGCCACTCGTCGAGCGGATACTCCCATGACTTGATCGAGGGGCCGGCGATGCCCGCGTTGTTGACGAGGATGTCGACCTGTCCGAACGCGTCGAGGGTGCGCCGCGCCGCCGCCTCCACCGCGTCCGCGTCGGTGACGTCCACCCCCACGGGCAGCACCCGGCCGGCGGGGCGAAGCGCGGCCTCGCTTTCCGCGAGCCGCGCGGCGTCGTGGTCCCACATCGCCACCGCGGCCCCGGAGCCGAGCATGCGTTCGGTCACCGCGTATCCGATGCCCTGTGCCGCTCCCGTCACCACCGCGAATCGGCCCTCGAGATCGATCCGGTTCATGCGCCCCATCCCCCGTCTGAATGCGAGGCGGAGATTTTCGGGGCTCGCCCGCCCGGCCGGCAAGGCCGGCCTGCGAGCGCTTCGCTCAAGATCCGCCGCGCTGCGCCCGCCAGGTACATCGAGCCGGTGACGCAGAGCAGGTCCCCCGGCGAGAGCGGCCGGAGCGCTTCGCGCAGGGCGCAGGCGGGATCCTCCATCGCCCGCACCGGGACGAAGGGGGAGAGGGAGCGCAGGGCTTGGGCCAGGACTTCCGCGGGGTGCGAGCGGGTGGGCTCCGCGGTGGTCGCGTAGACCCTTCTCGCTCTTGCGAGCAGCACCGGCAGCACCTCTCCCGCATCCTTGTCCGCTCCGAGCGAGACCACGAGATCCATGGCGTCGTGGGCGAGGGTGTCCAGGAGTCCCGAGAGCGCCGCCGCCGACTCCCGGGTATGCGCGCCGTCCACTACCACGAAGGGGGAACGGGCAAGGATCTCGCCGCGGCCGGGAAGGCTCGCGCCGGCGACGGCGCGGGCGGCCCGATCGCGGGCGCCGGCCGCCGCGAAGAGCCCCAGGCGCTCGACGCAGGCGAGCGCGAGCGCGGCGTTGTGGGCCAGGAAGGGAGCCGGGTGGCGAAGCTCGACTTCCAGGGGCTCCGCCACGCCGGCCGGCATGCGGAGAATGCATCCTCGTGGCGCGGTCAGGAACTTCGCTCCGAGCTCCGCGTCGAGTCCGAACACCTCGGCCTCCACTTCTCCGGCCCGCTCCCGAATCACGCGCTCCGCCTCGCGCGGAACGCGTCCCAGCACGAGCGGCACGCCGGACTTGATGATGCCCGCCTTCTCCCGGGCGATGCCCGGAATCTCGTTGCCGAGGCGCGCGGTATGCTCCCGCTCGATGGTCGTGATGCAGGTCACCGCGGGCCGCACCACGTTGGTGGAATCGAGGCGGCCCCCCAGCCCCGTCTCGAGGATCGCGCAATCGACGCGCGATTCGCGAAAGAGCAGCAGGGCGGCAGCGCTCAGCACGTCGAAGAAGCTCGGCGCCAGGTCCGGACACTCGTGCGACAGCCGCTCCACCTGCGGGCGGACCCGCTCGATGGTGCGCTGGAGCAGCGCATCGGAGATCGGCCGGCCCTCGAGCCGGAATCGCTCGGTCCACTCTTCCAGGTGCGGTGAGGTGTAGGTCCCGGTGCGAACGCCCAGCCCCTGAAGCGCGGCCTCGATCAGGAGCGCGGTGGAGCCCTTGCCCTTGGAGCCCGCGATGTGCACGCAGCGAAGCCCTCGATGCGGGTCGCCGAGACGCCGGAGCAGTGCCTCCATGGGGGCCAGGCCGCGCCGCTCGCGCGCGTCCCGCCCGCTCGCCTCGGGCCGGATCAGGCTCTCGATGTACGCGGCGGCGGGGGTGCGCACTTCCCGCGCTCGCGCCTCAGCCGGGAGCGAATTCCGCCGCGGGAATGCCCTTTTGCCGGCAGGTGGCGCTGAGCGTGTTGAGGAGCAGGCAGGCGATGGTCATCGGACCGACTCCGCCCGGCACCGGGGTGATGGCTCCCGCGCGCTTCTTCGCCTCCTCGAAGTCCACGTCGCCCACCAGGCGCGTCTTGCCGTTGCCGGCGTCGATGCGATTGACTCCGACGTCGATGACCGCCGCTCCCGGTCGGACCCAGTCGCCCTGCACGAGCCTCGGCCGCCCCACCGCGGCAATGAGAATCTCCGCCCGCCGGCACTCTTCGGCGAGATCCCGGGTGCGGGAGTGGGCGATGGAGACGGTGCAGTGCTCGGCGAGCAGCAGTTGCGCCATCGGCTTGCCGACGATGTTCGATCGGCCGAGCACGAGCGCCCGCGCGCCCTTCAGCGGGCCGAGGCGGTCCTTGAGCAGCATCAGGCACCCGAGCGGCGTGCAGGGCACCATCGCCGGTCCCCCGTTCGAGAGCAGGCCGGCGTTGCGGGGGTGGAGGCCGTCCACGTCCTTGGCCGGGTCGATCGCCTCGATCACCGCATCCCCGCGGATCTGTTCGGGCAGCGGAAGCTGCACCAGGATGCCGTTGACACGCGAGTCCTCGTTGAGCCGCCGCACGAGCCCGAGCAGCTCCTCTTCCGTAGCGCCGGCGTCGAGGCGATGCTCGAAGGAGGTCATGCCGGCCTCCCGGGTCTGCCGCGCCTTGCTGCGTACGTAGACCTGGCTCGCCGGGTCCTCGCCCACCAGCACCACCGCGAGGCCCGGGGTCAGTCCATGGGCCTCGTGCAGGCGGGCGACCTGATGCCGGATCCGGTCGCGCAGGCCGGCGGCGAAGGCCTTGCCGTCGATCAGGACTCCGGTCTCGTTCGCTGCTTCTGGCATGGGATTCGGCGGGCCGCCCCCGGGGGCGTCGGAGACGACGCGGCAGTGTGAGCGGCGGGCTCGTCTCTCACTTGCTCGCGAGCGACACCGGCATTGCGCGGCGCGACCTGAGTTCCCTCTCATCGCCCGGGAAGGCGGAGGACGGAGTTCCGATTCGGTGGGAGCGCCCGGTGTCGTTTTTCGGTAACACAATGTCGCGGTCGCGCCAGCAGCAGGCTCCGGGCCACTTAATCTTCCGCGGTCCCTTCGATGCGTCGCTGGCCGATGCCTCGCGGCGAGAGAAGACCATCAGGAGCCCCGGCGTGAACGAAGAAGTCGATCTTGACGAGGGTGAAGATCTCGACCTGCGCACTCTTCCGGACGACGAGCTCGTCAAGCAGATGCACGACGATCTCTACGACGGTCTGAAGGAAGAGATCGAGGACGGGACGCATATCCTGCTCGAGCGCGGATGGGGGCCGAAGCAGTTGCTCGACGAGGCGCTGGTGGAAGGCATGCGCATCGTGGGCATCGACTTCCGGGACGGGATCCTCTTCGTTCCCGAGGTGCTGCTCGCCGCCAACGCCATGAAGGGCGGCATGGAGATCCTGCGCCCGCTTCTCACCGAGACGGGAGCGGAGACGATCGGAACGGTGGTCATCGGCACCGTAAAGGGCGACATCCACGATATCGGCAAGAACCTGGTCGCCATGATGCTGGAGGGCGCGGGTTTCGAAGTCTTCAACATCGGCATCAACAATCCGGTGGAGAACTACCTGGAGGCGCTCGAGGAGCACCGGCCCGACATTCTCGGCATGTCCGCGCTGCTCACCACGACGATGCCCTACATGAAGGTGGTCATCGACACGCTGGTCGAGAAGGGAATCCGGGACGACTACGTCGTGCTCGTCGGCGGCGCGCCGCTCAACGAGCAGTTCGCCGATGCGATCGGAGCGGACGCCTACTGCCGCGACGCCGCGGTCGCGGTGGAAACCGCCAAGGAACTGGTGGCTCGCCACCGGGCGAAAGCGGCGGCGGTATAGCCCGATTCCCCACCCGCTTGCCGCTGCGGATGTCGACCCTCTCGCGGTGACGCGGCGCACCTCCACGCGAGGATAGGCCGATGCAGGACAGGCCGACGCGGATCGATTCGGCGACCGGCGGGAAGGCGGGGCCCACTCCGGCGCCGGGGAACACGCTGGTGATCGCCTGCGGCGCCATTTCCCATGAAATCGTGGCGCTGCGACGGGCGAACGGCTGGACGCACATCACGCTGCAGTGCCTGCCCGCGGACCTGCACAATCGGCCGGAACGGATCCCGGGGGCGGTGAGGGAGAAGATCCGCGCCGCTCGCGGCAGGTTCGCGCAGGTCTTCGTCGCCTACGCGGATTGCGGGACCGGCGGACTCCTCGACGAGGTGCTCGAGGAAGAACAGGTCGCGCGCATCCCCGGCGCCCACTGCTACGGCTTCTTCGCCGGTTCCGAGCTCTTCACCCGCCTCTCCGAGGCCGAGCCGGGCACGCTCTACCTCACCGATTTTCTCGCTCGCCACTTCGATCGCCTCATCGTCCGGGGGCTCGGCATCGACCGGCACCCGGAGCTCGAGCCGCTGTACTTCGGGAACTACCGCAAGCTCGTCTACCTCGCGCAGCGCGAGGACCCGGAGCTTCTCGCCCGGGCCCGGGCGGCAGCGGAGCGCCTCGCGCTGCGCTTCGAGCACTACGTGACCGGTTACGGGGAGCTGGAAGGTGCGTTGCGCTCCCTGCCCCCGGCACCGTCCGGCGCAAAAGGAGGCGCCTGAACGATGGCGGCCAGGCTCATCACCGTGTACTGGCGCGACATTCCGGCCCAGGTCATAGCCCGGCGCGGACGGACGAACACCAAGATCATGCTCTCCGAGCGCTTCCATACCGCCATCGATCGCGCCGCGATGCGTGCGGGCAAGGGCAGCAGCGACAAGTACCTCGAAGAGTGGCGGCGGGTGTCGCGGCCCTGCGCAGGCGACATCGAGGAGGCGATGCAGGCCGAGGCGGCGAGTCTCGAGGCGGCATTCAGCGACGAGCGGCTCGAGGCGATGGTGAAGGCGGGCGGCGTCGACCCGCGCGGCGAAGGGTAGCTCCGGTGTACTCCGTGCGTCTCTGGTCGGTCCGCAATGCGCGCCTCCTCGAAGCGCTCTACGCGGTGTTCGAGACCCTTCTCGAGTCCCTCGACCCGGTGTTCCGGCGCATCGGATACCGTCGCCTGGAGCGTCCGGTGGCGGCGGTCGAGAAGGCCGTCAAGAGCTTCCTCTTCGATTGCCGGATGTGCGGCGACTGCCTGCTCAGCTCGACCGGCATGTCCTGCCCGATGAACTGTCCCAAGCAACTGCGAAACGGGCCCTGCGGCGGCGTGCGTCCCGACGGGAACTGCGAGGTGGACCCCGGGATGCGCTGCGTGTGGGTCGAGGCGTGGGAAGGGAGCCGCCGCATGCGCCACGGCGACGGCATCCTCGCGGTGCAGGTCGCTTTCGATCATCGATCGGCCGGCCGCTCCTTCTGGCTGGAAGCGGCGCGGCGGCGCTCGGCGCCGGCGCCGGAGGCGGAGGAGGCCGCATCGTGACGGAGGCGGACCCGGTCTTCCGGACGCTCCCGACTCCCCCGGGCTCGAGCTCTCCGGGACGCTTCGAGCAGATCCTGCGCAGCGGCCGCTTCGCGGTCAGCGCGGAGCTCTCGCCGCCGGACTCCGCCGACCCCGAGGAGGTGTTCTCCCGCGCCCGGGTGTTCGAAGGCTACGTGGACGCGATCAACGCCACCGACGGCTCCGGCGCGAACTGCCACATGTCGAGCGTCGGGGTCTGCGCCCTGCTGACGCGTCTCGGCTACTCGATGGTGATGCAGATCTCCTGCCGCGACCGCAACCGCATCGCGATCCAGGGCGACGTGCTCGGCGCCGCGGCGATGGGGGTCGCGAACATCCTGTGCCTCACCGGTGACGGCGTGCAGGCGGGGGATCACCCAGCCGCGAAGCCCGTGTTCGACCTCGACGCGGTATCGCTCATCTCGCTGGTCCGCCGGATGCGCGACGAGTCCCGCTTCGAGAGCGGGCGGGCCATCAGCAGCCCGCCCCGGGTCCTGGTCGGCGGCGCCGCCAATCCCTTCGTGCCGCCCTTCGATTTCCGCGTGGACCGCCTCGAGAAGAAGATCGAGGCCGGAATGCAGTTCGTGCAGACCCAGTACTGCTTCGACGTGCCGCGACTGCGCACCTTCATGTCGCGGGTCCGCGACCGCGGGCTCCACGAGCGCTGCCACATTCTCGTGGGGGTGGGGCCGCTGGCGTCGGCCCGGGCGGCGCGGTGGATTCTCGCCCACGTTCCGGGGGTGCACATTCCCGAGGCGTCCATCGATAGGCTCGCGCGCGCGCGCTCGCCCCGAATGGAGGGCCGGCGCCTGTGCGTGGAGACGATGCAGGAGATCCGCGAGATCGACGGGGTGGCGGGGGTGCACGTGATGGCCTATCGCCAGGAAGAGGCGATAGCCGAGATCATCGACGCGTCGGAAGTGCTCGGTGAGCGCCGTCCCTGGCGGCCCGGCGACGAATCTCCATGGGAAAGGAGAGCCGTTCAATGACCGATACCGTCATCAGCTCCCTCCGGCGGGAGGTCGTCATCGGCTTCGATCGCCCCTTCGTGGTGATCGGCGAGCGCATCAACCCCACCGGGCGCAAGGTGCTCGCGGCGGAGATGGCGGCGGGCGACTTCAGCCGGGTGGAGTCCGACGCGCTCGCCCAGGTCGCGGCGGGGGCCCACATGCTCGACGTGAACGCCGGCATCCCGCTCGCCGACGAGCCGGCGATCCTCGCCCGCGCGGTGCAGCTCGTGCAGTCGATCACCGACGTGCCGCTGTCCATCGATTCGTCCATCGTCGCGGCCCTGGAGCGGGGGCTCGAGGTCTACCAGGGCAAGGCCCTGGTGAACTCGGTGACCGGCGAAGAGGAACGCCTGGAGTCCGTTCTGCCCCTGGTCAGGAAGCACGGGGCGGCGGTCGTGGCGATATCGAACGACGAGACGGGCATCTCGGAAGACCCGGACGTTCGCTTCGCGGTGGCCAGGAAGATCGTCGAGCGTGCCGAGGACCACGGCATTCCGCGCGCCGACGTGGTGGTGGATCCGCTGGTCATGCCGATAGGCGCGATCAACCGGGCCGGGCGACAGGTGATGCACATCGTGCGGCGGCTGCGCGAGGAGCTCGGCGTCAACAGCACCTGCGGGGCCTCGAACGTGAGCTTCGGGCTGCCCAACCGGCCGGGAATCAACAACGCCTTTCTCACCATGGCGATAGGGGCGGGACTCACTTCCGCGATCACCAATCCGCTCGAGGAAAGCGTGGTGCAGGCCGTCCTCGGGGCCGACGTCATGATGGGACAGGACCCCGACTGCCGGCGCTGGATCCGCAAGTACCGCGCTTCTTCGGGCGCGGAAGGGGCCGAGGGCGCGCGTGGCCGCCGCGAAGGGCGCCGGCGTCGCCGTGCCTGACGAAGCTCTCGTCGTCTTCACTCCTTCCGGGCGGCGCGGGCGCTTTCCCGTCGGAACATCGGTCCTGCAGGCGGCGCGCGCGCTGGGCGTCGATCTCGACTCGGTCTGCGGCGGGCGCGGCATATGCGGCCGGTGCCAGGTGGTTCAGAGCATCGGCGCCTTCGCCAAGCACGGCATCGAGTCCGCGCCCGCCCACCTGAGTCCGGTCACCGAGGTCGAGAGGCGCTACGCGAGCGAGAACCCGCTCGCGGAGGGGCGTCGCCTGGGCTGTTCGGCCGGCGTCCTCGGCGACGTCGTCATCGACGTGCCGCCGGAGAGCCAGGTCCACCGCCAGGTGGTGCGCAAGCGGGTCGAAGTGCACGACATCGAGATGAACCCCATGGTTCACCTGCACTACGTCGAGGTGCAGGAGCCGGACATGCACGATCCCGCATCGGACCTGCGCCGGCTGAAGGAGGCCCTGGAGTTCGAGTGGCGCCTGGAACGTCTCGCGTGCCACCCGGAGGTGCTGCACGCACTGCAGGACACCCTGCGCGAGGGCGGGTTCAGCGTCACCGTCGCCATCTACGACGAGCGCGAGATCATCGCGGTGTGGCCGGGCTACAAGGACCGGATCTTCGGGCTTGCGGTGGACGTCGGCTCCACCACGGTGGCCGCGCACCTCTGCGATCTGTCGACGGGGGAGGTCGTCGCGTCCTCGGGAGTGATGAATCCCCAGATCCGCTTCGGCGAGGACCTGATGAGCCGGGTCTCCTACGTGATGATGAATCCCGGGGGCGAGAAGGAGATGACGGAGGCGGTCCGGGGCGCGATCAACGGGCTCGCGCGCGCGGTGGCCGACGACGCCGGAGTGGACGTCGCCGACATCCTCGAAGTGACCTTCGTCGGCAACCCCATCATGCACCACCTGCTGCTCGGCATGAATCCGATCGAGCTCGGCGGCGCGCCCTTCGCGCTCGCGACCGACGAGGCGGTGGTCGCGCGCGCGCGTCCCCTCGGGCTCGAGCTCAACGCCAATGCCCGGGTCTACGTGCTGCCCTGCATCGCCGGTCACGTCGGAGCCGACGCGGCGGGGGTCCTGCTCTCCGAAGCGCCCTATCTCCGCGACGAGATGAGCCTGGTGGTGGACGTCGGCACCAATGCCGAGATCATGCTCGGCAACCGGCTTCGCATGCTCGCCTGCTCGAGCCCGACCGGTCCCGCCTTCGAAGGCGCCCAGATCAGTTGCGGGCAGCGCGCCGCGCCCGGCGCGGTGGAGCGCGTGCGCATCGATCCCGGAACCCTCGAGCCGCGCTTCCGGGTGATCGGCACGGATCTGTGGTCGGACGAGCCGGGGTTCGCGCCGGCGACCTCGGAGAGCGGCATCACCGGCATCTGCGGCTCCGGCATCATCGAGGCGATCGCCGAGATGTTCCTCGCCGGCATCGTCGATGCCGACGGCGTCATCGACGGGTCCCTTGCCGCGAGGAGCGATCGCGTCGTGGCCGAGGGGCGCACCTTCAGCTACATCCTGCACCGCGGGGACGTGCCGCTGCGGATCACCCAGAACGACGTGCGCGCCATCCAGCTCGCGAAGGCCGCGCTGTACGCGGGCGTACGGCTGCTCATGGATCACCTGAGGGTGGACACGGTCGACAGGGTGCGCCTCGCCGGCGCCTTCGGCAGCCATATCGACGTCAAGTACGCGATGGTGCTCGGCATGGTGCCGGACTGCGCGCTCGAGCACGTGACCTCGGCCGGCAACGCCGCCGGCACCGGGGCGCGCATCGCGCTTCTCGACAAGCGCTCCCGGGAAGAGATCGAGGACGTGGTGCGCCGCATCCAGAAGATCGAGACCGCGGTCGAGCCGCGATTCCAGGAGCACTTCGTCGAGGCGATGGCGATCCCCCATCGCAGCGCCGCCTATCCCCACCTCGAGGAGGTGCTGACCCTGCCGGTCCCGAGGAGGAGCGAAGGGACCGGTCGCCGCGCCCGGCGCCGGGTCCGCCGCCGGGCCTGAGAAGCCGGGGAGCGTGCGGCGCCGGTGCTACAATCCGGCCCGCACCATCGGCAGGAGTCGCAGATGAGCGCACAGCTTCAGCCGCGGAGCGCCGTCACCGATGCGCTGCGCCAGCTTCTCGGGGAGCGCCTTTCCACGTCGGAATCGGTGCGCGAGCAGCATGGCCGGGACGAGTCCTACCACGCGCCCGCCTTGCCCGATGCGGTGGCATTCGCCCGGAGCACGGAGGAGGTGGCGGCGATCGTCGAGACTTGCGCGCGGCACCGCACCCCGGTGATCGCGTACGGAACGGGCACTTCGCTCGAGGGTCACGTCCAGGCGCTCCACGGCGGAGTCTGCGTGGATCTATCGGGAATGGACGAAGTGCTCGAAGTGAACTCCGAGGACCTCGACTGCCGGGTCCAGGCCGGCGTGACCCGCAAGCAGTTGAACACCTACCTGCGCGATACGGGCCTGTTCTTTCCCATCGACCCCGGCGCCGACGCCTCGCTCGGAGGCATGACCTCGACGCGGGCCTCGGGCACCAACGCGGTGCGTTACGGCACCATGCGCGAGAACGTGCTCGGCCTGACGGTGGTGCTCGCGGACGGCCGGGTCATCCGCACCGGAGGGCGGGCGCGCAAGTCCGCTGCCGGCTACGACCTGACCCGGCTTTTCGTCGGAGGGGAGGGCACTCTGGGCGTCATCACCGAGATACAGCTCCGCCTCTACGGCATTCCGGAGGCGATGTCCGCCGCCGTGTGCTCCTTCGAGACGCTGGGCGGCGCGGTGGACACCACCATCCTCACCATCCAGTCCGGCATTCCGGTCGCCCGCATCGAGCTGCTCGACGAGGTGATGGTGGGCGCGATCAACCGTCACAGCGGGCTCGACTATCCGGTGCAGCCGACCCTGTTCTTCGAGTTCCACGGCAGCGAGGCGGGCGTGGAGGAGCAGGCCCGCAGCGTCGGCGACATCGCGTCGGAGCTCGGCGGCGGGGACTTCCGGTGGGCGACGCGCCAGGAAGAGCGTTCCCGTCTCTGGCAGGCGCGCCATGACGCCTACTACGCCGCGCTCGCGATGCGACCCGGGGCCAAGGGATGGCCGACCGATGTCTGCGTGCCCATCTCGCGCCTCGCGGAGTGCATTCTCGAGACCCGCCGGGACGTGGACGAGGCGGGTCTGCTCGCCCCCATCGTCGGGCACGTGGGCGACGGCAACTTCCACCTCTCCTTCATCGTCGACCCCGACGACGCCGAAGAGATGGGACGGGCGGAGTCGGTCAACGAGCGCATGGTGGCGCGCGCGATCGACATGGGTGGCACCTGCACCGGCGAGCACGGCATCGGCTTCGGGAAGATCGACTTCCTGCGCCGCGAGCACGGCGAGGCGGTGTCGGTGATGCGGCAGGTGAAGCAGGCCCTCGACCCCGCCGGCATCATGAACCCGGGGAAGATTCTCTAGCCGCATCCGCCGGCGCGGCCGGCGCGCGCACCCCGGGCTCGTGGCCGGGCAGGGCGTCGGAACGCCGTGGCGGGCGGGCCGCCGGTCAGCGGCGAGTCAGGCGGGGTCGCGTCCGGACGCGGCGGCGTGCGGCAGCGACGCGGTGAACTCGGGCCGAAGCGCAAGGACCTTCCGTTCCGCCTTCCGGCCCGCCCCCGCGCCTCCGCGCATGCGGCGCTCGTCGCGCGGCGGGATCCCGAAGGAGTCCCGGTAGCACTTGCTGAAGTGCGGAGCGGAGACGAATCCGCACGCGAACGCGACGTCCACCACGGTCATCGGCGTCTGCAGCAGGAGCTGGCGCGCACGGGTCAGGCGCAGCTCCAGGTAGTACCGGGTCGGCACGCAGTGGAGGTGCTTCTGGAAGAGACGTTCGAGTTGCCGCCGGCTCAGTCGCACGTGTCGCGCGATCTCGTCCAGGCTCATGGGCTCCTCGAGGTTCGCCTCCATCAGCGACACCGCCTCCACCAGCTTGGGCTGGGAGGTGCCGAGATGAAGGCGAAGCGGCACCCGCTGGCGGTCGTTCCGCCCCCGGATGCGCTCGCAGATGAACTCCTCCGAGATCGCGATCGCGAGGTGGCCGCCGTGCTGCCGGTGGATGAGGTTCAGCATCATGTCGAGCGGTGCGGTCCCGCCGGAGCAGGTGTAGCGGTCGCGGTCGATCTCGAAGAGCTCCGGCGACACGATGACCTCGGGAAACTCCTCGCGAAGGCTGGCCATGTTCTCCCAGTGGATGGTCGAGCGGTACCCGTCGAGAAGCCCCGCCTTCGCGAGCAGGTAGCTTCCGGTGCAGATGGCGCCGAGCGGCCTCTTCTCCCGGGCGAGGCGCCGCAGGCAGAAGAGAAGCAGCCGGTCGGCGAAGTCGCACACGCGCTCTCCCGCGCACACCAGCACCACGTCGCAGGCGCGCGCGCCCGGCACCGCGGGCTGGGTCGGGAGCTCGATCTCGTTGCTCGCGCGCACCGGCTGTCCGTCGACCGAGTAGAGGCTCCAGCGATACAGCTCGCTTCCGCTCATCCGGTTGGCCATGCGCAGGGGCTCAACCGCGGACGCGAAGGCGATGAACGAGAAGTCCGGAACGAGCAGGAACCCGATGTGGCGCGCTTCGCCGCCGCGTTCGCCCTCGACGCTCGGGTTGCTCATCGGCTCGCCTCCGACCGCCGGACGGGTGCCTCATTAGCGTTCAAGCAGGACAAGACTCTTCTTCGTGCGACCGCCGGAAGGGACCTTTGCCGGCTCCCCTGCCCCGATTCGGGCGATCCGGGAACCTGAGGGGGCAACCCGGCAATCGTCCCCCTCGCGCCGCGCCGCGTCAATGGGGCGGGCGCTGCGGCGCCGGGCTGCATCCGCGGCAACGACGGTCTCGTGACCGGAATGCACGACCTGGTCCCGCACGCCGGCGTTCCGAGGCCGGCGGCGGCCGGGCATTCGTGCGAAGGGATGTCGGCCATGTTGAAACGCCACCCGATGCCCCAAGTTGGTTGTTCAAGCGCCGCTGGGACGCGGATAATTGATGGTCGCGCCGCACTGGCGGCAGCGGAGACAGGTTCGATGGGCACGGTTCTCGAAGACGTCACGAGCGATACGGTCGATGCGACCCACATACGGCGGCGCGTCGAGGACTGGGAAGAGCGCCTGAACGGGCTCTACGCCAAGATCGGCGACTGGCTGCCGGAAGGATGGGAGGCCCGCCCGGGCGCTCCGGTCGTCATGCACGAGCCGTTGATGCGCAAGTTCGGCATGGACGCGAAACCGATGCCGACGCTCGAACTCCATGACTGCGCCGGCCATGCCGCCAGGCTCGAACCTCGCGGACTGTGGATCATCGGTACTAATGGCCGGGTCGATCTGAAGGGCGGCAGTCAACGCTACCTCATCGTCGACATGGCCGAGAACTTCGAGACGCCTGATTGGCAGGTCGCGCGTGCCGAGCGGCGGCGCGACCGGGAAGCCGTTACGCGGGGCTGGCTGAAGCGCGCCCTTCAGTGAGAGATCTGGAGGCCATCGCCGCCTCGTTCCTGCAGGTCGACAAATCTCTCGAAGACCTGCGCGATCGGCACCACGCGGCGGGCGAGTCCGAAGAGCGCGACCGCGTAGCCCGTCAACAACGGCTCAACGAGCAAGCCTACTTCGTTCTCGCCTGGGGACAGTTGGAAGCGGAGGTGGGCGAAGCCTGCCGGGATGCCATCCGCTTGGGGCAGTCGCACGAGGACTGGCGGCAACGCCGGGCATGGAGCCTGTACGATTCGGACAACCCGAGGCTGAGCTTCAGGAACCGTCTCATGCTCGTTCTGGATCGGACCAGCGACGAGTGGAGGAGGATCATGGTGCTCTACGAGGTTCGCAATCAGGTTGCGCACGGCGACCTGCTTTCCGAAGGCATTGACGTCCCGACGGTAATCGAGGATTTCTATCGCATCCAGTTGTCCTTGGCGCGGGATTGAGCGATCGAAGGGCATTCGGTCAGGACCAGGTAAAGGCCCGCACACCCAAGGGCGTCGAGCGTGACGCGATCGCGACGGTCTCGCCCGCGGCCAGGGTGTCGGCGACGGCGGTGAACACGGCGCTCCCGGCAATGTCGGCCTCGACCCTGGACAAGGACGCGGCCTCGGCGACGCGCGCGCACAGCTCCCTTTTGTTCATTTGCGGTTCCTCCGGTCGGCGGTCGACACGGGACTAGTAGCGGCGAATCCCGCGCGTGTCGAGTGTGCCGCGCCGGCCGGTGACGGCGGGCGTCCCGTGGTGCCTGCGGCCCGGCTGAACGGATCGTGAGCTGGCGTCTTCGGGCGCCGCTGCCGAATCCGGGCTATCGCTCGGCCGAGTTCGGCATGCGGTATCCGACGCTGCGGTGGTTGAAGACGAAGGCCGGGCGCGAAGGGAGCGGGACTCTTGCGCCTGCGTAGCGCCGTGCGCACCCGCGCGGTGAGCTCGGTCGGCGAGAGGGGCTTGAATGTAACGAGGCCCAGGCCGTAGCCCGGCCTCGTGCCCTCCTGCCCGCCGGCACCAGGGGCGGCGTGCTTGCGGAATGGGTTCGCGAGGCGCTCCGGTGCCAGGCCCGGGCCCTCGTCGGAGGTCGGGATCGCGACATGTGCCTCCTCACGCGCCGCCGAGATGCGAATGGCGGACGACTCCGGGGCGTGACGCAGCGCGTCAAGGCTGCCCCCTCTCTGGTTCGGCACGCATCGCGGCTCACCCGGGCATCGAGACCGCGGTGCGCCGCGCCGAGAGGAAGATTGACGAAGAATTTATTGAAACGACATCAAAAAATCAGAATAAACACACACATTTAACACGTAGTTTCCTATAGTTCCGCCGATTCGGGTTTGCCGGCTCGACGAAGCGGAATGTCTCGGTCCGGCAGCCGGAGATGCCGCGCCGGACCCTGCGCCCGCGCGGCTTCGCCGAGGGCGGCGGAAGCCGATGCGTCCGCCTCGGGTGTTGCAAGTGCGGGAGGATTCCATGTTCGGAGACCACTTCGGCAACAAGCCACAGAGCGGGGCGGCTCCAGGCCTCACATCGTCTCCGACCGTTGCAAGCACGCACTCGCGCGTTGTTACAATTAAGAGCGCCGAGCGCCGAGCGCCGAGCGCCGAGCGCCGAGCGCCGAGCGCCGAGCGCCGAGCGCCGAGCGCCGAGCGCCGAGCGCCGAGCGCCACTCCTGCGTCCGCGCCGCCGGTCGCATCCCGACCTTCCGAACGCATCCGGCCGCGGTGATACCGAGGGCCGGGACCGCCATGGCAGCCGGGCGCCTCCCCCGCACCGGAACCGGGATTACCGCTCCCGCTCCGTAGCCGCCCTCGCCCGCCGCGCGGCGGGCGCCGTCCTCTTCGCGACGTTCGCGCTGCTCGCCTTTGCGCCGGTGGCCGAGGCGCAGGTCAATGTTCCTTCTGAACCCACAAATATTAGCGCGAGCGTTAGCTCCAGTACCTCGGCGACTGTTAGTTGGGGCGCTCCCTCGGATCTCGGAGCTGGCATAAGCAGGTACTTCGTCCAGCGGCAAATCAGTACTTCGCAGAACTGGAATGCTGTCAACGCAAATGGTTATGCAGCGACCATAACGTCAGTTCATGTTGGAAACCTCGGCACTGGCGCAACCTACAATTTCAGGGTGCGTGCCTGTGTAGGGTCATTTGACGACGATTCCTCTTGCGGCCCCTACGCGACGTTCACCGGCCTCCACATCGTGAAAGAGCCGAATGCGCCGAGCAATCTGCGCGTGACCGACACGTCCAGCGACGTCCTCGACGTGCTGGCGTGGAATGAGCCGTCCGACACCGGCGGCAGCGCCATCACGGGCTACAAGCTGGAGCGGCGGGAGATCGGTCAGACCGGCTGGGAGACGGCGGTGGACAAGGGTCCGACGCAGCGGACCCACAATTACAACAAGGCGTCGTGGAGCGTCGCCTACGAGTACCGGGTGCGAGCGGTCAACAGCGAGGGCGAAGGCGCCAACTCCGGCGTCATCAAGGTTGCCGGACGGCCCAACAATCTCGGCGACCTGACGCTCACGTCGGCGACGGACCGGGTGGCGGTCACGGTGTCCTGGTCCGCGCCCTCAGACGACGGCGGCAAGCCCATCACCCAGTACGTCGTGCAGTGGCGGCCGGATTCGAACAACGACTGGGGCACCGACGGCCACACCGGCGAGACGATCGTCACCTCCGGGACCAGCGTGACGGTGTCCGCCGGCCTCGCGCCCAACACGATCTACAACTTCCGCTACCGCGCCCACAACGAGGACCGCTCGAGCTTCCACCATCCGGGCGCCGGCGAGTTCGAGGCGAGGACGAGCGCCGGCGACCCGCCCGCCGCGCCGGTCCTCACCGCGACGGCCCACCCGACCCAGAACAACGCAGCCAACTTGTCCTGGACCGTGCCGGACGACGGGGGCAGCGCCATCACCGGCTACAGGTGGGAGGCGAGGCCGGTAGGCACTAGCACCTGGCCCCTATCGGGTGGGCCGTCCACCCCCACTGGGACTACGGTTGTCGTGGGCACCCTGTCCACGAGCGACGCCTCCGAATTCCGCGTGCAGGCCATCAACGCCGCCGGCAACAGCCCCTGGTCCGCCATCCGGACCGTGGCCGCGCCGCCGGGCGCGCCGACGGGGCTTGCGGTGAGGGACGTGCAGGGGGGGCAGGTCACCCTCGAATGGAACCCGCCCTCGGCCACCGGCGGCAAGCCGGTCACCGGCTACACCTACCAGTGGGGGCGAGACGACGGCGGGGCGACCTGGCCGAACGAGCGCACGACCACTGACACCAGCGTCGACGTGACGGGACTGGCGCGTGGCACGGACTACCAGTTCCGGGTGCGGGCCCGGAACGCGGACCGCTCGGGCGCCTTCACCGCCCGCGCGACCGCGACCACGCTGGCGAAGCCGGCGCGGGTGACCGGCGTGACCGCGACCGGCGGGCCGGGCAGCCTCACGGTGACCTGGAATGCCGTGCCCGACGCTGACAGCTACTTCGTCGGATGGTTCAGCGCGGACGATAACGGCAGTCGAACGGTCGCCGGCGGATCGACGACGCGGACCGTCATCGACGGACTGAGGGGCGATACCGAGTACGGAGTGCGGGTGGCCGCCGTCCGCGAGGGGGCCGGCAATGGCGCTTTTTCGGAAATCGCCAGGGCGACCACCGGGCCGACCGACGCCATCGTCTCCGCCACCGACCCCTCTCCACTGACGGAATCCAATCTGAACGGCGCGCGGTTGACGGTGGACCTGCTGAACGCGAGCTGGGCGTCGAGCCTTTCCACCGGCCAGTTCACGGTGAGCGGCGTGGCCGGCGCGTCGGTGCGCGCGGTGACGCGCGAGACGGGCTCACGGGCGACGGTGACGCTCGATTTCGACGGCGACGACCCGGCCACGGACTTCGACGCGGGCAGGACGCTGCGCCTCGCCATCGCGGGCTCGGCGCACAGCGAGGCGGAGGCGTTCACCGCGACGGTGGGCGTGGCGGCGGTGGTCGAGGCGGCGCCGGCACGGGTGCAGGGCGTGCGGCTCACGCCGGGTCCGCAACGCATCGAGGCGGACTGGGACGCGGTGCCGGGGGCGACGGGCTACCGGGTGTCGTGGACGCCGCCCGGCGCGGGCGGCCTCAGCAGCAGCGCCGCCCGCGGCGAGAGCACGCGCCACGTGATCCAGTACCTCGCGCCGGGCACGGACTACACGGTCACGGTGACCGCCCTGAAGGCCCGCGCGCCCGACGGTGCGGCCTCGGCCGGGCGCACGGCGAGGACGCCGGCCTTCGGCGCCAGGCTGTCGGCCACCGCCCCCTCACCGCTGACCGAGCAGAGCCTGAACGAGGCGGTGCTCACGGTGGAGCTGGAGGGCGCGGAGTGGGCGCTTGCTGTGCCCAGGTACCGCTTCCGGGTGCAGGGCGTGCCGGTGTGGGTGGAGCGGGTCGAGCGGGTGTCGGGCGCGCGGGTGGCGGTGGTGCTGGCCTACGCGGGGGTGGACTTCGACGAGGACGCCACGCTGAGGCTGACGATTGACGAGGAGACGCACGGCTGGCGCGACGACGTGGTGGTGACGGTCCCGGTGACGGCGACGGACGAGGTGACGCCGGGGCAGGTGAGGGGAGTGACGGCCCGGGCCTCGCCCGGCCTGGTGCTGGTCGAGTGGGAGCGGGTTGCGGGCGCGCACGGCTACCGGGTGCAGTGGCGGGAGTCGAGCGAGCACGTGTGGAACGACGCCGATACCGCCCGGCAGAGGACGACGGGGCGCAGCTACCTGCCGGTCTCCGGCCTCGCGGCGGGCACCTCGTACACGGCGCGGGTGCGCGCGATCACGGTCAAGGCGCCGGCGGAGGGCGCGTGGTCGGCGGATGCGACGGCGACGACCCCGGCGGGGGCGAACACCCCGGCGACCGGGGCGCCGGTCATCACGGGCGCGGCCCGGGTGGGCCAGACGCTGCGGGCGGGTCGGGGCACGATGGCCGACGCGGACGGCGTGCCCGGCGCCTCGGGCTTCACCTGGCAGTGGGTGTGGGTGGAGCGCGACGGGGTGGAGAACGACATCGCCGGGGCAAACTCCGATGCCTACGCGGTCACCGATACCGACCTGGGCCGGCGGCTGAAGGTGCGCGCCACGTTCACCGACGGCGCGGGCAACGCGGAGAGCCGGACCAGCGCGGCGAGCGCGGTGGTGGTCGGCGAGGCGACGGACCCGGCGGACCCGCCGCCGCCGGACTCGGGCACGGCGCTCGGCGTGTCCGATGCGAGCGCGAGCGAGGGCGAGGCGGTGCGCTTCACGGTGCGGGTCTCCGGCGAGGTGCCGGGTGAGGCGCTGGAGCTGGTGGCGCGGCCCTCGTCGGGGACGGGCGACACCGCCACCGCGGGCGCGGACTACGCGACGGCGGCGCAGACTGTCCGCCTCGCACCGGGGCAGCGCTCGGCGACCTTCGCGGTGGCCACCGTCCGGGACGACGAGGCGGAGGCCGACGAGACCTTCACGGTGACGCTCTCCCCGAGGCCGGGGACGCGCCTGCCCGCTGGCGTGACGATTAGCGATGCCACGGCGACCGGGACGATCGTGAGCGACGACCTGGCCGCGCACCGCCTCCCGCTGGTCATCCCCGCGGACCACGCCCTGGGGTTGCGCAGCATCACGCGCCTCGTCAATCGCTCGGCGGAGGCGGGCACGGTGCGCATCGAGGCCTACGACGACGACGGCATCCTCCACGGCCCGGTGACGCTCAGCATCGGCGCCAACGAGGCGATGCAGTTCAGCTCCGCCGACCTCGAGGAGGGCAACGCGGGCAAGGGGCTCTCGGGAGGCGTGGGAGACGGCGAGGGCGACTGGCGTCTGGAGCTCGAAAGCACGCTCGACCTCCAGGTGCTCGGCTACGTGCTCACCACCGACGGCTTCCTCGCCACGATGCACGACGTGGTCCCGGGCAGCGAAGCGGGGCACCGGGTGCCCTTCTTCAACCCCGGTCGCAACCAGAGCCTCGCGAGCCGGCTGCGCGTGGTGAACCCCGGGGCGGAGGCCGCGGAGGTGACCATCGAGGGCGTCGACGCACGCGGCGGTGCGGGCGAGAGCGCGGTGGTGCTCAGCCTGCCCGCGGGTGCGGCCCGGACCCTGAGCGCGCAGGCGCTTGAGTCCGGAGACGCCGAGGGCCTGACCGGCGCGCTCGGCACCGGAAGCGGCAAGTGGCAGTTGGTGGTCTCTGCCTCCCGCCCCGTCGTGGTCATGAGCCTGCTCGCGAGCGCGACCGGCTACCTGAGCAACCTGTCCACCGCGCCGGAGCCGGCGGCGGGCACGGACGACGCCCCGGCCGCGCATCGCCTCCCCCTGGTCATACCCGCGGGCCACGCCCTGGGGCTGCGCAGCATCACGCGCCTCGTCAACCGCTCCGACACGGCGGGAGAGGTGCGCATCGAGGCATTCGACGACGCAGGCGCCCTCCACGGCCCGGTGACGCTCAGCATCGGCGCCAACGAGGCGGTGCAGTTCAGCTCCGCCGATCTCGAGGAGGGCAACGCGGGCAAGGGCCTCTCGGGAGGCGTGGGAGACGGCGAGGGCGACTGGCGGCTGGACCTTTCGAGCACGCTCGACCTCCGGGTGCTCGGCTACGTGCTCACCACCGACGGCTTCCTCGCCACGATGCACGACACCGTCGCGCTCGTTGGAGAGGAGCACCGGGTGCCCTTCTTCAACCCCGGGCGCAACCGCAGCCTCGCGAGCCGGCTGCGCCTGGTGAACCCCGGAGCGGAGGCCGCGGAGGTCACCATCGAGGGCATCGACGCACAGGGCGCGGCGGGCGAGAGCGCGGTGGTGCTCAGCCTGCCCGCGGGCGCGGCCCGGACGTTGAGCGCGAGCGAGCTGGAGTCTGGAGACGCCGAGGGCCTGACCGGCGCCCTCGGCACCGGCGCCGGCAAGTGGCAGTTGGTGGTCACCGCCGACCGCCCCGTGGTGGTCATGAGCCTGCTCGCGAGCGCGACGGGGTATCTCAGCAACCTGTCCACGGTACCGGCGGCGGAGCCCGGCGACTGACCCGGGCTGCGGCCGCATCCCTTCCCCGGCCGTCTCGAGCGTGGGTCGAGTGACCCGCGCCAAACGGCGTTTTCGGGCGCGCCGTCGAAGGGAGCGCGCCCGAGGCCAGCTTTTCTCGAGGCTTTGTCCGTGCCCGCTGCTTCAGGGGAGCCAGGAAAGCGCCCGGTAGGCGCGGAAGGCGAGCTCCAGGGCCACCGCTCTCGAGCGCCGGAAGTTCAGGGGGCGTATCGGCTGCACCGGCAGCGGGCAGTCCTCGTCCTTCATGAGGCCACCGATGCGCTCGGCGACGATCCTGCCGGCCAGGGTCGCGGAGGTGACGCCCCGGCCGCTGAAGCCGCAGCAGATTGTGAGGCCGGGCGCCGGCTCGTGCAGGCGGGGCAGGTGGTTGTCCGACATGCCGATGGTGCCGCCCCACCGGAACTCGAAGCGCGCGCCGGCGGCCGCGGGGAAGAGGCGCTTGAGCTGCCGGCGCGGCCACCGGTCGAGGGGCCCCTCCTTCCAGAGAGGGGGGTAGCCGAGGGTGCCGACCACGCAGCGGCCCGAGGCGAGCATGCGGGCGTAGGTCGGGACGAGCGCGGTCTCGAAGGTGGAGGTGCGCTGAGGCAGAAAGCTCGTGCGCAGATTCTCGCCGAGCGGCTCCGTCGCCGCCGCGTACACCCCTATCGGCACCATGGTGCGGGCGAGGCCGGGCCACAGCTCGCCGGAGTAGGAGTCGGTGGCGATGACCGCGCGTTTCGCCACCACGCTGCCCGCGCCCGTCTCCGCCCGCCAGCCGTCGCCGTTCCGGGTGAGGCGGTGCACCGGCGAGGCGGTGTGCACGCTCGCTCCCAGCGAGATCGCCCCGTCCGCCAGGCCGAGGGCGTAGTTCAGCGGGTGGATGTTCCCGGCGCGCTTGTCCAGGAGCGCCGCGTGGTAGCAATCGTTGCCGATGAGGGCGGCGGTTCGCGGCCGGTCCAGGAACTCGACGTCGAAGCCGCAGGCGCGAAGCTGGCGGTAGCGCTCCTCCACGACGCGCACCGCCCGGGCCGAGTGGGCGACGTAGACGTTGCCGCTTCGGGTGAGGCCGCAGGCGATCTGGAAGCGGTTCACGAGCGACTCGACGAGCTCGAAGCTCCTCCCGAACGCCTCGTTGAAGCGGGGGCCCCTCGCCTCGCCGAGGTGCTTCTCGACGGTCTGCGGGTCCGCCCACACGCCCGGGTTCACCTGTCCCAGGTTCCGCCCCGACCCGCCGTGCCCGATGCCCCTGGCCTCGAGCACCACCGTCTCCCTTCCCGCATCCGCGAGGTGCACGGCACAGGACAGGCCGGTGTAACCCGCCCCCACGATCACCACGTCCGCCCTGCGCTCGCCCTCGAGCGGCCGGGTCGCGGGCGGAGGGTTGGCGGTCGCGGCCCACAGGGAGAGACCGGGACGCTCGAGCGGCTTCATCCGCGCCAATGCTCGATCCGGTCGCGCAGCGCGACGCTCATGCCGGCTGGTAGCGCCGAACGTGGATCTCGTCGGCCCGCGCACGCATCTGCGTCGCGTCGTGCCATGCCTGCATCCGCAGCAGCAGGTCCATGCTGAGGCCGAAGGCCTTCTCGACCCGCAACGCCATTTCGGGCGAGAGCGACGCGTTGCCGTTCAGCAGGTCGGAGAGCGTTGCACGGCGCACGCCCAAAATCCGGGCCGCCGCCGAAACGCTCAACCCCAGCTCCTCGAGGGCCTCGATCCGGATGAAGGCTCCGGGGTGTGGGGGAGCCATCCCCATCTTGATGCCGCCGCTGGTCATCAGTGGTAGTCCTCCAGGTTCACGCGGTCGATTCCGCCGTCCCGTTCCTCGAAAGTGATCCGCCAGTTGGCCGACACCGAAATGCTCCACTCGTTCCGACGCTCACCCGACAGCCGGTGGATCCGCCATCCGGGAGCCGCCTCGCGAATGAAACCTTGCATGTTCTCCGCCATGGCCAGCGCGGCCAGGATGCCACGCACCCGCTCCACCAAGTCCTGTTTCAGCAGGCGGGACGAATTGTTCTCGTATAGCTGGCGCAACCCCCGGTGGCGAAAGGAATGGACGATCATGTCCATGTGTGTACGGCATGACCGTGCATAATGCAAGCAGCGGAGTCAACGGCAGCAGGGGACAACCGGTGTCATGCGGCGACACGGCGATGAGACCGTCCGTTCGCCCCTGACTCTGTGATCCGCGGGCGGTGATCCGCTTGCGATATGGGTTGCAACGTTATAACTTCGCCAGCGTGTCTCTCAAGGTGAGACCAGGAGATGACAAGAGCGTCGACCCGCCCCCGGCCCTGTGCCGAACCGGATTGTCGCGGGGGGCACTCACCAGGCGAACGGGTCGCGCTGGCAGTCTCCATATGCGAGAGACGCGGCGTGCAGATGACCAGGCTGCGCCGGCGTGTCCTGGAGCTGCTGTGGGCCAGCGGTGGGCCGACGAGCGCCTACCAGCTCATCGAAGCGATGAAGCAGAGAGATTCGCGTCCGATCGGACCGCCGACCGTGTACCGGGCGCTTCACTTCCTGGTGGCGCAGGGCCTCGTTTCCAGGCTGGAAAGCCTGAACGCCTATGTCCCGTGCGCCCATCCCGAGCGAGACCACGATTGCCTGTTCTTCATTTGCAGCGGCTGTCGGGCATCGGTCGAGTTCGAGGATTCGCGGATTGGAGGACTGCTTGCCGAGGATGCCGCCGTCCTCGGGTTCGTCACGACACATCGCATGGTCGAGGTCGAGGGCATGTGCGCGCGGTGCGCAGAGGCCGGCGCGGCGCAGGCGGGAACCGGGTCCTGAGCCCATGAATTGCCAGGGCGCGGATGGACCGTCGCGGCGGCCGGACGTGAGCGTCGCCACTCGACCGGGGGCGCTGGCATGAGAACGCGGCACACGCGTTCAATCCGGTTGCTGGCGCTCGGCGCCGGCCCCCGGCTGGTCGTCGCGGCCCTGATCCTGGTCGCGCTCTGGGGCGCACTCCTGTGGGCGATGTCCGTGTGGGGGGGGCCATGACCTACGCCCTCCAGTTTCAGGACCTGAGCCTCGGCTACGACCGGCATCCGGCCGTGCTTCGCCTGCACAGCGAGATCGCCGAGGGCAGCCTGACCGCCATGGTCGGACCCAACGGGGCCGGCAAGTCCACGCTCCTGAAGGGGGTGATGGGCACACTCCGCCCGCTCGAGGGTCGGATCGCCTTCGGCGGGCTCACGCGGAGCGAGATCGCTTACCTGCCGCAGGAATCGGACGTCGACCGCTCTTTCCCGATCACGGTCGCCGACCTGGTGGGCATGGGCCTGTGGCGAGAGATCGGCGGCTTTGGCGGCCTGCGGGCCGGCCACCGCGCGCGCGTTGCCGAAGCGATCGCCGCGGTCGGGCTCGAAGGGTTCGAGAGACGGCCGATCGGGTCGTTGTCGGGCGGTCAGATGCAGCGCGCGCTCTTTGCGCGGCTTCTGCTGCAGGACGCACGCCTCGTCCTGCTGGACGAGCCCTTCACCGCGGTTGACGCGAGAACCATGTCCGACCTGATCGGCGTGATTCGGCGCTGGCACGGCGAAGGGCGCACGGTGCTCGCCGTCCTGCACGATTTCGACACGGTGCGGGCTCACTTCCCTCGCACGTTCATGCTCGCCCGCGAACTCGTTGCCCACGGGCCCACGGAGCGGGTGCTGACGGCCGAGAACCAGTTCCGCGCGCGTCAGATGTGCGAGGCCTGCGCCGGTCCCCCCCACGTCTGCGGGAGGAACGCGGCGTGATGTGGGAGGTGCTCGTCCAGCCCTTCGCCGACTTCGGTTTCATGCGGCGCGCGCTCGTGGGTTGCCTCGCGATTTCGCTGGGCGCGACGCCCGTCGGGGTGTTCCTGATGCTGCGCCGCATGAGCCTCACCGGCGATGCGATGGCCCATGCGATCCTGCCGGGCGCGGCCGTCGGCTATCTCATCGCGGGCCTCTCGCTCGGGGCGATGACCGTGGGCGGACTGATTGCGGGCATGACCGTGGCGCTTCTCGCGGGCTTCGTGACCCGAGCCACGGCGTTGCGCGAGGACGCGAGCCTCGCGGCCTTCTACCTGATCTCGCTGGCGGCCGGCGTGCTGATCGTGTCCACCCGAGGCAGCAACGTCGACCTGATGCACGTGCTGTTCGGCACCGTGCTGGCGCTCGACAACGCTGCCCTGATCCTGCTCGGCACCATCGCGAGCGTCTCGGTGTTGACGCTTGCGACGCTGTTCCGGCCGCTCGTGCTCGAATGCACGGACCCGCAGTTTCTGCGTTCGGTCAGCGGGCTCAGCGCCACGGCGCACCTGACTCTTCTCGTCCTTGTCGTGCTCAACCTCGTGGGAGGATTCCAGGCGCTCGGCACGCTGATGGCGGTCGGCATCATGATCCTCCCCGCCGCCGCCGCGCGCTTCTGGACAGTGAGCATCGGCGCGCTGATCGCGGTCGCGACCGCCGTCGGGATGTTCTCGAGCGTGAGCGGCCTGCTTCTTTCCTACCATTTCAGCCTGCCCTCCGGTCCGGCGATCATCCTTGTCGCCGGTCTCGCCTACGGGCTCTCCCTGGTCTTTGGCCCGGTCAGCGGTCTGGCCGCGCGGGTCTTCTGGGGCCGTTACCTCGAAGCCTGAAGGAGCCTCTCCATGCCTACCCGCAGAGCCATTCTGAATTCCGTCACCACTCTCCTCGTTCTGGCGTTCGCCGCTCCGGTCGCCGCACACTCCGACGAAGCGATCCGGGTGGTCGCTACCTTCTCGATCCTCGGCGACATGGCAAAACGCGTCGGAGGCGAGCACGTCGATGTCACGACGCTCGTCGGTCCTGACGGCGACACGCATGTCTACCAACCGACCCCTGCCGATGCCCGGGCCGTCAGCGAAGCGGAGGTCCTCATCGTCAACGGGCTGGAATTCGAAGGCTGGCTGGACCGGCTGATCGACGCTTCGGAGTTCGACGGTGTCCGGGTGGTGGCGACCCATGGCATCGAGCCTCTTCCTGCCGAGCACGGCGCCCACGACGAACACATGGAGGACGAAGAACACGACGAGCATGCCGAGCACGATGACCACGGCATGGAGACGGCCGCCGACGAGCATGACGATCACGGCGACCACGACCATGCCGAGCACGACGACCACGCCGAGGACGACGAGCATGCCGAGCACGACGACCACGCCGAGGACGATGAGCATGCCATGCACGACGATCATGCCGGGGACGACGATCACCATGCCCATGACCATGGCGCCTTCGATCCCCATGCCTGGCAGAGCCTCCGGCATGCCACGGTGTACGTGGACAACATTGCCGCGGCGCTGTCCAAGGTCGATCCGGACAATGCCGGCACGTACTATCAGAATCGTGCGGCCTATGTGGACGAGCTCGAGGCGCTCGACGCGGAGATCCACGAGCTTGTCGCCGGGCTTCCCGAGGGCAGTCGGACCGTCGTCACCTCCCACGACGCGTTCCAGTACTTCGGTCACGACTACGGGCTGAGCTTCATTGCGCCGCAGGGGGTCAGCACCGAGTCGGAGGTGTCCGCACAGGATGTCGCCCGCCTCATTCTCCAGATACGCGATCTGGGCATTCGTGCCGTGTTCATCGAGAACATCGCGGACTCCCGCCTCCTGGAACGCATCGCTGATGAGACAGGAGCCGTCATCGGCGGTACGCTCTATCCCGGTGCGCTGTCCGGCCCGGACGGTCCCGCGCCGACCTACCTCGACATGATGCGACACAACGCGACGACGCTCGCGCAGGCGCTGGCTCCGTAGTTCTCGGCGCGGTCTTCGAAAGACAGGACCGGCGATCGCTTGACACGCATTGCGATCGCCGGTCGGGTCGAGGCCGAATGACGGCGCTTGCCCTCGCACGAAGGTCGGGAAGCGGGATGATGGTCCGGTCTCCGAGACAGGGGTAGCGGGAAAACGACATCGGTACGGGCACGGGGCGCTTGCCCGGAAGGGGGCGCCCGGTCACCGGGACCTGCGCCAGGGTGCAAGCGCCGCCCTGGCGCGATCCGGATAGTCGGTGGTGAGACCGTCGACGCCAAGGCGGGCCAGGCTGCGCATCTCGTCGATGTCGTTGACGGTCCAGACCACGACCTCGAGGCCCTGCGCGCGCGCTTCCGCGAGGGCCTCTCTCGTCAAGTCCCGGTAGTAGGGGCCCCAGACGCCGCTTCCCGTCGCCTTGACCATTCGGGGAAGCGATCCCCGGAAGGCCTCGATCTCGAGGCCGGCGGTCCAGGGCGAGGGGCCGGGCGCGTGGCGCCGGATGTTGTCGAGCCAGGACCGCTCGGCGCTGAGGCAGACGATGGAGAGTTCGGGGGCCAGCCGGCGTGCTTCGAGGAGCACGCGCCAGTCGAAGGACAGGATGGAGGCACGCCCGATCATGCGCTGCTCCCGCAGGACGGCAACCACGGCCCGTGCGAGCGCTTCCGGTCCCGCGCCGGCGCCCGGGACCAGGGGCTGGGACTTGATCTCGACCTGGAAGCGGATCTTCTGCGCGTCGGGACCTCCGTTCCCCAGGGACAGCACTTGCTCCAGGGTCGGGATTCGCGCGCCGTCGCAGGGAAGCTGATCCGGAAAGCACCGTGCGATCTCGCTGCCCGGCGCCGCGCGGCCCACGTCGAATCGGTCCAGGGCCGCCAGGTCCAGGGAATCGACACGGGGGCCCGGTGCTGTCAGCCACCGGCCGCTCGCGTCCCGGGTGCGTGCCGGATCGAGGGCGTGATCGTGGTGCACCACGGGGACGCCGTCCCGGGTCATCACCACGTCGAGCTCCAGGGCGTCCACGCCGAGGGCGATGGCGCACTCGAAGGCCGGCATCGTGTTCTCGGGCCGCAGTCCCCGGGCGCCGCGATGCCCGTGAATCTCCATCGGTGGCGCGGACACGGAGCGGAGCCGGAGCGCCCTTCGGCTCAAGGGGCGCCGTGGTACCCCGCATTGGAAGGCGGAAGCGGCTCGCGGCCGAGGATCATGTCCGACGCCTTCTCGCCGATCATCATGGTGGGCGCGTTGAGATTGCCGCTCACGATCGACGGGATGATGGCGCTGTCCACCACGCGCAGGTTCTCGATTCCGCGAACCCGGCATTGCGGATCGACGACGGCCTGCGGGTCCCTTCCCATCTTGCAGGTCCCGCAGGGGTGATAGGCGCTCTCCGCCGATTCCCGGATCAGGGCATCGATCGCGTCATCGTCGGTCGCCGACGCCCAGGGCTCCACGGCTTCCTGCCGAAAGGCATCGAAGGCGCTCCGGGACACGACCTCACGCGCCTGGTGAACGCAGGTTCGCAGGTCGTGGAGGTCGCGGGGATCGTCGAGGAAGTTGAAGTCGATGAGGGGGGCCCTGAAGGGGTCGGCGGAGGCGAGGCGCACCGTGCCGCGGCTGTGTTCGCGGAGGGTGCCCACGACGACACAGAACCCGCCGCGCTTGCGGCTCGGCTTCCAACCCTCCAGCAGGAGGGGAAAGAAGTGGTACTGGATATCGGGATGCGGGACCTGCGGCGAGGTGCGGGTGAAGGCGCCGACCTCGACCTGGGTCGAAGCCCCGACGCCGCCGCGGGTCAGAAACCACCGCGCGCCGACCGCAATCCTCGCGAGCGGACCGGCATGGCGGTTGCGCGTGTGGCGCTTCTCCGCCCCCCACTGCAGGTGCATTTCCAGGTGGTCCTGGAGATTGCCGCCCACGCCCGGCAGATCGTGCACGACTTCGATTCCATGGTCGCGCAGGTGGTCCGCCGGACCTATCCCCGAGAGCATGAGCAACTGAGGGGACTGGAAGGCGCCGGCGCAGAGGATCACCTCTCTCTCCGCGCGAACGGCTTCGGTGGTGCCGTGAGAGGCGAGCTCGACGCCGCAGGCCCCGCGGCCGTCCAGGAGGACCTTGGTGACCGCGCTCTCGGAGCGGACGCTCAGATTCGCTCTCGCCCGCGCCGGGCGGAGGTAGGCGTGCGCGGTGCTTGCGCGCTCGCCCCGGTCGATGTTCATGTCGAAGGGGCCGAAGCCTTCCTGCCGGAAGCCGTTGACGTCCTCCGTCACGGGGAATCCCGCCTCCGCCCCGGCCTCCACGAAGGCGCGGTTGAGCGGGTCGACGATGCCGTAGCAGACGGTGGCCACGGGGCCGCTGCCGCCGCGCCAGGCATCCTCGCCCCGGCCGTGGCGTTCGCCGCGCTTGAAGTAGGGCAGGACCTCCGCGTAGGACCAGCCGGGGGCGCCTTCGGCGGACCATCGCTCGTAGTCCCGGGCGTGGCCGCGGATGTAGGCCATACCGTTGATGGCGGACGATCCTCCGAGCCCCTTGCCGCGGGGCTGATAGATGCGACGGCCGGCGAGGTTTCGCTGCGGCACCGAGTAGTAGCACCAGTTCCACGGACCGCCTTCGAAGTTGGCGGCGAGGGCGGCCGGCATGCGAATAGACCAGTGGTCCGTCTTTCCCCCGGCTTCGACGAGGAGCACCCGGAGCCCGGGCTCCTCGCTCAGGCGGGCCGCCAGCACGGCGCCGGCGGACCCGGCGCCGACGATGATGTAGTCATATGCCGTCATGGGGAGACGCTGTCGCCTGCATGCCTGCCCGACGACGCCGCATTGTAGACGGCACGCACCAGCGGGTAGTCTCTCGCCTCTCGATTCGTGACAGGGCGGACACTCCCATGGCGCAGACGGCACTGGACATCACCTCGCGCGTCGACTACTCCGACGGCGCCGCCTTCGTGGACGGCGAGTTCGTTCCGGTCTCCGAGGCGCGGGTCTCGGTCCTCGACTGGGGCTTCAGCCGCTCGGACGTGACCTACGACGTGGTGCACGTGTGGAAGGGGAGCTTCTTCCGGCTCGAGGATCACCTGGACCGCTTCCGGGCCTCCTGCGCCGCGCTCCGCCTCGACCCGGGACTCGACCGAGACTCCCTGAGGGATGCCCTCATTCACGTCGTGCGTCTCAGCGGGTTGCGGGACGCCTACGTGGACATGGTCTGCACCCGCGGGCACCCCGCACCGGGATCGCGCGATCCGCGCACCTGCCGCAACCGGCTGATCCTCTACGCGGTGCCTTTCATCTGGGTCCTGCCGCCCGAGGTTCAGGAGCGCGGCGCCCGTATCATCATCTCGGACGTGCCGCGGATCTCGCCGCACTCGGTCGATCCCACCATCAAGAACTTCCACTGGGGCGACCTGACGAGAGGACTCTTCCAGGCGGTGGAGCAGGGCGCGGACACCGCGGTGCTCGTCGACGCGGAAGGCTGTGTGTCCGAAGGGCCCGGGTTCAACGTCTTCTGCGTGAGCGGGGGGCGCGTCGTCTCACCGGGCGGCACGGTGCTCGAGGGCATCACCCGGCGCTCGGTGGCGGAGCTCTGCGACGAGCTCGAGATCCCCTTCGAGCTCGGCCGGGTCACCCCCGAGGAGCTGCGCGAGGCGGACGAAGTGTTCCTCTCCAGCACCGCGGGCGGCATCATGCCCATCGTGCAGGTGGACGAGCGCGTGATGGGCAACGGGCGTCCCGGCCCCCTGTCGGAGCGGCTCAAGGACCGCTACTGGCGCAGGCACGAGGAAGGCTGGCACGCCACTCCGGTGGACTACGACGCGGTCTGAAGCGGGGCGGGCGGGCGCGTCAGGCCCGCGCCTCGGGCGCCTCGAGCGTCTCCAGCAGGCCCGCGAGCAGGCGCGCCCGCGGGACCAGCGACGAGTACAGGACGTGCTCGTCGTGGGTGTGGGCGCCGTCCCCGCAGGGGCCCAGCCCGTCGAGCGTGGCGAGGCCGAGCGCCCCGGTGAAGTTGCCGTCACTGCCCCCGCCGAAGCTGCCGTGGCCGGGGCTGAACCCGATCTCCCTCGCGATCGCTTCCGCCCGGGCGTAGAGGTCCATCACTCCCGCGTGGGGCGAGAATACGGGCCGAAGGGGGCCGGCCTCGACGGCCACGGCGACATCCGGGTTGATGGGCTCGAGCGCCATCATCGCGGCGCCGATCCTCTCGATGTCCTCGGGCGTGGGCAGCACCGCGAGCACTTCCGCCTCGCAATCGATCGGCACCACGTTGACGAAGGTGCCGCCGTGAACGATGCCGACGCTCAGGGTCACTCCGGCCTCGTGGTCCGTCATGCCTTCGATGGCGACGATCTGCTCCGCCATCTCCCGAATCGCGCTCCGGCCCCGGGCGAGGGTCGATCCCGCGTGCGAGGGCCGGCCGCGAACCCTGATCCGGAATCGCGCGATGGCGTGGCGCCCCGTCACGAGCCTGCCCTCCTTGGCGGGCTCGGGCACCAGGACGTAGTGGTGGCGTTTCGCCTCCGCCTCGATTCGCCCGCGAGTGGTGGGACTTCCCACCTCCTCGTTGGGGACGAACATGAAGGTCACGGGCAGCTTCGGGGTGTTTCCTGCGCGCAACACCTGCTTCAGCGCGTAGCAGGCGGAGTACATCCCCCCTTTCATGTCGTAGATTCCGGGGCCGTACACGCGGTCGCCTTCCCGCCGGAAGGGCAGCTCGCGAGCGAGCGTCCCCACCGTGTGCACCGTGTCGAGGTGGCCCAGCACCAGTATCCCGGGTCCCTCCGATGCGCCCGGAACGCGCGCGGTGAGCAGGTCCGCGTAGCCCTCTCCGCCCGGCTCGCGTTCGATGGCGGCGCCGAGAGACACCATCTCCCGCTCCGCGAGGTCCATGACGCGGTTGACTCCTTCGGGGAAGTCGGTGGGGCTCTCGATGAATACCCAGTCCCGGATGCCTTCCAGAATGTCGTCGGCGTCGTACTCGGGCGCGTTGGGCCGGGCGTGGCTCATGGATAGCCCGCCAGCACCGCGATGAAGCGCTCCCAGAAACGCTCGGGGTCCACGGCGACCGCGACCTCCGCATTCGGGCGCCCGAAGGGGTCGCGCTGCCGGACCAGGCCGGCGGCATCCGTGGACAGGTGGCGACGGTCGCACACCGTCATCCCGTAGGTGTGCTCACCCGAGAGCTCGATGTCCACCTGCATGGACTCGAAGCGCAGCACCTGCGGATCGGCGAGGGCGGAGACCGCCAGCGGGTCGTGCATGGATGCGCCGGGAAGCCCGTAGCGGAGCGCGAGCTGCTCGCTGTAGAAGTCGAGCAGCTCCGCGACCGCCCGCCCGGTGCGCGTGCCGAGCGCGCGGATGCGGCGCCGGTGCGAAGGCGTGGCGGGGACCTGGCGGGTGACGTTGAGCCCCACCATCCTGATGGGGACGCCGCTCCGGAACACCACGTCGGCCGCCTCCGGGTCCGCCCAGATATTGAACTCGGCGGCCGCGGTGGCGCTGCCCAGGCCGGTGGACCCTCCCATGAGGCTGATGCCGGCGATGCGCGACGCCAGTCTCCCGCCGTGGCTGCGGAGCGCGGCGCCGATGTTGGTGAGCGGCCCGGTCGCGACGAGGTGCAACCCGTCCACCTCGGCCGCGCTTCGGTGAAAGAACTCGATCGCGGGCTCGTCTATCGGCTTAAGGGAAGGCGGCGGCAGGTCGGGTCCGTCCATTCCGGTGACGCCGTGTATCCCGGGGGCGTGGGAGATCTCCCGCTTCCACGACTGCGGCGCTCCGACCGCGACGGGAACGTCGGCGAGCCCCGCGAGCTCCAGGACCTTGCAGGTGTTGACGGTGGTGAGCTCGACGGTCGAGTTGCCGTGGACCGTAGTCACCCCTCGAAGGTCGAGGGTGCCGGCCGCGAGCAGGATCGCCATCGCGTCGTCGTGGCCGGTATCGCAGTCGAGGATCGCGGGCAACGCCGTGTCGCGCGTCGAGCCGGCCGCTCCGCTCGGGTCGTCCCGCGCCACGGTCTCTTTACTCCGTTCCGGGGTGCGCTGTGCGCATCGAGGGGTCGCCGGACAGGCGGGGTCAGTGCACCAGGCGGGTATGGGGGAAGGCGGAGTACCAGCCGAACCAGAACGCCCGCTGCGCCGGAACACGGTGGAGCACGCGGCCGTCTTCGGCGCTCAGGGCGTGCTCGCTCAGAGTCCACGACCCGCCTTCGCTGTCGCGCACGCTCCGGTCGCCGTCGTAAGCGGTGAAGCGCACTTCGTCGCTCGCGTAGGCGCGGTTCGCCCCCGTCGGGTCGGTGAGCACCACGAACGCGGTGTCCTCGATGGCGTCGTGATGGACGAGATTCGCCGCGAGGAAGTCGGCCGATATCGCGAGGGGATGCTCGGGGTGGCGAGCCAGCAGCAGAGTGAACACCTCGTCCTTGTTCTTGAGCCGCGTGTCGAGGGCGGGGACCGCGAACATCACCTCGTCGGTCGCGAAGTAGTCCCGGTAGGCGGCGCCTTCCGCGTAGTCGCGCTGGTGACCGGTATCGAGGGAGAGCACCCGGGTATCGGGATGGCGCCGCCGCCACTCGCCCCAGGTCGTGGTCACCACGCTGCCCCGTTCGAGCACGATGCCCTTGCCCGCGAGGGGTCCCGCCACCGGCGTTCCCCGCATCGTGCTCCACAGCGACTGGGTGGCCTGATCGTACATCAGCTTGTTGGACCGGTAGAGGAATCCGCTCGTGCCGAGCGCGTGGTTCACTCCGTCGTGCTCGGTGAGGTAGAGGATGACGGTGCCGCACAGCGTGCAGTACACCCCGGCGACGGGCACTCCGCCGACGGTGTCCACGAACATCTCGTGCCAGCCGAGGATGCGCTTGGGGTAGGCGCGGGCGTCGCCGTCCACCGAGATGCCGAACACGATGTGCCCGTCCTCGAGGTAGCCGGCGTCCTCCGCGGCGAGCATCGCGGGGTTTCGCAGGGGGGGAATGCCGTCCTGGCGCACGCCTCCCCAGACGATCTCGTCGAGCCGGATCAGCGGCTCGCCCACCGCGTCGAAGTAGGCCGAGAAACGCGGGTCGATGAAGCTGTAGAGCGCGCCCTTGAAGGCGGCGTAGCGCGAGGGCAGCGCCTCGGGCGCATTCCACAGGTCACGCTGCCAGGCCCCGATGTCGTAGCCGTGCTCGGCGCCGGTCTCGCCCTGCATGGTCTGCACGAGGGCGACGGACGCGCCCGGATTGCGGATGAGGCGCAGCACGTCGAGGGCCATGGGCAGGTGCGAGGGCTCCCACGTCGACTCGATAACTTCCAGGGCATGCCGCACGTCCTGTTGCTCTCCCGCGACGAGCGTGAGAAAGGCCCGGCTGACGGCGCGTTCCCCGGACTCGGCCTGCGGGTGAGCGGCGCCAGCCGCCAGAACGAAAAGGACGCCGATTGCGGCGGAGAGGATGCGATGGGTGGACATGTGATGTCTCCGCCTGAGCGCAGTCCTCCACTCGTCTTGCCCCGACTCGCGGAAGAGCTGTGCACCGGCCGTGTCGTCCGAGATGCCGGCCTGCGTGTCGCGGCTCGCGGACTTCCTGAAGTGACCCGGGATACTACGCCATCCCCAGCTCGATCGTCGGCGCCGGATAGCACCCGCGGAAGACACCAAGGAACGGCTTCCCCAGTGTTTCTTCATGGAACAGCCGCGGTCGCCCCGCGCCGGCCGAACACTCTATGGCCGATCAATTCCGCGCGAGCGACGACTGAATCCGAAAGAAATCCCGGATCACGCTCGCCATGTCGATCCCGCCGGACAGGAGGGCACCGTGGGCGATCTGGTTGCGGACGTTGTAGAGCTCCATGGTCCTCTTCCAGTCTCCGCTGCCCTTCTCGATTACCAGCGTCAGCCGGTTCTGGAAGCTCAGGCCCGAGAGCCGGCGGTCCTCCGGGTTGTAGAGCGACCAGGCGCGGCGATGCCGCCAGTCCTCGTGCGATTGCCCCTCCCGGATGGCCTCCCGGCACGCCTCCTCGATGTCCGCCTCCAACTGGCCCCACGCGAGCACGAAGTACGCCTGGTCGTTGAGCCTCTGCTCGCGATCGACTGAATCGGGCGACGGGTCCTCGCTGCCCCCGTCCTCCGCATCGCGCAGGCTTTGGAGATGGAGATCGACCCGCTCGTACGCGACCGCAATGGCCTGAAGGTCGCTCACTGAAGGATGCGCCTCAACCATGCGCGCGTCACCGCTTCGCGGTCACAACGCCGGTCGGCGCGGGAGACCTCCCAGTTTGGCTGCTCGAAATTGTCGGCGGTATCCATGAGGTAGTAGTAGTGGCCGTCGTGCTTGAGATCGATCCGGCCGTTCTCCCCGATGATCCACAGCCCGCGCGGTTTGAGCCTGGCCACATGGCCGGCGCGGTCATGGAGTTCGAGCGTCGGCATCGGTTTCGCATCCATGCCGAACTTGCGCATCAGCGGCTCATGCATGACCACCGGAGCGCCCGGGCGGGCCTCCCAGCCGTCCGGCAACCAGTCGCCGATCTCGGCGTAGAGCCTGTTCAGGCGCTCTTCCCAGTCCTCGACGCGCCGCTGGATGTGCGCCGCATCGACCGATTCGCTCGTCACGTCTTCGAGAACCGTACCCATCGAACCCTTCTCCGCTGCCGACCGTCCGGCGCGACCATCCATTATCCGCGCCTCGGCGGCGCCTGAACAATCAATATGGGGCATCGGGCGGCGTTTCAATATGGCGAACCGCTCCTCGCGCCATTGCCCGGCCGTGCCCGAACTTCTGGCTCCCCGACACGGCGTGCCCGGTGCATGCGCCTACAGCCCCGGTAGCTTGTTGTGTTGGAGGTAGACGTCCTCCCAGCGCAGCGGCAGGATTTCGTTCCGCCGGTAGCCGGCCAGCATCAGCAGAGGGAGCCCTGCGGCCGCCGAAGTCGACATCCTGCCTTCGGCCTCCAGCTCGTCGAGCACGCTCCCCAGCCGCGCGAACTCCTGCTCCGACAGGAACCGCTCGCGGCTTCGCTTCGGATACTTCTCGATGAACCGACGAAAGGCGTTGAGCGAGGATCGAGGACTTGCCCATGCGGTTGCGGTCCTGCCGTGGTCTGCACCCTGGTCCTTCCCGGATCGGCCGAGGTTGAACCTTGCATGTCGCCGCCGATGTCGATAGCGTTCTAGTATGTACTAGGAAGACGGCCGGGACCCATGCGAAGCGTTTCTCTCATGACTGCCAACCAGGAGTTCTCCAAGCTGATCCGCGAGGTCGAGCGAGGTGAAAGCGTTCTCATCACCCGACGGGGTCGCCCCATTGCCAAGCTGCTGCCCCATGGCGCCGACAAGTCTTCGGACCCGGTGTGGACCGCGGCTTACCGCCGCATGATGAAGCAGTTGGAAGAGGGCGCCTCGCTCGGTGGACTGAAGATCGCGCGGGAAGACCTCTATGACCGTTAAGGGGCGTTTCTCGCTCGACACGAACATCCTGGTCTACGCCGTCGATCTCGATGCCGGTGACCGCCACGAATGGTCCCGGACACTCGTGGGGAGAGCCGCCCGGTGCGACTGCGTTCTCACGGTACAGGCGCTCGCCGAGTTCTTTCGGGCAACGACCCGGAAGAATCTTCTGCCTGTCGCGCGTGCGGGGGTTATCGTTCGAGCCTGGCTGGAGGTCTTTCAGGTCGCGTCAGCGGGCACCGAGGCCCTCGGCGATGCCATGGATGCAGTGGAAGAGCATCGGCTGTCGTTCTGGGATGCGATGCTCTGGGCCACCGCTCGGCAATCCGGCTGCGCGGCGATCCTCAGCGAAGACATGCAGGACAGCCGGCGACTGGGCGGCGTCGAGATTATCAATCCCTTCCGGGAAGCATCCGCAGCCCGCCTCGAAGCGCTGCTGGAGCGGTGAGGCGGAAGCGACCGCGGCAATGGCCGGGGTGTCGCTCCCGACACGACTTCTCCCGTCCTGACGGCGCTCTCGAAGGCGGGACGACGAATCTGACCCCCAGGGGTCAAACTCCTCCTGGCTGCTCCGTGTCCGGACCCGGCGCGCGGCCGGCCGGGATCCATGGGTACCGCCTGCCGTTCCCGACCACAGACACGGACCTTCGCCTCGCACCCCGCACTGCTGTCTTGCGCTAGACCCCCAACCAGGTCGCGGCCACCTCGGGGCTCGCTTCGAGCGCGGCGGGGCTGCCTTCCCATCGCACCCGGCCCTTGCCGAGCACGTAGACGCGTTCGGAGAGGCCGACGGCGAAGGGATAGTTCTGCTCGACGAGGAGCATCGTCAGCCCGGCGCCCTTGAGGGAGTGGACGATGCCGGCGATGCTCTCGATCACGATGGGCGCCAGACCCTCGGTGGGCTCGTCGAGAATGAGCAGCCTCGGCGACTGGGTGAGCGCCCGCGCGATCGCGAGCATCTGCTGCTCGCCCCCGCTCAGCTCGTTGCCCCGGTGCCGGCGGCGTTCCGCGAGCACGGGGAACTGCTCGTAGATGGCTTCCTTCGACGATGGGCCGCGCGTCACAGCCCGGGGCAGGGTCAGCGAGAGGTGCTCCTCCACCGTGAGCGAGGCGAAGATGCCGCGGTCCTCGGGCACGTAGGCGATGCCCCGGCGTGCGATCCGGTGGGAAGCGAGGTGGTGAATCGCCTCGCCGTCGAAGCGGATGCTGCCGCCCGCGGGCGCCACGATGCCCATGATGGCCTTGAGCGTCGTGGACTTGCCGGCGCCGTTGCGTCCCAGCAGGGCGACCACGCTCGCGCTTTCCACCGAGAGCGAGACTCCCTGCAGGACATGGCTCCGGCCGTAGTAGGCGTCGAGCGCCTCGAGGCGCAGCAGCGCTCCGTCGGGCATCAGTGGGCCGCTCCGAGGTAGCGACGGCGCACTTCGTCCGAGCCGCGCACCTCGCCCGGAGTCCCCTCGAGGAGCACTCGCCCGTAGTCGAGCACCGTGATGCGCTCCGCCAGCCCGAATATCACGTCCATGTCGTGCTCGATGATGAGCAGCGTCAGCGATTCGGGCAGGGAGGAAAGCAGCTCGAGGATGCCGGAGGTCTCCTCCGGACTCATTCCCGCCGTCGGTTCGTCGAGAAGCAGCAGCAGGGGCTCCTGGACCAGCGCGAGGCCGATCTCGAGCTGGCGCTGGGTGCCGTAGGCGAGAGTGGAGACCCGCTGGCCGAGGTGGTCGGCGAGCCCCAGGCGCCCGGCGTTCTCTTCGGCCTCCTGCCACAGGGCGGTGAAGCGTTCCAGGCGGCGCCAGAAGACGTGGCCGATGCCATGCTTCAGCGCGCAGGCGAGCGCCAGGTTCTCGTGAACCGTGAGTCCGGGGAAGAGGTTGTTGCGCTGGAAGCTCCGCGCCAGTCCCGCCCGCGCCCGCGCGTCGGGAGGGGCGCGGTTCAGACTGCGTCCGCCGAGAAAGACTTCTCCCGCATCGGCCTCGACCTCGCCCGTGATGAGGTCGAACAGGGTGGTCTTGCCGGCGCCGTTGGGACCGATCAGCCCGTGCCGGCGGCCGGCGGGCAGGCGCAGCGAAACCTCGTCGGTGACCCGAAGCGACCCGAAGGACTTGCGCAGGCCCTCCGCCCGGAACACCACCTCGCTCATGCGCCGCCTCCCCGTCCCCGCCAGGCCGAGCGCACCCGGTCCACGAGCCACGAAAGGCGCCCGTAGAGCCCGTCCCGGGCGAGCAGCACCACCGCGATGAAGAACAGGCCCATGACGAGCTGCCAGTGGGTGGCGATGTCCCCGGACAGGCGGAGACCCTCCCAGAAGGAGCCGTCGCTCAGGTGGTCGCGCAGCATCACGAACACCGCCGCTCCGCCCGCCGCCCCGACGAGGCTGCCGCTGCCGCCCAGGATGACGATGATGAGCGCCTCGCCGGAGAGGGTCCAGAAGGCGAGATCGGGGGACACGAATCCGGTGTGCTGCGCCATGAGCGCGCCGGCCAGGCCGGCGATCGCCCCGCCCAGGCCGAATGCCGCCAGCTTGTAACGGCGCACCGGGCAGCCGAGCGACGCGAGGCGGTTCTCGTTCTGGTGGATGGCGGTGAGCATCATCCCGAAGGGGGAGCGCACGAGCAGCAGCAGCGCGACGTAGACCGCGCCCGCGATCACGAGCATGAGCGCGGAGAACACCGCGGGATCGCCGGTCTCGAGGCCGAGAGGGGAGAGATCGAAGCGCGGGGTTCCCGACATCCCGTTGTCTCCGCCGAAGGCCCGGGCCTTGAAGAAGTAGGCGTAGAACATCTGTCCGATCGCGAGCGTGATCATGATGAAGAACACGCCGCCCAGGCGGACCGCGAAGAGTCCGACCCCGAGCGCGCACGCGCCCGCGACCGCCACCGAGAACGCGAGCGCCGCCGCTGGCGGCCATCCCCAGAACACCGTGGCCCCGGCGGTCGCGTAGGCGCCGAGCGCGAGGAAGCCGGCGTGGCCCAGGGACACCATTCCCGCGACCCCCACCAGCAGGTCGAGGCTCATCGCGAATATCGCGAGAATCGCGATCTCCGCGAGCAGCTCCTGGCCGAAGTAGCCCGCCCCGAACCACGCCGCGACCGCAATCACGGCGAGCAGGCCCGCGACCGGAAGCTGGATGGGATCGCGCTCGCGCATCAGTGGCCGCTGCGTACCGGGACGAGGCCCGCCGGCTTGAAGATGAGGATGAGCGCCATCAGCGCGTAGATGGTGACCCGCGCGAGCTCCGGCACCAGGACCTGCCCGTAGGTGTCGGCGATGCCGATGATGAGCGAGCCGAGGCCGGCGCCCTTGAGGCTGCCGGGGCCGCCGAGCACCACCACGATCAGGGCGAGGATGAGCACCGACATGTCCATGCCGGGAAAGATCGAGAAGACCGGGGCCGCCACCACTCCGGCCAGTCCGGCGAGCCCGCATCCCAGGCAGAACACGAGGAAGAAGACCAGCCCGATGTCGATGCCGAGCGCGGCCACCATGGTGCGGTTGTCCACGCCCGCGCGCACGATCGCGCCGAGGCGGGTGCGCTCGAGCCCCAGGTAGAGAAGGAGGAACACCGCCAGACCGAGCGCGATGATGAAGAGGCGGTAGGTCGGGTACACCTGTCCGAGCACGCTGCTGCTGCCCGCCAGCAGGGCGGGCACGTCGATGGTGTGCGGGAGCGGACCCCAGACGATCATCACCGATTCGAGCCCGACGAAGATGAGCCCGAAGGTGACCAGCACCTGCTTCATCGGATCCGCCCGCTGCATGTGGCGCAGGAGCACGAGGTAGAGGAGACCCCCGACCACGGCGACGCCGACGGGGGCGACGAGCAGCACGAGCCAGAATGAGTCGAAGGCCCGTGCCGCGCTCAGCGCAAAGTAGGCGCCGAGCATGAACAGGGTGCCGTGGGCGAGGTTGATGAAGTTTATCAACCCGAACACCACCGAGAGCCCGATCGACAGCAGGAAGAGCAGGGCGGAGAGCTGCAGCCCGTTCAGGGTCTGCACGATCAGGAACTCGGGATCGAGCAGCACGGCAGGGCGCTAGTTCGGGGGTCGGTCGGGTCCGCTTGGGTGGGCTGGATGCCCGGTCGCGATGCCAAGGCACCGCGTGGCGCGCGGCGACGGGAGCCTTGCGGGAGCCCGCCGCCGCGCCCGGTTCAACGTTTCCTACAGGGTGCAGCCCTTGGGCGGGTCCTGCACGTCGGGAATCACGTCCTGCACGATGGCCGCGACGCTGTCTCCTTGGGGCTGCACTTCGAAGATGTAGATGTTCTGGACGACGTTGTTGGTCATCGGATCGATGCGGAAGGGACCCCGGGGTCCTTCGAAGTGCACTTCACGCATCGCCGCCACGAGGGCCGCCTTGTCGTCGGTGGCGCCGCCGGTCGCCTTCAGCGCCTCCACGATGAGGCGCGCGCTGTCGTAGGCGGCCACCCCGAACTCCGAGCCGTCCCGGCCGTGCGCGGCCCGGAAGTTCTCCTGGAAGGCCGCATTCTCCGGCGTGTCGATCGAGGGCACGTAGTTGAGGATCCCGAGCGCACCCTCGGCGTCCATCCCCTGCTTCTTCACGTAGAGGGCGGAGTTCAGCCAGCCCGCCCCGGCGAGCGTCACTTCGCCCTTGAGCCCGAAGGCCGCCCACTCCTTCACGAACTTGATCGCGGGTCCGCCGGCGAAGAACACGAAGGCCGCGTCCGGCTTGGCCGCCTTCACCTTGGCGAGATAGGGGCCGAAGTCCTTGGTCTCTCCCAGCGGAGGGAACTCCTCTCCGGCGATGTTGCCGCCCGCGGCCACGAAGCCTTCCCGGAAGGCATCCATCATCTGGTGACCGGCCGCGTAGTCGAAGGCCATGAGGAAGACGTTGTTGTAGCCCTTCGCCGCCATCCACGGTCCCATCTCCCGCACGATCTGGGAGTTCGAGAACGAAGTGCGCAGGATCCAGGGGCTGCACTGCTCACCGGTAAGGGGGTTGTTGCCGGCGTTCGAGATGATGAGCGGCACCTTCGCGTTGTGGGCGGCGTCGCGCACCGCTCCCGCCACCGCCGACGAGATGATGCCGACCACGATGTCGACCTCGTCCTTGAAGACCAGCTTCTTGAACTGGGCCAGTCCGCTGTTCGGTTTCGATTCGGTGTCGGCCGGGATGAGCTCGATGGGACGTCCCGCCACTTCGCGACCGAAGTCGTCGAAGCCCATCTCGAGGGCGAGGGTCTGGTCACCGCCGAGACCGGCGAAGACGCCGGAAGAAGGCAGCAGCACGCCGATCTTGATCGGGTCCGCGGCGTATGCCGGGAAGCTGAAGGCGAGCACCGTCAGGGCCGCGGCCAGGGTGGATGTTTTCCTCGTCATCGGGGTGTTCTCCTCGTTCGGGGGTGCTGGAGAAAATCCCCGGTGAAGCCGGCATCCCGGGGCACGCAGCGTGCCGCGGGAGCAGTCGGCTCTCCGGAGCGTTGGTGATCGGTTTCCGTCGCGCGGACTCCCGAACACGAGTGCCGACCGGTCCGGAAGGGTCGTGTTCGATATCGGGTAATTGAGCCGCCCGCAAGGGGCAATGTCAAACGGCGCCGCGACCGGAGCGCCGATGGCCGCTCCGGTTGCCACCCGCTGGCCCCTTCGGGAGAATGCGGCCCTCGACTCCAACCCATCGACCGCAAGCGACCATCATGAGCGACACGAGAAAGTACCTTCTGAGTGAGGACCAGATCCCGCGGGCCTGGTACAACATCCAGGCCGACCTCCCGAGTCCCCCGGCTCCGGTGCTGCATCCGGGCACGGGCCAGCCCATAGGCCCCGACGATCTTGCGCCGCTGTTTCCGATGGCGCTGATCGGACAGGAAGTGAGCCAGGATCGCGAGATCGAGATCCCCGAACCGGTGCGCGACGTCTATCGGGCGTGGCGGCCCACCCCGCTCTACCGCGCCACGGCGCTGGAGCGCGACCTCGATACCCCCGCGCGCATCTACTACAAGCACGAAGGCGTGAGCCCGGTCGGCAGCCACAAGCCGAACACCGCGGTGGCGCAGGCCTTCTACAACAAGGAGGCGGGCATCACGCGCATCGCCACCGAGACGGGAGCCGGGCAATGGGGCTCGGCGCTCGCCTACGCGGGCTCTCTCTTCGGGCTCGAGATCAAGGTCTACATGGTGCGGGTCAGCTTCGATCAGAAGCCCTACCGCAAGGCGATGATGGAGACCTACGGCGCGGAGTGCGTGGCGAGCCCCAGCGACCACACCAACTCCGGACGCGCAATCCTCGCCGCCACTCCCGACAGCACCGGCAGTCTCGGGATCGCCATCAGCGAGGCGGTGGAGGACGCGGCCCAGCGCGGGGACACGAGCTACGCGCTCGGAAGCGTGCTGAACCACGTGCTCATGCACCAGACCGTCATCGGACAGGAGGCGCAGGCCCAGCTCGCGCTGGCCGACGACCGGGCGGACATCGTGGTGGGCTGCACCGGCGGCGGCAGCAACTTCGCAGGCATTGCCTTTCCCTTCATCGGGGAGAAGCTGCGCGGGGGAGGGGAGCTCGACGTCGTCGCGGTCGAGCCCTCCGCCTGCCCCAGCCTGACCCGGGGCCGCTTCGCCTACGACTTCGGCGATACGGGCAAGCTCACCCCCCTGGTCAAGATGCATACGCTCGGCTCGAGCTTCGTTCCCTCCGGCTTCCACGCGGGGGGCCTTCGCTATCACGGCATGGCGCCGCTGGTCAGCCACGCCCAGGATCTCGGGCTCATCCGCTCCGTGGCGCACACCCAGACCGCCTGCTTCGAGGCGGGCGTGCGCTTCGCGCGGGCGGAGGGCATCGTGCCGGCCCCCGAGGCGACCCATGCCGTCAAGGCGGTGATCGACGAGGCCCTCCGCTGCAAGGAAGAAGGCGTCTCGCGCTCCATCGTCTTCAACCTCTGCGGTCACGGCCATTTCGACATGCAGGCCTACACCGACTACTTCGCCGGCGCGCTTCAGGACCAGCCCTACGACGAGCAGGAGCTCGCCATGGCGCTCGCGGGCCTGCCCTCGGTGCCTGCGGCGGCCTGAGGATTCCCGGTGCGCGACATCGTCGATTCCCGGGGCGGACAGACTTCGATCCGCTCCGGGACCCCGACGCTTCGTGCTGCGGACCCTTGCCGGCGTTTCCGGACCGGAGCGGGGCGGGGCGCGGGGCGCGGACGCCGGATTAACAGCGTTTCAATCCGGTCCGTCCTGGGGGGCGTTGCCCTGTGCCTGTGGTGTGCGCACGCCCCGGCCCAGGACACGGACGGCATCTCCTCCTTCGCGGGGTCGGTGGTGTCGGTGGCCGAAATCGAGGCGACGCTGCGCAGTGCCTCGCTCGCCCGGGAGTTCTACGGCGAAGAGGACCGGGACTGGAACGTCGAGGCGACCATCGACTTTCGCTCCGGCAAGCTGCACGCCCCCACTCCCGCGAAGCACCCCAGGGCTGCCACCATCACGACCCGGGAGCTGCTTCGGCGCATGATCGGTCCGGAGCCGCCGCTGCTCATCGACGTGCTCTCCCAGGCGAGCCACCAGACCGTGGTGGGCGCGTGGTGGCTGCGGGGAGCCGGATTCTCCAGGACGAGCAACGACCGGCTCGCGACGAAGCTCGAGGAGCTGACGCTGGGAAACCGGTCGCTCCCGATCGTCTTCTTCTGCCAGGGCGTGGAGTGCTGGGCCTCCTACAACGCGGCGCTTCGGGCGAGCCTTATCGGCTACACGAACGTCCACTGGTATCGCGGCGGCCTCAAGGCGTGGAAGCACGCGGGGCTGCCCACGCAGTGGTCGATCGAGAGCGGCTGGTAGTCGCTCCACTCGACGATCTCGCGACCCGAGCGTGCCCGGGCCGCTTCCGTTTGGCGAAGGAGGCGGCCGCTTACTTGCGCCGGCGCGGCTTTCGGCTCCGTTTTCGCGGGGGCCCGACGGACGGGGGGACCGGAGGAGCGCCCGGCGCCGAGATCTCGGGAACCTGCATCGTCACGCCGTCCAGCGACACCGGCCGGTAGGCGGCGCGGTCGTACTCGGGGGTGAAGGGGAAGGGCCGGCAGCAGTCGAACCCCACCTTCGTTCCGATGTAGTCGGGAAAGCTCGGATTGAGGCCGTGCCCGAACACGTTGTCGATGGTGACGATCCCCTGCTTCGGGTCGAGGCGGGTGGTCATGGCCCACTCGACGTCGCTCGGATTGCGGATGTCCACGTCGCTGTCGACCACGGTGACCATCTTGAGCGGAGGGAAGGCTGCGAACGCGGCCATGATCGCCTGCTTCGACCAGCCCGCGCGCTTCTGCGCGATCTGCACGATCGCGTGATAGAAGCCGCAGCCGCCGTGGCTGAAGTACACGTCCTCCACGCCCGGAACCTGTCGCTCGAGCAGGGCGAGCACGTTGGCTTCCCCGAGCAGCCCGACCGAGTTCCAGACCTCGACGCCCGAGAGGATGGTCTGGAACACGGCGTTCGGGCGGCGGTGGATCTCGCGCACGTGCACCACCGGTCGCGGGGCGACCCTGGCGTAGTATCCGGTGACCTCGGCGAAGGGGCCTTCGTCGGCGACCTCGCCGGGAACGATCTCGCACTCGAGCGCGTACATGGCGTTGGCGACGATGTGCACGGGCAGGGTGCGGCCTTCCACCAGCTCCAGGGGGGCCTCGTGAAAGACGCTCGCGATGCCGAGCTCGTCGGTCTCGGCCGGGGCCGCCTCGGCCGGTGTGGCGGCGGCGAAGTGCAGGCCCGGTCCCACCCCGCAGTTGATGGAGAAGCGCAGGTTCTCTCCGCGCGCCTTCGCCTTCTCGAGGTAGAGCTCGAGGTGCCGGCCGGCGTCGATGTTGATGTGCATCCGGTCCTTGCCGGTCACCATGAAGCGCTGGATGGAGGCGTTGCGTACTCCGGTCTCGGGGTCGCGGGCGATCACCACCCCGGCGTCGAAGTAGGGGCCGCCGTCCTGTTCCGCGTGCACGGGAACCGGTAGCTGGTAGAGGTCCACCTCGCCGCGGTTGCCGTCGAGTATCGGTCCGTGCTCCACCATCACCGGGTCCACCGGCGCCTGCTGCCAGGACCGGATGCACCCGGAGACGTACTCGGGGAGGTCGCGCTCCTCGCGGCGCATGAGGCGGCCGAGCAGCTCCCTGGACCAGTAGAGCCCGGTGAGCACGGGGGCGTCGTGGCCCTTCACGTTCTCGAAGAGCACCGCCCGGGGTCCGCCTTCCAGGCGGGCCGCGATGCCGGCAAGCTCGAGCTCCGGGTCCACCTCGGAGCTCACCCGCACCAGGCGGCCCATCGTGTCGAGGTCCTCGATGATCGCCTGGAGATCGCTCAGGTGGTTGGGACCTGTCATGCCTTCCTCCCCTCCGTCAGCCCCGGAGCCTGAAGCGCTGGATCTTCCCGGTGGCCGTCTTCGGCAGACTCTCGGCGAACTCGATCCAGCGCGGGTACTTGAAGGGCGCGATTCGACCCTTCACGAACTCCTTGAGCTCATCCGCGAGCGCGTCGCCGGCTTCGCTTCCTTCCCGGAGCACCACAAAGGCCCGGGGCTTGACGAGTCCCTGCTCGTCGTCCCGCCCGACCACCGCGGCTTCGAGGACGCCGGGATGGGCGAGCAGCGCGGACTCCACCTCGAAGGGCGACACCCACTGCCCGCCGACCTTGAGCATGTCGTCGGTGCGCCCGGCGTAATGGTAGTAGCCGTCGGCGTCCACCGTGTACTTGTCCCCGGTGCGGGTCCAGCTCCCATGGAAGGTGGCCCGCGACTTGTCACGCTGGTTCCAGTACGCGACCGCGGATGAGTCGCCGCGCACCCACAGCTCCCCCAGTTCGTCCGTCGCCGCCGGCTCGCCGCTCTCGGTGAGGACCTCGAGCTCATAGCCCGGTACCGCTCTTCCCGTGGTGCCGTAGCGCAGGTCCTCCTCCCGGTTGGAGAGGAAGATGTGGAGCATCTCGGTGGAGCCGAGCCCGTCGAGGACGGGCGCGCCGAAGCGCTGCTCGAAGGCGCGGCCGATCTCCGCCGGCAGCGCCTCCCCGGCGGAGACCGCGAGGCGCAGCGCCGGGGAAGCGTTTCCGCGGTCGTTGGACGGATCGGCGAGCAGCGCGCCGTACAGCGTGGGCACGCCATAGAAGATGGTGGGCCGGTGGGCGCGCATCAGCGCCATGACCGCGTCCGGAGTGGGGCGTCCCGCGAGCACCACCGTGGTCGCCCCGACTTGGAAGGGAAAGGTCATCGCGTTGCCGAGCCCGTAGGCGAAGAAGAGCTTGGCGGCGGAGTAGACGATGTCGTCTTCGCGGATTCCAAGCGTCGCCACCCCGTAGTGCTCCGCGGTCGCGATCAGGTGGCGGTGCAGGTGCATGGAGCCCTTCGGCGAGCCGGTGGATCCCGAGGTGTAGAGCCAGAACGCGACGTCGTCGCAGGTGGTGGGCGCGGCGTCGAGCGAGTCGGATGCCGCTTCGAGCAGATCGCCAAGGCGCGGATGCCCGTGCGCGTCTTCGCCCGCCACCACCACCCGCTCGAGGTGAGGCTGGCCGGCGAGGGCGGGCTCGAAGCGATCCAGCAGGCTCGCGCTCACCACCGCGAAACGTGCCCGCGAGTCCCGCAGCAGATACGCGTAGTCGCTCGCGGTGAGCAGGGTATTCACCGGGACGGGGATGCAACCGGCCTTGATCGCCCCGAAGAACAGGGCCGGGAAGTCGATGCCGTCGGCCATGCACATCAACACGCGGGTCTCCATCCCCGCGCCCAGCGCCCGCAGCGCGTTGCCCGACCGGTTCACCCGCTCCGCGAGCTGCCGGTACGTATAGCGCCCGGACTCGTCGATGAAGGCGACCTTCTCCCCCCTTCCTCGATCGAGGTTGGCGTCGATGAACTCGAGCGCGGCGTTGTACTCCCGCGGCACATCGATTGCGGTCGGGGTCACGGAACGGTCCACGCGGGCGAGTTGCATTGCGTTCTTCCCCTGGGGCGTCGGCCCTTCAGTCCAGGCGCACGTACTCGAAGTCGACGGGGCGCCCGTCGATGCCCCGGGAGGGCGGGGCGATCCAGTTCGCGAACTTTCCCGGCTCGGTGAGCGCCTCCGGCATGAGGGAGCCGACGTAGGCGCGGTCGGACTCGCTCGGCAGCCACTCGTGCCGCCGGCGGCGCCAGGCATCGGCGTCGAGGACGGCGCCCTGCGGGGTCACGTGCAGTTCACGGAAGAGCCCCACCCGCCGGTTGAACGCGACGTGAGGGAGCGCGATCTCGAAGTCGAGATCCAGGCCCCGGAGCACGCGGTTGAGGCGCCCGACCCCGGTCTCCACGTCGGCGATGAAGGCGTCGCGCAGGCGTTCGTTGATCGCGTTGAGGGCTGGCACCGGCACCCGCCGGAACGCGCCCTCCTCGAAGCGCAGGCCCGGCCAGGAGTCGTGGTGGAGACGATGGTCGTCCTCGAAGCCGCTCTCGTCGAAGCGGCCCTTGAGGCCGCTCGTGTAGCTCGCCGCGGCGTTGGTGGAAAGCTCCGAGCCGAAGAGGTCCAGCGTGACGCTGTAGTGGAAGTTCAGGTACTTCTGGAAGGTCGGCAGGTCGATGACGCCGAAGCTGCGCACGTCTTCGGTGTCGTGCTCGCGCATGATCTCGCCGGTGCGCTGCACCACCCGGGCGAGTCCGGTGATGCCGACGAACATGTGGTGCGCCTCCTCGGTGAGCATGAAGCGGCAGGTACGGGCGAGCGGGTCGAATGCCGATTCGGCGAGCGAGTGGAGCTGGAACTTGCCGTCCCGGTCCGTGAGGAAGGTGAACATGAACAGGGCCAGCCAGTCCGGGGTGCGCTCGTTGAAGGCGCCGAGGATGCGGGGGTGGTCCGCGTCGCCGGAGCGCCGCTGGAGCAGCGCCTGTGCCTCCTCGCGCCCGTCGCGGCCGAAGTGGGCGTGCAGCAGGTACACCATCGCCCACAGATGGCGGCCCTCCTCGACGTTGATCTGGAAGAGGTTGCGCAGATCGTAGTTCGAGGGGCAGGTGCGGCCGAGGTGGCGCTGCTGCTCGACCGAGGCCGGCTCGGTGTCGCCCTGGATCACGATGAGGCGGCGCAACGCGGCACGGTAGTCACCCGGCACCCGCTGCCACACCGCTTCCCCGCGGTGGTCCCCGAAGGCGATCTTCCGCTCCGGATCCGCATCGGCGAGGAAGATCCCCCAGCGGTAGTCCGGCATTCTCGTGTACGCGAAGTTCGCCCAACCCTCGCGGTCGACCGAAGTCGCGGTGCGCAGGTACACCTCGGACGCGGCCCGGTCCACCGGACCCATCTCCCGCCACCAGTCGAGGAAGGCGGGCTGCCACTGCTCGAGCGCCCGGCGCAGGCGGCGATCGGAGGTGAGGTCGACGTTGTTCGGGATGCGCTCGCTGAGGTTGACGGTGGACATGTCCGATCCCTTGCATCCGGTCCCGAAGCCGTGGCGGGAGCGATCATGCAACAACCTCGCCCCGTCCGACAGCGGACGCGGAGGGCGTGGTGCAGCGTGGACTCCGGATTTCGCGCACGGGTCATCGACCATTTCTTCTTCGGGCCGAAACACCGGATGATTCCCTCCCATGCGCTCGATGCACGGCCTGCTGCGAATTCGCCGCCTGGTCCGGATCCGGGGGATTCCGAACCTGTGGTGCGCCGCCCTGTTCATCGGCATCGTGCGCTGGACCGAGATTCTCGCGCTCGGGATCTACACCTACGCGGAGACCGCCTCGGCCTTCCTCGTGGCGGTCGTCGCGGCCTGCAACTGGGTGCCCAACGCGCTCTTCGGGGCGCTGGTCGGCGGCCTCGCGGAGCGCATCGACCGGCGCCGGCTGCTGTTGATCGGGATTGGGGTCTACTGCGCACTGCTCGGCGTGCTCGCCTTCGTCGCCCTGAAGGGCTGGCTCGAGGTGTGGCACGTCGCGGCCGGAACCTTCGCCAGCGGCCTGCTCTGGACCACGGAGTACCCGGTGCGCAAGACGCTGCTCGGGGAGATGGCCGGCGCCCGGCGCGCCGCCACCGCGCTCAGCTTCGACATCGCCATCGGGACCGCCACCCTGTCGCTGGGACCCCTGACGAGCGGATTCCTGATGCGCGACTTCGGTCTCCACGCCTTCTACCTGCTCGCCATCGTGCTCATGTCGGCCGCCTTCGCCCTCGTCGCGGGAGTGCGCCCGCCCGCTTCCCGGGGGATGCCGGCGCCGGCAGAGCGGCCCGGGTTCCTGGCCTCGCTCGTCGAAGGGTTTCGTCACGCCCGGGCCATTCAGCCGGTGGCGGGGGTGCTCGTCATCACCCTCACCATCAACTTCTTCGGCTTTTCCTGTCTGTCCATGCTGCCGGTGATCGGATCGTCGAAGCTCATGGTCGGGCCGGACCTGGTCGGGATACTGAGCTCGATGACGGGAGCGGGCTCGTTCCTCGGGCTCCTGCTGCTGACGGCGCTCGCGCGCCCCGCGTGGTACATGCGCCTCTTCGTCGCCGGCACCATCAGCATGCTCGGTGCGATCTTCGTCCTCTCCACCCTGCCGTGGTATGCCGCGTGTCTGGTGGTGCTCTTCCTCGGCGGGATCGGCGAGGCCGGATTCGCCGCCATGCAGGCCACGATCACCTTTCTCGCCGCGCCCGCCCACCTGCGCAGCCGCATCATGGGACTGCTGGTGGTGTGCATCGGGGTCGGGCCGCTGGGAATCCTCCATGCCGGCGCGATGGCGGAGTGGCTTGGCGCCGATGTCGCAATCCGGGTGATTGCGATCGAAGGACTGGCGTGCTGCGCGCTCTGCCTGTGGCGCCTGCCCGTCCTTCGCCGCAGCGCCCTCTGACGCGTTCAGACCCTACCGCGGTCGAAGTCGGCGCGCGCGCCGCTGCCGTACAGGGTGAGGGCGCCGCGTTCTCCCACCGCGTTCGGGCGCTGGAAGATCCAGTTCTGCCAGGCGCTGAGCCGGCCGAAGATCCGCGATTCCATGGTCTCCGGCCCGGGACAGCGAAGGCTCGCCTCCATGCCCGTGAGCGCGTCGGGGGAGAAGCTCGCGCGCTCCTCGAGCGCGAGGCGCACCTCGTCTTCCCAGTCGATCTCGTCGGGTATGAAGGTGACGAGGCGATGCGCTTCCGCCTCCGACGCCTCGAGGTCGTGCCCGGCCCGAAGGCGCACCCGGTCGAGCGCCGACTCGTCGTCGAGGCAGCGCGAGGCGAGGCGGGAGAGGCCGTTGAGGCCGGGGAAGCACTCGAAGTTGGACTCACCGACGCGCAGGCGCGCCGGCTCGGCGTCGTCTTCCCCGGCGCCATCCAGCATGTAGCTGCGGTCGGCGGCGAGCACCGTCTCGAGAAGAAAGCCGGCGAAGCAGCTCGCCGGCTCCACGAGCGCGACGAAGCTGCGGGAGGTGAGCTCGATGCGCTTCAGCAGGCGCCGCCAGAGGAGCAGGACCTCGCGGACGAGCCAGTGGTCGCGGTGCGCAAAGAGGAAGGCATCGTGGGCGGCTACGGCGTCCAGCGCCCCTCGACTCGATACCACCAGGGTGCCGATCTCGGCTTCGTTGTGGCGCAGGTGCAGGACGAGGTCGTCGATCTCCCGTGCAAGCGCGAGCGGCCAGAACGCATCACCCGCTTCGACCAGGGCCGGGAGGCTGGCGGGCGGCGGCCGGACCGGTCCCCGAATCAGGATCCGGCAGGTGCGAGCTTTCCGCTGAATCTCCGCCTCGACGTGCGCGTACGCGATGCGCTCTCCCTCGATGCGGCGCTCGACCGGGCCGAGGCGGATGCCGGGGGATTCGGGCGGTCGGTCGCTCGCCGCCGCGAGGGCCCGGGCGCGATGTTGGAGCGCGGTCTCGAAGCGCGACGCGGGCGCCACCTCGTCCACCAGGCCCCACTCCAGCGCGCGCTTCCCTCGCATGCCTTCCTCCGTGGTCGAGAAGAAGTCGGCGCGGTCGCGGCGGACCTTGCGCTTGTCGACGACGCGCACCAGTCCCCCGGTTCCCGGCAGCACGCCGAGAGCGGGTACCTCGGGCAGCGACACCGCGCTCGCCCCGTCGTCGACGAGCAGGATCCAGTCCGCGGCGAGCGCGAGCTCGTATCCGCCCCCCGCCGCGCTCCCCCGAATCGCGCACAGGTAGCGCTGTCCCGAGCGGGCGCTCGCGTCCTCGATCGCGCAACGGGTCTCGTTGGTGAACTTGCAGAAGGCGACCTTCTGCGCGTGGGAAGCCGCACCCAGCATGCGGATGTTTGCTCCCGCGCAGAACACGCGCTCCTTCCCGGAGCGGATGACCACCGCCGCCACCTCGGGATGCTCGAAGCGCAGTCGCTGCACCGCGTCGGCGAGCTCGATGTCGACCCCGAGGTCGTAGGAGTTGAGCTTGAGCGCGTAGCCCGGATCGAGTCCGCCCGCCTCGTCAACGTCGAGGTACAGGGCGGCGATGCGGTCCTCGATGCGCAGGCGCCAGTGGCGGTAGCGGTCGGGATGGGTGCGGACGTCTATCACCGACCGGAATATAGCGCGCCTCCCGCAGCCGGTGTCCGCACCTCGTGGATTCGTTGCGGCCCGGCTTGCCTTCGCCGGAAGCCTCCGCGCCCGGGGCATGGGAGACTCAAGGCGGCAGCGCCACCGTCGTCTCACGCTCCGTGCCGGGACCCGGACACATCACCTGCTCATCGCCTCGGGCGCATTCAGGCAGTCTGCACCAGGCCGGTCCATCGGTGTTCGAAGTGCATGGGAATGCACTGGCGTCGAGGCGCCGGACAGTCCATTCTGATGCCTCGCGCTCCAGTGCGAAGCGGGCGCTTCGACCATGCCTGAACCACTCTCCGGGATACTTGTCGTCGAGGCCCCTGGTCCTCGATCTTTCACCAACCGGCTTCCGTTTCCGGCAGCGTCGGGGCAGGGAGAGAGTGACGCTCTGATCCCTGCCTTTTTCTCTACAGGGAGGTTCCGAGAACGTGGATCACAGGTTTCCCGGGATAGCCTGTATCGTCGGAGCAGTCACCCTGTTCGTCCTCCAGGACGCGCTCATCAAGTGGCTGAGCGGCGACTATCCGCTGCACGAGATCGTCCTGGTACGCTCGGTCATCGCGATCGCGATCGTACTCTTCGTGATGCGCTTCGAAGGCGGCATCCACCTCTTGCGCACACGCCGTCCGGGCCTGCAACTGGCACGCTGTGCGCTCCTCGTCGCTGCCAACAGCACGTTCTACCTGGCTCTCGCGGCGATGACGATTGCCGAAGCCACCTCGCTCTTCTTCGTTGCCCCCTTGCTGATCACCGCGCTCTCCGCACTCGTGTTGCGCGAGACGGTCGGCCCGCGCCGTTGGGCGGCAATGTGCATCGGGCTCGCGGGGGTGATCGTGATGCTGCGCCCCGGCGAGGGCGTCCTGCGGCTGATCGCCCTGCTCCCGCTCTTCTCGGCCGCGGCGTATGCGCTCATGCAGATTGTCACCCGCCGGCTCGGCACGACCGAACGGGCCTCCACCATCTCCTTCTACGCGCAGGCGGGCTTCATCGCCACCAGCGTGGCCATCGGCCTCGTGGCGGGGGACGGGCGCTTTGCTCCGGAGGACGGTGCGAGCCTCGCCTTCCTGCTGCGTGCCTGGACGCTTCCCTCGCTCGGTGACGCCGCGCTGTTCGTCGCCATCGGAGTGTTCAACGGGTTCGCCGGCTACCTGATGTCGCAGGCATACCGAATTGCGCAGCCCGCGGTGCTCGCGCCCTTCGAGTACGTGGCGTTGCCGATGGCGGTCATGTGGGGGGTCGTGCTCTTCGGCAACTGGCCGGATCCGATCACCTACGCCGGGATGGCGTTGATCTGCGGCAGTGGCCTCTACGTGGTGCACCGCGAGACGGTACTCGCGCGTGCGCGGCGCGCAGCGGGTGGGAGATCCGACTGACGGGCCGGACCTTGCATGGGGCGGAGATTCGGCGCGGCGCGCCTTCATCCATCGAAACCGAGCAGGCGCTGCCGATCACTTTGCGTCGGACGCCATGGTCCGCTTCAGGGCCTTGTAGCTCTCGCTGGCGCGCTGGAAGTGCGGGTGTTCGAGCCCGGTCTGACGACCGAAGGACTCGAAGATGTCGAGGGAGCGCCGCATCAGTGGTTCGGCTTCCTTGAGCCGGCGAGTGGAGCACAGGATCTGTGCCAAGTTATACAATCGGGTCGCTACGCTCGGGTGTCGCTCCCCGAAGGCGGCCTCGTCAATCTTCAGCGCGCGCCACATTAGCGGTTCGGCCTCCGCGGTCCGGCTGGTGGCCCGTAGCAGCATGGCCAGGTTGTTCAAATGAGTCGCTACGGTCGGGTGCTCGTTGCCGAAGGCGACTTCGTTGATCTCCAGGGCGCGCCGCAACAGCGGCTCGGCCTCTGTATAGCGTTCAGTGTCCTTTAGCAACATCGCCAGGTTGTTCAAATGAGTCGCCACGGTCGGGTGTTGCTCGCCGTAGACGGCCATGTCGATCTCCAGCGCCCGCCGCATCAGCGGCTCGGCCTCCTGTATCCGGTTGTTGTCATGCAGCAGGGTCGCAAGATTGTTCAGGCGGATCGCAACATTGGGGTGTTTCCCGCCGAGCGTGGCCTCATCGATCTCCAGCGCCCGCCGAATCAGCGACCCCGCTTCCTGGATGCGGTTGGTGCTCTTTAGCATCTCCGCCAGGTTGCTCAAGTTGATTGCCACGGCGGGGTGGTGCTTGCCGAATGTGGCCTCGACGATCTCCAGCGCCCTCCACATCAGCGGCTCGGCCTCCTGGATCCGGTTGGTGTCAAGCAGCAGAGTCGCCAGGTTGTTCAAGCGAACGGCCACGCTGGGGTGTTTCCTGCCGAACGTGGCCTCGTCGAGTTCCAGCGCCCGCCGCATCAGCGGCTCGGACTCGCTGAGTCGGTTGGTGCGCTGTAACAGTTGTGCTAGGTCGTTCGATGCTCCTGCTACAGACTCCGCGTCGTCGAGCGCCGTTGCCTCGGCAAGCGCGTGGCGCTGCTGTTCTTCGCATTCCTCCCAGCGGGCGAGATCCATCAGCACCGTCGCAATTCTCAGGCGTTGCGCGATTCGCGCCTTGGCATCGCCCAGGCTTTCCAGCGTGTCCCGCAGAAAGGCCAGTCTGGTTTCGGAGAAAGTCTGGAGCGTTAGCCCCTTCCCCATCTCCGCGAGCCGATGGGCGAACTCTTCGAGCTCACCGCTTCGGTGGGTCTCCCAGGCTGCGATCATCTCCTCGATGTCAGATAGATAGTCAGGTGCAGACGGAGTGCTCGCAACAATGCGCGCAATCGACCGGCTCACTTCGTCTCCGGCCAGAGGCGCGGCTTCGAGCACATAGCTCGCTGCCTGTTCGGCGACTCCGCGGCGGGCGAAGATCATGGCCATGTCGAACTTCGCGCTCGCTCGCTCCGCTGCTTCGCCGGCTTCGCTCAGGTAGTCGAGAGCTCTTTCCGCGTCGCTACTGTCCTCATTGAGAAGCTTCTCGCGCAATTGGCGGCGCTTCTCCTCGCGCGCAGCAAGGCTCGGGTAGAAGAGACTGAAGAACTCGAGCAGGAAGGGCAGGCGCTTGCGCGCGCCGCGGGAGAGATTCATCGCGAGCCAGATATCGAAGAAACCCTCGCGAATCGTGTAGAGGCGTGAACGCCGGTCTCGCGGATGGGGGGCTGAGCGCAGGTAGTGCGCATCGGAGAGGCGCTTCAGCAGCGACGAGGTCTCCTGCTGACTCATGCGCATTCGCGCGGCAATCGCGGCCGGCGTCTTCTCCTGGTCTCGCATGCTCGCCAGGCACTCCAGCAGTGCGCGCTGGCCGGGTGGCAGATCCTTCAATCGGCCCTGGTAGAAGGGCGAGATTCGATCGAGCAGGAGGTGGAACTGACGCTGCACGCTGGTGACCGATTCGTGGGCGATCAGTTCGTAGAGCATCATCGTCAGCCGCGGATTGCCCCCCGTCATGCGGTAGAGCGCCTGCAGCCGGGGACGCGTGTCTTCCAGGGTTGCGAGAACGTCCGTACGCCTTTCCCACTCGAGATTCCGCCGGATGACCTCAAGCGTTTCCTCGAAGCTCAGGCTCTCCAGGATCTGAACGTCGAAGAAGTCGTAGAAGGGCTGCCCGATGTCGGTGATGCCGTCGAAATGAAGCGGTGCGGTCGCCAACAGCAGGCAACCGTTGTCCGCCATGAGAAACTTGCGCAGGGAAGCGACGTCATTCTTGTCGCGGATCTGCCTGGTCAGGATCTCGCCCAGGTTCTCGAGCATGATGAGCAGGGTCCGGCGGTGCCTGCGATTCTCTTCGCGAATTGCGGGCACCAGCGTGTCGGCGACCTTCGCGTCGTCTTCTTCGGTCTGCACCGTTGCGAACAACTCCGTCCACCGCCCATCCTCTTCGAGGACCTCCTTGAGTATTCCGCACATGCCGATCAGGAAGTCGGCGAAGGAGAGCGTCCGGTTCGATTCTTCCGGGAAGCGAACGACCACGACGCGCTCGTTCAGCGCTTCGTCCGACTGAACGGCGTCTTCGATGCACGAGAGCAGGTGGGTCTTGCCGATCCCGCGCGGACCGATGAACAGCAGGTGGTTCTTCGACTTCCTGCCCGCCGAACCACGCACGGATTCGATGGCGTCGTCGAGAAGGTGTTCACGCGCGACGCTCGTGTGTCGCAGGCGCTCCGCGCTCGTCACGCCGGAGCGATACAGGCCGACATTCGCATGGGGGGCCGGTTCAGGCATGGTACTTCCTCCACCACGATTTCAGCACGCCGCTGGCGAAATCGTAGAGCCCCTCCTCGACCTCGACGATGTAGAAGTCGTTCTCCAGGTCGAGCAACAGCTCATTGAACATCTGCCTTCGTTCGAGTGCCGGAAAGGCGATGCCGAGATCGACCAGGGTTCGTTCCGTCTCCTGCCGCAGGATTGCGCGAGTCAGCCCCGACTCGCTCACGCTGATGTTTCCGAGCAAGGCATGGGCAGTCGAGTCCTTTGGCTCGATGTAGTACTGCCTGATCCGGGAGTGGAAGTGCTGCAATCGGGTACGAGCGGCGGAACCGACAATCATCGCGTCGAAGACGGCATCGACGTCAGTCCCGGCGATTCTGCGTTGCTCGCGTTTCCACAACCGGTAGAGGGCCTGGGTCGCCATCTGCATGAAGAACGGAATGGGACGCCCCAGGCGGGCGATGAGCCGCTGCGGAACATCGTCATCGCAGGGAACGTCCCGGCCGCCCAGCATGTCCGCCACGAAGGTCTCAACGTCCGCATCGGTGAGCGGAGGAAGAGCAACCTCTTCGAGGTCGTTGATGAGATCCACCAGCCCGAGCGCGTCGAGCGTGCCGGCCAGATTGACCGAGCCGCCCACCAGCCACCGTACCGAGTCTCTCGTCGGTGCCGGATGCTGCCGCTGGGTTCGAAACCAGGCGAGGAACCCGCGCAGCAGTCCATGGTCTTGCCGGGACAGGTTGAGCAGCATGTCGGGAAACTCGTCGATGATGAACAGAATCGGGGCTCCGGTGTTTCGGGCCCGAGCGAGCAACGTGTCCCCGTGGCGGCGCCAGTTCGTGTCCCAGTCGGGATCGCTCTCGCGGAGCGCAAGCTTGAAGCCGCCGACCGCGACCGTGTCGATCTTTTCCAGTACGCCACTGACGAGTCCCCAGCCTGCGGCAAGGCGATCGCGCACGAACTCCGGATGCGCATCATGGAACCCGTCGAGCAGCACCTGGAAGAAGTCGGCCGGATGGGTCAGGTCCTGGACGTTAATCGAGACCACCGAGAACCCGCTCTCGGGATGGTCGCGCAAGTAATCCATGACGCTGGGCTTGCCGGTTCGTCGGGGCGCGGTGAGCACCACGTGCCCGGTGCGCAGCGTTTGCCACAGCTCCGCGATGAAATCCTCGCGGAACCGCAGGTCAACCGGGTCGACGGGAGCCCCGGTGTAGAACTCAGGAGCACTTGTCATGTCTACTGCGATTTGGTTGTAAAGCAGAATGGTTGTATGAATTATTCCACGACGATGCTGGTGTATGTCAACCTTGTCGTGGAGTTGGGCGGCGGCCGTATGCTGCGCTGCACCACTCAACTGACGACCCGCTCGGACCGGAGGCGGTTCTGCACGCAGCGGACAGGCCTCGAGGCCGGGCTTGTTTTTGCCCCTCTCTGCCTTCAAGCTAGCGCGCCGCCCGGGGAGGGGCGGTGACGCGACGGATTGGGATGCGCGGAGAGATTCCGGGTTGCCGGGGGCGGGTCTTGCTGGTCAAGCACTCGAGCTCCCGAGAAGACAGGATCAAGCGCCAGCTCGTCGAGCGTGGAGTGCGCGTCACGTGGGCCTGTCCCGCGCATGGAGACCGCCTGCCGCCCGATGACGGAAGCTACGACCTCGTGGTGGTCTACGGCGGACCCCAGAGCGCGAACGACGACTCGCCCTGGATGCGCGAGGAGCTCGACTGGATCCGGCGCTGGGTGGAGGACGGCGGGCTCTTCCTCGGCCTGTGCCTCGGCGCGCAGCTCCTCGCGCGGGCCCTGGGCGCGAGGGTGGGGCCGCACCCGCAGGGCGCGCACGAGGTAGGCTACCGGCGCGTCTGCGCGACCCCGGCCGGCGCCGGCATGTTCCCCCCGGAGCTGAACGTCTACCAGTGGCACAAGGAAGGCTTCGAGATCCCGCCGGGTGCAGTGCTTCTCGCCCGCGGCGACGACTTCCCGAACCAGGCCTTCCGCTACGGGGAACGGGCCTACGGACTGCAGTTCCATCCCGAGGTCGACCGCGAAGCCGTGCGCTCCTGGTCGGAGCCCGGCGACCACCTGCGCACCGACCTCGGCGCGCACGCCCCGGAGCGCCAGATAGCCGACAGCGATCGCCATGACGCCACGGTCGCGGTCTGGTCGGCGCGCTTCCTGGAGCGCTACATCCTGTCGCAGATCGAGGGGCCGGCCATGTCCAGCGTGCCGGCGATGAGTGCCACGGCGGCCTGAACCAGCCTTTCCGCCCGGCACGGCCGGGACGCCGCTATTCCTGAGGAGATCGACATGCCACTAGACCCCACTCAGCACGCCGATTGGGAGATCGCGCAGGCGGCCGAGGTCGGAATGAAGCCCGCCGAGCAGCTCGCGGAAGAGCTCGGCATCGCCGGCGACGAGCTGATTCCCTATGGCCGGCACGTTGCGAAAGTGGACTACGCGCGCGTGTTGCGTCGTCTCGAAGGACGCCCGGACGGCAAGTTCATCGAGGTCACCGCCATCAACCCCACGCCGCTCGGAGAAGGCAAGTCGACGACCACGATGGGGCTGCTGCAGGGAATCGGCAAGCGCGGCGGCCGGGTCTCCGCCTGCATCCGCCAGCCCTCGGGCGGGCCCACCTTCAACATCAAGGGCTCGGCAGCGGGAGGCGGGCTCTCGCAGTGCATCCCGCTCACCGAGTTCTCGCTCGGCCTCACCGGAGACATCAACGCGCTCATCAACGCCCACAACCTCGGCATGGTCGCGCTCACCGCGCGCATGCAGCACGAGTTCAACTACAGCGACGCGGGACTGGCGAAGCGAAACCTGCGGCGGCTCGACATCGATCCCAACCGGGTGGAGATGGGCTGGGTGATCGACTTCTGCGCCCAGGCCCTGCGCAACATCATCATCGGCATCGGGGGCAAGCAGGACGGTTTCATGATGCCGTCGCGCTTCAACATCGCGGTGTCCTCGGAGGTGATGGCGATCCTCTCGATCTTCAGCGACATGGCGGACTTCCGGCGGCGCATGGGCGAGATCGTGGTCGCCTACGACAAGCAGGGCAATCCGGTCACCACCGAAGACCTCGAAGTGGCGGGCGCGATGACCGCGTGGATGCGCGACGCCGTCAACCCCAACCTGCTCCAGTCCATCGAGGGGCAGCCCTGCTTCGTGCACGCCGGTCCCTTCGCCAACATCGCGGTCGGACAGTCCTCCATCGTCGCCGACAAGGTCGCGCTCAAGCTCGCCGACTACCACATCACCGAGTCCGGTTTCGGGGCCGACATCGGCTTCGAGAAGTTCTGGAACGTCAAGTGCCGCTACTCGGGCAACATTCCCAACGTGTCCGTCATCACCGCGACGGTACGCGCGCTCAAGCACCACGGGGTCAACGCGGGCGCGCCGCCGGTGGTGCCCGGCCGTCCCATCCCGTCGGAGTACTCCGAGGAGAACCTGGCGTGGCTCGAGGACGGCGCCGCCAACCTCCTGCACCACATCGAGACCGTCAAGAAGGCGGGGATCAACCCGGTGGTGTGCATCAACGCCTTCCACAGCGACACGCCGGCCGAGACCGCCCTGGTGGTGCGCCTCTGCGAGGAAGCGGGGGCTCGCGTGGCGGTGTCGGAGCACTGGCGCAAGGGAGGCGAGGGCGCGCTCGATCTCGCCGATGCGGTGCTCGACGCCTGCGAGGAAGAGGTGGAGTTCAAGTACCTCTACGAGATGGACCTGCCGCTGCGCGAGCGGGTGGAGCGCATCGCGAAGGAGGTCTACGGCGCGAGCGGGGTGAGCTTCTCGCCCGAGGCGAGCGCGAAGGCGGAACGCTTCGAGAGCGACCCGAAGTACAACGACTACGCGACGATGATGGTCAAGACGCACCTCTCGCTCTCGCACGAGCCTTCCGCCAAGGGCGTTCCGAAGGACTGGGTCCTGCCGATACGCGACTTTCTGATCTACGGCGGGGCACGCTTCATCTGCCCGGTGGCGGGCGGCATCTCGCTCATGCCCGGCACGGGCTCGGATCCCGCCTACCGCCGCATCGACATCGACACCGAGACGGGACGGGTCACGGGGCTCTTCTAGCCGCCGGGCCCTTCGGGCTCCGGCCTGCCGCGTTCCCCCCTCTCGTGCCCCGGGGCTACCGCCGCATGCCCGGGATCACGAGGTGGTTCAGCCAGTTGCGGACCTCGGCGACGCGCAGGTCCTCGTTCATGACGTCCGCGTCGATGCCGAGCAGCCAGGCGATGTCGCGCCGGGAGGGATCCTGGTGCAGCGCTTCGAGGAGGCCGACGTAGGCTTCGGCCTCCTCCCGGTCCCGGAAGAAGCCGAGGCCGACGAGCTTGTCGATGCGGCACCAGGTGAGACGCGCGAGCTCGTGGAGGTCGTACTCGGGATGGTACTGCACCGCCCATAGCGTGCCTCCGCGGTGGACGACCGACACCGCCTGCACTTGCGTGAAGGGATTGGAGGCGAGGTTGACGGCGCCGGGCGGGAGGTGGGTGACCTCGTCCTCGTGGCTGATGAAGGCGTCGAAGACGCTCGCCTTGCCGATGTACAGGGGATGCGCCCGACCTTCCGGCGTGAGCGCGATCTTGCGCGCGATGCCCATCTCACGGCCGCGAGGGTTCTCCGCGCAGCGCCCGCCCGCCGCCGCCACCCCGATCTGCGCCGCCCAGCAACTGCCGAAGCTCGGTACGCCCGCCTCGAAGGCGGCGCGCGCGAACTCGATCTGCACGCGGACCGCGGGCTCGTCCCGGAACACGGTGAGCGAGGACCCGGTCCAGGCGATCCCGTCGTAGTGGCGCAAACCCGCCCCGTGCGGGAGGAAGCTCCCGGGGTCCGCCGGGTACACCACGTCGACTTCGCAACCCGGGTGGCAGCGCTTGAGCATGGCCGCGTAGAGCGGCCCGGCGGGGGTGGCGCCGCCCGCCGCGAGCTCCTCGCGGGCGGGCTTCTTGTAGCCGTCGACGACGAGGATGCGAGGTTCGGCGCCCACGGCTCAACCTTCTCCCGCCAGGCGCAGGACGCTTTCGGCGAGCTCCGACGCCCGCTCGCACACCGCGTCGGCCGTAGTCGCATCGCGGTCGCGGTCGCGCGAGGCGGTGAACAGCACCGCCTTCATCCCCAGCGCGTGCGGCCCCTTGATGTCGTTGTGGTCCCGGTCCCCGATATGGAGCATCTCGTCGACGGCTACGCCGAGCTCGGCCGCAACGTGCGCGAACATGCTTCGATGCGGCTTGGAGTGACCCACCTCATCGGAGAACGCAAAGGCCCCGAAAGAGTCGAGCAGGCCGTGCATCTCGAGCCACCGGCGAAGGCAGCGCCCGGGGGAGTAGATCGCGTCGGAAACCACCGCGAGCGGAAAGCGGGCCGCGAGCTCCGCAATCGCGTCTCCGATACCCCCGACCGGGTCCGGAGGCACATCGACTTCCATCTCCTCCAGCGTCCGGACCAGCGCGGCACGCTCGTCCTTCGGCAGGGGGCAGCGCAATGCCGCCTCGAGCACCTCGAGGCGCTCGTCCACCGTCCAGGTGACGTGCTGCTCGTGCCAGACGTGGTTGAAGGCCGACTCCATCGTGTCGTAGACGAGGTCGAAGACCGGCTTCGTGACCCCGGTCCGCCCTTCGAAGAGCGCATGGGAGTGCGCACGCCGGGCCTCGCGCTTGGAGGGCAGCCCGCGCGCGGCGCGCTTCGCCTCGTCGGAATCGTCGCGAATCACGGTATCCCACAAGTCGAAGGTGATGGCCCTGATCGCCATCGCTCAACGCCCTCCTGCGAAGGCCGCCAATCTCGAGGCGCCGCGGGGAGATTCGCCCTCGGGCCCATTGCGTCTGCTTGCCATCATGTCCTCCGTGGCTTCCGATCCTTTCGCTCGCTCAAGCCCGGTGTCCCCGTTTCCATGCCGTGCAGCCCGGCGGGGGGCGATCCGGATCGATCACGAATACGGCTCAGTGCACGTTGCGTGCGAAGAACTCCCGCGCGCTATCGATCACGTGCTCGATGTCCTCGGCGCTGACGTCGAGGTGGGTGACGAGCCGCAGGGGGTTGCGTTCGCTCAGGGCCACCCCGCGCTCGCGCATGAAGTCGATGAGGGGCCGCAGGCGTTCCGGCTCGACTCGGGCAAAGACCATGTTCGTCTGCACGGCGTCGGCATCGATCGCGAAGCCTCCCGCCTCCGTGAGACCTTCCGCGAGTCGCGCCGCGTTGGCGTGGTCGAGGGCGAGGCGGCCCACGTTCTGCTCCAGCGCTACCTGCCCCGCGGCGGCGATGACACCGGCCTGCCGCATGCCGCCGCCCAGCACCTTGCGCCAGCGCCGCGCCCTGCGCACCAGCTCGGCGGGGCCGCAGAGCAGGGACCCGACCGGAGCGCCGAGGCCCTTGGACAGGCAGAAGGAGACGGTGTCCACGTGGCGGGTGATCTCGCGCACCGGCACGCCGAGCTTCACCGCCGCATTGAACACCCGGGCGCCGTCGAGGTGCAGCCCCAGGCCATGCCCGCGCGTGAAGTCCCGGGCCCGCGCGAGGTAGTCGAGCGGCAGCACCTTGCCCGAGCGGGTGTTCTCCAGGCAGAGCAGGCGGGTGCGCGCGAAGTGATCGTCGTCGGGAGGCTTCAGCACCGCCGCCACGCGATCGAGGTCCAGGGTGCCGTCGGGCTCGAAGTCGACCGGTTGCGGCTGGATGCTGCCGAGCACCGCCGCTCCCCCGCCCTCGTACTTGAAGGTGTGGGCCTCCTGGCCGGTCACGTACTCGTCGCCCCGTTCGCAGTGGGCGAGCATTCCGAGGAGGTTGCCCTGAGTGCCGCTCGCCGTGAGGACCGCCGCCTCGTGTCCGACCACTTCCGCCGCCGTCGCCTCCAGGCGGTTGACGCTGGGGTCCTCGCCCATCACGTCGTCGCCTACCTCGGCTTCCGCGATGGCGACGCGCATCGCGGCGCCGGGGCGGGTCACGGTATCGCTGCGCAGATCGATCATGGTGCGGGTCTCTTACGAAACCGCACTAGGATAGCGGCTCGGCGAAGCGAGGTGCATGCCGGCGTACTTGTCGCTCACCCGCCGATTAACCGATAGTAGGCGGTGCACTCCCGGGACGGGGCAGGAGCGAGACGGCGTGGCGCAATCGGGCGATCGGCGTACCCTGATTCTGACCGGCGCGAGCCGGGGCATCGGGCATGCCACCGTGAAACGCTTTTCCAGCGCGGGCTGGCGCGTGATCACCTGTTCCCGCCATCCCTTCCCGGAGGACTGTCCCTGGGAGGCGGGTCCGGAGGACCACGTGGTCATCGATCTCGGCGACCCCGGCAGCCTGGAGGCAGGAGCGGCGGAGATGCGCGAGCGTCTCGGCGGCCAGCCGCTGCACGCGCTCGTGAACAACGCGGGGATCTCTCCCAAGGGAGAGTCGGGAGCGCGTCTCGGGACCATCGATACCGCGCTCTCCGTGTGGCGGCACGTCTTCGAAGTGAACTTCTATGCGCCCCTGGTGCTGGCGCGGGCCCTGGTGGAGGAGCTGCGCGCCGGCAACGGGTGCATTCTCAACGTGACCTCCATCGCCGGCGGGCGGGTGCATCCCTTTGCCGGCTCGGCCTACGCCACCTCCAAGGCGGCGCTTGCCGGCCTGACCCGCGAGATGGCGGCGGACTTCGGACCCCTGGGCATCCGCGTCAATGCCATCGCTCCCGGCGAGATCCACACCGCCATCCTCTCGCCGGGGGCGGAGAAGCTCGCCGACGACATTCCCATGCGCCGCCTCGGATCCGCGGAGGAAGTCGCCTCCACCATCTACTTCCTCTGCTCCCACCAGGCGAGCTACGTCAACGGCACCGAGATCCACATCAACGGCGGACAGCACGTCTGAAGGCGTACGCGGGGGAGTCCGGACGGCGCGCCCGGCGCATCACCCCCCGGGGGCGGCGCGCATGCGGTCGGGGAGGAAGGTGGCGAGCTCCGGCACCGCGATGAGGATGAAGACCATCGCGACCATGATCAGGAACATGGGCAGCGCGGTCTTCGCCACGTAGCCGATGTCGTGCTTCGTCATGCCCTGGAGCACGAAGAGGTTGAAGCCGATCGGCGGTGTGATCTGGGCCATCTCGACCACGACCACGATGAAGATGCCGAACCAGATGACGTCGATGCCCGCGGCCCGGATCATCGGCTCCACCACCGCCATCGTCAGCACCACGGACGAGATCCCGTCGAGGAAGCAGCCGATCACGATGTAGAACAGCATCAAGGCGACGAGCAGGGTCACCGCGTCGAGCTGCATCGCGGCGATCCACTCCGCGAGCGCGCGCGGAAGGCCGGTGAAGCCCATGGAGAGCGAGAGGAAGGCGGCGCCGGCGAGGATGAGCGCGATCATGCACGAGGTGCGTGTCGCGCCGAGGAGGCTGTCGATGAAGGTGCGCCAGGTGAGCGAGCCCTGGAAGGCGGCGAGCGCCAATGCGCCCACCACGCCGAAGGCCGCGGCTTCGGTGGCGGTCGCGAGCCCCGTGTACATCGAGCCGATCACGAACGCGACGAGGGCGACGACGGGGACCAGGAAGACCGAACGCCGGATGCGCTCGGCCATCGAGCAGGGCGGCTCGGGAGGCGGCGCGTGGCGCCGCATTACGAGGGACCAGATCGCCACGTAGCCCATGAATAGGCCGGCGAGCACCAGCCCCGGCACGACCCCCGCGATGAAGAGGCGGGTGATCGACTCGTTGATGGTCACCCCGTACACGATCAGCGTGAGCGAGGGCGGGATCATCAGCCCCAGCGTGGCCGCGCCGGCCAGCGTGCCGATCGTCATGTACTCGGGGTAGCCGCGCGCCCGGAGCTCGGGGATGGACATCTTGCCGACGGTGGTGAGCGTCGCTGCCGATGAGCCGGACACGGCCGCGAATATGGTGCATCCCACGATGTTGGTGTGGAGCAGCTTCCCGGGAAGCGGGGCCATCCAGGGGGCGAGCCCCTTGAACATGTCCTCGGAGAGCCGGGTGCGATAGAGGATCTCGCCCATCCAGATGAAGAGGGGCAGCGCGGTGAGCGCCCAGCTCGATGAGGAGGTCCAGATCGTGGTGATCATCGAGTCGCCGGGCGGGCGCGAGGTGAAGAGCTCCATGCCCACCCAGGCGACCCCCATCAGGGCGAGCCCCACCCACACCCCGGTGCCGAGAAGCAGGAAGAGCACGAACAGGAAGACGCCGATGAGGGCGAAGTTCTCCATGGCGGGCCCGGGCGGCTACTCCGGGCGCCGGTCGGAGATCGCCGCGCCGCCCTCGGGCAGCCCGACGAAGAGAAGGCGCACCAGGTGGTCGGCGAGCGCGATGGCGAAGACCACGGTGCCCACCGACATCGGGATCTGGGGAATCCACAGCGGCCAGGCGTCCTGGCCCTGGGACACGTCGTTGAGCCTGTAGGACCACCACGTCGTCTTGATGGCGTAGAAGGCGAAGTAGGCCGCGATCGCGCTTCCCGTTGCGAAGCACCACAGCTCGCCCCAGCGGCGCGCTGCACCCAGGCGGGAGAGGAGCAGGTTGACCCGGATGTGCGCCCCGTGGTTCAGCGCGTAGGCGAGCGCGAAGAACGCGGAGGCCGCCATGCAGTAGCCCGCGTAGCTGGTGGCGCCGGTGAAGACCTGTCCCGTCCAGCGGGCCGCCATCTGCGCCACGATGATCGCGAGCAGCAGCACCAGGAAGCAGGCGGCGAGCGCCCCGCACCCGAGGTAGAGCGCGTCGAGGGACTTGCGCAGGACGCGCCCGGCCGCTCTCATGGAGTGCGTCCCGTCACCGATCGCCCTGGCATCGTGGCCGCCAGGGCCGCCTTCGAGCGGAGGTCCCGGTCCGGCGGACCGCCTCGCCTCCGCGCCCGAGCCCCCACACCGCCGATGCTCCTCGCGCGAGCCCGGGTCCGGGTCGGCCGGCCGCGACCGCTACATTTCCGCGAAGGCGTCGACGATCGCCTTTCCCTCGTCTCCGGCGACGCTGAGCCACTCTTCGGTCATGGTGACGCCGATTGCCTCGAGGTCCCCGCGCAGGCCCTCTCCCGCGACCTGCACCGTCATGCCGTTTGCGGCGAGCTGGGCCACGTACCAGTCGGAGAGCTGCTGCGCCTCCGCAGTGCCCGCCCGCTCCGCGAGCATCGCCATGCCCCGCACGATGTTGCGGGTGCTCTCGTCCAGGGCCTCCCAGGCCTCCTTGTTGACGAACACGTAGTTGCGCGGCAGCCAGGCGTTGACCTCGTAGAAGTGGGAGAGGTGCTCCCAGACCTTGCGGTCGTAGCCGGTGGAGCCGGAGGAGATGAAGGCTTCCGCCACCCCCGTCGCCAGGGCCTGCGTGAGCTCCGCCGCCTCGATCTGCACCGGGAGCATGCCGGCAAGCTCGGCGAGGCGGGATGTGGCGGCGTTGTAGGCCCGGAACTTGATGCCGGCCATGTCCGCGACGGCGTCGATCTCCCGGTCGAAGTACATCCCCTGCGGGGGCCAGGGCACGGCGTAGAGGAGCACGAGGTTCTGATCCGCGAGGATGTTCTCGATGGTGGGGCGCGCCGCCTGCCAGAGCTTCTCGGAGGCCTCGAAGGAGGTCACGAGGAAGGGCACCGAATCGAAGCCGAACACCGCGTTCTCGTTCTGGTGCGCCGAGAGCAGGCGCTCGCCGATGGGCGCCTGGCCGGTCTGGACCGCGCGCTTGATCTCGTTGCCCTTGAACAGCGAGCCGCCGCCGTGGACGACGATCTCCAGCGCGCCGCCGGTGGCGACGCCGACCGCCTCGGCGAAGGCCTTGCCGTTCTGGGTGTGGTAGTTGCTGTCGGCGTAGGCCATCGGCATGTCCCACTTCTCGGCGTGGGCGGCGAAGGCGGCGGCGAGCAGGCCGGCGGCCATCACGGCGACGCCGAAGCGCTTCCGTTTCGATGGGTTCGGGGTCATCTATTCACTCCTCGCTTCGTGGGTTCGGGGCGCGGGGGCCGGCAAGCAGGGAACGCGGCTCTGCGCCGGCGATTCACGCGATGACGTAATCGACCTGTCTCCGAAGGTGCTCGCGGTGGAGGTCGAAGGCGGCGCGGGTGACGATGGCGTTGCGGTCCAGGGCGTGGTCGACCGCAAGCACCCCGTCCAGGTGGTCGATCTCGTGCTGCAGCAGTTCGGAGAGGGCGGTATCGAGCCTCTCCCACGCGACGCTCTCTCCCTCGCCGGTGGTGAAGCGCACCGAGATCGAGCGGTGGCGCCGCACGCGGACGAGGAGGGAAGGAAAGCTCATGCAGTCGTCCCACATGGTGACGGTCTCCGTGGAACGCCATGTGATCTCGGGATTGACGATCGAGAAGGCGCCCTCACCGAGATTGGCGGCGATGAAGCGCCGCGCCACACCGATCTGGGGTGCTGAGATCGCCCGCCCGAACCCGTGCTCCGCCCGGAAGGCGCGCAATGTCTCGTGGAGGCGGCGCTCCGCGGCCCGGAACTCCACGGACTCGAGATCGTCGACTTCGCGGCTGCGCCGCCGCAGCCCGGGATCGCCGAGCTGGAGCACTTCCGCGCCCGTCACCGCCTTCATCGCCCGCGCTCGCTCAAGCCGGCGCCCGGGTGCGCGGTCCGGGCATCGGGCTCCGTTCGGAGCCGGCTGCCGGCGGACTCTGGCATCGCGGCGCCGCCGCGGCTCTCATCCGGAGCGCCCCAGCTCGCCTGCGATGGCGCGCCGGTACAGGCGGTCGAGGTTCCCGGTGGTGAGCGGCACCGGGTTGGTGGCCGAGGAAGGGTCCTTCTCGGCCATGGGAGCGAGGCGCGCAACGTGCTCCTCTTCCACTCCGATGTCGCGAAGCGTGTGGGGGATGCCGATCCGCTCGCGGAGGTCCAGCACCCAGTCGAGCATTGCCGTGAATCCGGGTCGGGGCAGGCCCAGGTAACGGGCGAGGGCGGTGAGGCGGTCCTCCACCGTCTCCCGGTTGAAGGCGAGCACGTAGGGCATGACCACGGCATTGGTCAGGCCGTGGTGCGTGTCGAGCACCGAGCCGCAGGGGTGGCTCAGGGAGTGCATCGCGCCGAGCCCCTTCTGGAAGGCGGTGGCGCCCATGGAGGAAGCGACCTGCATGTGGGCACGCGCGGGGAGATCGCTTCCGTCTTCGCAGACCCGGGGCAGCCAGTCATGGACCAGCCTGATGCCTTCGACCGCGATGCCCTGGGCGAGCGGGTGGAACACCGGGCTGCAGAAGGCTTCCAGGCTGTGCGACAGGGCATCCATGCCCACCGCCGCGCTGAGGTGAGCGGGGAGGCCCACCGTCACCTCGGGGTCGAGGATGACCCGGGCGGGCTGCATCCGGGGATGGAAGATGATCTTCTTGGTGTGGTCCCGCTCGTCGGTGATGACGGAGGCCCGGCCCACTTCCGAACCGGTCCCGGAGGTCGTGGGGACCGCCACCACCGGCGCGATGCCGTCCTCTTCGGCGCGCGTCCACCAGTCCTCCCGGTCCTCGAAGTCCCAGATCGGGCGCCGCTGGCCGGCCATGAACGCGATCGCCTTGCCCGCATCCAGGGCGCTGCCGCCCCCGAGCGCGATCACCCCGTCATGCTCACCCTCCGCAAACGCGCGCACCCCGGCGTCCACGTTCGCCTCGACGGGATTCCCGCGCACTTCGGAGAAGAGCGAGCACCCGAGCCCCGCATCGCGGCAGACCTCGAGGCTCCGCTGCACCGGCGGCAGGGCGGCGAGGCCGGGATCGGTGACGAGGAGTGGGCGGGCGATGCCGAGCTCGCGACAGGCTTCGGGCAGCTCCACGATCCGTCCCGCGCCGAAACGGATTGCGGCCGGGTAGTTCCAGTTGCCCGCCATCGCGGCGAGCTCCGACGTCTTCATCAGCTCCTTCCTCCCTGGCGGCCCTGCGGGCCGTCTCCCGACGGGGACGGTCCGAGCAGCACCGCGATCCAGCGCGTGTCGTCGCGCGTCTCGAGCGCGATCTTCGCGGTCATGGTGAGCGGCACCGAGAGGAACATGCCGACCGGCCCGAGAACCCATCCCCAGAACACGAGGGAGAGGAAGACCACCAGCGTCGACAGTCCGAGGCCCCGTCCCATGAAACGCGGCTCGATCATACTGCCGACCACCACGTTGACGACCACGTACCCTGCCGCCACCGCTCCCGCGACCCCCGCTCCCAGTTGCACTGCCGCGAGCAGCACCGCGGGCACCGCGGCGATGATCGAGCCGATGTTGGGCACGTAGTTGAGCAGGAAGGCGAGCATCCCCCACAGGATGGGGTAGTCGACCCCCAGCACCCAGAGCCAGAGCGCCACCGCCACCCCCGTCCCCAGGCTCGCGAGCGTCTTGATCGCGAGATAGCGCCGCAGATTGCCGGTGAAGTGCCGAAAGCGGTCGAGCGAGTGCTCGGCGTTGCCCGATATCCGCTCGAGCTTCTCCGGCAGGCCGGAGGCCTCGAAGAGGATGAAGACCACGGTCAGGAAGATCAGGAACGCGTTGGCGAGCAGCCCGCCGAGGCTGTTGAAGAGATCGCCCGCGAGTCCGATCACCGCGCCCGGGTTCGCGATCTCCGACAGGGTTCCGGGGGTCACGCCCACTCCCCTGTCGCCGAGCCACGAGAAGAGCGCGTTGAGTTGCGCGTTCACCTGGGCCTGGTACTCGGGAATGTCGCGGGTGAAGGCGCCGATGGAAGGACCGGCCACCGCGGTCAGGCCGAACACCACCGCTATAATCCCGACGATCACGATCAGCATCGCGGCCGGTCGGGGAAGACGGTGCTCCTCGAGCCAGAGCAGGGGCGGGGCGCTGATCACGGCGATGAACACCGACAGGAGAAAGGGCACGATGATGGGCTGGGCAAGTTTCATGCCCGCCACCACCACGACCAGCGCCGCCGCGCAGAGCAGCGCGTTGGTGGATGCCTTGAGAGTGCCTTCGCTCACCGCGCTTCGCCCCGCGAGCCGCCGCGCGCGCATTGTGCCTGCATTGTGGCGGGCTCCGAAAGCGCGGGCCCGCCGCCCGCGGCGCCCCGGAGCGGGACCTTGGCCGGGGCCGGGCTGAACGTGGCGCGCCCGCTTCCGCGCATCGGGCTCGCGCAGATGGACGTGAGGCCGGGGCGCCCGGACCGGAACGTTGCGCGCATGCTGGAGATGATAGAGCAGGCGCGCGAGCTTGCCCTCGATCTCGTCGCGTTTCCCGAGCTCTGTGTTCCCGGGTACATCGTGGGCGATGCCTGGGAGAGTGATGCCCTGGTGCGCGACTTCGCGGAATGGGACGAAGAGGTGAGGGCGGCGAGCCGCGGCATCACGGTGGTCTACGGCAATGTCGCGCTCGATCCGGGACGGATCGGCGAAGACGGGCGCGTGCGCAAGTTCAATGCGGTGCACGTATGCCGGGACGGCGTTGCCGTCCGGCGCGCCGGACTGCCCCCCGGAGTCCCGGGGGGAGCGCACGCCAAGACCCTGCAGCCCAACTACCGCTTCTTCGACGACGACCGGCACTTCTACTCGCTGCGCAAGCTCGCGTCCTCGGCGGGCCGCCCCGTCAGCGACTGGCTCGTTCCCTACCGGGTGCCGCGGCGCGATGGCGGTGAGTTCTGCTTCGGGGTGCAGCTCTGCGAGGACCTGTGGTGCGAGGACTACGAGCAGGACGGCGAAGCGCTGGACACCCTGCACATGTACCGCGAGCGCGGTGCCGAAGCCGTCATCAACCTCTCGTCCTCACCGTGGACCTGGCAGAAGAACGACAAGCGCCACCGCACGGTGCGCGAGGTCCTGCGCCGTTCCCCGCTTCCCCTGTTCTACGTGAATCACGTCGGCGCGCTCAACAACGGCAAGAACATCCTCGTGTTCGACGGTGACTCCTCCGCGTATGCGCCCGACGCTACCCTGGCCGCCCGCGCTCCCGCCTGGCGGGAAGCGCTGCTCGTGACCGGCGACGCCGCGGAGAAAGGCGCGGTGGAGGTGGCGCCCGCGCAGTCCGAGAGCGCCGCGATCTGCGACGGCGTGATCACCGGGCTCCGCCACCTCGATCACGTGCGCGGCGCCGAGAACCGCTTTCTCGTCGGCGTGAGCGGAGGCGTGGACTCGAGCGTCGCGCTCTGCCTGCTGGTGCGCGCGTTCGGGGCGGGACGGGTCTTCGCGGTGAACATGCCCACGCGCTTCAACTCCGGGCGCACGCGCGACAACGCCCGATCGCTCTGCGCCGCCCTCGGCGTGGACTACCTGGTGTGTCCCATCGACGACCTGCACGCGGCGTTCTCGGAGCGCCTCCGTTCCTGCGGGTTCGCCGGCGTGCCGGGAGAGTACACCGGCCTCGTGGACGAGAACGTGCAGGCGCGCCTGCGCGGCGCGGGAATCCTCGCCGGTCTCGCCGCCCGGCACGGCCTGCTCTTCACCAACAACGGCAACAAGACCGAGATCGCGCTCGGCTACGCGACGCTCTACGGAGACGTGAGCGGCGCGGTGGCTCCGCTCGGCGATCTCTACAAGACGCAGGTCTTCGAGCTCGCCCGCCATCTCAACGAGTCCGTGTACGGAAGGACCGTCATACCCGAGAACCTCTACGACGGCAGCACCGTGCCGAGCGCCGAGCTCTCGGCGGAGCAGGACGTGACGAAGGGGCAGGGCGACCCCATCAAGTACGGCTATCACGACGCGCTGCTGCGCCAGCTGATCGAGTATCGCCGCCACCCCGCCGACCTGCTCGGCTGGTTCGCGGACGGCGAGCTCCTCGAGCGCATCGGCTGGCACGACGCCGAGCGCTTCCGCCGCTGCTTCGCCGATGCCGCGGCCTGGGTGGAAGACCTGGAGTGGCTGGCCGGGCAGGTGCGCGCCAGCGTCTTCAAGCGCATCCAGGCGCCGCCCATCGTCGTGCTGAGCAAGCGTGCCTTCGGCTTCGACCTGCGCGAGAGCCAGCTCCCCGCGTACCCGCTTCGGGGTTACGCCGCGCTTCGACGGCGGGTGCTTTCGATGCCTCTCGAAGCGGGCATCGGCGGCGGGACCTGAGACGCCCTCAGGTGCGCGCGAGGTTCGGCCGGTCGGTCATCGAGTTCTGACCCCGCTCGGGGTTGGGCTCGACCTTCAGTCCCAGGTGACGGCCGAGCTCGTCGGCGCCGCCCATGTAGTTCCCGTCGATCCAGATCTGCGGCACGGTGATCGGGGTCTTCGGCCCGACGATGGGCTTCACCCGGCCGAGCATCTCGTAGAGCGCGCGCGGATCCTTCACCACGTCGTGGTACGCGTAGTCGATGCCGGCGGCGGCAAAGTAGCCCTTGGCCCGCACGCAGTGGGGGCAGGTCTCCTTGCCGTAGAGGTGGTTGCCGGAGACTCCGGCGCGCTCCACGTGCGCGGCGATCACCGCCTCGGTGAGCACGCCTCGGTTCAGGGCGTGGCCCTGGCTCACGACCCTGCCTTCCACCATCACGATCGGGGCGTGCCAGCCGCCCCTGGGCAGGGGCTTCCACCACTCGCTCAGCCACTCCCTCGTTTCCACCTCGACGGGAATGCCCGCGAGCTCGGTGGCAAGGGTGTCCTGAATGACATCGGCGGTGAGGGAGCACTCGCCGCAGGGAATGCTCACCTTGAAGGGTCCCCACCGGCCCGCCCAGCGGTAGAGAAGCAGTTGCACGGGACTCGCGGTCACTCGCGTCCGGCCTTCCTCGCGCGCCTCAAGCGACCTGGCGACCGCTTATCGCCTCCCGCAGGCCCTCGAGAAGTCCTTCCAGCCTTGCCATGCGTTCCCGGAGGCCGCTGATTTCTTCGCGAATGTCGTCGATCTTTCTGTCCAGCGCACTGACATCCGCCTTCAACTCCGTGCGAAGCGCATCGATATCTGCCTTCAACTCCGTTCGAAGTGCATCGTGGTCGGCCCTGATCTCCGTACGGAGCGCATCGCGGTCCGCCCTCATCTCTGCACGTAGCGCGTCTCGGTCGGCCTTCATCTCTACGCGGAGCGCTTCGCGGTCCGCTTTCATCTCCTCGCGGAGTGCGTCGCGTTCGGCCTTCATGTCCGCGCGAAGCTCGTCTCGAAACGACTTCACGTCGACGCGGGTCTGGCGGTGGGAAGTCGCGATCGCTACCAGTATCGCCACTCCGATACCGATCAGGGTCCAGGCTTCCGGGGTCATGCTCATCCACTCGCCGCCTTCGGGGACCTTAGATGATGCAACGATCAATCAGGTGAGAAGCCAGAGGCATCCGTCTCGAATTCGCATCGACTTTCACCTCCGCGAGTATAGGCGATCGAGGCCACCGGAACGGGGGTGCGGAGTCGGGCGGGCGCGGCGCCGTCGACATTCCCATCGCCGCGCTGTCCCGTCCCTGCCTTCGCCACGGCGGAGCAGGGCCGCTCCCTTTCGCGGCCGCTGGCCGACTCTGCCCTCACACGTCCGCGATCATGTAGAACTTGCGCATCTTCCGGGTGATCTCCCAGGTGCACGGTGTGCCCTTGGGGATGAAGAACGTGTCTCCCGCTTCGTACGTTTCCGCCCGCCCGTCGGCATCGGTCACCGTCACCGAGCCGTCGAGCACCGTCATCATCTCGTGGACGGGGTAGGCGTCGATCTCCTCCCTGCACGGCGCGCACTCCCAGACGCCGGTCAGAATGCTCTGGTCGTCGGTCGTGAAGTGATGGGAAATCAGCTCGGTCCGGTCGTCGGTGGTGAAGTCGCCGGGCTCGACCATGTTCGATGGAGTCATTCCGGTGTTCGGGTGGCCTCCGGCGTTCAGTCTGACTGGCTTGGTGGTCATGCAGGCTTCCCTCGGTTTCGGTTTGGCGGGAGTGGGTGTCCGTGATGCCGCCAGCTTGAGGCCGCCATGCGCTTTTTTCAACGAACGGGCACCGGAACGCCTGACCGTGCCCGGGGTACCGGCGATCCGTGCGGCTTTCCCCGCTGCGGGCGGGACGCCGGCGTCGGATCGCATGGGCGCAGGGCACTGGATGAGAGCCCATAACCCGTTGTCTGGTGGGGCGAAGCTCCGAATCGATCGAACAGGAAAAGCCGACCTTTCCCATGGTGAACTCGACACGGGGTTGTGACTGGCATTCGAGAATGCGCGAGGTATCCTCATCCCGGCGGCACCGCCGTCTCAAGAATGACCGGAAGGACACATCGAGGTCGGCGATCATGCTGAGATACGCCTGGTACGACTCCCCCATCGGGGCGCTCATGGTCGCCCGCGACGAGGTCGCGGTCCGCCACGTCACCATTCCGGACCGCGACCCCAAGCGGCCCGACTCGCCTCGGCCCGGAGCGTCGAAGGCGGTGGCGCCCGGCGCCGGCTGGATCCGGGACGACGCCGGGCTTCGCCGCGAGCTGGCCGAGCTCGAGGCCTACTTCGCGGGCGAGCTGCGGGAGTTCGAGATGGCGGTAGAGCCCGAAGGAAGCGAGTTCCGGCGCCGGGTCTGGGCCGAGCTCGCTCGCATACCCTACGGCGAGACCTCGAGCTACGGTGAGCTCGCCCGCCGGGTGGCCGGCCACAGCGGCGCCGCCCGCGCGGTGGGCACGGCGAACGGCGCGAACCCCGTCGCGATCGTCGTGCCTTGCCATCGCGTCATCACTGCGAACGGAACCCTCGGCGGCTATGGAGGCGGCCTGAACCGCAAGGCGCTCCTGCTCGCCCACGAGCGAGGGGAAGAAGTGTTCGCGGGTGCGGGGTCTGCGAAGGCCTGAGTCGGCCGTGCCGAACCAGGCGCAATCTCGCCGCCCGCGGAATCGGGCGGGACTGGGTCGGCGCTGCCGGCCACGCGACCGGTCGCTTTCCTGGAGGTCCTGATTCGATGCACGTCCTCGAACGCCGCGCTGACATCAACCTGGAGAGCTTTCGGCGCGTCGCCTGGGAGGGGGAGCCGGTCGTCCTCGGTGGTGCGGCGAGAGAGCGCATCGCGGCGGCGAGGAAGACCTTTCTCGAGTACATCGAGAAGTATCCGGATCGGCGCGTCTACGGGGCGAACACCAGGGTCGGCCCCGGAGTGAAGACGGTGCTCCGACACGGAGAGCTACGCGCCCAGAGCGCGCGTCGCCCCGGCGCGGCGGGAGTTTCCTTCGGGGAGAAGCTTCCGACTCGCGTCGTGCGCGGCATCCTGCTCGCCCGTCTCGCAAACTTCGTGGAGGGCAATTCCGGGATCTCTCTGCCGGTGGTGGAGGAGGTTGCCGACATGCTGGACGGCAGGGCTCTGCCCCCGCTTCCGGGCCGCGGCAACGGAGCGGCCGGAGAGATCAACGCGCTCGGCCATCTCTTCTTCGAGATTGCGGATCGGGTAACAATGGGGCCCAAGGACAACAGCGCGCTGACCAACGGCTCGCCGTGCGCGAGCGCTCTGGTGGCGGATGCCGCCCTGGCGGCGAGAGGTCGCATCAGCCTCGCCGCTCGCGTGTTCGCGCTCGCCATCGAGGGATTCCGCGCCCCCCTCGAGCACTACGATCCGATACTTGCGGACTGCTGGGGGAGTCCGCACGACCGCAGCGCGCTGGCCACCCTGGCGCACTGCCTCGAGGGGGCCGGGGGCGAGCGGCGCGCCTGGCAGGCTCCGGTGAGCTTCCGGGTCATCCCGCGTCTGCTCGGGCAGGCATTTCAGGCCCTCGAAGAGGCGGAGGAATGTGCGCAATGGTCTCTTGCGTCGGTCACCGACAACCCGACTTATCTCCCTCCCGGCTCCGAGCACGCACCCGCGTCCGAGTTTCCGCATGGGAGGGTGATCCACGCCGGGGGCTTTCACAATGCGAGCGCCTACACCGCCTTGAACGCGCTCTCCGGGGCGTGGGCCGATCTGGTCCTGCTCGCGGACCGCCTGTGCGCCAAGACCCTGGACGGCGATGTGTCGGGCCTGCCGCACGGACTGGATGGCGGGGCGGCGTACGATGCGCCGCGCTACCTTCCCGGCTCCCTCGTGGCGCTCGGAGAGCAGGCCCGCCGTGCCGCGCAACGCACCTTTCTGCCGGGAAGCGGTGAGTACGCGGCCCGAGGGCAGTCCGACATCGGCACGCCGGTATTCGCCGCGTGGTATGCGGACGCGGAATCCGGGGACTGCCTGCTCGCCGCGCTGGCGGTGCTCGCCGCCACTTCGGCCCGGGCGCTCGATGTCGGCGAGCGCACGCCCGCGCCCCCGCTCCGTGGCCTCCATGCCGCCGTCAGGGAGCGCGTCCCGCCCCTCGACGCGCCGAGATTGCTGGGGCCGGACCTGGAAGCGCTCCACGAGGTGTTCCGAAGCGAGGTGTTCGACGACACGGGCGGCCGGGGAGCGACGCACGGCGCAGGCTGAGGCCCGGATTCCGGCGGGCGCCGACGGGATGTCGCGATGGCCCGATTCGCCCGATAATCGCTGCCGACGAGCTTCGGCCCGGTCCAGGCCGGCCACGGAAGTGCAAGCCGATTGAACGAAGAGGAAACAGCGCATGTCGGATTACCGCGATCTCAAGCAGCGTCTCGACAACCGAGAAGTGATTCTCCTCGACGGCGCCGTCGGCACCCAGCTCCAGGCGACCGGGGTGCCGATGAACCCCTACTGCTGGGCCGCGATCGGGAACCACACCCATCCCTACACGGTGCGCAAGATGCACGAGGACTACATCCGTGCCGGCGTCGACGTGATCACGACCAACACCTACTCTGCGGCGCGGCACAGCTACGAAGCGGCGGGCTTGAGCGACCTCGTGGGCGAGCTCAACTATCGCGCAGTCGCCCTCGCGCGGGAGGCGCGCGATCGGGTCGCGGACAAGCCGGTCTGGATTGCGGGCTCGGTGTCGAACTTCGGGGCGCAGACGGAGTCGCAGTACGAGGTATATCGTACCGGCGCCGGCCGGACCATCACCGGCGGGATGCGCATGCGCGGACTCATCACCGAGGAGCAGGCGAAGCGCAACCTGAAGGAGCAGGTCGCCCTTCTCGTCGACGCCGGAGTGGACTTCCTCATAGCGGAGGCGACGGGAAACGACCGGCAGCGCCGATGGGTGCTCGACGCCGTCGCGAGCGCGGGCGTTCCGTACTGGGCCGGATTCAAGTGTCACGTGCGAGAGGGCGAGGAAGCGGTCCGGAGCGGCTACTTCTCCGACCTGCTGCTGGCCGACGAGCTGGACGACAAGCTGCCGCTCGAGTCCGACGTGCTGAGCCTCTTCCACTCGACCATCGAGGACACCGACCGGGCCCTGCCGGTGGTGCAGTCCAGGTGGTCCGGGGCAATCGGGTGTTACCCCGAAGCGGGCCGGCGGGATTACGTCCAGGCCTTCGCCGATCCCAACGCCGAGAATCCGCACACGCTCGACGAATGGGTATCCGCCGCTCGCTCGTGGACTGAGCGCGGCGTGCAGGTGATCGGCGGATGCTGCGGCATGGGTCTGGAACACATTCGAGTGCTGCAGGGGCAGCTTCCCGAGAAGGCGGCGGCCTGACCGGGAGGGCGCCCGCGGACGCCGCTTCGAGGCGTGCCGCCGTGCCGGGGATCGGGTCTCAGCTCCGGACGCCGCGTCCGCGCAGGGGTCTGAGGCCGACGGGGAGGTCCAGGATCTCCTTGACGACGAAGGCCTCCCGAAGGGAATCGGGGTTTCGCAGGCGTGCGAGCAGAGCGACGCGCGACCCCGCTGCCGCCCCGTCTCCAGGCGCGCGGGAAGCGGCGGCGGCCCACGGGTCAGCCGCGGCGTGGCGAGTCGGGGAAAGAGGAGAAGGCTCGGCGGCGGGCTCCGGGTCGGCGACGAACGCCGCACGGGCCTCGCGCTGCGAGGGCGCCGCCTCTGCCCTCTCGCCCCCGGGGCGCCACTCATCGAGGTGCCTCTCGAACGCCTCCTTGAGGCGGGCGCGGAAGTTGGGAAGCAGTCTCAATGCGGCCTACTCGGGCGCGGCGTTGTCGTCCGGGCGCTCGGGCTCCGCGATGCTCGCGCGCATGCGGGTGTCGGCCATGACGTTCTGCATCTGGTAGTAGTCCATGACTCCGAGCCGGCCGTTTCGGAACGCGTCCGCCATCGCTTTCGGCACCTCGGCCTCCGCGAGCACCACCTTGGCCCGGTTCTCCTGCACCAGCGCCACCATCTCCTGCTCGCGGGCAACCGCCAGTGCCCGCTGGCGCTCGGCCTGCGCCTGCGCGACCTTCTTCTCCGCCTCCGCCTGGTCGATCTTGAGCCGGGCGCCGATGTTGTCGCCGACATCCACGTCGGCGATGTCGATGGAGAGGATCTCGAAGGCGGTGCCGGAATCGAGGCCCCGCTCCAGCACCACCTTGGAGATGCGGTCGGGGTTCTCCAGCACCTGCATGTGGTTCTGGGCGGAGCCGATGGTGGTGACGATGCCTTCGCCGACCCGCGCGACCACCGTCTCCTCGGTTGCGCCTCCCACCAGCCGGTCGAGGTTGGTGCGCACGGTGACCCGCGCCTTCACCTTGAGCTGGATGCCGTCGCCGGCGATCGCGTCGATGTTGGCGCGCGCCATGGCGCCGGAGGGCACGTCGATGACCTTGGGGTTGACCGAGGTGCCGACCGCTTCCTTGACGTCGCGGCCCGCGAGGTCGATCGCGCAGGAACGGTCGTAGCTCAGGGTGATGTTCGCCTTGTGCGCCGAAATCAGCGCCTGCACCACGCGCTCCACGTCTCCGCCGGCGAGGTAGTGGGCTTCGAGCTCGTCCGCGCTCAGGTCGATGCCCGCCTTCTTCGCGGTGATCCGGACCCGCACGATGATCGCCGGGTTCACCTTGCGAAAGCGCATGAAGATGATCTGCAGGAGGCTCACCGGCGCATTGGACAGAATCGACTGCCACCAGAGCCAGAACGCGTTCCAGATGAGCGCGATGATCGCGAGCGCGATGATCGCGACGACGACGATGGTGAGCAGGCCGATGATGTCGAAGCTCATGGTTGCAATCTCCGTTAGACGCCGTGCCCCGGGGCAGGGGGCGTGCCGGCGGCAGGAGCGCCCATGTTAACCCGCATTCGGGGCCCGTCTCCGATACGGCGCGCGCGATAGCGGAAGTTCACGTGCGCTCGTCGTCAGCCGCCCCTTCCGATGCCGGCTCGTCGCCGGCCGGTCGCACGAAGACGATCGCACCGTCGATCTCCCCGACGACCACCCGGGCGGAGGTTTCGAGGGTGCCGCCGCGCACCTGCACGTCGCACTCGCCTCCCGGAAAGCGGGCGCGGCCGGAAGGGCGCGCCGGGGTGACCATGGTGCCGACCGAGCCCGGCCCGATCCCGAGCCGATCCGCCACGTGGTGGTAGCCGGCCTCCTCGGTGATCTCGCGCTTGGGCACGATGTGCGAGGTGCGCAGGCGGGCGAAGCCCCGGCGCACGAGAAAGACGGCGAGAATCGGCACGACGACGACCATGCCCCAGCCGACCACGTCGGACGCACGGAACGCGAAGTAGATCGCGGCGGCGGTGGATGCGATGGAGCCGGCGAGCAGGAATCCGAAGGAAACGATGAAGAACTCGAAGACGAGCAGCACCACGCCGAGCGCGAGCAGGGCCAGGGCGTAGCCGGTGTAGATCCAGTCGATCTCGGGCATGCGCGGACCGGCCCTCAGGCCCTTTCCTCCTCCCGGCGGGCGCGCACCAGCACTTCGCCGAACTCCACCGCGAGCACCTCCACGATCGCGCCCGGCGCTATCCAGGCTCCGTGTTCGGCGCGTGCGCTGTGCGGTTCACCGTCGATGAAGACCGTGCCGCCCGGGTGCAGGCCGTCGGGGGTATGACCCTGCCGCCCCACGAGGGAAGGGGCTCGTGCCTCGACCGCGCCGCTGCTGGTGCCGGTGACTTCGTTCACGAGCGTGAAGCGCCGCCGCCAGGGAGAGCGCGGCAGGAGAAAGAAGAACCCGGCGGCGCCCACGGCCACGATGCCGAGCGCGATGAAGCTCCTCCCGACCGCGCCTCCCAGGGCGTCCATGAACTCCGGATTGGCGAAGTCGAAGTCCAGCTCGTTGGGCAGGAAGAGCATCACGAGCGCGGCGAGGGTGAGCGTGCCTCCCGCAACGCCGATGAGCCCCCCTCCCGCCGCGGTGAGAAACTCGACCGCGATCAGGGTGATGCCGGCAATCAGGAGCAGGATCTCGATGTTCTCTGCAAGGTCGAGATAGTACTGGGCAAGCAGAAAGAGCCCGCCGAGCGCCCCCGCGATCAGCGCCCACCAGCCGACTCCGGGAGTGTTCAGCTCGAAGAGGATGAACAGGAAGGCGAGGCCCGCGAGCAGCGGCGCGAAGGTCGAAAGGAACCACGCGGTGGTCTCCGTTCCCTTCGGGCTCAGGTCCCTCACTGAGTCAGGGTCGATGTCGAGCGCCGCGTACAGCGCGTCGATGTTCTCCGCCTCTCCGGTGGCCATCCCCATCGAGAGGGCTTCGCGGCCGGTCAGGGTGAGAAGGCGGTCCTCGCCCCGGTAGAGCACGAGCTGGCGCTCGTCGTCGGCGTCGAGCTCGGGATGGGCGAGCAGGAAGTCCGGCAGGTCGTCCTCGATGACGAACTCGGTCTCGCCGTCCGGGAGAATCGCGCGGTACAGCTTCTGGTTGCGCGCGGTCATCTTGAGCAGCAGCGCCCGGTCCCACCCGTTCTGCTCCGCCGCCTGCACGAGCAGCGTGCGCACCACCGTCTCGATCTTCTCCGGCGCGTACTCGATCTTGCCTTCGCGGCTGACGAAGATGACGCCGATGTCCCCGACGGAGGCGGTCTGCGCCACGTACAGCTCTTCGTGGGCGTAGGCGATCATGGCGCCGGCCGATATCGCGCGGAAGTCCACGTAGGCGATCATCCGCAGCCCTTCGTGGCGCTGGTCGATCACCTTCTTGAACATCTCGCGGGCGTGCGACACCTCTCCGCCGTCGGTGTCGATGTGCACGATGAGGGTGTCGAGCCCCTGCTCGCGGGCGTCGTCGATGGCGCGCTCGAGGTAACGGTGGCGGAGCCGGTCGATGGTGCCGCTGAGGTGCGCATATCCGACCTGCGCGGAATCGGTCTCCGCGTCTTCCTCGCCGAGGCCGTCCACGGCCCCGCCGAGAGCGAGCGCGCCGAGCAGGGCGATCCCGAACCAGCGCGCCCCTTCAGGTCTCATCGGAGTCCCCCCCGAGCATGGCGAGGGCCAGGCACTCCGGCAGCGCCTTCATCATGCTTTCCGGAACCGTGGTCGCGGGCGACCACTCGATCGCGTACTTGCCGCCGTCGCCCCGGCGGTAGACGAGATAGCAGCGGCCCTCGCGGTCGAGGCTGAGCTCGGCCCACTCCTGGCGGTACATCCGGTCGAGGCCGGCATCGCTCACCAGAACGCCGAGGCGCAGGCGCATCGGCCGGCTCACCGGGTTCATCACCGTCATGAGCTCCGCCTCCGCTTCCGCGGCACGGGCGACGGCGGACTCGAGCAGCGCCCGCAGCTCCGCATCGTCGGCTTCCGGAAAGTCGCGCCACCGGGCAAGGAGTTGCGCCCGTGCCCGCTCGATCGGCGTGGACGGCGCGCCGGAGCCCTCTTCCTTCGCTTGGTCTTCGCTCATCTTCCCGTAACGCGATTATGCACCACGCCCACTCTTCCGCCGCATCCGTGCGTACCGTCGTCCTCGCGCCGTCTCCACCGCTTTCGATGCCGATCCGAGGCGGTCGCCGATTCGCCCCGTCGCATCGCTATTCGTACCCTTCGGGTCCTTCGAAGAAGGGATCCACCGGGGCGGGTCGGCCTCGCCTCGCGAGCCGCCACACCAGCCGCGGCGAGGCTCGACGGGCCGTTCGACGGACGCCTCACTGCGCTTCCCCGGCCTCTATCCTTCGCCGATGCGCTGGGCTTCGTCGGCGCCCGCCCGTCGCTCGACCCAGCGCACCCCGGCCGAGACCAGCAGCACCAGCACCAGGTACTCGAGGACGAGGAAGGAGTAGATCTCCAGGGGGCGGTACTCGGTCACGGCCAGCTCGTTCGCCCGCCGCACCACCTCCGCGAGGCCGATGACCGAGACCAGGGAGGACATCTTCAGCAGGATGACGAACTGATTGCCCATCGCGGGCAGGCAGCGACGCAGGGCCTGGGGAAAGATCACGAACACCATCTTGTCGAAGGTGGAGAGACCGAGACCGTCCGCCGCCTCGAACTGGCCGCGGGCGATGGACTGGATGCCGCCCCGGTAGATTTCCGCCATGAAGGCGGCGCCGTAGAGCGACAGCGCCACCGTGCCCGAGAGGAAGGGGTTGAGGTCGACACCGGTGAGCACCGGCAGGCCGTAGTAGACCCACAGGATGGAGACCAGCGGCGGGATGGACCGAAAGAGCTCCACGAGGCCCCGGTTCAGCGCATCGAGCCAGCGCTTCTCCGCCACCCGCGGCAGGTAGAACAGAAACCCGAGAGTGACGGAGAGCGCCACGCAGGCGAGCGTGAGCGCCACCGTCCACTGCACCCCGGAGAGCAGGAACTCGACGTTGATTCGCCCCTGCTTCGTCACGGGGTTGATCACGTACCACCCCCAGGTCTGCGAGCTCGCACACCCGCCGCAGGCCAGGACGAGACAGGCCACGAGGCCAAGACGTATCGTTTTCATCGGGACATCCTCGGTCGATGGAGAGGGGCTCCGGAGGGCAGGCCGATGGCGTTTCGACCCGTCTCCGCCGGCCGGCCGGCAGCGCGGTGCATGGTAACCTTCGCAGGTGCCGCTCGAGCCCGTGAGGTGACTCGGCGAGGGATCCGCCCGCCGGCGGAGCGGGAGGATGGGAATGGAAGCGGGGAGTACGCGCGAGCACTGCGGCATGCAGATCCGCTCCGGGCTCCCGCCGGGGCAGGGCGGGAAATCAGATCGGAGCGTACGAGGGAGAGTGGGCGTCGCGCGTCCACCGGTCAGCTTGAGGGAGAGATCATGAGCAACGCGACACGACCCCCGGGCTTCCAGGGCTACCACCGGACCCGGATCGCGCAGGAAGACGCAGAGCTCACGCACGTCGGTCCGGGCACCCCTTGCGGGGAGTACCTGCGCCGTTACTGGCAACCGGTCGCGATGACGGAGGAGCTGGGCGCCCTGCCCCGGGTGGTGCGGATCCTCGGCGAGGACCTGGTGCTGTTCCGCGACGGCTCCGGGCGGCCGGGGCTCCTGCACCGCCACTGCGCGCATCGCGGCGCGTCGCTGGAGTACGGGATCGTCGCCGAACGGGGCATCGTCTGCTGCTACCACGGCTGGCACTACGACATCGACGGCACCATCCTCCGAGCCGGGTCGGAGCCTCCCGAGAGCCCCGTGTGCCGCAACGTGGTGCAGGGGGCCTATCCGGTCCACGAGCACCACGGCCTGCTCTTCGCATACTTCGGACCGCCGGAGGAGCTCCCTCCCTTCCCGGTCTTCGACAGCGAGCGGATGCCCGACACCACGCGCAAGCCCTTCTCTCTCACCACGCCCTGCAACTGGCTCCAGATCTACGAGAACACCCAGGATCCCATCCACGTCCTGCACCTGCACGCCCGTTCGAGCGGGGTGCAGTTCGGCGCGGCGTCCGGCATCGACCAGGTGATCGAGTACCGCGACACCCCGCTCGGCATGATCAACATCCAGACCCGGCCGGTGGACGATCGCGTCTGGGTTCGCACGGTGGACTCGATCCTGCCCAACGCCAACCAGACCGGTGCGATCTGGGAAGAGGCGGAGGCGCCGAAGACCTTTCAGCGCTGCGCCATGCTGCGGTGGATGGTGCCGGTGGACGACACCGCCACCCGCACCATCGGCTGGCGCTTCTTCAGCCCCCGGCTCGACCTGAGAGGGCAGGACGATCCGGAGCAGGTCGGCAGGGAGTCCATCGACTTCGTCGGGCAGAGCGAAGGCGAGCGTCCCTACGAGGAGCGGCAGCGCCAGCCCGGCGACTACGAGGCCCAGGTCTCGCAGCGCCCCATCGCCATCCATGACCTCGAGCACCGCGCATCCTCCGATGCGGGCGTCGCGAGGCTGCGCAGGCTTCTGCGACGGCGTATCCGGGCGCTGGCGGCCGGCGAGCCGGTACCCCAGCCGGATCCCTTCGGCCTCGATGCCGTGCCCACCTACTGCCAGGACACGGTCTTTCGCTGGCCGGAGTCGGACCGGCCGGTCGGGGAAGATCTTCGCGCGGCGGGGCGGCGGGTTGCGGATGCCGTGCTCGGCTCCGACCGGCTCGCTCCGGAGCAGCGCGAGGCGCATCTGCGCGAGACGGTCGGAGGCTCGGGGAAGACCGCCCTCTGAGGTCGGCGTCTGGCGACCAGTCCCCCCTCCCGCTAAGATGCGCCCCCGCCGCAATCGTTCCGGCCGGGACGCCTCGATACCCAAGGAGGAAGAGACGATGATGAAATGGCTTGGCACACTTGCCGTCGCGCTGTCGGTGGCCTGCGGAGGGGCAGCCGCACAGGAGCGCTCCATCCTTCACGAGGTCCTCGACAGCGGGACACTCAAGGTGGGGACCACGGGTGATTTCAACCCCATGTCGTTCAAGGATCCGGAGACCAAGGAGTACCGGGGCCACCAGATCGACGCCGCCAGGCAGCTCGCCGCCGACATGGGGGTGGAGGTGGAGTTCGTGGCTACCGACTGGAAGACCCTGATCAACGGCGTGGTCGCCCAGAAGTACCACATCGCCATGACCGGTACTTCCATGACCGTGACCCGAGCGAAAGCGGCGGGATACACCATCCCCTGGGGCCGCACCGGCTACCTGCCCCTGACCCGCAGGGAGCTGGCGGATCGATTCGAGACGTGGGAGGACCTGAACAATCCGGAGGTCACCGTCGGCTACAACCTGGGAACCTCTTTTGCCGACTTCGTGAAGCTGCGTCTCCCGAACGCCACGAGGAAGGAGGTGGAATCACCGGCCCGGGACTGGCAGGACCTGCTGGCGGGGCGGGTGGACATCACCATCTCGAGCATCCTGGAGGCGGGCGAGCTCTCCGACACCCATGAAGACCTGGTGATTCCCTTCCAGACCGTCGCGAACAGCCTGCCGCTCTCGTTCATCGTCCCCCAGGACGACCAGGTGTGGCTCAACTTTCTCAACAACTGGATGCGCATCCAGCACGAGGGCGGCTACTTCGAGTCGCTCAACGAGAAGTGGGGCATCCAGGGACAGGGCTGAGATCCCTCGCGGAGGGGGAGGCGGACCATTCCGCCGTGCGGACCTGCGCCGCCGGCGCTCGCGCCGGCGAAGCGCCGGGAGCGGGGTACGGGGACCGGGAAGCCTGAGGTGTCGGGATGCGGCTCGAGCGCTCGACCTGGACCGAGGTGGAGGCCTACCTCGAACGCTCCACGGGCATCCTGATCCCCCTCGGATCCACCGAGCAGCACGGCCCCGGCGGGCTGATCGGGACCGATGCCCTGGTGGCCGAGGGCATCGCATGCCGGGCCGCCTCGCACGGGGACGGCATCCTGGTGGCGCCGGTCATTGCCTACACGCCCGCCCAGTTCAACCTCGCGTTTCCGGGTACCGTCTCGCTCCGCGCGGGGACTTTCGCGCGGGTGATCGAGGATGTCGTCGATTCTCTCGCCGGGAGCGGCTTCCGCGCGTTCTACTTTCTCAACGGCCACGGGGCCAATGCCGCGCCGCTTCGCTCCGCCTGCCACGACATCCACCAGCGCCGGGCCCTGGCGAATCCGCCGGTGCCGCCCCTGCGTTTCCGCCTGAAGAGCTGGTGGGAGCTACCCGAGACCGACGCCCTGCGGCGCAGGTACTACGGCGCGGGCGAGGGGATGCACGCGACCCCGAGCGAGATATCCATCACCCGGGCGCTATCGAGGGTCCCGCAAACGGAGCGGACGACGGCGCACTGGTCACCGCTGTCGGCCGAGCAGCTCCGTGACCGGGCGGGAGACGCCCATGAAGACGCCCATGCCCACCGTGCGGCGTTCCCGGACGGCCGGGTCGGCTCCAATCCGGCCCTGTCGAGCGCCGCGCACGGCAAGGCGTTGCTTGCGGTCGCGGCCCGCGAGGTGGCCGCGGACTTCCGCCGTTTCGTGGAGGAGGAGCCCGGTCCATGAGCGGACCCGACTCCAATCGCGAGGCAGTGGGGGCCGGCGACCGCGGGGTCGCGCCCGCCGGCGCTCGAGAAGATGGCGCGGCCCGACGGTGAATGACACGACGGGACGCTCGAGCAGCGCGGGAAGGCGCTGATCGTCTATCGTCCCCCTTGCATCACAGGGGGTGCGGTAAAGAGAGGGGCAAGGGGTTGGAGTCTGCGCTTGCGCGTGTCATCGACGCCATCCATGCCTCGGATCTGCGGGCGGTCATCGAGTTTGCCGGCGCCGGGGCGCCGGCGCTCGCGTGGCTCCACGGGCGTGCCGGCTCCTCGCGCACGGTGCTGGAAGCGAGCGATCGCTACGCGCCCGCCTCGCTCGCGGAGGCGGCCGGCTTCGTTCCCCGGCAGCACGTGCACCCGGACGTCGCGAGGGCGCTCGCGAGCGCCGCCCTGGTTCGGGCCTGTGCCCTGGCCGGCCCCGGAGAAGGGCTGACCGGCGTCGGCTGGACAGCGGCGGTTGCGACCGGGCGCCGGCGTCGCGGGGACCACCGCTGCCATCTCGCGCTCTGCGATGCGTCGGGAGTGTCGAGCTTCGCGCTGCACCTCGAGAAGGGAGCGCGCACGCGCGAGCAGGAGGAGCGCCTCGTCGGACTGCTCGTGATCAGCGCCCTCGCCAGCGCATTGCCCGAGTGCGAGGGGCTCAGGCTGCCACTCGGGCCGGGCGACCGCCTGGAGCGCCGGCGCGAGTCGAGCCCCTTGCTCGCGCGAGTGGTCGGCGGCGACTTCGACTGGCTTCTGCGCTCCCCCGTCGGCATCGAGACCCCCGGCCGGCGTCTGTCGGGCGCGGTCCTGCTCTCCGGCTCCTTCAATCCCCTGCACGATGCCCATCGTCGTCTCGCGGAGGTGGCGGCGGACCGGCTGGGACGGGACCCGATGTTCGAGCTGGGGCTCATCAACGCGGACAAGTCGCCCATCGCGGAAGAAGAGGCCGCGCGCCGAGCCGTGCAGTTCGCGGGCTACGCGCCGGTGCTGCTCACCGCGGAACCGCGCTTCGTCGACAAGACGCGGTGGGTGCGCGACAGCGTCTTCGTCCTCGGCGCCGACACCCTGGCCCGCCTCGTCGATCCCTGCTTCTACGCCGGGGACCGGGACGGAGTGCCGGGCGCGCTCGCCCGGATCCGGGAGTCCGGCTGTCGCTTCCTGGTCGCCGCACGCCTGGAGCCTTCGAGTGGCCGGGTGAGGACGCTCGCGGACTGCGCGGTACCGCGCGGCTTCGAGCGGCTCTTCGAGGCGATACCGGAATCGGACTTTCGCATGGACCTCTCCTCGACCGAGCTGCGGGCGAAGAGATCCTCGGCCTGAGGGTCGCAACCCACTGTGCGGGAAGGGCGCCCGCCCTGACGAGGCGGGCCTGCCGGCCGCCCTTCGGGACCTCGGGCGCCGCGCTTGCCCGCAAGAGAGACGGTCCGGCCGCGGACGGATGGCCGTCCGCAACAGCAAATCGGCGAAACAGGGCGCTAGAGACGGGGACGGTGGTCGCGGCCGCCGAATCCGACGAGCGGGCCGTTGATGCCGCGGGTCAGCGCGAGATACTTGACCGCCTCGCCCATCTCCGCCGGCAGGGTGAGGCGTTTCACGGCGCGGGCGAATTGCAGATAGGCGTCGCTGCCGGGCGCCAATCGCTCTCCCTGCGCCAGCAGCCCGGTCGCGAGCAGGAACTCGGACTGGGTCGTGAACCCGGCCACCCTCAGCCCGGCCGATGCTCCCGCGCGCGCAAGCGCGGTGAAGTCGACATGGGCGCTCAGGTCCTGAAGGCCGGGGCGGACGAGCAGATCGTGGTGCACCCGGTGGCGGTAGTGGCTGACGAGGGTGCCCGTGCGACGGTCGGGGTGGTAGAGCTCGCGCCGGGGGTAGCCGTAGTCGATGAGGAGCAGCATTCCTTGCGCGATCCGCGCCCCCATCGCCCTTGTCCACGCCGGGGCGGCGAGCTGCACCTCACAGACATAGCCCGCCGGCAGGGGGTGTTCGAGATCCCGGTGAATCGCCTCCCACGCACTTGCCGCTTCGCGGGACGGCGCCCGCCATGCCTGTCGGAAGGCCTCGTCCTCGTGCACGACGTGGGCCTCCTGCACTGCCCCGTCCGTCACCCGCAGAAGGCTTGCGGGGAAGGCGTCGATCAGCTCGTTCGCCACGACCGCTCCCTGGAATCCGGGGGCGGGGAGGTCGTCGAGCCACTCCACGCGCCCTCCGAGTCCTTCTCCGTGCAGGTGCTCCGCCTGTCGGCGCTTGAGCTCCGCGCTCGATTCGAGCACCAGGTAGGGAGGCTCGAGGCCTTGCCCCGCGAGCGCATGCAGCACCTGGGAGGCCAGGCGCCCGGAGCCCGCGCCGACCTCCAGGACCGCGGCGTCGGGAACCCGGTCGAGAACCTCCGCCACCTGGCGCGCCACGCATCTGCCGAAGTGAGCGGAGACTTCCGGCGCGGTGACGAAGTCGCCCGCCGGCCCGAACTTGGGCGCGGCGTTGCGGTAGTAGCCGAGGCCCGGCGCGTACAGGCAGAGGTCCATGAAACGCGAGAAGGGGAGCGTGCCCCCTTGCGCGTGGATTTCCTCCCGAATCCGCGCCTTGAGCGCGGTGCTGATTCCCTCCGGTTCGGAGCCGGCGCCGCGCGCTTCCGGCTCCTTCACATGACCTCGGTAGTGATCTTGCCCGCCAGGCTGGGCGCGAAGTACTCGATGAAGGTCACGGCATGGGAGCGCAGGTGGAGCCCCCGGCGGACCGCCACCCACGTGGTGATCTCCGGAAAGAGGTCCGCTACCTCGATGGCGCGCAGGCCGCTGTCGTCGTCGGGATCGAAAGCCATTCCGGCGATGATTCCGACCCCGAGGCCCAGCTTGACATGGGTCTTGATGATGTCGGCGTCGCGGGCGGTGAGCGCGACTCTGGGCTCGAGTCCGGCGTCGGCAAAGGGGCGAAGCAGCGAAGAGCCGGGCCGGGTGCTGAACGAGTAGGTGATGAGCGGATGCTCCGCAATGTGCTCGATGCCCACCCTTTCGAGCCCGTCCAGGGGATGCGCCTCGGGGACCACCACCACCGGGCGCCAGCGGTAGCAGGGAAAGGTGATGGCGCTGGTGGGGGTGGAGTTGCCGGAAGCGATGGCAAGGTCCACCTCGCCTTCCGAGAAGAGCGAGTCGATCTGCTCCGAAGTGCCCTGGTGCAGCTCGATCCGTACCTTGGGAAAGCGCTGCCGAAAGCGTGAGATCACTTCCGGAAGCACGTAGCGGGCCTGGGTGTGGGTGGTCGCGATGGAGAGGGTGCCGTCCTCGCTGCCGCGCAGGTCCGCGGCCACCCGGCGGATGTTCTCGACCTCGCGCAGCACGCGGTGGGCGCGTTCCAGCACGAGTTCTCCGGCGTCGGTCATGGCGGTGAGGCTGCGTCCCGAGCGCCGGAAGAGCGCCATGCCCAGCTCGTCCTCCAGCATCTTGATCTGCTTGCTGATTCCCGGCTGTGAGGTGTACAGCCGCTCGGCTGCGGCCGAGATGTTGAGATTGTTCTGCGCGACGGCAGCGAAATAGCGCAGTTGCTGTAGCTTCATGGCAGTGGTCCTTGGGAGTTTGGGAAGTTCCGGGCGCGCTCCAAAACGAAAAAAGCCACCAGCCGGGGGCCCGGGTGGTGGCTTTCAGGGGGAGGGGAAGAGTCCCGAGATCAGGCTAGAGGCACTCTCCCTCCGTTCGACCAGCGCACGCCGCCCGGAGCTTCATCCGGGGACAGATACAGACGCAGGGCGGGCACCGGTCGCGCTTCATTGCGGCAGTATGTTCCAGACGCGGAGGAGCGTCAAACTGTCCGGCGCGCTCGGACCGACCTCGACCCCGCCGCCACCCGCCTTCGGGCGCCAGGTCCCGTCTCACCAATGCGAGCGGTCCCTTCCTGGACTCGACGGGCTTGCGGCCGGTCGAGAATCCTGGCGTCCACCATGGGGCAGCCCTCGGATGGCCTCGACTGCTCTGCGGCACAGGACGCTACCGGTCGGGCGGTCCCTTCAACTCGACCGAGTTGCCGTCCGGGTCCCGGATGTACATCGAGGGGCCGTCGCCCTCGGCGCCGTAGCGGGTGGAGACCTCGCCGGCGTCGATGCCGTGGCGCTCGAGGTGAGCGGCGATGGCCTCCGCGTCGAAGGGATCGACGCGAACGCAGAAGTGATCCATGTTGTGGCCCTCCTGGCCCGGAGCCGCCCCGCCCAGGCGGCCGAGCTGGCTCGCCACCGGTACGAGGTCGATCAGCGCCGTGCCGGCACGCACCTGGTAGAGGCCGAGCTCCTCCAGCCGGCGTTCTTCCGGGCAGCCGAGAACCACCGAGTAGAAGTGCAGGGCTCGGTCCAGGTCCGCGACCCGCAGCACGACGTGATCCAGCCCCTTGATCCTGATCATTGGTCGGGCTCCCGTCCGGCGCCGAGCACGAGGACGACTCGGCAGGTTGGGTTCAGTCTTCGTACAGTCTCGCATAAGGGTAGAACCAAAGGTTCTTTTCCCGGGGCCTCGCGGCTGACCTATAGTCGTCCATGGCATGGGTAAAGGATCTGCCAGGGCGGTGGCTCGTGACCCGTCGCGTTACGGGAGCCGATGGCCCCTTGACGGAGGGTGAGGTCGAGCGATGCGCATGCCCCGCTTTCCGCTGCTCGTCGAGCCCGAGGTGCTCTCCCGCGCGCTCGATGCGAACGGCACGCTCCTGGTCGACCTCAGGAGCCCGCAACAGTACCGGGCCGGACATCTGCCCGGCGCGCGGTCGCTGGAGTACTCCCGGCTCGTGAGCGGTTCCAAGCCCGCCACGGGACAGGTGCCGGACGAGGAGCGGCTGTCCGATGCGCTCGCCGGAATCGGCTTCGCGCCCGATCGGCACGTTGTCGCCTACGACGACGAGGGCGGAGGACACGCATCGCGCCTCCTGTGGACGCTCCACGCGCTGGGCCACCCCGGCGGATCGCTGCTGAACGGGGGGTTCGCGGGCTGGGTGGCGGCCGGACTGCAGATCAGCGAGGAGATCGCCGAGTCACAACCGAGCCGCTACCGGGCCGTGCTCAGCGGTGAGGCGCTGGCCGATGTGGAGTATGTCCGGGCGCGGCTCGGAGACGGCGACACGATCCTTCTCGACGCCCGTTCTCCGGACGAGTTCTCCGGCCGGGACCGCCGCGCGCTGCGGGGCGGACACATTCCCGGTGCGGTCAATCTGAACTGGACTGAAACGATGGACGAGGCCCGGCACCGGCGACTGAAGCCCGACCCGGTGCTGCGCGCCATGCTCGAGGCTCGGGGGATCACCCCGGATCGGGAGGTGATCACCTACTGCCAGACCCACCACCGTTCCTCTCAGAGCTACGTCATGCTCAAGAGCCTGGACTACCCGCGGGTGCGTGGTTACCCGGGTTCCTGGTCGGAGTGGGGAAATCGGGAAGACCTGCCCGTGGAGGTGTCATGAACCGGGACTACGAGAGGGGAAGCGACGCCGCTTTCGATACGCTGGCGGTTCGCGAGGGCCAGCGCCGCGGCCCGGAAGGCGAGCACAACGATCCCGTCTTTCTGACGTCGAGCTTCGCATTCCGGAGCGCGGCGGAGGCGGCGGCCCGATTCGCCGAGACCGAGCCGGGCAACGTCTACTCGCGTTTCACCAACCCCACCGTGCGCACCTTCGAGGAACGCCTCGCCGCGCTCGAAGGCGGTTCCCGCTGCATCGCCACCGCATCGGGCATGGGAGCCATCCTCACCCTCGGGCTCGCCGTCCTGAAAGCGGGAGACCACGTGGTGGTCTCGCGCAACGTGTTCGGGTCCACCATCTCGCTGTTCAACAATGTGTTCGGGCGCTTCGGGGTGGAGGTGACCTACGTGGATCTCGCCGACCTCGACCAGTGGCACGACGCGATGCGGCGCGAAACCCGCCTGCTGCTGCTCGAGAGCCCTTCGAATCCGCTCGGGGAGGTAGTGGATATCCAGCAGGTCGCCTCGCTGGCCCACGAACGCGGGGCGCTTCTTGCGGTGGACAATGTCTCCTGCACTCCGGTCCTTCAGCGTCCGCTCGACCTCGGCGCCGACGTGGTGGTGCACTCCGCCACGAAGTACCTCGACGGCCAGGGCCGCTGCGTGGGTGGCGCCATCGTGACCAACGACGACTCGGTCGGAAACGAGGCATACAAGGTCATGCGCACCGCCGGTCCGAGCATGAGTCCCTTCAATGCCTGGGTCTTCCTGAAGGGCCTCGAGACGCTGCGCCTGCGCATGCAGGCCCACTGCGAGAGCGCAATGAAGGTCGCACGCTGGCTGGAATCCCACCCCGCGGTGGAACGGGTTCACTACCTCGGGCTCGAGCGCCACCCCCAGCACCACCTCGCCCGGCGCCAGCAGAAGGGCTTCGGCGGCATCGTGTCCTTCGAGATCCGGGGTGGCCGGGAAGAGGCATGGCGGGTGCTCGATCACACCCGCTGGCTGTCCATCACCGCGAATCTCGGAGACGCCAAGACCACCGTCACCCATCCCGCCTCCACTACCCACAGCCGCATCACGGCCGAAGAGCGGGCGGCGGCCGGAGTGACGGAGGCGCTGATCCGGGTCGGCGTCGGCCTCGAGGATCCCGAGGACATCAAGGCGGATCTGGGACGCGGCCTCGACGCGCTGAGCAGCGTCACCCGGCTGCGCTGCCTCGCCGGAGGCTGAGGACCTCAAGGTCCGCTCCCGGGGCCGCAGCCCGAGTCTCGCCCCGGGCGCGACCGTTCCGGGAGCAGGCGCCCGAACAAGCCGGTTCCGGCGAAGGGTTTCTACCGTCAGCTCCTCTCGCCGGCTGAGGATCGCAGCGCCCGCAATCGAGGCAGGACGTGCGGTGCATCCTTTGCTTCACAGAGGGGCTGGAGCTCGGCTTCGAGCGAGCCCCAATCGAGAAAATGTCCGCTCCGCAGCACTATCCCCTCGATGTCGGCCCAGTCCCGAGCGCGATCGGCAAAGGCTTTCAACGTAACGAGATCTTCCGCCGAGCACGTGTTCAGGCTCACGGTATCGAGGAATCGAAAGAGGCTTGCACGATCGACCACGCGCTCCTCGAAGGGCAGCGCGCCGAGGGAGATGTCGATTGGGACGCCTCGCCTGGACTGAAGGAGAAGCACCCGGCTGCGGCGCGCAAATTCGGCGGCATCGGGAACTCGCCCGGCAAAGGCACGGCAGAGCTCTTCAATATACTCTGCCTCTCTGCCGAAGCCGGTCAGGATGGTGAGATCGACATCTGCGGTGAGTCGGGGCTCTCCCCAGCGCTGCAGGGCGATACCGCCGATGAAGCAGAACCTCCACCCTCGCTCCCGGCAGAAGGACTGAATCTCATCCGCGAGGAGAAAGAGATTCCGCATCCGTCATCCTGGCAAAGATCCTCTGTTGCTCTACCAGCCCGGAGCTCTTCCTCACCGGGCCCGCAAGCGTGGCTTCGAATGCGCTGGTCAGCGCCTCGATGTGGTGGGATGCCTCGACGTTGCGAAGGTCCTCGCGCCGTAGCGCCTCCAGCCGTTCCGATGCAATCCGCCATGCATCGACGAAGGCGCGGAGTTCGCTCTCGTCATCGTTCGCCATATGAGGTCATAGTCTAAGGCCGTAGCGAACCACGGCGCAAAGAGCTTCGGGTTTGGCAGGAAGATGACTCTGCATGGAGTCCGGACGGGCGATGATGGTGATTGACAAGGAGGTAGAAAGCGAGTGTCCCGTTGACAGGTTCCCGTTCGGCTTCGTTACAACGGAATACACACGAATGCGAGAACAGGTGAACGGCCAATACGGAGATCCAGGCAGACATCGAACCAGCCTGAACTGCCCTAGCTACTCGATGGGCCGCCGCCCACATGCTCCGGTGTCGCTGGCACGGCTCCGGCAGGTACGGCACCATTGATCCGACCCGTTCCGGACTCCACCGTTTCTGCGCCCCCGTTCGCACCGGGATCCGACGATGCAACTCCCCGAAGATGCGCGTGTAATCCGATTGAAGTTTGCCGACCGCTGCCGGAACTGCGGAGCGGAGCTGGATGTGGGGGACCGGGCGCACTGGGCACCCTCGACCAGGGGGGTGATTTGCAGTGGCTGCGCCGGCGCCGACAGCACCCGGGTTCCCACCGCGGGGGAAGGTGCGGCAGGCGATTCGCGAAGCGGCGCACGTAGCGCAAGTCCGAACCAGGCCGGGTCTCGGGAGCCGTACCGAAGCGATTCACAAGCCGCCTGGCAGCAGCTCTGTCGATATGCGCGAAGGTGCGTCGAGGCGGAAGCGACGCGATCGCTCGTTTCGCACGATGAGCTGGATTCCCGGTGGTTCCGCCACTCCGGCGAAGAGAAGCTCGTGGTCGGGCACAGCGACTCAATACCCGCACCCGACAAGCTTGCCCGCAAGCTGGGCCCTCCCGACGAATCGGGGAACAGGAAAGCGGTAATCTACGGTTGGCCGACGGTCGTAACCGTTGGCCGAGACCGCAAGCCCAGAGTGGCCCCGCTCTTCGTCGTCCAGATCGAGCCGGAGAAGGATTCCGCCAACGGGTGGCAACTCCATGCCAGCACCGAGCCGGAATACAATACGGCCATCACGGCTGGCGGCGGCTTCGATCCATCGGCCGCCGAAGACATCGCCGATCTTCTCCGCAACGGGCTGCCCTTCGGCGACGCAGAAGCGTTTGCCGAGATTGCCGCCGACACCGCCGGCCTGCTGGGCTTCGGCATCCTGTCGCCGCTCGATCCTGGAACGCTCGACTCGCATGTCCGTCGCGCGCAAGGCGTCTACAACGCCGCAATATCGGTCCTGGCCGAACGCTCCGCATTCAACGTCGTCCTTCTCGACGAACTGAAACGTCTGGAAGCCCGAACGGACTGGGCGAACACGGCAGCGGCACATCTCGTCGTCGGCGGATTCGCGCCGAAGCGGGACAAGCTGCCCCCGTCCGGACCGCTTGCCGCGCCTCTTCTATCCAACCAATCCCAGGAAGAGGCGCTCGAGCGCCTCCGCCGCGAACCCCTCACGATCGTGACCGGCCCGCCGGGCACGGGCAAGACACAACTCGTCGTGAATGCTGTGACGAACGCATGGCTCGACGGCGACAAGGTCCTAGTGACCTCGACCAACAACGGCGCGGTCGACGTCGCCGTCGAGCGCGCGGAACAGGACATCGGCGGCGGATTGCTGGTGCGAACCGGCAGACGTGTCGAACGCGAGCAGGTTCCAGGACGCATTACAGCCGCCCTGGACAGGGCGAAGAAGGAGGAGGGCGACCCGGCGGAAGCGCGCGCCGCGTTGAGACGCAGTGCCGATGAGCGTGCGGCCTTGATGGAGAAGCTGACGCGTCTCGACAGGCTGGACGACGAATTGCTGTCGGTCGTCGAGGAGATGGAAACGACCCGTTCGGACCTGGCGGCGGTCGTGCAGACGCTCTGGTCCGGCGGACGTGCTCCCACCCCGCCTTTCGATTCCGGCAGGATCGGCCGGCGGGCCGAACGGCTCCTGCGCGCGTGGTTCTTCCGTCGCTTGAGGGCGCGGCGCCTTCGCAGGCGGCTCGGCTGTGTCGAGACCGCTTCCCTGGAGCAGATCGCAACCTGGGCCCGGCTCGACGGGCGCCGGTCGACGCTGAACCGCCGGTTTGAAGCCGGACGCGAAGAACATCGGAAGCTGAAAGCCGAAGTAGGCGACCCTGCAATCGCGATCTCGGGCCGGGACCGGAGATGGGCGGAAGCGAGCCTCTGCGCGATTCGCGCGGATTCGGCGGCGCGCATGCGTTCCGGCGCCGGCCGGCTCGGGATCGTCGGCAGGTCGCAAGCGGGTGGCCCAGCATTCCGCAACATCGTCGGCAACGCTCTTCCGGACTTGCGAGGCTGGGCATGCACGGCGTTGTCCGCCGGCTCGAACTTTCCTCTCGAGGCCGGTCTGTTCGACCTCGTGATCGTGGACGAGGCCAGTCAGTGCAGCCTGGCCGCGGTGCTGCCCCTGGCCTATCGCGCCAAGCGCTTGGCGGCGGTCGGCGATCCGTGCCAATTGCAGCCGATCGTTCCTCTCGGCGACGGGCTCTTGCAGACGATCGCCGAGGAGGCGGGGTTCGACAGCGACGACCTGCGCCGCCGCGGCATCCACCACAAGTCGGGCTCGGCCTACCTCGCGTTCGAATACCCCGCAGGAAAGTCCGCGCCCCCGGTTCTGCTCAACGAGCACTACCGTTGCCACCCGCACATTGCCCGCTGGTTCAACCGAACGTTCTACAACGACGAGCTCACCGTGCTGACCGGGGTCTCGGAGCGAGACCGGGCCATCCTGTGGCAGGACGTCGAAGGCGAAGCGGAAAGGCCCCGTTCCGGCACGAGCTGGTGCAACCGCGCAGAAGCGGGACGGGCGACCGAGCGGCTCGGCGACCTGCTGAAGTCCGGCTGGAGCGTCGGTGTCGTCACCCCGTACGCCGCGCAGGCGCACCTCATCGAAGGGCTTGCCCAGGAGCGCTTCGGTCGTCCGATGCTGGACGAAGCCGGCTTCGTATGCGGAACCGCGCACCGCCTTCAGGGCGACGAACGCGACGCCGTCCTCATCTCCCCGGTTCTGGCTCCCGGCATGTCCGGAAGCAGCGCCCGCTGGATCGAGCGGGAGAGGAACCTCCTGAACGTCGCCGTCAGCCGCGCCCGTCAGGCACTCGTCGTTCTCGGCCATCCGTCCATCGGCGCATTGGGAAGCCCGACTCTGGCCGCTCTGCGCGCCTATCTGTCCGACGAGTTGCCCGGGTATGCGAAGGACGGTCCGGCCGTCGCGGAATTCCGGATCGACAGCAGGTCGGAGCAGATGCTGTTCGACGCCATGCAGCGCGGTGATCTTCGACCCTACGCCAAGCTCAATGTTGAAGGATATGAACTCGATTTCGCGTTGATGGAGCGTGGGATGAAGCTGAACGTCGAGGTGGACGGCGACCAGCACCTCGATATCCGGGGCAGACAGCGACGCCAGGATGTGGCCCGTGATCGCGTGCTGTCCAACATCGGCTGGACGGTCCTGCGGATACCCGCCTGGCGATGTCATGAAGACATCGACATGGCGATTGCCGAGATCGCGGCAGCGCGGGACCGGCTGGCGCGATGAGCTCAGGTCTTAGCGATACCGGCAGTAGAGAACGCGCACAAACGCTTCATGGGATGCGGGCAGCCCGACTCCACGGATGTGGCGCGCACGCGAGGCCATCCGCGCAAGGAGAGTGTGCCGGGGAGTCCTCACCCCGAACGCCACTCGCTGCGGAAGCGGCGCAGGACGTTGTCGATCATGCGCGAGATGTTGTTGTCGAAGCCGTTGTGGGGAAGGCTCCCGCAGAAGGAGATGGAGCCGACCGAGAACACGGCGCCGCCGTTGGGCGTCTCGAAGTAGACGAGATCGGAACGCATGATGTCCCGGGCGGGCTCGCCGGGGCGCGTCGCGTGGTGGGTGAGTATCTCTTCCGGGACCAGCACGAAGGTCTCGTCGTGGTCCTTCGAGCGGGCGAGCACCAGGGCGTGGGGCGGCGAACCGAGGCTCGGGTCCAGCCAGTCGAGCTCGAATCCGGCCGCTCCCCCGCCGCTCAGACCGAAGTCGCCGAGCGTCTCGTCGTCGATGCCCTCGAATATCCAGGCCGCGCGCGGATCTCGGGAGGCGGGCAGCCGGTGGTAGCCGGTGCCGTGGAAGTCCCCCTGCGAGATGAACCCCACGCCCGCGAGGCGCTGGGGGGCGCGGCCGCTGTTGCGCCATAGTCCGCCGTAGGCGCCGTCGAAGGCGTTGTAGTACTCGCCGGGATCCGCCGCCCAGGCCCGGATCCCGGTCTCGCCCCGGCGAATCTCGACCGCGCCCGGGTACTCGGGGCTCGTCGCGACCCGCCAGTAGAAGCCGTTGCCGCCGAGGTACATCAGGCGCCCGCCCTGCCCGGTGTAATCGCAGAGCGCGTCGAGCGAGCCCGGGGTGTGGTACTCCGGGTGCGAGGTGGTCATCACCACCCGGTACGGGGCGATGGCGTCCACGCCGTCCGCCTCGAGGTCTTCGTCGGTGATGACGTCGAAGTCGTGTCCCATCGCGTCCAGCCACGCGAGGAGGTGGGTGTCGGCGGGAAAGTGGCGCAGACAGGAGCCTCCCTTCGGGTCCGCGTAGGCGCAGAAACCCGAGCGCTGGTTGATGATCGGACGCAGGCGGGAGGAGTAGCTCACCCCGCTCCCGTCGCGGTGGTGGTTGTAGGTGGAGATTCCGTACTCGGGGTGCTCGTCCGGAGTCCACGGGCGTGCGCCCCAGCGCGCCACCTGGTCGCGGTAGTCGTCGTCGACGTTGCCCCGGGCGTAGTTGGCGTAGACGATGTAGGTGAACACCGGAATGAGCACGCAGGCGCTCGACTGCGCCCGGCCCGGGGCGGCGCGCACGAAGAAGGGAATCATGTCCTCGTCGTCGCCGGCGCGCAGGCGGACCGCGTACACCCCGCTCTTGAAGTCCTCCGGCACCTCGAAGCTGAAGTCGCTCTCCCAGCCGCAGTCGTGGAGATCGTCGTCGTGGAAGTGGATCGCGCCGAAGTGTTCGGGCGCGTGACGCCAGCACATCTCCTCGCCCGTCCAGCGCGAGCCCTTCATGGCCCGGGCGGGCAGATTGACGGTTTCGCCGTGCATTCCGTGGGGCCCGGTGTCGACGATGCGCCGGGACGGGATCTCCCGGGAGAAGTCCCACGACGCAACCAGGGATTCGCCGTCGGCGCCCGCGTCGGCGGCGCGGAACGCGGCCTCCGGCTCCATCGCGACGGCCAGAATCCGCGGGGCTTCCAGCTTGCCGTTGTAGTGGTCCGAAGGCAGGCCGCCCGCGCGCGCCGCGAACACCAGGTCTCCGCCCCCGCCGCAGCCGCCATGCAATTCGGCGGCTGCGGTGGCGGACCCGGAATCGTCAACCATGAGGGCGGGCTCGAGCGCGCGCTGGCCGACGCGCAGCTCGCACGCCGCCGCGTCGTAGCTCAGGAATGCGTGATACCAAGCTCGCGTGCGCAGCGCTTTGCCCGTGCTCACGCTGCTCACGGCCCCCGCCGCATCGCGCAGCGTCGCGCTCACCGAGTCTTCTTCGTCTATCTCCAGGCAGAAGCCGGCGCCGGTTGCGGCGTCCCGCCGGGACACCAGGCACTGCCGGCGGTCGAGGCGGGGGAGGGTGGGCCAGAGCGTCGCCGTCACCGTGAAGCTGCCCAGAGAGTCCAGCGCGGGGCCGGTAGGGACGCGCGCGCAGGAACCGTTGTGGATCGGCTGCACCCGTGACGGGTAGCGTCCGGCGAAGGCGGCGTCCACGGGTACCTCGTGGATCCCGGGGCCTTCGGGGTTGGGGTCGCCGCTGATGACGCGCACCAGCCTCGCCTCGAAGGGTCCGGCGGCGCTCGAGCTCACCTTGAAGGATACGGTCTCGCCGGGCGCCACCGAGTAGCGGTCGGGGTAGCCGGTGATGGGAAGCATGTCGGTTCCTCCCGGCCCGCACCTACGGGTGGAATGCGGGCCTGTCCATCACTTGGATTCCGGGGCTTGCCTTCGCCCCCGGAACGTCCTGCAACGCGTTGCCCCCGGCTCCATCGCTGTCGAGAAACCCGGGCTCATGGATCGCCATTCGGCCGCCGCGAACAGAGCGTCGGAGTCTACGAGGACAGGTGCTGGTAGCGACGCAACTGGTGGCGCGGGTCGCCGAAGCTCGAGTTGATCATCGTGATCCGCTTGAGGTAGTGGCCGATGGGCAGGTCGAAGGTCATGCCGATTCCGCCGTGGAGCTGCACCCCTTCCTGTCCCACGTCGCGCGCGTTGCGCCCCACCTCGTACTTCGCCGATGCCGCCGCCCGGCCGCGAACGACGGCGTCCGGGACGTCGAGGTGCAGCGTGACCTCGTAGACCATCGACTGTGCGAGCTCGCACTTCATGTACACGTCGACCATACGGTGCTGCAGGGCCTGGAAGGAGCCCAGCGTCCGGCCGAACTGCTCCCGCGTCTTCAGGTAGGTGAGCGTCTGCTCGTACACCGCCCACATGGCGCCGGTCGCCTCCGCGCACACCGAAGCGATGGCGTGGTCGATGACCCGCTCGATGACGGGAAGGGCGCTGCCCTCCGTGCCGGGCTCACCGAGCCGGTCCTCGGCCCCGACCCGCACCCCGTCGAAGCGGAGCTCCGAGGCCCGCCCGCCGTCCTGCGTCGGGTAGTGCCGGGCTTCCAGGCCTTCGGCCTTCGCATCGACGAGGAAGAGGGAGATGCCGTCGGGGTCCCGGGAGTCTCCCGCGGTGCGTGCCGAGACCACGATCCGGTCCGCGCTCGCCGCATGGAAGACAACGCCCTTGTGGCCGTCGATGCGGTAGCCGCTCTTCTCCCCCCGTGCCGTCGTCGCGACGTCGTTCAGATCGTAGCGGGACTGCGGCTCGGCGAAGGCGAAGGCGAGCTTGAGGCGACCCTCGGCGACCTGGGGCAGCAGCGTGCGCTTCTGATCCTCGCTGCCGCCGTGCAGGATGGCGTTGGCGCCGAGCACCACCGTGGCGAGGTAGGGGCTCATGACCAGGCCCCGTCCGAACTGCTCGGCGAGCAGCATCCCTTCCACCGGAGTGCCTCCGAGGCCGCCGTAGTCCTCGGGCAGGGTCGCCGCGAGCCAGCCGAGCTCCGCGAAGCGCCGCCAGTGCGCTCCGTCGTACCCGGGCTCTTCCGCCACCAGGGCCTGCCGGCGATCGAAAGGGTACTCCTCGGCGACGAAGCGGGCCACGCTGTCGCGGAAGATGGTCTGTTCTTCGCTCAGGGAAAAGTCCATTTCACTAAAGTCCCAGCACCGCCTTGGCGATGATGTTCTTCTGGATCTCGTTGGATCCCGAGTAGATGGAGGTCTTTCGCATGTTGAAGTAGCTGCGCGCCGCGTAGCCGGCCGGCGTCGGTCCCACCGGCTCTTCGTTGTAGCCCTCCGCGAGCTGCTCGGGCACGAAGGGCTGCGAGTAGTAGCCGAGCGCCTCCGCCGTCAGCTCGGTGATGCGCTGCTGCACCTCCGTGCCGCGGATCTTGAGCATGGAGGCCTCGGCCCCCATGGCGTCCGGTCCCCCGGGGCCGAAGAGGAAACGCTGCTCGGTGAGCTCCAGCGCACGAAGCTCGAGCTCGACCTCCGTGATCGCGTCGGCGAAGTCCTCGTCGTCGACGAGCCTGCCGCCCGATGAGGGCTGGTCCCGCGCGATGCGCTTCAGGCGCGCGAGGCTCGACTGGGAGCGGGAGACCTCGGCGGTTCCGAATCGCTCCAGGCCCAGGATGTACTTCGCGACCGTCCAGCCCAGGTGCTCCTCGCCGAGCCGGTTGCCGACCGGAACCCGGACGTCGTCGAAGAAGGTCTGGTTGGTCTCGTGACCGCCGTCGAAGGTGAGGATGGGTCGCAGCTCGATTCCGGGGGTCCGCATGTCCACGAGGAGCACCGTGATGCCGTGCTGCTTCTTTCCCGAGTTGTCGGTGCGAAAGAGGCCGAACATCCAGTCCGCGTGGTGGCCGTCGCTGGTCCACATCTTGGTGCCGTTCAGGACGTAGTGATCGCCGTCCCTCACCGCGCTCGTCTGCAGCGAGGCGAGATCGGAACCGGAATTGGGCTCCGAGTAGCCCTGGCACCACAGGATTTCGCCCTTGAGGATCGCGGGCAGGAACTGCTCCTGGAGCGCCCGGCTTCCGAATTCGATGATGGCGGGCCCGATCATGCCGGCCCCGAACAGCGGCACGCGGGGCGCGTCGTTCAGGGCGAGCTCGCGCTCGAACACGTACTGCTGCTCGTAGGTCCAGCCCGGACCGCCGAGCTCCCTGCTCCATCCCGGCGCGCTCCACCCTCCCTTCTCGTAGAGCATGCGCAGCCAGCGCCGGGAATCCTCGCCCTCGATCTCGCCCTCGTGGCGCACCGCCCGCTTGAACTCCTCCGGCACCTCGTCCCGGCAGAAGGCCCGGATCTCCTCCCGAAGCGCCTCGCTTTCGGGCCGGTATGCGATCTCCAAGTGAAGTCTCCCGCTGCTTCGGCTCGCGCCGCGCATGCTAGCGACAGGTGCCCGCCGGTGGCAATCGCGACCGCGCCGGCAGGCGCACGCATCGGGACCCCCCGGGCGAGCGAAGCCGCGCAGGCGCGCCCACGGACCGGGGGAGCGCCGCCGCGACTCTCGGGACGGCCGGGAGACCGGCCGCATCGCCTCGAGCACCCTGAGCTCGAGGCAGGGGCCGCCCGGTTCTCGGGGCCGGGCTCAGTCGTTCTCGTAGAGCTTGATCGGCAGGGTGTTCAGGACCTCGCAGCCGGTGGCGGTGACGCGTACCGACGCGCTGGTGACGAGTCCCATTTCGTCGAAGATGAGGCAGCCGGGCACGAGGTGGAAGGTCATGTTCTCTTCCAGCACGCGCTTCTCGCCCTTGCGGATGCTGAAGATCTGGCCTTCTCCCCAGTCCGGCGGGTAGTTGACCCCGATCGAGTAGCCGATGCGGTGCCGGTGCCAGGGCCCGAACCCGGCCTTTGCGATGACGTCGCGGCCCGCCTTGTCGACCTTCTCGCTCACCGCGCCGGGGCGGATGGCGTCGACCACCGCGTTCAGGGCGCTCTCCGTTGCGTGGTAGAGACGGCGCAGCTTCGGTTTCACCCTGCCCACGGTGGCGGTGCGGAACACCGCCCCGCAGTAGCGGCTCTTCGCCGCCGCGATCTCGAAAATGCAGTGGTCGTTCTTGTTGAGGCGACGCCCGTGCCACGTGGCGTGGCAGGCGCCGGAGCGCCGGCCCGAAGCGATGAAGTTCGGAAGGCCGGTGTACTCCGCCCCCTGCGCGCACCACTCCCGGTGCAGGTCACCCGCGATCTCGTCCTCGCTGCGGCCGGCGCGCGTCGCTTCGATTCCCGCGAGGCAGGCCTTGTCGGCGATCGAGACCGCCTTGCGGATCATCGCCACCTCCACGTCGGACTTCACGAGCCGCGCCGCCTCCACGGTATCCGAGGCATCGACGATTCGTGCGTGGGGGAGGAGGCCGTTGAGCGCCTCGTACTCCTGCACCGTGAAGAACCAGCCGTTCTTCTCCACGCCCAGTCGGTGGCGTGAGAGTCCCATCTTCTCGATGGTCCGGGACGTCACTTCGACCGGTACGTGGTGGTCCTGGGCCGGTGCGAGCCGGGTGAGCCAGGAGAACTCCGGAGCGTTCGTTTCGATCTCGAGGCGTCGTCCCACCAGCACCGGCTGCTGGCCCCGTGCGAGGACGAGGCAGTGGTAGCCGTAGTAGCCGGGGGTCTCGTACCCGGTCAGGTAGGTGATGTTCTCGGGACTGCGTACCAGCAGCGCGTCCACTCCCGCGCCTTCCATGTTCTGGAGCACGGCGTCGTAGCGCCGCTCGTACTCCTCGCGGTGGAAGGGCAGGCGCCGGTGCAGGTTCATTGACAGCCGATGTCCGCCGGGGCTCTTGCGCGTGGTCTTCTGCATCGATTCGCTCCTTCGCCTTCGCGGACTCTCAGAGGGGCTTGTAGGCGGTGACCTCGACTTCCACCCGGATGTCGATCATCAGGCGACTCTCCACCGCGGAACGGACGGGGGGCTCTTCCGGAAAATACTCGGCGTAGACCCGGTTGAACCCGGCGAAGTCGGCGCGGTCGCTGAGCCAGACGTTGGCCTTGAAGACGTCGGAGAGCGCGCAGCCCGCTTCGCCCAGCAGTTCCTTGATGTTCTCCATCACCACCCGGGTCTGATCCTCGATCGAGCCGGTCTCCACGCTGCCGTCGCTCCTCAACGGAACCTGACCGGAAAGAAACACGAAGTCGCCGGTGCGCACGGCCTTCGAAAGGGGCATCCTGTTGCCACCGAATACCAACTCGCCGCCGATGATTTGCTTGCCCATGTGAGCGCCTCCCAGTGTTCAAAGTGTGCCGGCCGGGGGACTTCCGCGACCGCGCGGCGCTATCCTAACCCGGCCAATCCCCGGACTACGAAGGCCCTCGCATGCTCCGGCCGCGACGGGCTCCCGTTCCGGCACCAGACTGAAGCGGAAGCGCAACGGAGACCCGCATGCCCAGCTTCGCATTCGAGCCGCCCCCGGTCGTCGCCCTTCCCATCACCGGGTCCGAAGCCGTGTTCCCGGTACGACGGGTGTATTGCATAGGGCGCAACTACGCCGCGCACACCATCGAGATGGGGGGCGACCCGAGTCGCGAAGCGCCCTTCTTCTTCCAGAAGAACCCGGACAGCCTCGACGCGTCGGGCGAGTTTCCCTATCCACCCCATTCCACCGACGTGCACCACGAAGCCGAGCTCGCGGTGATGCTGGGGTCCGGAGGCGTGAACATCCCCGTGGACGCTGCGCTCGACTACGTCTACGGCTATGCGCCGGCGCTGGACATGACCCGGCGCGACCTGCAGGCGGAGCAGAAGCGGCTCCGGCGGCCCTGGGAGATCGGCAAGGCCTTCGAGCGCTCGGCTCCGGTCGGACCCGTCCACCCGGTGTCGGTGGTGGGACACCCCTCCGCTGGCCGGATCGCGCTCACCGTCAACGGGGAGCTTCGCCAGGAAGGCGATCTCAGCCACATGATCTGGAAGGTGCCGGAGATGATCTCGTACCTCTCGGACTACTTCGAGCTCGCCGCCGGTGACGTCGTCCTGTCGGGAACGCCGTCGGGGGTGGCCGCGGTGAGCCGGGGAGACGTGATGGAGGTCGAGGTCGCGGGCCTCGGCGCCCTGAGGGTTCGGGTCGTGTGAACGGCCCGCCCGCGGGCGCGGGCTCGCTGATGAGCGGGGAGCGCCCCCCGGTGGCGAGTCGTTGAGCGCTCGCTTGCCCCGACTGCCGTGATTGTCGAAGGCGTGGGCGACACATCCCTGGAGGGCTCCTTCGAAACGGGGCCTACAGGCGCCGGAGCGCAGGCGCGAGCAGCGCCGCGACCGCGATCACCAGGAGCACTCCCGCGCCGTTGAGGTAGAGGGCGGTGCCGAGGCCCAGGGTGGAGGCGAGCAAGCCCATCTCCAGGTGTCCGAGCGGGGAGCTGCCGATCGCGAACACCCACGCCCCCATCGCCCGTCCCCGGAGCCGGTTGGGGACGCAGAGCTGCATCATCGCCTGGGTGAGAATGTCCCACGCGCAGATCATGCCGGCGACCAGGGCCAGGATCAGGAGGACGCCGGGAACGGAAGTCGTGGCTCCCAGGATCAGGATGCCGACGCCGAGCACGGTGACGACTGCGATGTAGGTGACTCCCCGCCGGCGAATGTTCCCGTACCAGGTCAGGATCACGCCCGCGACCAGGCCGCCGGCGGCCTGGGCTCCGTGCAGGAGGCCGAAGCCGTCCGCATCGATCTCGAGCCGCATGAGGGCGAGCTCCGGCAGCGCGGTGTGGTAGGAGGTGCCGAACACCTCGACGAGCGCGGTGACCACGGTGAGGATGAGCAGGGTGCGGTTGGTGACGATCTCCCGCAGGTAGTCGGCGATGTTGCGCCGGAGCGGGGTGTGGTCGACTTCCGCCGCGACGCCGGCGGAGCGAAGGCGCAGCAGGCACGCGAGCGCCGCGCACTCCGCGACCCCGAGCAGGCCGAACGCAAAGGCGGCGCCGAGGTGCTGGAAGGCGGCGCCACACGACACCGCGCCCACCAGCATCCCGGCGCGCACGCTCAACGTGACCCAGCCGAGCGCGGAGACCGCGTGGGCGGGGCCGCCGAGGTCGAAGGCGTAGCTGAGCCGTACCGGGTGATAGACCGCGCGCAGCGCCCCCAGCACGGTGACGATGGCGAGCGCGGCGCCAAGGCCGATGTCGCCCTGCAGGGCGACGAGCACGAACGCGGCAAAGGCGACGATCAGGCCGAGCTCCGTGCCTCGCAGCAGGCGGCGCCGGTCCACCCGGTCGGAGACCGCGCCCGCCGGCACTCCGAGGAAGAGCTGCGGGACGTGGTAGAGCGCGATCGAGACTCCGACCCAGCCCGAGGAACCGGTCGCGAGCAGGGGCAGCAGTCCGATGATCACGAAGTCGCCGCCGAAGCCGACGCTGTTGAAGGCCGAGGCCGCCACCAGCCATCGAAAGTCGCGTCCGGCGAGGACCGCGGCGCGGGATTGCGAGGACATGGGCGTCCGCCAGCCGGGAGATCGGTGAGACCTTGTGGCTAGCGCTTCTGGTCGCTCCAGGCCGGGTCGTAGATGCCCTGGATGTCGCCGTCGTCGCGCACGTACTCGCGCGAGGCGTCCCGTATCGGGTTGAAGTCCCAGGGAGTGCGCCTGCCGATGGTGAGCGCCTCGTGAAGGAAGAGGCGCCGGCGCTGGCTCTCGATTACCCGCTGCTTGAGGTTGGCGGGGTCCCACTGGCGGAAGACCGCCTCGCGGAGCTCCGATTCCACTGCCTGCGCCGCCTCCGTGCCCGCGAGGTTCTCGAGCTCGTCCGGGTCGGACTCGAGGTCGTAGAGCAGTGGTGGGTCGTCTTCGCAGTGGATGTACTTCCAGCGGCCGCGGCGCACCATCAGGATCGGCGATTCCGCCCCTTCGCCGCAGTACTCGCTGTAGGCGGTGTCGGGCCAGCCGTCGGCGCTTCCCGCCGCGAGGCCCGCGAGGCCCGCTCCGTCCGTCGGGGCCACCAGCTCCGGTGGATCGCCGTCTCCGGCCCACTCCAGGAAGGTCGGGAAGAGATCGAACAGCGACACGTTCTCCTTCACCCGTCGCGCCCGGTACATGCCGGGGGCGTGCACGATCATCGGCACGCGGACCGACCACTCGAAGAAGCACATCTTGAACCAGAGGCCGCGCTCTCCGAGCATGTCGCCGTGGTCGGCGCTGAGCACGACGATGGTCCGGTCGCGCTCCCCGATTGCTTCCAGGGTCTCGAGCACGCGGCCCACCCGCTCGTCCAGCCAGCTCATGACCGCGTAGTAGGCGCGGCGCGCGCGGCGGATGTCGGCGGGCGCGATCTCGTCCATGTGGCGGCCGATGGTGTAGTGGAGTCGGCGGCTGTGCGCGTCACGCTCGTCGAGGGGAATCTCGCCGACTCTCGGATCGTCGATCTCGTCGTCCCGGTACCGGTCCCAGTGGGGGGGCGGCGCGAGGTAGGGGTCGTGCGGGCTGATGAAGGAGGTGGCGAGAAGGAAGGGCCGGCCGTCGTCGAGATCGGCGTGATCGTGCAGCCAGCGGCAGGCCGCGACGCTGACTTCCTCGTCGTAGCTGGTGTTGACGCTCCGGCGCCAGGGGCCGGCGCCGAGCACCGCGCGCATGGAGTGGTACCAGGGCGTCCAGTGGGTCGGGCCGAGCGACCAGTCCGTCGTCCACTTGAAGTCGGACGGATAGACGTCGGTGGTGACGCGGTCCTCGAACCCGTGGAGCTGATCCGCCCCGACGAAGTGCATCTTTCCCGAGAGGCAGGTGTGGTAGCCCATGACGCGCAGGTAGTGCGCGAAGGTCGGCACCTCGGACGGGAGCTCGCAGGCGTTGTCGAAGGACCCGATGCGGCTCGGCAGGCGTCCCGACATGAAGCTGAAGCGCGCCGGGGCGCAGATCGGGTAGTTGCAGTAGGCGTTCTCGAAGACCACGCCTTCCTCGGCCAGCCGCTCGATGTTCGGCGTGCGGCACACCGCGCCGCCGTAGGGGCGCAACACCTGGGGTGCGAGCTGGTCCATCATGATGAAGAGGATGTTGGGTCGTCTGGTCACGGGTCTCTCACCTTTCCGGGGCGGGCGGGATCAGGCAGCCACCCGGCGTCGTGCACCGCCGCCTTCGCGAAGGCGCCGGCGAGCGCCTCGAGGCGGGCCGACATGTCGTTCGGGGCGCGCTCCACGACCGGGGGCACGTGCCGTCTCACCTCACCGACCAGGGGAGCCAGGGCGGGAGGAGGGCGGCGCGCGGTGACGTGGAGGGCCTGACTGGCCGCCGCCGCCAGAATCGCGAGCGCGGCGTCCAGGCCGCGGCTTGCGCGGCGGTGTTTGCCGTAGGCGAGCATGGTCGGAGAGGGGACGTCGTTCTGGCCCGCGAACCCGCCGCCCTCGCTCGCGGGCAGGAAGGTGCGGGCCGCGGCGTGACGGGCCTCTTCGGCGTAGCCGATGCCGATGAAGGCGAGCAGGCCCGTGCCGTAGGGCGAGCCCGAGCCCGGCATCGCCAGACCCTCGGGCAGTCCGGAAACCGCCGGGTCGTGCAGACGATGGGTATGGTGATCGCAGAGCGTGCAGAGATCCGCGTAGCGCGCGTTGACGGCGTCGAGCGCGGGATAGGCCTGCGCGTTGTGGTAGCCCCCGGTCGAGTAGACCCGGCCGAGGGGATGCGAAGCGTCGGGCGGCAGGTAGACGGGGTTGTCGGTGACCGACGCGATGGAGATCCCGGCCACCTCCCACAGGGTCTCGACCGCCCGCCGGGCGGCGCCGAGGACCTGGGGCAGGATGCGCCAGCTCACCGGCGCCTGGTAGGGCCGGCGTCCGCGGCGCGATGCGCCGCGCAGGAGGCGCGAGAGGTGGCGCAGCGTCTGCGCCACGTGCCGGTCCGCGCATGCCCGGGCGAGCGCCGGATCGTAGGCGTCGAGCGGAGCGGCCAGCGCTTCGATCGAGAGCGCGAACACCGCGGTGGCGAGCCGCGAGCGGCGTTCCGCGCCGAGCGCGGCGTCGGCGGCAAGGGCTGCGCTCACCGGAGAACCGTTGATGACCGCCATGGGCTCGCCTTCCTCGAAGTCGCCTTCCGGCATCGCGCCCATGACGTGGAAGAGGGGCAGGATCTCCCCCGCGCCCACCTGTCCCGATTCGGGCAGGCGAGGCATCGGAGCATCGAGCATGGCGGCGATCCGCTCCGCGATCTCGACGCGCGACTTGGCATGGCCCTCGATGTAGTTGGCGAGGCGGGCGAAGAGGATCATGCGCACCACGCGCTCCGGCACCGCCTCCCCGCCGAACCCCCAGCCCGGAATCCGCCAGACCGCCCGGGCGGCGTGCGCGCGCTGCTCCTCCGGTGCGATGGGCTTGGAAGCATGGTGGCCTCCGCCCGACGTGGTCCCGTAGATGAAGCGGGTGCGGTCGGAATCGAGCAGAGTCATGAAGGCGGCGCGCGTCTCCTGCATGCGGCGCCTGGCCTTCGCACCGATGCGCACCGATTCCCCACCGATCGCGACCCGTTCCAGGTTGTCCAGGGTGAAGTCGCGGAGCGAGTCGAGGGTGACGCTCATCGGGACGATCTCTTCGGTACCGGCCCCGCGGAGAAGGTCGCCTCGCCCTCGTCGCAGCAGCGGCCGAAGGCCTGCGCGAGGCGTTCGCAATCGTCGCCGAGGCGTCTTCGTCCGGTGACCGGCGGAAAGATCGCGCGGATCTCGGCGAGAAAGCGGCGCAGGGCGGCGGGGACCGATTCCCCCCGGACGTGGAGGGCCTGGCTCGCGACCGCCGCCAGCACCGCCAGCACCCGGTCGTGCAGCGATGCGACCCGGAGCTCCGAGCGCCAGGCGGGGAAGGCGGTCGAGGAGATGTCGTCCTGGAGACTCGCTCCGGGTTCCGCCGCCGAGAGCAGGGTGGGCTGCGCGAGACGCCGCATCTCCTCCAGGAAGTCGTTGGGCACGAACTCGAGGTAGGTGGTCGAGGCGCCGGACCACATGTCCGCGCCTTCCGGCATGAGGCGGTCCGGCAGGTGCGACGCCGCCCCGCGGTGCAGCTTCACCGCGTGGCGGTGGGCCAGCGACGAGAGGTCGACCCAGCTCCCCGCGACCTGATCGAGGGCCTGGGGCACCTGCGCGTCGTGGTAGAAGCCGGTGGAGGCGCTTCGCGCTCGCCGGCGTCCTTCCGCGGGGAGGAAGGTCGGATTGGCGGCGCTGCTGCGCAGGGCCGCGAGCGCAACCTCTTCGAGCGCGGCGGCGGCGCGGCGGGCCTGTCCCAGCACCCGGGGCACGATGCGGTAGCTGACCGGAGCCTGAAAGGGTCGGCGTGCGCGTTCGCCGCGGGGGCGCAGCAGGCGCCAGAGAGAAGCGAGGGCCTCGCCCTCGTAGCGGTCGCCCCACAGGGGCGCGAGATCGGGGTGGAAGTGCTCGAGCGGAGCCTGCATTGCTTCGATGGAGAGCGCGAGCACCCGGGTCGTGAGTTCTGTCCGGCGCGCCGCCGCGACCGCTCTCAGTCCGCCGAGCGCGGCCGCGAAGCCCGCGCCGTTGGCGAGATGGAGCTGATAGCCCTCTCCCGGTTCCGCCTCGCGTGCGCCCAGCAGGTCGAACATCGGAAGGATCTCGCCCGGTGCGCTCAGCCCGTGCGCCGGCACCGGCGGCAAGGGAGCGTCGAGCATCTCCGCCACCCGTGCGACCCGATCGGGGTGCAGCGCGCTGTGGCCGTCGAGGTGCCGCGCCACCGTGGCAAAGACCATCGCCCGCGTCACCGCCTCCGGGAGCCGGCCGTCTCCGAAGCTGAGGCCGAGGAAGGGAATTCCGCCCGTGCGGCGACGGGCCACACTCTCGTCCGGGCTCTGGCGCTTTGCCGCGCTCGGACCGTAGCCGGTGGTGAGTCCGTAGATGTAGCGCCCGGAGTCCTCGCGGACGAAGTCCTGGAAGGCCCGGTGGACGGCGGCCATCCGCGCCCGCGCCCGGCGCCCGATCCGCAGGCGCTCTCCGCCGACCGCGACCCGCCACAGTGCGTGCAGATCCACATCGTCGCGCTCCTGGAAGACGACACTCACGTCATCGGCTCCCGTCTTCGGCGCTCCTGGCCGCTGCCCGGGCGGATCCCGCGGGGTTCCCGGGCTTTCCGCGCCCTTCGCCCGATCGCGCCCGGGTCCTGTCCGCGGAACACACTTCGAAACAAGGTGAGATGTCGTGCTTCCATGATTTTATATCAGCTAGTTACGGGTATTACTTGAGGTGAAGAATCAGGATCATGGTATCCGTGCGCTTCGATCAGGCGCGGTGCCGCTCCAGGAACGCGCGAATGAGCGCGCGATGGCGTTCGCGTCCGAAGCTCGGGAAGTGGCCGCCGTGCACGACGCGCACGGGAGTCTCGAGCAGTCGCTCCATGCTGCGCACGTAGTCGTCGGGCGAGGAGTGCCACGCATCGGTGATGAGAGGACCGTCGTAGACGGTATCGCCGGAGAAGAGCACCCCGCTCGCCGGTTCCCACAACGCGATCGACCCCGGTGAGTGCCCCGGAGTGTGGAGGACCTCGAAGTGCCGATTGCCGAGATCGATGACATCCCCATCCTCGATGAGCCGGGTGGCGGGAGCGGGGAGAACCTCGTAGTCCGCCGCCTCGAAGCCCCCCGGAGGAAGGGCGCTGAACATCTCGGTCGTGGCAAAGGGGTCGGCGAGTATCGCGCGGCGCTCCGGGTCGGCCAGGTACGGCGCCTCGAGGGGATGAATCGCGCGCTCCTCGAACTCGTGGTGCGAGCCGATGTGGTCGAAGTGACAATGCGTGGCGACTGCGAGCAGAGGCCGGCCACTCAGGGTGGGGACCTGCTCGCACAGGCTCACGAGCCCGGAGCCGGAGTCGATCAGCAGGTCTCGGGATCGTCCGCCGGCCAGCCAGATGTTGCAGCGGTAGAAGGGAAGGATGTGCGGCTCCTGGATGTGCGTCACCCCGTCGTCCAGGGTCCGCACCTCGTACCAGTTCTCCGCCGTCTCGATGCGCATGGCGCGCTATCTTGGAGCCGTCCCCCGGAGGGCACAAGCGCTCGCGTACACTCGGAGGGCGTGATCCGGTGCGCCGTGGAGCCAGGGACATGAGCGAAGACCAGGCAGAGGTTGGCCGCTTCTGGCGCTACAGCCTCGAGCTGTACGCTCGCGAGGGCATGCCGCAGTCGCTCATCGCATTGCAGGATCGCCTCGGGGCGGACGTCAACCTGCTCCTGTATTGCTGCTGGACGGCTCTGAGCGGGCAGGGACGTCTGAGCACGGAGGATCTCCGCCGGGCGGACGAGACCATTGCCGGGTGGCGCGGCGATGTGACCCTTCCCCTTCGCACGTTGCGCAATCGCATCAAGGGCAACTCCGAGCGGTGGGCGCTCCCGGGCGCGTCCGAGGTGCGACGCCAGGCGCTGGAGACCGAGATCGCCTCGGAGCGCGTGACGCAGGGCATGCTCGAACGATTGAAGATGTCGCCGCAGGGAGGCGAGGGGGGACCGGCCGACGCCCGCGCGAGCCTGTTGAACTACTTCGAAGTGATCGGGGTGGAACCCGGCGAGCTCGACCGCGCCGATCTGGAGACCATTCTGGCCATCGCAAGCGGCGACGGATCCGACTGAGACGGGCTTCGGTCCTCGCGCGAGCGGCTCAGGAACCGGGACGGAGGACACGGGCGGGAGTGCGCATGCCGGCGGCACGGGCGCTCGATCAACGCGGCGCCTGCCATCGGGGCGCGAGCATCTCTTGGAGGTCCGCCAGCGCCCGGGTCGGCTCGCTCACCTTGATCGTACCCATGCCGAGCGCGCGAGCGGGTTTCAGGTTCGCGCCGATGTCGTCGAGGAACACCGCCTCGGACGGGGACACCGCGAGGGCATCGCACACCAGCCCATAGATCTCGGGCTCCGGCTTGCGCCGGCCGACCCGGTAGGACTGGACGAAGGCGTCGAACTCCGGTTCCAGCGCCGCGAATCGCTGGATGCCTTCTCCCGCCCAGTTGTTGGTCAGCGCGCCGACCCTGAATCCGGCGAGGCGCAGGCTGCGTATCGCGGCGAGCATGTCGGGCCGCACCCGCAGCGCCCCCGCCATTGCCCGCATCATCTCCGGCACGTGAAGCGGCAGGCCGGCCGCGTCCATCTCCCGCTGCAGCTTCCCCTGGAACTCGGCGTACTCGAGCTCGCCGCGCTCCAGCCGCGCCCACGCGCCGTCGCGGCCGGCGCTCTCGATGACCCGGCCGATCGCGAGCCGGGGAAGCCCCTTTTCGCGTTCCAGCGTGCGCAACGCGTGCAACGGCGAGTCGAAGACGACTCCTCCGAGGTCGAAGATGACGGCGCGGCGGGACACCTTCCTCAATCTAAGCGCCCTCCTTCATAATCGCGAGGCTCTCGCTCGAGCCGGGCCGTCGAGCAACACCGGAGAATCCGATCATGAAGCTCCCCTTCACTTCCGTGGAGTACCGCCGGCGTCTCGCCAACACCAAGGCACGCATGGAAAAGGCCGGTATCGACGTGTTGTTCGCGAGCGATCCCGCGAACATGAACTACCTGACGGGCTATGACGGCTGGTCATTCTACGTGCACCAGATGGTGATCGTGGCCCAGGACGAGCCCGAGCCCCTGTGGGTCGGGCGCCCGATGGACGCCAACGGCGCCCGGGTGACCACCTGGCTCGATCACGGGAACATCTACGAGTATCCCGATCACTTCGTGCAGTCCACGAAGCACCACCCGATGGACCTGGTGGCGGACATCGCGAACGAGCGCCGCTGGGCCCGCAAGCGCATCGGCGTCGAGATGGACGCCTACTACTTCACCGGGGCCTGCATCGACCGCTTGCGCAAGAAGCTGCCCCGGGTACGGTTCAAGGACGCGACCGGCCTCGTCAACTGGGTGCGCATCGTCAAGTCCCGCCGCGAGCTTCAGTACATCACCGAGGCCGCCCGTATCGCCGAGAAGGTCATGAGGACCGGGATCGACCATGTGCGCCCGGGACTCCGCCAGTGCGACGCGGCGGCGGAGATCTGGCGTACCGGGGTGCGCGGCACCCGCGAGTTCGGCGGCGACTACCCCTCCCTTCCTCCCATGCTGCCGACCGGCGCCGGCATTTCCGCCCCGCACCTCACCTGGACGGACGAGAAGTTCAGGAAGGGGCAGGGCACGGTGCTCGAGCTCGCCGGCGTGCGCCTGCACTACCACTGCCCCATGGCGCGGACCGTCTTCCTCGGAACGCCGCCGAAGAAGATGGTCGAGTCCGCCAAGGTGGTGGTCGAAGGACTGGAGACCGCGCTTGCCGCCATGAAGCCGGGCGCCACCGCGCACGAAGTGGAAGCGGCGTGGCGAGCGGTCATCTCGCGCCACGGCATCGTGAAGGAGTCGAGGATCGGTTACTCCACCGGGCTCAACTATCCGCCGGACTGGGGCGAGCACACCATCAGTCTCCGTCCCGGCGACCGGACCGTGCTGGAGACGAACATGGTCCTCCACTGCATTCCCGCAATCGCGATGGACGACTGGGCAATCGAGTTGAGCGAGTGCGTGCGCGTGACGAGGCGGGGAGGCATCCCCTTCTGCAAGTTCCCGCGCCGCCTCTTCGTAAAGCGATGAGGCGCCTCGCGCCGCCGCTCGCCTTGCCGCATTCGAGCGGTCGGGCGATGGCGGGCCGGCGCCCCGGCGTTTCGGGGTGACGCGCCACGCACGGTCGTCTACGCGCCGGGGCGCGAGTTCGACGGGCGCGAGCGGGATGGGCAATCAGCGCGCGGAATGAAGCGACAAGGGAGAGAGAGCTGCAATGAAAGACCTGTTGAAGCGAGTGACCCGGGGCGGCGAGGCTGCCTTCCCGAAGGACGAGTTCGATCTCCGCATCAAGGCGCTCAAGAAGCTGCTCGCGGCCAACGACATCGATCTCTATCTCACCAGCGGCGCGGAGAACATCTTCTACCTCTGCGGCCAGCAGACCCCCGGCTACTACACCTTCCAGTGCCTTGCGGTTCCGGTCCGGGGCCGGCCCTTTCTCGTGCTCAGGGGCCTGGAGGCGTTCAACGCGCGCGCCAACACTTATCTCTCCTCCATCGTCGGCTATGCGGACGACGCCAATCCCGCCGAAGCGGTGGCCGAGGTCGTGGTCTCGCGGGGCTACAAGGGCAAGCGCATCGCGGTCGACCGCAACGCCTGGTTCCTCACCGTCAACCTCCACGAACGCCTGAAGCGGAAGCTCGGCCGCAGCGTGGACGGGAGCGGCCTGGTGGAGGGGCTGCGGCGGGTGAAGTCCAGTCGCGAGCTTGCGGCGATGGCGCGAGCCGGGCGGATCAACGACGCGGGGATGGCGGCGGGTCTCGAGGCGACGCGGGTCGGCGCGACCGAGAACGACGTGGCGGCGGCCATCATGCAGGCGAGCATCGCGGCCGGCTCGGAGTACGTGGGCATGGAGCCCTTCGTCTCGTCCGGACCACGTTCGGGTCATCCCCATTCGACCTGGCGCCGGCGGCGCCTGCGTGGCCGTGACATCGTCATCCTGGAGACGGCCGGCTGCTTCCAGCGCTACCACGCGGCCCTCTTTCGTACCGTCGCGCTCGGCCGGGTGCCGGCTCGCGCGCGGAGCATGTACGCGGTGTGCCGGGAGGCGCTGGACGCGGGTCTGGCGGAAATGAAGCCGGGCAACACCTGCGCGTCGGTCCACCAGGCCGTGCAGGCGGTCATCGACGACCACGGGGAAAGCGCCGGCTACCGCAAGCGCACCGGCTACAGCCTCGGAGTGTCCTTCGCGCCGGACTGGGGCGAGGGGAACATTCTGAGCCTCTACCGGGGGGTCGACGTCGCGCTGGAGCCCGGGATGGTCTTCCACATGCCCATCACCCTGCGCGAGTACGCGAAGTTCACGCTCGCGGTGAGCGAGAGCGTGGTCATCACGGCGCGGGGCCACAAGACCCTGAGCCGCATTCCCCGGGAGCTGGTGGAGGGCTGATGCGCCCACCCTTGCGCGAGGAGGTCGCGAGTCCGGCACACGCCACCGACATCGACCGGCTCGGCCCATGAGCGCGCTCGCGGCAATCGAGGGCGCGCTGCGGGAACGCAGGCCGACTCTGCTGCCGGACTCCACCCACCCGCGCGGCCGGGCTGCGGTGGCGCTGGTCTTCGGTGGCCACGACCACGCCCTGAACCTGTGCTTCGTGAAGCGCGCCAGGCGCCCGGGCGAACGCTGGTCTGGCGACATGGCCTTCCCGGGAGGATGGGTGTCTCCCGCGGACGAGGGGCCGCGCGATGCCGCGGTGCGCGAGGCGCGCGAGGAGGTCGGGCTCGATCTCGGGAAGGTCGCGTACCTGGGTCAGCTCGACGACCGCAGGATCCGCTACGCGGGCAACGGGCCGAGTCCCGTCCTGTCTTCCTTCGTCTTCTTCGCGGGCCGGACCCCGCCCGAGCTTCGACCCGACGGCTGGGAGACCGAGGCGGCGTACTGGATCTCGCTCGCGCATCTTCGGCGCGACGCCAACCGGACCATCGTGCCCTGGGACACCAGACGCATGCCCGGCATCCGCTACCTGGACCAGGTGATATGGGGCCTCACCCTGTGGGTGTTCCAGTCCTTCGAATCGGTCGTCCGGACCCGGGTCGGACCGGACTCGTGAACCCCTTCCGCGCTCTCCGCTCCCCGATCGACCCTTCCTGCCGGATTCCCGCAGCGGCCGCCCTATCTCACCGAGTTTCGGAAGCTTCGGGCGCCGAGATGCGGTGGTAGTGGGCCGCACGCGTAGGAGAGACGCCGCGAGCAGATCGGCGTCCGCAGCAGGAGATCGGGGAGACAGGGCGGCTACGCGCCCGCGTCGAGCGAGCGGGGAATCGTGCTCAGGCTCTCGTTGCCGTCCTCGGTGATGATCACCGTCTCGCTGAATCCGGCCCCGTACTCGCCGAGGCGGCGCAGGGTGAGCGGCAGGTGGAACACCATGCCGGCCTTCAGCGGGTTCGGGTTGGCGGCGGAGAGGTAGAAGGCGGGGTTCTCGATCCAGTTCGGAGGGAAGGCGATTCCGACCGGGTAGGCGTACAGGTCGTGAAACGCGATGCGCTCGCGGATCGGCGCCAGCACCTTGCCTCCGGCGGCGGCGACGTCGGAAGCGGGGATGCCGGGCCGAATCGTCTCGAGCAGCGCCTCGCAGACCGCGTTGGAGTAGTCCGCGAGCTCGCGAACCCCGGGCGACGGGTTGCCCGCGCAGGTGGTTCTCATGAGGGGTGCGTGGTAGCGCCCCTTTACGCCGGAGAGCTCGACGAACACCGAATCGCCTCCGGCCACGCGGGTGCCGCCCCTCGGGCTGTGGGGCGCGCTCGCGCGCCACCCCACGCAGATGATGGGTTCCAGAGAGTAGAACTCCGAGCCCGCGCCCGCGAGCGCCGACTGGGCGGCGGCGGCGATCTCCCAGTCGCTCGCACCTTCCTCCACCGCTTCCAGCGCGGCGCGCGCCCCGGCGTCGGTGATGCGCGCGGCCTCACGCACGTGGTCGAGCTCCGGCGGCGACTTGACGAGGCGCACGGTCTCCACGATGCCCCGGCAGGGCTCGGCGTAGAGCGCATCGAGCATGCTTCGCACCACCTCGAACGAGGTGTGGATGCTCCCGATGTCCATGCCGATCCGGCCCTTCCTCAGACCGCGGCGGGAGAGATCGTCGGCCACGAAAGCAATCGGCTCGACCCCGGTGTCCCAGCACACCGTCTCGCTCCCGGTCACCGTCGACTGGGCCCGGCCCCGCTCGAACTGCCACAGGTAGAACACCGCGTCGCCTTCGGCCGGCACGCAGAGGAACATGATGTCGAGCACGTTCATGGAAACGTAGCCGTTGAGGTAGCAGATGTTCCCCGGGCTCGGGGTCACCAGGAGATCCAGTCCTTCCTCGGCCATGGCGGACTGCACCGCGGCGACGCGGCGCGCGTACTCGTCGGGTTCGAAGAACACTTCTCTCGGGGTGGTCATGGTGGTTGCGGTCCTGTGGCGGGGCGAGGGGGAGCGACCGGATCAGGCGAGTTCCGGGTTCGGTATCGTTCCGCGCTCGGCCTCCCGGTAGGCGTAGACGTGGGTGTGCATCGTCTCGGTCCAGTATCCGGCGTGGGTGGGCGGATAGCGCGGGGGATTCCCCGGGCCGGTGCATGCCGGGAGCACCCGCACCACGGTGTCGTGATTGGTGCCGAAGAACATCGGGAAGGAGTAGCGCGCGGTGCGCGCCGGGTTGACTACCCGATGGGGAGTGGACACGAAGAGGTCGTTGGTCCAGCGCTGCATCATGTCCCCAATATTCACGACGAAGGTGCCCGGGATCGGCACCGCCTCGATCCATTCGCCGGAAGTGTTCTGCACCTGCAGCCCCGGCGCGTCCTGCCACAGGATGGTGAAGCACTCGTAGTCGGTGTGGGCGCCCACGCCGAGCGTCGCGGAATCGTCCACCTCGCGTTCCGTCTCGGGATAGTGGATCAGGCGGAGCTGGGTAATCGGCCTGGTGATCATCGGCTCGAAGAAGTCCTCGCGGAGTCCGAGCGAGATCGCGAAGGCCCGGAACAGCACGTGGCCGAGCGCGAGCAGCTCCTCGAAGTAGCGGTACACGGCGACGGAGAAGGCGGGCAGCTCGTCCGGCCATACGTTGGGTCCGTGGAGCGGATTCCCGGTGAGGTGGAGCGGGTCGTCGGCGGGAAGCTCGAGCCCGACTTCGTAGCCTTCCTGCCGGTCCGGCTCCGCACCGGGGTCCGCGCTCAGCGCGGAGAAGGGAACGTAGCCGCGATGGCGTCGGGTACGCTCGAGGTCGTAGGCGAGCTTGGCGTCCATCGGAAGGGCGAAGAAGCGCCGCGTCTGCTCGAGCGCGGCCTCGATCGTCCGCTCCGCGATGCCGTGGTTGCGGATGTAGAAGAAACCGACCTCGGTGCATGCGCGGAGGAGTCCGGCCGCGCAGTCTTCGGTATCTCCGCGCCTCGGCCCGAACAGGGGCGCGAGGTCGACGACGGGGATCTCGTCGAAGGCGAGGCGACGGGATGCGAGGCTGGTCCGGTTCGCGACGGCAGTCGGACCCGAGTGCGCCGCGTTCGTCGGGCCGGGGTGTGTCGAAGCGCTCATCGGCAATCGCTCCTCTCGGGACTGCGCCCTTCTCAACATAGCGCGAAGCGTCCGCCCCGTCTTCCTTCGCGCACGGGTCGAGGGGCTTGCGCGCCACGGAGCGCCGCCGCGGCCGCCCGAAGCGCGCGCCGCCGCCCGGGGGCGACGCCGCTCGCTCCCCATCGTGCGCTTCAGCCCGATTCGACGATGATCAGGTCGCGCCGCGCATAGGCGTCGCGCGCGTAGGGAAGGGCGGCCTGGTATTCGGGGTCGTCGTAGGCGGCCCTTGCCTGCTCGTAGGAGGGAAACTCCACGAGCAGCACCCGCGCGTATTCCTCTCCCTCGCGTGTCTCGTGGGCGCCCTCCCGCCCGGCGATGAAGCGCGCACCGTACTTCTCGGCGATCGGCGCCCAGCGTCCCGCATACTCGTCGAACGCGGCCTGGTTCTCTATGGCCGAGCTTCGCACGATCCAGTATCCCGCCATCTCCTCTCTCCTCCCGTCTCTGCCCTGGTTCGAAGATGCGCTCGCCGCCCTCTCCGAAGTGCCGGCCGGCCGGCGAGCGGTCCGCGCATATCCTATTGCCGGGGTCACGTCCTGTCTGCACTTCGTCCGGGCGGCGCCGGTCGCCGCCGGCGCTACCGCTTCCGCGGTTCTCAAGGTCGGGGCGGGAGCGGGACGGACGCCCGTGCGCAACCGTGAATCGGGCAATCGGGTGGCTGGCCGCAAGATTCCACCGATTTTCGTAGCGAGGGCGTCAAGATGCCGTGGTAGCAGCTCGAGGGAGTACGGCCCGCCAACGCGGGCAGATTGGCGTCCTGAGCAGGAAATCGGTGGAAACTTGCGGCTAACATGGCGCGCCGCGCGATGGGGCGGGGCGGAGCGGAGGTCGCGATGGAGGCAGCGGCGGAGAGCGGACGGATCGCGGTGCCGGCGGGGACCGCGAAAGCGCTTCGCATGGCGCAGGGGCAGCGCGTGCGGGTGGTGAACAGCGAAGGCGGGCAGGTCGTCGACTCCTGGGCCTTCCGTGCCTCCGACCCGACGGAGCACCTGTCAATGGCGCACAGTCGCTCCGCCACGTACCGGATATTCTTTCGCGTCGGCGATGTGCTGGTGACGAACCGCTTCCGGCCCGTCCTGCGGATCGCCGGGGACACCTCTCCCGGATTTCACGACACGCTGCACGCCGCGTGCAGCGCGGAGAGCAACCGTTACTTCGGGGCGCCCGATCCGGCTCCCAACTGCGAGGACAACCTGCGCACCGTCCTCGCGGAGCAGGGAATCCACATCTCCGCGGTGCCGTGTCCGTGGAACCTCTACGAGCACGCGGACGTGGACGCGGCGGGCGGGCTCCACGATCGCCCCGCGAGCGCCGCTGCCGGCGACTACGTCGAGCTCGAATGCCTGATGGACCTCATCCTCGTGTGCTCGGCCTGCCCGTCCCGGGTGGGCGCCATCAGCGGCGCGGGCCGCGCCCCCCGCGGGGCGGAAGTCGTGGTCCTGTAGGCCGCCGTGTCCGCCGAGGACTCGACGGAAGGGTACAAGGGCGCCGGGAGACGCCGGCCTGCCGCCGCGAGGTGCGGGGGCATTGGGGGACGGAGACACTTGCTCCGGCCGGGACGATAAAGGAGCCGCTTGAGATGGAAGGGATGCGCTATGCCGCACTGACCCGACGCCTCGACGTCGATTCATCGCACGTATGGGAGATCCACTACCAGGCGCGGCGGCGTCTGGACGCGGGCGAGGACGTGATCCTGCTCGGGGTCGGCGACCCGGACTTCGAAACGCCGAGCGCCATCGTCGATGCGGCCGAGCGCAGCATGCGCGGCGGCCGCACCGGGTACGCCGCCACCGAGGGCGAGCTTCCGCTGCGCGAGGCAATCGCCCGCCACCACGAGAGGCTCACCACCCAGCGGGTGGATGCGGAGCAGGTGGTGGTGTTCACCGGGGCGCAGAACGCGCTCTTCGCCTGCGTGCTGTGCCTCGTCGACCCCGGTGACGAGATCATCGTCTGCGAGCCGCGCTACGTGACCTACGACGGAGTGGTCGAGACTCCCGGAGCGGTGCGGGTCGGCGTTCCGCTGGCCGCGGCCGAGGGATTCCGTTTCGACCCGGACGCCATCGGGCGGGCGGTCACCCCGCGCACCCGGGCCATTCTCCTCAACACGCCCCACAACCCGACGGGACGGGTCGCGTCCCGGGAAGAGCTCAACGCAATTGCCGCGGTCGCGAAGCGCAACGACCTCTGGGTCATCAGCGACGAGGTCTACGCGAGCCTCACCTACGATGTCGAGCACGTCTCGATCGCGAGCCTCCCCGGGATGGCCGAGCGCACGGTGACCGTCAACTCCCTGTCCAAGTCGCATGCGATGCAGGGATGGCGCATCGGGTGGGCGGCCGGTCCCCGTCCTCTCGCCCGGCACCTCACCAACCTCATCCTGGGAATGGTCTTCGGCGTGGCGCAGTTCACCCAGGATGCGGGCCTCTTCGCGCTCACCCGGGAGTTCGAGGAGCTCGAGTCGATGCGGCGGGCCTACCGGGCGCGGCGGGCGCTCGTCTGCGAGCGGATCAACGCCTGCCCCGGACTCGCCTGCGCGTGGCCCCAGGGCGGCATGTTCGTGATGGTCGACGTGCGCGGCACCGGCCTCGACGACAGCGAGTTCGCGTGGGGACTCCTCGAGGCGGAAGGCGTCTCCGTCCTGCCCACCGCGACCTTCGGCGAGAGCGCGGCCGGGCACGTGCGCGTGAGCCTGACGGTGCCGGATTCGGACCTCGCGCGGGCCTGCGAGCGCATCGAGCGCTACGTGCACGGCCTCGCATCCCCGCGCGGGCGGACGGGCACCGCGTGAGGGGATTCGCGCCCCTGTACGCCGCCGCGGCCGCGCGGGATCGACCATCGGCGGCCTGCCGCCAGGAGCAATGACGAATGCACATCGGAGTCACCGTACGCAACATGGGCGACCAGTCCACGCCGGCCATCATGGGCGCATGCGCCGCGGCCGCCGAGGCCGCCGGCCTGGAGTCGGTGTGGGTCGTGGACCATATCGCCATTCCCCCGGAAGAAGCCGAGGGCTCGAAGGGGCGTTACGTGGACCCGCTCATCGCACTCGCCTGGCTCGCCGGCGCCACCCGGAGCATCCGGCTCGGCGTCGGCACCCTGGTGCTTCCCTACCGCCCGGCGCTTCCCGTCGCGAAGCAGATCGCGAGCATCCAGGAGCTCTCGGGCGAGAGGCTGCTGCTCGGCGTCGGCATCGGCTGGATGGAGGCGGAGTTCCGCGCCCTGGGCGTGGAGCGGCGGCGCCGGGGCCGCATCTCCGATGCGACGCTGGCCTTCATCCGCGAGTGCTTCGACCACGACGAAGTCAGCGCCACCGGCCAGCCCTTCCTGTTCCGACCCCGGCCCGCGCGCCCGCCCATCTACGTGGGTGGAGCAGCCCCGCACGCGCTGAAGCGGGCGGCGGCCTACGGGGACGGCTGGCTGCCCATCGGCATGACCCCGGAGCGGCTTCCGGGGGCGCGGGCCGAGTACGCCGAGTGGTGCGCAGCCGAGGAGCGGCCGGTGGGCGAGGTGGTGGTCATGGGCGCTCTCCCCGCCGACGATTCCGGCGCGGCAGCGCAGGTTCTGCACGGCTTCCACGAGGGAGGCGCCAGCCGCTTCGTGGTCTTCGAGCGCTACGCCGACGGCGATGCGTTCCGGCGCCGCCTCGGCGCCCTGCTCGCCGCGAAAGAGGAAGCGGGTCTCTGACGCCCGCTGGAGGATCGCCATGACCGACATCCTGATTCGTCACGTCACCGCGGTCACGCTCGATTCCCGGCGCCGGGTGCTCGAAGACGCCGCCATCGCGGTCGAGGACCGGCGCATCGTCGCCGTGGGGCCGGATTCGGAAGTCGCCCCGCGGCGCGGAGAGGCCGCCGAGATTCTCGAAGGGCAGGGCATGGCGGCGCTGCCCGGCCTCATCGACTGTCACTCGCATGCCGGGCACGGGCTGGTGCGCTCGCTCGGGGCGGGCGACGGCGCGGCCTGGAGCCGCGCCTGCGCGGAGATCTACGCGCGGCACTCGACGGTGGAGTTCTGGCGCGCCGAAGCGCGGCTCGCGCTGCTCGAGCGGCTGAAGGCCGGGGTCACCACCGCGCTGACGCTGCTGGGGGGAGGGGACGACATCTACCGCAGCGACCATCCCGACTTCGGCGACGCCCACTGCGAAGCCACGCTCGAGTCCGGCCTTCGCACCATCCTCGCGGTGGGCCCGAACCACCGCCCCTTCCCGCAGCGCTACCGGCGCATCGGCGACGGCGCCGCAGAAGAAGTCGAGCTCGGGTTCGGCGAGCAGCTCGCGGTGAGCCGGGAGCTGATTCGACGCTGGAACGACGTGCTGGGCCGACGTACCGGCATCTGTCTTCTCCTGCCGGTCTACTACCCTCGCGACATGCAGGAAGGGGCGGGGGAGGTGCGCGAGATGGCGGGCGCGGTTGCCGCGCTGCGCGCCGAGCACGGGGTCCTCTTCACCCAGGACGGTCACGCCGCCGGATCGATCGCGCTCGCCCGTGAGCTCGGCCTGCTCGGGCCCTTTGCCCTGCTTTCCCACAGCGTGGATCTGGCGCCCGAGGACGTCGCGGCCCTGAAGGCGACGGGCGCCCACGTGGTGCACAACCCGAGCGCGATCCGGTCGATCTACGGGCGCTGTCCGGCGCCGGAGCTGATGGACGAGGGCGTCTCGGTGGTCATCGGCTCGGACGCGACGGCGCCCGACCGCGGCTACGACATGTTCCGGCACATGGCGCAGTGCATGCACTACCACCGGCGCCATTTCCGCGATGCGGCCTGGATGCCGCCGGGCAAGGTGCTGGAGATGACGACGGTCGGCGCCGCCCGCGCCCTCGGACTCGACGATCAGCTCGGCTCGCTCGAGCCGGGCAAGAAGGCCGACATCGTGCTGGTGGACATGCGAAAGCCGCATCTCTACCCGCCGAACATGCCGGTGACGCGCCTGGCGCACTTCGCCAACGCGGCGGACGTGGACACCGTCATCGTGGACGGACGGGTGCTGATGCGCGGACGCGAGGCCCTCGGCGTCGACGAGGACGCCATCCTCGACGATGCCTCGACGGAGCTCGCCCTCGCGCTCGAGCGCAGCGGACTCGGGCACCTTGCCGAAGAGCCGGACGAGCTCTGGAGCGTCAACCGACGCTACGTGGGAGGGGAGCCACCAGGCCGCTGAGGCTCAGGCCGCCGCACCCGCCGCCGCGGCACGGTGCGCGGTTCATCAGCGCGTCGTCGCTACCCGGGTCGATGGGGCGCGCCTCCTGCCCGGGCGCCCGGCGCCGGCCACTCCCGTGCCGTCCGTTGCCTTACATGATCTCCGCGCAGGCCTGGTCGAGCGCGGCGAGGGTCTGCGCGAAGTCCTCTTCGCTGTGGACCGCGGACACGAATCGCCGCACGTTGGGCAGCACGTAGACACCGCGTTCCACCAGGGCGAGGTCGAGCGCGGCGCCGCGCGCGAGATCGCTCGCGAGCACCTCCAACTGGTTGCGGGCCGGGCGCTCCGCAAACAGGAACTGCCACAGCGACGCCCCGCCGACGACCCGCGCGGGGACGCCGCGGGCGTCGAGCACCGCCTGCATCTCGCGGTAGAAGGTCTCCGCGCGCGCGTTCAGCCTTGCGTGAAAGCCGGGCTCGGACAGCACGTCGAGGGTCGCCATCGAAGCGGCCGCGGCCACCGGATTGCCGTGCAGCGTGCCGTTGATGTAGGCGTAGTCGCTGCGGCCCTTGCGCCGCGGGCTGGCGCAGTCGACGATGTCCTGCCGCCCGGCCACGCATCCGAGCGGACCCCCGCCGCCCACGATCTTGCCGTAGGAGGCAAGGTCGGGCTGCACGCCGAAGTACTCCTGCGCGCCGCCGAGCGCGAGGCGGAATCCGGTGACCACCTCGTCGAAGACCAGCACCGCGCCGCTCTCGTCCGCGATGCGGCGAAGCCCCGCAAGGAAGCCCTCCGCCGGAAAGATGGCCCGCTGCACCGGCTCGACCACGATGGCGGCGAGGTCGTCGCGATGCTCGCGCACGATGTCCTCGACCGCATCGAGATCGTTGTACGGCGCAACCAGCATGGTGTCCTGCAGGGGGGCGGGCACGCCGCCGGTGTCCGGCGGAGCGAAGGGGTAGTTGGCGGGTCCGCTCGGAGCGATGCTGAAGGAGGCGTAGTCGTGGTTGCCGTGATAGCCGCCCTCGAACTTGAGCACCTTGTCGCGGCCGGTGAAGGCGCGGGCGATGCGCATCGAGTAGGCGGTGGCCTCCGAGCCGGTAGTGGAGAAGGCGAGTCGCTCCGCGCAGGGGATGATCTCCTGCAGGCGCGCCGCGAGCTCGATGGCGGTGGAGTTCAGGGTGCCGAAGAAGTGAAGGCCCCGGGCCGCCTGGCGCTGCACCGAATCCACTACCGCGGGGTGGTTGGCGCCGAGAATGTTGGCGCCGGCGCCCCCCACGTAGTCGATGTACTCGCGCCCGTCCGCGCTCCTCAACCGTGCCCCGCGCGCCTCGTCGATCACGAAGCGCACGTGGTCCGGGAGCGAGTAGCCCCCGAGTCCCGCTCCCGGGAGCGCGCGTTCGGCCTTGGCGTAGAGCCGGTCCTGGTGATCGGGTTCCCGGCGGGTTGTCGTTTCGGCGGCTGTTGTCGACATCGCGTCCTCCTCGTCCGGCCCGGCCGGAGACCGGCCGTCCCGCATTCCCTTCGTCCCTGCCCGTCGAAGGCGGGCCTCGCCCCCTCGCTCGGGGCAATCCCCGGTCATTGTGCACGAGTTGGGCGCCCGCGGGGCGGCGTCGGGACTCCGGGGGTGCGTGGGGAAGCACCCCCTCGCACGGGCTCCGCGGGCGGCCCGGCGCCTCAGGCCCGTGGGCGCAGGTTGTCGGGGTCGTGCTTCGCGGCGCCCAGCACCCGCGCCGGACGGCGCTCGTTGAGCACGGACACCTCCAGGGCGGTGCCGGGCAGGGCCCGGTCCGGCGTGACGTAGGCGAATGCCAGCGACGCGCCGACGCTCGGTCCCCACGCGCCCGAGGAGACCGCGCCGACGCACTCGCGCCCGTCGAACACCGCCTCGCCTCCGAGGCAGTCCGCGTCGCCGGCATCGATCTCCAGGTAGGCGCAGCGCCAGCGCCCTTCCCCCGCCTCGAGGCTCCGCCGGGTGGCCTCCCGTCCCAGGAAGCCGCCCGGCTTGTCCAGGCGTGCGAAGCGCATCGCGCCCGCTTCGGGCAGGGTGACCTCGTTGGTGAGCTCCGCGGCGCCCTTGAACATCTTCTCCATGCGCATCGCGTTCATCGCGAAGGAGCCGTAGTGCGCGATGCCGAGCCCTTCTCCCGCCTCCCACAGCGCATCGAGCACCGCCCGCGCCCGGGCCCGGGGGATGTGCAGCTCGAAGCCAAGCTCGCCGGCGTAGGAGAGGCGCAGCACGTGCGCCTCGGCGCCGGCCACCGGGATGCGCCGCGCGCTCAGCCAGCGGAAGGACGCGTTGTCGAGCGCCGCCGGCGTGACCTGGCCGAGCACGACGCGCGAGCGGGGGCCCTGCAGGGCGAGCGCGGCGTAGTCCCCGGAGACGTTGTCGATGCGCACGCGTTCGCAGGGCTTGCGGTGCCGGAGGAGCCAGTCCCTCACGCGCAGCTCGAAAAAGGCGGCGCATACCAGGTAGAAATGCGCTTCGCCGAAGCGCGCGAGCGTGGCCTCCGCCTCGATCGTGCCCCGCTCGTTGAGCAGGTGGGCGAGCACGACGCCGTCCGGCGCCCCCGGCACCCGGTTGGCAATCATCCTGCTGACGAAGGACTCGGCGTCGGGCCCCTCGATGTCGAACTTCGCGAAGGCGGTGATGTCCATGATGCCGGCGCGCTCGCGCACCGCCTCCACCTCCTGCGCGACCGCCTCGTGCCAGCCCGGGCGGCGGAACGAGTAGAGGTCGCGTTGCGGCATCCCGTTGCGCGCGAACCAGCGCGCCCGTTCCCACCCGAACACCTCCTCGTGCACCGCCCCCGCCGCGTGCAGGCGACCATAGAGGGGGCTGGTCCTGACGGGTCGGGCGGCAAGGCGGTTGAAGTGAGGCCAGGGGGTCTCGTGACGCAGGAGATAGTCCTCGCAAGCCTTTGAGATCGCATAGTTTCTTCCTGCGAAATCACCGTAGCGCCGCGGGTCCACCTCGCGCATCGAGACCTCGGCCGCGCCGTGCACCATCCACTGCGCGAGGTGCTTGCCCGCGCCCGGTCCCCAGCCCACGCCGATCTGGCAGCCCGCCGCGCACCAGTAGTTGGCGTGACCGGGCGCCGGTCCGAGCAGCATGTTGCCGTCGGGAGGATGGGTGATGGCGCCATGGACCGCTCGCCTTATGCCGACCTCGGCGAGCACCGGCATGCGCTCCATGGCCTTCTGCAGCCAGGGCGCGATGCGCTCGTAGTCGGGGTCGAAGAGCTCGCTCTCGGCGTCCCAGGGCGTGCCGTCGAGCCAGACCGGGTTGGGGTTGGCCTTCTCGTAGATGCCGATCAGGCCGGATCTCTGCTCCATGCGGATGTACCCCGACACCTCCCGGTCGTCCCGGACCACGGGGAGCTCGCGATCCAGCCCTTCGAACCCGGGCACGGGCTCGGTGACCAGGTAGTGATGGGTCATGCAGGTGACGGGCAGATCGAGGCCGGTCCAATGCCCGATCTGCCGTGCGTAGGTCCCGCCCGCGTTGACCACGTGCTCGCAGCGGTACGCTCCCTGCTCGCTGTCCACCCGCCATTCGCCGTTCGCCTGCCTGGCGATGCCGGTCACCCGGTTGCGGCGAACGATCCGTACTCCGGCCCGCCTCGCAGCGGCCGCGAGCGCCATGGTTGCTCCGGCCGGGTCCACGTGGCCGTCCGCCGGGGTCCACAGCGCGGCCTTCACGCCGTCCAGGTTGTAGAAGGGGTGGTGCACGCGGATGTCGCCGGGGCCGAGCAGCTCCATGGGGTGGCCCAGGGCGGCGCCGACACTCATGGTGTAGCGCAGCCAGTCCACCTCGCCGGGGCGGTAGGCGAGGCGGAGCGAGCCGCAGTCGTGGAAGGAGACGGACTGGCCGGTCTCGTCTTCCAGGCGCCGGTAGAGCTCGATGGCGTAGCCCGCCATGCGCCCCAGCGTGGGGCTGGACGTGGAGTGGGTGACCTGACCGGCCGCGTGCCAGGTAGAGCCGGAGCAGAGCTCGGCCTTCTCCAGCAGCACGACATCCGTCCATCCCTCGCGGGCGAGGTGATAGGCGAGCGAGCATCCGAGAATGCCGCCGCCGACGATGACGACGCGGGCGTGATCGGTCACGGGAGGAGCGCTTCTCCGGAGCCGTCCGGGAGGGAGGGCACATGTGGACGGGCAGGGGGTGAGTATCTACCATCGCGCTCCGCCCGGGACGGCGCGCAGGAGTCGCCGGCGGCGTCTCGGAGCCTGCCGGAAGGAGGGTGATCGACATGCCAGAGAGGTCCGCGGACTCGCCCGTGCGCGCTCTCGATGCCGCGTACTACACCGATCCGGCGCGCTTCGAGCGTGAACGCGATCGCGTCTTCCGCCGCACCTGGCAGTACGCCGGCCACGTCTCGCAGCTCGAGGGGGCGGGTGACTACTTCACCTTCGACGTGCACGGCCGGAGTCTCTTCTGCGTGAGACGGCCCGACGGTGCGATGGCGGCGTTCTACAACGCGTGCGCCCACCGTGGCCACGAAGTGGTGTCCGGGAGCGGAAACCGGCGGGTGCTGGTGTGCCCCTACCATTCCTGGACCTACGAGCTCGACGGGAGCCTGCGCGCAGCGCCCGGCGCCGATAGGGTGCCGGGCTTCGACCCCTCCTGCATAAGCCTGACCCCGGTGCGCATCGAGCGCGTGGGCGGCTTCATGTTCGTGAACCTGGACCCGCATGCCGAGCCGATGGAGAGCCGCTACCCCGGGCTCGGGGCGGCGCTTGGCGAGTACCTTCCCGACCTGGACCGCTTGCGCCCCGCCTTCACCCGCACCGTCATCGAGCGGTGCAACTGGAAGGTGTCGGTGGAGAACTACAACGAGTGCTATCACTGCCGGGTGAACCACCCCACTTTCGCGAGCGGCGTGGTCGACCCCGACAGCTACCGCATCGTCGCCCGGGGCCGCATGCTGCGCCACGCGACGAGTTCGGCCACCGGCGAAGCCATGAGCTACCGCATCGACGCCGGCGCCCATCCCCGGGCGCTGGAGTACCGCTCGTGGTTCCTGTGGCCCGCCTTCTCCTTCCAGGTCTATCCGGGGAACGTGCTGAACACCTACCACTGGCGGGCGATCGACCACCGGACCACCGAGGTGACCCGCCAGTGGTACTCGGTCGGCGGCGAGTGCCCCGGCGCCCTTCGCCGCCTCGCCGAACAGGACGCTGATACCACCCTGGCCGAGGACATCCGGCTCGTGGAGTCGGTGCAGCGGGGCCTCGAGAGCGGGGGGTACCGCCCGGCTCCCCTCGTGATCGATCCGCGCGGCGGGCTCGAGAGCGAGCACTCCATCGCGGCGCTCTACGCCTGGCTTCACGAGGCGATGGAGGCGTAGCGCGGCGGGCGCTGCGCTGCGCGCGCCTCTTAGCCCGGCCTGCTCAGTCGCGAGACCACGGGGTGCGGGTCTTCGCCTGCGGCACGCCGTCCACGAGGATGTCGTCCACCACCTCGTTGAAGAAGCACATCAGCGATGCGATGCGCGGACACTCCGCGATGGGTCGGGGGTAGCTCCACACCACGTCCTCCACCGTCCGCTCCGGCAGGCGGGCGCTCCAGTACACCGCCTCGCCCTTGTAGGGGCAGCGCGTGCGGGTCTCGCTCGGCGCCAGCAGATCGCTGCGCACGTCCTCCGGAGGGATGTAGTAGCGCGCGGGGAGGTCGGTCTCGTGGAGCGTGCGGGCGCGACGGGTGCTCGCGAGCACGGTGCCGTCCAGCACCACCTCGACGGGGCGAAAGCACTCCACCACCGCGATGCTCTTGCGCGGGTCGCGGGCGTGGACGAAGACCTGCTCGTCCTCCTCCCACCACTCGTCCATCGCCTTCCAGTAGAAGGCGACCAGGTCCGCGAGCGCAGCGAGGTGGGGGTAGGGCTCGAGGTAGGCCCACGCCCCGTTCTCGACCGCCTTGGAGCCCGCCGACACCGTCCAGTAGCTCGCGTCGCCCTTGTGCGGGCAGTAAGTGTGGTGGTCGGTGGGCCTGAGGCATTCAGCCGCCACGTCGGCGCGGGGGAAGTAGTACACGGGGAGGTGTCCCTTCTCCCGCATCACCCGCGCGCTCAGCGAATCGACGACGGGAACGCCGTTCAGGAAGCCGCGCACCCGCCGTCCGACGGGTTCCAGCGAGATGTGGTAGTCGATCGAGGCGGTCCAGGCGCCGTCCACCTTGATCGCGTGAATGGGCTCGATGAGGGATTGGGTCACTTGAACGGTCTCCTCTTGATCGTCTGCTCGCGGCCGGGGCGGATGCTCGGAAATCCTCGGGACACGAAGCGCAGCGGGGCTTCCCGGCAGGGGCGGGAGGGCTCGCTTTCGCGCATGCGTTCAGTCGTCGCGCCCGTAGAAGGTGCGGCGGTTGTAGGCGCTCGTCTCGCGCCCGGGAGTGGCGGCGTAGCTCAGGACCCCGACCAGGCGCCTCACGTCTCCTTCGACGGGGGTCACGCGGTGCAGCGTGTGGTGGCCCTTGAATATCACCAGCGCGCCTTCGGGCTGGGAAAGCTCGTACACGCCGTGGCGCTTGCCCGCGAGAATCGCGCCCACCGCGCCGAAGCCTTCGTCGTCCTCGCTGCGGATGAAAGGAGCGTACTCGTAGACTCCGCCTCCGCGGGGGCTGCGGATGAGCAGGGTGACCACGAACTCGGCGATGTCGAAGTGCCAGCCGGTCCCCTTGCCCGGGGGATAGACGAGGACGTTCAGGGGCGCCACGTCGTCCACGTAGGGGTAGAGCGCATCGAAGCCGAGAGTGTCGGAGACGAACTGCCGCATCGGCGACCAGTGGTAGATGCTGTCCAGCACCCCCTCCTTCGGGATGAAGTCGTAGGCGAGGGTGGCCGAGCCGGTGGTCTGGTGGGCGTTTCGCGGGTGGTCGGCGGGATAGGCGGGATCGTCGTCGACGAGGTACACGTTGTGCCGCTTGGTCTTGTAGAAGGCCCGGTCCAGGCAGGGCTCGACCTCGCGCGCGATCTCGGCCACCGCGTCGGCGGGCACGAACCCCTCCAGCACGCAGGCGCCCGACTCGCCGATGGCGCGGCGGCAGGAGGCGACCAGCCCCTCTCGCTCGGGCGAGCCGAAGGCCGCGATCGGGTAACGGGAGAGATCGATTCGGGGGTGCAGGTTCATCGGCGAGGGCTTCGCTTGGAGAATGGGCATTGTGCGCGACGCCAGTCGCAATGTCTCACCGGTTTTCGTCGTGAGGGCGCCAGGATGCCGCATTGGCGGGTCCTACGGCCCGTCAACACGAGCAGATTGGCGTCCGCAGCAGGAAATCGGCGAGACATCGCGGCCGGCACGCCCGGAGCCCGCGGAGAAACCGGGATGGCGCCCGCCATGGGCGCCGTGGCCGCTCCGTCACCCGGACAGGAAGTGCTCTATCGAGTTGGCGTAGTAGTCCAGCATGTCGCGTTCCTCCGCGCGGGCTCGGAAGAGCCCTTCGCTCTCTTCCACGAAGTGGCGCAGCACCAGCATCCGCAGTCCCACCGTGATCGCGTAGTCGAGGTCCGCGCGGGGGATGTGGACGTAGGCGCCGCTTCGCGTGAGCTCCGCGATCAGGGCCCAGGCGTGGGCCTTGACCTCGAGCGCGCTCATCGACTGCGCGGGACGTCGCGCGAAGACCGTCGCCACCACGGATACCGGGAGCACCGGGATCGCCGCCGCGATGGCGCCCTTGAGCTCGGCCCCGAGACGCTCGAGCGCCCGGCTGCGCTCTGGCGCGCTCAGCGTGCGGAAGTCGATGCGGTGCTCTCTCGCGTACTCTCGCATGGAGACGGGGGCGGCGAAGTTGACGCAGGCGTAGCCGAAGCGGTACCAGCGCCTTCTCAGCATCAGTCCGAGGTTGCGGGCGACGAATCCGCCGACGACCGCCGCGACGTGGAAACGGCCATGCGGACCGGCGCGGCGGGCACGAACGAGGGAACGGTCCTCGAGCACGCGGTCGTAGTTGATGCCCACCGGGACGAAGACCAGATCGCGCCCGTCCTCGGGATCGAAGGCGCTGACCATGTAGCTGATGAGGCCGAGCTTCGGCTCGCGCATGCGGCCGTCGCGGCTCAGCCCCCCCTCGGGGTAGACGGCCTGGACCACCCCTCCCGCGGTCGCCGCCTGCACGTAGCGCGCGAGAACCCGCCGGTAGAGCACGTTGTCGGAATTGCGGCGCACGAAGTAGGCTCCGAGAGAGCGGATGAGGGCCTGCAGGGGCCAGACTCTCGCCCACCGCGTAGCTGAGCGCGGAGCGGTTCGCCGCCATGTACGCGACGATCACGTAGTCCACGTTGCTTCGGTGGTTCATGACGAACACCACGCTCGCCTCGGGCGCGATGCGCGACAGCGCCTGGTCGTCCGCGTATCCCAGGCGGACGCGGTAGAGGAGACGCACGCTCCGGCGCGCGAGGTGGTAGCCGATGCGGAAGTAGAGGTAGGCGTTGAAGGAGGGCACGATCTCGCGGGCGTAGCGCTCCACCTCGCGAATCAGCACCTCGCGCGGGGTGCCGGTCGCGAGCGCCTCGGCTTCGACCGCCGCCGCGACCTCGGGGTCGTAGGTCAGGCGGTCGACGAGGACCTGTCGCTTCGTCTGGTGAAATGCCGGCACCTGGAGCTGAAGCCGGGTGTTGAGCTCGGTGATGACCCGATTCACCTGCTGGCGAAAGAACCAGCGCACACCGGGGATCAGCAGGCGCTCCATCAGCGCCCAGAGCGCCAGGGCGCCTCCGACGATCGCAATCCAGAGGGGGATCGAGACGCTTTCCGTCATCCTTTCCTTCGGTCCGTGCGGGCGGCGGCGAGCAAGTCGGCAACGATAGCGCAGATCGCGTCGCGGACCCCGCCGGGCGCGTGGCGGGAAGTTGCGTGGCGGGAAGGCGCGAACCGGACGCCGCTCCCCGGGATGGCGGGACGCGCGTGGTGGTGTGGGCCTCTCCCGAAGCGAGGACCCTCGGCCGCCGCCCCGCCCGGCGGGAGGCGAATCGGCGACGTGCGGGCGCGCCTGGCGCCGACAGGCAAGTCGAATCGCTACCCGGGGGCCAGGGGGGCGTGCAGCTTCGTTCCCGGGCAGACGATGCCGCCCCGGTCGCCGATCTCGACGCTTCCCCAGCGCATCGCGTAGTGCGGGGGCAGGGGCCTGCCGTTCGGGGGGCACAGCCACAAGCGCAGCAGGTGCCGTCTTCGTTCGGGCTCCGGCCAGTCCTCGAACGCGGTACGGTCGTGGAAGACGGTGTGGTTGTGCAGAAACTGGATGTCCCCGGGCCGGAACTCCATGTCGAGGTGGATGTCGGGGTCTTCGGCGAGCTCGTCCAGCAGATCGAAGGCCTCGTAGTGCGCGGGTGTCAGACGGGGAGCGCCGGGCAGGCGCTGCGACGACGTGATGTAGCGCCGGACGTAGTAGCCCGACACGAGACCGTCGTGATGGTTGAACACCGCGTTCATGAACCAGGGGTCCTCGCCCTCCGGGATCTCCCCGCGGCGGTCGATGGGCACCGGCTCCGAGAGGAGGGCCGCGAGGTCGGGACTCCTGCGCGCCATCTCGTTGTACAGGGTCACGGAGCTCACGATGCTGCTCAGTCCCCCGCGCTTCGCCGGCTGCAGGCAGAGCAGGCCCACGATGTCGCAGGAATCCGCGTGGTAGTACTGCCGCTCGGCGGTCTGGTAGGTCCTGACCCTGGGGTCCCGGGGATCGTAGGAGAGGTCGTAGATGTGCCCGAGCACGTGGCCCTGCGCGTTCTGGGAGACGGGGCGCCCCAGCCAGGCGCCGATTCCCCAGAACAGGCGCGCGCTCTCCTCGATGGGTCGGCCTGTGATGTCGAGCCCGCGCAGGAGCGAGAAGCCACGCCCCTCGACGAGCTCGTCCCGCAACGCGAGCAGCCGGGGGCCGAGGGCGGGCAGCTCGAAATCCTCCGCCCGGACTTCCTCGAGCGGCAGGTGCCGGGTCGCTTGCAGGGCGGACTCGAGCTCCGAGCGCTCGGGCGCCCCCAGCCGGAGCACCCAGTCGTCCCGCGAGCGCATGTCGGCGCCGGTCCACGCCGCCGGCCCCGCGTAGGCGGGTGCGGGCCCGCCGTCGCGGCAGGGCACGCGTTCCCTCGATGTCACTGCAGCCATGCCGCCTCCAGAGGCCCCGGCCTCGCGCATGATGGCGTTCCACTCGATCGTATCGCTTCTGCGCTTCCGCTTCACATGCCGGTGAGCGCTCCGGTCCGGGAAGCGCGGCCCTGACCCTCATGTCTCCCCGATTTCTTGGCTCGCGGACACCGATGTACTCGCGGCAGGGGGCCGTACTCGCTCGAGGCGCTTCGTCTGTTTCCGGCTCGCCCTTCGGCGTTTCCCGGTCCGTGCGGCCCGCTACCACGGCATCCCGGCGCCTTCGTGACGAAAATCGGCAATACCTGGGGGTCTACTCCATTCGATTTATGCGGGGGCCGCATTCATACTGGCGGCGTTGCGAAAAGGCCCCGCGGCCGCCCGCAATCCACCTTTTCCTCGGCAACCCCTGGACCCACCGGGAGCAAATCCTGATGAACAGACGACATGTACTTTCCGCCGCGGTGACGCTGCTCGTCGCGCCCGCGCTGCGTGCCGCCGACGAACCCTTCCACGTCCCCTTCAGCCAGGACGCGTACGAGCAGGCTCTGGCCAGCGGCGAGCCCTTCGTGCTCGACTTCTATGCCTCCTGGTGACCGACCTGCCGGGCGCAAGAACGCACCGTGCGTGCGTTGATCAAGGATAATCCCGACTTCGCGGCAATCACGCTGATGCGGGTCGACTGGAACCAGCACCGGGGCGGGGCTCTCGTCAAGGCGCTCTCCGTTCCCCGGCAGTCCACGCTGGTGGCATTCAAGGGCGGCCGGGAAGTCGCGCGTGCCGTCGCCAAGACCGGCCGCGCGGATCTCGAGGCGCTGCTCGAGGCCACGCTCTAGCGCCGCCGCCGTCCCATGGGGCCGGTCCGAGAGCGCTTCGGACCGGCTGTCCGCCTCACGCGAGGATGACCTTTCCGTGACCTACGTCTGGGCCTATCTCGCGGGTCTCCTCACCCTCATCAACCCCTGCGTTCTCCCGCTGGTGCCGATCATCGTCGCGGCCTCGTTCCAGAGCAGCCGCATCGGACCGCTGATGCTGGGGGCGGGGCTGACGCTTTCCTTCACTGTCGCCGGCGTCGTCGTCACCGCCTTCGGCCATCTCGCGGGCATCGACGGCGAGAGCGTCAGTCAGGCCGCCGCGGTGCTCATGGTGCTCTTCGGCGGCATCCTGCTGGTTCCCCGCGCGCAGGTGCTGGTCGCGCGTGCGGCGTCTCCCCTCGCCGACCGCGCCAGCGCCCGGCTGGATCGCTTCAACGACACCGGGGCCGCCGGCCAGCTCGCGGTGGGCGTGCTGCTCGGAGTAGTGTGGTCGCCGTGCGTCGGACCCACCCTTGGAGGCGCGATCGGCCTCGCCGCGAGCGGCGAGGGGTTGGTTCACGCCGGGATCACCATGCTCGCCTTCGGCGCCGGAATCTCCTCGCTGCTGGCGGCGCTCGCCTACGGCTCGCGGGAGCTGCTGGTCTCCCGCCGCCGCCGGCTGGCGGCGTGGATGCCGTGGGCGAAGCCCATCATGGGCGGCGCGCTGCTGCTGGTCGGGCTCGCCGTGTTCTTCCACGTCGAGCGCGTCATCGAGACCTGGCTGCTCGACGTGATGCCGGCCTGGCTGGTGGACCTGTCGGTTTCCGTGTGAGTCGTCGTCATCCGCTCACGGGGCCGTCGAGGGCATCGGCGCGACGGTACGCTTCGCGGTCGCTGATCCTGGCCCAGTAGTCGGAGAATGCGCTGCGCGTTTCCAGGCTCCCCATGATCATCCCCCAGCCGATCTGCGAGCCGAGGTAGACATCGGCGGCGCTGAAGCGCTCGCCGCAGAGGTAGGGATTGGCCGACACCACCTGTTCCAGGGTGTCCACCACCGCTTCGTAGCTCCCGTATCCGAGCATCCCGGACTTGTCCGGCGGCGGCTCGAAACCGAGGTGGCGGTTGGTGGTCGCAGCTTCCACCGGTCCCGCCGCGAAGAAGAGCCAGCGGTAGTAGGCGCCGCGCTGTCCCGAGGGCGGCGCGAGGCCCGCATCCGGGAACGCGTCGGCGAGATGGGCGCAGATGGCGGCCGCCTCGGTCACCACGGTGCCGCGGTGGCGGATCGCGGGCACCTTGCCCAACGGGTTGACGGCGAGATAGGCCGCCGACTTCATCGGCGCTCCGTACTCGACCACCTCGGCGCGATAGGGCGCCCCGACCTCTTCCAGAATCCAGCGCACGATGCGCCCGCGCGATTGGGGATTGGTGTAGAAAACGAGATCGTCGGCCATCGTCGTGCTCCTCCCTTCGTGGCGCGGCGCCCGTGATGATGCCGGAGCGGGGACGGATCATCGAGCCCCCGGGCCGGGGCGTTCGCCCGTCCCGAACCAGCGGCCGCGGCGGCGTCGACCGCCGGATGGCGCCGGCCCCACCGGCGGAGCTTGTTCACCGATCGGGCGCTTGCTATGTTTGTTCGGCTTCTCGGGTCATCAGTCCGAGCCGAACCAGCCAGGAGGCCACTATGTCGAATGAAGAGCGAAACTCCAGCACGAAGCGCAATGCCGAAGCGAAGCAGTCTCCCGAAGTCGACCTCGACAGCGGTCCTGCCGAAGGGTCGGATACGAAGAGCGAAGGCCTGATATGGCAAGGTCCTCAGCTCAGGCGCCGTACCTTTCTCACCGGGTCCGCCGTGGCCGCCACCACCGCGACCACCGCGAGCTTCTTTCCCGGACTCCGGATGGCCCGGGCGCAGGAGAGCGGACCGGTAAAGATGGGCTTCATCGAGGACGAGTCCGGGAACCTGTCGGTCTACGGGCTTCAGAAGCTGCACGCGGCGCAGCTCGCGGTCAAGGAGATCAATGAAGGCAAAACGCTCAAGGGTGGCGCCAACATCGGGACCGGGGGATACGGTCCGATGGCCGCCTACGCGGGGATGTCTCCGGTCATCAGCAAGGAAGGAGTGGGTCTCGACGTGGTGGGTGACGGCGGCGCCATGGACAGCACCGCCAGCGTGTTCGTGGAGGACGACGACGTCTTCGTGGACTCCGGCGACCAGGGGATTCTCGGTCGTGAGCTGGAGCTCGTCTCCGCCGACGGCCAGAGCAACAACGCGCTGTGGCAGCAGCTCACCCGGCGCCTCATCCAGCAGGACAAGGTGGACGTGCTGGTCGCGGGCTTCGCGAGCGCGGAGCGCGAGGCGATCCGGCCGATCGTCGATCAGTTCAACCAGCTCTACTTCTACACCAACCAGTACGAGGGCGGCGTCGCCGATTCCAACACCTTCTGTACCGGACCGGTATGCGAGCAGCAGGTGATCCCGGTCGTGCAGTACATGGTCGAGAAGTTCGGTCCGCGCTGCTACACCATCGCCGCGGACTACAACTTCGGGCAGCTCACGGCGGCCTGGACCAAGGCATTCGTGCCGCTCGTGGGCGGAGAGATCATCGGCGAGGAGTTCATTCCTCTCTCGGTCTCCGAGTTCAGCCAGGTGATCGCGCGCATCCAGCAGGCGAAGCCCGATTGGGTGATGACGCTGCTGGTCGGCCAGAATCACCACAACTACTACCCGCAGGCGGCGGCGGCCGGGCTCGCCCTGCCGATGGCGTCCACCGTCAACATGGCGCAGGGCTACGAGCACAAGCGCTTCGCGCCGCCCTCGCTCAACCAGATGCACAACGCGATCCAGTACCAGCTCGAGGTGCCGACCGCACGCAACCGGGCCTTTGTGAAGCGGTGGATGGACATGTTCCCGGAGGACGAGTACATCGGGGAGATGGCGCAGAACACCTACTTCACCGTCCACATGTACGCGCAGGCGGCGCGTCTCGCGGGCACCACGGACCAGGAGACGGTGAAGCGGGCGCTCGAGCTCGGATGGGCGATCGAGGCTCCCGAAGGAGCGGTGTTCCTCGAACCGGGCACCCACCATTGCGCCCACTACATCCGGCTCGCGGTGTGCGACGAGAACCACGACGTGCACTTCGTGCGCGAGTGGCCGATGATCCAGGCGTGGTGGCTCCAGCGCCTCGGGGTCAACCTGATCCGTCATCCCGAGTACAAGCAGTACGTTCCCGACGAGGATCCCTACTTCTCCATGTTCGGGATGGCGTAGCGCATCCGGGTAAACGGAAGTATCGAGTGGATCGCCCGCAGCCCGCCGCGTGAACGGGAGTTCCTGCGGCGGGCTGCGTGATCGGCTGCTTTCCGGACGAACGGGGGACTCATGGAAGATCTCAGTGTCGTCGTAAGCATCCTCTACCAGTTCGGGACGAACGGCGCCTTCCTGCTGCTGTGCGCTCTCGGCCTGATCGTCATCCTCGGGATGATGAACATCATCAATCTCGCCCACGGTGAGCTGATGATGATGGGCGCCTACACCGCGTCCCTCGCCTACCAGGCGGGATTTCCCTTTCCGATCGCGGTCGTGATCTCGTTCTTCGTGGTGGGCGTGTTCGGCGCCGTGCTGGAGCGACTGGTGGTGCGCCGCTTCTACGGACGGGAGCTCGGCGCCCTGGTCGTCACCTGGGGCATCAGCCTGCTCCTGAGTCAGGGAACATTCCTGGTGCTGGGCCCCTTCCTGCCTTCCATTCCCATTCCCGGAGGCGCCATCGACGTCGGGCAGTACTCGCTCTCGGTCTACTGGCTCATCCTCATCGCGGTGTCGGCGGGCGCGGTGCTCGGGCTCGCGTGGCTCTACAACCGCACCGAGTTCGGGCTGCACGCGCGCGCGACCATGCAGAACGCGGAGATGGCGCGCGCCCTGGGGGTGAACACCGACCGCGTGTACATGCTGACCTTCAGCCTGGGCGCGGGCCTCGCGGGATTCAGCGGCGCGCTGCTCGCCCCTACTGCTTCCATCATGCCCTTCATGGGCCAGCAGTTCGTGGCGCCCGCGTTCATCACGGTGGTGGTGGGAGGCGCGTCCAACGTGATTGCCGGCGCCGTCGGCAGCAGCGTGCTCCTGTCGCTGGTGCGCACCCCGGTCGGCTTCTATCTGGGCGCCTTCCTCGGCCTGGTGGCGCTGCTGCTTGCCGCCCTCGTCATCATCCGGCTGATGCCGAACGGCGTCTCCGCCTACTTCCAGCGCTGGTCGGACCGGCGCTCCCGGCCCACTGTCTGAATGAAGCGCCTGTTTCGACTCGCCACCGGACCCGAGGACATCGGCCGCTCGCCCGGATTCTGGGGCGCCTTCGCGGTTCTCATCCTCTACCTGTTTGCAAGTCCCCTGTGGCTGGGCGAGTTCGAGGCCTACAACATCTCCTTCTACCTGCTCAACCTGCCGTTGGCGCTCGGTCTCTGCCTGCTGTGGGGCTACTGCGGGGTGCTCAGTTTCGGCCAGGTCGCCTACTTCGGGATCGCGGGCTACGTCTACGGAATCATCGCCGGAAACCTCGTGGGCACGGGCTGGGGACCGATCGCGGGAGAGCTGGGAGGCCTCGCCGCGTGCGTGGTCGTGTCCGCCGTGTTCGGCTACTTCGTGTTCTACGCCCGGGTACAGGCGTGGATCGTGCCCATTCTCACGCTGGTGCTCACCCTCCTGCTCGAGACCTTCCTCGGCCAGACCGCGGGCTACCAGTGGCGCGTGGGCAACGTTCAGCTCGGTGGATACAACGGCATGACCGGCATCCCGTCCTTCCAGGTCGGCAACCTCGTCTTCTACGGATACGCGTTCTACTACTTCGTGCTCGTGGCCGTGGTGCTGTGCTACTTCGCCTGCCGCATGGTCGTGAACTCCCACTTCGGGAAGGTCATGCTGGCGATTCGTGAAGACCCCTTGCGCGCGGAGCTGCTCGGCTACGACATCCGGGCCCGCCAGCTCGGAGTCTTCGTGCTGGCAAGCGTGCTCGCCGGAATCTCCGGTCTGTTCTACGTGCAGTGGGGGAACTACATCACGCCTTCCCAGGTGGGCCTGGTCAGCGCCGCGCTTCCGGTGATCTGGGTCGCGGTGGGCGGGCGCACCAGTCTCCTGGCCGTCGCGATTTCCACCTACGCCCTCAACTGGGTCAACTACTCGCTGTCGTCGGCCGGCAACCAGTACGCCCTCGTCATCATCGGGGCCCTGCTGGTGATCGTGATGCTCTTCTTCCCCCGGGGCATCGTGGTCATGCTGGCCGAGGCCGGGTTCCGGGGCAGTCTCGCGAGGCTCCGCGCCGCGCTCCGCCTGGGGTGAGCACGGGATTGCCATGAACGGTGCCGGCACCTATCTCGCGACCCGGGATCTCGCCAAGCGCTTCGGCGGAATCGTGGCGACCGAGCAGGTGAGCCTGGACATCGCGGAGGGGGAGCTGCGTTGCATCATCGGGCCGAACGGGGCCGGCAAGTCCACTCTCTTCGCCCTGCTCTGCGGCATCCATCGGCCGGACTCGGGACGCATCTTCATCAAGGAGCAGGACGTCACCTCCCTGCCGAGCTTCCGGAGGGTGCGCCTCGGAGTGGGCCTGACCTTTCAGACGAACCGGGCCTTCCACGACCTCAACGTACGCCAGAACCTGGAAGTGCCGATGGGCGCCACGGGGAGCGCCACGCACTCGCGTTCCGCCCGTTCGGAGGATCGCTACCGCTATGCGCTGTCGGTGTTCGGGCTCGACGGGCTCCGGGAGACGCCGGCGCGCGAACTGCCCCACCATCAGCTCCAGTGGCTCGAGATCGCGATGGTGCTCTCCGGGGGCCCCGACATACTCCTGCTCGACGAGCCGACCGCGGGGATGTCGCCGGAGGAGACGACCCAGACCGCACGGGTGCTTCAGCACCTCAACGACGACGGACTCACGATCGTGGTGGTGGAGCACGACATCGCCTTCGTTCGCCAGGTCGCGCAGCGCGTCACCGTGCTCCACCAGGGCAGCGTGTTCGCGGAAGGCTCCATCGACGAGATCACGGCGCACGACGACGTGCGGCGGATCTATCTCGGGCAGGCCTGAGGGACGGGGCGCCGTGATGCTCTCCGCCTCCGATCTGCGCTCCGGATACGGTATCGGCGACGTGCTGCAGAGCTTCGAGCTCGCCATCGAAGCGGGTGAGGTGGTGAGCGTGCTGGGTCGAAACGGAGTGGGCAAGACGACCCTGATGAAGACGCTGATCGGCCTGCTGCCCGCGCGCCGGGGCCGTATCGAATACCAGGGGCAGGACATCACGGCTCTCGGCGCATTCCGGCGCGCCCGCCTCGGAATCGGCTACGTTCCCCAGGGCAGGGGCATATTTCCCCACATGACGGTGCGTGACAATCTGCGCATGGGGGGAATGGTCAACGAGAACCGGCGCTCGCTCGACTTCGAGGCGGTGTTCGGGTACTTCCCCTTCCTCCGCGAGCGGCTGGCGCAACGGGGAGGAACGCTGAGCGGCGGCCAGCAGGCGATGCTGGCCATCGCCCGCGCCCTCATCAACGAGCCCGATCTGCTGCTGCTCGACGAGCCGAGCGACGGCGTGCAGCCGAGCGTGGTGCAGGAGCTCGGCGGCTTCATCGGCACCCTGAATCGGGACAAGGGACTTACCGTGCTCATCGTCGAGCAGAACATCGATCTCGTGCAGACCGTCGCGCAGCGCGCCTACGTGCTCGACAAGGGCACGGTCGTGGCGGAGCTGGACCGCAACGAGCTCGAGAGCACGGAGCGGGTCGCGGCGTATCTCGCGGTGTAGGCGTTTCGGAGGTCGAGTCCCGGCCGATTCGACAGGGAGCCCAAGAACTTCACGCGGCTACCAACTCGCAACGAGCCGCGCCGGGAGCAGCTAAAGGACAGGTTCGAGAGGAGAGACGACGATGGAAATGATCACCAGGCTCTATCCGAACGAGTGGGTAAGCGGCTCGCTCATGTACGCGCGGGGGGTCGGCGGAGGCTCCTCCGGAGTCACCCACGAGCTGACCGAGGAGATGCAGGGGACCTACCACTACACCATCGGCCCCTATTCCGAACCGGTCCTGCACATCGCACCCGGTGACCGGGTGGTGGTGGAGACCCGGGACGCCTTCGAGGGAAAGATCACCCGCGAGAGCGACGTGCCTTCGGAGATCCTGGAGATGCCCTGGCTCAATCCGCAGTGCGGCCCCATCATGGTGGACGGGGCGGAGAAGGGCGACGTGCTCGCCGTCCACATCGAGAAGATGCTCCCCCGGGGCCCCAACCCTCGCGGCACCTGCTGCATGATCAAGGAGTTCGGCGCGCTCACGGGCACCGCCCTGACCGCGACGCTGAACGAGCCGCTGCCGGAAAAGGTGCGCAAGATCGAGCTCGACGAGAGCAATGTCTACTGGAGCGACCGGGTGACGCTTCCCTACCGCCCCCACATCGGCACGCTCAGTTGTTCTCCGGAGATCGACTCGATCAACTCGCTGACGCCGGACAACCACGGCGGGAACATGGACCTGCCGGACATGGGGCCGGGCACCGTGACCTACCTGCCGGTGCGCTCTCCCGGGGGGCGCCTCTTCATCGGGGATGCTCACGCCTGCCAGGGCGACGGCGAGGTGTGCGGCGTGGCGGTCGAGTATCCGACCACCACCACCATCACCGTCGACCTCATCAAGGGATGGCCAATCGAGTGGCCGCGCCTCGAGGCGGATGACTTCATCATGGCGATCGGCAGCACGCGGCCGCTCGAGGATGCGGCCCGCATCGCTTACCGGGAGCTGATCCGCTGGATGGCGGCGGACTACGGATTCGACCAGTGGGACGCCTACATGATGCTGAGCCAGTGCGGAAAGGTGCGGCTCGGCAACTTCGTGGATCCCAAGTACACGGTGGGAGCGGCGGTTCCGAAGAAGTACCTCGCCTGAGTGCAGCCCCGGCGCCGGCGGCGCCGGTCATCGATCCGGAACCCGGTGTGCACGCGGTACCGGCCGGCTCCCATGCCCATCAGCCGGAACGGACAAGGGGGGAACGGTGTCGACACCCGTATTGGCGGTGGGTCTGCTGCTGGCCGCGGTCGGTGCCGCGTGCGCGGCCTTTCCCGTCAGGCTGGTTTCGCTGATCTCGCGGCTGCGGGGCAAGTGGTGGGTGCTGCCCGTCGGGGCGGCGATTCGTGTGGGCCTCGGCGGAATCCTGGTGCTGGCGGCGGAGGGAAGCCGCCATCCGACCGTCGTCGCCGGTCTGGGCATCTTCCTCATCGCGGCGGGGGTGCTGGTCCTGGTCCTCGGCCGGGAGCGCATCGACGGATGGATCGGGTGGTGGACAGCCCGTCCGCTGTGGGTGGTGCGCCTCTCGTCGGGGGCGACTCTTGCCTTCGGCCTGGTGCTGATTTCGGCCGCGTGAGCGGGCGCGCCCTGCGTCGTGCCCTCGGCCCGTGACCCCCGCAACTACGGCATCCCGGTGCCCGGAGCATCCGGCTATCGGTGAGGTGTTGCGGCTAGCGACCGGCATGTCTGCGCAGCAACCGGTCCAGATGATTGGCGAAGTCCTGCCGGTCGCTCCTGTTCAAGGCCGGCGGCCCCCTGGTATGAATGCCGCTTGCCCTCAGCGTATCCATGAAGTCGCGCATGTTCAGGCGCGCCCGGATGGTTTCCGGCGAGTAGAGCTCACCTCTTGGACTCAGGGCGTGCGCCCCCTTCTCGATGATCTCCGCCGCCAGCGGGATGTCGGAGGTGATGACGAGATCCCCCGCGTCCGCCCGTTTCGCAATCTCCTTGTCCGCCACGTCGAACCCGTGGCTCACCTGCACGAGGTCGACGTTCGGTGAGCCGGACCTGCGCATGGGCTGATTGGCAACCAGGGTCACCCGCACCCCCCTTCGCTCCGCCGCGCGAAACAGGATTTCCCTGATCGCCACGGGGCAGGCATCGGCATCGACATAGACTCTCACGGCGACTCCAGGACACTGCGATGTGTTCTCATGACGCGGGCTGCCTCGTGCGCCCCGCAGCAACGGCTCGCCAGGGCCCTCCTCACCCGGACCGACGCACCATACCGGAGATGACCAGCAAGCCACAGCGAAGACGCGGCGCAGGGGTGCTCGGCCTGATTTCCGCCGATCACTTCTTCAGCCACTTCTACTACCTGGTTCTGCCGCCGCTCTTTCCCCTGCTGACCGAGGTCTACGGAGTCGGCTATACGGAGCTCGGCTTCGGTCTGATGGCCATGAGCCTGGGGAACACCCTGACCGCCGCCCCGGTGGGGGTGCTGGTCGACCGGGTCGGCGCACGCGCTCCGTTGATAGGCGGCCTTGCCCTCGCCGGGCTGTGCTACATCCTGATTCCCCTGTTCCCCACCTTCGGCGCGCTGGTCGTGTTCATGACCCTGATCGGGGTCGCCAACTCGGTCTTTCATCCCGCCAACTACGTCATCCTCGACGCCATCGTCCCGAACGCGAAAGTGGGACGGGCGTTTTCGGTGCACAGCTTCGGCGGCTATCTCGGCACCGCGGCCGCCCCGGCGACGGTGATCTTTCTCGAAGCGCACAGCAACTGGCAGACCGCGCTGATCCTGAGCGGGGCGGCGGGCATGATCATGGCCGGGGTGCTGCTCGCCTTCGCCCACCACCTCCCCGACATTCAACGAGACTGGGGACGGCGGGGAGAGGAAAGCGCGACACGCCGGCCCGGCGCGATGCAGGTGATGTTCAGCGCGCCGGTGCTGCTCGGACTGATGTTCTTCGCGGTGCTTGCCTTCGCCGAGATCGGAATCAGCGACTTCGGGGTCTCGAGCATCCACCTCGTCTACGCCGTTCCCCTCACCTCGGCCACCATCGCCCTGAGCGCCTTCCTGTTCGCCGCACCGGTCGGCGTGTTGCTGGGCGGGTGGCTGGCTGATGCCTACCGTCGCCATGACATCGTCGCCGCCCTGTGCATGACCGTGTTCGCCGTCTGTCTGGCCGCGAGCGCTCTCCTGAATCCGACCTGGTCGGTGCTGATCGTCCTGTTTGCCGTGGCCGGCCTCGCTTCGGGTCTCGTAGCGCCATCACGGGATTTGATGATCCGCAGCGTCACCCCGCCCGGTGACATGGGCAAGGTGTTCGGCTTCGTCTCCGCCGGCTTCAATCTCGGCGGACTTCTCGCGCCTCCCTTCTTCGGCTACCTGCTCGATCACTCCGATCCGCGGATCGTGTTCATCTTCGCCGCCGTCTTCGGAGCAATTGCCGCGCTGGTGGCGCTGGCGACCGGTCGGACCGGCGCCAGGACGAAGGTCGCTCCGGCCGCCGGTTGAACGGCGCCGGTCGGAGTCGCGGCGCCCTCGTTGCGGGAAGCGGATCCGGCTGGCGTGGACCGCCCCTATCAGGTGAGGCGCCTCCACAGCACGGCGCCGCCGCATACCGCGACGGGGATGACGACCAGGGCGGCGAAGGGCACCGCCAGCAACAACGCAATCGGGGCGCCGAAGCCGAGGGCCGCGCCCCGATTGGCCCGAAGCAGTGCGACCGTGTCGTCGAATGCCAGACCACGGTTCTCCGCCGCGTAATCGACGAATTGAACCGCCAGCATCCAGGCGCCGAAGGCGAGCCAAAACACCGGTGCGGCGGCGTTGACCACCGGTATCAGGGTCAACGCGAATACACCCGCCATTCGCGGCAAGTGGTACGCGAGCTTGCGGGCCTCGCGAATCACGGCGCCGGTCATGGCGCGGGTCAGGTTCTCATCGTGCTCCGGTTCTTCGCCGAAAGCTTCGCGTTCCGCGCGGGCGGACAGAAACCCCAGGAGAGGGCTTGCGAGCAGCGCCGCCAGGAAGCTGAACATCCAGCCTGCAATGACGATGCCCAACGCGTAGAGCATGATGGCGAGAATGCCGCCCAGCCAGTCGAGCCACACCGGCACCAGGCCGACGACCCACTCCACTGCTGTCTCCACCGCCCCGTAGCCGAGTGCCAGCAGCGCCGCAATGACGAGCAGACTGATTGCCATCGGCGCCCATGCGAAGCGGCGCAGAGACCTGGCGCGGGCGAGTCTTGCGCCCTGCAGGAAGCAGTCGAATCCGGTTGCGGCGTTCACCGCGCGACCTCCCGTCTACATCGAGCAGCCGCTTCACCGGCGCCGCTCCCAGCCGTCCCGCAGGAGTTCCTGGTAGCGCATCCCGTCGCCCCGTCTCCAGCAGCCTCGAGTCCGCTCGAGCAGCTCTGCGAACTCTCGCGGCTGGCCACGACTGTACTTTTCCCGGTAGTCACGGACGGCACGCCGCACGAGCTCGGTCATGGGCACGGGAAGGTGATGTGACGATGGCCTTGTCCGAAGAGATTGGCGCCTGGGACGGCAAGTCCGCTGCCGCGCTGCAATCGATCCATGAGCGTCACCGTGCCGAAGCGGGTTTCGTCGCGACGATCCTGGCGCACATTGCAGACGTGGAGTTGCAACGGGCGGCAACCTGGCTGCTGAAGAAACACCTCGAGACGGGCAATTCCCTGAGCACCTCTGCCTGCCGGACTGTCCTTGGCGCATTGTCCGTTCAGGAACACTGGGAAAGCAAACTGCATATGCTCCAGTGCCTTCCCTACCTGGAGATTCCCGAGGACGAGAGTGCCGGTCTCGAGAAGTTTCTGGAAGCCTGCCTCGAGAGCGACAGGAAGTTCGTGAGGGCGTGGGCCTACAACGGCTTCAACGAGTTGTCGCTGCGCTTTCCGCGATACCGGGAAAGGGTGGACGGCCTGCTTGCCCGGGCCGGCGTATCGGAAGCGGCTTCGGTTCGGGCAAGAATTCGCAACATCCTGAAACGGCGCTGAGGTATCCGCCGGAGCAGGATCCCGTCGACGTCGAGCTTGTGCGCTTCGACGACCGGGTCCGGCCCCGGCTCCGCGCTTCGCGGAGGCGGCTCGATTCCGGATCCCGTCTCAACGCTCTCCGTGCCGCCACCCGGGGCGCCGGATCGAATCGTCCAGCGTCTTTCCGTTGCGGCGCGCCACGCCCGCGAGGATGCGCAGGACCACGCAGACCGCCATCCGCGAGGTGGAGCCGCTCACGTCGAACATCGGACAGAGCTCGGAGACGTCGATGACGGTGGGGCCGCCCGCCCCGGCGATCTTCGCCGCCACCCGCATGATCTCCCGTGCTTCGAGTCCGCCCGGCTCGGTGGCGGTGACGCCGGGAGCGCAGGACGAGTCCATGACGTTGAAGTTGAAGCTCAGGTACTGCCCGTCCGTGCCCTGCCACACTCTGTCGACCGCGTCGTCGAGGACCTCGTCCACACCGCGTTCGAGCACCTCGAGCATCGGGTAGAACCTCACGCCGCGCTCTCGCGCGAGCTCCACGTGATCCTTGGGGTTGAAGGAGTTGCGAGCGCCGACGTGGGCGACGTTGTCGGCGTCGAGGTTGCCGAGCTCGGTGATTCGCGCCATCGCGCAGGTGCTCACGTGCGATTCGCCCGCCCAGCGATCGGCAAAGTCCAGGTGCGCCCCGAGGTGCAGGCAGCCCATGCGCCGCTCGCGGCCGAGATGGTCGGAGAGCGCCTCCGCGGCGGGAATGGAGATCGAGCGATCGCCGCCGCAGACGATGGGCTTGAGACCGGCGTCGAGAACCGCTCTCACTGCTTCGTAGATGCGCTTGCGGGCGAGGGCCGGGTTGACTCTGGGCATCGAGACGTCGCCGCAGTCCACCGCGCATCCGTGGAGGTCCACGTTGAACTCGAACCAGTACGGGAAGTAGTCGAGCGAGGCGACCCGGAAGTCGCGCGGGCCGTCCTCGCATCCCGGCTTGCCCACGTTGCCTTCGTCGAAGGGGACGCCGATGAAAGCGTACTCCGCATCGCTCTGCCGCAGCTCCTCGCGGTCCACGGAGACGAAGGGGGCTCTCAGGAAGGAGATCTGTCCCGGGTTGCGGTAGTTGTCGGCGTCCTCGCCGGCGAGGGGAGAGAAGAGGTGCGCGAAAGCCTTGGCGGGGTTCATGTACGTGACTCGGTGGCGGTCCGGCGGGGGAGACTACGGCGCCTCGTGGCGGCTCCGCAGGGTCTTCGCCCGGCTTCCCAGGAAGTGATAGATGAGGTTGCAGGCGAGCTTGGTGCTGATCTGGCTGGTGTCGAACACCGGGGAGAGCTCCGCGAGCTCGAGCACGTCCACGTCGTACTCCCCCGCGATGCGCGCGATCTGCAGGGCTTCGCGCGCCTTGATTCCGAAGCTCTCGGGACAGGAGGTGCCGGGCATGCAGCTATGGTCCATGGAGTCGGTGTCCCACGAGCAGTAGATGGTCTCGGTGCCGTCGCCGGCGCGCTCGAAGATCTCCCGCGCACAGACGTCGATCCCTCGCTCCACGATTTCCGCCATCGTCAGCACGGGCATGCGATTGTCGATCCAGAAATCCATCCAGTCCTTGGGGTTGAGCCCGTTGCGCGAGCCCAGGTGGGCCATGTTCTCCGCGTTGCAGTTGGGAAGCTCGAGCGCCTTGGGCGGTCCGGAGGCATTGGTGATCTCGTTGCCGCCCCAGTCCACCGCGGCGTCGAGGTGGCAGTCGATGTGCAGGTAGCCCATCTTCGCCTCCGGCCGGTGCCGTCCGAGGAATTCGGAGAGCGCGCGTGCGCCGGGAATGGGCACGGAGTGGTCTCCTCCCACCAGGATGACCTTGGCGCCGCCCTCCAGGCACTCGGTGACGTAGTCGCAGATGTACTGCTGGGAGAGCTCGTTGTTGCCGGGGACGTTGGGCACGTCTCCGCAGTCCACGACGCGAAAGAAGGTCATCAGGTCCACGTCGTACTCGAACATGTACGGGAAGTACGCGGTGGAGGCCTCCCGGATCCCCTGCGGCCCGCTCGAGGTGCCGGTTCGCACGATGGTGCCGAGGTCCCAGGGGGCGCCGAGGAAGCAGACCTTCGCCCCCGCCTCCCGGATCCGGTCCCGTTCCGGGGGACAGTAGGGCGCGCCCATGAAGGTCATGATGCCGGCGGACTTGAACGCGGCGTTGTGCCGGGTGGGAGAGCGGACGTGGGCGTCGGGCGCCGTCTCGCGGTGGGGACCCCGGTGCTGATGGGGCACGAAGGCCCAGGGGTTGTCGGGACGCTTCACGGCGGGGCTCCCGGCGGCGGCGGCGCGCCCGACGACGCCTCGCGGCGGACAGGAGGCCCCGGCGGCAAGGCGTCCGTGCCGGCGCTCTCGTCGAGCGCGATCGAGACGAGCTGCATCTCGCGTCCCGTCACCAGCTTCGGGGTGGCGTGCCCGCACACCGGACAGCGGAAGTTGTAGGGTCCGCTCGGCGCCTTCACGTCGTCGCAGAAGCGGCAGTACACGGTGAGGGGCACTTTCTCGATTTCGAGGACGGCCCCGTCGCAGCTCGTCCCCCGCGATGCGGCGCGGAAGCTCACGTGCAGGGCGCGGGTCAGCGCCGACAGCACGCCGACGCGGATCCGGACCCGCGTCACCCGGCGCGCGCCGTTGGCGTGCGCGTAGTCGTCGACCATCTCGATGAGGCTTCGGGCCAGCGCCAGCTCATGCATGGGCGGATGCGGGGCGAAGGGAGGGGCGGGGTGGTCCGGCCTCGCTTCCCTTGCGCCGGGCCTCTTCGCGGACCCAGTCGAGCCACGCCGCCATCCCTTCGCCGCTGCGGGCGGAGAGGCGGATCTCGGCGATATCCGGGTTGACCCGGCGGGCCAGCTCGATCGCCCGCTCGGGATCGAAGTCCACGTGAGCGAGCAGGTCCGTCTTGTTGAGCAGCATCAGGTCGGCGGCCGCGAACATGTCCGGATACTTGAGCGGCTTGTCGTCGCCCTCGGTCACCGACAGGATGACCACCTTGCCCGCTTCGCCGAGATCGAAGGCGGCGGGGCACACCAGGTTTCCCACGTTCTCGATGAAGACCACGTCGCCGGTGGCGAGCGGCAGTTCGTCGAGCGCGTGGCCCACCATGTGCGCATCGAGGTGGCAGCCGCGCCCGGTGTTGATCTGCACCGCCGGCACCCCGCAGGCCCGGATGCGCTCCGCGTCGTTGCTGGTTTCCTGGTCGCCTTCCACCACCGAGACGCCGATCTCGCCCGCGAGCGCCCGGACGGTCTCGACGAGCAGGGTGGTCTTTCCCGCGCCCGGGCTCGACATCAGGTTGAGCGCCAGCACGCCCCGCTCCGCGAGGCGGCGCCGGTTGGCGTCGGCGTCCATGTCGTTGCGGGAGAGAATGTTCCGCTCGATCTCGACGAGCCGCTCCTGGGTGAAGCCCGCCACCGAGAGCCCCGCCGCGCCCTTGCCGTAGTGGTCATGGTGGTGGGCATGCACGTGCCCGCTACCGTCCCCGGCGGGAGCGGAGTGAGGCGGGAGCGAAGGCGGGTGGGAGTGGGAATGGGAATGAGCGTGGTGACGGGAGTGCTCGTGGTGAAGGTCACCGGGAGAGACTTCGTTGCAACCGCATACCGAGCACATGGATACCTCCGGAGCAGTGGAGCCGGGGTTTTCTCCCGGGGAAGATTGAAAGGGGATCCGACGCTCAAATATGCTAGGTACGCCAATCGGGGCAATCAAGCGAGTGCGATGGCGGAGGGGATCAGTTCCGGCGGACCGCTGGTCGAGCTTCGGGGTATCCGAAAGGCCTACGGCGAGATGGTCGCGGTGGACACTGTCGATCTCGTCATCGAGCGGGGCGAGTTCGTGGTGCTGCTCGGCCCCTCGGGCAGCGGCAAGACCACGATCCTCTCGATGATCGGGGGCTTCGTGGAGCCGAGCGCGGGCGCGGTCTACCTCGAGGGGAGCGACATCACCCGGCTCCCGCCCTCGCGCCGGCCCACCGTCACCGTGTTCCAGGACTACGCGCTCTTTCCCCACATGAGCGTCGGGTCCAATGTCGGCTTCGGCCTGGAGATGCGCCGGGTGGCGAGGGCGGAACGCCGGCGCCGGGTGGCGGAGGCGCTCCGCCTGGTGGGACTGGAGGGCTTCGGCGCCCGCGCCATCCACCAGTTGAGCGGCGGGCAGCGCCAGCGCGTCGCGCTCGCCCGCGCCATCGTGGTGCAGCCCGCGGTGCTGCTCCTCGACGAGCCGCTCGGCGCGCTGGACCTCAACCTCCGCCGTCAGATGCAGGAGGAGCTGGTCGGTCTCCAGAAGCAGCTCGGGGTCACCTTCGTCCACGTTACGCACGACCAGGAAGAGGCGATGAGCATCGCGGACAAGATCGTGGTGCTGAACCACGGTCGGATCGAGGACCTCGGCTCTCCGGACCGGGTGTACCTCTCCCCCGCGACGCTCTTCACCGCCACCTTCATGGGCGAGAGCAACATCTTCACCGCCACCGTCTCCGGGCGGCGAAACGGCCTCCTGCGCCTGCGCACCCCGCTCGCCGAAGTGGAGGTCGAGGGCGAAGCGCCCGAGGGGGCCACCGTGCACCTCTCGGTGCGGCCCGAGCACATCAAGCTCGAGGCGCCGCCCGACGCGATTTCCCTGGGGGAAGTGACCATCGAGGAGATGGTGTTCCAGGGCACGCACCGGCGCTGCCACGCGGTGTCGGCGGGGGACGGCAGGACGGACCTGCTGCTGCGGGTGCCGGTGGAGCAGGCGGTGCACCCCGGCGACCGGCCGGAGGTCTTCGTGCGCCGCCGGGACGTGGTCCTGCTCGCGGACTGAGGCCGGAGACGGGGCTCAGGCGCGCGACGAGCGCCGGCCCAGGGTGAGCGCAACCGCGACGAGCACCACGCTCATCGAGATGCAGAAGACCACGCTGCCCGCCGCGTTCAGCTCCGGGCTGCTGCCGGCGCGCAGGAGCTCGAAGAGCAGGACGGGCAGGGTCACCTCGAAGCGCGTGAGGAGGAAGGCGATGATGAACTCGTCCCATGAGAGGGTGAAGGAGAGGCAGTAGGCGGCGAGTATGGAAGGAAGGGTGACGGGCACGGTGATGCGCAGCAGGGCCTGGATCTCGCTCGCGCCCAGGTCGTGGGCGGCCCGCTCGAGGTTGCGCTGGTGCTCGCCGAGGCCGGCGAGGATGATGGAGAAGCACAGCGGCAGGTTGATCACCACGTGGCCGGCGCCCACCGCCCACAGCGACTTCGGGACGCCCATGACGTGGAAGGTGACCAGCAGCCCCATCCCGACGATCAGGTACGAGACGGTGATGGGCGCCATGATCAGGTAGCGCATGAGCCCTTCCCAACGGGTGGGGTGCCGCGCGATGCCGTAGGCCCCGAGAAATCCCAGCACCGTCGCGACGAGGGAGGATCCGCCCGCGAGCGTCACGGAGTTGACCAGCGCGTGCACCATGCGCTCGTTGCCGAAGATGCGCCGGTACCACTCGAGGCTCGGGCCTTCGAAGGGCGGCATGGGGACGTCCCTGGACGTGAACGAGAAGAGCACCAGCACCAGCACCGGGAGGAAGATGAAGGTGTAGCCCAGCGCCAGGTAGACCCACCCAAGGTCGAATCGGAGCCGGCTCATGTGCTACATCCGGTCGAGGCGCAGCCAGCGGGCGAGAGCGAAGTAGGCGACGGTCACGCTCAGCATGAGCAGCACGCTCATCGCCGCGGCCATGGGGAAGTCCGTGGCCCGCTGGATCTGGAGGATGATCGACTGCGGCAGGAGCAGCTCGTTCGCCCCGCCGAGGATCTGGGGAGTGATGAAGTCGCCCATCGTGATCACGAAGGTGAGGAAGGCGCCGACCATGATCCCGGGGATGCTGAGCGGCAGGGTGATGCGCAGGAACACCTGCAGTCGCGACGCCCCCAGATCGGCGGCCGCGGCGCGGTAGGACGGGTTGATCTGTACGAGGTTGGCATAGATGGTCAGGGTGAGCAGCATCGTGAAGAAGTGGACGAAGCCGAGCACGGTGGCGCCCCGGCGGTAGTCGAGATGCAGGGGGGCGTCGACGAGGCCGATCGCGAGGAGCGTGGAGTTGACGATGCCGTTGTCGCCGAGGACCACCGACCAGGCGTAGGAGCGAACGAGGTACGAGGTCCAGAAGGGCAGGATCATCAGCACCAGCATCAGCTTCTGCCAGCGCGCCGGTACCCGGTAGGCGAGCACGTAGGCGAGCGGATACGCCACCATCACGCTGATCGCGACGACGGTGAGCGACACCTCGATCGAGTTGAAGAGCCCGTCGAGGAGGTAGCTCTTGGAGAAGATCTTCTCGTAGTTGTCGAAGGTCCAGACCGGGTCCAGCTTTCCGCGGACCCGCTTCCAGGTGCTCACCATGAGCATGAAGGCGAGCGGGGCCGCGAAGAGCAGTACCGTCCACAGCAGCGTGGGCGCGGTCGCCCACTTCGCAAGGCTCGAGCGGGACCCGGACGGTGAAGCGCGCTTCATCGCCCGGGTCCGTGTCGAGCAGAGCGGATTCCCGCGTTCAGGTCGCGAGGAACTCCTGCCACAGGTCGAGCATCGCGGCGTCGAGGTCGGGCTCGCCGAGCGTGGAGGGATGGGCGTTGTCGAGGATCGCGACCTGCTCGTCCCAGCGCAGGATCTTCGCCTCCTCCTCCGTCAGTGGGGTGTCCTTGCGCACCGGGTTGCCCCAGAAGCACTCCGAGGTCGCGAGGTAGCGCTGGCCTTCCGGCGACAGGGTCCAGTCGATGAACTGCCAGCAGGCGTCCTGGCGCTCCGAGTCGGCGAATATGGACAGTCCCTCGTTCCACATCAGCGCGCCCTCGTCGAACACGCTGTAGTCGAGAGCCGGGTTCGTGGCCATGTCCAGGGCCACCGACCACTCCGCGCCGCCGATGATGAGGTCCACCGACTCGGCCCCGAGCGCGTTCATCACGGTGACGAGATCGCCGACTACCTTGGCATGGGCCTTGAGCGCGAGCAGGGGCTCGCGGATCGTCGACTCGAGGTTCTCGACCGTGATGTCCTTGGGGGCGAGGCCCTGGGACAGGCCGACGAGCTGGATGATCGGGAAGTAGTAGTCGTAGACCGCGATGCGTCCCTCGTACTTCGGGTTCCACATGATCTCGGCGGTCCTGGCGTCGGCCGCATCGATGCGGGTCTTGTCGTAGGCGACCCCGTAGTACCCGAACTTGTCGGGAATGCCGTAGAGCTTTCCGTCGGAATAGGTGTGGGGCTGGTTGCGGATGCCGTCGAAGATGTGGTCCCAGGGCACGCGGCTGTCGTCGAGTTCGACCAGGTAGCCCTGCTGCGCGACGGAGGGAGTGTCCTGGAAGTCGATGCAGAAGAGGTCCCAGTCCCCCGCCGGCGACTGGTCCTTGACCGCCAGCGCACTGCCGGTGCCGTCGTAGCTCTTGGCGTTGACCTTGATGCCGGCCATCTCCTCGAAACCGCCGATCAGGCGCGGGTCCATGTGATCGCACCAGGTGAGGAAGCTCATGGCTTCGTCCGCGAGCGCGAATCCGGGCAGAGTGCTGCCCGCGGCGAGCAGGGCCGCGCTCGCGCCGCTGCGCTCGAGGAAGCGCCGCCGGCTCAGGCGCTGCCAGCTCCGGTCATGGGGCGCGAAGGGTCCGTTGCCACGTCTAATCATCATCGTACTCCCATGTTGAGAACAGGTGCTGCGGGCGGAGTCTAGTCGAATTCGCCGACCCCGGCACGGGCGCGGGCTGGCGCCGTGAGCTTGATTGCGGGCCGGGCGAGGGTATGCTTGTGCGCCCTTCCTGCCCTCGGCCAAGGAGCTCCCAGTCGGTCATGACGCACTCTATCCGTACCAAGGAGGCACTCGAGGCCGCCGGCGTCACCACCCTCTTCGGCGCTTATGTCGACCTCCACGGCGTGCCGAAGTCGAAAGCGGTGCCCGTCGACCACTTCGAGAGCTACCTCGCCGGTTCGGAGCTCTACACGGTGGGGGCGCTCGAAGGCATGGGACCCCTCGGACCGAACGAGGACGAGTGCGTGGGGAAGCCGGATCTCGAATCGCTCGTCGTGCTTCCGTGGGACCGGCGCTACGCGGTCGCGGCGGCGGACCTGGAGTTCGACGGCCGGCCCTACGACCACGACTCCCGGGCGGTGCTCAAGCGGCAGATCGGGCTCGCGGCCGAGCAGGGCTACGTCATGAACATGGGAGTAGAACCCGAGCTCTACGTGCTGCGGGAGGTGGACGGCGACTGGCTCCCCTTCGTGTCCGACGACACCGTCAACCTGCCCACCCGCGGGTACGACCTCGACGCCACCATGCAGGCGGACGCCTTCCTCGAGCCGATGGTCGATTACATGAACGAGCTCGGCTGGGGTGTCTACTCCTTCGACCACGAAGGCGGCGACGGGCAGTACGAGTTCGACTTCTCCTACACCGACGCGCTGGCGATGGCCGACCGCATGATCGTCTTCCGGCTGATGGCGAAGCACGTGGCGAGAAGCCTCGGCTGCATCGCCACCTTCATGCCGAAGCCGTGGTCCGACGCCTTCGGTTCCGGCGCCCACCTGAACGTGAGCCTCGCGGACGCGGAGAGCGGCCGGAACCTGTTCGACGCCGGAGACACCACCGCATCGCCTCGCGGGCGCGGCTACACCGAGCTCGCCTACCGTTTCACCGCGGGGGTGCTGGCTCACTCCGGCGCAATCACCGCTCTCGCGTGCCCGACCACCAACTCCTACAAGCGCATGGAGCCCTACGGCCGGATGCGGGAGATGTCCTGGGCGCCGGTGTACCGGGCCTACGGACACAACAACCGCACCCTCATCGGGCGCCTGCCGATGAACCGTCGCTGCCTGGAGGTGCGACAGGCCGACAGCGCCTGCAACTTCTACCTCGCTACCGCGATGGTGCTGGCGGCGGGCTTGCGCGGCATCCGCGACGGACTCGAAGCGGGCGAGCCGGTGGAGTACAACACCTACGACCACAGCGACGAAGAGCTCGAGAGGCGCGGCGTGCGGCGGCTCCCTCAAACCCTGGGCCATGCCCTGGATGAGCTCGAGGCCGATGACCTTGCCCGGGAGGTCCTCGGGGAGGCCTTCCGTGAGACCTTTCTCTCGTACAAGCGAGCCGAGTGGCAGGAGTACTGCCTGGACGTGACGAAGTGGGAGCGGGACAAGTACCTGCGACTGTGGTGAGCCATCCACTCTCGAGGGCTTTCCCCCGCTGTCGCTCGACGAAGTTGAGAATGGACTCCAACGAGAGTGGGAATCCTCGAAGAAACTGATAGTTAAGAAATGTAAATGAGAAATTGGATTAGATATCGAGTGGGGACGACGTGAGCGAAGCGAGGAGAAGGGAGGCCAACGCCGAGACCCTGCGCCGGCTCAATGCGGCCGATCCGGTTCTGGTCGATGTGCGCCCCGCGGGGGAGGTCGTTCCCGGACTGGAGCCGGGTACCGTGCTCACTTCCGGCGCTCCTCTCCCCTGGCGGGAGTACCGCGGCGGGCAGCGCAACTCGCTCATCTACGGAGCGGTCTACGAAGGTCTCGCCGCCGACGAGGCGGAGGCGGCCGCGGGCTTCGAATCGGGAAGGATCCGCATTGGAGCCTGTCATGACCACGGCTGCGTCGGGTCCGTGGCCGGGATCTACACCGCATCCATGCCGGTCTTCGTGGTCGAGAACCGCGCCTTCGGCAACCGGGGATTCTGCAACTTCTACGAGGGCGAGTCCCGGCGTCGCCTCAACTACGGCGTCTACGACGACGAGGTTCGCGACGCCCTGGACTTCCTCCGCGACGTGGCCGGCCCGGTAATCGGGGACGCGGTGCGGGCATCGGGCGGCATCGCGCTCAAGCCGATGATCTCGCGGGCCCTGCACATGGGCGACGAGTGCCACAGCCGCAACACCGCGGCCACCCTGCTCTTCGGGCGGGCGCTCGCTCCTCATCTTCTCGACCTGCAGTCCCGGCACGGCGAGCGGGTCAAGGAGATGCTCGCCTTCCTGCAGCAGAGCGACTACTTCTTCCTCCGCCTGTCCATGGCCGCGGCCAAGTCCACCGCGGACGGGGCGCACGGGGTGGAGGGCTCGAGTGTCATGACCGCCATGACCATCAACTGCAACGACTTCTCGATCCGCGTCGGCGGCCTCGGCGACGAGTGGTTCCGCGGTCCGCCGGCGCAGGCCGACGTGAAGCTCTTCGAGGGCTTCACCGACGACGACGTGGAGTGGATCGGCGGTGAGAGCCACATCACCGAGACGGTGGGCCTGGGCGGCTTCGCGCAGGCGGCGGCCTTTCCGCTGCAGGCCTACCAGGGCGGGTCGCCGGAAGTGATGATCGAGAACAACCTCGCGATGTACGACATCACGGTGGGCGAGAACAGCGACTACCGGATTCCCTACTTCGGCTACCGCGGAACCCCGACCGGCGTGGACGTGTTCAGGGTCGCCGAGACCGGAACCCTCCCGGTGATCGACGCGGGGCTGGCCGGCCGCAACGGCGTGGGGCAGATTGGGGCGGGCACGCTGCGGGCGCCGCTGCTCTGCTTTCAGGCCGCGCGCGATGCCTACCGGGAGAGGTACGGCCTCTGACGCGCTGGCCCTGATCTCACGCCAGGGGCTTGACCAACCCCCTCTCGGTCACGTAATTGATGTCATGGCATCGCAAGTCCAGAGGCCATGACACCATGCGAAGTACGGTCCGCATAGACGACGATCTCATGACCGCGCTCAGAGCACGTGCTCTCGAGGAGCGCATGTCCATGACGCGCATGCTCAATCGGCTGTTACGGGTTGGTCTCGCGACATCGAGTCAACCTGGAGGAATTCGTGAGCGGTACCGGGAAGCCACCGTGCGGATGGGCCGTCCTCGATTCGAGACAGACAAGGCGCTTGCTCTCGCTGCCGCTCTCGAGGACGAAGAGATCATCCGCAAGATTTCGTTGCGCAAGTGAAAGTCGTTGACGTCAATGTGCTCCTCTACGCCGTCAACGAGGACGTGGACGAGCACGAAGCACTCCGGCAGTGGTGGGAAGAAGTACTGAATGGGGACGAGTCGGTGGGCTTGTCGTGGACCGTCATGTCGGGGTTCCTGCGCATCTCGACACATCCGAAGGTGTACCCGAGCCCCATGTCGGTGGAGGAAGCACTTGCCAAGGTCGATGCGTGGCTGGCAACCGAGTTGGTTACGGTGATTACCGAGAAACCCGATCACTGGCGCGTACTTCGCAAGCTGCTCGCCAGTACCGGGACAGCAGGAAATCTGACGACTGATGCGCACTTGGCAGCACTGGCAATCACACATGATGCGACGCTCGCATCATGCGACAACGACTTCGCGCGTTTTGCCGATCTGCGCTGGGAGAACCCGCTGCAATCCGCTTAGCGGTGTCAAACATCTGCTCAGTCGAGAGCCGTACTCACATATGGATGAAATCCTGGGTGGCGCTTCGACGAGGTAATGGTGGAGCGAGAGCGCGCCCCGCGGGCGGACTCCGCGTGCGACTTGCCGGCGGGGAGCGTGCCTACCCCGCGCACCAGCTCCGGAGCAGGCGGTTGAAGCCCTCGGCCTGGTCGTGCATGACGTTGTGGGCGGCGTCGCGGAAGAGGTGAAACTCCGCCCCGGGGATGCGCTCGAAGAGCTTCAGCCCCCTGGCCACGGGCACCGTGGCGTCGTCTTCCGCCCATACGAGCAGCGCCGGTATGGACAGCGCGTCGAGGTAGGGAAAGATGTGCTCCTGCTGGAGCCTCACGTAGGTCTCGTAGTTCGACTCCTCGGCCGGTATCTCGCGGAACATGCGTTCCTGACCGACCTCCACCGCCCGGCGGTAGTTGGCCCGCAGGATGGCCTCGAAGCGCGGATCCGCGCTCCGGCTCAGGCGCCCGCTCGTGCGCACGAAATCGTCTTCGCTGTCGAAGCGGGAGGGGTCGTTGTACGCGGCGGCCGCCGCGTCCATCCACTCCCGGTCGGCGTCTCCCCCGAGATAGGGAGCGGTGGCACCGCTCGTCACGATCACGAGTCGTGAAGCGAGGTGGGGCGCGGTGATGGCGAGCCGGGTCGCCACGTAGGCGCCCTCGGAGTGGCCCACCAGGCAGGCGTTCCGGATGCCGAGGCGCTCGATGAAGGCCAGGGCATGGTCGGCGCGCCGATGGCGGTTCCAGTACACGCCCCCCGGTGGCATGTCGGTACGGCCGAAGCCGACCTGGTCCGGGGCGACGAGGCGGAATTCTCCCCGCAACGCCTCGATGGTACGGAACCAGGTTATCTCGGCGTCCACCGCGAGCGCGGCGCCGTGCAGGAGGACGACGGTGGGCCCCGAGCCTTCGTCGAGGTACCAGGTGTTGAAGCCGTCGACGTCGATGTAGCGACCGTTCATGCGCTGACGAGTCCCCGCGTGTTCCGGGCGGGCGGCTCCCTCACTCGGCCCTGCGGCCGGTGATGGCTTCGCGGAGCCCCTCGAGGAGCCCTTCGAGCTTCGCCATGCGCTCGCGAAGCCGGCCGATTTCGCCGTGGATCTCCTTGATCTCGCCTCGTATCTCGTTCATCTCGCCGCGAATCTGGCGATTGGAAGTCGCGATGGCGACCAGGATCACGATCCCGGTACCGATCACCGTCCATGATTCGGGAGTCACTGCCATCTCCTTGGTGTCCCCTGTCTTCCCTCGATGATGCAGCAGCACCCCCGGAGAAATGCAATGGCGCTGCGTCCCGAACCATCGTTGGCATCCGGCCCTTCCAGTATAGGCGATCGCCGCCGTTTTGCCGCGAGGTGCGTTCCTCTCGCCAACGCCCCCGGCAGAGGATCGGTAATCCTCGAAACCGGCGGCATCGGCTACCGGATCGTCGGCGAGTAGCGCCGGCCAGTCCTTGCTATCCTTTGGTGGCGACGTTCGGGATCGAGGGGGCATCGGAGAATGGAGGAACCTGTCGCATGGCAACCACGAGCACTGCGGTCGACGACAGCGGCTCGGCGCCGACCCGCAGAGCCACCTACCAGGACGTGCTGGAAGCGCCCGCGCACCGCGTCGCCGAGATCGTCGATGGAACGCTGTACACCCACCCGCGGCCCGCCATGCCGCATGCACTTGCGAGCTCGTCGCTGGGGACAGATCTCTCGAACCCTTTTCAGTTTGGCCGGGGCGGGCCGGGCGGGTGGTGGATCATCGACGAGCCCGAACTCCATCTCAGCGAGGACATCCTGGTCCCGGATCTCGCGGGCTGGCGCCGGGAGCGGATGCCGGACTATCCCGACACCGCCTACGTGACCCTCGCGCCGGACTGGGTATGCGAGGTGCTGTCAGCCTCGACGCGCCGGCTCGATCTGCACGTCAAGCGCCCGGTCTATGCCCGCGAAGAGGTCCGGCACCTGTGGCTCGTCGATCCCACGGACCGCACCCTGGAGGCGTTCGAGCTCCGTGAAGGCCAGTGGGTGTTGATTGCGAGCGCAAAGGACGACGATCCGATCAGCATCCGACCCTTCGATGCAATCACCTTCAGCCTGGGGGACTTGTGGCCCTAGGTTGGACGCCCACCGCCCGCGCGCCCGAACACGGCGCGCGCGCATGCGCCCAGTACGCCAGTGGGCGCCACGAATGTTCGCGAGCGGGAACCTGTGGGAGAAGGTCGGCAGAAGCCTGACCCAGGGGAAGCCCGCCCTGTTGGCCGGGGATGGATCCAGAAGACGAACCCGTCCGAGTGCTCCCGAACAGCTCTCCTGACGACATCGCCCGGGCTCTCGGGCGCCGGGTCACTATCCGGTACATCCGTCGACATCGGCGCTGGACCGTCGCGCTCTCCGCAGCATTCATGGCATCGGCTCGCGCGGCCGATGTCACTTGCATGGATCTATCCCTGCTGGCCGGCCCTTGACAGCCGGAGCGCGGCTTGATCAGGATCCCCGTCATGAACGCGCGCGCGCCGCTCGGCCACCACCACCACCATCATCACCATCACGCCTGGAGGCTCGGCGCCGGCTGACGCTTCGAAGTCCCACCGAGTTCAACGAATCTCAAACCTTGACGCCGGCCCTCCAAGCCGGCGTTTTGGTTTCCAGGCGCCGGTGACGGAGCGCCGGCGGAGGACGCAACGAATGTCCACGAATTCCCCTCCCGTCGCCCTGGCCCTTCCCAAGGGCAGCATGCAGGCGGGCGTGCTGCGCCTGCTGGAGGACGCCGGCCTGCCGGTGGCGCTCGGCGCGCGCGCCTACCGTCCCCGCATCACGCTCGAGGGATACGAGTGCAAGCTGCTCAAGCCCCAGAACATCGTCGAGATGCTGCACGCGGGCTCCCGCGACCTCGGCTTCGCCGGCGCGGACTGGGTCGCGGAGCTCGACGGCGAGCTGATCGAGCTGGTGGATACCGGCCTCGACCCGGTGCGCATCGTGGCCGCCGCTCCCGAGTCGATCCTGGTGAACGGCGCCCTGCCGGACAGCCCCCTGGTGGTGGCTTCGGAGTACGAGCGGTTGACGAGGGCCTGGATCGCGGAGCGCGGTCTCGAGGCGCGCTTCGTGCACTCCTACGGAGCCACCGAGGTCTTTCCTCCCGAAGACGCCGACTGCATCGTCGACAACACCCAGACCGGCTCGACGCTGGCCGCCAACGAACTGGTGGTGGTGGACGAGCTGATGCGATCGTCCACGCGCCTCTACGCGAACCCCGGGGCGATGGAACGGCTCACCACGCGCCGGCGCATCGAAGATTTCGTCCTCCTGGTGCGCTCGGTGCTCGACGCACGACAGCGGGTGATGTTCGAGGTCAACGTCGACCCGGATCGGCTCGAGGCGGTGGTGGGGGTGCTGCCGTGCATGCGGGAGCCCACCATCGCAACCCTCCACCACGGCCAGGGATACGCCGTGAAGGCGGCGGTGCCGCGGCGGGACCTGCCCGCGCTCATCCCCGCGGTGAAGGAGTCGGGCGGCACCGACATCGTCATCAGCCGCCTGGATCAGATCATTGCCTGAGGAGACGGACATGGCGCTACCCACCCCGGCGGCCCGAGTCGCCGGCGCCAGGCCCTACCACGCCCCGGCGAGCCCGCATCCGGTCACGATGCGCCTGCATGCGAGCGAAGGTCCCTCCCCGCCCCCCGCGCTCGTGGAGGCGATGGTCGCGCGGGCGCGCGGGATCGTGAACCACTACCCCGACTCGGGGCCATTGCAGGCGCTGCTCGCGCATCGCATCGGGGTGGCGCCCGAGCGCGTGCTGGTGACGGCGGGCGCGGACGAAGCGATCGACCGGGCATGCCGGGCCTACCTCGAGCCGGGCCGGAACATGGTGCTCTCCGACCCCGGCTTCGAGATGATCGGAAAGTGCGGAGGCTTCGCCGGGGCGACCCGGCGACCCTATCGGTGGATGGAAGGGGCCTTTCCGACGGAGGAGGTACGGCAGGCGATCGACGCCGGCACCGGAATGGTGGCGGTGATCACCCCCCACAACCCTACCGGTCTGGCAATGAGCGAGGCGGAGCTACGCGCGGTGGCGGAGCTCTCCCGCGGCGCGCTCCTGCTCGTGGACCTCGCCTACACCGACTTCGCGGATCGGGACCTCACCGGGGTGGCGCTCGAGTACGAGCACGCGCTGGTGGTGCGCACCCTCTCCAAGGCGTGGGGACTCGCAGGGCTTCGCATCGGCTACGCCTGCGGCCATCCCGAGGTCATTTCCCGATTGCGTGCGGCCGGTGGCCCCTACTCCATGGCGACCGCATCGCTCTGGCTGGCGCAGCAGTGGCTGCAAAGCGGGGGGCCCTTCATGCGCGCCTACGTCGCCGCGGTCAGGCAGCGTCGGGCGCGCATCGCGGCGCTTCTCCGCGACGCCGGCGCGCAAGTCTGGCCCTCGCAGGCGAACTTCGTGCTCACCCGGATCGAAGGGGCCGCCGCGCTCGACGAGTCGCTCGCGGCCCGCGGCATCCTCGTGCGGGCCTTTCCCGGCCACCCCCTACTGGAAAACTGCCTGCGCATCGCCTGTCCCCCCGACGACGAGGCGATGCGGGTCTTCTGCCGCGCCCTCGAGGAGATTCTCGGAGGCATGTCCCCATGAGCACGCGGCGCGCGCACGTCACCCGGGAGACCCGGGAGACCCGGGTGGAAGCGGAACTGCTGCTCTCCCCCGGCCCGACCACGGTCGATACCGGCATCCCCTTCCTCGATCACATGCTCGACAGCCTCTGCCGCCACGGAGGCTTCAGCCTGCGTCTCGAGGCGCGGGGCGATCTCGAGATAGACGATCACCACAGCGCGGAGGACTGCGCGCTGGTGCTGGGGCAGGCCTTCGACGAGGCCCTCGGCGACCGTCGCGGCATCGCGCGCTTCGGCCACGCCTACGCGCCCCTCGACGAGGCCCTCGCTCGTGCGGTGGTCGACCTTTCCGGACGGCCCTTCTCCCACGTCGACCTCGGCCTCAAGCGCGAGCGTCTCGGCACCCTCGCCTGCGAGAACCTGACCCACGTGATCGCCTCGTTCGCGGTCGCGGCGCGCGCCACGCTGCACGTCGAGCTGATCCGTGGCGAGAACGATCACCACCGCGCCGAGGCGGCGTTCAAGGCGCTCGCCCTCGCGCTGCGCGCGGCGGTCTCGCCGACCGGGTCTTCCGAGGTCCCGAGCACCAAGGGCGTGCTGTGAGCGACCTCGTGGTGGTGCCGACCGGGGTCGCGAACCTCGCGTCGGTCCTCGCGCTCTGCCGGCGCCTGGGCCGGAGCGCCCGCCTCGCCGCGAGTGCGCGGGACGTGGAGAGGGCGGACCACGTGATCCTCCCCGGAGTGGGGGCCTTCGGGGCGGCGATGGAGACACTGCGTGCGAAGGGATATGCAGGGGCCCTGCGCGCCCGCATCGCATCCGATCGGCCGACGCTTGCGGTGTGCGTCGGGATGCAGGTGCTGTGCGGCGAAAGCGACGAGAGCCCCGGCGTGAGCGGCCTCGGCATCGTGCCCGGCCGGGTGCGGGCCCTCCGCGGCCGGCCCCGTCCCCAGCTCGGCTGGAACCGCGTGGCGGCTCCATCGGACGCGGGGCTGCTCGACAACGGTTGGGCGTACTTCGCCCACTCCTACGCGCTGCGCGAGGCGCCGACCGGCTGGCGCTCGGCCACCGTGGAGTACGGCGGGCCTTTCGTGGCGGCCATTGAGCGCGGTCGCTGCCTTGCGACCCAGTTCCATCCCGAGCTCTCGAGCGGATGGGGAAGCGAGCTCGTCGAGCGGTGGCTGGACGGGAGCGCTCCGACCCGCACGCCATCCCTTGCGCGGGGACCGGCCCGGGTGCGCATCATCCCGTGTCTCGACGTGCGCGAAGGGCGCGTGGTCAAGGGGGTCCGGTTCCAGGGTCTGCGGGACGCGGGCGATCCGCGCGAGCTGGCGACGCGCTATGAGTGCGATGGAGCGGACGAGCTCGTGGTGCTGGACGTCTCCGCGACGCCCGGGGAGAGGCGCACCGCGGCCGACACGGTGCGGGCGGTGCGCCGCTGCCTCTCCATCCCTCTCACGGTGGGCGGCGGCGTGCGTGGCGTAGAGGACGCGGGGCGCCTTCTCGACGCCGGCGCCGACAAGGTGAGCGTCAACACCGCGGCGGTGAGGAACCCGGAGCTGCTCCGCGCGATGGCGGAGCGATTCGGACGCCAGTGCACGGTGCTCTCGGTGGACGCCTCCCGCGCCAGCGGCCGCCATGAGGTGCGCGTCACCTCCGGCGCCGAGCGCACCGGACTCGACGCGCTGGAGTGGGCGGCGCGCGGAGTGGAGCTCGGCGCGGGCGAGGTGCTGCTGACGAGCTGGGACCGGGACGGCACGCGCGCGGGCTACTACAGGGAGCTGTTACGCGCGGTGACCGAGCGCGTGCCGGTACCGGTCATCGCCTCGGGGGGGGCCTCGAAGCCCGGGCACCTCGCCGAGGCCGCGCGCTGCGGGGCGACGGGGCTGCTCGCGGCATCGATCTTTCACTACGGCGAACACAGCATAGCCTCGACCAAGGCTTACCTGAGCGCCCGGGGCGTGGAGGTGAGGCGTTGATCATTCCTTCCATCGACATCGAGCGCGGAGAGACCGTCCAGCTCGTCGGCGGCCGGGAGCATGCGCTCTCCGCCGGAGATCCGCGCCCCCTCGCCCGGCGCTTCGGTCGCACCGGGGACGTGGCGGTCATCGATCTCGACGCGGCCCGGGGGCGGGGCTCGAACCGGGCGCTCATCGAGGCGCTGCTCGCGCTCGCGCCGTGTCGCGTCGGGGGTGGTATCCGGGATTACGAGTCCGCCGCCCGCTGGCTCGACGCCGGAGCGCACAAGGTCATCATCGGCACCGCGGCGAGCGGTCCGCTGCTCCGGCGGCTGCCCCGCGATCGCGTGATCGCGGCCCTCGACGGCGTCGACGGCGAGCTCGTGGTGGAAGGCTGGCAGTCCCGCACCGGAGTGCCGGTGCTCCAGAGAATGGCGGAGCTGAACGCGCATGCGGGCGGATTCCTGGTGACTTTCGTGGAGAGGGAAGGCCGCATGCGGGGCATCGACATCGAGTCCGCGCACCGCCTGCGGGAAGCGGCGGGCCGCGCCCGCCTCACGGTGGCGGGAGGGGTCCGCGACGCCTCGGAGGTCGCGGCGCTCGACGCGGCGGGAATTGACGCGCAGGTCGGCATGGCGCTCTACACCGGGCGCTTCGACGTGGCCGACGTGCTCGCCGCGATGCTGCGCTCGGAGCGAGAGGACGGGCTGTGGCCGACCGTGGTATGCGACGATCTCGGCCAGGCGCTCGGACTGGTGTGGTCGAGTGCGGAGAGCCTGCGCGAGGCGATCCGCAGCGGCAAGGGCGTGTACCAGTCCCGGCGCCGCGGCCTCTGGGAGAAGGGCGCGACATCGGGCAACCACCAGACCCTGCTCCGCATCGCGCCCGACTGCGATCGGGATGCGCTGCGCTTCACGGTGCGCCAGCACGGCGAGGGCTTCTGCCACCTCGGCGCCTGGGACTGTTTCGACGACGCTCGCGGGCTCGCGGGGCTCGAGCGGCGCATTCTGGCGCGCTCCCGCGCCGCGCCGCCGGGCTCCTACACTGGTAAGCTGCTCGACGACCCCGAGCTGCTGCGGGCAAAGCTCGAAGAGGAGGCGAGCGAGCTCGCCCGGGCCGAGACCCCGGATGAAGTGCGTGAAGAGGCCGCCGACCTCCTCTACTTCGCGATGACCCGGCTGCGCCGTTGCGGGGTATCGCTCGCATCCGTCGGCGAAGCGCTCGACCGCCGGGCTCTCCGCTTCACGCGCCGGGGTGGAGAGGCGAAGACGGGGCCGGCCTCATGAGCCTCCTGCCCCTGGTCTCGGCGCACGAGATCGCGGCGCGGACCGACGCGAGGGTGGACGGGGCGGTCGCCGCTCGGGTGGCCGAGATCGTCGAGGACGTGCGCGACGGCGGCGACCGCGCGTTGCTGCGTCACGCCCGGGCGCTGGGAGATCTGGCTCCGGACGGTCGCTGGATTCACGACCGGGCCTCGCTCGAGGAAGCGTTCGATCGTGTCTCGCCCGCCACCCGGGATTGCCTCTCCCGGACCGCGGAACGCATCCGCGGCTTCGCTCGCGAGCAACGCAAGTGCCTAGCGGACTCGAACGTCGAGATCCCGGGCGGGCGGATCGGGCATCGCTTTCTTCCGGTCGCGACCGCCGGCTGCTATGCGCCGGAAGGCCGGTATCCGCTGCCGTCCTCGCTGCTCATGAGCGTGGTGCCGGCCCGGGAGGCGGGCGTGCGCCGGGTGCAGGTCGCCAGTCCGCGGCCGACCGACGTAACCCTCGCCGCCGCGGCGCTCGCGGGCGCGGACCGCCTCATCGGAATCGGGGGCGCGCAGGTCATTGCCGCCCTGGCCTATGGCACCGAAACGGTGGAGCGCTGCGACCTCTTGGCGGGTCCCGGCAACAAGTGGGTGAGCGCCGCGAAGAAGGTGGTGTACGGCGATGTCGGCATCGACATGGTGGCCGGCCCCTCCGAGCTCGTGGTGCTCGCCGACGCAAGCGCGGACCCCGGGTTCGTGGCGGCGGATCTCGTCGCCCAGGCCGAGCACGACACCGATGCCCGCCCGATCCTGGTCACCACCGACGAGCGATTGGCCCGGGCGGTGCAGGCGGCGCTTCCGCACCATCTCTCCCATCTGCCGGAGCCCTCCGCCGCGGTCGCCAGGGCGTCGCTGCGTGCGGGCGCCTGCGCGCTCTGCGACGGACTGGAAGAGGCGATTGCAGTGTGCAACCGCATCGCGCCGGAGCACCTGGAGGTGATGGTCTCCGAGCCCGATTCAGTCCTTCCCGGCCTCGCGAACTACGGGGCGCTCTTCGTGGGGGCGGGTTCGGCGGAGGTGTTCGGGGACTACGGGGCAGGGCCGAACCATATTCTGCCGACCGGCGGAGGCGCCCGCTTCAGTGCGGGACTGTCGGTGCTCACCTTCCTGCGTCCCGCGACCTGGATGCGGCTCGACTCTCCGGCCGGGCACGTGGCCGACGCCGCGGCCCTCGCGCGCCTGGAAGGGCTCGAAGGACACGCCCGTGCGGCGGAGCTGCGTCGGTCCGCCTCCGCCGGGCGCTGACCGGCGTCGACCCGGCTCCGGCCGTGGCCGGGAGCTTCCCTACTTCCAGATGCCCTCTCGCCGCAGGTCCTCGGTCGCGAGCTCGATCCCCTGGCGCAGGATCGAGACCAGCTCGTCAATCTGGTCCCGCGTGATGGTCAGCGGCGGGGACATCACGCACATGCTGTAGATGGGCCGCACGATGAGTCCCAGGCGCTGGCAGTGCTGGTCGATGCGGCCGCCGAAGTCGTACTCCGCCGCGAGCGTCTCCTTTCCCGGTATGGCGCAGTCGACGCACGCCATCAGTCCGAGCCCCCGCACTTCCGAGACGAGGGGAAGCGCCTCCAGCGTGCGCAATCGCTCCTGGAGATAGGGTCCGACGCTCTGCGCGTGGCCCATGAGCTGCTCGCTCTCCATGATCTCGATGGTGGCGAGCCCCGCGGCGCAGGCCACGGGATGGGCGGAGTAGGTGAAGCCGTTGGAGAAGACCGCTCCCTCGCCCCGGACGTCCTCGAGCAAGCGGTCCGAAATGAGCACCGCGCCGAGGGGCGCGTAGCCCGACGTCAGCCCCTTCGCGCAGGTGATGATGTCGGGGACGATGTCGAACACCGGCTCGGAGGCGAAGAAGTGGCCGAGGCGCCCGAATCCGGTCACTACCTCGTCGGAGATGTAGAGGACATCGTGCCGGCGGCACACTTCGAGGCAGGCGCGGTGGTAGCCGGGCGGCGGCACCACCACGCCACCCGAGGCGAGAATCGGCTCGGCGATGAACGCGGCGACTCTCTCGGGACCGACTTCCAGGATCTTCGCCTCGAGCTCCGCCACTCTCTCGTCGCGGAACGCTTCCGCCGTCATGCCGGCGGGGCGGCGCTTCGGGTGAGGGGAGGAGATGAGGTGAACGAAACCGGTCTCGAAGTCCAGGTAGTTCTTGTCCCGGGTCTTGCCCGAGGCCGAGGCCGAGAGATAGGTGCTGCCGTGGTAGGCGTCCTGGCGCGAGATGATGTGCTTCTTCTCCGGCCGTCCCCGGTAGTTGTTGTAGAACATCGTGAAGCGCAGGGCGGAGTCGACCGCGGTGGAGCCGCCGGTGGTGAAGAAGACGTGGTTGAGGTCGCCGGGGGCGAGCTCGGCGAGCTTCTCCGCGAGCCGGCCGGAGGGAGGGGTGCCGACCGACCACGGCGAGAAATAGGGCATTTCCAGCGCCTGCTTCGCCATCGCATCGGCAATCTCCCGGCGCCCGTGCCCGGCATTGACGCACCACATGCCGGCGGGGCCGTCGATGAGGCGATTGCCGTCGCTGTCGTAGACGTAGATCCCCTCCGAGCGGCTGATGATCGTGCGCTCGTTGGCATCGAGCTTTTCGATGTTCTCCCAGGGGTGGAGGTAGAAGTTGTCCTGCCGGCGAAGGGTGGCGGTATCGCTCATGGTTCACCTCGAGAGTGTGCGTTCAATCCGCCTTGCCGCCCGCCGGCGCTTCTCATGCCGATCATCTCGGGCGATGCCTTGTCGATTCGGGGGAAGGCGGAGTGCGCCGATGCGGCCGCGACGCATCGCGCGCGGATCGCTCGACGGAAGAGGGAGTGGAATCTCGGCATGCGGATCGCCCGGAGCCTCGACAGGATCGGGGGTCCGCGGGAGCGAGTCAACGCGGGTTCGGGCGGCGCGCCCCCGGAAGGGCTTCCCGGCCTCGTCGCCCTCGGCCACTCCGGGCTTCCGGTTCCGGCACGGCGCCCGGGTTCTCCTCAGCGCAGCGTCGCTCCACTGCCCTCGAAAGCGAACTCGTTCGCCGGCTTCCGATCCGACGGACGCTCGCGCTCCCGGAGGCTTTCGTCGAGGTCCTCGATGCGCCCGGGGCGGCCCACCGCGATCATCGCTTCGACCCGATAGGAGTCGGGGACTTCGAGGTTGATGCGCGCGCCCTCGTAATCGAAGCCCGCCATCCCGTGCACGACGAGGCCGAGCGCGCTGCCCTGCAGGGCGAGGCACTGCCACGCCGCCCCGGCATCGAAGGAATGGGTGCGCGACTCCCGCTCGTTGCGCTCGAAGGCCCGGCGGGAGACCACGACCGCGAGCAGCGCGGCATTGCTGGCCCAGCGCTGGTTCCCCTCTACCAGCAAGCTGAAGAAGGTCTGCCACGAGGGAGTGTCGCGCCGGGCGAAGAGAAAGCGCCACGGCTGTTCATTGAAGCAGCTCGGCGCCCAGCGCGCGGCTTCGAAGAGGGCGTCGATCTCGTGTTCCGCCAACGCTTCTCCGGACATCGCCCGGGGCGACCACCGGCGATAGATGAGGGGTTCTACCGGCTGACGCGGCTTTCGGAATGCGTCGACGTCGATGTTCATCGGACAGGGTTCCTCGGGCCTCGGGAAACGGATCCCGCCGCTCGCCGTGAGCGTGCGCGTGACGGGACGGCCATCCTCGCCGAGCGATGGCGAATGATCCAGCCTCGCTCCCGTCCGTCGCATGGGCGCGATCCGGCGCCGTGCGAAGGGCCGGAAGTCTCGCGTTTTCCGGCGCCCAAAAGGAAAATGCCCCCTTCCGTACCCGGAAGGGGGCATCGGTCCCGGCGCCCGCGAGGGGAGGTTCAGGCGACGAGGCGGTAGCTCTCGTCGTTGACTGCGGGTCGCCGAGAATCGAGCGCGGCGTCGAGACGGCCGGCACGTCGTCTGGAGGTCGTGAGCCGGCGCCGCTCGAGGTCCAGGATTGGCAGACCCCGGGCCTCGGCCTCGATGAGGTCGCCGCGTTCCAGGCCGATATCCGCGAGCAATCTGTGGTCCAGGCGATGAAGCGCGGCGAGAGTGTGCCGCCTCTGCGCCCGCTGCCGAAGGCTCGAGCGGATGCCGCGCAGGGCGGACAGCGCACCGGATACCAGCTCGGTGAGGGGCTCCGTGATACCCACCAGTCCCGGGAAGACGCCACTCTGCGCGTGGGCGGCATGAGCATGCCCGTGGGAATGATGTTGTCCGTTCATGGTGTTCTCCGAATTGAATGAGGCGATGGAAGCAATCTGTTGAGTGCCTTTATGCCTCGTGAGCGACCGAAGCGCCATTGGTGCTTACCGGCGGCGGAGCTTCGGTTTTCCGAAGGTTCCGACGATGCGCAGTCAGGGAGGGTCGCCGCGCCGGCCACCGGAGTGCGGCAGGGCGAGAGGGACGTTCCGCGGGGGGCTCCCGTCCGGTTGCGCTTCGTTCGAGGAGCGCTTCCTCAGTCCACGTCGACCAGGGCGTCGCCGCTGCCGGGCAGCACCTCGCCGATCACCGCCGTGTCCACGTACCCGGACGCTCGCAGAGCGGCGACGCAGGCGTCGACGGAGGAAGGGGAGACGCTTGCCAGCAGTCCGCCGGAAGTCTGCGGATCGTAGACGACGGCCAGGTCGCGACGCCGGGGGGCCGGTCCCGCGAGCTGTACCGCGAAGGCCTCGTTTCCGGGATGCAGGGTGCTGGCGAACCCCTCTTCCAGGAGCTCTCTCGCCTGGGGCAGGACGGGCAGGCGGGCGGGATCGATACGGGCCCGGAGCCCCGACGCGTTCAGGATCTCGACCAGGTGACCGAGAAGTCCGAACCCGGTAATGTCGGTGCACGAGCTCGCACCGTGACCGGTGAGCAGCTCGGCGCCGCCGCGGTTCGACATCTGCATCGAGGCGAGCGCGGCCTGAACCGACGCCGCCTCGGCCCGGGCCTGCATGTTCGCGGCGAAGATCACTCCGGTGCCGAGCGCCTTGGTGAGCACGAGGAAATCTCCGGCGCGGGCCCCGCCCTTGCGCAGCAGCGCACCGGGAGGGGCGAATCCGTTCACGGTGAGCCCGAGCGCGGGCTCGGGACCCTCCCCGGTGTGCCCGCCCACCAGCACCGCCCCCGCATCGCGGAGCGCCTGCGTCGCTCCCGAGAGAAGCTGAAAGAGCTCTTCCTCCTGCTGTTCGGCACTGCCGTAGGCGAGCGTTACCGTGGCCTGCGCGGAGTGGGCGCTCGCGCCCATCGCGAACAGGTCTCCCAGGCAGTGCGTGGCGGTGATGAAACCGAACAGGTAGGGATCGTCCAGGAAGGGCCGGAAGTGGTCCACCGACTGCACCAGGGCGGTGCCTCGGGGCACCTCGAGTATGGCGGCGTCGTCCGGGGCGTCGAGGCCGATCAGGACGTCGGGACGCCGCCCCGGCTCGATGCGGGCCAGCGCCGCCCTGAGGACGGGGCTCGCCACCTTCGCTCCGCACCCGCCGCAGCGCATCGGGGCGCCCTTGGCCGCGGCGGACTCGCTTTCGCCGGCGGAGACGGAAGGCTGCATCGGCGGCAGCACCTGGTAGCGGCGCATCCAGCGCCGGTCGATCCAGTCCTTGAGCCGCCACATTCGATCGCCCTGGAGTGCGAGCCCGCCCCAGGACGCCACGGCATGGCGTCCGCCGGTCGATATCAGGGACAGGGTGCGGCGCTGGGGGCGATAGGGCGTCGGTGGTCGTCCGAGGGCGAGGCGTCTCAGGTTCTCGGCGAGGACCGGTCCGGCCCGCACCGCGTACACGCCCGACTTGGGCAGATTCGGGCGAGCGGCGAACCCGGCGATGTCGCCCGCCGCGAGCACGTGGTCGTGCGACGTCGACTGCAGCGTTTCGCGCACCCGCACGAATCCGGCCTCGTCCACGTCGAGGCCGGTGTCGGCGATCCAGGGAGCGGGCGCGGCATCGGTAACGAGCACCGCGGCGTCGAAGCGGATGGCGGGAGCGCCGGCCACTTCGGCCCGGCCCTCCCGCAGCGCGCTGACCCGGGATTCGCAGCGCAGCTCGATCCCTGCGCGCGCGAGCGCCGAGCGGATCCGGCGCCGGGTTCCCGCGCCGTGCCCGGGCAGAGGGTTCGCGTCCGCGCACACGACCGTGATGCGCGGATGCCCCCCACGGGCCGCCTCGCCGAGGCGGCGGTGGAGGGCGAGGGAGAGCTCGACGCCTCCCGCCCCCGCTCCGATGACCAGGAGCCGCAGTGGTTCGTGCGCCGTGCGGGCCCGTTTCTCGAGTTCCGTGAGGCCTTCCAGAAACGCATTGACCGGCTTGACGGGCATGGCCCACTCGCTCGCGCCTTCGATATGCCGGCTGCGGGGAAGGGACCCGATGTCCAGTGAGAGCAGGTCGAAGGCGACCGGGGGCCGCCCCTCGATCCGCACCTTGCTCCGCTCCAGATCCAGCCCCGTCGCCGGGCCGTGGAAGAGGCGCGCGCCCGCGAAGCCCGCGAGCCGGCGCAGATCGATGTGCGCCTCCTCGTGCCGGTAGTGTCCGGCGACCAGTCCCGGCAGCATGCCGGAGTAGGGAGTGAGCAGGTCGCGGGTGACGAGAGTGAGGCGCAGCCCCGGGAGGGGAGACATCGCGAAGCGCCGCAGGACCTCGACGTGGCTGTGGCCTCCCCCGACGAGGACCACGTCCTTTTCCACCGGTTGACGCATCGGGTCCGAGTCCCGCGGAATAGGGAAGTGCGCCTCGCCGCCGCTTTTCGGTCCCGGCGGGCTCGCCGCGCTCAGTCGAACCCGTAGAGCGCGGCCGCGTTGCCGTACACGATGCGGTGCTTGTCCTCCGTCGAGACGCCCTCGAAGGTGCGCTCGATCACCTCGCGAGAGTGCGGGAAGGTCCCTTCGTCGTGCGGATAGTCGCTTCCCCACATCAGGTTGCCGGCGCCCGTCCAGTCCAGGTTCCGCAGGGCGCTGGGGTCGTCGCCGAAAGTGACGTATCCCTGTCTTGCGAAGTACTCGCTGGGGCGCAGATCGAGCTTGGGCTGGATCCACATGTGCTTCTTCTCGTACTGCTCGTCGAGCGCATAGAGCAGCCAGGCGAGCCAGCCGGCGCCGCACTCCACCACCGCGAACTTGAGCTTCGGGTGGCGCATCGCCACGCCGGCGCTGATGAGCAGCGAGATCGGACTCATCCCGTCCGCCATGCGCATCACCATGAAGTCGAGCGCGCCTCCCACCCCGTCGAGCTCGCCCCAGTCCTCCGGATACAGGTCGCGGTCGTTGGTGAATGCGTGCAGCGCGAGCACGAGGCCGGTGTCCTCGACCGCCGACCAGAGGGGTTCGTACACGGGGAGGTTGTAGGGTCTGTCCTTCACCGTGATCGGGATCTTGGCGCTGCGGTAGCCCAGCCGGGCGATGCGCTCGACCTCGGCCACCGCGGCATCGACGTCCGACACCGGCAGCGCCGCCACCGGAACGAAGCGTTCCCGGTGCGCGCCGAAGAGCTCGATCGCCCAGTCGTTGAAGGCCCGGGCCACGCACATCTGGTACTCGGGGTCGGGCGACATGTACAGCGCCAGGGTCTCGTTCGCATAGATCACTTCCGCGTCGATGCCGTCGCGGCGCATGTCCGCGAGGCGCCGGTCGAGATCCCGTCCGCCGCTGGGGTCGGATCGGAACTCGCGGTCCTGGTCCTCGCTCGTCGCCACGCCCGCCGCGATGTCCAGGCGGCGCGGCTTCTTTCCTTCCATGACGTAGTAGCGCGCGCCGTCACGCTCTTCGAGATGCGGCACCCGGTCGCGATACTTCTTCGGCACCCGTTCCCGGTAGAGGAGAGGGTCCTCCTGAACGTGGGAGTCGGCTGAGATGACCTTGAACTCGGACATGGCTGGCTCGGCTTCAATGGGAAGTGTTCATTATGCGTCAAGCGGCGGAAGCGCCGCCGCCCCCCGCCACCGGGACTCAGCCCGTCGCTTCCGCCGGCGCCGCCTCCTTCGCCGGGGTCCCGAGCTCCCGCTCGACCTGCGGAATCACGCGCTCGGAGAAGAGCTCGAGGCAGCGCATCACCTTCTCCTGCGCGAGCCCCCGGGTGCCGATTCCCACCAGCAGGGTCTCGACTCCGGTGAGCCCTCCGAGCTCGACGATGGTCTCCGCGACGTGATCCGGGGTTCCGGCAATGAGGCTCCTGCCCTGCAGGAAGTCCCATCCGAGACGCGTTCCCGGAGCGGGATCCTCGCCGGGATCGAGATGCGCGCGCAGAGCCCGCCACGGGTCGGCGGCGCGGTAGCGCAGCGAGCCCATCAGCGCCGGCTCGTAGTCTCGCCGCGCTTCCTCCATGGTGGGAGCGACGTAGATGTTGCGCAGCACCCCCCAGTTGCGGCCGGGGCGTGCAAGCGGCCGACCCTTTCTATCGAGGACCTTCGCGTAGCTTGCGATCCACTGGCGCAGCATCCGCGGACTCTGGCGCCACGCCAGCACCTTCAGATCGAGCTCGGCGCAGACCTCCACCGAGGGGGCGCTGGAAGCCGCCATCCAGAAGGGCGGGTGGGGGTGCTGATGGGGCTTGGGCACCACGCAGAGCCGGTGGATGCCTCCGTCGCGAATCCACTCCGGGTCCTCCTCCACGCCCTCCCGGCGTGCCCAGGTCAGGCCCTCCGGCGGGAGCTGGTAGTGTTTTCCCCGGTGACTGAAGAATCTCTCCGTCAGGGCCTTGCGCACCACGGCGAGGCTCTCGGAGAACACCTCCCGGGAGCCCGTTTCGTTTCTCGGGTCCGCGGCGGGGTTGAAGGTCACCACCTCGTGGGGCTGGCTCGCGCGGCCGAAGCCGATCTCGACGCGGCCTCGAAGCATCTGGTCGAGCAGGGCGATGTTCTCGGCCGCGCGCAAGGGGTGCCAGAGAGGGAGCACCACCACCGCGATGCCGAGGCGTATGCGGCGGGTTCTCGCACCGAGGTCCGCGGCGATCATGAAGGGGTTGGGCGAGTTGTCGTGGCCGGTCGCTCCGAAGTGATGCTCGCCGAGCCAGACGTGCTCCCAGCCCGCTTCGTCGCAGAGCGCGGCCTGCTCCCGCAGGTTGTCCAGCAACCCCGCGTAGTCGATGTGGTCGGGCTGCTCGAGGAGGTTGACGTATCCGAACTTCATGGGTACTTCCGATGTGCTCGAGGTGCGAGCGCCGCCTGTCTCCTGTGCGTTCGAGGGGCGGGCGTCCCTGGCGGAAGTGGGTGGGAGTCGAACCCACCGGACGCGTCTGACACGTCCCAACGGATTTGAAGTCCGCACGGGCCACCGGACCCGATCCACTTCCTGAGAATCCGCGCACCGGTCCTTCCCTCGCCGGGCGCCGCGGCACACTGCCGTTGCCGGCAAGGCGCGCACTTTACTCCACAACGCGCGCCGCGGCCCACGTCCGTCCAGGCGCACGGCGTCGTCTTCGGCACGCCTGCCCATCGCCGACGCCCGACGGCGACTCGGCGAGGCGAGAACTCAGTGCTCCGGGATGCCGAAGATGTCCTCCGGTGAGCCGACCACGATGCGCCGGTCTCCGAGGCGCCGGGTGAGGCCGGCGGCATCGAAGTGTTCCAGGACCTGGATGGTGAGATTGCGCCCAATGCCGGAGCGGTCGCGAAAGCCCGCGGCATCGAAGCGACCCTCGGGGTCCTCCCCGGCGAGCTCGGCCGCGATTCGGGCCAGGGCCGCGAGCGCCCCGGGGTGGAAGTAGCGGTTGTCGGCGACCCGAATGAGCTGGCGCCGGCCGACTGCGCGCTTGAGGAAGGCGACGAGCGCCGGCTTGTTGACGCGCAATCGTGTCGCGAGCTCGGTCACCACCGGCGGCCGCGTGGTCCGGGGCCCGACCTCGTCGGCGAGCGAGCGCCACAGCCGGGCATCTTCTCCGCTGAGCGCCGGCACGTGGTCGGGAGCGCGCACGGACTGGCCGTCCCGGACCATCCGTCCCTCGCGGATCAGGGCCCGCAGCGCCGGCAGGGCGAGACGTCTCGGGGCGGTTGACGACACTTCCCGGCACAGCGCGCCCTCGTCGGAGCCGACCTGGTCCGGATGGTCGACGTGCCATCGCGCGAGCGCGCCGCACAGGGCATCGCGAATGTCGTCCCAGCGCCGGCTCGACAGCCCGACGCTACGCCGGCGGTTGCGGACCTCGATCACCTCGCAGGCACGGAACAGCGCCTGTGCTTGAGACGCCTCCAGGTTGCGGGCGGCCGAGAACTCCTCGAGGTCCAGGCCGTCGGGCGTGCTCACGAGCGCTCCGCGAAGGGCCATTGCATGCTCCGGGGAAGAAAGCGCCCGCAGCGTGGCGAGCCGTGCGGGCCGCGCCCGACCCCGGACCGGGGGGAAGGGGTCGATGACCCGCCCTCCGCCGATGGTGCGCCGGCCCGACTGGTCCCGAATGACGAAGCGGTCGCCGGTGACGGCGTGCGCCGGCCGGTCGAGGTGAATCTGCGCGAGGCCGCTCTCTCCCGGGGCCAGGTGGCGCGCTTCGAGCAGCGCGACGCGGGCCCCGGCGAACCCGGAGCCGAGATGCAGGTGCACCGGCGTCCAGTGACGGAAGGGACGGCTCTCACCGGCGAGGATTCGCAGTCGCACGTCGATGCGCCGGGAGAGGAGCTCGAGCCCCTCCGCCACCAGCCAGTCGCCGCGACGCAACTGCTCGCGGTCCAGGCCCGCGCCGCTCAGGTTCACGGCGAGGCGCTGTCCCGCCCGGCCGCAGGTCGCGTCCCGGTGTCCGGCCTGCAACCCCCGCACCCGTGCCGGGATCCCGTGGGGCTGAACGAGCAGCCGATCACCTGCCCTCACCCGGCCCGCGAAGGCGGCGCCGGTGACGACCACCCCGGCGCCGCTCACGCTGAAGGCCCGGTCGATGGCGAGGCGGAAGTTGCCTTCGGTGGAGCGCTTCGAGTGAGCGGCGGCGCTTCGCTCAAGGTGCTCCCGGAGCGCCGCCACGCCCTCTCCGGTCGGTGCGCTGAGCGGCAGGACCGGCGCGTCCGCGAGCGTGGTCGGGGCGAGGAGTTCGCGCACCGCGGCCTCCACATCGGCTACCCGTTCGCGGCGCACCCGGTCGATCTTGGTCAGCGCGACCGCAGCCCGGTCGAGCCCCATGAGCCCGAGGATGTCGAGGTGCTCGCGGGTCTGGGGCATCACCCCGTCGTCGGCAGCGACCACCAGCAGCCCGAAGTCGATCGTGGCGACGCCGGCGAGCATGTTGCGGACGAACTTCTCGTGTCCCGGCACGTCCACGAAGCCGAGCACCGTCCCGGAATCGAGCTCCCGGTACGCGAAGCCGAGGTCGATGCTCAGGCCCCGCGACTTCTCCTCCGGGAGCCGGTCGGTGTCCACTCCGGTCAGCGTCCGCACCAGCAGCGTCTTGCCGTGATCGACGTGTCCGGCGGTGGCAATGAGCATGGGCCTTTTCCCCGACGGCTCGAAGCGGTGCCCGTGGAACGGGCCTCGACGGAGATTCTATGCGGATTGCCAGACCCCGCCACGCCTGGGGGTGGCTGAAAGCAGGAGGGACGACGCGTCACTCCGCGGGCATTTCCCGTCGGCGCCGCTCAGGGGCAGGGGGCACGCACGGGCTCCGCTGCCTTCCCCGCATTTGCGGGCGAATGAGCCATTGCGGCTTGCCCATCGGAGCGCCGGGCGCTGCGCGCGGGGCGATCGGGTACCGGCATGGGTACGCTTTCGATAGGGGATTATATCGGATAGTGCCCAACTGGCCTGAGTAGGCCAGAGGCACCACCCATCCCCGAGAAGGGGGATCAGGCTTTCTGGTGCGGCACGTGGCGCACGCGTACTGGCCGCAGCACCGCCCGAGCCAAGTCCTCTGGAGTCGCCTCGGGGATGGCCACATCCTCCTCCATCTCTGCCTTCGAGGGCTGGTGAGAGGGGTCGGCCAGCTCTACCACTGGCATCTGAGGCTCGTCGTGTGATGGCTTCATGGTGGCCTCCAGAGGTGCCCGGCCATCATACACCCCTTGCCAGAGTGCGTGCATGTTTGACGCACAACCCCGAGAGGCGCACCCTCCATCCTGCAATCGTTGCTCAGGTGCCCCATGCCGGGGCGCCCGCTGAATACAAGAGCCATCAACGGCCGGGGTTTGGCCGCCCCTGCTCGGTGAATAGGTGGGATCTCGCCATCCTGAGCGACGATTGCAACGGCCCGGCACCTCTTCCGTGCCGGTGTTCTCCATCACACAGGAGACTGCACCGTGCGAATCCTCGCTCTGCTGCTCTTCGCCCTGACATGCGCGACCGCGCACGCTCAGACTACCCGTCATGTCCTGCCGCTCGTGACACCAGCCTCGAACCTCGCCCAGGTGGGTCTCGTGCGCATCATCAACAGCTCGGACCATGCCGGCACGATCCGCATCCACGCCATAGACGATGCTGGCAAGCGGTTCGGGCCGGTAGACATGGAGTTCGCCGCGAACCAGGGCAGGCAATTCACCTCGCGCCAACTCGAAAGGGGTGATCCCCGCATTGGTCTGTCGGGTGGCGTGGGCGATGGCGAAGGCAACTGGCGTCTCGAGATAGACACCTCCATCGCGTCGCCCCCTCTGGCGATTCACGCCTTGGCGTACCTGCGCACGCCAGACGGGTTTCTGACCGAGATGCATAGTGTCGTGCCCCGCGGCGAAGACGGCCGCTGGCACGTGCTCTTCTTCAATCCCGGGAGCAACAGCAGCCTCTCCAGTCGACTGCGCATCGTCAACCCGCACGAGACGCCAGTCGAGGTCTCAATCAGCGCCGTCGACGCGCTTGGCGTGCCCGGTGAAAGCGAGGTGAGGCTCACGCTGGAGCCTGGCGCATCCGCGATGCTCACCTCGGCGGAGCTCGAATCAGGAGATCAACGCTTCGATGGGCGCTTCGGGGACGGGGCTGGAAAGTGGCAGGTCTTCGTCTCGGCCACTGAGCCGGTGTGGGTCATGAACCTGATGGTCACCCGCAGCGGGCATGTCTCGAATCTCTCCCTCCCTGGACCCGAACTGGCCGACTTCGCACGCTTCCTTTCCTGGGACGGCGAGTTCAACGAGGCCACCGACAACAACGGCGCGGTCTCGGGTCTCGTGACGGCAACGCTTACCGGCGACACCTTCACAGAAGATGCCATCTCGGCCGGTCATGTCAGCGCGGCCAACGTGCCGACGGGTCTCACGGCTCAGTTCGAGCGCACAAGCCCCACGACGATCACGCTGGCCCTCACCGGACAGGCTGGAAGCCATGCGGATGCCGACGACATCACCAACCTGACCGTGACCTTCTCAGATGGCGCGTTCGAGGGCGGGGACGCGGCCAGCATCGGGCAGTCTGAGCATCGCAGTCTTCGTGTCGACTTCCGCGACCCGGCACCGGTGGTCGACCTTGCCCCGGCCAACACGGCCGAGTTCCTCACACGCGTGCGAGGCAAGAAGATCGTGGTGAGCATCGGCGGTGAGGCAGTCTCCGAATACCTGTTCTACAGTGGTGGACGCGTGACAGGACGCGATCTCATTTACGGCATCGGCGCCAACGGTCGCTGGACATACACGAAAGGGGGGCTCAACCAAGGCACTCTGCGACTCAGCGTAGACCAGATAGGCCAGTGCTATCCGGTTGGGCTCCTGTTCACGAGCCTCACCGCGGGCCGGTTCTCGGCGTTCTGCACAGGTCTCTTAGTAGGAGGCGATGGCACCTTCGAGATCAGGAGCCTATTCTGAGGAAGATCAGCGCCCCGGCCGAGCCACCAGCCGGGACGCTCAGCCCACGAGAAGGAGGGTTCTCATGAAAGACGTCCCACCGCCTATCGTGATCCGGAGAGACGACGGCTCAGTGATTGAAGCTCGTCCGGTGTCAGCCGTGGGGGCGGAACTTGAACCATCTTCACAAGTAGTGGTTCTGGTTCTCCACGATCAAGACAATGATCGGGATTTCCAGTTCTGTTTGTCTCCCGCCGGAGCGGCACAACTTTCCCGCCGGCTGGAGAGTGTTGTCCATCAGTATCTTCACCCTGACGATGAGTAGACAAAGCGAAAACCTCCCGACTACCATGAAAGGGTCGGATGGGTCTTCGACATTGGTTTAGGCGCGGAGCGGGTGCCACCGCCCGCGCCCTCAGCCTACGCCGAGCGTGCCCCTGATTCCAACCCGTTCGGGGCGATCAGGTCTTCGTAGCGGAGCCGCTTGCCGTCCATGCAGAGCATCAGGTTGATGAGCTGGTGTTCGGTGTCGAGGGGTCGCACGTTGTGGCGTCCGGCGAACTCCTGGACATAGCGGTCCAGGTGCTTCGGGCTCAGCTTGTGGAAGGTGCCCATGTGGGCACGTTTCAGCATGCTCCAGAACGATTCGATGCCGTTGGTATGGGCCATCCCTCGAACGAACTCTCTGACGCTGTGCTTGACGCTCTCGTGGTGAAACGGGAGGGTCTCGTAGACGGGTGCCTCGTCGGTGTAGACGGTCGCCTCGGGCTCGGCGTGGTCGGCCACGAAGCCGTGCAGGTTGGCCCGGCTGGCAGAGGGGAGGACTCGGGCAGAGACTTGGTTGGTCTCTCTGTCTTTGATGCCCGCGACGAGGGTCTTGTCGCTGGGCCCGCGCTTCGGGCCGGCCTCGGAGAGCTCGCGGCGCTTGGTGTTGCTCATGTTCCGGCGCAGGCCGCCGAAGTAGGCTTCGTCGGTTTCGACCGGGCCGGAGAACTTCCAGTTGCGGTCTTCGTCCCAGGCGCGGCGCAGACGGTGCGCCAGGTGCCACGCCGACTTCTGAGTGATGCCCAGGTCGCGGTGGAGCTTCATGCTCGAGACGGACTTGAGGCTGGTGGTCACCAGGAACATGGCGATCGCCCAGGTCTGGAAGGGCAGGTTGCTCGACTCCATGACGGTGCCGGTGCGCACGCTGAACCGCTTGCGGCATTCCTTCTCGCGGCAGCGGTAGGGCATGGTCTTGTGCTTGGCGCCTGAGAGCACGTTGGTGGAGCCGCAGTGCGGACACGCGGGGTCACCTGACCATCGGGTCTCGACAAACCACCGCTCGGCGGTGGCGTCGTCGGGGAACATCTTGAGCAGATCCATCAGGGTCATGCCCTTGCGGAACGACTTGCCGGGTGCCTTCTGACTCATGACTCACTCTCCCAAGTGGTTGAATCAGAATTTACCTTTTAGTGCCCACGGCTGTCAATGGGCACTATCCGATATAATTCCCTTTCGATAGAGTTCCGTTCGGGTCGGGTTGCGAGCAGCCGGAAGGCGGGGAGGGCGCCATGTCAAAGCCTGTCAACACGGTGCTGACCATTCCGAGGCCCGGCGAGGTGAGGCTGGTGGATCGCCCGTACCCGCGGATCATCCCCGGCTACGCGCTGGTCAAGGCGCTCATCGCGCCGATCTGCATAGAGCACCAGATCTACCGGGACCACACCTTCGAAGAGGATTCCAACGACGCCGAACACCTGGGCCACGAGGGCGTGGGCGAGGTGGTGGAGGTCTGCGAAGGCTCGCGATTCGCGCCGGGCGACCGGGTCATCGTCTACCAGGGAAAGCGTTGCGGAAAGTGCGTGCCGTGCCTGCGCGGCTACAGCCCGACCCATTGCGAGCTGCACGGGAAGATCGGCCCTGACCGAGCCCACTACAGCCACGAAAGGGCCTGCGGAAACAACTCCGGAGGCTTCGCTTTCGCAAAGTACCGGACGGTACCGGAGGACATGCTCCAGCGCATACCCGAGGGTCTCTCGTTCCGGCACGCGGCGGCGGCGAACTGCGCCTGCGGCTGCACCTTCTCGGCGGTGGAGACGCTCGGGGTCGCGACCGGCGACCACGTGCTGGTGGCCGGTATCGGGTTCATCGGCTTCGGCATCGTCATCAACGCCCGGTACCGCGGAGCGAAGGTCATCGTTCTGGGGCGGAACCCTTACCGGATGGAGATGTGTCGCAGGCTCGGCGCGCACCACATCGTGAATCCCGATTCGCCGGACTGGCAGCAGCAGGTCCGGGAAATCACCGGCTTCAAGCAGGGCGTCGATCATGCCTTCGAGTGCTCCGGCTATCCCTACTACCAGCAGCGTTGCCTGAGCGCGATTCGCCAGTACGGCCGAATCTACTCGCTCGGCTTCGTGCCCGGCTCCGACGAGAGATATCCCCTGCACGTTCTCGACGAGCTCCTCAACAAGCACGCGACCTGGACCGGGGGGCACGACGTGGACGTCAACCACCGCGACCGGCTGCTCACGATGCTCCTGGACGAATCGGTGCAACGGAGCATCGACCTCATGGTGACGCACGAGTTTCCCATGTCGCGGGCGGCGGAGGCCTTCGAGGTCGCGCTCACCAAGCGCTGCGGGAAGATCTACCTCTATCCTCACGAAGAGCCGCCGAACCGGGTACATTGACCAGGAAGGCGAGGCGGGTGGTGACCGAAGAGCGTTTCCGGCCCCGATGAGCGGAGGAGAGCGCATCCGGATCGTGCTGCTCCATCCCCTGGAGTCCGTCCTGTGCGCGTTGATGGTCACCATCGTCACGGTCATCTTCGCGCAGGTGGTGACCCGCTACCTGCTGCAGGTCTCGCTGTCCTGGTCGGAGGAGCTGGCGCGCTACCTCCTGATGTGGCTCGCAATGCTGAGCGCCGCGTACGGATTCAAGATCAAGGCCCACTTCGCGCTCGTCTTCCTCGTGAACCGCTTTCCGGAGGGGGTGCGCAGGCGCATCGCGCTCGTGGTCTCGATCCTGGTCTGCGTCCTGCTCTGCGTGTTCGTGTGGAAGGCGGTCGAGATCACGTGGTCGGTGAGGCGTCAGATCGGTCCGGCCACCGGCCTGTCGAAGGCCCTGCCGTACTCGTCCGGAATCGCCGGCGGCGTGCTCATGCTCTACTACGTCGCACGCAACGCGTGGCGCGACTGGCGCGGCCGCGATTGACATCCCGCGGGTGATGGACTTTGATGGCTCGGCCTCGATCGCCAGGGAAGGGCGGGCGGGCGAATCGGCACCATCCGGTTTCCCTCGAGGTTCGAACGAGGCTGCCGCCGGTGTCCTTTGTGCTCCCGTTGGGAGGCGCGCGGGTCCGGAGGGCGGCTGCGTGCCGAACCCCGGACAGGGACCGGACCGGGAGCCATGGGCGACACACACCAGAAACAGGAGCGAGACGATGAATACCAGACCGGGTTCGATTCCGGCCCTCGTGGCGGGCGTGGCACTGCTTTGCGCCGCGTCGGGGGTCAGTGCCGCCGACATCGTGCTGAGGGCGGCGCACAACGGCTTTCAGGGCCACCCCTTCGACGACGGCCTCCTGAAGCTGGAGGAGGTGCTGGAAGCGCGCACCGGTGGCGCGGTCGATGTCCAGGTGTTCCCGGCCGAGCAGCTCGGTACCGAGGAGCAGGTGACGGAGCTCGTGGACCTCGGCACGGTGGCGTTCAACATCAACGGCACCGCGGGCATCTCGGGATTCGTCCCGGAGGCCGAGCTGCTGAACCTGCCCTTCATCTTCAAGGGAGAGGACCACTTCTACCGGGTGATCGACGGTCCGGTCGGAAACCGCATCGCCCAGGCGATCGAGAGTCGCCTCGACGTAATCGTGCTCGGCTGGGTCTACGGCGGCAACCGGAACCTCTGGAACTCCAAGCGCCCGGTGCTGTCTCCGGCGGACATGGAGGGGCTCAAGATCCGCACCATGAGCAGCGAGGTCATGGTGGACAGCTTCAACGCCCTGGGCGGACAGGCCACCCCGATATCCTTCGGTGAGCTCTACAGCGCGCTCCAGCAGGGCGTGGTCGACGGTGCGGAGGGAGACCACATCGATCTGCTCGGCGAGAAGTTCTACGAGACCGTCAAGTACGTGTCCCTGACCGGGCACATCTTCCTTCCCGCCGTGATCATCATGAGCAAGAAGGTCTACGACGACCTTCCGGTGGCGGTTCAGGCCGCGGTCTGGGAAGCGGCCGCGGAGGCGGTCGCGGCGGAGCGGGCCTCATACACCGAGAAGGACATGGCGGCCCAGAGCCAGCTCAAGGACCTGGGTCTGCAATTCGACACGGTGGACTCGAGCGTCTTCCAGGCCGCGCTCGAGGGCGTCTACGCGAAGTACGCCGACAAGGTCGGAGGCGCCGCCCTCATCGAGCAGGTCGGACGGCAGTAACGAAGACCTCCCCCGGCCCTTCCCGCGCGTTCGGGAAGGGCCGGGTTGACGTCGATTGAGCCACACGGTGAGCCGGGCCCGCCTCGGCGGGAGGCGGGGCCCGGCGCAGCCGCCGTGACCCGGGAGAGTGCCGGAAGAGGGGGCTGTCGCCGCCGGCAACCCGTGCGGGCTGCGCGGCAGGTGAGTCGGGAGCTTCGGGAAGCTGCGAGTCCGCGGACTCAGTGACTCTCCCGCGGCACCCCGGCTCCGCTACGGCCGACGAGGAAATCCAGGTCCGCGCCGGTGTCGGCCTGCATGACATGGTCGAGATAGAGCCGGAGGTAGCCCCGGTCGGAGTGGGCTTCCGGGGGGCGCCACGCGGCGCGGCGCTCGGACAGCACCTCGTCGGCGACGTGCAGCACCAGACGGCGGGCGGGGACGTCGAGCTCGATCTCGTCTCCGTCCTCCACCAGCGCGAGGGGGCCTCCATCCGCGGCCTCCGGCGCAGTATGCAGCACCACGGTGCCGTAGGCGGTGCCCGACATCCGGGCGTCGGAGATCCGGACCATGTCGGTGACGCCGCGTTTGAGCAGCTTCGCGGGCAGGCCCATGTTGCCGGTCTCCGGGAAGCCCGGGTAGCCCTTCGGACCGCAGCCCTTGAGCACGAGGACACTGGTCTCGTCGACTTCGAGGTCCGGGTCGTCGATGCGGGCCTTGTAGTCGTCGATGTCCTCGAAGACCACCGCCCGGCCGCGGTGTCGCATGAGCGACGGGGTGGCGGCGGAGGGCTTGATGATGGCGCCCTGGGGCGCGAGGTTGCCGTGCAGCACCGCGATGCCCCCCTGCGCCTTGAAGGGCTTCGACAGCGGGAAGATCACGTCACGGTTCCAGCATGGCGCGTCCGCGACGTTCTCTCCGAGGGTGCGGCCGTTGGCGGTCAGGGCGTCCGCGTGCAGCAGTCCCGCCTCCACGAGCTCCCGGTGCACCGCCGGCAGGCCGCCCGCGTAGAAGAAGTCCTCCATCAGGTACTTGCCGGAGGGCATGAGGTTCACGATGCAGGGCACGTCGCGCCCGAGCGCGTCCCAGTCGTCGAGGGAGAGGTCGACTCCAACCCTTCCCGCGAGCGCGAGCAGGTGCACCACCGCGTTCGTGGAGCCGCCGATCGCGCCGTTGGTGCGGATGGCGTTCTCGAAGGCCTCGCGCGTGAGGATCTTCGACATCGTGAGCCCTTCCTCCACCATCTCCACGATGCGCCGTCCCGCCATGTGGGCGAGCACGTTGCGCCGCGAGTCCGCGGCGGGGATGGCCGCGTTCGCCGGCAGCGCCATGCCGAGGGTTTCCGCCATGCTCGCCATCGTCGAGGCGGTCCCCATCGTCATGCAGTGACCCACGGAGCGCGACATGCAGGCTTCGGCGTCCATGAACTCCTGCATCGACATGTCGCCGGCGCGCACCATCGCCTCGAACTTCCACACGTGGGTCCCGGAGCCGATCTGCTCTTCGCGGAAGCGGCCGTTCAGCATCGGGCCGCCGGAGACGACGAGCGCGGGCAGGTCGCAGCTCGCCGCGCCCATGAGCAGGGCCGGGGTCGTCTTGTCGCAGCCGGCGAGCAGCACCACGCCGTCGAGAGGGTTGGCTCGGACGGACTCCTCGACGTCCATGCTCACGAGGTTGCGGTAGAGCATCGTCGAGGGGCGCATCAGGGTCTCGCCGAGCGACATCACGGGAAACTCGAGCGGGAAGCCCCCTTGCTCGTAGACCCCGCGCTTGACCCGTTCCGCGAGTACCCGGAAGTGCGCGTTGCACGGCGTGAGCTCCGACCAGGTGTTGCAGATGCCGATGACCGGGCGGCCGTCGAAGAGGTGGTGGGGCAGGCCCTGGTTCTTCATCCAGCTTCGATGGTGGAAGCCGTCCTTGCCTTTCTTGCCGAACCACTCGGCGCTGCGGCGACTGCGTGTCCTCTTGCTCATCTTTCGTCTCCGGATCTGATCGGTCGATACCGTGCGGACTGCCTCTCCCGCTTCGGTGAGTGCCGGCGGCGTCCGTACCGCGTGCCATCCTCTTCATCAGAGGCCCTGTCCCGCCGGCCACACATGACATAGTCTGTCATGGAGAGACTTGGGAGGATTCGATGAACTCAGGATCAGACGACATGGCCGAGTACGAGGCGATTGCCCGGTCCGTGCAGCACTACATCGACGGCGCCCGTGCCGGTAGCGGTGCAACGATGGCGGTCGCATTCCACGACGACGCGCAGATCTTCGGCTATTCCCCCGACGGATTGTTCGCGGCTCCGATCCGGCAGCTCTTCGATCGTGTCGACAAGACCGGCCCGGCGCCCGATACCCGAGCCCGGATCGCCAGCATCGAGATTGCAAACACCGTCGCCACAGTGCGTCTGGAGCTCGATCAGTGGGCGGGTCGACGTTTCACCGACTTCTTTACGCTGCTCAAGATCGACGGTACCTGGACGATCATGAACAAGGTGTTCCACTTGCACAATCCGTCCTAGCTCTGCCGGTCGACTGATTCCGCTGCAACCCACGAACCTCGAGGCCGGGGCATGTCAGTGCACGTCGCTAGCGATCTCCCGTGGCGTCGCCTTCCACGAACTCCTCGGCTCGCCGGGGAAGCCCCTTGTAGAGGCTCATGAGGGCGCCGTCGTCAAGATAGTAGTACCGGCAAGGCTCAACCCCCCAGGCCGCGACGTGCCAGCAGACGCCGCCCTCCTCATCGACGCTCCACCGACCTCTCTGGCGAACACCGCTCCACGCAGTCGTCAGGGTGAAGTCGGGCGCATAGTAGACCGCGCCATGGGGCTCGAGGAGCGCCGTCTTGCCTGAGACAAAGGCGGCCGTCTCCTCCGGGCTGAAAAGGTCCGGAGCGAAGTTCGGATCGATGTCTTCGGCGGAATCCGGCGACTCGACACCGGCCTGCAGGTAGTCCAGCGTGTTGCCGGCCTGAAGCTCGGGCGCGGGTCCCGTTTCGCCCTGGTAGACGTAGCTGACGACATCGCCGTTGTTGTAGTAGGCCTCGCAGGGAAGCTCGCCCCAGCTATCGACATGCCAGCACAGTTCGCCGTCCTCGGTGGACGACCATGTGCCGCTGTCTCGCTCCCCGTCCCAGAGCGTCTGGAGCGTGCCGTCTTCGGCATAGTATGCCCCGCCGTTCGGTTCCCAGACCTGGGTCTTGCCGGCGAGATAGGCGTCGAGCTCGGCGCGAGTGAAGGGCGTTGCGTCCTCTCGCAGCACGGAGCCGTCCTCCCGGGCCAGCACGGCCGTGGACGACGAGGCGGCACCAAGTAACAGCGCAATGGCCAGCGTCGCGTGCCTGATGGTCGGCCATGGTGTCATGGGCGTTTCTCCCGACATCGGTCTTCGAGATCGGCGAGCTGTTCGTCGATCAACGCCAGCATGCGGGCGCGGCCGAACGCGCCGTAATGACCCGGGTAAACCCGCGAGACAGGGAGATCGCGCATCCCTTCGAGCGTCGCTGCATAGGCCGTCGGATTCTCCGGCGGCCAGGCCGGACCGTGCTCGCCGTCGTAGAGCATGTCGCTTGTGAAGAGGCTGCCGGTCGCCGCCTCCCATACCACAATCCCTCCGGGCTCCCGGCCCGGTGCGCGCAGCACCTCGAGGCAGCGGCCACCGAGGTCGAACACGTCGCCCTCGTCGACCAGCCGGGTTGGGCGGGCCGGGGTCATCGCATAGGCCATGACATCGTATTCCGCCCACGGCAGGGCCCAGAGGGTACCGTCGTTGAGATACTCCTTGACCGACACATTCTCCTCGTCCGGCGCCTCGAGACAGGGCGCATCGAGCGGGTGGCAGGCGCGGGCGTCGAAGGCGGCCCAGCCGCCGGCGTGGTCGTAGTAGCAGTTGAGCGCCACCGCCGTGACCGGCCGGCCGGCGACGGCGTACACGAGCCCGGCGGGAGAGACAATGCCGCAGCCGGTGTCGACAACAAGCGCCTCGTCGTTGCCCCGCACGAGCCAGAAGTCGCCGCTGGCGTATGCGTCGATGTTGTGCTCGCGGAAGCGCAGTATGTCGCCGTCATGGGCCTCGATGGAAAACCATGTCTCCGCGACGGGTTTCGCGGCCGGCGTATGCTCCATGCTCACCAGTACCCTTGCACAGTGATCACGATCGATTGCAAATCAATGGCCTGGACTTCGTCGCGGTTTTGTCCGCGTCTCGTGAACCGGTCAGATTCACTGTGTTAAGGCACCAGGTGCTCAGCGACGCTGGAAGAACATGAGGTCTGGCGGGGCGATGATGTCTCGCAGCGCCACTCTCTTCTCACTGTTGGGCAAGCTGTGCGCTCAGCGTAGCGTCGTCCTGACTTCGGGCGAGACGGTAGCTCTCCGACGGCCAGACCAGGCAGCGGCCCTCGGTGTCGCCGGTCAGGAACCCGCCGGCGCCGCCCTCCGGGCCGCCCCAGCGGTCGGACTGTCCGTTGTCGCGGTAGTTGTAGAAGAGATACTCGGTTTCGAGGTCGTAGCCCATCGCGACGGCTTCCTCGCTCAGTTGGCCATTCTCGTCGAGCCAGGCGACGCCGTTGGCATCGAGGAAGTAGTCGTCGGCCAGTACGCCCACAAGCATCTCGTTGCAGTTGTCGCCGTGGCCGAAGTCGCGGTTGTCGAGCGTACGGCCGACGCGTGCATTGCAGTCGGTCCGGATCTGGTTGAGGCCGTAGAACGACGACTCCATGTAGGGCGAGCCGTCCCACTCGATGAGCCGGCCGTTCTCGTCGGTTGCGAAGTGGCCGCCGGCGAAGTGCAACATCAGCCACCAGCCATCGGAATCCTCGGCCGCGACCGTCCTGATGTAGTCTCGGTACCACTCGACGTAATAGCCGTAGGCGTCCCATGGCCAGTCGGTCACGCCGGTCAGGGCCTGGCAGTCATAGTCGTCGTGGGCACACTTTCCGCCACGTTCACCTTCAGTGTTGTAGTAGGCCCAGCAAATGGTCGACTGCCCGAGGTCCGAGTTGTCGTAGCGATGTTGCAGATCGTAGAGGTGCGCGTGGATCGTGGGATAGCGGATGCTGTCGAGCAGCTCCTGCGAAGGTTCCAGGGACAGAAGCCCCTTCTCCGAATCGATGATCAGCGTCATCTCGCCGTTGACCATGGGATCACCGTTGGGCACCCAGCCGGACTCGTAGCTGTTGGGCGCGCCGCACACCGGGAAGGTGTAGGTCAGGAGCTCGCCGTGGCCGGCTCTGGGAAGTGCGCAGACCACGACCAGCGCCAAAACTGAAGGCAGGACAGCCCGATACGCTGTACTCATGCTGGATCCTCCAGCGAACTCTTCGCCAAGTGTGGCGCTCGGGAGCCGTGCTGTCGAGGCGATCATGGCGTCATGGGCATCGCCCACTGGAGTGACGGCGGGTGGCTACCGGCGCCAGCCCCGTCACTCCCGCGGAAGCGGGATTCTACGAGAAGCGACGAGTGGGGGGATTTCCCGTACCAGCGGGAATCCACTGGCCGGAATCGTGGCATCGAGGGAAGAACGAGCAGGCGTCTCCGTACCGCTTGCGCAGACGCGCTTGGTCCGAATGCCAGTGCGTACCGTCGCCACGCGTGTCCTCGCGGACAACATGGCGGGTGCGGGCTTCGCTCACGCGACGATGCGAGCGCCGAGGTCGTCCTCGATGAACGCCTCGACGACGGACGGGAAGTCCGCATCCGGTGCGAAGCCCATCGCGAGCGCACGCTCCGGCCGGAAGCGGGTCGCCCACCCGTAGACGATCTTCTCGATGAAGGGGTCGGGCGCGAAGGTGATGCGGGCCGCGACCCGGTCGCCGGCGCTCGCGCGCAGGGTATCGACCATTTCCCTCACCGTGACCGTCATTCCCGGCAGGGCCACGGCCCGGCTCGTGCCGAAGGTTTCCGCGGGCAGGTTGGCGGCGTGCAGGAAGCTCTCGACGGCGCGTCGCGGAGAGAGCAGCCACACTTCGCACTCTCCCGTTACCGGGCACGCGTAGGCGCGGCCCTCGAGCGGTTCCCGGATGACGGCGCTCGCGAACGAGGACGCGGCCGCGTTCGCCTTGCCGGGCCGCACCACCACCGTCGGCAGTCGCAGCGCCCGGCCGTCCACGAATCCCCGGCGGCTGTAGTCGTTCAGGAGCAGCTCGACGGCCGCCTTCTGAGATCCGTAGGAGGTCTGGGGAGTGAGGATGGTGGAGTCCTCGATGATCCCCGGCATGTCGCCCCCGTACGCGGCAACCGAGCTCGCGAAGACCAGGCGCGGACAGGCGCCGCGGGCCCGAATCGCGTCGAGCAGCCGCAACGAACCCTGAAAGTTGACCCGCATCCCCAGGTCGAAGTTCTGCTCGGCCTCTCCGCTCACCACCGCTGCGAGGTGGAACACGACACCAATGTCGGGGTCGACGAGCGCCTCCGCGGCGCCCGGGGCGCTGAAGTCCCCGATGCGATGCTCGACACGGGGGTCGGCCGGCGGGAGTGTTTCGCCGCTTCCGATGTCGCTGACGACGACGCGCTCGATCTCGTGTTCCGCCCCGTCGGGTCCGGTGAGCGCACCGCGCTCGAGCAGTGCGCCGACCAGGCGCCGGCCGAGAAATCCGTGGCCGCCGGTGACGAGTACCTTCATGCGCGGAGCCTCTCTTCGTGCACGCGAGCCTGGCCGCAGTATCGCACCGATTTCCTGGCTGACGGACGCCTGTCCGCCCGCAGCGGCGGGCCGTGTTCCCACGAGCCGCTTCGACGCAGTGCCGGCTGCCACTTCGGCATCTCCAGGGTCCGCGCGACACCCCGCCACCGTATCTTAACGCCCGAATCTGCCGAACATCGCTGCGACATTGGGGCGGGCGCGCACGGTGCGCGGCTGACCATTCGGCACCGGCGCCGCGCCGTCCTCGGTGCAGTTGACGGGGAGGGTGGACGGAGGCAGGGTTTCGGGCACCCCTTCCATCTCCGCCGCGGAGCCGGAACCCGTCCATGGGGCTCGTAATCGCCGTCACCCTCGTCCTGACGCTCGCCTTTTCCGTGCCGATCGGGATGGCGCTCGGCATGGCGGCGCTCGCGGGGATTCTCTGGCTTTCGCCCGATTTCCTCATCATTTTCCCGCAACGCGTGCTGGCCGGCTTCGACTCCTTCCCGCTGCTCGCGATTCCGCTCTTCATCCTCGCCGGGACCATCATGGGCCGCGGCGGAATCGCTACGCGCATCGTCAACCTGGCCATGCTCTTCGTGGGGAAGATTCGCGGGGCGATGGGCATGGTCGCGATTCTCTCCACGATGTTCTTCTCCGGAATCTGCGGCTCGGCCAGCGCCGATACCGCCGCGGTCGGCTCGGTGACGCTGCCGGAGATGGCGAAGCGCAAGTATCCGAAGCCCTTCGCCACCTCGCTGATCGCGGCCGCCGGCGGCACGTCCCAGCTCGTACCCCCGTCCATCGATCTCATCATCATCGGGATCGTGGCGAACATCTCGATCGGCGGGCTCTTTGCGGCGGGACTGCTGCCGGGGATCGTCAATGGCCTCGCTCTCATGGCGCTGACCTGGTTCTACGCGAAGCGCCTGAAACTTCCCGTCGAGCCTCACATTCCCCTTGCCCAGAAATTCCGCGTGCTCCGCGACGGCGTGCTCTCGGTGCTGATGGCGGTCATCGTCCTCGGCGGCATCCTCGGTGGCATCTTCACCCCCACCGAGGCCTCGGCGGTCGCCGTGGTGTACGGCTTCTGCATCGCCTTCTTCGTCTACCGGGAGATCCGACTCGAGGACATTCCCGGCATCCTGCTTCACTCCTGCCGGCTGACCGGCATCGTCATGCTCGTGCTCGGCATGGCCTCGGCGTTTTCCTACGTGCTCACCTTCGAGCGCATTCCCCATGAGCTCGGACAATGGATCGTCGACACCGCGGACAACTGGATCGTCTTCGTGCTGTGCGTGACGGTGCTCTTCCTGCTTCTCGGCATGATCATGGACGCGCTGCCCGCGCTGATCATTCTCATGCCCATCCTGGTGCCGGTGGGGGTGGCGCTGGGGATGGAGCCGATCCACATCGGGATCCTCGTGCAGGCCAACGTGGGCATCTCGCTCATATCGCCGCCGGTCGGGGTATGTCTCTACGTGGCCTGCGGATTGAGCCGAATCTCCATCGAGGAGGTGATCCGTTCCCTCCTGCCCTTCCTCGGGGTGCTCGTCGCGACGGTGCTGGTCATCAGCTACGTCCCCGAGATCGCGCTCTTCCTTCCGCGCCAGCTCGGCTACGTCGACTGAGCGGATTCGAGCGAAGCGGCTCGACCGAGCCGCCCCCGACCTTCCGGGGCGTTGGCCCGTCAGGGCTCGGCCGTCGACGGGGCCGGGGGCGCTTCCCGGGGCCAGTCGACCCGCATCTTCATCCAGTCCGCCGTGTTGTGGAAGTCCGCGGCCGCGCTCCCCGGGGGCACCAGGGCATCGCACGCGGCACGCAGGGCATCGTCGAGCCGACGCTCGGCCACCGGCAGAAGCTCATCGAGGTGCGACGGAGTGCGCGGGCCGATCAGCGGCGCGGCGATGCCGGGCTGGTCCTTCACCCACAGCACGGCGAGCTGCGCCGGAGAAAGGCCGGCCTCCTCGGCGAGCCGGGCGAAGGCCGGTGCGAGGTCGATTCCGTGCTGCGTGACGCGGTCCGCGTAGAAGCCCCCGCGCAGCGCGGCGCGCGAGTCCGAGGGTCGATCCCGCGCGCTCCGGTAGCGTCCCGCGAGCACCCCCATTGCCATCGGCCCCCAGGTGATGAGCCCCAGGCCGTGGCGCCGGCACATCGGGACGAGCTCGTTCTCGATTCGGCGGTCCAGCAGGTTGTAGGGCGGCTGTTCGGAGATGTAGCGCGCGAACCCGTGACGCTCGCTCACCATCAGCGCTTCCATGACCGCCCACGCGGGATGAGTGGAGCAGCCGATGTAGCGGACCTTTCCCTGGCGCACGAGGTCGGTGAGGGCGCCGAGCGTCTCGTCGATGGGAATGTCCGGCGAGTGGCGGTGGACCTGGTAGAGATCGATGTAGTCGGTCTGCAGGCGTCGCAGGGAGTTCTCGCAGGCCCGGATGATGTTGAGCCGGCTGTGGCCGTGGTCGTTGGGTCCGCTCAGGGCCGGATCGTCTATCGAGTACCCGGGACGCCGGCGCCCGTGATCGACCTTGGTCGCGATCAGGATCTGGTCGCGCCGCCCGCGGCGGGCCAGCGCCCTTCCGATGATCTTCTCGCCCTCGCCGTCGGCGTAGGTGTCTCCGGTGTCGATCAGGTTGATGCCGGCATCCAGCGCCCGATTCAGGATGCGGGCCGCTTCTTCCTCCGGGGTGGGGTCGGCAAAGTTGTCGGTCCCCAGGCACAGGCAGGAGACGTTGACGCCGGTGCGGCCCAGCACTCGGTATTCCATCCGCGCTCCTTCGATCTCGCTTCGGTGGACGGGAGAGGCGGCCGAAGGCGGCGTGACGAGCTCGCTCCCCCAACGCGCCACCACGATCCGGGTACGCCCGCCGGCGGCCGGACTCCGCCTCTCTTTGTCGGTCTCGGAAAGGCCGGGTACAGTAGCGGGGACTCGGTACCGCGTCCATGATTCCGGACGTTCCGGCTCGCCGGCATCGGGCCACCGTGCTCGCGGCGGCTCCGGCGAAGCCCTGAATCAGGCCCGCAACCGGATTTGGCCGATCGGCAAAGGGCGTGGCGACGAGGGACTCCGGAGTAATCGATGCCCCCCCTCGCCAAAGACTGGTCCACGATCCGAAACGAGGTCGACGAGCGCGAGGCCCATCATCTCGATCGGCTGGAGGAAGGGCTCGTGCGCTCCTACGCGGGCCTGGCGCACTTCCAGGACTGGGTGCGCGAGTGGATGCGCGATCTGGACCTTCGTACCGAGGAGTTCCGGATGGAGCTCGACGAGCTCGAGTCCCAGCCCGCCTGCCGGCGGATGCTGGAACACCAGCCCTCGGCCCTTCTTCACGGAACGAACGTGGTCGGTATCCAGGGCGACCCGAACGCGGAGAAGGGGCTGCTCCTCTACGCGCATGCCGACAAGTTTCCCCGGACCTATGTCTGGGCGCGGGAGCGACCGGCGCCGGAGCGGCGGGACGGACGGATCGTCGGTCCCGGGGTCGCCGACGACGTGGCGGGAGTGGTCGCAATGCTCGGCGCCGTCGAGACCTGTCGGCGCCTCGGCCTGCAGCCTCGGAGGCCGCTGCTCTGCGGCAGCCTTCTCGGCAAGCAGCTCAGCGTGCTCGGCACCTTCGGCATGATGAAGCGCTACCCGCGGATGGCCGATGCCATCTACGTGCACCCGCCCGAAAGCGGAGACGGTCTGCACGAGATCCACCACACCAGCAACGGCGCGCTCGAGTTCCACATCGAGGTCGAAGGACGGGCGCCCGAGACGAAGGACCCCTTCCACGTCATCTACGACCGGGGCTCGGTCAACGCCGTCGATGCGGCGATGTTCATCGTTCAGGCCCTGCACGACTGGGCCGCGGAAGCGGCGCGGCGCTACCGTTATCCTCCGCTGGAAGAGGAGACCGGCCGTTCCATCGGCCTCCTGGTCCCGCGCATGCACAGCGAAGGGTCCGACGACGTGCTCCAGGTCGCAATGCGGTGCGTGGTCAACGGAGTGGTCTGCTTCCCTCCGACCGGCCGCCTCGACTCCATTCGAGGCGAAGTCCGGGATGCGGTCGAGCGCGCGGTGGCGGTCCATCCCCGTATCTCGGCGCAATCGGTCACGCTGCGCTGGGGCGACAACATCGGCGAGGCGTGCGCGACCGACGAGGACAGCCCTCTCGTTCAGGCCGCGCAGCGGGTGCTCGAGCACGCAACCGGCAGGCCACCCCGTTTCACCTACGCATACGCGCTCAGCGACATTCGCTACCCGCTGCTCTACTGGGGCGCCCAGGTCATCGGCATCGGCCCCCGCGCGGGAGCCCTCGCCACGAGGGACGAATGGGTCGATTGCCGGGAGTACCTGAGCACCATCACGGTGGTCGCGGCACTCGTCGGGGCGCTGCGGTAGCGGCCTCCGCTGCGGGCGGAGGTCGGCGTCCCAGGCCTCCCGTGAAGGGGACGCTCCAGACCGTGTTCACGGGCGCTCGGCCTGCGAGTGGCCAGGCCGGCGCGGACGCGAGGCGGGGACCGCTCAAGGGGAGACGCCTTGTCCGGAGAGCAGCTCGCTCACCGAGACCTCCCGGCCGCTTTCCGCCGACGTGTAGATGGCTTCCGTGATTGCCACCGACTTGAGCGCTTCCCTCCCGGTCATCAACGGGGGCCGCCCTTCCCGGATGGCGGCGTTGATGTCCGCGAAGAGCAGGCCGTGGCGCTCCTCGGGCATCCCGCGCGGGTCGTCGATGTCGGTGAAAGCGAAGCCCTCGGGCGCGTCCACCTTCTCGTCATCGCCCACGTTCCAGAAAAAGGTCTGATCCCACTCTCCGTTGATGATCGCGCTGCCCCGTGTGCCGTGAATCTCCACCCGGCTCTTCATGGAGGGCCAGGTCGCGGTCGAACTTTCGATCACTCCCAGCGCACCGCCGACAAAAGTAACGATCGAAAGCGCGTGGTCTTCCGTCTCGATGTCGTGAAGGGCGGTTCTCTTCTTGGCGTACACCGACTCCACGGGGCCTGCAAGCCACTGCAGCAGGTCGATGACGTGGATGCTCTGAGTGGTCAGGCACCCCCCTCCCTCCAGCTCCCGGGTACCGCGCCAGTAGTCTCGCGCGTAGTACTCGGGAGGGCGGTACTCCTTGTCGATGGCATCGGCGACGAGCAGCCGTCCCAGTCTTCCCTCGTCGATCGCCCGCTTCAGCCGGGTCGCGGACTGGCCGAAGCGCATCTGAAAGATGACGCCGAGGATGACCCGGTTCCGCTCGCAGGCTTCGACGATCTCGAGCGCTCTCGCGAGGGAGATCTCCAGGGGTTTCTCGACGAGGACGTGTTTGCCCGCATCCGCCGCCTTCGTCGCGAACTCCCGGTGCAGGCCGTTTGGCGTGGCGACATTGACCACGTCGATCTCGGGGTCCTCGAGAAGCGACTCGTAGCGGGAGTAAGTCTTGGGAACTCCGAACTTCCTCGCAAAGGTCCTGGCCTTGTCCTCGTCCCGGCCGTAGACCGCGGCCAGTCGCGCGCCCGGGAGCCGGGAGAGCTCGCGTGCGTGCGTCTGCCCTCCCATGCCCAGACCGACCAGCCCGTAGCAGATCTCCCCGTCTTTCATTTCGCGGTCTCCGTCGACGCGCAGGCCCCGAGGCTCGAGGCCATGCGCGCCGTTTCCCCCGCCCGCGGCGGACGCGGCGGCGTCCGCGGGTCAGGCGGCCAGGCGTTCCGGGAGCTGTCCCTCGAGCGCGAGGATGTGATCGACGCCCATGCCGCAGCAGCCTCCGATCACCTGGACGCCGCTCCCGGTCCAGCGCCGGGCGGTCGCCACCCATTCCTCGAGAGTGTGCGGATTCTCCACGTTCGGATCCGCGAAGGCTTGCACGTAGTCCCTGCGTCCCGCCTCGGGGTAGGCGCCGAGCGGCCCCTTCCACATGTCTTGCACCACCGGAATCGCCGCGTCGGTGTCCTCGATGGTGGAGTGGAAGATGCAGAGCACGTCGGCATCGAGAGGCAGGCGCTCGTCGAGCTCGTCGGCGAGCAGCATCTCCGACTCGTAACCCGAGCGCGGCGCATTCTCGCCTTCGTCCAGGTGGCACTTGAATCCCGCCCAGTACGGCACCCCGCCACCCGCTACCGCTTCGAGGACCCACTCGCGCTGCATCTCGTCCCCGGTCGCCTCCGCGAGCAGGAAATCCACTCCCGCATCCACGAGTATGGAGACCTGCTCGTCGAGGTTGCGCCGTGCCTGCGCCTCGGTGATGAGGCTGCGCTGGCGGAGTCCCGGAGGCAGCCCGTGCCGGCGCCGGCGCTGGCGCCGCTGGTACTGAGCCTCGGTCCAGGCCCCGAAGTTCGACACCGAGCCGGCGATGTACACCGGTCGATCCGCCACGCGATCCCGGGCCTCCTGCGCAAGCGCCACCGCGCGGAGATTCAGCTCGACCACCAGGTCGCTCAACCCCGCCGACTCGTAGTTGTGCCGTGCCGAGGAGTAGGTGTTGGTGGTGATCACGTCGACTCCCGCCCGGATGTAGTCCTCGTGCATCTTGCGCACCGTGTTGGGGTGGGAGTGGTTGCCGATCGCGGCCCAGCACCAGGGATCCATGGGTACCCCAGTGGCCTGGAGCTGCGTGCCGACGGCACCGTCGAGCAGGATGACCTCGTTGTCGTCGAGACGGGTCTTCAGACCGCTGTAATCACTCATGTGCTTCGTTCCTCGGATCTTGCGGAAAAGATGTCGCCGGAGCACGGTGCGCTTCGCGCCCCTCCCGGATGTCGCGAAGCATATAGCACCGAGCGGCCGATCGAACTATCTTCTCGTCGCCCGGGAGCGTCGATGCGCAAGGCGTGGCCCCGGCTTCGAGGAAAGGCCGTTCGGTGGACCATTCGAGAGTCGGACAGTGGATGCTGACGATGGTGCCGGAGTGATGTGCGGAGACGATTCCGGGCACGCGGGGCGCTGTCGCCCATCCCTCGGTCGTCCGGGAGCGTGACGGTGAAGGAAGCTACCGGCGAATCCGGTCCCGAATCCGGCGCTCTCGATGACCTGCGGGTGCTCGAGCTCGGCTCCATGCTCGCCGGGCCCTTCTGCGGCACCCTGCTCGGAGAGTTCGGCGCGGAGGTCGTCAAGGTCGAGAAGCCGGGGCAGGGCGACGCGTTGCGCGAATGGCCTCCTGTGAAGGACGGCGTGGCGCTGTGGTGGCGCTCCATGTCGCGCAACAAGCGCCTCGTCACCCTGGACCTCTCTCACCCCGAGGCCCGCGAGACGGCCCTCTCGCTCATCGCCCGTTCCGATGTCGTGGTCGAGAACTTCCGGCCGGGGACGCTGGAGCGATGGGGATACGGGCCGGACGCGTTGCTCGAAGAGATCCCGCACACAGTGTGGGTGCGCGTCAGCGGCTACGGCCAGACCGGCCCCTATGCCGGGCGCGGCGGCTACGCCACGGTCGCGGAGGCGTTTTCCGGACTGTCCTCCATCAGCGGCTACCCGGACCGGGGGCCGATGGTGTCCCCCTATCCGCTCGGGGACTATCTCGCCGGCACCTTCGCGGCCCTCGGGGCCATGATCGCGCTGAGTCACCGGCGCCGCACCGGTCGCGGGCAGGTGGTGGACGCGAGCCTCTTCGAGCCCTTCTTCCGCACTCTGGAAGCGATGGTGCTGCGCTACGACCAGCTCGGGGAAAAGAAACCCCGCCTCGGCAACCAGATGGAAGAGGACGTGCCGCGCAACCTCTACGCGACGGCGGACGGGGGCGCCATCGCGATCAGCTCCGGGTCGCAGGCGATATTCGAGAACCTCGTAGACGCGATGGGACGCCCCGACCTCAAGCGCGACCCCCGCTTCACTTCCGCCGAGGCGCGGGTCCGGAATCGGGACGTCATCGATTCGATCGTGGCGGAGTGGATGCGCGGGCTGCCGACCGAGGAGGCGATGCGCCGGCTGGAAGAGCATCGGATGGTGGCGGGACCGGTGTGGGAAGTAGACAGGATCCTCGACGACCCGCACTACGCCGTCCGCCAGGCGATCGCGACCCTTCAGGACGAGCGTCTCGGCGCCCTGCGCATGCCGGCGCCGGTGCCCCGGCTCAGTCTCACGCCCGGACGGGTGCGCTGGGGGGGAGGGGAGCTCGGGGCGGACAACGAGCACGTGTTCGGGGAGCTCCTCGGCATGAATGCCGCCGAGCGGGAACGCCTGCGCGCGACGGGAGCGATCTGAGACCATGATGCCGCGGGACATCGGCATCCTCGGCTACGGGGAGACCCGGCACGTCAAGCGCACCGAGCGGACCCAGTTCTCCTTCTTCGCGGAGGCCGGCCGCAAGGCGCTCGAGAGCGCCGGGCTCGACAAGTCGGACATCGACGGCATCGCGGTGTCGTCCTTCTTCCTCGCGCCCGACAACGCGGTGACGCTCTGCGAGCAGTTCGGGCTCAGCGTGTCGTGGGCGTGGCAGTTCACCGCGGGCAGCGCCGGGCCGGTGGCGGGGGTCATCGACGCGCTGCATGCCATCGACACCGGGAGAGCGAACGTCGTCCTCTGCCTCGCCGGAGACGTCTACAGCGTCGCCCGCCACTACCGCCTGATGGAGAACTTCAACCACTCGCTCTACAACTACGCGGCGCCGCACGGCTTCGGCGGCCCCAACGGCCTCTTCGGGATAATCCAGCGCAAGTACATGGAGACCTACGGGCTCGAGCGCGCTCAGCTCGGCCGGATCGCGGTCGCGCAGCGGCAATGCGCGATGCACAACGAGAACGCGGTGTTCCGCGTGCCTTTGACGCTTGAGGAGTACCTGGACGCCAGGATCATCGCGGACCCGATCCGGCTCTACGACTGCGTGCTGCCCTGTGCCGGGGCCGACGCGGTGGTGCTCGGCGCGCTCGACCGCATCGATGCGCCGAAGCGGGTGCGGGTGCTCTCGGGCCACGAGCGCCACAATCACCTGCCGGAGGAGCCCTGCCCCCTGAGCGGCGGCTGGGAGACGTTCCGGGATCGGATGTGGAACGAGGCCTCGTTCGGGCCCCGGGACATGCACTTCGTGCAGGCCTACGACGACTATCCCATCATGGTCGCCATCCAGCTCGAGGACCTCGGGTTCTGCGAGAAGGGCGAGGCGGGGCCCTTCCTCGATGCGCACGATCTGACCTGGCGTGGAGATCTTCCCCTCGATACCAACGGGGGGCAGTTGTCGGCGGGACAGGCGGGCGCGGGAGGGGGACTCATGAGCGTGGTCGAGGCGACCCGCCAGCTTCGCCGCGAAGCGGGCGGCCGCCAGGTGGCGGGGTGCGAGCGGGGGGTCGTCGCCGGGTACGGCATGGTGGGCTACGGGCACGGCCTGAGTGCGAGCGCCGTCGTCGTCGAACGGGGAGGCTGAGCCATGGCGGACGACGCTCGCTATCCCCGCCCGCTCGTGGATGCCGACAACCGGGCGATGCTCGAAGCGTGGCGGGAGGGTCGCCTGGTGTTGCAGCGCTGCGCCGAATGCGGAAGGGTGGCGAGCTATCCGCGCCCCCTGTGCCCGCACTGCTGGTCGGAGCGCCTGGGGTTCGAGGCGGCGTCCGGGCGCGGGAGGATCGTGGCCTGGTCGCTGGTGCACCGGCCGAACCACGAGAGCTTCTTCGCCGAGGCGCCGATCGTGCTCGCCGAGATCGCGCTTCCCGAAGGCACGAACGTCATCGCGAGGGTGGTCGCCGAGCCGGAGTCGGTGCGTTCGGGGCGGCCGGTGGAGATCGTCTCCGAGCCCGAGCGCTATCCCCTGCCCACCTTCCGCCTCGCGGGCGAAGGCGAAGGATAGGGTCGGGCCGGCAACTCTCAGCTCCGCACGGGCGGAGGAAGTCGCCGCGACGCGCTTCGCCCGATCTCCAGGTGATCGAGCTGGCCGAGCAGGTCGTGGTCGTCGTCGAGACAGCGCAGATCGAGGAGCAGCGCGCCATCCGCGATCCGGCCGAGCACGGGCCGGGGAAGGGCCCGGAACGCGCCGGCGAGGCGGCGGAGATCCCGGCTGCGTTCGGGGCGGAGCGAGAGCGCGGCGCTCTCGAGCCCCTGCACCGGCAGCGCCCCGCTGCCGACCTGGCTCCGGCAGGGAACCACCGACACCTCCGCGGCGCCGGCCAGCGCGCCGGCCAGGAGGGGTCTCAGGCGGCGAGCCTGCGCTTCGATGTCCTCGCGACGCCGTGCGAGGAGGCGCAGGGCGGGGAGTCGCTCGGCGACCCGCTTCGGGTCCCGGTACAGGGGCAGGATCGCGCCGAGCGCGGCCAGGGTGAGCTTGTCCGCGCGCATCGCCCGCTTCATCGGATTGCGCTTGATGCGGGCGACGAGCGCAGCGCGGCCGACGATGACCCCGCACTGCGGCCCGCCGAGCAGCTTGTCGCCGCTGAAGGTGACCACGTCGGCGCCGTCCCGGACCGCTTCGGCCACGGTGGGCTCGTGCGGGAGCCCGAAGGCGCGCAGGTCGCACAGGGTGCCGCTGCCGAGGTCGTGCACGAAGGGAAGGTCGTGTTCGCGCGAGATCTCTGCGAGCTCCCGGGCCTCGACCGCGGCACGGAAACCCCGTATCTCGTAGTTGCTCGGGTGCACCTTCATCAGCAGGGCGGTGCGCGAGCGGATCGCGTCCCGGTAGTCGCGGGGGTGCGTGCGATTGGTGGTGCCGACCTCCACCAGCCGGCATCCCGCGCGGGCCATGATGTCGGGCATCCGGAAGGCGCCCCCGATCTCGACGAGCTCGCCGCGCGACAGCGGCACCTCCTTGCGCAGGGCGAGGCTGTTCAGGGTGAGGAGCACCGCGGCGGCGTTGTTGTTGACCACGGTAGCGGCCTCGGCCCCGGTGAGGCGCCGAAGCCACTCCTCGACGTGGGTGTCCCGGTCCCCCCGGCGTCCGGTCTCGAGCTCGATCTCGAGGTTCACCGCGCCTGCCGCCCGCTCCATTGCCCGCAGTGCCTCGGGAGGGAGCGGCGCGCGCCCGAGATTCGTGTGCAGCACGGTGCCCGTGAGATTGAGCACGGGCCGGATGCTCGGCGCGAGCAAGTCTTCGATTCGTGTGGCCACCTGTTGCGCGATCTCGTCGATGCCGCTCGGCATTCGCTCCGCGCCGCCTTCCGCTTGCAGCGCCTCCCGCGTTTGCGCGATGCACTCTTTCACCAGGGTGGTGACGAATCCTCGTCCGTGGGCCGCTGCCGCCTCGCGCACCGAAGGGTGCTGCAACATCCGATCGACTGAGGGGAGAGCGCGCAACCGGGAAGGAGGCATCATCGGGAAGGATCGCGAACGCCGGATTCGAGCCCCCTCTCGACTTCGCCTCCCGTTCCCACGTCCTTGCGCTCGGTCTCGTCTACACTTGCGACAGCGCTGGATCTGCTCGCATCGAATGCGTGCTCCAGGGCAGGCAGTCGGCCACCCGGCGCCCCGCGGGCAGGGGGTGCCAAGCGTAGCCAACCCCCACACGCCAAGGAAGGGCAATGCCTCCAACTGTTCTCAGGGAACGGGGATATCGGTTCTTTTTCTTTTCGCTGGAAGAATCCCGGATGCACGTCCATGTACATCGTGCCGGCAGCGAAGCGAAGTTCTGGCTTGAACCGAAGGTGGGCCTGGCGAGAGACTATCGCATGTCTCGAAGGCAGCTTCGGGAAGTGGAAGAGATCATCGAGAGACGCGCGAATGAGTTCATATCCGCTTGGACTCGGTACTTCGGGGCTTGAAGTCACGGACATCTCCGCGTGCGGCATCCGGCTGCTCGTAGACGGTCGGGAGTTGTTCTTGTCGTACGGGGACTTCCCTTGGTTCAAAGACGCTTCGGTAGCCGGAATACTGAATGTGGAACAGCCAAGGCCCGGCCACTTTCACTGGCCGGACCTCGATGTCGATCTGGGCATTGAGGCCATGGAAGATCCCGGGCGCTTTCCCCTCAGAGCGAAAGTCGGCGCCTGACGCGGCGAGCCTCGGGCGCCACGCCGCTCATCCCTCCGTGCGGCCGCGGGTGCTTCAAGCCCGCGCCAGCGCCTCCGAGGTGACACGCTCGACGCCTACGCTCTCCATCTCGCGCCAGGCCGCGGCGAGGGAGCCGTTCACGTCGATCGCGCGGCAGGCGTCGTCGACAACTGCGACCGCGAATCCGGCGCGGCGGGCGTCCAGCGCGGAGTAGCCCACGCAGAAGTCGGTGGCGAGGCCGCACAGGTAGAGTCGTTCGAATCCGCGTTCTCTCAGGTAGGCGCCGAGACCGGTCGGGGTGCTCCGGTCGTTCTCGAAGAAGGCGGAGTAGGAATCGATCTCGCGGCGAAACCCCTTGCGCAGTATGAGCTCGGAACCGTTCACCTCCAGCTCGGAGTGGAACTCGGCCCCTCGCGTGCCCTGCACGCAGTGGTCCGGCCACAGCACCTGCTCGCCGTAGGGAAGGGTGGTGGTCTCCATCGGCGCGCGGCCCGGGTGGCTGGACGCAAAGGAGAGGTGCCCGGCCGGATGCCAGTCCTGAGTCAGTACCCGGTGCGCGAATCTCTCTCCGAGCCGGTTGACGATTCCGACCACCTGGTCTCCGTCGGGAACCGCCAGCGCTCCGCCGGGACAGAAGTCGTTCTGCACGTCGATGATCAGCAGACACTCCGAAGTGTGGGACGCCATGGATGTTTCCCCCCTCAGGTTGCCGCCGCCGACTCGGCGATCGCCGCGCTGTGGCCGCGAGCCTCCAGGATGAGCCGGGTGCGCAGCTCGTGCAAGCGTCGTTCGAGGCCGGCGGGGTACTCGTGGGGATTCATGAAGCGCAGCACGGCAGGGTGCAGGTGGCGGATCTGGGTGCGGGCGCGCTCGCGGATTTCCTCGATGCCCGGCTCCTCGTAGATCACCTGCCCGTCGCGCACCATCGGGAGCAGCAGGTCCTCGCTCTGAAGACCCCGAGGCACGCGCTTCAGGCGGGTGGAGTCCGCGGGGTCGACGACGACCCTGTCGTCCTCGATGCCGAGATCGAGGTCGTAGGTCATGTCGGCGACGAACGTGCTCCCCTGGAAGTAGCGCCGGACCTGAAGCACGCCGGGGGTCGAGACCTTGGCGGTCTGCTCGGAGATCTTGACCTTGGGTTGCCAGTCCTCGCCGGGGTGACGCAGCGCGGTGAGCTTGTACACGCCGGTCAGCGCCGGCTGGTCGTAGGCGGTGGCGAGCTTGGTGCCCACGCCCCACATGCTCACCGCGGCGCCCTGGTCCTTGAGGCTCTCGATGATGTGCTCGTCGAGGTCATTGCTCGCGACGATCGCGGCAGACTCGAATCCGGCGTCGTCGAGCATGCGTCGCGCCTCGATGCTGAGATAGGCGAGGTCGCCGGAATCGAGGCGCACGCCGATCATCTCCACTCCCCGCTCACGCAGGCGGCGCCCGGCCTCGATCGCGTGGCGGACGCCGTCGAGCGTGTCGTAGGTATCCACGAGAAACACGCAGTTGTTCGGCATCACCCTGGCGTACTCGCCGAAGGCCTGGCGTTCGTCGTCGAACGACATGACCCAGCTATGGGCGTGGGTGCCGCGCAGGGGAATGCCGAAGAGCTTGCCGGCGAGCACGTTCGAGGTGGCGGCGCATCCGCCGATGTAGGCGGCGCGGCTCGCGGCCAGCGCGCCGTCGATGCCCTGCGCCCGGCGCAGCCCGAACTCGAGCACGGGATCGCCGTCCGCCGCCGCGCAGACGCGGGCCGCCTTGGTGGCCACCAGGGTCTGGAAATTGACCATGTCGAGCAGCGGGGTTTCCAGAAGCTGGCACTGCAGGAGGGGGCCGGTGACCCGGAGCAGCGGCTGGTGGGGAAACACCACGGTGCCCTCGGGCACCGCGTCCATGTCGAAACGGAAGTCGAGCGTGCGAAGGTGATCGAGAAAGCCCTCGTCGAAGAGGGCCCGTCCGTCGTTGCCGGTCAGGGTGGAGAGGAAGGCGAGATCGCTTTCTTCGAAGCGCAGGTTGCGGAGGAAGTCCAGAACGTAGGCGAGCCCCGCCGCCACGGTGTAGCCGCCCCCGAACGCGTTGGTACGGAAGAAGAGATGAAAGGCCGCCTCCTCGTCGATGCGCCCGAGCTTCCAGTAGCCATGGGCCATCGTGAGCTGATAGAGGTCGGTCAGCAGCGCGAGCGAGTGCCCGTATATCTTGTTGACGCTCATCGCCGCGCCGGTTGCCTCAGGGTCTGCGGGCTCGCAGCCGCATGCCGCCGAAGTTCCCGTCGCGAAAGAGCCGGGCGACGGTCGAGAAGAACTCGTCCAGGTTGGCGAACACTTCCTCGCCGTGCAGCGCAACCTCGTGCTCGCGGTTGGCGCGGTAGGCGCGCGCGCGCTCGGCAACGAAGGTCGTCCAGGGTACCGACATGTCTTCGATGTCGATTTCGCCGAAGCCCGCGCGCTCGAGATCGCGGCGGAGATCGTCCAGCCGCGGAAGATCGCGGCTGTACAACCCGGTGGCGAGGGTCTCGCGCTCTTCGGCGGTGAAGGCGCCGCGCTCGAAGAAGTCCTCGACGTACATGCCTCCGCCCGGTCGGAGGGCCTCGAAGCAGCGACGGTAGAGGCGCTCGCGATCCGGAATGTGCAGGAACACGAGCCAGCCGAAGAGCGCGTCGAAGTGGCGGGCCGGCACCGGGCCTTCCAGGATGTCCCCCTGCCGGTGCGCAACGAGATGCCCGAGCCCGCAGCGCCGCGTCAGCTCCGTTGCGACCTCGTGCACGTCGGGCTGCAGCTCGAGCGCGGTGACCGTGCAACCGGTTCGAGCGGCGATGTACCGGGCGGGGCCGCCCAGCCCGGAGCCGACCTCCAGCACCCGGTGGTGCGGCTTGAGCGCGAGCCGGGCGATGCCCTCGTCGACGGCGTCGGTGCCGTGGTAGTGGTACTGATCGAATCGGCACAGCACCTCGAGGGGTATCGGATCGTCGTCGCCGACTCCGGCATCGCGGAGCTGAGCGAACACCCGCTCCACCCGCAGGTAGAGCTTCATCGCCTTTATCTGCTGATCGCTCATCGTTCGTCCCGGAGCTTGCCCTCGACAGAGCGCGCGAGGCGGCGGCGCGGAGCGCAAGATACAACCCGCGACCCGGGCTTCATAGAGCATCGACAGAGCCGGTGGACCGATGCGGCGCCGTCCCGGGGCTTGTACTTCCAGGAATCGGCACCATTTGCATTGGCCATGAACCCCTCGAGTGCAACCACACCGGCGTCTTCCTCGTCGTTCCGGGGCCGGGTGCTCATGGTTGGATTCGGCACCATCGGTCAGTGCCTCCTTCCGATGCTCGTCGAGACCCTGGCAATCGCGCCGGCGCGGGTGCACGTGCTGGACGGCGACGATCACGAGGAAGCCGTGCACGGCTGGACGGAGCGCGGCGCCACCTACTCGGTGCGCCGGATCGAGCGGCACAACCTGGGAGAGGTCCTGGAAGGGCTCGCCGGCCCCGGCGACGTCCTCGTGAACGTCACGGTGGGCGTCGATTCGGTGGCGCTCGCCGACTGGTGCCAGCATTCCGGCGTGTCGTACGTCGACTCCTCGATCGAGCCCTGGGACGACGTGGCCTGGGATGCGGAGCAGCCGATGCGCGAGCGCACGGAGTACGCCTATCACCAGGTCTCGCGCCGCTACGCCGCCACCCGCTGGCGGAAGGACGGGCCGAGCGCGGTGTTCTGTCATGGAGCCAATCCGGGGCTCGTGAGCCATTTCGCGAAGGCCGCCCTCTGCGATCTCGCGGACGCCCTCGGTCTCGACTTCGAAGCGCCCTCCGATGCCGGGGGCTGGGCGGCGCTCGCGGAGCGCACCGGCACCCGCGTCATCCACATCTCGGAGCGCGACACCCAGGTGTCGAGCGAGCCGAAGCGACCGGGGGAGTTCGTCAATACCTGGAGCGTGCCCGGCTTCCTCGAGGAAGCGAGCATGCCGGTGGAAATCGGTTGGGGAACCCACGAGAAGGCCCTGCCGCCGGGCGCGGTGCAGCACCCGAGCGGCCCCCGCAACGCAATCTACATCCCGCGAGCGGCGGCACGGGCCTGGATCCGGAGCTGGGTGCCGCTCGGCGGCGCAATCGACGGCATCGCGATCCCGCACAGCGAGTCCGTGACCCTGAGCGACTACCTCACTCGCCGCGACGAAGATGGGAGGCCCGCGTACCGGCCGACCGTGGTGTTTTCCTATCTGCCCTGCGACGGCGCGCTCGCGAGCCTGCACGAGTCGGTGATGCGGGACTGGCAGGCGCCCGAATCGGAGCGCATCCTCAACCACGACATCGTCGAGGGCCGGGACGAGCTCGGGGTGTTGCTGCTGGGACACCGTCTCGGCGGCTGGTGGTACGGCTCGCAGCTCGACATCCACGAAGCGCGGCGACTCGTGCCCGGCAACAACCCGACCGCCATCCAGGTCGCGGCGGGGATTCTCGCGGCCCTGCTCTGGATCATCGACAACCCGAAGTGCGGCTACCTGGAGCCGGAAGCGCTGCCCCACGCTCAAGTGCTCGAGGTGGCCCGGCCCTATCTCGGCCCGATGGTCAGCGCGCCCACGGACTGGACCCCGCTCGAGCGGCGCCAGAACTACTTCGAGGAGCCCGGTCTCGACCTCGAAGATCCCTGGCAGTTCGCGAACTTCTTCCTCGGCTGAAGGGGCGCGGCAGCGGAGGCGGCGGGTCCGCCTCGCATCGGGGCTACGCCGCGGAAGGAGGAGCCGCGATTGCGGCCGCGCTCTCCGAGACCGATCCGACCAGAGCGTCGAGCACTTCCCCGGGGCGTTCCGCCATCAGCATGTGGCCGCAGCGCGGCAGCACGGTCACCCGCGGCGAGGGCAGCGCGGCACGCAGCTCGCGGGCGTTCATGGGCGACGCCATGATGTCGCGATCTCCGATGAGGAGATGGGTGGGGCAGCGCACCCTGGCCGCGCTCTCGGGGCCGTGCGCGTAGCGGTTGCACGCGTCGAGATCGTTGAAGAGCACGCCGGGGCCGCTGCGCTCCAGCAGCCTCAGCGCCCCGCCCGTCATCCACATCCCCGGGGCCTGGTTGCCTCCGATCTGGGCGCTCATGTCGTGGCCCCAGATGTTCACCATGTCGAAAGCGGCATGCTCGTCCGCCCGTGCCGCGTCGAGGAGTCGATCGGTGACCGGCATGGGGGTGGAGATTCCGATCAGAGCGACCATCCAGGCCCGCTCGGGATGCCGGGCCCCGAACTCGAGCGCGACGAGAGAGCCCATGCTGTGGCCGACCACGGCGGCGCTCGCCACTCCCGCCGCATCGAGAAAGCGCGCGCACCAGCCCGCCATCTCCTCGATGCTCGGCAGCGGATCTCCGCCCGATTGCCCGTGACCCGGCAGGTCGAAGGCGAGAACGTTGTACCCGTGGTGGGCGAAGTAGCGGCTCTGGAGAATCCACACGCTGTGGTCCAGCCCGCCCCCGTGAATGAACGCGACGCAGGGCTGCCCGGCCACGAAGGGACGGCCTCCCGTGTAGGCGAAGGCTTCGTGCGTGTCGATGGTCTGCTTCACGGCTCTTTCCTCATGCCGGGCCGCTTCCGGCCGGCTCGCTCGTTGCGGTCGCGCACGTGGCTCATCCCGATTTCGCCTTCGCCGCGCGTTGCGAGGCGCGGATGGCGCGCTTGAGATCGGCGATGAGATCGCCGGGGTCCTCGAGCCCCACCGAGAGCCGGATGGTGCCCTCGCCGATACCGGCGGCCTGCAACGCCTCGGCGCTCATGCGGTGGTGCGTGGTGCTCGCGGGGTGGATCACGAGCGACTTCGCGTCACCGACGTTGGCGAGATGGGAGAAGATGCGCAGCGTCTCGATGAAGCGGCGCCCCGCGGGCCGCCCTCCGCGCAGCTCGAAGCTGAACACCGCGCCGCACCCGCGAGGCAGGAGCCGGCGCGCGGCTTCGTGGTCCGGATGGCTCGGCAGCTCGGGGTAGCCGACCGACTCCACCGCTTCGTGGCCGTCGAGAAACTCGACCACTCGCCGCGTGTTCTCGACATGGCGCTGCATGCGCAGCGACAGGGTCTCCAGACCCTGCAGGATCAGGAAGGCGGTGGTGGGGCTCATGCACGCGCCGAAGTCGCGCGCGCCCTCCTTGCGCGCCCGCATGATGAACGCGGCCGGTCCGTACTCTTCGACGAAGTCCATGTTGTGGAAGCCCGCGTAGGGCTCGGTGAGGGTCGGGAAGCGGGCGGCGTTCGCTTCCCAGTCGAAGCGGCCGCCGTCGACCAGCAGCCCCCCGATGACGACCCCGTGGCCGGCGAGGAACTTGGTGGCGGAATGGAATATGAGATCCGCACCGTGGTCGAAGGGCCGGCACAGGTAGGGTGTGGTGAAGGTGGAGTCCAGCAGCAGCGGCAGTCCCGCCTCGTGGGCGACGGCGGCGACCTCGGGAATGTCGAGGACGTCCAGGCCGGGGTTGCCCAGGGTCTCCGCGAAGAGGAGCCGGGTCTCGGGACGGATGGCGGCCCGGAACGCCTCCGGGTCTCTCGGATCGACGAAGGTGGTCTCGATCCCGAAGCGGGGCAGGGTGTAGGCGAGGAGGTTGTGGCTGCCGCCGTAGAGCGATCCCGAGGAGACGACGTGATTGCCCGCGCCGCACAACGTCGTCACCGCGAGGTGCATGGCGGCCTGCCCGCTCGCGGTGGCAATGGCTCCCACCCCGCCTTCCAGGGCGGAAATGCGTTCTTCGAGCACCGCGTTGGTGGGATTGGTGATGCGAGAGTAGACGTGCCCCGCGCGCTCCGCGTTGAAGAGCGCGGCGGCCTGATCGGTGTCGCGGAACACGTACGACGAGGTCTGGTAGATGGGGGTGGCGCGCGCGCCGGTCGCGGGATCGGGCTGCTGCCCCGCGTGCAGCATCAGGGTGTCGAATTGGAGGTAGTCCGGCGCCGCCATGTTCAGTCCTCGTGGTCTGCGAATGCCGCAGCTCCCGCGGCGTGCCGGCATCACGGTGTGCGCCGGCCGGCCGCGGACCGCGCGGGGAGTGTATACGGCGTCGCCCTGCCTTGGGGGGCGAGCGCGGGGCGCCGCCTTTACTTCGGGTCCGCGGACCTGCCGGACTGAATCTCGTCGAGGAGCTCGAGCCAGTGCAGAACCGGGCGCTCCGCTGCGCTCTCGAGGTGCAGGAGGCAGCCGATGTTGGCGGTGACGATCCGCTCGGGGTCGCCTGCTCCGAGCGCGGCCAGCTTGTTCGCGAGAAGGCGCCCGGAGAGGCCGCGCTGAAGGATGGAATAGGTGCCGGCGGACCCGCAGCACAGGTGGGCGTCGGCTACGGGCGCGAGCTCGAGACCGGCCGCTTCGAGCACCCCCTCCACCCGGCCCCGGATCTGCTGGCCGTGCTGCAGGGTGCAGGGCGAGTGGAAGGCGATGCGCCGGCCCTGCGCGGGCCGCGCCTCGCTCGCATCGACGACCTCGCTCGCATCGCGCGCCAGGGCCGAGACGCGCGCCGCCTTCTCCGCGTGAGTACGGTCCGCCGCGAAGCGTTCTCCGTAGTCCTTGAGCATCTCCGCGCACGCGCTCGAGGTCGCGACCACGGCGCCCGCGCCGGCCTCGATCGCGGGCCACCAGGCGTCGATGTTGGCGCGCATGCGCGAGAGCGCTTCGTCGTGCGCTCCGAGGTGCCAGGCGAGCGCACCGCAGCAGCCCGACCCCGGCGCGCGCAGCAGCGAGATCCCCTGGCGATCGAGCACCCGGGCCGCCGCGGCGTCGATGCCGGGCGCGATCGCGGGCTGCACGCAGCCGGTCAGGCAGAGCATGGTTCTGCGGTGCCGGGGCGCCGGCCATCGCCTCGCGCGACGCGGCGGGGGTATCCGCCGGCGCAGGGGCCCGGGCAGGAGCGGGCGGGCCGCACGGCCGAGCGCGAGCAGGAATGTGAAGAGCCGGCGACTCCCGAGCAGCGAGACCAGGGCGCGCCGGCTCAACCGGTCGAGCCGCGGCCTCGGAGCCCGCTCGTCCACGACGCTGCGGCCGATGTCGAGGAGGCGGCCGTAGCGCACGCCGGAGGGGCAGGTGGTCTCGCAGGACCGGCAGGTGAGGCAGCGGTCGAGGTGCAGCCGGGTGCTCGGCCCCACCGGCGCCCCTTCCAGGGCCTGCTTGATGAGGTAGATGCGCCCGCGCGGTCCGTCGAGCTCGTCGCCGAGCAACTGGTAAGTGGGGCAGGTTGCGGTACAGAAGCCGCAGTGCACGCACTTGCGCAGGATGGCGTCGGCCTCGCGGCCCTCGGCGCGGTCGCGGATGAAGTCGGCGAGGCGGGTCTGCATCGGGCGCTACCAGTCCGGGTACATGCGGCCGCGGTTGAGCAGGCGCCGCGGATCGAAGGCGTCCTTGAGGCGCCGGTGCAGGCGCTCGAGGCCGGGCGATAGGGGATGGTAGATGTCGCCGCCGCGGTCCCCGTTGCGGAAGAGCATGGCGTGGCCGCCCGCGCTCGCGGCCGCGTCGCGCACCGCCGGCGCGGGGGCATCGCTCCTCGTCCAGCGCAACGCGCCCCCCCAGTCGATCAAAGTCTCGCCCGGGAGGTCCAGGGGAGCGCTTGCCGGGGGCACGGATATGCGCCACAGCGCGCCCGGGCGCCGGAAGAAGGCGGAGCGATGATCGCGGAGGGCGGACCACGCTTCGAGCTGGTCGTTCCTCTCGCCACCGAGCTTTGCGGCGGCGGCCTCGACTCCGGGAGCGCTCCCGGACAGGCGCAGGTGCAGGCGTCCCGCTTCATGGAAGGCGCCGGATAGGGGCAGGGGGAGTCTCGCCCACTCGTTCATCTTCTCGACGGCGCGGGCGGCGTCGAGCTCGAAGCGGAGGGTCGTCTCGCACTCCGGCATCGGCAGCACCTTGAGCGACACCTCGAGCAGGACGCCGAGCGTTCCCATCGCCCCCACCATCAGTCGCGAGAGATCGTAGCCGGCGACGTTCTTCATCACCTCGCCGCCGAATGTGAGGGCCTCGGCCTTGCCGTCGAGCAGGCGCACGCCCAGCACGAAGTCGCGCACCGCGCCCGCGTAGGGGCGTCGCGGGCCCGACTGGGCGGCGGCCACGGTGCCGCCGAGGGTGTCGGAACCGGCGAAGCGGGGCGGCTCGAAAGCGAGCATCTGTCCCCGCTCTTCCAGGGCGGACTCCAGCTCGCGCAAGCGGGTGCCGCCGCGCGCGGTGATCACGAGCTCGGTAGGCTCATGGCGCACTATGCCGCGGTGGTCTCCGACCTCGAGGGGCAGCGCCTGGACAGGACGGCCGAGAAAGGTCTTGCTGCCCCCGCCGACGATCGACAGCGGAGTGTCGTCAGCGATCGCGGCCCGGACCCGGTCCGCGAGAGAGGCGCTCAGATCCGCGTCCATCCGGGGCCCGCCCGTCGTTCCGATGGGGATGTCAGCTCGCGCCCCGGCCGCCGCCTCGGGGCCGGGCCGGGGCGCGGCATGCGGGCGCCAAGTGGGACGGGTCTCCCGCTTCGCGCCCCGACCTCGCGCGCGGCATCAGAAGCGCTCGATGTCGGGGAAGGGAATCCGGCCCCCGTGCACGTGCATGCCGCCGAGCTCCGCGCAGCGCCGGAGCGTAGGCACCGCCTTGCCGGGATTGAGCAGCGCGTGCTCGTCGAATGCGCTCTTCACCTCGTGGAAGCGGGTGAGCTCTGCGGACTGGAACTGCGTGCACATCTGGTCGATCTTCTCCACGCCCACTCCGTGCTCCCCGGTGATGGTGCCCCCCACTTCCACGCACAGCTCCAGGATGCGCGCCCCCAGCTCCTCGACCCGCTCGAGCTGTCCGGGCTCGTTCGCGTCGTAGAGGATGAGAGGATGGAGGTTGCCGTCTCCGGCGTGGAACACGTTGACGACGGGGAGGTCGTAGCGCCTGGACAGCGCCTCGGTCTCGCTGAGCACCCGGGGAAGCTCGCGGCGCGGAATGGTGCCGTCCATGCAGTAGTAGTCGGGCGAGATGCGCCCGACAGCGGGAAAGGCGGCCTTGCGCCCCGCCCAGAAGCGGTTGCGCTCCTCTTCCGACTGCGCGACGCGAAGCTCGGTGGCGTTGCATTCCTCGAGGAGCGTGCGCACCTTGTCTATCTGCACGTCGACCTCCTCCTGCGTGCCGTCGAGCTCGCAGAGCAGAATGGCGGCGGCCGAGGTCGGATAGCCCGCGTGGACGAAGTCCTCGGCGGCGCGGATCGCGGCGTTGTCCATCATCTCCAGGCCGCCGGGAATGATGCCCCGGCTGATGATCGCGCCCACCGCGGTGCCCGCGTCCTCCACGGCGTCGAAGGCGGCGAGCATCACCCGCGCGCACTCCGGACGCGGCAGCAGCTTTACCCGGACCTCCACGATGACCCCGAGCAGACCTTCCGAGCCGGTCATCAGCGCGAGCAGGTCGAAGCCGGGCGCGTCGAGGGCGGGGGCGCCGATGGTGATGCGCTCGCCCTCCACCGTGATCACCTCGAGCTCCTGGATGTTGTGCACGGTGAGCCCGTACTTCAGGCAGTGCAGCCCGCCCGAGTTCTCGGCCACGTTGCCGCCGATGGTGCACGCGATCTGCGAGGACGGGTCCGGCGCGTAGTAGAGCCCGAGATGAGCGACCGCCTCGGAGATCGCGAGGTTCCGCACCCCGGGCTGCACCCGGGCGCTGCGGTTCACGGGATCGATCTCGAGGATGCGGTTGAACTTCGCGAGGCTGAGCAGCACGCCGTCGGCGAGGGGGAGGGCGCCGCCCGAGAGCCCGGTTCCGGCCCCGCGGGCAACGACCGGGACGCGCTCGCGCGAGCAGAGCGCGAGAATCGCCTGGACCTGCTCGGTGGTGTCGGGCAGCGCCACCACCATGGGAAGCTGGCGGTACGCGGTGAGCCCGTCGCACTCGTAGGGGCGGAGCTGCTCCTCTTCGGTGAGGATGCTCCCCGCGGGCAGAATGCGGCGGAGCTCGGGGAGAAGCGCTCCGAGACGGGTAGCGGGCATCGTCGTCTGCCTCTTTGCTCTCCGGGCCGGGCGGACCACGTTTCCATTCTATCCCGATGCGGCCGGCCCCATGCGGCGCGCACGATCGGGGAGAATCATCCCTCTGCCGCAATGTTTCACCGAGTTTCGGAAACTTTGGGCGCGAAGATGTCGGCAGGGGCAATTCGAACGCGAGTCGGGGTGCGAAAGGCGCGAGCCGGGAACAGACGAAGTGCCGGTGGCACTTCGTCCCGGCCTGCAGGCTTCGCCAAGGACTGCGGAGCGCAGCAGGTACTTTGGCAGCACGTCGAGCTCTCTGGTCGCGTTTGGCGTCGCCCATGCGGACAGATTCGCGTCCGCAGCAGGAAATTGGTGAAACACCGTGACTGGTCCCGGATGTCGTGCCCCGAGGTCGGCAAAGCGCTAATCTCCCGGGGCGCGGAAGCGGTGTGCCCCATGCCCGAGTTGCCCGATGTCAGCATCTACGTGGAGGCGCTCGAGCGCCACGTGGGCGGACGACGCCTCGAGCGCGTGCGCCTGCGCAGCGTCTTCCTCCTGCGCTCGGTGGCGCCGCCGCCGGACGCGCTCCAGGGGCGGGAGGTCACGCGGGTCGAACGCCTGGGCAAGCGCGTCGTGCTCGGATTCGAAGGCGGGCTCTTCGCGGTGCTGCATCTCATGATCGCCGGGCGACTGCGCTGGCGGCGCCCCGGCTGCCCGATTCCGAAGGGAATGGGTCTCGCCGCCTTCGACTTCACGCACGGCAGCGTGCTCTTCACCGAGAGCGGGCACAAGAAACGTGCCTCGCTGCACCTGGTCGAGGGGGAGGAGGGACTGCGCGCTTTCGAGCGGGGCGGCCGGGAGGTGAGCGAGCTCGACGCGGGAGAGTTCGCCGAGGTGCTGCGGCGGGAGAACCACACGCTGAAGCGTGCCCTCACCGACCCCCGAATTCTCAGCGGCATCGGCAACGCCTACTCCGACGAGATCCTGCACGCGGCGTGCCTGTCTCCTTTCAAGCAGACCCGAAGCCTCAGCGCGGAGGAGATCGGGCGGCTCCATCGCGCCGCGCGCGAGACGCTCCGGAACTGGACCCGGCGGCTCCGGGCCGAGGTGGGGGAGAGCTTTCCGGAGAAGGTGACCGCGTTTCGTGAAGGCATGGCGGTGCACGGACGCTACCGCAAGCCCTGCCCGGTGTGCGGGTCCCCGGTGCAGCGCATCGTCTATGCGAGCAACGAGGCGAACTACTGCGCGCGCTGTCAGACCGGAGGCAAGGTGCTCGCCGACCGGGCGCTCTCTCGCCTTCTCAAGGCCAACTGGCCGAAGACCATCGAGGAGCTGGAGGCTTGAAGCCGCACGGCGGCTCCTCCCCCCGCACTCGGCGCGACGGGACCCGCAAGGCGGACAATCCCGGCAACCGGTGGAAGGCATCGCCATTGACGCGTCGGGAGCGGGCCTTCGAGTCGCCGTCCGGCGACGCGTGCGCCCCGCTTCTTCGAGAACGCGGCTACACTGGAAGCGTCTTCGAGCTCAGTCCGACGCCGACGACTCCGCGCCCGCGAACATGACGCGCTCCGCTCCTCCACCGCGCATAGAAATCGACCTGGGTGAGCAACTCCTGCGTCTCACCGACGGCATCGGCACTCCCTTCGAGGCGCAGGTGTCGACCGCGGCGCGCGGGGCGGGAGAGGAGAAGGACAGCTTCCGGACCCCGCGCGGAGCCCACGTGGTTCGTGCCCGAATCGGCGCGGGCGCGCCGCTCAACACGGTGTTTGTCGGCCGCCGCCCGACCGGCGAGGTATACACCCCCGCGCTCGGCCGCACGCACCCGGGACGGGACTGGATTCTGACCCGCATCCTGTGGCTGAGCGGCCTGGAGCCCGGCCGCAACCGTCTGGGCGACGTCGACACCATGCAGCGCTACATCTACATCCACGGAACCCCGGACGAGGTAACCCTCGGGGTGCCGGGCTCCCACGGCTGCATCCGCATGCGCAACCGGGACGTGGTGGAGCTCTTCGACCGGGTCCCCGCCGGAGCCGAGGTGCGGATCCTGGAGTGAAGCGGCGCGGAGCGTCGACGCTTCGGGGCGCCCCGGAGCGTGGCCGAGGGCTCCATCGAGGCGAGGGGACCCTGGCCGGGTCCGCTCAGTCGCGCATGCCCCCGAGCAGAGCCTCCAGCTCGGCGACCCTTGCTTCGGCCGCCTCGCAGGCGGCAACCGCCTCCTCGTGGCTGAGGAGGTCCTCTCCCGTCGCCGGATCCCGAAAGCGCAGCGCTCCCTGCTCGAGCCGCAGGTCGAGCCCGAGCACTTCGCTTCGAAGAGCCGGGGCGTTCGCGCTCGTCGCCAGTTGCAGGACCGGCAGGTCCCGATAGCTTCGCCCGACCAGGCGCATCCCTCGAAGCGGCGGTGAGAGGAGATGCTCTTTCGTCGGGTCGAAGAGCCAGTACTCCGCCACCCCCAGCGACGCGTAGAGGGCACGCTTCGGGCCGAGGTCCTCCTCCCAGGTGCTCGACGAGAGCACCTCCAGCACGAAATCCGGCCCCTTCGGCTCCTCCCAGAGCTTGTAGGTGTCGCGAGGATGTTCCGAGCGTTTCGGCGCCCCGATGACGACGAACACGTCCGGGGCCACTACCGCTCGCGGATTGCCCTCCTCGTGGTAGAGGAACATGTCCCCGCCCACGTACACGTCCCCCCGGAATCTGAAATGCGTCCGGAGCACGTTCAGCGCATAGAGCATCGGCACGAGCTGGAACTCGGACTCCGCCATCGGCTGGTCATCCGAGCAGGGGTAGTGCACCGCGACACCGGGAGGAACGAAGTGGCTCATCGACAGGCCCCCCTCAAGTGACGGGACGCGGACAAGGGTCTCGACCAACGGTACCACGGCCATTCAGGCCCCTCCAAAGTCGGCGACACGCGGCGGCGCCGTGACCTGATCCCGATCGGCACCGGTCACTCACCGTAGCGAGCAGGAAGCCGCCTCGAAATCGGCGAACGGCCCGAAGCACCGTCAGCATCCGTCGCGTCGGTCAGTGGCTTTCGGGAGCACGCTTCGCTGTCGCGGAGCCCGGCCCCGGCTCGCAATGCTCGCTTCCTGACGCAGATGCCCACCTGCCCGGCCCGAAGCGGCCGAAACCGCCGGGTCGCGCCACGAGGGCAGGAAGCGGGACAAGACGCAGAGATCGGATTTCTCCGGCCGGCGAGTGTGCGTCGGAAGACGAGGGCGGGAACCCTCCGGACTGTATAATGCGCCGCCACGGAGAGGTGCCGGAGTGGCCGAACGGGGCTGACTCGAAATCAGTTGAAGGCGCAAGCCTTCCGGGGGTTCGAATCCCTCCCTCTCCGCCATATACTAGAATAATTCATTGTTTTGATTGATATTTTATGTTGAAACTCTCTCAGTCCCCCAGTTGGTCCCACAGACAAGCTCCGATACCCCGGCCTCCAATCCCCCGTCCGACCCATCTCGTCTCCCCGCGTCTCCCGCCGTCCGCTGCCCCCGGTCCCACACCCGTTCAGCATCGCGCGAAAACCCGCCTCGACGGACCGCCGGCGGATGCCGAGCGGCTTCGGGCCGAGACCGAGCAGCTCGAGGCCGAAGCGGCGAAGCGTATGGCGGGAGCGGGGCGCTTCGACGACAATGCGATGCGCGCCAGCACGAAGGCGGCCGGGAGTCCGGGCTGGCCACAGGAGGCGATCATGTCATGCGGACGTAGACACGCGCACGGCGGTCCCGGGTTGCGGAGCCACCGATGGTTCGGCGCCAAGCTGTTCGTCCTCATCGTGGCGACAGTCGTCGCCGCGTACGTGACCGCAAAGCTCCTGTAGCCGGGCGCGGACGTGCAACGGCGCTTCACGGTCGCGAACGGCCCGGTGCTGTAGCCCCACGGAGGCGATGATGAAGGTCACGGTGCGCGTGGACGTCGAACGGCACGTCCGAGACGAGGCCGCGAGGCAGCTCGAGGCGCAGGGCCTCACGATCGGCGACACGGTGCGGATCGTGCTCGAACAGGCGGCCGCCGGATGCGGGCCGGACTTCGGGGCGCTGGTGCCGAACCCGACCACCGTCGAAGCCATCGAGGCGGCGCGGCGGGGCGAGGTGGTCGAGCTCGGCACCCCGGCCGAAGCGATCGCCGAGCTCAACCGGGACGACTGAGGACCGGGGCGCCAGGGCAGCCCAGCGTGCGGTCGGTCAAGCGCACGGCGCAGTTCCGGCGCGACTTCAAACGCGTGAAGCGGGGCACGTACGGCAGCCACCTGGACGAGACGCTGCTTGCCGCTCTCGAGTTGCTGGTCGCCGATGCGCCGCTTCCCGACCGTTACGTCGACCATCCGATGAAGGGCCGGTATGCGGACTGCCGCGACTGCCATTTGCGGTCCGACCTCGTGCTCGTGTACCGCAAGCGCGGGTCCGATGCGCTGGAGCTTGTCCGCATCGGTTCCCATGCGCAGCTCGGGCTGTGATCCATGGACGGCTTCTTCGAGCCCTTTGTGGGCAAGCGTTCCGTCAGGCCGTGGGGCCGTCCGGTCGCCCAACTGCGGCCAGCATCCACGGCGAACCGTCACCTTCCTCAGCGGGTGTCTACCAATCCTGTCCGCGCACCGTTCCACAGCCTGTCGGTACGGATACCATGGCCGAGTGGCTGAAGTCATGTCACGCGATTCGACATCGGCGTCCCGGGTGATCACGGCCGCGCGAGCGAGGCGAAGTCCCCCTTGGCCGGTGACGGTCTGGTCGTCGAGGATGTTCTCCTCCGTCGCCTGCGTGGCCGCCCTCGTCGACCCCCTCACCCATCGATCCGAGATCCTCCAACTCGACGGCGAAAGCTATCGACTCCGGGAAGCCAGGGAGCAACCCGACGAGCGCTCCAGGGCCCGTTCGCACCGAACCGCGAAGTCCCGTTCAACGTGCGGACCGTGCTCATGAACCACCACCACCCTCCCGCCAATCGTCACCGTCCCTCTCGACGTCTCCCACGAGGCCGCTATCGTCGGCCGGTCGACATCGTCAAAACGACTGACCCAGGGAGGAACCGACAATCACTCGACCTCACCGGAGGTGAGCTGCATCTGTCTTATCCGGAGTTCCGGGTCGAATCTGCAAGGGAGCCTCAACCATGGCCAAGAACATCGTTTTGTGTTCGGACGGCACCGGAAATCGCGGCGGCAAGGGCCGGGGAACCAATGTCTGGCGATTGTTCCAAGCGCTCGATCGGACCCCGGCATCGAACCAGGTCGCCTTCTACGATGATGGCGTAGGCACCGAGGACTTCAAGTTCGCTCGCGCCTTGGGTGGTGCGTTCGGCTACGGGCTGAGCCGCAACATCCGGGAGCTCTACACCTTCCTCGTGAGGAACTACGAGACAGGCGACCGGATCTACCTGTTCGGGTTCAGCCGGGGCGCATTCACGGTGCGCTCACTGGCCGGGCTCATCAACCGATGCGGGGTGGTCGACCGAACGGGCCAGAACGACAAGTGGATAGACGATCGGGTCAAAGAAGCCTACCGCCACTATCGCCGCGCCCGCCGTAAGGCGAACTACCCGGCGGCCGGCAACTTCAAGAGCAAATTCGGTGTGGCCGATAGCAAATGCAGCCGTGACGTCCCGATCAAGTTCGTGGGCGTATGGGACACCGTCGATGCGGTAGGTCTGCCGTTCGATGAGCTCACCGAGGCGCTGGACAAGGTCTTCCGGGTCAAGTTCCACGACCGGGGTCCACCCAACAATGTGGAGTACGCTTATCACGCGCTTTCCATTGATGATGAGCGCCACACCTTCCATCCGGTGATGTGGGAGAACCCGCAGCGCGTCGGGAGCACACCCACCAAAGTCCCGGAGCAGGTCTGGTTCGCGGGGGTCCACTCCAACGTCGGCGGGGGCTACCCCAAGGATGGGCTCGCGTTGATTTCGCTCGATTGGATGATGGAGAAGCTGGGGGCCCTGCCGAAAGGAGAGAGATTGTGTTTTCTGTCGGCGCATCGCAACGAGATCCGCGATCAGGCCAGTCCCTACGACAAGCTGTACGACTCGCGCTCCGGGCTCGGCGCCTACTACCGTTACAAGCCCCGTGACGTCGGAGGAATCTGCGAGGAGGCCAGGATCGGGACGCCGAAGATCCACGAGAGCGTGGTCAAACGAATCAAGGCGTGCACCCAAGGTTATGCGCCATCGAACCTGCCGCTGGCATTCGATGAGATCCATGCGACCTACTCGACACCACACCCACGCAAAGCAAATCCGAAGACTCTGCAGGTTCTGGACGACTACAAGTGGTGCCGGAGAGTGCTGTACTACGTGTTCGTGCTCACCACGTTGTTCTACCTGATGGTCGCCAACAACCTCGCCGACATCACCGTAGTCGATTGCACCGCCGAGGCCTGCAGCCTGGGCCCGGTGGCGGATCTGGTGTACTGGATTGTCCCCGACATGCTGGACAGCACGGTGGCCGCCTTGGAGGCTCATTGGGGGTGGTTGTGCAGCTTCGTGGTGGTGCTTGCGCTGTTGCTGGGAAGCCGCTGGTGGTTGAAGAGGAAGACCAACTATACCGCGCTTGGCGCGTGGCGGGCCGACTACCCCTGGGGCAGACCGGCCGCGGCCCCGCCGGGCGGCGCCACTTGGTTGAGTCGATTGGCCCGCAGGATCCGCACCAACCGGTTCGCCCTCTGGCTGCACCGGAAGTTCGAGGAGTACGTTGGCTATCTGACCATCATCGTGCTCGCGGTGTTGCTGTTTTGGTTGGCCTGGGACAAATTCGGTCCCACGGCTGACAAGGACAAGGTCGTCGCATGCGACAGTCCTCCCTCGGCCGCAGTGCTGCTGAACCTGGGAGAATCGAAGCAGTTCAATTTCGACACGCGCTCCGTCTATCAGCGTGCTCCGGTGGTGCTCGAAAAGGGCGAGTCCTACCAGCTTGCCGTGGTGGCGCTCGGCGATACCGACCGTTGCGACAAGCCCAATGCCGGCGATTGGTTCGACCGGACGCTGCCTGCGGGGCCGGGTGGTCTGGACGAGGGGGTTGAGCCGAATGCCTTCATGAGGGCTGCCGCGCATTGGCGTCGCGCGCCGAACGAGAACTGGATGGTGCTGCTCGGCAGTATCGGCAGCCCCACCGGCGGGCCTTTTGCTATAGGCAGTGGTGGCTTGGTCAAGGCTGAGCGCAGCGGCATACTCTACGTCTATGTGAACGACCTGCTCTGCCCGATCTGTCCCACCGGGATCGACCGTTTCTACTCAAACAACCGCGGCAAGGCACGAATCACCGTATCCAGAGTGCCGAATCGATAGATATGGTCCGCCGGGAAAGCAGAGGGAGCGCACCGTCCACATCGGCCCCATTTGGGAGACTGGAGGGCTCCACGGCCTGACGATACGGATGAATTTGGGGAGGGGCGATCCCTTCGGGCCGGGCTCTCGTGCTTCGCACCGAGCCCCGGCGGGGCCGGGTCTCGGCCCTTGCGGGCTTCGATCCCTATCGCGGGCGCCCCGCCGGCATCGGGCCGATTTGCAGGCCGCGGGGGTGCGCGGTCGCCGCGGGGCCGCGCGGGCGAGGTGGGCAACGGCCCGCAGGCCGCGCGGGGCGACGGTGCGAGGGCGCGTCCGGCAGGGGCCGGTCACCGGCCCTTGCCGACCAGTCTGGCGTTCGCGCGGGGCGGCGGGTCGTCGTCCCAGACGAGCTCCCCGGGGAACACCATGCCCTGGACTCGGCTGCCGTCGGCGAGCACGGCGCGAAAGACGTTGGCCGCGCCCGAGGGAGACGCGCGCTGGCGGTGGCGCCCGAGGCGGACCACGCGGTGGCGGACGGTGGCCGCGGCGATGCCGCGCGCGGCGGCGAACGCCTCGAAGCAGGCCGGGGACTCCGCGTACGCCTCGCCCGCGATGTTGTGCAGCCAGGCGCCGGGGGCGTTGACCGCCACGGAGCCGTCGCGCAAGCCCGCCCGCAGCCAGTTGATCCACTCCCAGCCCGCGCCCTCGCCGCCGATCACGGGCGGCGGTGTGCGCCTGGGGGCGGGTTCGGGCTCGGCGGTCGCGGGTTGCGGCTGCGGAGTGTCCGGGCGGTCCGCTGCCGCTTCTTCCGCCGGCGGCGCAGGGGCGGCGGGCGCGACCGGCCCGCGGTCGAGCGGGAGCCCGATCCGGCGCTCCGCCTCCTCAGCGATCGCGCGAAGCTCGCTCGGG
>JAJEAD010000076.1 GCA_022824305.1 Gammaproteobacteria bacterium | reverse complement strand
GTGATGCCGGGGGACAACGTGCAGATGGAGGTCAACCTGATCGCGCCGATCGCGATGGAGGAAGGGTTGCGCTTCGCGGTGCGCGAGGGCGGACGCACCGTCGGCGCCGGCGTCGTCGCCAGAATCCTGGAATAGCGCACGAGAGCGAAGAGGCATGGCCAACCAACGCATACGCATCCGGCTCAAAGCCTTCGATCACCGCCTGATCGATCAGTCCGCGACCGAGATCGCGGAGACTGCCCGGCGTACCGGTGCACAGGTGCGGGGGCCGATTCCCTTGCCGACGCGCAAGGAACGCTTCACCGTTCTGGTTTCGCCTCACGTCAACAAGGATGCACGGGACCAGTACGAGATTCGCACCCACAAGCGGATACTGGATATCTCGAACCCTACCGACAAGACCGTCGATGCCCTGATGAAGCTGGACCTGGCCGCCGGAGTGGACGTCCAGATCAAGCTCAACTGACGGATGCCGACCCATGGACCTCATGCGACAGGCGCCGTTCTCGGGATGAAGGTTGTGGATCAATGCACCGCCTTGCGATGAACAAGTCTTCTGCAAAGCCTCTCCCCGCGACGTCCCGAAGGGCGATGGCGCTCACGGAATAGAAACGATGTCACTCGGAGTAGTAGGCCGAAAGTGCGGCATGACCCGGATTTACACCGAAGATGGTGAATCGGTGCCGGTGACCGTGATCGAAGTCGAGCCCAATCGGATCACGCAGCTCAAGAGCGAGGAGCACGACGGCTACCGGGCGGTGCAGGTGACGACCGGCGCGCGGCGCTCCCGGCGCGTGAACCGTGCGGCGGCGGGACACCTCGCCAAGGCCGGAGTGGAAGCGGGCCGTGGGCTGTGGGAGTTCCGGCTTCGGGAAGGCGAGACGCCGGATCTCGAGGTGGGAGGCGAAATCGGCCCCGGAATCTTCGAGGTGGGCCAACAAGTCGATGCCATCGGCACGAGCATCGGAAAGGGGAATGCCGGTGTGGTGAAGCGGCACAACTTCCGCACCCAGGACGCGAGTCACGGAAACTCCCTTTCCCATCGTGCTCCCGGCTCCATCGGGCAGAATCAGACCCCGGGTCGCGTCTTCAAGGGCAAGCGCATGGCGGGTCGCATGGGGGGAGTTCGGCGCACCGCTCCGAATCTCCTGGTGATGCGGGTTGATGAGGAGAAGGGCGTCCTCCTGCTGCGCGGCGCGGTGCCCGGAGCCCGCGGCGGAGATGTCCTCGTCGTGCCCTCCGCGAAGTCGAAAGCGAGCTGAGTCCCGCGATGCAACTGGCAACCAGAACAAGGGATGGCGGCAAGGGACCCGAGGTGGAGGTTTCCGACGCGGCGTTCGACGCCGCGTACAACGTTTCTCTCGTGCACCAGGTGGTGTCCGCGTACATGGCGGGCGGGCGCGCCGGAACCAGCGCGCAGAAGACGCGCGCGGAGGTGCGCGGCGGCGGGGCCAAGCCCTGGCGCCAGAAGGGTACGGGACGAGCCCGCGCCGGCAGCTCGAGCAGTCCGATCTGGCGGGGTGGGGGCGTTACCTTTGCCGCGAAGCCCCGCTCCTACGCGCAGAAAGTGAACCGAAAGATGTATCGGGGCGCAATGCGCTCCATTCTCTCGGAGCTCACTCGCCAGGGCCGCCTGCACCTCGTCGAGGACATGGGTGTCTCCGCGCCGAAGACCCGGGAGCTGGCGGGCAAGCTCGAGGGCCTCGGACTCCACGACGTCCTCATCGTGGTCGATGATCGCGACGACGCCCTGGCGCTGGCGGCCCGCAACCTGCACTGGGTCGGGGTGAGTGAAGCTCTCCACGTCAGCCCGGTGAGTCTGCTCGCCTTTTCCCAGATTCTCATGACGGTGGCCGCCTGCCGCAGGATGGAGGAGCGAGTGGCATGAACGACGAGCGTCTGATGCGCGTGCTCGTTTCGCCGCACGTGTCGGAGAAGAGCACCCGCGTGGCGGACGAGAGCAACCAGGTGGTGTTTCGGGTGCTCCCCGATGCCAGGAAGCCGGAGATCAAGCGCGCCGTCGAAAAGCTCTTCAACGTGGAGGTGGTTCACGTGCGCACCGTCAACTGCCGGGGCAAGTCGAAGGGCTTCCGACGCATGACGGGCCGGCGTCCGAACTGGAAGAAGGCCTACCTCAGACTTGCTCCGGGCCAGGACATCGACTTCCTCGGTGGCGAGTCATGATTTTCCGCGCGTCGGGCACTCAGCGGACACAGGGGCTTCCGGGATGACTCTGAAGCAGACGAAACCCACATCGCCCGGCCGGCGCTTCGTGGTGAAGGTGGAGGACAGGAGCCTCCACACCGGCGATCCGCATGCGCCTCTTCTGGCCAAGAAGACGTCGAGCGGCGGGCGCAACAACCGCGGCCGCATCACCGTGCGCCATCGCGGGGGAGGCCACAAGCGGCGCTATCGCATCATCGACTTCAAGCGCCGCAAGGACGGCGTGCCCGCGCGCGTGGAACGCATAGAGTACGATCCGAACCGCAGTGCCCATATCGCGCTGCTGCTCTACGCGGACGGAGAGCGCCGCTACATTCTCGCCGCTCAGGGTCTGGCGAAGGGCGAGACCCTGATGTCCGGTTCATCGGCGCCGATTCGGGCCGGAAACTGCTTGCCTCTACGGAACATTCCGGTAGGCAGCGTTGTCCACTGCGTGGAAATGAAGGCGGGAAAGGGCGCCCAGCTCGCGAGAAGCGCGGGCACGAGCGCCCAGCTCATCGCGCGCGCCGGCGCCTTCGCTACCCTGCGGCTGCGCTCGGGAGAGCTCCGCAGAGTGCCGATAGAATGTCGCGCCACGATTGGAGAAGTCAGCAATTCGGAGCACGGACTCCGCTCGCTCGGCAAGGCGGGGGCTGCCCGGTGGCGCGGGCGACGGCCTACGGTCCGGGGAGTGGTGATGAACCCGGTAGACCATCCCCACGGCGGTGGCGAGGGACGCACTTCCGGAGGAAGGCACCCGGTGACGCCCTGGGGTCAGCCGACCAAGGGACACAAGACCCGGAAGAACAAGCGCACCGATTCGATGATAGTGCGTCGCCGCAGCCGAGCCAGGAGGTAATCAGGTGCCTCGATCGATCAAGAAGGGACCTTTCGTCGACCATCATCTCGGTCGACGCGTCGAGGCCGCGGCGGCCATCAACAGCAAGCGTCCCATCAAGACCTGGTCGCGCCGCTCCATGATCGTTCCCGACATGGTCGGTCTCACGATCGCGGTGCACAACGGTCGTCAGCACGTTCCCATCCTGGTGACCGAGAACATGGTCGGTCACAAGCTGGGCGAGTTTGCCCCCACCCGGACCTTTCGCGGCCATTCCGGCGACCGCAAGACAAAGAAGTAGGCGGGTATCAGTACCTTTGCACAGTGAATCTGACCGGTTCACGCGACGCAGACAAGACCACGGCGAAGTCCAAGCTATTGATTTGCAATTGATCATGATCACTGTGCAAGGGTACTAGGATGGAAGTATCGGCAAGACTGAGGTTCGCCCGGCTCTCCCCGCGCAAGGCGAGGCTGGTCGCGGACCAGATTCGCGGCCTTCCGGTGGAGCGTGCGGACGAGTTGTTGACCTTCAGCCGCAAGCGGGCAGCTTCCGTCATCAGGAAAGTGCTGAACTCGGCGATCGCGAACGCCGAGCACAACGAGGGCGCGGATATCGACGAGTTGCGGGTGCACACCATCTGTGTCGATCAGGGGCCCGTCTACAAGCGCTTTCGACCGAGGGCGCGAGGCCGGGCGACTCGGATCCTGAAGCCGACGAGCCACATTACCTTGACCGTGGCCGACGACTGAGCGGGGTAACCCATGGGGCAGAAAGTACATCCGACCGGCATCCGCCTCGGAATCGTCAAGAACTGGAACTCCATCTGGTACGCGGGCAGCGGCGAGTATGCCGATCACCTCAATGTCGATCTCGAGGTCCGGAAGTTTCTGCGCAGGAAGCTCTCTCACGCTTCGGTGAGCGCCATCGCCATTGCGCGCCCGGCCAAGAATGCGCGAATCGTCATTCACACCGCGCGCCCGGGCATCGTCATCGGCAAGAAGGGAGAGGACATCGAGGCGTTGCGCGGCGAAGTCTCCCGGATGATGAAGGTTCCGGTTCACATCGGAGTGGAGGAGATCCGCAAGCCGGAGCTCGATGCCTACCTGGTCGCGGAAAGCGTTGCCGGACAGCTCGAGCGCCGTATCATGTTCCGTCGCGCGATGAGGCGGGCGGTGACCAACGCCATGCGTCTCGGGGCCGAGGGGGTGAAGATCAAGGTCAGCGGCCGCCTGAACGGTGCGGAAATCGCACGCTCCGAGTGGTATCGGGAGGGCCGCGTGCCTCTGCACACCCTGCGGGCGGACATCGACTACGGATTGGCCGAGGCCCGGACGACCTACGGCGTCATCGGTGTGAAGGTCTGGATTTTCAAGGGAGAGGTCTTCGATCCCCAGGAAGCGGGGCCGGACAACGAGGCGGCTCCGAGATCGGAGGCCTGAACGCATGTTTCAACCCAAGCGCACCAAGTATCGCAAGCAGCAGAAAGGGCGAAATCGCGGCAAGGCGATGTCGGGAAACCGCGTCAGCTTCGGTGATTTCGGACTCAAGGCGACCACGCGCGGGCGGGTCACCGCGCGCCAGATCGAGGCGGCACGTCGCGCGATCACCCGCAAGGTGCGCCGCGGCGCGAAGATCTGGATCAGGGTGTTTCCGGACAAGCCGGTCACGAAGAAGCCGCTCGAGGTTCGCCAGGGAAAGGGCAAGGGCAACGTGGAGTACTGGGTGGCGCAGGTTCAGCCGGGCCGGATGCTCTACGAGATGCAGGGCGTGGAAGAGAGTCTTGCCCGGGAGGCCTTCCGTCTCGCCGCGGCCAAGCTGTCGGTTCAAACGACCTTCGTGACCCGGACGGTGTTCTGATGAAAGCGAGTGAGCTCCGGTCGAAGACGGACGAGGAACTGAAGGGAGAGCTCCTTGCGCTCTCGCGAAGGAGCTTCAACCTGCGCATGCAGCATGGTACCGGACAGCTCGCCCGTCCCAGCGAGATGAAGTCGCTGCGGCGCGATGTCGCGAGGGTCAAGACGGTCATCAACGAACGGCGTGGAGAGAGGGAGCGCCCATGAGCGATCAGGATGCGGGTTCCCGCGGCCCGACCCGTCGGGCACGGGTGTTGACGGGGCGCGTGGTGAGCGATCGCATGGACAAGACGATCACGGTGATGGTCGAGCGCCGGGTGAAGCATCCCCTGTACAAGAAGTACATCAGGCGCAAGAGCACGCTGCATGCGCACGACGAGAACAACGAGTGTCGCATGGGCGACACCGTGAGCATCGAGCAGTGCCGCCCCCTCTCCAAGACCAAGTCGTGGCGCCTGGCGCAGATCATGGAGCGGGCGAGGTAGAGGGATTCCGCCGCACGGACCGGGAAATCGAGACATGATTCAGATGCAGTCAGTGCTGCAGGCCGCGGACAACAGCGGGGCAAGGCGCCTCATGTGCGTCAAGGTGCTCGGTGGATCCCGCCGTCGCTATGCCGCCATCGGTGACGTGATCAAGGTCACGGTCAAGGAAGCGATTCCCCGTGCCAAGGTCAAGAAGGGCGAGATGTACAATGCGGTGGTCGTCAGGACCCGGGCCGGCGTGCGCCGCGCGGATGGATCCCTGATTCGATTCGACAGCAATGCGGCGGTCCTGCTGAACAATCAGCTTCAGCCTATCGGTACGCGCATATTCGGGCCGGTGACGCGGGAACTGCGTTCCGAGCGATTCATGAAAATCGTTTCGCTGGCGCCCGAAGTGCTCTGAATGCGGGGGGTTGGTTCGATGGCACGCATTCGAAAGGGTGACGACGTGGTGGTCAGGACAGGCCGGAATCGGGGCAAGCGAGGCACCGTGCTCCGTGTCCTCCCTGAAGACCGCGTACTCGTGGAAGGCGTCAACGTCGTGAAGCGGCATACGCGGGGGAATCCGCAACGCGGCACCCAGGGCGGCATCGTCCAGAAGGAGCTGCCCGTGCACATCTCCAACATCGGTATCTTCAATCCCGCCATCGGGAAGGGCGATCGGATTGGATACAAGTGGCTCGACGACGGTCGAAAGGTGCGCATATTCAAGTCGACGGGCGAAGTGATAGACGTTTGAGGTAATCATGCCGAGGCTGAGGGACTACTATCGCGAGGAGGTCGTGCCGCAACTCACCGAGAGGTTCCAGTACCGCTCGGCGATGCAGGTGCCCCGACTCGTCAAGATGACCCTCAACATGGGGGTAGGCGAGGCGATCGGGGACAAGAAAGTGCTCGACAACGCGCTCGCCGATCTGGAGCGCATCGCGGGTCAGAAGGCGATCGTCACTCGTGCGCGGAAGTCGGTAGCCGGCTTCAAGATCAGGGAAGGCTGGCCCATAGGCGCCAAGGTGACGCTGCGCCGCGATCGCATGTACGAGTTCCTGGATCGCCTGATCAGCGTCGCGATTCCGAGAACTCGGGACTTTCGGGGCTACAGTGCCCGAGCATTCGACGGTCGAGGCAACTACAGCCTGGGAATCCGCGAACAGATCATATTCCCCGAGATCGATTACGACCGTATCGACGCGATCCGGGGTCTCGACGTGTGCATCACCACCAGTGCCCGCAACGACGACGAGGGCCGGGCCCTGCTCGAGGCCTTCCGTTTTCCCTTTCGCGGGAATTGAGCGGGGCGCGGGAAGGTGCGGGACCGAGACGAAGCGGCGGGAGATCGCCAGTCGAACATCCCTCACCCCACATGACGATGGAGAGTTGAGTTGGCCAAGTTGTCAGTGAGGAATCGCGAAGCCAAGCGCGTGAGGCTGGTGGCGAAGTACGCAGCACGACGCAGCGAGCTGAAGAAGCGAGCCGTGGACCCCGATCTCAGCCCCGAGGAGCGGCACGACGCCAGAATCAGGCTTCAGCGCCTGCCGCGCAACTCGAGCCCGGTGCGCCTGCGCCGTCGCTGCCGGATTACCGGCCGGCCGCACGGCGTCTACCGCAAGTTCGGCCTGGGTCGCAGCAAGCTTCGGGAAGCGGCAATGTCGGGTGACGTGCCGGGCCTGGTCAAGGCAAGCTGGTGAGGGCGCATCTCCCGCGTCGCTCCCGAGAGAGGTTCGGATGTGCGGCGCCGCGATCGAGGGCGTCCAGAGAAGAGCGAGAGTCCAATCAGTCATGAGCATGCAAGATCCAATCGCAGACATGTTCACGCGGATCCGCAACGGACAGTCTTCAGGCAAGGTCCGGGTAACGATGCCGCTTTCCAAGGTCAAGCGGGCGATCGCCGATGTGCTCAAGGAACAGGGCTACATCAAGGATTATTCGATAGAAGACGATGGCCGGCGTGAGCTCATCATCGTGCTCAAGTACTTCGAGGGCCGACCCGTCATCGAGTTGCTTCGCCGGGTGAGTCGCCCCGGACTTCGGGTGTACAAGAGAAAGGACGATCTGCCGAGCGTCAACGGAGGCTTGGGCGTCGCCATCATCTCCACTCCGAGAGGGGTGATGACCGACCACCAGGCCCGGGCGGCCGGGCACGGCGGCGAAGTGCTCGGCGTGGTGTTCTGACGGAGCCTTCCTAATGTCCAGAATTGCAAACTCTCCCGTCGGGGTGCCCTCCGGCGTCGACGTCAGCATAGACGGCCAGCAGGTGAAGGTCCGTGGTCCGAAAGGCGATCTCGGCATGTCCGTGCACGCGTGGGTCGAAGTGTCGCAGGAGGCCGGAGTGCTTCGCTGCCGAGCGAGGGAGCGGGCGGCGAAGATGGTGGCGATGGCCGGCACCACCCGTGCCTTGCTGAACAACATGGTCACCGGCGTGAGCAACGGTTTCGAACGGCGACTTCAGCTCGTCGGGATTGGATATCGGGCTCAGATGCAGGGGGCGAAGCTCTCGCTCGCCCTGGGTTTCTCGCATTCCGTCGAGCTCGATCCTCCGGAGGGCATTTCGATTCAGACGCCGAGTCCGACCGAGATCCTGGTGAGCGGCATAGACAAGCAGAGAGTAGGCCAGACCGCGGCCGTGATTCGCGCGTTTCGGCCTCCCGAACCCTACAAGGGCAAGGGGATCAAGTACGCGGACGAGATCATCGTGCGCAAGGAAGGAAAGAAGAAGTAATCCGCCATGAACAAGAAACGTAGCAGGTTGAGGCGTGCCCGCCGGACCCGAGCGAGAATCGCCGGGCAGGGAATGCACCGACTCTGCGTGCACCGTACGTCGCGACACATCTATGCCCAGATCATCAGTGCGGACGGGGCCCGGGTGCTGGCGAGCGCGTCCACGCTGGATTCCGAGGTGAAGCAGTCGGTGGGCTACGGAGGCAACCTGTCGGCCGCCCGGCTGGTCGGTCAGGTCGTTGCGGAACGGGCGTTGAAGGCGGGAGTCGAGCAGGTTGCGTTCGACCGCTCGGGATTCCGTTATCACGGCAGGGTAAGAGTGCTGGCGGAAGAGGCACGCGAGAAAGGGCTCAAGTTCTAGGAGGGCGCCGGAATCGGCATCTCATGGCAAACTTCGAAACTTCGGCGAATGGCGACGAGCTTCTCGAGAAGCTGGTGCAGATAAACCGCGTGGCCAAGGTGGTGAAGGGCGGACGCCTGTTCGGGTTCACGGCGCTAACCGTGGTCGGTGACGCCAAGGGACGGGTAGGAATGGGACGCGGCAAGGCGCGGGAAGTGCCCGCGGCCATTCAGAAGGCGATGGAGAACGCTCGCAAGAACATGGTTCGCGTCCCGCTCAAGGGCGGTACCTTGCATTACTCGGTAACGGCTCGCCACGGAGCCGCCAAGATCTACATGCAGCCGGCTTCCGAGGGCACCGGAATCATCGCCGGTGGTCCGATGCGCGCCGTGTTCGAGGTGCTCGGAGTGCGCGACGTGCTCGCAAAGTGCATCGGCTCTCCAAATCCCGTCAACGTGATTCAGGCCACCCTCAAGGGGCTGCGTCAGGGCTCGAACCCGGAGCGGGTCGCGGCCAAGCGGGGGCTGCCCCTCGAGGAGCTGACGGGTCACCGACAAGAACGCCGCGCCGGAGACTGAAATGGCAACGACGAATCAGCCCGAGCGCTTGCGGGTGACGCTGAAGGGCAGCATGCACGGGCGTGTCAAGGGACATCGCGAGTGCGTGCGCGGCCTCGGCCTGCGGCGCATGCACCAGACGGTGGAGGTCGAGGACACTCCCAGCGTACGCGGCATGATCGCCAAGGTGTCCTATCTGCTCCGGGTCGAGGAGGCCTGAGTCCGATGCATCTCAATGATCTTCATCCTGCGCCGGGCTCGAGGCGCCTGCGCCGGAGAGTCGGCCGCGGCATTGCCGCGGGACGGGGCAAGACCTGCGGTCGGGGGCACAAGGGTCAGAAGTCCCGTTCGGGCAGCGGCGCCGGCGCCGGATACGAGGGCGGTCAGATGCCCTTGCAGCGCCGCCTTCCGAAGTTCGGATTCACATCTCGCCGAAGCCGCTTCTCCGACGAAGTCCGTCTCGATCAGATCGAAGGGCTGGAATCGGAGCTCGTGGATCTGGCGCTCCTCAAGGCAGCCGGCCTGGTGGGCAAGAGGGCCCGGCGCGTCAAGCTGATCGTCGGCGGAGGGCTCACCCGGGCCGTGGTTCTGCGCGACGTGATACCGACCCGGGGCGCGCGCGCTGTCGTCGAGGCGGCCGGCGGGCGCGTGGAATAGCGGCGGGCGCGGAGTCGATCCCTGATGGCGCGTAGAAGAAGTCGAACCCCGGGCGCCCTGCCGGGCGGCGGCGGCACCTCGTCGGAGCTCAGGCAGCGATTCCTGTTTGTAATCGGTGCGCTCGTGGTGTTCCGGATCGGGTCGTTCATTCCGGTGCCGGGCATCGACCCCATCGCGCTGCAGATCCTCTTCGACCAGCAGCGCGGCACCATCCTGGACATGTTCAACATGTTCTCCGGCGGTGCGCTGGGCCGATTTTCTCTCTTCGCCATAGGCATCATGCCCTACATTTCGGCGGCCATCATCATGCAGCTTCTGACCCACGTCGAGCCGAAGCTCAAGGAGTTGCGCAGGGAGGGCGAAGCGGGCCGGCGAAAGATCACCAAGTACACGCGCTACGCGACCGTGGTGCTCGCCACCTTCCAGGCGCTCGGGGTGGCGATCGCGCTCGAAGGCCAGCAGGCGAGCGGCGGACTGGCGGTGGTGCTCGACCCGGGATGGGGATTTCGCATAACCGCCGTCACCACGCTCGTGACCGGCACCGTGTTCCTGATGTGGCTGGGCGAGCAGGTCAGCGAGCGTGGCATCGGAAACGGCATCTCCATCATCATCTTCGCCGGCATCGTGGCCGGCCTGCCTTCAGCGATCGGCGGCACGCTGGAGCTCGCCCGGACCGGCGAGCTCAACGTGGTGCTGGTGTTTCTCCTGCTCGGACTCGCCCTCGCGGTCACCGCATTCGTGGTGTTCGTGGAGCGGGGGCAGAGACGAATCACCGTCAACTACGCCAAGCGCCAGGTGGGACGGAGGATGTACGCGGGACAGAGCAGCCATCTGCCGCTGAAGCTCAACATGGCGGGAGTGATTCCACCCATCTTCGCCTCCAGCATCATCCTCTTCCCCGCCACCCTCGGCGGCTGGTTCGGTAGTGCCGAAGGCATGACCTGGCTGCGGGATATCTCCACCACCCTGTCTCCCGGCCAGCCCCTCTACGTCATGTTCTACGCGGCCGCGATCATCTTCTTCTGTTTCTTCTATACCGCGCTCGTGTTCGATTCCCGCGACACGGCGGAAAACCTGAAGAAGTCCGGGGCGTTCATCCCCGGAATCCGTCCGGGGGACCAGACCGCACGCTACATCGACGGGGTCATGACCCGGCTGACGATCGCCGGGGCGCTGTACATCACGGGAGTGTGCCTGCTGCCCGAGTTTCTCATCCTGAAGTGGAACGTGCCTTTCTACTTCGGGGGCACCTCGCTCCTGATAATCGTGGTCGTCACGATGGACTTCATGGGGCAGGTGCAGGCCCACATGATGTCTCATCAATACGAAGGGCTTCTCAAGAAGGCCAACCTGAAGGGTTACGGCCGCGCCGGCGTACCCCGGTAGCTACGGAGCAAGGAACATGAAAGTCAGGGCATCGGTAAAGCGCCTCTGCCGGAACTGCCGTATCGTCAAGCGTCGCGGCGTTACCCGAGTCATCTGTCGCGACGGGCGTCACAAGCAGCGGCAGGGCTGAGCGGCGACGCGTCGTCTGAAGATTCGCACATCGGAGGAAACAGGCCATGGCCCGCATCGCCGGCATCAACATCCCGGACCGCAAGCACACATGGGTCGCGCTCACTTCGATCTACGGCATCGGACGGACGCGCGCCCTCGATATCTGTGCCGCGGCCGGGGTTCCCATCGAGACCCGGGTCATCAACCTGAGCGAGGAGCAGCTCGAGTCGCTGCGCGTGCAGGTGAGCCGCTACACCATCGAAGGCGACCTCAGGCGCACGGTGTCCATGAGCATCAAGCGGCTGATGGACCTGGGATGCTATCGGGGTATCCGTCATCGGCGCGGACTCCCGGTTCGCGGGCAGCGCACGCACACCAACGGGCGCACCCGCAAGGGACCGAGAAGGCCGATCCGCAAGTAGCAAAGCACGAGCTGAGGGCTGACACTTCCATGGCGAGAGCGAAGGTTCGCACCAAGAAGAAGGTGAGGCGCAACGTGAGCGACGGGGTCGCGCACGTGCATGCCTCATTCAACAACACCGTGATCACCATCACCGACCGGCAGGGCAACGCGCTGGCCTGGGCGACCGCCGGGGCGAGCGGGTTCAAGGGGTCTCGCAAGAGCACTCCCTTCGCCGCACAGGTGGCGGCGGCGAGAGTCGGCCAGACGGTAGCGGAGATGGGCATGAGGACTCTGGAGCTGCGCGTCAAGGGACCCGGTCCCGGACGGGAGAGCGCCGTCAGGGCTCTCAACAACGCCGGCTTCAAGATAACCAGCATCACCGACGTGACCCCCATTCCCCACAACGGATGCCGCCCGCCAAAGAAGAGGCGCGTTTAGCACATGGCCAGATACACCGGACCCACCTGCCGCCTCAGCCGGAGAGAGGGCACCGATCTCCTGCTCAAGAGCCGGACTCGACCGCTCGACTCCAAGTGCAAGATCGACAGTCTTCCCGGCCAGCACGGCACCCGACGCCAGAGACGTTCGTCGGACTATGCAATCCAGCTGCGCGAGAAGCAGAAGCTGCGCAGGATCTATGGCGTCCTGGAGCGGCAGTTTCGCAACTACTACCGGAACGCAGCCCGGAAGCGTGGAGCTACCGGCGAGAACCTGCTGAAGCTGCTCGAGTGCCGTCTGGACAACGTGGTCTACCGGATGGGCTTTGCGTCCACCCGCGCGGAGGCGCGGCAACTCGTGGGCCACCGCGCGATAGAGGTCAACGGACACGTCGTGAGCTTCGCGTCCTACCAGGTGAGCGCAGGCGACGTGGTGAGCGTCCGAGAACGGGCGCGCCGGCAGGCGCGCATTCAGGATGCCCTCTCCGTGGCCGAACAGTACGGATTTCCCGACTGGGTCGAGACGGACGTGTCGAAGATGGAGGGAGTGTTCAAGTCGGTGCCCGAGCGCCAGGACCTTCCTCCGGACATCAGCGAGCAGCTCGTAGTGGAGCTCTACTCGAAGTAGGGCTCTGGAGCTCTACTCCAGGTAGGGCTCTGGGGCCCTAATCCAAGTAGGGCAGGAATCCCAACCGGAACCGACAACGCCTCCGCGCATCAGTGCGATCGGCGGGCAGGAGACAGGAATGCAGAGCGCGGCAACTCAACTCTTGAAACCCCGGCTCGTGGATGTTCGTCCCATCGGCACCCACACCGCGAAGATCACCCTGGAGCCGCTGGACCGCGGATTCGGGCACACCCTCGGCAACGCGCTTCGGCGGGTGTTGCTCTCCTCGATGCCGGGATGCGCGGTGACCGAGGTGGAGATCGAAGGCGTGCTGCACGAGTACACCACGATCGAAGGCGTGCAGGAGGACGTCACCGAGATCCTCCTCAACCTGAAGGGACTGGCGATCCGCATGCATGCGCGGGAAGAGTCGACGCTGACCCTGAACAAGAAGGGCCCGGGCCCCGTTTTCGCCAGCGACATCGTGGTGGACCACGATGTCGAGGTGCTCAACCACGAGCACGTAATCGCCAACCTGACGAAGGAAGGCGAGCTCGGCATGTCGATGAAGGTGGAGCTCGGTCGCGGTTATCAGCCGGCATCCGCGCGCGTAGCGGCGGAGGAAGGCGACCTCCCGATCGGACGACTGCTCCTCGACGCCTCGTTCAGCCCCGTCCGGCGCGTGGCCTACGTCGTCGACAGCGCGCGGGTGGAGCAGCAGACCGACCTGGACAAGCTGGTGGTGGAAATCGAGACCAACGGCACTCTGGACCCGGAAGACGCCATCCGGCACGCAGCGGGCCTCCTGCAGGACCAGCTCTCGGTCTTCGTGAGCCTCAGCAGCCGCAGCGACGAAACCCTGAGGCGTCCGGGCACCGAGATCGATCCCCTCCTGCTTCGCCCCGTCGATGACCTGGAGCTTACCGTGCGCTCGGCGAACTGCCTGAAGGCGGAGAGCATCTACTACGTGGGCGATCTCATTCAGCGCAGCGAAGTGGAGCTCCTGAAGACACCCAATCTCGGCAAGAAGTCGCTGACCGAAATCAAGGAAGTGCTTTCCTCGCGGGGCCTTTCCCTCGGCATGCGGCTGGAGAACTGGCCGCCTCGTGGCCTGCGCAGCGCCGACAAGGAGATCTGAGCCGGCCGATTCCGGCGAAAGACGGGAACGTACAACACGATGCGACATCGAAAGAGTGGAAGGAAGCTCGGCCGCTCCAGCAGCCACCAACGGGCAATGTTCCGCAACCTGTCCGCCTCGCTGCTGCGCCACGAGGCGTTGACGACAACGGTGCCCAAGGCCAAGGAGCTGCGCCGCGTGGTCGAGCCGCTGATCACGCTGGCCAAGCAGGACAGCGTAGCCAACCGGCGGCTCGCCTTCGCGAGGCTGCGCGACCGCAAGACGGTGACCAAGCTGTTCACCGAGCTCGGTCCCCGCTACTCCGCGCGTCCCGGCGGTTACACCCGCATTCTCAGGTGCGGCTACCGCAACGGAGACAGCGCTCCGATGGCGTTCGTGGAGCTCGTGGATCGGCCCCGGGCGGAAGACGCTGGCTGACCTTGGCTGACAATCGCATTCCGATTTCCGGGTAAGCGATTGCGCTACTCGGTGAGCCTCGCGCGCATCAGCGCGTTCACGCGCTGTGGATTGGCCTTGCCGCGCGAGGCCTTCATGGCCTGTCCCACGAGGTAGCCCAGCACCTTCTGGCGTCCCGACCTGAACTGGCTCACCTGGTCGGGATGCGCGTCGAGCACGTCGTCGACGAGGCGGGACAGAGCATCGTCGTCGTTCACCTGACGCAGACCGCGACCTTCGATGACGTGGTCGGCGTCGCCTTCCCCGTCCCACATCGCCTTGAGGACTTCCTTGGCGACCGGCCCCGAGACCGTTCCGTCCCGCAGGCGCCGCAGCAGGCCCTGCATCATCTCCGGGCTGACCGGACTCGCGGAAATGTCCCGTCCCTCGCGATTCAGGTGCGCTCCGAGCTCGCCCGTGACCCAGTGCGCCGCAAGCCTGGGGTCGGCGCCTTCGTCTCCGAGGGTGGCCTCGAAGTAGTTGGCGAGATGCCGGTCCGAGGTGAGGAGGCGAGCCTCGTCGAGCCCGAGTCCGTAGTCGGCCACGAAACGGCGTCGTCGGTCGCCCGGCAGCTCGGGCAGCGCCGACCGGATGGACTCCACGAAGGCGTCGTCGATCTCCACCGGAAGCAGGTCCGGATCCGGAAAGTAGCGGTAGTCGTTCGCTTCTTCCTTGTCGCGCAGGGGGCGGGTGTCGTTGCGCTCGGCATCGTAGTGGCGGGTTTGCTGCACCACCGTGCCGCCGCTCTCGAGCACGGCGATCTGGCGATCTATCTCGTGGCGAATGGCCCGTTCGACAAATCGAAAGGAGTTCAGGTTCTTGAGCTCGGTTCTCGTGCCCAGAGCGTGCTCGCCCCGGCGGCGAACCGAGACGTTCGCGTCGCAGCGGAAGGAGCCTTCCTGCATGTTTCCGTCGCATATCTCTAGGTAGCGCACGATCGCGTGCACTTCCTGCATGTAGGCGACGGCCTCCGCCGCACTGCGCATGTCCGGCTCCGACACGATCTCCAGGAGAGGGATGCCCGCCCGATTGAGATCGATGGCGCTGCGACCCGAGACCACGTCGTGCACGGACTTTCCCGCGTCTTCCTCGAGGTGAGCCCGGGTGATTCCGACGCGACGGGATGCGCCCTCCGTCGAAATGTGGACGGCGCCGCCCTCGACGATGGGCAGCTCGTACTGGCTTATCTGGTAGCCCTTCGGAAGGTCCGGATAGAAGTAGTTCTTGCGAGCGAACACCGAGTGCCTGGCGACGGTGGCGCCCACCGCCAGCCCGAACTTCACCGCCATCGAGAGGGCCGTCCCGTTCAGCACCGGCAGGACCCCGGGGAGTCCGAGGTCGACGGCGCAGGCCTGGCGGTTGGGAGGCGCCCCGTAGCCGGTAGGCGCGCCGGAGAAGATCTTGCTCCGGGTGGCGAGCTGCGCGTGAAGCTCGAGTCCGATGACGGCCTCCCACCGCGAGGTGTCCACCGTCCGATCCTACTCGCAGCCCGCCGGCACCCTCTGGTGCCAGTCGCTCGTCGACTGGAAGCGATGCGCAATCTGCAGCAGCCTCGCCTCCGAGAAGTGATCGCCGATGATCTGCAAGCCCACCGGCAGCCCGTGGACGAAGCCCGCCGGCAGCGAAATCGCCGGCAGGCCCGCGAGATTGACCGCGGTGGTGTACACGTCGCAGCGGTACATGGTCACCGGGTCCCCGGCGCGTTCGCCGAGGCGAAACGCCGTGAACGGTGAGGTGGGGCCGACGATCACGTCCACTTCACGAAGCGCTTCCCGGAGCTCCGCGCTGATGAGGCGCCGGATCTTCTGGGCCTTGAGGTAGTAGGCGTCGTAGTAGCCGGATGACAGGGCGTAGGTGCCGACGAGAATGCGGCGCTTGACCTCCGCTCCGAACCCCTCGCTGCGGGACTTCTTGTAGAGAGTCTCGATGTCGCGTGCCCCGGCGCTACGGTACCCGTAACGCACGCCATCGTAGCGTGACAGGTTGGAGGAGCATTCGGCGGGCGCGACGACGTAGTACGCCGGGATGGCGAGCTCGAGGCTCGGAATGCTGATGTCGCGCCTCCCGGCGCCGTGTCGTTCGAAGTGGCTGAGCGCTTCCTCGATCGCGTCGCCCACGGCGGGATCGAGCCCCGAGCCGAAGAACTCCCGGGCCACTCCGATGCGAAGGGGGCCTGCATCCTCCTCGAGCGCGGAGACGTAGTTCTCCACCGGCCGGTCGACGCTCGTCGAATCGCGCTCGTCGTATCCCGCGATCGCCTCGAGCACGAACGCGGCGTCCTCCACGCTTCTCGCGAACACCCCGGCCTGATCGAGGCTCGATGCGTAGGCGACCAACCCGTACCGGGATACGCGCCCATAGGTCGGCTTGATCCCGGTCACTCCGCACAGCGCGGCGGGCTGGCGCACCGAGCCGCCGGTATCGGTGCCGGTGGCGGCGGGCACGAGGCGCGCGGCCACCGCGGCGGCGGAGCCGCCCGATGAGCCGCCGGGCACCCTCTCGCGGTCCCAGGGGTTGCGCACGGGGCCGTAGAAGCTGTTCTCGTTCGAAGAGCCCATGGCGAATTCGTCCATGTTCGCCTTGCCGAGCATCACCATGCCCTGCCGGCGGGCCCTTTCCACCACCGTCGCATCGTAAGGGGCCACGAAGTTGTCGAGCATCCGGGAGCCGCACGAAGTCCGGACTCCGCGGGTGCAGAATACGTCCTTGTGCACGACCGGTATCCCGTTCAGTGCGGGGCAGTCGCCCCGAATCAGCCTGCGGTCGGCCTCGCGCGCTTCGGCGAGGGCCTGTTCCTCGGTGAGGGACACGAGGCAGTTGAGCTCGGCGCCGATGCGGACCAGGCGTTCGAGATGGGAGCGGGCGAGTTCCTCGCAGGAAAAGTCGCGGGCAAGAAGCGCCTCCTTCAACTGGCGGATGGACAGGTGGTGCATGTTCGGAAGGGGAATTCCCCGCCTGGCCTCAGTCGACCACCCTCGGTACCAGGTACAGGCCGTCCTCGACTTCGGGCGCGCCCTGCTGCAGGAGCTCTCGCCGGTCCTCCTCCCCGACCTCGTCCCGGCGCAGTCGCTGTGCCGTCTCCACGGGATGCGCCATGGGGCTCAGATCAGCGGTATCGATCGCGTTCATCTCGTCGACCAGCGCGAGGATTCGCGCCAGCTCCTCGCGCAGTCGAGGGACCTCCCGGGGGTCGAGCGCCAGCCGCGCGAGGTGCGCGATGTGCGCCAGCTCCTCCTCGGAAACCCCTGCGGATGGAATGCCTGCTGGTCCTGACAAATTTGCGCGGAGATTGCTTGTCGCGTTTTGCGCCGGCTGCTAAAGTGACGCCGCCGCCGGGGAGGCCTCTAGGACCAACACTCCTGGTAGAGAAACCAGGGCATCCAACACAAGGACGTCGCTGATGAGCGGGAGCATTATACCTGTCAGCGCGTACCCGTGGTCACGTTGTGCTCGCAAGCAGCCGACATAAATGTTCCTGAAACGTTTCCGTGGTCTCTTCTCGACCGATCTCTCGATCGATCTCGGAACCGCCAACACCCTCATCTACGCGCGTGACAAGGGCATCGTGCTGAACGAGCCCTCGGTGGTGGCGATCCGCACCGAGCCCGACGGGGGCACCAAGAGCATCGCGGCGGTCGGTGACGCCGCCAAGAGCATGCTCGGCCGCACGCCTGGAAACATCCAGGCCATTCGTCCCCTGAAGGACGGCGTGATCGCGGACTTCACCGTCACCGAGAAGATGCTGCAGCACTTCATTCACCGTGCGCACGAGAACAGTTTCCTTCGGCCCAGTCCGCGGGTGCTCGTGTGCGTTCCCTGCGGCTCGACCCAGGTCGAGCGGCGGGCGATTCGGGAGTCGGCGGCCGGCGCGGGGGCACGAGGGGTCTACCTCATGGAGGAGCCGATGGCGGCGGCGATTGGAGCCGGTCTGCCGGTGAGCGAGGCGCGGGGCTCCATGGTCCTCGACATTGGCGGCGGCACTACCGAAGTCGCGGTGATATCGCTGAACGGCATCGTCTACTCGGAGTCCGTGCGGATCGGCGGTGACCGCTTCGACGAGGCGGTAATCAACTACGTGCGCCGCAACTTCAGCACCCTGATCGGCGAAGCGACCGCGGAACGGATCAAGCACGAGATCGGGTCCGCTTATCCCAGCAACTCCATGGCCGAGATAGAGGTCCGCGGACGCAATCTCGCGGAGGGCATTCCGCGCAGTTTCGTGCTCAACAGCAACGAAATCCTCGAGTCTCTCCAGGAGCCCCTGTCCGGAATCGTGACCGCGGTCAAGACCGCCCTGGAACAGACGCCACCGGAGCTTGGCGCCGACGTTGCCGAACGCGGCATGGTGTTGACCGGCGGGGGGGCGCTGCTCAAGGACGTCGACCGCCTGCTGATGGAGGAGACGGGCATCCCGGTCATCATTGCGGATGACCCGCTGACCTGCGTCGCCAAGGGCGGAGGCCGGGCCCTGAAGATGCTCGACGAGAAGGGTGTCGACGTGTTTACCTACGAGTAGGCGCCGGGGGAGCTGCTGACTGGCCGAAGATGGATCTGAAGACCGGCCACAAGCCCCTCTTCGAACGCGGTTCTTACGCGCTGGCGCGCGTGGTGGCGGTGGCGGTCCTCTCGGTGGTGCTCATGACCGCCGACCATCGGGGGGGGCACGTGGATGCCGTGCGCAGCCTGCTCGCCACTCTCGTCTATCCTCTCCAGTACGCCGTCGATCTCCCCATTCGGGGCGGAAAATGGGTGGCGGACAACCTGAGTTCCCGCCGGACGCTCATGACGGAGAACGAGCGGCTGCGCCGGGAGAACTTCTCCGCGCAGTCCCGCCTGGAGAGGTACGCCGAGCTGGAGGCCGAGAATCGGCGCCTGCGCGAGCTGCTCGACTCCGCCGCAAGGGTCGGAGTGCAGGTCCTGATTGCAGAGCGGCTCGCGGTAGACCTCGATCCCTACAGCCGACGCATCGTCCTGAACAAGGGCATTCGCGATGGAGTCCACGTGGGGCAGTCCCTGATCGATGCGAACGGCATCATGGGACAGGTGGTCGAGGCGGGACCCTTCTCCAGCAGCGCGGTGCTCATCACCGATCCGAGTCATGCGCTGCCGGTACAGGTCAGGCGCAGCGGGCTGCTGGGGATCGCGGTGGGCACCGGGCCGCTCGACCGGCTCGAGCTCACCCACGTTCCCGTCAACGCCGACGTCCTGGTCGGTGATGTGCTGGTCACCTCCGGACTCGGAGGACGCTTCCCCGCCGGCTATCCCGTGGGTCGGGTGGTGAGCGTGGAGCGCGACAGCGGTCGGCCCTTCGCGCAGGTCACGGTGGAATCCAGCGCGAACCTGGAACGAAACCGCGAGGTGCTGCTGGTGTGGTCGGATCAGCCCTCCGACCGGCTCGCGCCCCGCGAGGTTCCCGACGTGGCCGAGCCGTGAACGAGTCCGCCACCCGAATCAACTGGGCCATCGCCTCGAGCCTGATCGTCGCCTTCGTGCTGAGTACGCTTCCGATGCCGTCCTGGGCGGCAGTCGGCCGTCCCGCCTGGGTGGCGCTGGTCCTCATGTACTGGTGCATCGCGATGCCCGGCCGGGTGGGCGTCATCGTCGCATGGGCAACCGGAGTCCTGCTCGACGTCATGTCCGGTTCCCTGCTCGGCCAGCACGCGCTCGGACTGGCCGTCCTCGCGTTCATAGTGCACCAGAAGCACCAGTGGCTGCGGGCGCTTCCCCTCTGGCAGCAGGCCATCAGCGTGTTCGTGCTCATGTTCGGCTACCAGGTCATCGTCCTGTGGATCAACGGGATTCGCGGGTTTCCGGTCATGGCCTCCGCGTACTGGGCGGCTCCCCTCGTGAGCACGCTGCTCTGGCCCTGGGTCTTCTTCGTGTTGCGGGACTTGAGACGCAAATGCGTCGCAGACTGATCACCCGTCCTCCCTCCTCAGCCGCACCAGCCTCCTTCCGGCCCGGAACGCTTCGTCGCTCCATCCGTGGCGCATTCGCACGGGACGCCGGATGCGGGCGAAAGATGGCGGATTTCGTGAGCCGATGAAGCACCCGCGCTGGGAAACGCATCTGTCCCCGGTGCTGACCGCGCAGGATCGCGTGCGCGAGGCGCACCTCGTGCGCCGTCGTACCCGGGTGGCGCTCGTGCTCTCCCTGCTGATTTGCGCGGGCGTGGCGTGGCGGGTCTTCAACCTCCAGGTGCTGGAGTTCGAGCACTTCCGCACACTCTCGGAGAGCAACCGGGTAAGCCTCCTGGCCGTGCCGCCCACCCGGGGAATCATCTACGATCGAAACGGCGTCGTACTCGCTCAGAACACTCCGGCCTACAGCCTGGAGGTTACTCCGGAAGCCGTGGAGGACATGAATGCCCTGATTGCGGCGCTCGGCGAGCTGGTGGAGATTAGCGATATCGACCTGGAACGCTTCCATACCGCGCTCGCCAAGGCGCGTCGTTTCGACAGCATTCCCCTGAGATTCCGCTTGAGCCCCGAGGAAGTGGCGCGCATCGCCGTCAATCGTCCCTACCTGCCCGGCGCCGACTTCAAGGCCCGACTCGCCCGGACCTATCCGCACGGCGATCTCGGCGCGCACCTCATCGGGTACGTGGGGCGCATAGACGAGCGCGACCGTCAGTCCATCGACACCTCCAACTACCGGGGCACCAGTCACATCGGGAAGACCGGGGTCGAGCAGCAGTACGAAGGTGTCCTGCACGGCCGGGCCGGATACGAGCACGTGGAGATCAATGCCTTCGGGCGAACGCTGAGAGTGCTCGAGCGCCGGGACCCCGTTCCCGGGAGCGACATCTACCTGACCATCGACGCCGGGCTGCAGGCGGTGGCCGAGAAGGCCCTCGGCGAGCGAAACGGTTCGGTGGTGGCGATAGAGCCGTCGAGCGGCGCGGTCCTCGCATTCGTGAGCATGCCGACCTTCGATCCCAACCTCTTCGCCTACGGCATCGGCCAGGAAGAGTACGCCGGCCTGCTGCGCTCTCCGCGGCGGCCGCTCTTCAACCGGGCCCTGAACGGCCAGTACCCTCCCGGGTCCACCATCAAGCCCATCGTCGCGCTCGCCGGCCTCGAGGCGGAAACGGAGACCGCCCTGGAGGGCGCCTACTGCGGGGGATGGTACTCCCTGCCCGACAGTCGGCACCGCTACCGCGACTGGAAGAAGACCGGACACGGCGACGTGGACCTCGATCGCGCGATCGTCGAGTCCTGCGACGTGTTCTTCTACCGGCTCTCCGTGGATCTCGGCATCGAGCGGATCCGGGGCGCGCTGGTGGATTTCGGCATCGGCGTCCCCACGGGAATCGATCTCTCCGGAGAGTCTTCCGGCCTCGTGCCCTCGCCGGCATGGAAGGAGGCGATCAAGGGTCAACCCTGGTATCCGGGAGAGACGCTGATCACCGGCATTGGTCAGGGCTACACCCTGGCGACCCCCTTGCAGCTCGCTTCCGCCGCATCCGCCCTTGGAACCCACGGGGTCAGGATGCGCCCGCAGGTGGTGCTTCGGCGGGAGAGCGGCGATGGAAGCGGGAGCGAATTTCTCATCCCGGAAATTGCCGGGACCATCAAGATCGGAGAGGAGGAGTCCTGGAACCGGGTCATCGTGGCGATGGAAGACGTGGTCCACGGCGCCCGGGGCACGGCGAGACTGACCGGTCAGGGCGCCGCCTACCGCATGGCGGGCAAGACCGGGACCGCCCAGGTGATTGGGATAGCTCAGAACGAAGAGTACGACGAGGACGAGGTGGCGCCGCACCTCCGGGACCACGGACTCTTTCTCGCATTCGCTCCCGTCCTGCGCCCGCGCATCGCAGTCGCGGTGGTGGTCGAGAACGGGGGCAGCGGCAGCACTTCCGCGGCGCCGATAGCCCGGCAGGTAATGGACTACTACCTTGCTCCCGAGTCCGAACCGCGGGACGGGCGGCTCATGGCGGAGGCCGGCGTACGCCGTTCCGCGTTCAACTGAAGGACAAGGGGAGACCATATGCCGGTGGATCGTGATCGCACCCTGGCTCAACGGATGCATCTCGACCTTCCGTTGATCCTGGGACTCGTGCTCTTGTCCGGGCTCGGACTCGTCGTTCTATACAGCGCGGCGGGAGAGAACTCGCAACTGGTCTTCCGGCAGGGAACGCGCATGGCGTTCGCGTTTGCGCTGATGTTCGTGGTCGCTCAAGTCTCGCCCCAGTTCCTGTTTCGCTGGGCGCCGTGGCTGTACTTCGCCGGGCTCGGGCTGCTGGTGGCAGTGCTGGTCTTCGGAGACGTGAGCCAGGGCGCGCGACGCTGGCTGAGCATCGGCCCGGTCCGCTTTCAGCCCTCGGAGCTCGCCAAGCTCACGGTGCCGATGATGGTGGCCTGCTACGTGACGGCTCGACCCCTGCCGCCGAGCCCCCGGCGACTGCTGTTCGCCGCGGGTGCGGTGGTGGTGCCGGTTCTCCTCGTGGTCCGGCAACCGGACCTCGGCACGGCATTGCTCATTGCCGGCGCCGGAGTATTCGTGCTTTTCCTCGCCGGTGTCCGCTGGCGCTACATCGGCGGATGCGGAGTCCTGGTGGCGGCGGCGGCTCCCGTGATGTGGTACCTGATGCACGAGTACCAGCGCGAGCGCATCCGGACCCTCTTCAATCCCGAGCAGGATCCGCTCGGAGCCGGCTATCACATCATTCAGTCCAAGATTGCCGTCGGTTCCGGCGGGTTGTACGGGAAGGGCTGGCTGAACGGAACGCAGTCCCAGCTCGAGTTCCTGCCCGAACGGTCGACGGACTTCGTGTTTGCCGTCTTCGGCGAGGAGTTCGGTTTCCTGGGGGTTGTCCTGCTCCTGGCCGCGTACATGTTCGTGGTGGTGCGCGGCCTCCAGCTCGCTGCGGACGCCCAGGAGACCTTCGGTCGCCTGCTCGGCGGGAGCCTGGTCCTGGTCTTCTTCGTGTACATCATGATCAATGTCGGGATGGTGTGTGGGCTATTGCCCGTAGTCGGTCTACCATTGCCGCTGATCAGCTATGGAGGCACTTCCCTGGTCACCATGATGGCGGCATTCGGCATCCTGATGTCGGTCAACACCCATCGCCGCCTGCTTTCCGACTGAAAGGTACGAGAGGGGAATTCGACGGTGGTGAAAGCACCATTTCCAGGGCGCGCGCGTGGGGACACCGACGCAGGATGCGAGTTCCGGTCGGCGCGCCCTCGATCCGGCGACCGATTCCGGGGAGGCTCCGGGACCCTGGCGGAGCGCAGGCGCTGCCGCCGGGGACGGGTGCTCGCGAGCGTTCTGCTTGCGCTCGCGCTGCCGGGCGTTGCCGCCGAGGGATTCGACGAGGCGGCCGAGATCGAGCCCTTCGTTCAGCATCTCGTCTCCCGTCATCCGGTGGACGCGGAGCGAGCTCGGAGTCTTCTTCGCCGGGCGGTCGTGGAGCAGCGCGTGCTCGACGCGATCACGCGTCCGGCGGAGGCCAAGCCCTGGCGTGACTACCGGCCGATCTTTCTCCGGCCCGAACGGGCGGAGCGGGGCGTCGGGTTCTGGCGGGAACACCGTGCCGACCTGGAACGAGCCGAGCGGCAATTCGGCGTGCCGCCCCGGATCGTCGTGGCGATCATCGGCGTCGAGACTCTCTACGGAAGCCGGACCGGGTCCCTGAGAGTGCTCGATTCCCTGGCGACGCTCGCATTCAGGTATCCGCGACGCTCCGCCTTCTTCAGCTCGGAGCTCGAGCACTTCCTGCTTCTGGTGCAGGAGGAGGGGCTCGATCCGCTGAGCGTCAAGGGCTCCTATGCGGGCGCCATGGGCATTCCGCAGTTCATCTCCTCGAGCTACCGAAACTTCGCGATCGATTTCGACGGCGATGCGAGACGCGATCTCGTGGCGAGCGTCGGCGACGCGATCGGCAGCGTTGCCCGCTACCTCGAGCGTCACGGGTGGCGGCGGGGCGATGCGGTGGCCTTTCCGGCGTCGGTTGCGCCGGGTGCGCTGCCCGAACTCTTGGAAGCGGGCATGAAGCCGCATACTGCGCTCGCCGCGCTCGATGGCGTGCGCGTCGGCGCCGAGGGGAGCGCGTTTGCCGACCGGCCCGCGGCGCTGATCGAGCTGCAGGGGGCGGAAGGTGTGGAGCATTGGGTGGTGCTCGACAACTTCTACGCCATCACCCGCTACAACCACAGCAAGCTGTACGCGATGGCGGTGCACCAGCTCGCAGAATGGATTCTCCGGGATTTCGAGGGAGGGAGCGGATGAAGCTCACAGCCGCATTTCTTGGTTTCTGTCTCTTCGTGGGCGTTGCGCACGCTGCGGTGCTTCCCGATCCTCCCGAAGTAAACGCCCGGGCGCATCTCCTGATGGAGTTCCGCAGCGGCGAGTTGCTCGAGTCGCAGAACCCCGACGAGCGCCTCGAGCCGGCCAGCCTCACGAAGATGATGACGGTCTACGTGGTGTTCTCCGAGCTGCAGGAGGGAAACATCCGCCTGGACGACCTGGTGCTCGTGAGCGAGAAGGCATGGCGGGCGCCGGGCTCACGCACGTTCATCGAGGTGGGCGATCGCGTCAGCGTCGAGCAATTGCTCAAGGGGGTAATCGTCCAATCCGGAAACGACGCGAGCATCGCGCTCGCCGAGTACATCGCAGGAGACGAGACGGCGTTCGCGGGCATGATGAACAGCCACGCGGAGCGGCTCGGCATGCAGGATTCGAACTTCACCAACGCATCGGGCCTTCCGGACCCCGATCTCTACACCACCCCCCGCGACATGGCCACGATCGCCCGGGCCCTGATCCGCGACTTTCCGGATCTGTACCAGTGGCACGCGATCAAGAGCTTCGAGTACAACGGCATCGAACAGAAGAACCGAAACCGCCTGCTGTGGCAGGACGAGTCGGTCGACGGTCTCAAGACCGGCTATACCCGCTCGGCGGGATACTGCCTCGTGGCCTCCGCCGCTCGCGGCGACATGCGGCTGATATCGGTGGTGATGGGGGCGCCGAACGCAAAGCGCCGGACCCGCGATACCGCGGCTCTGCTCGGTTTCGGATTCCGCGCCTACGAGACGCGCCGTGTGCACGGCACCGGCGAGGTTCTGACCAAGCTCCGGATATGGAAGGGCGAGAGCCTCGAAGCGCACCTCGGTATCGGCGAGGATCTCTACCTCACTCTCCCCCGCGGTGAGCACGATCGCCTCGTTTCCATCATCGAAGTCGAGGAGCCCGCCATCGCGCCGATAGCCGAGGGAGCGGTTCGCGGCACCATCCGGGTACGCCTCGACGAGGAGCTGCTGGCGGAACGCCCACTGGTGGCGCTCCATCCGGTAGGGCTCGGCAGCCTGTGGCAGAGACTGGGCGACTCGATCCGGCTCCTCTTCCGGTAGACCGGATCCCGGCCGAGAGGGAGGCGCCGGAAGCCGGAGCCGGCCTCGGCCGGAACTCGACAGGGTGCGGCGGCGCCGCGCTCCGGGTGCGCACGCTCGGTACCCGGCCCTACCGGGTGGTGCTGGAAGCCATGCGCGGGTTCACCGAGGAACGTGACGCGTCCACGGAGGACGAGCTCTGGCTGGTCCAGCACCCGGCGGTCTTCACGCTCGGTCAGGCGGGACGCCGGGAACACCTGCTCGCCCCGGGCGATGTGCCGGTGCTGCGCAGCGACCGCGGCGGTCAGGTGACCTTTCACGCTCCCGGCCAGCTCGTGGCCTACACGCTCATCGACCTCAAGCGGGCCCGGTTCGGGGTGAGAGACTTCGTGCATCTGCTCGAAGAGTGCGCGATCGGAATGCTGCGCTCCGCTGGCCTCCCGGCCGCGCGCCGCCCCGGTGCGCCCGGCGTCTACCTGGACGCGGCGAAGATCGCCGCGCTCGGCCTCCGGGTGAGACGGGGATGCGCCTATCACGGGCTGGCTCTCAACGTATCCCTCGACCTCGAACCCTTCACCCGGATCGACCCTTGCGGCTATCCGGGCCTCGTCGTCACTCGCCTCGCGGACCATGGCCTGGACTGGACGGTGGACGAAGCGGGCGAACGCTTCGCGCTTGAGTTTGCGGCCCGGCTCGGTCGACGCGTAGAGCTCGAGCCGCAAACCATCAGCGCTGCGGACCCTTGCCCGACCTGACCGGGCCCTGCCACGGGGACACACGGGAAAGACCGGATTCACACCCCCGGCGGCCGGGAATCGGAAGGGGATGTGGCTAGAACATGGCCCGCGCCATCCGGGGTCGATACTCCTCCACGAGGGCATGGGTGGAGCCCAGGATGCCGAAAATGTCGACCATTGCGCGCCGTGCCGCCCCGTCCCGGAAGCGCCGGTCGCGCTCCAGGACCGTGAGCAGATTCGCCAGGGCGTCCTCGTAGTTCCCTTCGGAGGCATGCCGCATGGCGAGCATATAGCGTAGCTCGGGGTTCGCGTCCCCACCGTCCAGGGCCTGGCGCAACTCGCCGGCGGGCGGCGCCTCCAGAGCCAGCCTGGCGAACTCCATTCGCGCGCAGAGCGCCACCACCTCTTCTTCTTCGCGCTTGTCCAGAGGCAGCGCCGCGATGACCCGCTCGGCTTCGTCGATGTCGCCGTTCTCGAGGAGAAGGGCCGCGAGGTCCGGCACGACGCGATGGTTCTCGGGATCGTTCCGACGCGCTTCTTCCAGCAGCTCGAGCGCGGCAGCGATGTCGCCCCCGCGCGCAAGCTCCGCCGCCCGGGTCCGTGCTCGGTCGGATTCACGGGCTACGTGCCGATCCAGCATCTCCCGGATCACGCTCTCCGGCTGCAGCCCCATGAAATGATCCACGACCCGCGCGTCCTTGTAGAGCATCACGGTGGGGAGGCTTCGAATGCCGTGATCGAGGGCCAGTCGGCGCTCGCGCTCGGTATCCACTTTCGCGAGCAGCACGTCGCCCCGGTAGTGCGCGACGATGTCGTCGAGCAGAGGAGTCAGGGCGCGGCAGGGCCCGCACCACTCCGCCCAGAAGTCGACGAGAACCGGGACGCGGCGGGACGCTTCGAGGACTCGTTCGTCGAACGAATCCTCCCCGACATCGAAGATGCAAGGATTCTCCACGTCCGCTTCCTCGCTTCAGAGCAGGCAGCAGAGCAGGTCGAACTCTATGTCCTTGTCCACCTGAGCCGGGCGCGTGGAACCGCGAACAGGATGCATGAAGCGCACGGTGAAGCGGTGACGGCCCGCGCTGATCTCGGGGTAGCACTCCGCGCTCGGAGCCAGCGAAATGCGGATCATCTGGCAGTGAGCCGAGGCCTCCAGGCTCTTCTTGTAGAACCCTCCGTGCGCCACTTCACGGGTCGGTCCGGCGCTCTCGCGAACCAGCTTGAGGCAGAGATCGATGGCTTCCCGCAGCCGGTCGAACTTCGACAGCCACTCGCGGAGGTCCCGCATCCGGTTGTGGGCCGGCCGCTGCAGCCAGAAGTGGTAAGCGGGGAGATCGAAGGCACAGGTGCCGGCCGGAATGCTGCTGCGCTGGCGCACCATGCTGAGCAGCTCGTTGTCCCGCAGCTCGATTCCGGGGATGTTCTCGCCTTCGTACAGGGTGGCCCGAACACGCCTCACCCGGCCGAGGATCGTCTGCAGGCGGCGTTCATCGACGTTGGGATTCGAGGCGAGCGTCTCGAGCGTCGCACACTGGCGTTCCAGCTCCTTGAGCAGCTCCTTCTTGAGATCGGATCGGCTCATCACCGCGAGCACGTCGATGATGGACTCCATCGCGCTGCGGCTCGCCCAGGGGTCGTCGGTGAGGAGTTGAAACTCGGCGCGCTTGAACAGGAACTCCAGGCGCAGGAAAGCGCGTATGCGCTCGCTCAACGGTTGCTCGTAGATCACCCGTTGGTCGGCGGAGATATCCGGCATCTGCTTGCGTTCGCCAGCTATCGCAAAGACGTTGTCCATCGGCATGAGCCCGATTCTTTCATTGATGCAGTCCGCCCTGCAATTGCGGAGCGAATCCGGAGGCCGCAACGTTGCGCCCGTGGGCGACGCGCCGCGGCTGCCCGCGCGCCGGCGGGAGGTGGAGCTCGTCGCGGGAACGAGGGCTGGTCGCTCCCCCGATTCCGGCGGGGGTCGCCTGCCGCGGGGCCGGGACGGGCAGGCACCGCGGGCGTCATCTCTTGGGGCGCCGCCCCGGTACGCTAGGGAAGGGCCCCGATCCATTCCAGGTAGGCGCTGGTCCATGAATCTCCGAACAGGAGGTAGAGCCAACCGGCGGCGGCCAGGAAGGGACCGAAGGGAATCGGCGAAGAGCGCTGCCGCCACCCAAGCGCGGCGGAGCCGAGCCCGACCACGAGCGCGGCCGCGGACGAGAGCAGGACGAGGAGCGGCAGGGCCTGCCACCCCAGCCATGCGCCGAGCATGGCGAGCAGCTTGAAGTCCCCGTGTCCCATGCCTTCCTTGCCGGTGACGACTCGAAAGGCGTGGAACACCACCCAGAGAATGCCGTAGCCGGCGATAGCTCCCATGACCGCGGAGGGCAGGGCGGCGTGCACGCCGAAGAGATTGATCGCCAGACCCAGCCAGAGGAAGGGCAGGGTGATCGCATCGGGCAGAAGGCCGGTTTCGAGGTCGATGCACGCGAGCGCGAGCAGCGCGAAGGTGAGGAGCAGGGCGCTCGCCATGGGCGCGCCACAGCCGAAATGCCAGGCGACGATTCCCGCGGCCAGCGCGCTCGAGACTTCGATGGCCGGGTAGCGAAGCGGGATCTTCCAGTCGCAGGCCCGGCAGCGTCCCCTCAGCCGGAGGTAGCCGAGCACCGGCAGAATGTCCAGGGGCCGAATCGGCACTGCGCATGCCGGACAGCGCGAACGTGGAGTTGCGAGCCCGAAGCGCTGTCCCGCGAAGTGGCTCGACGCTTCCACGTCGCCACTGCGCTCGGCGGCTTCCCACTGCCACTCCCGTTCCAGGATGCGGGGAAGCCGGAAGACGACGACATTGAGGAAGCTGCCTCCGATCAGACCGACGAGCGCCGCAAGCGCGACGCACGCAGCCGGGTGCACGGAGAGAAGCTGCGGGAGGGTCACATGCCCGGGCAGGAGCTGCGCGGCGGTGAGTGCGAGACCGGGCGGGAAGGGGAGCCGCGGGTGATCGCCGCGGGACTCAGGCCGCTTGCGCGGTCACGACCTCGAACCCGAGCTCTCCCCCCGCACCGGCATCCACCCGGATGTGCTGTCCCGGGGAGATTTCCCCCGAGAGCAGGCGCCTCGCCAGCTCGTTCTCCAGGCGGCTTTGCACTGCGCGCTTCAGCGGCCTTGCCCCGTACACGGGGTCGAAGCCCGCTTCACCCAGTCGATCCAGGGCGGCATCGCTCACCTCCAGCGCGACATCCTGAGCGCTCAGACGTTCTCGGAGCGCATCCACCTGAATGCGGGCGATCGCGCGAATCTGCTCCCGCGCGAGGGGGTGGAAGACCACCACTTCGTCGATTCGGTTTATGAACTCCGGTCGGAACGAGGCCTTCACGTCTTCCATCACCGCCTCCTTCATGGACGGGTAGTCGCCGCGTCCCGCGAAGCTCTGGATGTGCTCCGAGCCGAGGTTGGAAGTCATCGCGATCACGGTGTTGCGGAAGTCGACGGTACGGCCGTGTCCGTCGGTCAGCCGGCCGTCCTCGAGGACCTGCAGCAGCACGTTGAACACTTCGGGGTGGGCCTTCTCGATCTCGTCGAGGAGGACGAGCCGATAGGGGCGGCGGCGCACGGCTTCGGTCAGGTAGCCGCCTTCCTCGTAGCCGACGTAGCCGGGCGGCGCGCCGAGCATTCTCGCCACGGAGTGCTTCTCCATGAACTCCGACATGTCCAGGCGCACGATGGCCTCTTCGGTGTCGAACAGGAATTCCGCCAGTGCGCGGCAGAGCTCCGTCTTTCCGACGCCGGTGGGGCCGAGAAAGAGGAAGGAGCCGTTGGGCCGCCTGGGGTCGGAGAGGCCCGAGCGCGCGCGGCGAATTGCATCACACACCGCTCGCACCGCTTCGTCCTGCCCCACTATGCGTCCATGCAGGCTCTCTTCCATGTGAAGGAGTCTCTCGCGTTCGCCTTCCATCATCCTGGTGACGGGGATTCCTGTCCATCGAGACACCACCTCCGCCACTTCGTCCTCGGTGACGGCGGAACGCAGGAGCTGCATTTCCCGGTGCTCGGCCCGGGTGGCGAGCTCGAGCTGCTTCTCGAGCTCCGGGAGACGGCCGTACTGAATCTCCGCCATGCGTCCGAGATCTCCGGCGCGGCGAGCGGTCTCGAGCTCCAGCCTGGCCCGTTCCAGCGCCTCCTTCACGTGTTGCGAGCCCTGCACCGCCGCCTTCTCGGCCTTCCAGATCTCCTCCAGGTCCGAGTACTCCTTCTCGGCGTTCGCAATCTCCTTCTCGAGCCTGGCCAGGCGCTCGAGGGAGGCGTCGTCAGTCTCCTTCTTCAGCGCTTCACGCTCGATCTTGAGCTGAATTACGCGCCGGTCCAGGCGATCCATCGCTTCCGGTTTCGAATCGATCTCCATGCGAATCCGGCTCGCCGCTTCGTCGACGAGATCGATCGCCTTGTCCGGGAGCTGCCGATCGGAGATGTATCGGTGGGAGAGAGTGGCGGCGGCGACGATCGCCGGGTCGCCGATGTCGACGCCGTGGTGAATCTCGTAGCGTTCCTTGAGCCCCCGCAGGATCGCGATGCTGTCCTCCACGCTCGGCTCCTCCACCATCACCCGCTGAAACCGGCGTTCGAGCGCAGCGTCCTTCTCCACGCACTGGCGGTACTCGTCCAGGGTCGTTGCGCCGACGCAATGCAGCTCTCCCCGGGCCAGTGCGGGCTTGAGCATGTTGCCCGCGTCCATCGCTCCTTCCGCCTTGCCGGCGCCGACCAGGTTGTGGATCTCGTCGATGAAGAGAATGACCTCTCCCTGCTGCTTGGCGAGATCGGTGAGCACTGCCTTGATCCGCTCCTCGAACTCCCCGCGGAACTTGGTGCCGGCCACCAGCGCTCCGAGATCGAGGGCGAGAAGGCGCTTGCCCTTCAGGCCCTCCGGCACCTCCCGGTTGACGATGCGCTGGGCAAGACCCTCGACGATCGCCGTCTTCCCGACCCCGGGCTCACCGATCAGCACCGGGTTGTTCTTGGTTCGGCGCTGCAGGACCTGGATGGTGCGCCGAATCTCGTCGTCGCGCCCGATCACGGGATCCAGGCGACCCTGCTCGGCGCGCTCGGTGAGGTCGATGCTGAACTTCTCGAGCGCCTGCCGCTGCTCCTCCGCGTTCTCGCTGCTCACGCTCTCCCCGCCGCGGAGCTGTTCAATTGCCGCCTCGATGCCCTCTTTCGTCGCCCGGTTCTCGGTGAGGGCGCGCGCGCATTCCCCACCCGCGTCCAGCACCGCGAGCGGGAACAGCTCGCTCGAGATGAACTGATCCTCCCGCTCGGCGGCAAGCTTGTCGCACAGGTTCAGACAGCGGCCGAGCTCGTTGCCGATCGCGATGTTGCCCGCATTGCCGTGCACGGTGGGCGCTCGATCGAGTATCTCGCCGAGCCGAGAGCGCAGCCGGTGGACGTTGATGTCGGCGCGGGTGAGCAGGTGCCGGACACTGCCACCCTGCTGATCGAGCAGCGCCACGAGAACGTGGGCGGGGTCGATCGATGCGTGGTCCCGCCTCACCGCGAGACTCTGGGCATCGGAGAGCGCGAGTTGGAATTGTGTCGTCAGCCGGTCCATGCGCATCGCGGAAACCTCGAATTCATGCTGTCCGGGAACATTAGGGCAGGCCCCTCCGATTCAAGCCGGCGCCCCGCCGGCCGGGCGGCGGAGGCGACGGCGCCTCGATCCAGATCAGGGTCGCGAAGCGTCCGGTTGTCCCGTCACGCCGAAACGAGTAGAAGCGCTGCGGATCGGAGTGGGTGCATCGGTTGCCCCCATGTACCGCGGCAACCCCGCAACGTGCGAGACGCGCGCGCGCGAGCCTCGCGAGGTCGGCGGTCCAGTGTCCCGGCCTCGTCGGGACGAATGCGTCCACGTCTTCGCGATGTCGTCGTACGAAGGCTTCGCGCACCTCCGGGCCGACCTCGTAGGCGGCCGCGCCGATGCCGGGGCCGAGCCATGCGAGGACCTCCCGGGCCGGAGTCCGCATCGCCGCGACCGTGCTCTCGATGACGCCGGCGGCGAGCCCGCGCCAGCCCGCGTGCACGGCGGCAACCGCTCCGCCGTGCCGGGCGCAGAGCAGAATCGGCAGGCAGTCCGCGCTCAGCACTGCGCAGGGCCGGCCGGACGAGCGCGCGATGCAGGCATCCCCCACGGGGTCCGCTTCCGCGCATTCCGCCTCGATGACGCGGGTGCCGTGTACCTGTCTCATCCACAGGGGCTCGGCGGGAAGATGCAGCCGCGTCCTGAGCCGTCTCCGGTTCTCGGAGACCGCGTCCGCGTCGTCCCCTACCCGCAGAGCCAGGTTCAGATGGTCGTAGGGAGGGTGGCTCGCACCTCCCCGGCGCGTCGTCGAGCCGGCTCTGACCGACGGCGGCGCCGGCCAATCCGGCTCGATGAACTCGAGACCTTCGAGCGCCTCCTGGTGTACGGCCGGCATTGGTTCTCCGAGACTATCGCGTCGGCGGGGGCCCCGATCACTCCGACCGGGGAAGCGCGCCACGCGTCGCCTCCAGCGTGGCGATCAGCGCGGAAAGGTCCGCGGGCAACGTTGCATGCCACTCGCGCCGCACGCCGTCGAGAGGATGAGAGAACGCGAGGCGGCTCGCGTGAAGAGCCTGGCCTTCGAGTTCTCGCAGGGCCTTCTGCAAGGAGAGAGGGAGATCCGGGGTGCGGCGACGCGTAGCGTAGACGGGGTCACCGGCTACGGGGTGGCCCAGGTGATGCATGTGGACCCGAATCTGGTGCGTGCGACCGGTCTCCAGGCGAACCCTCAGCCGAGTGAAGTGAGAATAACGCGCCCGAACCCTGTAGTGCGTTACGGCGTTGCGTCCCCTGGCGGCTACCGCCATGCGGGTACGCTGCGTACGGTGGCGGGCGATGGGGGCATCGATGCGCCCGCAAGCGCTGCTGACGAGGCCCCAGACCACTGCTTCGTACTCCCGCTCCACCGCCCGGCGCAGGATCTCCGACACGAGATGGCGGTGCGCCGCGTCAGTCCGGGCGACCACGAGCAGCCCCGACGTGTCCTTGTCCAGGCGATGCACCACGCCCGCCCTCGGCAGTCGGGCAAGCTCGGGGTATCGGTGCAGCAGACCGTTGGCGAGGGTGTGCGTCCGGTTTCCCGCCCCCGGGTGCACCACCAGTCCGGCCGGCTTGTCGATTACGATGATCTCGGAGTCCTCGTAGACGGGACGGAGCGCGACGGGATCCGGCTTCCAGCCTGCGTCGGGTGCGGCGGGCATGGGCCATTCGACCTGTTCTCCGCCCGCCACCCGCTGCGAAGCGTCAGCCGGGCGACCGTCGACGAGGACATGGCCTTCCAGGATCGAGCGCTGGATGCGGGAGCGGGAGTGGCCCTGGAAGACCTCCGCGAGCGCCCGGTCGAGGCGCAGGCCGGCGAGGCCGGGGGGCAGAACCGCGTGCAGCCTCTCGGAGCTCATCGTCGCTTCCGCCTCGTCTCGGGCGATGCGGCGCGCTGGTCCGAGTGGCGAGCCTGGGATAACCTTTGCGGGCGGACCGTGGCGCTCGACCCGGGATCCTCGATCCCGCGGAGCCGGTTTCGGCCGCGGTGATCGGGAGCGGAAAGCGACGAATGCGGACCGAGAAGACTCTGGCCTGGCGCCGCCGCGTTGCGCGCGGCGGTCGGAGAGATGCGGGAACCGGGCCGCTGCGGCCCGCTCCGCGCCGCCAGGCGCTCGCCGCCGGCCGGCGCTACGTTGCCCGCAGCGCGTAATCGAAACGCGTGGACCGTCCCGCTCCGAATCCCCTGCCGCGCGCTCCGGTTCACGGCAAGGCCGAATCCGGCGCCTGGCTCCGACGCGCAGAGCGAGCCGGCGCCTGCCTGCTCCTCGTGATGTCCGTCCTCGCCGCCGGTTGCGAGATGTGGGGTCGAAAGGCCGACCCCACGAAGGACTGGTCCGCGCAGCAGCTCTACTCCTCCGCCAAGGCGCGCCTGGAGAACGGCGACTACGAGACCGCCATCGACTACTACGGAAAGCTCGAATCGCGCTACCCCTTCGGCCCGCTTGCGCAACAGGCGCAGATCGAGACCGCCTACGCTTACTACAAGAGCGGCGAGCCGGCGTCCGCCATCGCCGCGGCGGACCGCTTCCTGAGAATGCACCCCAGGCATGCCAGCGCCGACTACGCCTACTACCTGAAGGGGCTCGCGAACTTCAATCGCGGCCGAAACGTGCTGGATGTCGTTCTCCCCCAGGACCCCTCGGCTCGCGATCCCGGGGCCGCTGCGCAGGCCTTTCGGGACTTCGAGGAGCTGGTCCGCCAGTATCCGGACAGCCGCTACGCAGCGGACGCGACCCAACGCATGGTGTATCTGAAGAACACCGTGGCGCAGCACGAGATCCATGTGGCCCGATACTACCTGCGGCGAGCGGCATACGTGGCGGCGGCCAACCGTGCCCGCTACGTCGTCGAGCGCTTTCAGGGGACCCCCTCCGTGGCCGAGGCGCTCGTCATCATGGCGACTGCATACCGGGTGCTCGGGCTCGATGACCTTTCCGCCGACGCATTGCGGGTGCTCGAGGTCAATTTCCCGAACCACCCCGGCGTCGAATCGGTACAGGGCCTCAGCATCGAGTGAGGTCTCGACGGCCGCGGGAGGCGGTCGATCGGGGGCGGGCCCTGAACCCCGACATGATCGGCCTCGGGTGACGAGGCGCCCCTCACCGGTGGCGTCGGGCCGGGGCGAATGCTCCGACCGGACCCTTCGGATTGCTCCGTTCTCAGATCGCGTCGTCGTCCAGCTCGCCGGTTCTGATCCGCACCACCTTGTCGACCGGCGAGGCGAAGATCTTTCCGTCTCCGATCTTGCCGGTGCGCGCAGCCTCGGTGATCGCCTCCAGGCACGTCTCCGCCTGCGCCTCCGTGACCACAATCTCTATCTTCACCTTGGGCAGAAAGTCCACCACGTACTCGGCGCCCCGATACAGCTCGGTGTGACCCTTCTGCCGGCCGAAGCCCTTCACCTCGGTGACCGTCATGCCGGTGATTCCAATCTCCGACAGCGCTTCTCGCACGTCGTCGAGCTTGAAAGGCTTGATTATCGCTTCGATCTTCTTCATGCGAACCTGTCTCGGGCCGAGGCTCAGTCTTCGAGCGCCGTCTTCATCGCGTCTCCGATTCCCGCGGCTGAACGCACGGTGCGCACTCCGGCCGCCTCGAGGGCGGAGTACTTCGCCTCCGCGGTGCCCTTGCCGCCGGTGATGATGGCGCCGGCATGCCCCATTCTACGGCCGGGAGGGGCGCTGACCCCTGCGATGTATGCGACCACCGGCTTGCTGATCCGCGCGGCGATGTAGCGTGCCGCTTCTTCCTCGGCGCTGCCCCCGATTTCGCCCACCATGACGATTCCCCGGGTTCCCGGATCCTCCTGGAAGAGCTCCAGGCAATCGATGAAGCTCATGCCGTGGATCGGATCGCCGCCAATCCCGATGCAGGTGCTCTGACCCAGGCCGTTCTCGCTGGTCTGGTGGACCGCTTCGTAGGTCAGGGTGCCGGACCGGGAGACGATTCCGATGCAGCCGGCTCGGTGGATGCGTCCGGGCATGATGCCGATCTTGCACTGGCCGGGGGTGATCAGGCCCGGACAGTTGGGTCCGATCAGTCGCGTCTGCGGGAAGCGCGCCAGCGCCGCTTTCACTCCCAGCATGTCGAGCACCGGTATCCCTTCGCTGATGCAGGCGATGGTGCGGATTCCGCCGCTTGCCGCCTCCAGGATGGCATCGGCGGCAAAGCGCGCGGGCACGTAGATCATCGACGCCTCCGCTCCCGTCTCGCGCACCGCTTCGTGGACGGTATCGAACACCGGGAGCCCCAGGTGGGTCCTTCCTCCCTTGCCCGGGGTGACGCCGCCGACCAGTCGGGTTCCGTAGGCGATCGCCTCCTCGGAGTGGAAGGTGCCCTGTCTTCCCGTGAAACCCTGGCAGATGACCCGGGTGCTGCTGTCGACCAGAACGCTCATCGTTTCCCCCCGGTACGGCGTGTCGATTCCGGGCGGCGAGGGCTCGGCTTCAGCGCGGTCCCGCTTCGGCCGCGGCCGCAACCGCCTTTGCCGCCGCATCGGAAAGGGATTGGGCGGAGATGATGGACATGCCGCTTCGCTCCAGCAACTCTCGTCCCCGGTCCACGTTGGTGCCTTCCAGCCGCACGATCACCGGGACCGATACGCCCGCCTCGCCGACCGCCCGGATGATGCCTTCCGCGATGAGGTCGCAACGCACGATGCCGCCGAAGATGTTGACGAGAATCGCTTCCACTTTCGGGTCCGAGACGATGAGCTTGAACGCCTCCGCAACCTTGGCGGCGTCGGTGCCGCCGCCGACGTCGAGGAAATTTGCGGGTTCCCCGCCGTGCAGCTTGATGATGTCCATGGTGCCCATGGCCAGTCCGGCGCCGTTGACCATGCAGGCAATGTTGCCGTCGAGAGCGATGTAGCTGAGATCGAAGTCGCGGGCGCGGGTTTCCTTCTCGTTGTCCTGCGAGGCGTCGCGGAGACCGGCAAGGTCCGGATGCCGGAAAAGGGCGTTGTCGTCGACCGACACCTTGGCGTCGAGAGCAAAGAGGCGGCCGCCGCCCGTGACAAGAGGATTGAGTTCCAGCAGCGAGAGATCCCTCTCCGTGAACATCCGGTAGAGCGCCGGGAGCAGCGTCGCGAGCTCCCTGCGCTCGCTCTCTGCGAGCTCCAGTCCGAACCCGACGCGGCGTACCTGGTAGGCCTGCAGACCGGCTGCGGGGTCGACGAGCTCGGTGACGATTCTCTCCGGGTCGCGAGTCGCTACCTCTTCTATGTCCATGCCGCCGGCCGCGGACGCGACGAGCGCGACCTGCGCGCGGCCGCGGTCCACCAGCAGACTGAGATAGAGCTCCCGCTCCACCGTGCCGACACGCTCGACGAGTACGGTGTTTATCGGCTGGCCATCCGCAGTGGTCTGGGCGGTCACCAGCCTCTGTCCGAGCATCTCGCTCGCCGCCTCGAAGACCTCGTGCGCGGATTCCGCCTTGCGAATTCCGCCCGCCTTTCCCCGGCCCCCCGCGTGAACCTGGGCTTTGACCATCCAGGGGCCCCCTCCCATCTCCTCCGCGCGAGACTTCGCCTCCGCGGGAGACGTGGCGGGACGGCCGTCCGGGACCGGTACCGAGTAGCTCGCGAGGAGCGCCTTTGCTTGAAACTCGTGGAGGTTCATGCCGGATATGCGGGGCGCGGGAGGTAACGGAAAACGCGATTCGATCGTATCACGAGCGCTGGCGGGAACCGGCGCGCCCGACCGGCAGAACGGCGCCTCCGGGCCCGGAGTGGGGGCCCGCGGGGCAGCGGGCTCCTCGCCGCGCGCGGCGATCCCGGCCCGGTACCGCCCGGGCGGCACCGGGGGAGATCCGGGCGCGCGGCGGCGACGCCGGTGTTCGCGGGAAGCGTGGCTTCGGCGGACGCGGGACTTGACGGACGGGTATCGGGAACAAGTAGTCTTGCCGCTCGCGAGGGGTCGGTCCGGAAAGCGGCCCGCGGGGCCGGAAGGCAGCCGGGTACGCGGCGCCGGAAATCCTCCGGGTCCGGGTGCGCCGCTGGTCCGGGGCTCAATCTCGAGGCAACAGGGGAGCGTGTAGATGAAAGCAGGGCAGCGGGGCTTTACCCTCATCGAGCTCATGATCGTGGTGGCGATCATCGGAGTGCTGGCCGCGGTGGCCATTCCCGCCTACCTGGACTACACGGTCAGAGCGAAGGTGCAGGAAGGGGTCAACATCTCCATCGCGCATCGAAGTGCGCTCGAGGTCGCCTGCCGGGAGGCGGGCCTGAGCGAAGGAATGGACAATGCTTCGCTGGGTCTTGCGGACCCTGCCGATTACTCGAACCGGTACGTGTCCGAAGCCGCGGCGAGCACGGGAAGCGACGGCGGCGCAACCGTGACCGTCATCCTGAAGGCCATCGGGTCCGCCATCGACGCGGGGGAGAGCGTCGTCTACTCCGGCCGCTGCGATTCCGGCCGCATGGTCTGGGCCGTGGACGGCAGCGTCGACTCGAAGTTCCTTCCCACCGCTTGAGGGCGGTTCAGCCCGCGCTCCGGTCTTCCGGCGCGAGGGCGGGCGAGACCTGCGGACCGCTCCGGCCGCGGCGGTGAAGCTGCGCGAGCATCGCGCGAAGGATCCGGGGATTGGCGGCGACGACGTCCCCCGTGTCGAGCGCATCGTCGGCGCCTCCCCGACCGGCCACGATGCCGCCCGCCTCCCGCACGAGGAGAATCCCCGCCGCGATGTCCCAGGGGCGCAGCCCCCATTCCCAGAATCCGTCGAGGCGTCCCGCCGCCACGTAGGCGAGGTCGAGGGCGGCGGACCCGGAGCGCCGCAGGATGGCGCCCTCGCGGCACAGGGCATGCGACTCGGCGGTCTGGACATCGAGGTCGGCCGGGCGGCTCACCGGCATGCCGGTCGCGATCATCGCGTCGCGGAGGCCGTTGCCGGTGGCGACTCGAATGCGGCGGTTGTCCAGGCTCGCCCCGGATCCCCGCGATGCCGCGAACATCTCCTGGCGGACGGGATCGAACACCACTCCCTGCTCCACTCTTCCCCGGCGGCGCACCGCGATCGACACCGCGAAGTGAGGCAGGCCGCGCAGGTAGTTCCGGGTGCCGTCGAGCGGGTCCACTACCCATTCGAAGTCGGTGCCGGAGTGGCGCCCGGATTCTTCGGCGAGGATGGCGTGCGCCGGATAGGCGGCGCGGATCACGCCGATGATTCGTGCTTCCGCCTGGCGGTCGACCTCGCTCACCATGTCGTGAGCGCCCTTGTCCTCGACCTTCACGGCGTCCAGGCGATCGAGGTGCCGTACAATCACGTCTCCCGCACTGCGGGCGGCGCGGACCGCGATGTTCAGCAAGGGGTGCATCGGTCTCCGCCGCTTGGGGAGCGGGTCCTGATGCAGTATAGCGGGGCGGACGAGCGGGTGGCGCGGTGAAGGGGCATCCGGAGACGCGGTCTCCCGCGCCTTCCGAAGCGGGGGTGGGCGCAGAGCATGCGTCTCGCGCGCCCGGAGACGCTCCGGGTCCGGACGCCGTGCGCAGCGCGCTCGCCGGCGTTCGGGTGGTCCTGGTCGAGCCCTCTCACCCGGGCAACGTGGGCGCGGTGGCGCGAGCGATGAAGACCATGGGCCTGACGCGCCTGTACATCGTGCGGCCCCGGCACTTTCCCAGCGCGGAAGCGACCGCTCGCGCGGCCGGCGCGGATGACCTGCTGGTGTCCGCGAAGGTCTGCGGGGAGCTGTCGGAGGCGCTCGGCGATTGCGCCTGGGCGGCGGCGGCGAGCGTCCGAGTCCGCCACCTTCCCTGGCCCGGGCTCGACCCCGCCGCCTGCGCGCGGGAAGTCCTCGCACGGTCTCGCGAGGAGGTTGCGCTGGTCTTTGGCCGGGAGTCCACCGGGCTCACCAATCCGGAAGTCGATCTCTGTCAGGCGGTGGTGAGAATCCCCACCGACGACTCCTTCCCCTCCCTCAACCTGGGGGGATCGGTGCAGCTCCTCGCGTGGGAGCTGCGCCGCGCGCTGCTGGCGGGCGATGCGACGGACGCCGCTCCGGCGTCGTCGACCCCCGCAAGCGACGGCGATCCGCTCGCGCGGCTCTCCGACCTGGATGGTTTCCATGCGCACCTGGAGCGGACTCTCGTCGATATCGGTTACCTCGATCCGCGAGCGCCCCGGCAGCTCATGCGCCGCCTTCGCCGATTCTTCAACCGGGCCGGCATGCTGCGCTCGGAGCTCAACATCCTGCGCGGTGTGTTGCGCGCGGCCCAGCACTGCGCGCGCGCGGCGCGGCATCGGCCCGACGAGCACGGCGACGCGGACGGCTAGCGAACCGGCCGTCCGTCGCGGAAGACCCGCCCGTCCCGGATGCTGAGGCGACCCTCCGTGAACCACTTCACCGCAAGCGGATATATCCGGTGCTCTTCCACCAGCACGCGGGCCGCCAGCGCCTCGGGCGTGTCGCCGGGACGAACCTCGACCGCAGCCTGGACGATGATCGGACCGCCGTCGAGCCGGGGGGTGACGAAGTGCACGGTGGCGCCGTGCACGGCCACGCCGGCTTCGAGCGCGCGACGGTGCGTGTCGAGCCCGGGGAAGGCCGGGAGCAGGGAAGGGTGGATGTTCATGAGCCGGCCGTCGTAGCGGCTCACGAACGCGGGACCGAGTATCCGCATGAAGCCCGCGAGCAGAACGAGCTCGGCCCGCCTTTCGTCCACCCGGCGCGCGAGCGCGGAGTCGAAGTCCTCCCGAAGGGAGAACTCGCGGTGATCGAGGGCCAGCGACTCGATGCCCGCAGCCTCCGCCCGACGCAGGCCGGCGGCGCCCGGGACATTGCTGATGACGGCGCGGATGTCGAGCGCGAGGCGCCCGTCGCGCACGGCGTCGATGAGGGACTGAAGATTGGATCCCCGCCCCGAGATCAGCACCACCGCGCGCAGCGCGGAAATGCTCACCGGAAGACGAGCGGGGAGATGCCCTGCGCAGGCGCGGGCATCACCTCGCCGATCAGGCAGGGACGCTCGCCACGCTCCCGGAGACGGCGCAAGGCGCGGTCCGCTTCATCCCCGCGCACTGCCGCCACCATGCCGATGCCGCAGTTGAAGGTGCGCAGCATTTCGTCTTCTTCGATCCCGCCGTCGGCGGAAAGCCACGCGAACACCGGATCGCGCGTCCACGCCCCGGTCTCGATCCGTGCCCCCGTGCCTTCGGGAAGAAGGCGAGGCAGGTTCTCGACCAGCCCGCCTCCGGTGATGTGGGCGATGCCGCGCACATCCACGTGGCCGATCAGGTCGAGCATGCTCGGCACATAGATTCGAGTGGGCTCGAGCAGAACCTCGCCCAGGCTGCGTCCCCCGATCTCGCGGTCGAGGCTGCCCCCCGTCATGCGCAGCACCTTGCGCACCAGCGAGTAGCCGTTGGCATGCAGCCCGCTCGAGGCGAGACCGATCAGCGCGTCACCCGCCTCGACGCGGGTCCCGTCGATGAGACGCTCGCGCTCGACGATACCGACGCAGAACCCCGCGAGATCGTAGTCGCCGGCCCCGTAGATGCCGGGCATCTCGGCGCACTCGCCGCCGATCAGGGCCGAGCCGGCGAGGCGGCAGCCCTCCGCAATCCCGCTCAGCACGGCGGCCGCGACCTCTTCGTCGAATCGTCCGGTCGAGAAGTAGTCGAGGAAGAAGAGCGGCTCCGCCCCCGCGCAGAGCACGTCGTTGACGCACATGGCCACGAGGTCGATGCCCACTCCCTCGTGGCGGCCGAGCTCCGTTGCGAGCGCGAGCTTGGTGCCGGCGCCGTCGGTTCCCGATACCAGCACCGGGTTTCGGAATCCCGCCGGTACCTCGAACAGTGCGCCGAAGGCGCCGATGCCGCCGAGCACCTCCGGGCGGCGCGTCGACGCGGCAAGGGGCTTGACGATGTCCACCAGGCGCCGGCCGCGCTCGATGTCCACGCCTGCATCGCGATAGGTGAGCCCCTTCGTCGCTTCAGGCTGGGTCATGACGAGAGCCGCTCTCGAGGTCCATGGCGAGAGAATGTCGGAATCTTGATTGCACGCGCAGGATGATCATAGCCTCGAAGGCATGTCCAAGTTCACAGTCTCGTCAATCGGCCTCGCGATGCTGGCGCTGCTCTCCGGCGTGCCGGCCGGATCGCCGAGCGCCGCGGTGGTCGCGGACCTCTACGAAACGGAAGTCCGGGTTGCGACCCAGCAGCCCGAGGACCGCGAGCGCGCCCTCGGCCTCGCTCTGCGCCGGGTGCTGCTCAAGGTCAGCGGACGCAGGGACATCGAGTCCCAGGAGATGCTCGTCGCGGCGCTCGATGAGCCCGGTCGATTCGTGCAGCAGTTCCGGTATCGCGGCGGCGAGGACGTGGAGCCGGACGCGACGGGTGGAGGGGGGCCGTTCAGGCTGTGGGCGAGGTTCGACGCCGAGCTCGTCGACGCCCTCGTTCGCGACGCCGGGCTGCCGGTATGGGGAAGATTGCGCCCCTCGACCCTGGTGTGGTTCTCGGTCGAGAGCGAGGGGACGCGGACGCTGCTCGCCACCGACCCCGACGCCGCCCCCTTCGTTCCCCTGGAGGAAGCCGCGCGCCGCAGGGGAATTCCCCTGGTGCTGCCGCTTCTCGACCTCGAGGACCGTCTGGCGGTCGACCCCGACGAGATTTGGGCCGGCTTCTTCGACCGGCTTCGGCAGGCATCGGAGCGCTACGGGACCGAAGCGGTGCTTCTGATCCGCCTTCGAGCGCTGCTTCCCTCCCTGTCGGAAGCGCAGTGGAGTCTCCTGATGGAGGGCAGCGAGCAGCATTGGACGACGCAGTCCGACGCAGTCGAGCTGCTGCTGGAGGACGGCGTGCACATCGCGGCGGACCACTTGGCCGCGCGCTATTCGAAGTCTGCGGACGTCTTCGCCACCGGCACGGTCGAGATTGTCGTCACCGCCGTGCGCACGCTCGCCGACTACGCGCGCGCACTGCGATACTTGAGCTCTCTCGACGAGGTGGAGTGGATAGCGGTGGAGTCGGTGGAAGCGGGGCACGTGCGCTTTCGGGTCGACGCTCACGGCGGCCGTAGCAGCCTGCGCCAGAGCGTCGCCCTCGGCGCGACCCTCTCTCCGGAAGATCACGCGGCGCAGGACGGTGTGCTCACGATGCGCCTGCTTCCCTGATCGGGATCGATGGCGTCGACGCACCACGATGGACCGGAGGCGCCGCGCCCCCCTTCCCAGCTCGCGCTGCGCATCACCTGGCGACGGGAGTCGAGCTTCGACCGCTTCGTTTCCGGGGCCAACGCGGAAGCGGTGGAGGCGGTACGCGGCATGGCCCGTTCCGGAGGCATGACCTGCCTCTACCTCTGGGGAGAGCCGGGCACCGGCAAGTCTCACCTGCTGCACGCGGCCTGCGGAGCGGCCGCCGCCGCCGGTCGCCGGGCGATCTACCTGCCGCTCGAGGACCATGCGCGGGGAGCGCCCGACCCGGTGGCGGAGCTGGACGCCTTTCAGCTTGTGTGCCTCGATGACGTGCAGCACATCGCCGCACGCCCGGACTGGGAGGAAAGGGTGTTCGAGCTCTACCAGAGACTGCGGGCGCAGGGTGGCGGCCTGCTCGTGGCCGCGACCTGCGCTCCGGCCGGACTGGGGCTCGCGCTGCCGGATCTGTCCTCCCGCTTCGCGGCGGAACTCGTCCTTCGCCTGCAACCGCTCGACGACGGGGAGCGCAAGGAAGTCCTCCGCGAGAATGCGCGGCAGCGGGGACTGGAGCTTCGCCCCGAAGTGGCCGACTTCATCCTGAGTCGTCATCGCCGGGACCTTCACGCGCTCGTGTCGCTCATCGAGCGCCTCGACGAAGCCGCCCTCGTGGCAAAGCGCGCGCTGACCCTGCCCTTCGTGCGGGGGGTGATGGCGCGGGAGCGTCCGGTCCGCCCCTGCTGAGCTCCGGCAGCGGAACGCCCTCCCATCAAACCGCTCCGTCTCACCGACCTTCGTCACGAGAGCGCCGAGATGCCGTGGCAGCGGGCCGCACGCTCAGGAGAGACGCTGAAGTCGTAGCCGGCACTGCGTCGAATCGTCTTGAACGAGTGTGACCCGCTACCGCGAGGAGATTGACGACCGCAGCAGAATACCGCCGAGACGGGGCGGCCGGGCCACGGGTGCTTCAGACGCCCGACTCGACGCTTCTCAGGCGGACGGCGACTTCCGCCACCCTCCGGCCCAGGCTGCGGCACAGCGCGCATTCCTCCCGGGTGAGTTCGAGGTCCTGGTCGAGCCCCGAGAGGTGGCTTGCGCCATAGGGGGTTCCGCCGCTGCGGGTGCTCATCAGCTCGGAGTGCGTGTAGGGCAGCCCTACTACCAGCATTCCGTGGTGCAGCAGCGGAATCATCATGGACAGCAGGGTGCTCTCCTGGCCCCCGTGCAGGCTCGAGGTCGAGGTGAACACCCCGGCCGGCTTTCCCGAGAGGGCGCCGGAGAGCCACTCGCTGCCGGTGCCGTCGAGAAAGTACTTCATCGCGGAAGCCATGTTCCCGAATCGTGTCGGGCTGCCGAGGATCAGCCCGTCGCACTCCGAGAGGTCCGCGAGCTGCGCATAGGGCGGGCCGTGTCCCGGGATCGGAGGTTCCGTCGCCTCGGACCGGGCCGAGACCGCGGGCACGGTGCGCAAGCGCGATTCGGCGCCGTCGACTCCCTCGATGCCGCGCACGACCTGTCGCGCCATCGCCGCGGTGCTCCCGTGCACGCTGTAGTAGAGGACCAGGATCAGGGCCATGACGGAGGCTTCGGTCGGTGAGCGGGCGCCCTGGCCGGCGCGCAACGCGGCGCCGTCGGGTCAGAGGATCTCGAGCACCGCTTCCGGCGGGCGGCCGATCGCGGCCCGCGCGCCGGCGACCACCACCGGGCGTTCGATGAGAATGGGATGCGCCGCCATTGCCGCGATCAGGTCCGCGCGCGTGAGGGCCGGATCGGCCAGGCCGAGCTCGCGGTAGGGCGCCTCCTTCTCACGCATCAATCCCCTCGGCGAGACGCCGAGCATGTCCAGGATCTCCGAGAGCCGGGTCTCCGAAGGCGGCGTGTCCAAATAGGGGACTACCTTCGGCTCGAGACCCCGCTCCCGCAGCAGGGCGAGAGTCTGCCGCGACTTGCTGCAGCGCGGGTTGTGGTAGATCACGAGGCTCACGCGCTGCCTCCGGGACGCGCCGCTGCCGATTCGGCGGCGATCCGGCCGCGCAGGGTGGACGCAATCTGCTCGAGGCCGACTTCCACGCTCTCTTCGTCCCGGCGGTGCCTGAACTCGGCGCCGCCGGCATCGAGACCGCGATCGCTCATCACCAGGCGGTAGGGAATTCCCGTCAGCTCCGCGTCCGCGAACATCACGCCGGGACGCACCCGCCGGTCGTCGAGCAGGACTTCGATGCCGGCGTCGCAGAGCTCCCGGTAGACCGTCTCCACCGCCTCGCGCAGCCGCTGTGACTTGTGCATGTTCATGGGCAGCAGCGCGACGTGGTAGGGCGCGATCGCGGCCGGCCAGATGATCCCCCGCTGGTCGTGGTTCTGCTCGATCGCGGCCGCCACCACGCGGGTCACGCCGATGCCGTAGCAGCCCATGAAGAGATGGACCGCGCGCCCCTGCTCGTCCAGCACCACCGAGCCCATCGAGCGGCTGTACTCCTCCCCGAGCTGGAAAATGTGTCCGACCTCGATCCCGCGCGCGATGGACAGGGGCCCGCTGCCGTCGGGGCTCGGGTCTCCCTGGGTCGCGTTTCTGAGATCCGCCGACTCGGGCTCCGGGAGATCCCGCCCCCAGTTCACGCCGTGCAGATGGTAGCCCTCGCGGTTCGCCCCGCACACGAAGTCGGACATCCCGAGCGCGGCGTGATCCGCGTGCACCGGGAGCGGCAGGTCCACCGGCCCTATCGAGCCGGGCGGGCACGCGATCGCGCTTTCAACCTGTTCTGCGGAGGCCATGGCGACGGGGACGGCGACATCCGGCAGCGAGGCGGCCTTGACCAGGTTGAGATCGTGGTCTCCCCGCAGGCACACCGCGACGGGCGTTCCGTTGCGTCCTTCGAGCAGAAGGGTCTTCAGGCATCGCCGGACCGGAATCCGAAGCCGCGTCGAGAGGTCGTCGACGCTCCGCACGCCGGGTGTCTCCACCATTTCGACCTCTCGCGAGGCCGGCTCCCGCGTCTCGCCCGGTTCAGGGCAGGGGACGAGCTCGACATTGGCCGCGAAGGAGCTGCCGGAACTGAAGGCAATCGCGTCCTCGCCGGAATCCGCGAGCACGTGGAACTCGTGCGAGCGGCTGCCGCCTATCGCGCCGGAGTCGGCCGCCACGACGCGGTAGTCGAGACCGCTGCGCTCGAAGATGCGGCAGTAGGCGTCATGCATTCGCCGGTAGCTCGACTTGTGGGCCTCGTGGCTCAGGTCGAAGGAGTAGGCGTCCTTCATGATGAACTCGCGCGAGCGCATGACGCCGAAGCGGGGACGTACCTCGTCACGAAACTTGGTCTGAATCTGGTAGAGGTTGACCGGTAGCTGCTTGTAGCTTCGAATCTCGCGCCGCGCGAGATCGGTGATGACCTCCTCGTGAGTAGGTCCGAAGCAGAAATCCCGTTCATGGCGGTCCCGGATGCGCAACAGCTCGGGGCCGTACTTCTCCCAGCGGCCGGACTCCCTCCAGAGCTCGGCGGGCTGAATGGCGGGCATGAAGACTTCGAGCGCTCCCGCCGCGTCCATCTCCTCGCGGACGATGTTCTCCACCTTGCGCAGAACCCGCATGCCGAGGGGAAGCCAGGTGTACAGTCCCGCCGCCAGGGGGCGGATGAGGCCCGCGCGCAGCATCAGGCGGTGACTGACGATCTCCGCGTCCGCGGGCGTCTCCTTGACGGTTGCGAAGAGCGTTTGGGAGACGCGCATGTGCTCGGTTGGGGCGCAGGATTCGGGGGTGCGGGAAGGCCACGGCCGCGCGCGGGAGTCTCCGGGGCGACCGTTTCGGATTCAGCCTCGAATATAGCTCGCGCCCTGGCGAAAGTCAGCGTGGCGACCGGGGACTCCCCGCGCGCGCTCCGGGTACGGCGGATATCGCGATACCTTGACCGTTGCCCGGCCGGTAGCATATTTTGGTCAGTTCGTGTGTTTGCGAAAGATCCGGGGAAGCATTCAAGTGGAACTTTCCGGAGCGGAAATCGTGCTCCAGTTTCTCAAGGACGAGGGCGTCGAATTCCTGTTCGGCTATCCGGGCGGCGCCGTGCTGCACATCTACGACGCCATCTACAAGCAGGACGACGTCAAGCACATTCTCGTGCGCCACGAGCAGGGCGCGACCCACATGGCGGACGGCTATGCCCGAGCCACGGGCAAGCCCGGAGTGGTGCTGGTGACTTCCGGGCCGGGCGCCACCAATGCGGTCACCGGGATCGCTACCGCCCACATGGACTCCATTCCCCTCGTGGTGATAACCGGGCAGGTGCCCACCCATGCCATCGGGATGGACGCGTTCCAGGAAGTCGATTGCGTGGGAATCACGCGGCCCTGCGTGAAGCACAACTACCTGGTGAAGGACGTCCACGATCTCGCGATCACGCTGAAGAAAGCCTTTCACGTGGCCACCTCCGGGCGACCCGGACCGGTGGTGATCGACATTCCCAAGGACGTCACCCACCCGGACATCAAGATTCCCTACGAGTACCCGCAGGAAGTCCGAATGCGCAGCTACAGCCCGGTGCAGAAGGGGCATACCGGGCAGATGAAAAAGGCGCTCGAGCTGATTCTCTCCGCCGAGCGCCCGATGATCTACACCGGAGGCGGAGTGGTGCTCGACGATGCATCGGAGGAGCTCCGAACCTTCGCTCGCTCGCTCGGGTACCCCACTACCAATACCCTCATGGGGCTCGGGGCCTTTCCCGGCACCGATTCGCAGTTCGTCGGCATGCTCGGCATGCACGGCACTTACGAAGCCAACATGGCGATGCATCACTGCGACGTGCTCATCGGCATCGGCGCCCGCTTCGACGACCGGGTCGTGGGCGACGTCAAGAAATTCTGCCCGCACGCGAAGATCGTGCACATCGACATCGACCCCTCTTCGATCTCGAAGACCGTAAAGGTCGATGTGCCGATCGTGGGACCGGTGGGCAGCGTGCTGCGCGAAATGAACGCAATGATCAACGCGACCAATCGCCGCCCCGATGCGCAGGCGCTCGAGGCGTGGTGGAATCGAATCCGCGAGTGGCAGTCGATCGACTGTCTGCGCTACGAGCAATCGGACACCTGCATCAAGCCGCAGTTCGTCCTGCAGAAGCTCTACGAGATCACCGAAGGCGACGCCTTCATCACCTCCGACGTCGGCCAGCACCAGATGTGGGCGGCCCAGTTCTACCCCTTCGACAAGCCGCGACGATGGATCAACTCGGGGGGGCTGGGGACCATGGGCTTCGGTCTGCCCGCCGCGATGGGCGTGCAGTTCGCGTACCCCGATGCGAAGGTCGCGTGCGTCACCGGTGAGGGCAGCATCGTGATGTGCATCCAGGAGCTGTCCACCGCGAAGCAGTACGGACTGCCCGTCAAGGTCGTCAACCTGAACAACCGCTACCTCGGCATGGTCCGGCAGTGGCAGGAGTTCATGTACGAGAGCCGCGAGTCGCACTCCTACCTCGACTCCCTGCCGGACTTTGCCGCGCTCGCGGAGAGCTTCGGCCATGTCGGCATGACCATCGAGAGCCCCGGTGACGTCGAGTCCGCGCTCGAAGAGGCCTTCGCGATGGAGGATCGCCTGGTGTTCATGGACTTCATCACCGATCCCACCGAAAACGTCTTCCCGATGATGATGCAGGGCAAGGGACACCACGAGATGCTGCTCTCCGAGATGTGCCGCGACCGCGAGCTCGCCTGAAGCGCGGGCGGCGCCTGACTTGCGGTACGGAATCTCGAGGCCCCATGCGTCACATCATCTCCCTGCTGCTCGAGAACGAGCCCGGGGCCCTGTGCCGGGTGGCGAATCTCTTCTCCGCTCGCGGCTTCAACATCGAATCGCTCAGCGTCGCCGCCACCGAAGACCCGAGCGTATCGAGGATGACGCTGGTGACCGGCGGCTCCGATGACGTCATCGAGCAGATAACGAAGCAGCTCAACAAGCTGGTGGATGTCGTTCGCCTCACCGACATCACCGAATCCGCGCACGTCGAGCGCGAAATGATGCTCATCAAGGTCCGCGCGACGGGGGAGGGACGCGAGGAGATGAAGCGCGTCTGCGACATCTTTCGCGGACGCATCCTCGACGTCGGTGAGACGACCTACATCATCGAGCTCATCGGCGACAGCGCCAAGATCGACGCCTTCATCGACACCGTCGACGATCGGCTGATTCTGGAGGTGGTGCGCTCCGGATCGATGGGGATCGGCCGCGGAGACCGGATGCTGCGAGTCTGAGGGCCGCTCCGTCGCGCACCAGCGCGGACTCCGTCCCTCCCGGCCGGACGAGGCGATGCGCGTGGCGTTCCGGGACGGGGACCCACTACAATCCCCCGATGCCTCCACCCACGAGCTCCAGGCAGCGGCGCGGCATCTACCTGCTGCCGAATCTCTTCACCACCGCCGCCCTGTTCGCGGGCTTCTACGCCATCGTGGCCGCGATGGCGGGCCGTTTCGAGGCGTCCGCGCTCGCGATCTTCATCGCGATGGTTCTGGATGGCCTGGACGGACGCATCGCCCGGATGACCAACACCCAGAGCGCCTTCGGGGCGGAGTACGACAGTCTCGCCGACGTGGTGTCCTTCGGAATCGCGCCCGCCCTCATCGCCTACGAGTGGTCGCTGGGGGAGATGGGGAAGGTGGGCTGGCTCGCCGCCTTCTTCTACGCCGCCGCCACCGCGCTCCGTCTCGCACGCTTCAATACCCAGCTCGGCACTGTAGACAAGCGCTACTTCCAGGGCCTGCCCTGTCCCGCCGCGGCGGCGGTGGTCGCGGGACTGGTCTGGCTCGCGACGGACTTCGGGCTGGAAGGAGCCGATCTGACGCTGGCGACCTGTGGGGTGTGTCTGCTGTGCGGCATTCTCATGGTGAGCAACATCCGCTACTCGAGCTTCAAGGATTTCAACCTGCGGGAACGGGTGCCCTTCGTGGCGCTGCTGCTCGTGGTGGCGGGCTTCGTTTTCGTCTCCAGCGACCCGCCACTCGTGCTGTTCTCGGCTTCCGCGCTCTATGCCCTCCATGGGCCGGTGCTCACCCTGGTCGGGCGGCACCGGCGACGGGCGGCGCGGCGCGGGAGCGCGCTGTCCAAGGGTGAACGCGCCGAGTAGGGTGGGCCCGCCGCGACCCGGAGGCAGGGAGGCTCGCCGCCGGCGCTATCTGCGGGAGATGGGCGTCACGCGGTGGGTGCTCAAGAGTGCGCAACAGGCGCTTCCGGAAGAGGCGGAGGAGCCCGTCCGGGATGCGCCGGACGCCGACCCGGCGCATGCGGACCTGGACACGCTGCGGCAGATGGTGGAGGTGTGCACCCGCTGCCCCCTGCATCGGGGGAGGCGGCGCGCGGTCTTCGGAACCGGGCCCCGGACCGCCCCCTTCATGGTCATCGGCGAAGGCCCCGGGGCGCAGGAGGATGCGCGAGGCGAGCCCTTCGTGGGGCGGGCGGGCCGTCTTCTCGACGCCATGTTCGTCGCGATGGGCGTGCCGAGGGATTCGGTCTACATCGCCAACATCGTGAAGTGCCGGCCGCCGAACAACCGCGACCCCCGTCCGGATGAAGTGGCGAGCTGCGCGGGGTGGCTGAGACGGCAGATAGAGCTGGTTCGTCCCCGGGCGATTCTCGCGGTGGGGCGGGTGGCGGCCCAGAACCTGCTGTCCTCGTCGCTCTCACTGGGTCGCCTCCGCGGTCGCGTTCATTCCTACGGGTCTCCGCCCCTTCCCGTGGTGGTGACCTATCACCCCGCCTACCTGCTGCGTTCTCCCCACGACAAGGGAAAGGCCTGGCAGGACCTGAAGCGGCTGCGCGAGTTGACGGGCTCCGGGCCGTGAGTCTTCGTCGCCGCACTCTCTCGTTCCGCGGAGGACGGCCATGAGCGTGCCGGGGCGCCCGAGCGGATCCGGAATCCGTACGATGGGCAGGGCCGATCTCGACTCCGTGCTGGAGATCGAGCGCGCTGCCAATGCCTTCCCGTGGTCCCGGGAGATCTTTGCGGACTGCCTGCGGGTCGGTCACGCCTGCTCCGTGCTCGAGCACGAAGGAGCGGTGGAAGGATTCGGCATCCTGGAGGTTCGAGGGGTGGAATCCCGGGTTCTGAACCTCTGCGTACGACCGCGGGCCCAGGGACGGGGACTGGGAAGAGCCCTGCTCACGGCGGTCATCGATGCGGCACGCAGGCGAGGAGCCGACACCCTGACCCTGGAGGTGCGCACCACCAACGGAATCGCCCGCCGTCTGTATGCGAGCGCGGGGTTTCACGAAGTCGGAGTGCGCCGCGGCTACTACCCGGCGCCGCGTGGCCGGGAGGACGCGCTCGTTCTCGCCCGGACTCTGGCCGCGCCGGGGCCCCTCCCGGAGTCACCCCGCCCGCGACCCGTCCGGTTGACGGGTTGAGGATCGCGCGTCCGCGCTTCCCGGTCGCACCGACCGGCGCCTGCTGCTAGTTTGCCGCCATGCGCATACGGCGACTGGACCCGACCCTCGCCAACCAGATTGCGGCCGGCGAGGTGGTCGAGCGCCCCGCCTCGGTGCTGAAGGAAGTGCTGGAGAACAGCGTCGATGCGGGCGGAAGACGGATCGAGGTGGACGTGGAGCGCGGCGGTACGAGGCTCGTTCGAGTGCGCGACGACGGCTCCGGAATTCATCGCGACGACCTGGTGCTCGCGCTCAGCCGGCATGCCACCAGCAAGATCCGGCAATTCGAGGACTTGAGGCAGATCGGGAGCATGGGTTTCAGGGGCGAGGCCCTGCCGAGCATCGCTTCCGTCTCGAGGCTCACGCTCGTCTCGCGGCAAGCGGAGGAGGAGAGCGGCTGGTCCGTGGAAGCGGCCGGCTCGGCCCGGGTAAGCGACCCTGTTCCCGCTCCCCACGCCGTCGGCACGACGGTCGCGGTGCGGGATCTCTTCTTCAATACGCCGGCCCGGCGGAAGTTCCTTCGGACCGAGAAGACGGAGTTCCGGCACCTCGAGGGCATGGTGAAGGCGTTGGTGCTGGGTCACCCCGAGCTGGACGTCTCGCTCGTCCACAATGGACGGCAAGTCTTCCGCCTGCGCGCCGCCGCGAGGGAGAGGGAGCGCGAGGACCGGGTCGCCCGAGTGTGCGGACGAAGATTCGTCGAACATGCGCTTCGGGTGGAGTTCGGCCGGGGGGAGCTCGGCCTGCAGGGATGGGTGGCAGGTCCGCGGGCGGAAGCCCGCGCCTCCGATCCCCAGCACCTCTTCGTCAACGGCCGTCCCGTCCGCGACCCCGTGGTCCGGCACGCGATTCGCGCCGGCTGTGCGGACTGGCTGGGCGCCGACCGCGTGCCGGGCTATGTCCTGGACCTGGTGCTGCCGGCCGGCGACGTGGACGTCAACGTTCACCCCGCCAAGCACGAAGTGCGCTTTCACGACTCGCGCCTGGTGCACGATTTCGTCGTGCGCTGCCTGCGCGGACTCGCAGGCGCCTCCCTGCTTCCGGCGGGGTCTCTCCCCGCGGCGGACGCGTCCCCCGCCTTGCGGCCCGAAGGGAAGGCGGCGACAGGGGTCGAAGTCGCCGAGACGCGCCGTCCCTACGGGGGAGGGGAGCACTCCGGACGGCGGACGGAGGTGGCGCCTTCGGCCCGGGGTGCGTCGGAGGACGCGTCCGCTCCGCTCGGCCCGCTCGCGGGCCGCTACGCGGCGGTGGCGGGGCAGGGAGGCATCCGGATCTTCGACGTCGTCGCTGCGCGCCGGGAAGTGATCTTCAACCGCCTGCAGGCGGCGGCTCACGCACCGGTGCCCTCACGTCCCTTCCTGGTTCCGGAAACGCACCCGGTCGGCGTCGAGGAAGCCGATCGCTTCGAGGCGCAGGAGGAGTCTCTGCTTCGTCTCGGGTTCGAGTACCGGCGGGTCGGTCCCGATCGCATCATGCTGCGCGAGGCGCCGCTGGCGCTCGCGGGCATCGAGTCTTCGGAGATCGTGGCGGTGCTCGCGGCGGCATTGCCGCGGCTCGCGTCGGGCGATCGCCATGATCGGGTCCCTTCCTTCCTCCGACGCCTCGTGGAGGGACTCGAGCCTCCGCTGGACTGGCCCCGGGTCGGTTCACTGCTGCAGGAAGTGGAGGCGCTGTGCGCCCGGCCCGAATCTCCGTCGGGCCGCATCTGGGTGGAGCTGACGGAAGACTCGATCGTCTCGCTCTTCGCAGGCACGGGACGCAAGTGAGCGACCCGAGCGAGGCGGCCGGAGGAGAAGGGCCCTGCATCTGCCTGATGGGCCCCACCGCGGTCGGCAAGACCGAGCTCGCGGTCTGGCTGGTCTCGCAGGGGCCCTTCGAGATCGTGAGCGTGGACTCCGCCATGGTCTATCGGCGCATGGACATCGGCACCGGAAAGCCGGATGGGCCCACCCTGGAACGGGCGCCGCATCGCCTCATCGATATCCGGGAGCCGCATGAAACGTACTCCGCCGCCCAGTTCCGGCGCGACGCGGAGGCGGAAATCGCGAGCATACGAAGGGCGGGGAGGATACCGCTGCTCGTCGGCGGGACGGGGATGTACTTCTCGGCCCTGCTGCGTGGACTCTCCCGGATGCCTCCGGCCGACCCGGCGCTTCGTCGCGAGCTCGGCCGGCAGGCTGCGCAGGAAGGCTGGCCGGCGATGCACGCCCGTCTCGCCGACGTCGATCCCGCAGCGGCGGCACGCATTCACCCGAACGACGTTCAGCGCGTTCAGCGCGCCCTCGAAGTGGCGCGGCAGAGCGGATCCACGCTCTCCCGCCTCCACGCCGAGGGCCGGGGCCCGAACCTCTCCGCAAGGGTGCACGTGCTCAGCCTCGCAGTGCCGGAGCGCGGCCTGCTCCATGCCCGGATTCGCGCCCGCTTCGAATCGATGCTCGCCCGCGGGTTCGTCGAGGAAGTGCGCGGATTGCGCTCCGACCCGCGTCTCTCGCTCGATCTGCCGGCGATGCGGGCAGTGGGATACCGCCAGATCTGGTCCTGGCTGGAGGGCGGGACGCATTTCGAGGCGATGGTGGAATCGGCGCTCGCCGCCACCCGTCAGCTCGCCAAGCGCCAGCTCACCTGGCTGCGCACGCAGGCCCACGCCACCGCCTTCGACGCGGGAGCGCGGTGTCTGAGAGAACAGGTGCTTCGGCACCTCGAAGACCGTCTCGGCCGCGCGTCGCTTTGACGCGCGGATTGTTTATACTGCCTTTTCGTCCCGGGCCGATGTGACGGCCGTCGCCCACTAACAACAAGGAGCCCAGCGCCAAGGAGAACCTTAGATGAGCAAGGGACATTCGCTTCAGGACCCATTCCTGAACACGCTGCGGAAGGAACGGGTCCCGGTTTCGATCTTTCTCGTGAACGGAATCAAGCTACAGGGACAAATCGAGTCGTTCGACCAGTTCGTGGTGCTGCTCAGGAATTCGGTCAGTCAAATGGTGTACAAGCACGCGATCTCCACTGTCGTTCCTTCCAGCAACGTCAAGCTGCCTCGTCCCGACCTCGAAGACGGCGACGATGCCGCCGCCGGTTGAGCGGCGCGGCACCCCCGGGAGTTCAATACACATGGCCTGGAATCAGCCCGGCGGTGACGGCCGGGATCCCTGGAACGATCGCGGCGGACAACAGGGGCCGCCCGATCTCGACGAGGTGCTGAGGAAGCTGCAGGCTCGCCTGGGCCAGCTCTTCGGGGGCCGGCGTTCCGGCGGACGCAGGTTCGGCGGCGGCAATGGCGACGAGGGCGGCGGAGGCGGTGGCGCCAGGGGCGCGAGCGCGTTCGGAGTGGGCATCGTCGCGGTGCTCGCGGTGCTCGGCTGGGGCGCCTACGGAATCTACGTCGTGGATCCCGCGGAAGCGGGGGTCGTGCTCCGATTCGGGCAATACGTGCGCACGACGGGGCCGGGGCCGCACTGGGTTCCCCCCTTCATCGAGAGCGTGGAGAAGGTGAATGTCCAGGTGATCCGGAGTCAGGACATCGGCTTCCGCACGCAGGGGGCGAGCGCCACGCCGGTTGCGCATGAGTCGCTGATGCTCACCCAGGACGAGAACATCATCGACATCCAGTTCGCGGTGCAGTATCGCGTCAAGGAACCGGCGCACTTCCTCTTCAACGTCGTCGATCCCGAGATCACGCTGCGTCAGGCGACGGAGAGCGCGGTACGGGAGATCGTCGGGCGAAGCGGCATGGACTTCGTCATCACCGAGGGCCGTGACGCGGTGGCGGCGGAAGCCCAGGTCCTCATCCAGGAGATCCTCGATGGCTACGGCAGCGGCCTCAACGTCACGAGCGTGAACATGCAGAACGCCCAGCCTCCGGCCGAGGTGCAGGAAGCCTTCTTCGACGCGATCAAGGCGCGCGAGGATCAGGAGCGCATCATCAACGAGGCGAATGCCTACAAGGCCGACATCGTTCCGAAGGCCCGGGGTGAAGCGCAGGCCATCGTGGAGCGGGCGGAAGCGTACCGGCAGCGCGTCGTCGCCCTCGCGGAAGGCGAGACTTCCCGCTTTCTCCAGGTGCTGACCGAGTATCGCCGCGCGCCGGACATCACGCGCGAACGCCTGTACCTGGAGGCGGTCGAGTCGGTGATGGCGAACTCGAGCAAGGTCCTGGTCGACGTTCAGGGCGGCAACAACCTGATGTACCTGCCTCTGGATCGTCTGTTGACGCCCCGACCCGGCGAGAGCGCGCTCGGTGGCGGCGAGGGTGAGAGGCAGCCTCAAACCGGTCAGGCTACCCGCTCCCGCGACGGCCTGAGCGGAAGGAGCCTGGAATGAACCGTGCATACCTGGTTGCGGGAGTACTGCTTCTCGGAATGGGGGCGCTGTCGATATTCACCGTCGACATGCGCGAGAAGGCGCTCAAGCTCCAGTTCGGTGAGATCAAGCGATCGGACTTCGAGCCCGGATTGCACTTCAAGTGGTTCTGGCAGTCGGTGCTCAAGTTCGACGCCCGAATCCAGACGCTCGACTCCGACCCCCAGCTCTACCTCACGAGCGAGAAGAAGCAGGTCATCGTCGACTCCTTCGTCAAGTGGAAGGTCCGCTTCGTCGAGCAGTACTACACCTCCACCGGCGGCAACCCCCTGATCGCCAACCAGCGGCTTTCCGTGGTCATCGTCAAGGCGCTCCGCGACGAGTTCGGCAAGCGCACCGTGCGCCAGGTCGTATCGGGGGAGCGTGCCGAGATCAGGGAAACCATGCTGAAATCGGCCGCGAGCCAGGCCGACGAGCTCGGGATCGAGATCATCGACGTGCGCATCAAGCGCGTGGATCTCCCCGAGAACGTCAGCCAGTCCGTGTTCGATCGCATGGCGGCGGAACGCAAGCAGGTCGCGAAGAAGTTCCGTTCCGAAGGCGAGGAGCTGGCGCGGGAGATTCGGGCGCAGGCGGAACGCGAGCGGGAGGTCCTGCTCGCCGAAGCCGAGCGCGAAGGCCAGAAGATTCGCGGCAACGGCGATGCCACGGCGACCGATACCTATGCCCAGGCCTACGGGCAGGACGGCGAGTTCTACTCCCTCTACCGCAGCCTGGACGCCTACCGCAACACGTTCAGCAATCCCGCCGACGTGCTGCTGCTCGAGCCCAACACCCAGTTTTTCCGATACTTCAAGGATTCGGGGGGATAGCGACAGGCGACCGCGTGACGCTCGCCGTAGAGCCGGTCCGATGTGGCACGACCTCCTCGTCGCGATCGCCCTCGTTCTGGTTCTGGAAGGCCTGCTGCCCTTTCTGAATCCGGATGCGATGCGCCGGGCGTTGACGAAACTCGTGAGTCTGAACGACAGCACCCTTCGTTTCGCGGGACTGACGAGCATGATTCTCGGCTGCCTGCTCCTCTACGCGCTGAGATAGCGTGCAGATGCGCTCCGTCTGACTCCTCTCGAACCATCCCGCCAGCACGGAACGTCGAAGGTGAGCAGGACGGTGGTGGTCGTCGGCGCCCAGTGGGGCGACGAGGGCAAGGGGAAGATCGTCGACCTCCTGAGCGGGCGCTGCCGCGCCGTCGTGCGATTCCAGGGCGGGCACAATGCCGGTCACACGGTGGTGATCGGCGGCACGAAGACCATCCTTCACCTCATTCCCTCCGGAGTGCTGAGGGAAGGGGTCAGCTCGATCATCGGGCACGGAGTGGTGCTGTCGCCGGAGGCGCTGGTGCAGGAGATGGAGCTGCTCGAGCGGCAGGCGGTGCCGGTGGCCGAGCGCCTGCTTCTGAGCGAGGCGTGCTCCCTCATCCTCGGCACTCACGTCGCGCTCGACCGCGCGCGGGAAGGGATGCGCGGCGCAGTGAAGATCGGCACCACCGGCCGCGGCATCGGACCCGCCTACGAGGATCGCGCGGCGCGCCGGGCCCTGCGTGTCTACGATCTGCTGGACGAGCCTCGATTCGAACGACGACTCCGGCCGCTGCTCGACTATCACAACTTCCTGCTCGAGCGCTTCCATGGAGCGCCGCCGGTGGACTTCGCATCCTGTCGGGATGCCGCGCTCGCCGCGGCGGAGAGGATCCGGCCGCTCGTCTGCGACGTGCCGGCACGGCTCTTCGCCCTGCGCCGCAACGGCGAGAACATCCTCCTGGAGGGGGCCCAGGGCGCGCTGCTCGACGTGGATCAGGGCACATTCCCGTTCGTGACCTCATCGCATACCGTGGCGGCCGGCGCGTCCATCGGAAGCGGCCTCGGCCCGCGCGAGATCGACTACGTGCTCGGCATCGCCAAGGCCTACACCACGAGAGTGGGGGAGGGCCCTTTCCCCACCGAACTACACGACGAAACGGGAGCGCACCTTGCTTCGCAGGGTCGGGAGCAGGGCGCAACCACCGGAAGGCCGCGGCGCTGCGGGTGGCTGGATGCGGTGGCCCTGCGCCGGGCGGCGCGCGTGAACTCGGTGAGCGGGCTGTGCATCACGAAGCTCGACGTGCTGGATGGACTCGACCGGATCGGGATCTGCGAGGCGTACCGGCTGGACGGCGAGCTCCTCGACGACTTCCCGGCCGATGCCGAGCGGCTCGCGCGCTGCGAGCCGGTACTCCACGAGATGGAAGGCTGGCGGAGCTCCACCCTGGGCGTTCGCTCCCGAGCGGAGCTGCCCGCGCAGGCCCGCGCCTATCTCGACCGAATCGAGCACCTGGCCGAGGCCCCGGTGCACATGATCTCCACCGGCCCCGAGCGCGACGAAGCGATTATCGACCGTCACCCCTTCGACTGAGATCCTGCCTCCCGAAGGAGCAGGGGGAGCCGGGAGACGATTCGATCCGGTGCCCGAGGGGCGCCGGGCGGCATCAGGCAATGGGTCCGCCCGGGGGTGACGCGGCTCAGACGAACGCCAGGTGCTCGCGCTCGTTGCGTCGCAGCACTCGACGGGCGGCGGGCCGGTCCAGAATCGCCCGCAGGCTGCGCCTTGCGTTGGGGAAGCGGGAGAGATCCGAGGGCTGATTCTCCTGCCACAGGGCCTGCATCGCGAAGGAGATGTCGCAGGTGGTGTACAAATTGCCGAGAAACCAGGGGCCGTCGCCGATCGCGTCGTCGAGCACCCGCCAGATCTTCTCCAGCCACCCGCTGGAGGCTTGCCGGAGTGCGCGCTGTGCATCGGGATCGCCGGGGAAGTACTTCTCGGGGTGGAACTGGATGAGCACCTCCGGCTGCAGGGTGCTCATGAGGTAGAAGTGCCACTGCCAGTAGCGCGCCCGGCGGGCATCGTCGGACGGTGGCATGAGGCGGCCCTCGCCGTGCCTCTCCGCAAGGTGCACCAGTATTGCCGCGGTTTCGTAGATCGGTCCGTTCTCCGTGACCAGGGTCGGCACGCGGTGGTTGGGGTTGGCCCGGGTGAAGCCCTCCGGCCACTGTCTCTCGTCGTGCACGTTGAAGACGACGGGCTCGTACTCGATGTCGAGCTCCTCGAGGACGAGCTCGGCGGTCATTCCGTAGGAATCGCGATGGGTGAAGAGTTTGTACATGGCAAGTCAGCGGCGGTCGACGGAGGGACAGTCTGCCAGATTGCGCGGAAGGAGCGCGGCAGGACGCTGCCGTGTCCCGCCGGGCAGGCACGCTCCGGGCGCGTCGCGGGTGCAAGGCGCGAGCCCTTCCGTCCTGCGGCGGGGCACCGGCCCTCGTCGGCTGCGCGGCAGTGCGCGCACTCCACCTCTCGAGCGGATCGGGCCCGGGTTCTGGCCCTGCCGGCGGCGCTTCAGCGGTTGAGCGTGGCCAGCTTGGTGGCGAGATCCTCGTAGCGCGGATCTCCCGTGAGCCCGTCCGCGCTTCGGTAGATCGCGCCCACCGCTTCGAGCAGCTCCCCGACCGCCGCCTCGTCTTCCTGCGCATCGGGAGCCGGGGGAAATCGAAGCACGGTGTCGCTGCCGTAGGTCGGAATCGGAGCGGCGCCGTGGGCCCCCGGCTGGAGCGGCGCGCGTCCCTCGTCCGCGAGCGCCCGGATCCCGGCCCGCAGCCGGCGGCGGTAACGCACGACGCCGGTGTCGGAGGAAGCGAGGTGCTCGCGTCCGTGAGGCGTGATCGGCCCCTGTCCGGAGACCGCTTCGTAGTCGCCGGGATCGATCTGACGCTCCCGGTAGGGGCGGTTGCGCAGCCGGGTGATGTCGATCTCCTCGAGTGCTTCCGGAGTGCGCCATTCGTCGCGGGGAGACTCCGCCCGGGGGTTGAAGTGCCGGTAGGCGAGCACGGTGGAATGGGTGTCGTCGACCGGCACGATCCAGCGCGTGAAGGAGTTCCGTCCGAAGTACTTGGTCGTCGCGCCGTCGGTGCTCTCGTGCACCGCGCCGGCCTGTGTGAAGTTCGGGAGCACGATGTCGTTGGTGGAGATCCACAGGAAGTCATCCATGCGCCGGCCCTTGGTGTAGAAGAACCCGATGGGGGTCTCGAACCATCGGATCACCGGAAGAATGCCGAGCTTCTTCGTGAACTGCACCCGGTTGACCCGCGTGTGCAGGAACACCACGTGCATCGGATCCATGGAATTCTCGGCGACCTGCAGCCAGTTGCAGTCCATCGGCACTTCGTAGGGGAGGAGTTCTCCGCCCTCGATCTCGCAGGTGTCGTAGGTCGGGAAAGGGGGAACGGCGTCCGGAGGGCCGAAGTAGGCGAACACGAGGCCCTTGTACTCGCGCACCGGGTAGGCGCCGAGGCGTACGCGCTGGTCGAGCCGGACCGAATCGGGCTCCGCGGGAGCTTCGAGCAGGGTGCCGTCCACGTCGAAGTGCCAGCCGTGGTAGCAGCAGCGGATCCCGCGCGGCTGCACGATGGCGAACTCGAGCGACGCGTTGCGGTGCGGGCAGTGCCGGTGCACCAGGCCGTAGTGTCCGCTGCCGTCGCGAAAGAGCACGAGGTCCTCGCCGAATCGGCGCAGGGCGAGAGGCAGGTCGCCGACCTGCGAGGTTATCGCCACCGGATGCCAGAAGCGTCGCAGGTACTCGCCCCCCGGAGTGCCCGGCCCCACCCGCACGAGGAGCTCGTCGGGGCCCGCCGCCGGCGCCTTGGCCTGCTGGTAGCCGCTGAACTGCCTGGTCACGTCGTCCACCGTCGAAGACTCCTCAAGGTTGGTGCGCCACCCCCGGCCGAGCCGGTCCTCTCCTCATCGAAGCGCGGAGGCGCGAGGCCAAGGTGCAATCGGGGCGGCGCTCTCCCGCCCGCGGGAGGATGATAGCGCCCGGGACACCGGCCGGCATCAACGTGCGCCGGAGCCGCCACGGAACCCGCCCGTGTCCCCTCGATGCCCGTCGCAGTGTTTCTCCGCCTTCCTGGCCAGCGGACGCGAATCTGCCCGCATGGACGGCGCAGAGGTGCGCCGTCCCGGGCGCGCTCTGACGCGCGTTCGCCTTGCCCCTGCTGAAATTCTCGCGCCCGCGGCTTCCGGAAATCGGGGGCACATTGCCGCTAGGGGGCTCCTCCCGACGACACCTCGAGCCATCTCGAGGCGTAGCCGGCCAGCGCGCTGTCCACATAGAGCGCGAAGGAGGGCCGGTCGTCGAGGCGGTGGAGGATGGCGCTCACTTTCGCGAATGCGGCCCGCGTCGCGTACCCGGTAGGGAAGGTCTCCGGGTCGAGGTCCACGCCTGTCGCCTGCGCCAGCACTTCGAGGGAATCGGGGCCCGCGATCTGCAGGACGCCGTACGCGTCGGAGACGAGAACGCACGAGGCCGGGCGGCGGGCAAGGGCCGCCTCCAGGCGGCGCAGCCACTCGTCTTCGTCCGGCAACGGTGTCCGGAGCAACCATTCATCCGGTCCGAGCGCGAATGCGAGCGTGCCCCCGGTGCCGGCCGCGGGCCCGGAAGGAGCGGGGAGAGCAAAGCCCACCTCCGATTCGATCACGGCGCGGGCTTCCGCTCGCGCCCGGAGGTTGATGAGCGACGCGCGCTCGGGGCCGTGCAGGGTGACGCGGTAGGGCATGCTCAGTCTCTCATTCGCGTGCCCGCCGCGTCCACGAAGCAGGGACGGGTGACGAGCGCCGCGGCGCGCCGGCCGATGGCGGCGACCTCGATGCGCTCCCCGATGCGTCGCCGACCGTCGTCGTGCACCGCCAGCGCGATGGCGCGTCCGACGTTGGGGCTGTGGCAGGCCTGGGAGACGTAGCCGATCACCGGCGGTGAGTCGAGCGGGGCGCCGCACTCGACCAGCGGCGTGCCGTCCGGGGGAACGAACGTGGCGTCCTCGGGCAGAAGGCCGACCACCTTCGGCCGGATGCCGCCCACCCTGGCGTCGCGCGCCAGCGACCGGCGGCCGATGAAGTCCTCCTTGCTCATGTCCACCGCCCACCCGTATCCGGCGTCGAAGGGGTTGACGATGCCGTCCCCCTCGAAGCCGGCGGAGACGAAGCCCTTCTCGCAGCGCATGACCATGCTCGCCTCGGACCCCACCAGGGTGAGGCCGAGGGGCTCGCCCGCGCGCAGCAGCGCCTTCCACACCGCCAGCCCGTCGCGGGCGCGCACGTTCACCTCGAAAGAGAGCTCGCCGGTGTACCCGGCCCTCGCAACCAGCGCGGGCACCCCCGCTACCTGCATCTCCCGCATGGTCAGGAAGGGAAGGGCCGGGGTGTCGAGATCATCCTCCACGCCCGCGCTCCCCAGCACCTCCCTCGCCCGCGGTCCGCATACGCAGATGTTGGTCCACTGCGAGGTGACGACGGTGAGGAAGACCGGAAGCCCGGGCCACTCGAGCTGCAGCAGACGCTCGAGGTGGGCTTCGACGTGAAGGGCGGCGCCGCTTCCCACGAACATCAGGTAGCGCTCCTCACCCAGCCGGAAGGTCACGGCGTCATCGAGCAGCCTCCCGTCTTCGCGCAGCATCCACCCGAAGCGTCCCCGCCCCACCGCCAGATCGTCCCAGCGGTTTGCGTGGACCCGCTCCAGGAAGGTGACGGCTCCGGGTCCCCGGAGCTCGAACTTGCCCAGAGGCGACCCGTCGTAGATCCCGGCGCTCGTCCGGCAGGCGAGCGCCTCGCGGGCCACCGCGGCCGCCATGTCCTCGCCCGACTTCGGAAAGTACAGGGGGCGGCGGTAGCCCGCCCCGGCCTCGAACATCACCGCGCCCGCGTTCTCGATCCAGTCGGTGAGCGCGGTGCGCCGGGCCGGGAGCACGAGCTCGCCGCGCTCCCGGCCCGCGATGGTGTCGAAGGAGACCGGGACGTACGGGGGGCGGTAGGTCGTGGTCCCCACCTCGCCGGGATCGCAGGACAGGGCCCGGGAGAGGACGCCGATCACGTTGGCGTTGCCGAGCTTTCCCTGGTCGGTGCCCATGCCCGCGGTGGTGTAGCGCTTGACGTGCTCGACGGAACGAAAGCCCTCGAGAACGCTCTGGCGGAGGTCTTCCGAGGTCACGTCGTTCTGCAGGTCCACGAAGGCCTTGCCACGCGCGGCGGGGGCCGGGCTTTCCCAGTGCGCCTCGATCTCGAGCGGCGCCTCCTCCGAGCACCGGGGCGTTTCCGCCGCGGGGACGCTGAATCCAAGGTCCCGGCATGTCTCCACTCCTGCTTCCCAGCCCTCCCGGAGGCAGTCGCGCAGCGCGAAGGCGCCGCTTGCCGCCCCGGCGCTTCGTTGTGGCAGGGGGCTCTCGCCCGGCACGAAGCAGGCCAGACGAGGCTGGTAGCGGGGGCGCGCCCCCGATTGGGAGTGGAGGTGGACGCGCGGGTCCCAGCCGCCGGAACACAGCACGAGGTCGCAGGCAATGCGACGCCGCTCCCGCGGCCGGGCGAGGGACGCGACTTCCGCCGCCCGCACCTCCCGGGTACCGAGCGCGCGCACCACGGCGGAGCCGGTCAGGACCTCGACGCCCCGGGATTCGATCTCCCCCGCGAGCGCGGGCGGAGGCTGGGGGCGGAGGTCGACGAGGGCCGCGACCTCGAGCCCCGCATCGGCCAGGGCCCGCACGACGGAGTAGGTCGAGCTGTTGTTGGTGACCGCCACCGCCTGCGCCCCGGGGCGCACCGCGTAGCGTCCAAGGTAGGCCAGCGCCGCGCTCGCGGTCATCACTCCGGGACGGTCGTTGTCGGCGAAGACGAGAGGCCGTTCCGACGCGCCGGTGGCGAGCACCACCCGGCGGGCCCGGACCTTCCACAGGCGCTCGTCGACGAAGGAAAGCGGCGGGCTCCGCTCGACGACGTTGAACAGGTTGTGGTCGTAGCAGCCGACGACGCTCGATCGCTCGAGGCGGGTCACCCGGGGGGAGGCGTCCAGCTCCGCCGCCGCCTCCCTCGCCCACTCCCTTCCCGACATCCCGTCGATCTCCACCGTGCTCTCCCGGAGCATTCCGCCCGGCACGGGGCCGTCGTCGACGACGAGCACCCGGGCGCCGCTCCGGGCCGCCGCGAGCGCGGCGGAGAGGCCGGTCGGGCCCGCTCCCGCGACCAGCACGTCGCAGTGGTGGAATCGCTTCTCGCAGCTCCTTTCCACGCGCCGCTCCGGTGCGGTGCCGAGGCCCGCCATGCGCCGCAGCAGGGGGCCGTAGAGGTTCCAGTCGCCGGGCGGCCCGATGAAGGTCTTGTAGTAGAAGCCGGCCGCGAAAAGCCCGGAAAGGCGGTCGTTGAGGGCTCCGAGGTCGAAGCGCAGGCCCGGCCAGCAGTTGACGCTTCGTGCCTGCATGCCCTCGCGCAGCTCGAGCGTGGTGGCCCTCGCGTTCGGCTCGTCCTCGTCGCCCCCGAGCTGGACGATGGCGTTCGGCTCCTCCGCCCCGGCGGTCACGATTCCCCGCGGGCGATGGTACTTGAAGCTTCGGCCCACCATCCTCACCCCGTTCGCGAGCAGGGCGGAGGCGAGCGTGTCTCCAGGATGGCCTTCGAGCTCCACGCGGTTGAAGCGGAAGCGCAGGCGCCTCGAGCGATCGATTTCCCCGCCCGCGGGAAGCCGGCGAGTCTGCGCGTCGCTCACGGCGCGGCCGCCGAAGCGGAGAGAACATCGTGGGTGCGCGTATCGCGCTCGACCAGGATCCATCGCCGGCATCCGCGCGCGTGCCACCACTGCTCGCGTACCGGACCCTTGGGGTTGCGGTGGTTGTACACGAAGTCCACCCACTGCGCGTCGGAGAGAGAGGAGGGATCCGCGGGCCTCGGAATCGCTTCGCTCCAGCAGCTGAACTCATCCTCGTTGCGAGGACCGCAGAAGGGGCAGGGAATGAGCATCATCGGCCCGGCATCCTCATCGGTTGAAGGACACTCCGCCTTCGAACACCAGGCGCCCGCGTTCGAAGCGGTCGAGACCGAAGTCCCGGATGAGCTCGTGCGGCTCGTCGTTCGCGATCAGCCACGCGTGCATGCGCGCCGCCATCGGAGTGGTCTTGAATCCGCCGGCGCCGGCGACGTCCACCGAGAACCCGTCGAGCGGGGTCCGGGATATGATCGGCGAGCCGTCGTACACGATGTCCAGCACTCCGGCCCAGTGCCGCAGCAGCTTCATGCGGGCCAATGCCGGGAACATCTCGAGCACCGCCGCCGTCACCTGCTCGACGATCGGAAAGGTGCCCCGCTGGGCGTAGGAGGGGTAGGGGTCGGTGGGGCCGCCGATGACCAGCTCACCCTTGTCGGACTGCATCATGTAGCAGCCGTAGCCGCTGAACACGAGGATCTGATCGAGGAAGGGCTTCACCGGTTCGGAGACCCACGCCTGCAGGGGCTGCACTTCAATCGGCAGACGAATACCCGCCATCTCCGCCACGACGCTCCCGTGGCCGGCAACCGCCATGCCCACCTTGCCCGCATCGATCCTTCCCCGGCCGGTCTCCACGCCCGTGACGCGGTTGCCGTCCCGCCGGATACCGGTGACCTCGCAGTTCTGGATGATGTCGACGCCCATCGAGTCGGCCATTCTCGCGAATCCCCAGGCCATCGCGTCGTGGCGCGCCATCATCGCGTCGGGCTGGCACACACCGCCGAGCAAGGGGAGACGCGGGCGGGCGGGGGGGCGAAAGGCGGGCACGCGGCGCGCGATCTCCTCGACGTCGATCAGCTCGTAGTTCGCGCCGTACACGTGCATGGTGTTCGCCATGCGTGCCGCGGTGCGCGCGGCGGCGGTGCCCTGAAGAAAGGCGATCATGCCGCGCCGTCCCACCATCAGGTTGTAGTTCAGCTCGCGCGACAGCTCCCGGTAGAGCGCCATGGACCCTTCGTGAAAGGGCACGCTCGGCGGGCGAACGTAGTTCGAGCGGATGGTCATGGTGTTGCGCGCGGTATTGCCCCCGCCCAGCCAGCCGCGCTCCAGTACCGCCACGTTGCGGACGCCGTGCTCCTTGGCCAGGTAGTAAGCGGCCCCGAGTCCGTGGCCGCCGCCGCCGATGATCACCACGTCGTAGCGGCGCTTCGGCTCCGGGTTCCGCCACATGCGCTGCCACCCCTTTCGGTAGCGAAGCGCGTTGCGCAGGAGAGAAAGAAACGAGAAGCGCTGCACCGGAAGTTCCTCCACGCCCAAGTTCGCCCTCTCCACCGCCCGTGTCAAGGCGCTTCGCCCCCGGCATCCGCCTGCGACACTCGCGATGCCCAGGCGTCCGGCTCAGGCGCGACAGCGCTTCGGCGGCTGCGGGTTGTTTGCCGGATTGGTGTCGTGCTTGGACATCGCCGCCACGATGGAGCCGCCGACGAGGGGCCGCAGCTCCGCCTCCAGGGCCTCGGCCTTCTCCCGGGCGTAGACCGCTTCGCCTTCGATGTGCAGTGCGAACGACTTGATGTACTTCGCTTCCTTCGTTGGGTCTTCGATGGTCGCCCTGGTCCACGCGTAGAGGGGGAACTTCCCGGTGCCCGTCCGCTCCGCCTCGGCGACGTACGCCGCGAAGGCATCGAACTGACACTGAAGCGTCGCCCCGTGCTTCCGCAACACGAGAGAGAGAGGTTCGAGAACCGGGTCGGCCGGCTCGTGGCGGGCCGCTTCGGCGGATGAGTCCACGAGCTCGAGGCGAATCTGGTACAGCCATTGCTCGTCCATTCTGGAACTCCGTGAAGGATTGCCGGCGGCGCCCTCGCCGCTTTCCGCCCCTCGGCGGTTCCCGATTCTATCCGGGCGCCGCGGGTGTGCCGCATGAAGTTCATCGCAAAGGACCCTGGCGTGCGTTATACGTGGTGTGCGGATCGGGCGGCGGCGCCCGGCCGCAAGCGGCCCGCGCCCGGTCTCCGCGTGGTGCGCACCTCCCGTTGTCGGTCGCCACTCAGTCGGCCGGGTCGACGCTGACTCCGTACACCTCGTGGGCGCGTTCCGCGCTGATGAGGCCGCTCCTCACGTCCCGGCGCACGAGGTCGGGGTCGCGCGTCCTGGGGTCGCCGAAGCCGCCGCCGTTGCCGGTCACCACGCGGATCACGTCGTCCCGTTGCGTCTTGAGCCCGGAGACGAAGGCGAAGCGCCGGCGCTCCCCTTGCCTCGGGATGAACTCGACGTAGTTGGGCGAGCCTTCGTTTCCGCCGTCAAGCCCCCAGGCGGGGAACTTCGAGCGCGTGTAGCCCACCGTGAGAAAGCCGTCGTCGGCGCGTACGCGATAGTCCATGACGATGCCCCGCCCGCCGATGAAACGTCCTTCACCGCCGGGCTCCAGGTTGAGCGCCATCTGGTCGACATGGAGCCCGTTGCGCGCCTCGTTGACCTCGGCCGGGCAGTTGAAGGTCTCGCCGTGGAAGGCGCTGAACATCGCGCTGTTTCCGTCGCGCCCCTCGCGTCCGCCCCAACCGCCGAGCTGCGGCTCGATGATCGTGTACTGGCGGCCGGTATCGGGATGGATGCCGCCGATGAAGGTGCCGCACACCGAGGCGAAGTGCCCGGCCGCGAGGCGCTCCGGCATGTGCCGGGCGAGACAGCGCCACATGAGATCGTAGGCCCGGAGGTCGATCTCGTAGTAGAAGCCGACCGGCGCGGGCTCCCTGGCGTGGAACACCGAGCCCTCCCGGGTCTCCAGGCGGATCGGGCGAAAAGAGCCGGCGTTGCAGGGCGAATGGGGATCGGTGAGCGACTTGAAGATCATCTGCGCCGCCACCATCACGCTGTCCCGGCTGGTGTTGACCGGGCCTTTCGCCTGGTCCGGGTTGTCCCGCAGATCGACGAGGAACTCGCCGTCCCCGATGGTGATCGCCACGTTGAAGGCCTGGCCGTCGTCCTGCTCCTCCGAGAGCGAGAAGGTGCCCCTGGGCAGCGTGGCGAGCGCCGATCGGGAGACGCGCTCGCCATAGTCCATGAAGGCGGTCATCGCCTGCTCGAAGGTGGCGGTGCCGTACTTCCCGGCGATCTCCGCCAGCCTGGCGGTGCCGATGCGGACCGAGGCGATCGCCGCCCACACGTCGCCTTCCAGCACCTCGGGCATGCGCGAGTTGACCTTGATGATCTCCATCACCGGCGGGATTGGCTCGCCCCGAGAGATCATCTTGACGGCCGGCAGCCTGAGCCCTTCCTGGAAGATCTCCGTCGCCTCGCCGGTGAGGGAGCCCGGCGCCATGCCGCCCACGTCCGAGTTGTGCGCGATGTTCGCGGTCCAGGCAATGATGCGTTCGTCGGCGAAGACCGGCATCACCACAACGATGTCGTTGAGGTGCGTCACCCCACCGTAGTAGGGGTCGTTGGTGACGAAAACATCGCCGGGCTCGACCGCGTCGGGCCCGCTGAACTTGTCGACGATCACCGTCACCGCCTTGTCGAGCACACCGACGAAGGCCGGGATGCCGGCGCCGGAGCAGGCGATCTCGCCCCTGGCGTCGGTGATTCCGGTGCCCATGTCGAGCACCTCGTAGATGATCGAGCTCATCGCCGTCTTCTTCATGGCGGCGAACATCTCGTCGGCCGCGCTCTGCAGCGAGTTCTGGATGATCTCGAGCGTGATCGGATCCTTCGTCATAGTCGTCACCGTCCTTTCGTACATCGTTCAGACCCGGGTGTGGATACGGATGTTGCCGAAGTCGTCCACCTCCACCCGGTTGCCGGGGTGAACGACGATCGTGCTGCCGGGGTCCTCGACGATGGCGGGGCCCGCGAAGGCCATGCCCGGCTCCAGCCTCTCGCCGTCGTAGATCGCCGCCTCGTGCCGCCCTTCGAGCGCGTAATCGACGCGGCGGCGGCCCTTCCGCGCCTCCTCGAGCGTTCTGCCCGTCGCCTGACGCCGCGTCATGGTGAGCTTCCCGATCTCGACCCGGGCCACCACGTGAAGACCCACCATCTCCACCGGCGCATCGAGTCGGTAGGTGTACTCGCGCTCATAGGTCTCGTGGAATGCGGCCTCGATGGCGGCGACGCGATCCGCCGTCACCCGGCCGGCCTCGAGCGGCACCTCGGTGGTGTGCTCCTGGTTCTGGTAGCGGAACCGGCCGAAGCGCATGAGCCTGATCGCGGATGGGTCGATCCCCTCGTCCGCGAAGCGCTTGCGCGCCCGCCCCTCGGTTTCGGCGAATGCGGCCTCGATGGCGGCGGCGTTCCCGGCGTCGAGATCGACGAGCAGGGTGACGACATCGTCGCGGCGCAGGTCCGACATCATCATGCCCCAGGCCGAGAACACGGAGGCGTCCGCCGGCACCACTACCCTGGCGACGCCGAGCTCCTGTGCGAGGGCCACCGCGTGCATTGCGCCGCCGCCGCCGAAGGCGATCAGCGTAAAGTCGCGGGGGTCGAAGCCGCGATTGACCGAGACCAGCTTGAGCGCGTTGACCATGTTGCTGTTCGCGATGCGCACGATCCCGCGCGCGGCCTCGTCGGCATCGGCGCCGAGCCGCGCGCCCACCGCCTCAATCGCTTTGCGCACCGCATCCATGTCGGCCTGAAGCGCGCCGCCGCAGAAGTAGTCCCGATTGATGCGCCCCAACCAGAGATTGGCGTCGGTCGTCGTCGCCTCGGTCCCGCCGCGTCCGTAGGCCGCGGGACCCGGCACCGCGCCGGCGGAGCGCGGCCCCACCCGCAGCTTGCCGAAGTCGTCCACCCAGGCGATGGAGCCGCCGCCGTTGCCGATCTCCACCAGGTCCACGACCGGCACCATGACGGGATAGCCGGCCCGGGTGCGATCCCGCCCGATCCAGTAGTCGGTCTTGATGCGCACGTGCGCGTCCTCGATCAGCGAGCACTTGGCGGTCGTGCCGCCGATGTCGAGCGCCAGCACGTTGGGCTCGCCGATGAGGCGGCCGAGCTCGGCCGCGCCCCACACACCGGAGGCCGGTCCGGATTCCACCATGGTGATGGGCACACGCGAGACGGTGTCGACGGAATCGACGCCGCAGTTGGACCGCATGATGTAGAGGCCGCCGGCGAAGCCACGCTCGTCGAGACCCGCGTCGAGGCGCTGCAGGTAGCGCTCCGCCAACGGCTGCACGTAGGCCGAGAGAACGGCGGTACTGGTACGCTCGTACTCGCGCCACTCGCGCGTTATCTCGTGGGAGGAAATGGCGGCGACACCGGGCCAGAGTTGCCCGAGTGCGGCGAGCGCGGCCTGCTCGTGGGCAGGATTCGCGTAGGAATGAATGAAGCAGATCGCGACGGCCTCCACCCCGGCCGCCCTGAAGTCGTCGACGATGCCGGGTAGCGCCGTGAGGTCGAGGGCGCGCATCTCGTTGCCGTGGTAGTCGATGCGGCCCGGCAGCTCGCGGCGCAGGCGGCGCGGCACGAAGGGTTCGGGCTTGTGATAGTGCAGGTTGAAGAAATCGGGCCGGTTGCCGCGCGCGATCTCCAGCGTGTCGCGGAAGCCCTGAGTGGTGATGAGGCCGACCTTCACCCCGGTGCGTTCGGTCAGCGCATTGATGACCACCGTTGTCCCGTGGGCGAGGAAGTCCACCGCGTTCGCCACGATACCCGCCTTCGCCATGACGTCGAACACGCCCTCCTCGTAGTGCGGCGAGGTGGTGTCGGTCTTGGCACTGCGGACCGCCGCTTCCCCGGTGCTTCCATCGTGTTCCAGGACCAGCAGATCGGTGAATGTCCCGCCGACATCTGTTGCGACGCGGATGGTTTTCGTGATCGGCGAAGTTGTTGCGCCGGTACGCCTCACCGGCGGTAGGAGAAGGCCTTTCTGAATCGCCACAGGAGGTAGTCGCCGCAGGCGATGGGCGGGTCGCCCGGGGCCTCGTCTCCGGCGGGGAAGGTGGCGGGGTCGATGAGGGTCTCGAACTCGGGATCGTAGGCGAGCACCAGCGAAAGGCGCTCGCGGCCGCTCGAATTGATCACCCGGTGGGGCGTCGAGCGGTAGCGTCGCCTGGACCAGCGCTCGAGCAGGTCGCCGACATTGACCACGAAGGTGCCGGCAATGGGCGGCACCGCGGCCCACTCGCCGTCCAGTCGCCGGATCTGGAGCCCGCCCACGTCGTCCTGGCACAGCACCGTGAGCACGCCGAAATCGGTGTGGGGGGCCACTCCGAATCGAGCTCCGCTCGCCTCGGGCGGGGGCGGAGGGTAGTACTGCAGGGAGCCTCGGCTGAGCGGCCACTCGCGCTGGTGAATGAAGTGCTCCGCCTCGAGCCCCGCGCCGAGGGCGAATCCGCGCAGGAGGTCTTCCGCGCAGGCGCTCGCCGCCCGGAAGAAGGGATACACCGCGTCTCGAAGCGAGGGCATGCGAGGGGGCCACACGTTCGGGCCCAGGAGCGGATTGGCAGGAGGGGCCTCGTCCCCTGCGCGTTCAATCCCCCAGTTGAAGCTCTCCTTGAGGTCGGGCCGGGCGTCGTCGTACATCTTCGTCGAGCCGGGCCGGAGCCAGCCGTGGTGGAACTCGTTGGTGGCCGCCTCCTGCTTCGCCTCCTCGGGCATTCGGAAGAACTCGAGGCCCGCACCGCGCGCATTCTCGATGAGGGAGGAAGGCACGCCGTGGTTCTCGACGTAGATGAACCCCACCTCGGTGGCGGCCCATGCGAGGCGCCGGCCCACCGCCACCGGGTCGGAGCCGTCACGCAGCGGGCCGATGTCAATGACCGGAACGTCAGCGGCGTCCAGCCGTCTCGCCGTCGCGGGTTCCATCGATGCTCCTCCTTCTGTCTCGCGGCCCTGCCGACTCAGGTCAGTGCGCGCGCCCGCTCTTCGATCGCGGCGCGGCGAGCGGGGCGTGGCAGGCCCATGGTGTCGTGGACGATGTGTCCGATCTCCTGTCCCATCCGGCGCTGCAGCGACCGGTCATCCCGGTTGGAGACGGGCACGCGCAGAATGACGTCGCCGGCGAGGGTGGGAATCTCGCCGTTCGGGCCGGGACGTGGCTGCGGGGGTTCCCGGCCGGCCTCGAGGTCACGGATCGCTCGGCGCAGCATCCGCCGGTACAGCGCCACCCCCTTGTCGGTGGTCGCGAGCTGCTCTTCCGCATGCCGGGTGATGGCGCCCTGGGAAACCTGCGCCTCGTAGTCTCCCGGCAGGGCGAGCCCTTCCTCGTAGGAGCGCTCGACACCGGTCTGTCCGACGAAGTCCACCCGGTTCAGTCCTACCCTGGTGCGGTCACCCTTCCCGTCGAGGTCCAGCTCGGGGTTGAAGTGGCGCCAGGCGACGATCCGGCAGTGGGTGTCGTCCACCGGGACCGTCCACTTGGTGATTCCGACGCCGGGAAAGAACTTCTCGCGATCCGGGTTCTGGTAGATGTCGGGAGGCTGCGCGATGGCGGGCAACATCACCTCCGCGGTCCGTACCCAGATGAACTCCTGCCAGCGACGCACGTTGGTGAGGAAGATGCCGGTGCGATCCTCGAGCGGATGCCACTCCACCACCGGCATCGTGCCCCAGGCGGGATTGAAGTGCGCACGCGTCACCCGGGTGTGCAGGAACACGCTGTGGAAGGGGTCCATCGGGTTCTCGGCCACCTGCAGCCAGTTGCAGGGATAGTCGATGGCGTAGGGGACGAGCTCGTCCCCGGGCAGCGAGAACGTGTCGAGCATGGGAAACGCAGGCTCCGCTTCCGGCGGCCCGAGGTAGGCGAAGACCAGGCCGGCGTGCTCACGCACCGGGTAGGCGCCATGGCGCAGGCGGCGCGGTATCGGGCTCCCTTCGGGCTCTCCGGGCACCTCCAGGATGGTGCCGTCCACGTCGAAGAGCCAGCCGTGATAGCAGCAGCGGATCCCGCGCTCCGCGATGATCCCGTACTCGAGCGACGCGCGCCGATGGCTGCAGTGCTTGTGCAGCAATCCGAGCCGGCCGGACAGGTCCCGAAAGAGAACGAGCTCCTCTCCCAGCACCCTGACGGCGACCGCGTGCCGGCCGACCTGCTCGCTCATCGCCACCGGCATCCAGAATCGCCGGAAATACTCGCCGCAGGGCGTTCGCGGACCGGTGTGCGTGAGCTCCGGATCCTCGCCCGCCTCCGATACCCGGTGGTACCCGTTGTAGGGCGAAGCGCGCTGCTCAGGGGTGGCGGACATCGGCGAGCGGGGCGGTGCTTCGATCGGAGGGTGAAGGTCGGGATCCGAGAGTGAAGCCGAGTCTACCACCGGGGGTCGCACGTGGTCGTCCGGGAGCGGGGAGCTCGACATCGACGCCGATTCGCGGCCGCCGCTGCAGGCGGGCGGACAGGCCTTGCCGCGGAGACCGGCGCCTGATGTCGGCTCTGCGCCCGCTACGCTTCGTGTCACCTAAACCATTGGATTTCAATTGGTTCAGAAAAAGCGTTCATGTTTTCGATTTGCTTGCGGGCACCGGATTTTCTCGGTAGTTTCGACGCCAAGCGTGTACAAATGTTAAACATTGATCAAATTTTGTACCGCTCCACCGATCGAGGCCGGAACCTGAATTCGGCGACATTCTCGAGGAGGTAAGTTCAAATGCGTGACTTCTTTTCGAAGAGATTGAGCCGCCGCCGCTTGATCGGCGCGGCGACCAGGGCAAGCGGCGCGCTCGCGGCGGCCAGCCTGCTCCCGCAGCGCGTCTTTGCCGCGGACAATGTGATCAAGATCGGATTTCTCGCGCCGCTCACCGGCGACGTGGCGGCCTGGGGCAAGCCGGGCCTCGATGGCTGCCGGATCTGGGGTGAGTGGATGAACGCGGCCGGCGGCGTGGACATCGGTGACGACAACTACCATTTCGAGTTCGTCGCCTACGACAACGAGTACGACCCGGGCAAGGCTCGGGCCGGCGCCACCCAGCTCATCCACGAGGACGGCGTCAAGTTCATCATGATGCTCGGCGGCGATACCTGGCCGGGGGTGCAGCCGGTCGCCGACAACACGGGGATGCTCTTCTCCACCCTGCTGCCCTCGGACCTGTCGCCGGAGACGACGACGCTGCTGGCGCCCGCGGAGGTGCATCCCATCTACAACGTCACCGGCGTGGACTGGCTCGCGCGCAACCGGCCGGAGCTCGAGAACTACGTCATCTGCGCCCAGGACGATGCGCTCGGCATTCCTTCCGTCGCGACCTACCTCGCGGCCTTCGAGGCAGCCGGCATCGAGGCTCTCGACGACCCGCTGCTCTTCGATCCGGCGACCACCGATTTCGCCCCGGTCGTGACGCGGATGCTCTCCGCGAAGCCGGACATCGTGTGCCTGGACACCGCGTACACGGACTACGTGCATCCCATCTGCGAGCAGCTCTATCTGCAGGGCTTCGAGGGGCAGATCATTTCCTGCACCGCGGACTTCTACGACAAGATCATCGAACGGACCTCGGTGGAGTTCGCGGAAGGGCTGGTGTTCCAGTTCCCGGACTTCGACGACCCGGCCCTCGAGACCCAGGGAGTGAACTTCCGCGAGCCCAACCGCTTCTTCGAGGAGTACAACCAGCGCCACCCGGGAGAATGGGGTGCGGTATCGTGGGAGTACGCGTCCATCATGGACCTGTGGACGGCGGCGGCCGTGAAGGCCGGCTCGGTCGAGCCCGACGCGGTGCTCGCGGCGATGAAGGAAGGCGGCACGGGGCTGCACGCCTTCGGAGAGGCCGACTGGTGGGGCAACGAGCTCTTCGGAATCGACAACGCGCTCGTCGGCAACTGGCCGGTCGTGGTGATCGAGAACGGCAAGGCGGTCATCAAGGAGTTCGGGAACATTCCCGAGTGGTGGAGCAAGCACGGAGACCTGCTCGTCAAGCACATGGAAGCCTTCGGGCAGATGCACTACCAGCGCGGCTGAGCGCGCGCATCGTCGTCAGCGCCAGACTCCCGCCCCCGGCGCGGCACCGTGCCGGGGGCGGGCTTTTGTTGCCGGGACACGACAGGCCCCGCGCCGCTGACGCGGGACGAGGAATCGCGCGATGACCGAGCTGCTGCTCCAGACCATCGTCAACGCGACGTATGCGGCGAGCTACCTGGCCCTGGTCGCGGTGGGGCTGGTGCTCATCTTCGGGGTGATGGGGATCATCAACTTCGCCCACGGAGAGTTCTACATGCTGGGGGCCTACTGCGTGGTTGCCCTCTACGCGGACCTCGAGCTTCCCTTCCTGCTCTCGGTCGCGGCCGGACTCGTCTTCGTCGGGCTGGTGGGCATCGCCACCGAACGCACCCTGTTCCGCCCGATGCGTGACAATCCCCTCGGCGGCCTCGTCGTCTCCATCGGGTTGCTGCTCATCCTCCAGTCGCTCGCGACGCTGGGCTTCGGCGTGCGCATGGAGCACATTCCGCCTCCGTCCCAGGCGGTGCTGACGCTTCGAGAAGGCGTGGGCATTCCCGTCCAGCGGCTGAACGTCATCTTTGCCGCGGTGCTGCTGCTCGGTGCGCTCTGGCTCTTTCTCCACCGCACCCGCTGGGGATTCGCGCTGCGGGCGAGCGCCCAGGATCCGGAGGCGGCGGCCCTGCAGGGTATCTCCATGGGGCAGGCCTCGCGGATCGCGGTGGGGATCGGCGCCGCGCTCGCCGGCGTCGCGGGGGCGCTCACCGCGCCGCTGGTGCGCACCTTTCCCTACATGGGCCACTCGGTCATCATCGCCGCGTTCATCGTGATCATCGTGGGCGGGGTGGGAAGCCTGGAAGGCGCGGTGCTCGCGGCGGTCGTCTATGCCTTCGTGCACACCTTCGTCACTACCTTCGTGGACGGCGTGATCGCGGACATCGTCGGACTCCTGCTCATGCTCGCGGTGCTCATCGTCCGTCCCACCGGGCTCTTCGGGAGCCGGGACCGTGGCTGAGCGGCGCACCCTGGGCGCAGCCTTCGCCCTCTCTCTGGTCGTGGCGCTGGCGGCGCTCCCCCACCTGCTGACCTACTCTCAGCAGGAGATCCTGGTCTTCCTCGTCATCAACGTGCTCCTGGTGATGAGCTACCGCTTCCTGGCCCTTACCGGAGAGTGGTCGCTCGGACACGTGGTGATGATGGGAGTGGGCGCCTACGCGAGCGCGCTCGCCGCCAAGCGGCTGGGATTCCCGGTCCCGATCGCGATGCTGGCGGGCGCGGCGGTGAGCGCGGCGGTCGCCTGGGTGCTCAGCTTTCCCCTGTTCCGGATGAAGGGCTTCTACTTCCTCATCGGCTCCTTTGCGGCGGGAGAGGTCATCCGGCTGCTCTGGAAGCGCTTTCGCGACCCCTTCGGAGGCCCGAAGGGGCTGAAGCGCATCCCGGAGATCGCCGACATCGAGTGGGGCGTGCTGCAGGTCGATTTCTTCAATCCGGTGGCGTACTACTACTTCTGCCTCGCGGTGGTCAGCCTGTCGCTCTGGCTGCTTTGGCGGCTGGAGCGCTCGAGCATCGGGCTCACCTTCCACGCCGTGCACTGGCACGACGGTCTCGCCGCCTCCGTCGGTGTCGACACGCGTCGCTACCGCACCCTGGCGCTGGTCGTCGCCTCCGCCTTCGCCGGACTCTCCGGCGCGCTCTTCGCGCACTACGTCGGCGCGATCAACCCGACCCGCTTCAACATCGAGGAGATGGTCTACGTGCTCACCTGGGCGATAGTCGGCGGCACCGCGACCTTCTACGGACCGATCCTGGGGGTGGTGATGCTGACGGTGCTGAACGAGGTGGTGCTGCGCAAGATGGGGCTGGAGCAGGCCCGCCCCCTGGTGTACGGCGCCATCCTGATCGCGTTCGTCATGTTTCTGCCCCGGGGACTGGAGAGCGTCGTCCCAAGGCTCGCGCGCCTGCGTCTCCGCCGTCCCGGGTCCGCCCGCGCCTGAAGCCGCCCCGCTTCACCGGATCGAAGCGCAGTGTCTCCCACACCGGATATCCACGAAGGCGAAGAGGAGATCCTCCGCGTGGAGGGGCTGGTGAAGCGCTTCGGCGGTCTCGTCGCCGTCGACGGCCTGGACCTTTCCGTCCGCCGGGGCGAGATCCGCGGCCTCATCGGGCCGAACGGCGCGGGCAAGACCACCACGTTCAACGTCATCAGCGGCTTCTTCGCCCCCAGCTCCGGGCGCATCGTCTACCGGGCAAGGGACGTCACCGGGCTCGCCATGCACCGGGTGGCGGCGGAGGGGCTGGTGCGCACCTTCCAGCACTCCACCCTCTTCCTCGAGATGCGGGTGCGCGACAACGTCCTGGTCGGGCGCCATCTCCAGCACCGCCGTGACCTCTTCACCGCGCTTCGACAGGGCGGGGCCTGGAGCGCGGCGGAGGATCGGGAGCGGGTGGAGGAGATCCTCGCCTTCTTCGGACTGGCGGCTTACGGGGACGCGCTCGCCGCGGAGCTGCCCTATGGCGCGCAGCGGGCGCTCGGCATGGCGGTGGCGCTTGCCGCCGAGCCCGACATGATGCTGCTCGACGAGCCCTTCGCCGGGATGAACCCGGAGGAGACCCGCAGGATGATGGAGCTGGTCGCGGCGTTGCGCGCGCGGGGAATCACCATTCTGCTGGTCGAGCACGACATGCAGGCGGTCATGGGGCTCTGCGACGCCATCAGCGTGATGAACTTCGGTCGCCTGCTCGCCGAGGGCTCACCGGCGGAGATCCGCCGCGATCCCAAGGTCGTCGAGGCCTATCTCGGGAGCTCCCACCATGCTGCTTGAGGTCCGCGCGGCGAGTGTCTCCTACAAGATGGTGCGCGCGCTGCACCGCATCACGATGGAAGTGCCGGCCGGGGGCATCGTTACCATCATCGGGGCGAACGGCGCCGGCAAGACCACCGCCCTGCGCGCAATCTCCGGTCTGGTGCCCCTCGCCGAGGGAGAAATCGTGTTCGAGGGGGAGCGGATTTCGGGGCTCGCCCCGGAGCGGATCGCCGCCCTCGGAATCGGGCACGTGCCGGAAGGCCGGCGGGTGTTTCCGGATCTGACGGTGGAAGAGAACCTGAGCACGGGGGCCTTCCTGCGCCGGGACGCGTCCGCCGTGCGCAGCGACTTCGAAGCGGTGTACTCGCGTTTTCCGCGCCTCGCGGAGCGCCGCCGGCAGTACGCGCGCACCCTCTCCGGGGGCGAGCAGCAGATGCTCGCGATCGGCCGCGCGCTCATGCTGCGTCCCCGGATGCTGCTTCTCGACGAGCCGTCCATGGGGCTCGCGCCGGTGATCGTGGAGGAGATCGCTCGCATCATCCGGGACATCAGCGGCACCGGGGTGCCGGTCCTTCTCGTCGAGCAGAACGCGGAGATGGCGCTCGAGCTCGCGGACTACGCCTACGTGCTGGAGACGGGCTCCGTCGCCCTGTCCGGGGTCGCGGACGAACTGCATGGCGACGATCACGTGCGGCGCGCCTACCTGGGCGCCTGAGCACGGAGTGGCCGCGGGGAGGAAGGGGCGCGCCCGCGCTTCGCCGCGGTGGGCGAGGCGGTGAGGGTGAGCCGCGAGGGCGTCGCCGCCCGGGCCGCGGGCTGGCGGCGTTCGGAGCTGTGGTGGGAAGGCCTGCAGTCGCGCGCCAAGAGCCGGCAGATGGCGGGAGACCTCGATGCCGCCGCCCGGTGCTGGATGCTCGCCCATGGGCTGGCGTTGCTCTTCCTGTCGCGAGACGACCCGCGCTTCGCCTGCGGTCTCGCCAACGCCGCCGCCGCGGCGGAGCATCGCGGGCGCCTCCGGCTCGCCGAAGGCCGCCGGCAGCGCGCACAAGCGCTGTGGCGCTCGGTGCCCGCCTGGATCGAGAAGATCCGGCCCGCGCCGCGAGCACGCAGCTCCCTGTTCCACTTGCGCCTGGCGAAGCGCCACGCCGAGACCTGGCGGGAGAACCTGCGGGTCGAGTTGCGCAGCCAGGTCGAAGGGGCCGAAGCGAGCCTTGCGGCGGGCCTCCTCGAGCCACCGGGGGAGCGCTGCCGCTGGGAGCGTGAACGCCCTCCCCGCTTCGACGACACCCGCCGGCTGCTGAGCGCCTGCTACCTGATGGCCTACGTCGCTCCCGATGCACGCCGCACCGGCGCCGCCGGCGCTCCTACCGCAGGCGATCGACCAGCCAGGTCTGGAAGTAGCGCACGTCCGCCTCCCAGACCGGGGAGAACTTGACGTCGTCGGCCACCGGAGAGGCGCGCGCCGCCTGCTGCAGCTCCATGCAGCGGTGATCCTGCGCACGTATGCCCTGGCGGTCGCTCAGGGTGCGGCGCGGACCGAGCCAGCGATCGATGGCGGCATCGCGGGCCTCGGCGTGCTTCGCGCCTTTCCCCGCCCCGGGCGCGAAGTACCAGGCCATCTCGGCCCGGGTGACTCCGGGAGCGACCGGAACGTAGATTGCCGGTACGTAGGCGCTCGGGCCCATGGTCAGGGTGGTGTTCGGCAGGACCGCGTTTGCGGCCCCGTGTTTCTGGCCGGCGCCGTTGCGGGTGGGCAGGGGAGGAAGCACGCTTCCGTCGCGGCCGGCATCCGGCTTCCTCTCCGGGCGGCGATCGTTGGCCCGCAGAACCATGACATTGCCGTCGGCGACCATGTCCGTGTAGGGCTCGCCCGTCTCCAGATCGACCTCGTCCGACATCCGGTCGAAAATCCCTTCGTGCACCCAGACGTGGTGATATACCTCCCAGTTGTCCATCACCAGCTTCCAGTTCGCCTTGAACTCCCAGCTCGCGCGGTGGCCGCACTCGAGCGCCTCCATGTCGAGGTGCGAGCACTCCGCCGCCATCGGACCGAGATAGTCCTCGAGCGCCTCGGCGTTCTCCGAGAGGTTCACGAATATCACGTGGTTCCACACCTCGGTGCGCACCGGTACCAGGCCGTTCGCTTCCACGTCGACCGGCTGCTTCTCCGCTTTCGCGGTACCGTCCCAGAAGGGCGTGGCGACGAGCGCGCCGTCGAGCCCGTAGGTCCAGGCGTGATAGGGACACTGAAGCTGGCGCAGGCCGCGGCAGGGTTCGGTCAGCACGATGGTGGCGCGGTGGCGGCAGACGTTGTGGAAGGCGCGCACCGTGCCCGCGGCGTCGCGCAGGATGATGATCGGCACTCCCGCCACCGAGGTCGGAATGGCGTCGCCGGGCTCGGGCAGGTCGGAGTCGAAGGCGACCCCGGTCCAGGTCCTCGGGAAGAGGCGCTGCTGCTCGAGCGCGAAGAAGCCCTCGCTCGTGTACACCCGGGCCGGCAGGCCCCGCGCGTCCGCCAGAGCGGGACGGGAGAGGGCCGAGATTGCCGCCTCGTCGACGAATTCCTGGAGCGTGAGGGACGGTTCACGTGTCATGTCGGTCTCCCGAAGCCGGACCCCGTGCGAGGCGCCGCGAGGCCCCTGCGGCCTTCGTTCGCGCTCATGCCGGCGGCGGCGAAGGTGGACGATCGATGATAACGGAGAATGCCGGCCCGACCACCCGCCCCGACCGCTCGGCGGCCGCAGCAGGAAAGCGGTGAGGTATTGAGGCTAGGCAAGGCTGGTGCCGAGGAGAGGACTTGAACCTCCACGGGGTTACCCCCACTAGCACCTGAAGCTAGCGCGTCTACCAATTCCGCCACCTCGGCCGGTGGACCTCCCGCGAAGTCGCGGGGAGAGGCAGGCGGCGCACTCTATCATAGGGGTATGGGGTGTCAACGAAAGGTCCCTTGCTGGTGCACATGGAGAGACAACATTGAAGAAGCGTCGTTTCACCGGTCCGCGCCGCGGCTCCGGCAGGGCGAGGGAGGTGCCGGATCGGGACGCTCTTGCGCGCACGCTCGCGGACACCGGAGCGCCCATGGACCTCGGCGCGATCGCGGCCGTATTCGGGCTCGACGAACCCGATGAGCTTCGTGCCCTCTCGCGCCGCCTCTTCGCCATGCAGCGCGACGGGCAGGTCATGCGCAGCCGGGAGGGGGACTACGCGCCGGTGACGAAGTTGGACCTCGCACGGGGAAGCGTCCGGGGACACCCCGATGGCCACGGGTTTCTCGTCCCGGACGACGGAGGAGAGCGAATCTACCTCGCCGCGAAGCAGATGCGGGCTCTCATGCACGGCGATCGGGCGCTGGTGCGGCCCTTCCCGCGGGCCCGGGGCGCCGGACCGGAGGGGGTGGTGGTGGAGGTCCTCGAACGCGGCCGCCGGGAAGTGGTGGGGCGCTTCTGGCGCGAGAGCGGAATCGGCTTCGTGCGGCCCGACGATCCGCGCTTCCAGCAGGATCTCCTGGTGCCGGCGGGCTCGCAGGGGCGGGCGCGCTCCGGCCAGATGGTGGTGGCCACCATCGTGGATCCGCCCACCGCCCACTCTCCGCCGATCGGAAGAGTCGGCGAAGTGCTCGGCGAGCACACCGCGCCGGGCATGGAGATCGATGTCGCGATACGCGCCCACGCGTTGCCGGCGGAATGGCCCGAGGAGGTTCGCACGGAAGCCGCGCGAGTCGGCGGTGACGTGGCGGAACGCGACAAGGAGGGGCGGTGGGACCTGCGGGCGCTGCCGCTCGTCACCATCGACGGCGAGGACGCGAAAGACTTCGACGACGCCGTGTACTGCGCTCCCACCGAAAAGGGCTGGCGCCTGATCGTCGCGATCGCCGACGTCGCCCACTACGTGCGACCGGGGAGCGCGCTCGACGCGGAGGCGCGCCGCCGCGGCACGTCGGTGTACTTCCCCGGCCGCGTCCTCCCGATGCTGCCCGAAGCGCTGTCCAACGGACTGTGCTCCCTGCGCCCGGACGAAGACCGCCTGTGCGTGGCGTGCGAGATGTGGATCGACGGGGAAGGGCGGATCCTGCGCTCGCGATTCCGCGAGGCGCTGATGCGATCCCATGCCCGTCTCGTCTACGAGGAGGTGGCCGCCCGCCTCGGCACTCCGCCTCGCGGGGACGGAGCCGGGTCCGGAGGGCCGCTCGCGCATCTGCACCATCTCCACGCCGTGTTCGAGCTTCTCCTCCATGCCCGCCGGCGGCGCGGCGCCCTCGATCTCGATGCGCCCGAAGTCCGGATCCGCATGGACGAAAGCGGCGAGGTGGTGGCGGTGGAAGCGCGTCAGCGCAACGACGCGCATCGCCTCATCGAGGAGTGCATGATCGCCGCCAACGTGGCCGCGGCGAGGTTTCTCTCCCGACACCAGCGGCGCTTCCTCTACCGGGTTCACGAGGGGCCGACGACGGAAAAGGCGCGGGAGCTGCGCGCCTTTCTCGCGCCTCTGGGCCTCCGTCTCGGGGGCGGAGAGAGACCGCGGCCGCAGGACTACGCGCGCCTCGTCGGGGAGTGCCGGACGCGCCCGGACGCGGACCTCATTCACACCGTCGTGCTGCGCTCTCTTGCGCAGGCGCTCTATACCCCCGTGAACGGTGGTCACTTCGGTCTCGCGCTGGCCGCCTACTCCCACTTCACGTCGCCCATCCGGCGCTATCCCGACCTGACCGCGCACCGCGCGATCAAGGAAGTGCTGAGCGGCGGCGCGCCCGCCGTTTCGGCGCCGGCCGACATGCACGCGCTGGGCGAGCACACCTCGATGACCGAGCGGCGCGCCGACGAGGCGACGCGCGAGGTGGAGTTCCGGCTCAAGTGCCGCTACATGCAGGACCGGGTCGGGGAAGCCCACTTCGGGCGAGTGAGCGGAGTCACCGGATTCGGCCTCTTCGTCACTCTCGAAGACTTCCACGTGGACGGGCTCGTGCACGTGAGCTCTCTCGGCGCGGACTACTTTCACCACGATCCGGCACGGCACGAGATGCGCGGCGAACGCAGCGGGCGGGTCTTCAGACTCGGAGACCGGATCGAGGTCGTCGTTTCCCGCGTGGATCCCGGAGAGCGGAAGATCGATCTCGAACCGCTCCATCCGGTGGCGGGATCGGGGGGAGGCCGGGGGTCGGGCCGCTTCCGGCGTCGGGGCAGGGGTCGGCGGTGAGTCGCCGGGACGATCTGCTCTACGGAATGCACCCGGTGCTCGCGGTGCTCGACCGCGACCCCGCGGGCGTTCTGGAGATCTGGCTCGCGGATTCGCGGGGGACCGGGCAGGCCCGGCGCGTCGCCTCGCGGGCGCAATCGCTGGGGTGCGCCCTTCACCGCGTTCCGAAACATACCCTGGAGCGGCTGGTAGGGAGGGTTTCCCACCAGGGCGTGGTCGCCCGCTACCGGGCGGTGGAGAGCATGCCGCCGGACTTCGAAGGGCTCCTGGACCGGGTTCACGAGCAGACTCTCATGCTCGTGCTCGACGAGGTGCAGGACCCCCGCAACCTGGGCGCCTGCCTGCGCAGCGCGGCCGCGGCCGGGGCCGACGCGCTGCTCGTTCCGCGCCGGCGCAGCGCGCCGCTCGGCGCGGCCGCCCGCAAGGCGGCGAGCGGCGCGGGCGAGGGCACTCCCGTGGTGCGGGTCGGCAATCTCGCCGATGCGCTGCGGAAGCTCCGCGACCGGGGAGTCCGGGTGCTGGGCGCCGTCCCCGATGCTTCGACCTCGCTCTTCGAGTGCGCGCTCGACGGCCCTGTCGCGTTCGTGCTCGGAGGGGAGAAGGGCGGGCTGCGCCGCCTGACCGCCGAGCGCTGCGATGCCATCGTGAGCATCCCGATGCCGGGACGGGTGGGCAGCCTCAATGTATCGGTAGCGGCGGGTGTGTGCCTCTTCGAAGCGTTGCGCCGCAGGCGTTTTGCAACCCCCGATTCCATCCCTTAGAATCGCGCGCCTTTTCGCGGCGGCGCGCTTGCGTGCGCGTGCGCCGATTCAACTCCTTGACTCACCGAAAATCCTCGGGAGTCTCAAAGCCGAAAGGAGTGCGCCTTGCGACACTACGAGATCGTCATCCTGGTCCATCCGGATCAGAGCGAACAGGTGCCCGCGATGATCGAGCGCTACCGGTCGATCATCGAGTCGGAGGAAGGTCAGGTCCATCGCCTCGAGGACTGGGGACGCCGCCAGCTCTCCTATCCCATCGCCAAGGTGCACAAGGCGCACTACGTTCTGATGAACATAGAGTGCGGCGCAAAGGCGATAGACGACCTCAAGGGGGCCTTCCGCTTCAATGACGCGGTGCTGCGCGACCTGATCCTCCTGCGCCGGGAGGCGGTAACGGAGGCGTCGCCTCTCGCGAAGACGAAGCCCGATCGGGACGAAGACCACCAGGGCTCGCGCGATCGGGCTTCGCGCTCCTCCGCTTCATCCGAATCCGCAACGAGATCGGGGGAGGCGCCGAAGGCCTCGCCGCGGGAGGAGGCGCCCGCCGGAGCCGGCGCGGGTTCCAAGGAGTCCGCGCGGGAGAGCACGCCGGACGAGTCTCCCGAAGACGCCTCCGCGCCCGCCGCCTGATCGCGTTCGACCCGACCCGGCATCTGGAGGACCGACCGCATGTCACGATTCTTTCGGCGCCGGCGCTACTGCCGGTTCACCGTGGAGGGAGTGAAGGAGATCGACTACAAGGATCTCAACACCCTGAAGCAGTACATCACCGAGACGGGCAAGATCGTGCCGAGCCGGATTACCGGCACCAAGGCCCGCTATCAGCGCCAGCTCGCGCAGGCCATCAAGCGCGCCCGGTACCTGGCGCTGCTGCCCTACAGCGACTCCCACTGAGCGCCCCCGGGCTTGCGCCGGAGTCATCTTGCGCCGCTTCCTCAACTTCGCGATGCGAGGGCGGGTCAACGCGATCTGCGCGTCGACCCTCGCCCTGCTCCTGTCCCTTGCCTTCCTGCCGGCGAGCGGAGTGACGGCGGGCATGATTGGCCTCGTCACCCTGCGCCACGGGCCCTCGGAGGGAGCTCTCCTGCTCGTTTCGACCTTCGCTCTCGGCGCGGTGCTCAGCAACTTCCTCATCCAGTCCATTTCGATCGTCGCTCTGATCGGGGCATCCCTCGCTCTGCCCGCCTTCCTGCTGTCGACGGTGCTCCGGTCCACCGCTTCCCAGGGCGCCACCCTGGCGGCCACGGGAGCGCTCGGTGCGCTGGCATTTTGCGGAATCGCCCTGTTCACCGGCGACCCGATCGCGTGGTGGCGGGACGTGCTCGCCGGTGTCCTGATGCTCGGTCTCGACGAGGCGCCGGTGCGCGAGCAGCTCGAGCCCGCGCTGCTCGCGGCCCTCGATCGCCTCATCGACCAGGTCGCGTACGCCAGCTACTTCTCGGTGTGGAGCATGATCTTCGCAATGGTCGCGGTGCTGCTTGCGAGGTGGTGGCATGCGCTGCTGGACAATCCGGGGGGGTTCGGCCAGGAGTTTCGCAGTCTGCGCATGGACCGGCGCATCGCATACCTCACGGTAGCGCTCGGGGTGCTGGCGCTCTTCGACGGAGCCCTGAGTGACGGGCTCATCCCCATCCTGTTCCGCCTGGCGCTCACTCTGTACGTCGTGCAGGGACTCGCGGTCGCCCATAGCTGGGTCGCGTGGCGCAAGGCTTCGCGAGCATGGCTCGTCGCGATCTACGTGCTGCTCGTGATGCCGTTGCCGGTCGGTGTGCTGGGGCTCGCGATAGCGGGGTTTTCCGATGCCTGGCTCGACTACCGCGCGCGCTGGCAGCCGGGCGCCTGAGGCCTGGCGGGCCCTTCCACGGAGACCTTATCCATGCAAGTGATCCTGTTGCAGAAGATGCAGCATCTGGGCAACCTCGGAGACGAGGTGCACGTCAAGCCCGGATTTGCCCGCAACTATCTCATCCCGCAGGGGATGGCGGTGGCGGCGACCGAGGCGAACCGCGCCGACTTCGAGCTGCGCCGCGCCGACCTGGTGCGCAGGCAGGCGGAGATTCTCGCGACCGCGGAGGCCCGGGCCGAGGCGCTGCGAGAGGTCACGGTCACCGTCGCGCGGCGGGCGGGCGAAGGAGGCCGCCTCTTCGGATCGGTCGGGGCCGCGGACATCGCCGAGGCGATTCAGGCGCTCGGAGTCGAGGCGAACAAGAACGAGGTGCGCCTGAGCGAGGGACCTCTCCGTCAACTCGGCGAGCACAGCGTCATCATTCACCTGCAGGCCGGCGTCGACGCGGCGGTCGCGGTGGTGATCGAGCCGGAAGGCTGAAAGCGGGGCGGGCCCGTCGCCGGTCCCGCCGGACACTCCCGCCTCACGCCAAGAGGGCGTCCGATAGCGCCCCGACTCCCGTTCGCCTGGCCCCTGCCGCCATCTCCGCGCCCGCAGCTTCCGAACATCGGCGTGGCATGGCGTTTCGGGGCCTGGCGCTCGGCTTGTCCCATACCGGTCTTTCCCCGGCCTTTCCCCGAGATATCCTCGCCTTACTCACAGGTTGTTCCCTTCAGCCGATCCGCCACGCTCTAGTATGCTGAGCCGTGCATCGTGCGCACGGCCCTCGGGGTCCGGAGGACGACTGGTTTTCGATGGCCGGGTCAGCGATATCCGAAGCGTCCCTTGATCGCGGCACCCGCGCGCTCAGGATTCCGCCTCATTCCATCGAAGCCGAGCAATCGGTGCTCGGTGGACTGCTGATCGACAACGACGCGTGGGAACGCGTCGCCGACATCCTGATTGAGCAGGACTTCTACCGGCGTGACCACCGCATGGTGTTTGCGGCCATTCGTGCGCTCGCGGACCAGGGCAAGCCCTTCGACACCGTAACCACCGCCGACTGGCTGGAGAGCCAGGGGGCGCTGGACGAGTCCGGCGGCCTCGCCTACCTGGGCGAGCTCGCCCGGGACACCCCGAGCGCGGCCAACATCGACGCCTACGCGAAGATCATCCGGGAACGCTCCGTGCTGCGCGGACTTTCCCGCGTGGGCACGGACATCGCGGAGTCAGCGCTTCAGACCGAGGGCCGCAGCGCCCTGGAGCTGCTCGACCTCGCCGAGCGCAAGGTCTTCGAGCTGGGCGAAAGGGGCACGCGCGGACAGCGGGTCTTCGTTCCCATCCGGGACGTGCTTGCGAACGTCATGGACCGGATCGACACGCTCTTCAGTCGCGACGACCCCATCACCGGAGTGGCGACCGGCTTCGAGGAGCTCGATGCCAAGACGGCGGGCCTTCAGCCCTCGGACCTCATCATCGTCGCGGGGCGGCCCGCGATGGGCAAGACTTCGTTCGCCGGCAACCTGGTCGAAGAGGCGGCGATCAAGCAGAAACTGCCGGTTGCGGTGTTCAGCATGGAGATGCCGGCCGAGCAGTTGACGATGCGGATGCTGTCCTCGCTCGGGCGGGTGGACCAGCATCGAGTGCGCACCGGCCGGCTTCAGGACGCCGACTGGCCCCGCCTCACGTCCGCGCTCACCATGCTCAACGAGACCCGGATCTTCATCGACGACACGCCTCTCCTCACTCCCACCGAGCTTCGCGCCCGCTGCCGCAGGCTCAAGCGCGAGCAGGGACTCGGCTTCGTGGTCGTGGATTACCTTCAGCTCATGCGGGTGCAGGGCTCCAGCGAGAACCGGGCGACGGAGATCTCCGAGATATCCCGCGCCCTGAAGTCGCTCGCCCGCGAGCTCGACGTGCCGGTGGTCGTGGCGTCCCAGCTCAACCGCAGCCTCGAGAACCGTCCCGACAAGCGGCCCGTGATGTCGGATCTGCGCGAGTCCGGCGCAATCGAGCAGGACGCCGACGTCATCCTCTTCATCTACCGGGACGAGGTCTACAACGAGGACTCGGAGCACAAGGGCAAGGCCGAGATCATCATCGGCAAGCAGAGGAACGGGCCCATCGGCACGGTGGTGCTCAGGTTTCTCGGCGAGCACACCCGCTTCGAGAACGACATGCCGGACGCCTTCGAAGGGCCTTCATTCTAGCCGCCCTGTCTCCCCGCTTTCCTACTGCGGCCGCCGATCTACTCGCGGTAGCGGGCCGTACTCGCTCGAGCCGCTTCGACGTAGTATCGGCTACGACTTCAGCGTCTCTCGCTGCGTGCGGCCCACTACCGCGGCATCTCGGCGCCCTCGTGACGAAAATCGGTGAGACAGGGCGGCAACCACCCCGCCGCGTCAGTCCCTCGGGACGTATCCGCCTTCCTCTTCCATCGGATCGGGGAGGTCGAGATACCCTTCCCTCAGCAGGTAGAGATAGATCTCCTGGGCCGCTTCGGCCGGCGTGAGGTGGCTGGTGTCGATGCGAATCTCCGGATTCTCGGGGATCTCGTAGGGGTCGCTGATCCCGGTGAACTCCTTTATGAGTCCGCGCCGCGCCTTGGCGTAGAGCCCCTTCCGGTCCCGGGCCTCGCAGACCTCGAGCGACGTGGAAACGTGGATCTCGATCATGGCCCCGTACTCTTCCACCATCTCGCGCACCGCCCGTCGTGTGCTCGCGTAGGGGGCAATCGGCGCGCAGATCGCGACGCCCGCGTTCTTCGTGATCTCGCTCGCCACGAACCCGATGCGGCGCACGTTGAGGTCGCGGTGGGCGCGGGAGAAGCCGAGTTCGCTCGACAGGTTGCGACGTACGATGTCGCCGTCGAGCAGGGTCGCGGGCCGGCGGCCGTCCTCGATGAACTTGCCGTAGAGAATGCTGGCGAGAGTCGACTTGCCCGAGCCCGAGAGCCCGGTGAAGAACAGGGTGAGGCCCTGCTGGCGACGGGGCGGGTGAATTCGTCGCAGTACGTGCAGCACGTTGGAGAAGCTGAACCAGGCCGGCACGCTCTCCCCGTGCTCCAGGCGCTGCGCGAGCTCGCGGTCGTCGAGGGCCGTGATCCGCGTCGCGTCCTCGACGGAGTCGACCGGCACGAATCTCCGGCGCGCGGGAGCGTAGGCGTGCCGGCGGAAGGGCACCATCGTGAGGCCCAGCTCGTCCTCGTAGCGTCCCACCAGCTCCTGCGCCGCATAGGGGGGATAGAAGGCGTCCCCGGGGGCAGTGGTCTCGGGCGGGCTCGCGTGATCGCTGCCGACGACGAGGTGCGTGCAGCCGAAGTTCCTGCGCACGACCGCGTGCCACAGCGCCTCCCTCGGGCCGGCGCCGCGCGCGGCGAGCGGCAGCAGGGAGAGCGAGGCCAGGCCGTGCGGGTAGTGAGCGAGAATGGCCTGATAGCACTTCACCCGCGCGAAGTGGCGGTAGTCCGAAGGCCTGGAGATGCCGACCACCGGGTGGATCAGGACCTGGGCCTCGGACTCTTTCGCCGCCCTGATGGTGAGGTCGTAGGCCAGGCGATGCATGGGCCGGCTGGTGTGAAAGGCGACCACGCGGCGCCACCCCAGCTTGACGAAACGCGCCTGCAGTTCCGCCGGCGTGTGACGGAGCTCCTCGTAGTCGTAGTGGGTGGGGAGCTGGAGCCCTTCGACCGTTCCCCCCACGTAGTGGGTGCCGGTTTCTTCGTGCAGGTGGCGTACTCCGGGATGCCGGCAGGACCGGGTGCCGTAGATGCGTTCGGCCTCGCGGTCCTTGTCCACTCTCCAGCACGAATCCACCGACAGCACCGCGAGCATGAAGCCTTCTCTGTCCCGCAGCGCTACCGGAGTCCCGGGCTGCAGCGCATCCGCGAGGGAGCGATCCACGTCCAGGGTCACCGGCATCGGCCAGACCTGGCCTTCGGGAAGTCGCAGGCGCTCGAGCACCGAGACGTAGGCCGCCTCGCCCATGAAGCCTCTCAGAGGATGGAAGGCGCCGTTCAGCAGCAGCTCGAGGTCGCAGAGCTGACGCTGGCCGAGCGTGATCGAGGTCAGATTCGCCGCCTGTGCCTTCAGTGCGCCCGCCCGCTCCTCTCCCACGAGCAGCGTCGGCGTGTTTCCGGGTCGCTCCGGCAAGGGACGCATCAAGTCGCAGGGTCCGGGGCGGGATTCAGGTCCGCGCGCCGGATGCGCGGCGCATCGCGGGCTTGATGCGCGCGGTCTTCACGGCGTTGCCCGTGCTCTGGACGATCTCTATGGGGTAGCCGGCGATGAGGAGGCTCGTGCCGGACTCCGGAATCGTTTCCAGGTGCTCGAGCAGCAAGCCGTTCAGGGTTCGGGGACCCTCGGTCGGGAGTTCCCACGCCATCGTCCGATTGAGCTGGCGGATGCTCGCGGCGCCGTCGATGAGGAAGGTTCCGTCCGGCTGCGGATGCACGTCGGTGCTGGTCATGGCGGGATCGGTGGTGAACTCTCCCACTATCTCCTCCAGCACGTCTTCCAGCGTCACGAGTCCTTCGATGTCGCCGTACTCGTTGACGATCAGTCCGATACGTTCCTGCTGCTGCTGAAAATTGCGCAACTGCGTGTGCAGGGGAGTACCGGCCGGCACGAAGTAGGCTTCGTCCGAGTTGTCGATGAGAAGCTGGACGTCGAGCTCCTCGTGTTCCCAGAGCCTCGCGAATCGCCGCAGGTGAAACACTCCCTCGATGTTGTTGATGTCTCCCCGATAGAGGGGGAGTCGGGTGTGGAGGCTGTGGGTGAGGCTCTCGATGATGTCCTCGATGGGGTCTTCGAGGTCGATCCCGTTGATCTCGTTGCGCGGCACCATGATGTCGTCGACGCTTTCCTTCTCGAGATCCAGGATGCCGACCAGCATCTGCTGGTGGCGCCGGGGAATGAGCGAGGTCGCCTCGTTGACGACGGTGCGCAGCTCTTCGGTGCTGAGCTGCTGTTCGTCGACGGAGTCGATGCGCACCGAGAAGGCCCGCAGCAGGCCGTTCGCCAGCCAGTTTATTGCGGCGATGGCCGGAAGGAGCGCGCGCAGCAGCGGGACGAGCACGTAGGCGGCGGGGAACGCGATGCGCTCGGGATGCAGGGCCGCGAGCGTCTTCGGCGCCACCTCCGCAAACACCAGGATGATCGGCGTGAGTATGAAGGGCACGATCGCGAGCCCGACATCTCCCATGAGCCGGATCGCGATGAGGGTGGCGACCGATACCGCGAGAAAGTTCACCAGGTTGTTGCCGAGCAGAATCAGTCCGATCAGCCGGTCCGGACGCTTCAGCAGGGCGTGCGCCCGGCGCGCGCCCCCGTGGGCATGCTTGGCGAGGTGGCGCAACCGGTAGCGGTTCAGCGCCATCATCGCGGTCTCGGTGCCGGAGAAACACGCGGAGAGCACTACCAGCACGAAGAGCGCCGCCACCAGCAGGCCTAACGGAACGTCGCTCAGCAATGAGCCGGGGCTCGTCGGGGACACGCCGACATTACTACGCCGGTGCGCAATTGAGTGTCAAGCGCGTAGAATCTTCCGCCCGCCGGCTCGATGCCTCGAGGAGGGCACGTGTTCGAGACTCTGACCGAGCGCATGGGGACCACGTTGCGGCGGCTTCGCGGGCGAGGGCGCCTGAGCGACGCCAACATGCGCGACGCGCTGCGCGAAGTGCGCATGGCGTTGATCGAGGCCGACGTGGCGCTGGAAGTGGTCGGCACCTTCACCGAGCGCGTCCGCGAGAAGGTCCTCGGCCAGGAAGTGCTGCGGAGCCTCACTCCGGATCAGGAGGTCGTTCGCGCGGTCCGGGACGAGCTCTGCTCTCTCATGGGCAACGAGAACGCGGAACTGGCGCTGAACGTTCCGCCGCCCGCGGTGATCCTGGTCGCCGGGCTGCAGGGCTCGGGGAAGACGACCACCGTGGCCAAGCTGTCGCGGTGGCTGCGACAGGAGCACAGGCGCAAGGTGCTGGTCGCGAGCTGCGACGTCTACCGGCCCGCCGCCATCGAGCAGCTGCGGGTGCTCGCAGGGGAGGCCGGTGTCGAGTTCTTCCCGAGCCGGTCGGGAGAGGATCCGGTCGACATCGCGACCCGGGCCCGCGCCGAAGCGAAGCGGCGTCACCAGGATGTCCTGCTGCTCGATACCGCGGGAAGGATGCATGTCGACTCCGGCATGATGGACGAGGTGCGCCGCATCCACGCGGTGGCGGAACCGGTCGAGACCCTCTTCGTCGTGGACAGCATGACGGGGCAGGACGCGGCCTCGGTGGCTCGCGCTTTCGACCGGTCGCTTCCGCTCTCCGGTGTCGTCCTCACCAAGACCGACGGCGACGCGCGGGGAGGGGCCGCTCTCTCGATTCGCCAGGTTACCGGCAAGCCCATCAAGTTCCTCGGAGTCGGAGAGAAGCTCGACGCGCTGCAGGCCTTTCATCCGGACCGGATGGCCTCGCGAATCCTCGGCATGGGCGATGTCCTCGGCCTCATCGAAGAGGCGGAACGGAAGATCGATCGCGAGAAGGCGAAGAAGTTTGCGGACAAGTTCGCCAAGGGCAAGCGCTTCGACCTCGAGGACTTCGGCGAGCAGATCCGCCAGATGCGCAACATGGGCGGCATCTCGAGCCTTCTCGACAAGCTTCCGGGCACGGGTCAGCTGCCGGAGCACGCGAAGAGCCGCATCAACGACACCGAGTTCGTGAAGTTCGAGGCGATGATCAATTCGATGACGGTGCAGGAGCGGCGCTTTCCGGCTCTCATCAAGGGATCGCGCAAGCGGCGAATCGCGGCCGGGTCGGGCACCCGGATTCAGGACGTGAACCGCCTGCTCAAGCAGTTCGCCCAGATGCAGAAGATGATGAAGCGCGTGCGCAGGAAGGGCGGGATCGGCCGGATGGCGCAGGGACTCACCGGCCACGCGCTCCCCGGATTCCCGGGGAGGGGCTGAGAGCTCCGCAGTTTGCCAGGGGCTTGCGCATTTCCGTAAAATGCGCCGTTTTCCCGAAGCGGGGCGCACGATTCCACGGAAGCCCGCGCGACAGAGGTCCTGAAGAGATTTCCCCATGGTCACGATCCGTCTAGCCAGAGCGGGGGCCAAGCGGCGCCCCTTCTACCACGTCGTAGTCGCGGACAGCCGCGCGCCGCGCGATGGCCGCTTCATCGAGCGCGTGGGCTTCTACAACCCGATCGCGACCGGCGCCGAGGTGCCCATTCGCATCGACACCGAGCGGGTCCGGCACTGGCGTGACAACGGTGCGAAGACTTCCGCCGCGGTCGCGAAGTTGCTGAAGGCGCAGGCCCGCGAGGCATCGAAGGCAAACGGGGCGCCGGCGAGCGCCGACGCCGGCTGACGACTCGGTGCTCGGGAAGCGCGGCAGGTCATGGACGCTTGGGCCGGGCGGCGGGTTCCCATCGGACGAGTCAGCGGCGCCTATGGCGTCCACGGCTGGCTGAAGGTCCGTTCCGCGACGGAGCCCCCGTCGCGCATTCTCGAGTATCGGCCCTGGCAGCTGGGCCGGGGCGGCGACTGGAAATCCTTCGATGTGCTCGGCGGCCGCCCCCATGGCGCGGCATTCGTGGCGCAACTGGCGGGGCTGGAAGATCGCGAGTCCGCACAGCGTCTGGCGGGAGCCGACATCGCGGTCTCCCGTACCCAGCTCCCGGCCCTGGCGCCGGACGAGTACTACTGGTGCGACCTGGTCGGGCTCGAGGTGGAGGACGCGAACGGGAGCCCGCTTGGCCGGGTGCAGCGGCTGATGGAAACCGGCGCACACGACGTCATGGTGGTGCAGGAGGGAGGCACGGAAGTCCTCATTCCCTTCGTGCCCGGCCGCAGTGTGCGTCGCGTCGACTTCGAGACCGGGACCATCGTGGTCGACTGGTTCGCGGACCCATGACCGGCGCTCGAATGGAAATTGCCGTGGTCTCCATCTTTCCCGAGATGTTCGATGCGCTCACCGATTACGGCATCGCGGGCCGGGCGATCGAGTCGGGGCTGGTGAAGTTTCACGCCGTCAACCCGCGTGATTGCACCGCGGACCGGGCACGCCGGGTGGATGACCGTCCCTACGGGGGCGGAGCGGGCATGGTCATGCTCTTCGAGCCGATGCGCGATGCCGTCAGATCGGCACGCTCCCGGCTGGGGGAAGACGCGCACGTCGTCTACCTGAGCCCGCAGGGGCGTCGTCTCGACCAGGCCGGAGTCCGTGAGCTCGGCCGACGAGAACGACTGATCCTGGTCTGCGGACGCTACGAAGGTGTGGACGAGCGTCTGATCGAGTCCGAAGTGGACGAGGAGCTCTCCCTCGGCGACTACCTGCTGAGCGGAGGAGAGCTCGCGGCGATGGTGGTCGTCGAGGCGCTCATCCGCTGCCTGCCGGGAGCGCTCGGTCACGAGGACTCCGCCGGAGAGGAGTCTTTCGAGAGAGGCCTGCTCGAGCATCCACACTACACCCGTCCCCGGGAATGCGACGGTCGGCGCGTTCCCGACGTGCTGCTTGGGGGAGACCACGACGCGATCCGTCGCTGGCGCCTCAAGCAGGCCCTTGGCCGGACCTGGCTGCGCCGGCCGGACCTGCTGAACGAGCATCAACTCAATGCCGAGAAACGGACGCTGCTGGACGAGTTCAAGACCGAGAACGCGTCTTCGATGCGCCCGGCGACGATCAATACAGCGAGTACCTTCCCATGAGCAACATCATCGCGCAGATAGAAGCGGAGCAGATGACCCGCGAGCTTCCCGCCTTCGGGCCTGGCGACACGGTCGTGGTCAAAGTCAGAGTCCGCGAAGGAACACGGGAGCGCCTGCAGAACTTCGAAGGGGTCGTGATTGCGAAGCGCAAACGCGGGCTCAACTCTTCGTTCACGGTTCGGAAGCTGTCTCACGGCGAGGGAGTGGAGCGTGTCTTCCAGACCTACAGCCCCCAGATCAGCGAAGTAGAGGTGAAGCGGCGCGGCGACGTGCGACGCGCAAAGCTCTACTACCTGCGCGGCCGGACCGGGCGCGCCGCCCGCATCAAGGAGAAGATCTGAGCGACCGCGACCTCATCGAGGACTTTCTCGATCGCCTGTGGATGGAGAGAGGCCTCGCGGAGAACACCCTGGCCGCGTACCGCGGCGACCTGTTGCGATTCTCCGCCTGGGCGGAGGAGCGCGGCGGGGGACTGCTGGCGCTCGCTTCGAGCGACCTGTCCGACTTCATGGAGGAGCAGATCGGCACACCGGTGCGCACCGTCGCCCGGCGACTGTCCGCGCTCCGGCGCTTCTATCGCTACCAGGTGGACCGGGGCGCGCTGGACTTCGACCCGAGTGCCCGGCTCGAGTCACCGCGGCTGGCCCGCCGCCTCCCGGGAGTCCTGAGCGAGTCGGAGGTCGAGGACCTCCTCGCGGCGCCGGACGTATCGACCCCGCTGGGTCTGCGGGACCGGACGATGCTCGAGCTTCTCTACGCATCCGGACTGCGGGTGTCGGAGCTGGTGGGTCTCACGCTCGCTCGGGTAAACCGCGCCCAGAGCACCGTGCGGGTGACCGGCAAGGGGAGCAAGGAGCGCCTCGTGCCCTTCGGCGAGGAGGCCTCCGACTGGCTGGACCGATACCTCGGGACCGGCCGCCCCGAGATACTGGGCGGACGGCTCTGCGACGCGCTCTTCCCCAGTCGCCGGGCGAAGGCCATCTCCCGTCAGGCGTTCTGGCAGGCGATCAAGCGCTACGCGCGGCGCGCCGGAATCCCGCGCGAGATATCTCCGCATACGCTCCGCCACGCATTCGCCACCCACCTTCTGAACCACGGCGCGGACCTGCGTGTGCTGCAGATGCTCCTTGGACACAGCGACCTTTCGACCACCCAGATCTACACCCACGTGGCGAGAGAGCGACTCAGACAGATTCACGCCGAGCATCATCCGAGGGGATGAGGCTCGGGGCCGGGGTGGAGGCCGGACGAGCGCCCGGCGACCCTCGCGTGCGCCCGGGCTCGCGTTGCGCCGTGGCATTGTGGTTATGATGGCCGCAGCGCTGCCCCGGATCGGATCAAGACCAGGAGGGCTTCATGCTCACTCGATTGGCCTTCGCGGCCTGCATCGCGCTCCTTCCCCTTGTCCACTCTTCCGCGCAGGAAGTCCCGGCCGCGCTGCGTGCGGTGCTGGCGGAAGTGTTTGCCGGTGAGGAGCCCGACGTCGTGGCGCCCTCCGCCCTGGATGGCTTCTACCGGGTGATGAGGGGGCAGAACACCTACTTCTTCTCCGCCGACGGGCGCTATGCCCTGCGCGGGGACCTCTACGACATCGAGGCGGGCCGCAATCTGAGCGAGGAGTGGCGCGGGAAGGCCCGCCTGCAGGTGCTCGATGCGCTCGGCGAAGACTCGATGATCGTGTTCGCCCCCACCCCCGCGAAGCACACCGTCACCGTGTTCACCGATGTGGACTGCGGCTATTGCGCGCGCCTGCACGGCCAGATGGCGGAGTACAACGGCCTGGGGATAGCGATTCGCTACGTCGCCTATCCCCGAGCCGGGATTCCGTCCGCGTCCTACGACAAGACGGTATCGGTGTGGTGCTCGAGCGATCCCCACCAGGCCATCGGCGACGCCAAGTTCGGCCGTCCCGTGCCCGAGCGAAGCTGCGACAATCCGGTGAGCGCCCACTACCGCGCGGGGGAAGAGGTCGGAATCCGGGGAACTCCGGCCCTGGTGCTCGAGTCCGGGGCCCTGATTGGAGGTTACGTGCCCCCGAACGAGCTCCGATCGTACCTGGAAGACGACGCGGGCGAAGGCTGAAGGCGGCCGGGGCGCAGCCGCCGGTGCGTGCCGTCTTCATTCTCCTCGCGCTGTCGCTCGTGCTGGCGTGGCTCGGCTACGAGATGCGGGGGAAGGACCGTGCCGTGTCGAACGTGCTCTTCGGCTTCGCCGGGCTCTTCGCCATCATCCTGATCGGGGCCTTCTTCGACCTGCACTGAGCGCGTTCCGGACGGCCGGAGCCCCTTCGCGGTCGTCAGCCGGTCGTGCCCGGCGCGGCCCCGGCTTCGGCCGGGTCGGGAATGCGCGCGACCCGGATCATGTTGGTGGTCCCGGACCGGCCGAAGGGAAGTCCGGCCACGATCACCACCTGGTCGCCAATGTCGGCAAACCCCTCCTTCAGCGCGACGCGGCAGGCGTCGTCGACCATCTGCTGCACCAGTCGGGGATCGGCGCTCTGAAGGGCGTGCACTCCCCAAACCACGGACAGCCGCCGCGCCGTGGCCAGGTTCGGAGTCAGGCTGAGAATGGGCGCCTTGGGGCGTTCCCTCGCCGCGCGCAGCGCGCTGAACCCCGAGCTCGTGTAGGTCACCGTCGCCGCCACCGGTATGGTCTCCGCGATCCGTCGGGTCGCGGCGCATATGGCGTCCGCGGTGGTCGCCCGGGGAGTGGGAAGGTTCGCATCCACCACCTGGCGGTAGTGCGCATCACGCTCCACGTGACGAATGATGCGGTCCATGATGGACACCGCTTCCGCCGGGTATCGCCCGACCGCGGTCTCACCGGAGAGCATCACCGCGTCGACGCCGTCGTAGACGGCGGAGGCGACGTCCGAGGCCTCGGCCCGCGTGGGCACCGGCGCCTCGATCATCGATTCCAGCATCTGGGTGGCGACCACCACCGGCCGTCCCGCCGCGCGGCACTCGCGCACTATCGCCTTCTGCACGCTCGGTACGCGCTCCGGCGGCAGCTCCACCCCCAGGTCGCCGCGCGCGACCATCACCGCGTCGGAGAGAGCGACGATTTCAGTGAGGCACTCCAGCGCGGCCGGCTTTTCGAGCTTGACCATGATCGCGGCCCGGCCGTCGATGCGCCGGCGCAGCTCCGTCACGTCCTGAGGGCGCTGGATGAAGGAGGGAGCAACCCAGTCGACACCGAGCTCGAGGCCTGTCTTGAGGTCCTGCTCGTCCTTCCCGGTGAAGGGTGACAGGGGCAGCACGACGTCGGGGACGTTCACGCCCTTGTTGTCGGACAGGGCACCTCCCGTTCTCACCAGGGTGTCGGCGAAGTTGGCGCCCGAGGCCTTCACCGAGAGCCGGATGCGCCCGTCATCGAGCAGCAGCTCCACTCCCGGACGGAGCGCCGCGAACACCTCCGGGTGCGGCAACCGGACTCGCTCATCGCCGCCCGGCGCGTCGTCGAGGTCGAGCCGGAAGGTCCGGCCTTCCCGCAGATGGACTCTTCCCTCTTCGAAACGCCCGATGCGAAGCTTGGGACCCTGAAGGTCGAGCAGCGCGGCGGTGGGGCGACGGGTCTGACGCTCCAGGCGGCGAAGAAGCTCCAGGCGCTCGCGGTGCTCTTCCACCCTGCCGTGGCTGAAGTTGAGCCGGAACACGTCGGCGCCCGCGACGAAGAGGTCGCGAATCGCCTCCGCGCTGGAGCTCGCGGGCCCGAGAGTGGCGATTATCTTGGCGTTGCGGTGGCGGCGCATGCAGGTCGGGGTCAGGGAGCGGATGGCACTGCTCACCCGCCCGCGCCCTCGCGCAGGCAGTCACCGGCGGGTGCCCTGGTATATTATCAAGACGGTGGACATCAACGGCGAATACCGCATCCCGGCGTCGCGTGAACGCGTATGGGCGGCTCTCAACGATCCCCGCGTTCTCGAGCAGTGCATCCCCGGATGCGAGAGCATCGAGCGCCAGTCCGAAGGCGAGTTCCTCGCCGTGATCCGCTCCCGGATCGGGCCGGTGAACGCCCGCTTCGACAGCCGCATCGAGCTCTCCAACCTGGTTCCTCCCGCCAGCTACACGATAAGCGGCGCCGGCAAGGGCGGCGCGGCCGGCTTCGGCCGGGGCTCGGCCGACGTGGAGCTCGAGGCGGACGGCGAGGAGACCGTGCTGCGCTACCGGGCGGAGCTCCAGGTCGGCGGCAAGCTCGCCCAGATCGGATCGCGCCTGGTGGTCGGAGCTTCGCGCAAGATTGCCGCTGACTTCTTCACGCGCTTCGCCGGCACGCTGTCCTGCGCCGGTCCGGGCGTCGAGGCGACTTGACGGGCTTGCTCCCCAGCCCGGAAACTCGAATCACTCTCGTCAGGAACTCTCAAGCCCCGGAGTAGAGGGAGCCCGGTGACCTTGCGCGTCTCATTCACGCTCAACGGCGATGCGGTCTCGGCGGAAGTCGAGGAGCGCACCCTGCTGGTCACGCTGATTCGGGAGCACTTCCGCCTCACCGGCACCCACGTGGGTTGCGACACGAGCCAGTGCGGAGCCTGCGTGGTGCACATCGACGGAGATTCCGTCAAGAGCTGCACGGTGCTGGCGGCCCAGATCGAGGGCAGCGAGGTCGCAACCATCGAGAGCGTGGCGGAAGGCGAGAAGCTCCACCCGATGCAGGAGGCGTTCCGGGAGAACCACGGTCTGCAGTGCGGCTTCTGCACGCCCGGCATGATCATGAGCGCGCTGGACCTCGTGAAGCAGAACCCCGATCCCAGCGAACGGGAAGTTCGGGAGTGGCTCGAGGGCAATCTGTGCCGGTGCACGGGATATCACAACATCGTCAAGTCGATCCTCGCCGGGGCGAAGGCGATGCGCGGCGCGTGAGCGGCGGCCGACATGTACCGCTTTGATTACGTTCGCCCGGCGTCGCTCGACGAGGCGCTTCAAGTGCTGCGCTCGAACGAGGATGCGAAGCTCGTCGCCGGCGGCCATACGCTCATCCCGACCCTGAAGCAACGGCTCGCGGCCCCCACCCACCTGGTCGACCTGCAGTCGCTGGAGGCGCTCCGGGGCGTGGAGCGCACACCGCTCGGCGTCAGGATTGGCGCGCTGACCCGCCACGTGGAGGTGGCGAGTTCCGGCGAAGTGCGCGAGTCGATACCCGCGCTCGCGGCGCTCGCCTCGCGCATCGGCGATCCGCAGGTCCGCAACCGCGGCACTCTCGGCGGCTCCGTCGCGAACGCCGACCCCGCCGCCGACTATCCCGCCGCGCTGGTTGCCCTCGCGGCGACGGTGCACACCACTTCGCGCCGCATTCCCGCTGACGACTTCTTCGTCGATCTCTTCGAGACCGCTCTCGAGGCGTCCGAAATCGTGACCGCGGTCGAGTTTCCGATTCCCCGTCGGGCGGCCTACCTGAAGTTTCCGAATCCCGCTTCGCGCTACGCGATCGTCGGAGTGATGGTGGCGGATGGCGAGGCCGGGGTGAGGGTTGCGGTGACGGGAGCCGGGTCCAGTGTGTTCAGGGTTCCGGAGATGGAGCGGGCGCTGTCCGGGAGCTTCCTTCCCGAAGCGGTGGCGGACATCCGGATCTCGCCCGAAGGCCTCAATTCCGATATCCATGCCAGCGAGGAGTACCGCGCGCACCTGGTCACCGTGATGGCCAGGCGCGCGGTGGCGGCAGCGCTGGCATGAGCCCCTTCCGGCGCTGCCGGCCGGCCTTGCCGCTCACGCTTTTGCTATGATTGCCCTACCGCCGCGCTGCCGGGCGGGGGGGACCAGCGGAGGAGAATCTATGCTGAAGTCACTACACATCGACCCGGGCAAGTGCACCGGCTGCCTGCAGTGCGAGATGGCCTGCTCGTTCGAGAACACGGGGGTGTTCAATCCCTCGAAGTCGCGGATCAAGGTCTTCACCTTCCATGAGGCCGGGCGCTTCGTTCCCTACACCTGCACGCAGTGCGATGAAGCGTGGTGCATGGAAGCGTGCCCGGTGGACGCGATCGTCATCAACAGCCTGACCGGATCCAAGGACGTCAAGGCGGATGTCTGCGTCGGGTGCAAGGTCTGCACCATCGCGTGTCCCTTCGGCACCATCAACTACGACGTCGATACCGGAAAGGTCTTCAAGTGCGACCTCTGCGGCGGCGACCCCAAGTGCGCAGAGGTCTGTCCAACCGCGGCGATCACCTACATCGACGCCAGCGCTACCGGCATGGAGCGCATGCGCGCGTGGGCGGAGAAGACCGACAACGCCGCCAGCGCCTGAGCGCGCTGTCCGACGGAAAGAGCCTGGAGGAAACACGATGGGTTGGACCAAGAAAATCCTGCGCGTGAACCTGACGGAGGGCACGGCCGAAGCCGAGCCCCTCAACATGGAATGGGCGGCCGAGTACCTCGGCCAGCGCGGTCTCGCGACCCGCTACCTGGTCGACGAGATAGATCCCCGCTGCGATGCGCTCGGTCCCGAGAACAAGCTGATCATGACCACCGGCCCCCTTACCGGCACCTGCGCCTCTACCGGCGGCCGCTACAGCGTGGTGACGAAGAGTCCGTTGACCGGGGCGGTGGCCTGCTCGAACTCGGGGGGCTTCATCGGGGCGGAAATGAAGAACGCAGGGTGGGACATGATCATCTTCGAGGGCAAGGCGCCCTCGCCGGTGTATCTCTACGTCGAGAACGAGAACGCCCAGGTCGTCCCGGCCGACGATCTCTGGGGCAAGTCGGTATGGGAAACCGACGAGCTGCTCCATCAGAAGTACAACGACCCGCAGCTCCGCATCGCTTGCGTGGGCCGTTCCGCCGAAGCGGGGTGCCTGTACTCGGCGATCATCAACGACCTGCACCGGGCCGCGGGCCGTTCGGGCGTCGGGACGGTGATGGCGTCGAAGAACCTCAAGGCGGTAGCGGTCCGGGGCACCCGCGGGGTCTCGGGCATCAAGGACCCGATGCGCTTCCTCAAGGTCACTTCGGAGCAGAAGCAGGTCCTCGCGGAAAACGCGGTCACCGGTCAGGGGCTGCCGGCAATGGGCACCCAGGTCCTGATGAACGTCATCAACGAAGTGGGCGCGATGCCGACCCGCAACATGCGCGAAGTGCAGTTCGAAGGCGCGCACAAGATCTCCGCGGAGGCGATGCAGGAGCCCCGCGCCGGCGACGGCAAGCCCAACCTCACCACCAACGCGGCGTGCTTCGGCTGCACCATCGCCTGCGGCCGGATCTCCACCGTCGACAAGGGGCACTTCACGGTCGAGAACAAGCCGGAGTACTGGGGCAACTCCGGGGGGCTCGAGTACGAAGCGGCGTGGGCTCTGGGCAGCGATACCGGGGTCGACGATCTCGATTGCCTCACCTACGTCAACTTCCTCTGCAACGAGGACGGCATGGACCCGATCTCCTTCGGGGCGACGGTGGCGGCGGCGATGGAGCTCTACGAGACCGGCGCCATCGACAAGGAAACCACGGGCGGAATCGAGCTCAATTTCGGCTCGGCCGAGGCGTTGGCCCGGGTCACCGAGCTGACCGCCCGGGGCGAAGGCTTCGGACTCGACCTGGGGCTCGGCTCGAAACGGCTCTGCGAGAAATACGGCCGGCCGGAGCTGTCGATGACGGTGAAGGGGCAGGAGTTTCCCGCCTACGACCCGCGCGGCATTCAGGGCATGGGCCTGACCTACGCCACCGCCAACCGCGGCGCCTGCCACCTGCGCAGCTACACCGTAGCCTCGGAGATTCTCGGAATTCCGGAGAAGACCGACCCGCTCGCGACCGAAGGCAAGCCGGCTCTCGTGAAGGCGTTTCAGGACGCCACCGCCGCGGTCGATTCCACCGGCCTGTGCGTCTTCATCACCTTTGCCTGGACGCTCGAGAACATCGCGCCCCAGATCGATGCCGCCTGCGACGGCGAGTGGTCGGCGGAGCGCCTCGCCGAGGTGGGCGAGCGCATCTGGAACCTGGAGCGCGACTTCAACAACCGGGCGGGCCTCGGGAAGGCCGACGACACGCTGCCCCGGCGTCTCCTGGAGGAGGGCGCCAACGTCGGTCCGGCCGAGGGCAAGACCAGCGGTCTCGCGGAAATGCTGCCCGAGTACTACGAGCTGCGGGGGTGGGCGCCGGACGGCACCCTCACCACGCAGACCCGGGATCGCTTCGGCCTGCCGGGCTGAGGCCCCTGTCTAAGGCGGCCGCGCGGCGAGGCGGCGCAGGGGCGCCGCCTCGCCGGGCCATCCCGGGTTTCCCGTCCGGTGTCGGCGGGACATGCGCGATCCGGAACGCAAGGAGTGCGGAGGAGGGGCGACTCCGGTGGGGTTCCCCGTCCCCCCGGGCGCCGCGCGGATGCGTGGAACGCCGATGCGCGCACGACTTCGGCATGAGGACGCGCCCCTTTCCACGAACCCCGGGTGTTCGTCGGACTCCTCGCGACGCGGGAGCTCGAGGGCGGCCCGGCGCGTCGCAGGGGTCCCTCGAGCGATGAGCCCCGGCTCCGTCTGACGCCGATGAAAATCACGTTCAAGCTCTACGCGACCCTCGGCGGCTACCTTCCCGAGGGAGCCTTCGAGAATGCGGTGGCGATAGACGTGCCCGAGGGGGTTTCGCCCAATGTGGTCATCGACCAATACCGCGTTCCCCGTCGACTGGCGCATCTCGTGCTCATCAACGGCGTGTACTGCGCTCGGGATGAGCGCGACGGGACGCGGCTGCGGGAGGGAGATACCCTGGCGGTCTGGCCGCCCGTCGCGGGCGGCTGAGTTGGGTCGCGCCGCACCGCTCCGCGGAGGTGATCGCGGGGACGCTGCGCGCGGCGCCAGTCAACACGAATGAGCGTCGCCTGTCGCTTCGTCCGCGAGATGGGTCTGACCCACCGGGAGTTCTTCCGGGAGCTGCCGGCGGCGCTCGCCCCCCACCGCTACCACGCGGACGGCAACCGGGTGAGGGTGTGCATCGGCCGGGGATCCCTCCTCATCACCCTGGGCAGCGAGCGGATCCGCCGCATCGCCGCACTGCGCCTTCCCTGCACCGCGGTGGACTTCGCCTTCGATGGCGTCGACGATGACGAGCGGGAACGCTTCATGTGGCGATTCGATCTCTGTTTCCGCCGCGGTGGCGGATGACGGGCGCCGGGGCATTCGAGCGGAGCCGGATCATGGGTGACACAGGTGACGAGGGTGAAGGCGTGCCCGTGCGCGAGTCCGCGCTCGGCCGCTACCGGGGCTACAGCGAGGAGCGCTTCGGCGACGGGGTGCGAAGCTCCTGCTACGTGCGGATGCGAGACGGCGTGCGCCTGGCGGTCGATATTCTTCGGCCGACATCGGGCGGAGCGCCGGCGGCCGAGCCGCTGCCCGCACTGTGGACTCACGCCAGGTACCACCGCGCCTTCCTCACCGAGCAGGGCGAGGTGGCGACCTGCGTGGAGGTCGAGCACGACTGGATGCTGCCGGTCATCCGGCACGGCTATGTCGCGCTCTGCGTCGACGCTCGCGGCTGCGGCGCATCCTTCGGGGTGAGCGCGGGTCAGTTCTCCGCCGCCGAGACCCGCGACGCCCACGACGTCACGGAGTGGATCGCCTCGCAGCCCTGGTGCAACGGCCGGGTGGGGATGTTCGGCCGTTCCTATCTCGGCATCACCCAGTACTTCGCCGCGACCCGGTCCCCGCCCCATCTCGGAACCCTGTTTCCGGAGATGGCAAGCTTCGATCTCTACGCGTACGCGTACTGCGGCGGCGTGTTCCGTGCGACGAGCCGCTTCGACTGGCAGCAGTTCGTCGGCAACCTCGACCAGTCCGTGCCCATGATCTGGCGCGGGGACTACCTCGGGTCGGTCGTGCCGGTGGACGGCGATGAGGACGAGGAGCTGGCGCGCGCGGCGCGGCGCGAGCATCGCGAGAACCCGAGCTGGTACCGCATGCTCGCCGGGTCTCCGTACCGTGACAGCGTCGATGCCGTCACCGGCGAGTGCCTGTACCGGACCCGGAGCGCGCACAGCTACCGGGCGCTCATCGAGAAGAGCGGCGTGCCCGTCTATCACCTGGCCGGCTGGTACGACATGTTTCCGCGGGACACGCTGCTCTGGTGGCGCAATCTCGACAATCCCCAGAAGGTCGTCATCGGTCCCTGGTTTCACGTCGACCGCCAGGGACTCGACGACGCGGCGGAGCATCTGCGCTGGTACGACCGCTGGCTCAAGGACGTGGACAACGGAGTAATGGACGAGGATCCGATCCACTACTGGACGCTCGACGCGCGCGAAGGCGAAGAGTGGCGGTCCACTGCGACCTGGCCGCTCGCCAACGAGGCGCGCGTGGACTTCTACCTGGGACCCGGGCCGAGCGGGACCTCGATGTCCGTGAACGACGGCCGGCTGGCCCGCGAGCTCCCGGATGGCGCCGGCCACGACGACTATGTCTCCGACTACTCGGCCACCACCGGTCTCGTCAACCGCTGGGCCAACGCCAGCGGCGGCCCCACCGGCTACCCCGACATGAGCGGGAACGATGCCAGAGGGCTCACCTACACCACCGGACCCTTGTCCGAAGACGTGGAAGTGACCGGCCACCCGATAGTCCGGCTCTGGGTGAGCGCGGACCGGGAGGACTGCGCCTTCTACGCCTATCTCGAAGACGTTCACCCGGACGGATACTCCCAGTACGTCACCGAAGGCGTGCTGCTCGGCTCCCACCGCAAGCTCAGCGAGGCGCCGTGGGACAACCTGGGACTGCCGTATCACAGCGGCCTCGAAGCCGACATCGAGCCCTTGCCGGAAGAGCCGGTGGAGCTCGTGTTCGACCTGCACCCGACCTCGAAGCGTTTTCCCCGCGCTCACCGCATTCGAGTGACGATCACCTGCGCGGATCGCGACAACGACCGGGTGCCGGAGTACGACCCGCCCGCGGCGGTGCGGGTGTACACGGGTGGGAACCGGTGCTCGAGGATCGAGCTGCCCCTGGTGTCATGTCACTCGTGATATGTCGTACAGAAGATCGCGGCTTGCTCGTCGTCCGAGAACGACGGAAGCGCCGCTATCCGATATCTGATGGATGACATGACACCAGTGGCGGAACCCCGTCGAGGCGGAACCTGAGCCGTCACGAAGTTCCGTAGCCGAAGGATCCGCGAATGACTTCCCCCGCTCACGCGCGCGGCCGCGAGGCGGGAGCGAGGAGCGCCGCGCAGAGGTCCTCCAGGCTCTCGAGATTGTGCACGGGGCGGAGCTCGTCCACGTTCGGGAGGAGGGCCCGCATTCCCGCCGCCTTCGGCTCGAACTTCTCGTAACGAAGCAGGGGATTGAGCCACACCAGTCGGCGGCAGGACTTGCGCAGCCGGTCCACCTCGGGTTGAAGGCCCTCGCCGACGTCGCCGTCGAGCCCGTCGGAAATGAACAGGACCATCGCGCCCTGGCCGCATACCCGGCGGGACCACTCGCGATTGAACTCGTGGAGGCAGCGCCCGATTCGGGTGCCTCCGCTCCAGTCCGACACCTCCGCGCTCACCCGGTCGATCGCGGCGTCGACGTCGCGGTTCCGGAGGGCTCGGGTGATGTTGGTGAGCCGGGTGCCGAACACGAAGGAGGATACCCGGGTCCGGCCGCGCGCAAGGGCGTGCGCGAAGTGGAGAAGCACGCGCGAGTAGCGCGTCATCGACCCGGATATGTCGCAGATCACCACCAGCGGAGCGGGCTTCCGGCGTCGCTTCCGGCGCGACAGGAGCACCGCGTTGGAGCCGAGCCGAAGGCTGCGTCGAAACGTGGTGCGCATGTCCACCAGCGACCCCTTCGGATCCGGGCGGTATCGCCGGCTGGGAGCCTTCGGGATGACGAGACGCAGTCGCGAAATGAACGCTCTCGCCGCCGCGAGCTCCGCGGCCGACATCTGCTCGAAGTCGCGCGCGCGAAGCGCTTCCCGGTCGGACCAGGTGAGGGCCGCGTCGGATTCGGTCTCTTCTTCCGCCCGCTTCGCCCGAAGCTCGTGCCGGTCTTCGGGGAAGAGCGCTTCGCTCAGGCGGCGGCTCAGGGGCCGTGCTTCGCGTTGCAGTGGAAGGTGGGGAGCGGGGAGGAGGAGGTGGCCGGCTCTCTCGAGCAGGCTCGGATTGCGCCAGAAGACGTGGAACGCTTCGTCGAACAGGGTCCGGTGCTCGGCCCTGCGAACGAACACCGCGTGCAGGGTCCAGTAGAAGTCATCGCGCCGGCGCAGTCCCACGCTCCGGACCGCCCGCAGCGCGTCCAGTATCGAGCCGCTGCCCACGGGGAGGCCGGCCGAGCGCAGGGTGCGCGCGAAGTGCATGAGATTGAGACCGAGGCGCCCCGGTGCGGGGGACGTGGCGTCGGTCGGAGGGGGCGACGGGTGCTCGGGAGCGCTCAACGGGGCGGCGGGAGGCGGATTCGGATTGAAGCGCTGCGCCGGCCGGTTTCAGGCGACGCGGGGAGATTCCAGCTCGCTCCGGATCTGGGCGATGAGCCGGGCCGCCTCGCTGCCCCGGATGCGGACGATGTCGTCCTGGTACTTGAGAAGCGCACCGAGGGTGTCGTCGACGACCTCCGGCGACAGGGAAAGCACGTCGAGCCGAGTGAGGGCCTGCGCCCAATCGATGGTCTCGGCTACCCCCGGAGCCTTGAACAGCTCGATCTCTCGCAGGCTTTGAACGAAGGCGACGACTTCGCGGCTCAATGCTTCCGGAGTTCCGGGCGCGCGCAGTCGCAGGATCTTCCGCTCCCGCTCCGAGTCGGGATAGTCCACCCAGTGGTAGTAGCAGCGGCGCTTGATGGCATCGTGGATCTCACGGGTACGGTTGGAGGTGATGACCACGACGGGCGGCTCGCGCGTGGTGATCGTGCCGAGCTCCGGAATGGTGATCTGAAAGTCTGCGAGAAGCTCGAGGAGATAGGCCTCGAAGGGTTCGTCCGCGCGGTCGAGCTCGTCGATGAGCAGCACCGGCGCGCCGCCCGGGCCGGGTTCCAGGGCCTGCAGCAAGGGGCGCTCGATGAGGAACTGCCGCGAAAAGATGTCCTGTTCCACCGCCTCGATCGAAGTGCTGCGGCCATCGCTCCCACCGAGCTCCGCCAGCCGGATGCGGATCATCTGCCGCGGATAGTTCCACTCGTAGACGGCAGACGCGACATCCAGCCCCTCGTAACACTGCAGGCGCACCAGCCGGCGTCCGAGCATCCGCGCGAGGACCCGCGCCACCTCGGTCTTCCCCACCCCGGCCTCGCCTTCGAGAAAGAGCGGGCGCCGCAGCTCGAGGGTAAGGAATGCTGCGGTCGCGAGACTGCGGCCGGCCACGTAGTCGCCTGCCTCGAGCAGGGCAATCGTCTCGTCCACTGAGGTGGGAAGCGTCATGGAGCCAAAGTCGATTCCGATTCCGGTCCGGCGTTCTCGGCGGAGCCGGGGCCAGGGGAGGGGGCGCGGTCCGCATGCGGATGGTACCCGGGTCGGGGGCGCTCGTGTTCGGGTTCATCGCGACCCGCCGGAGCGTCCTTCGACCCGCCCGGCCGGGGATCTCCGGCTGCGACGGACGGCGACGCCAGGGCCAAGGCGGCGGGGCGCTCCGCCGGGACTCGCCCCATTGACGCGCGATTGTCCGGGGTGGACGATTGGCGAGCATTTCCCTGCCGTGCGCCGTCGCGGCAAGGGAAGGAAGGCTCAAGTCACCTCGATCCACACCAGCCAAATGCACCAGCGAGTACCCCCTTGTCCGTCGGATCGCCGGCGCCCGACGCGCGCGAGCTCAGTCCGACTCCCGAGCGCACCGGGAGGCAGCCCCTTCCTGCGCGGGTCGTCTTTCGCCCGGAGCGTGGCCGCCGTCGAAGGCGGCATCCTTTTCGTACGAGGCCGTTGCCGGAGCGCAGGTTCGGCGGGAAGCGCGAAGCCTTGAGGCCCGCCGCCGGAGGAGACGCAGTGGCGGGACCGAGCCGAGTCACCGGAACGGGAGAGGATGTGCTCGCAGTGGCGCAGGCGTGGCTTGCGGAAGGTCGACGGGCGGCGCTGGCCACGGTGGTGAGCACCTGGGGTTCGTCACCACGCCCCGCGGGCAGCCAGCTCGTCGTCGACCGGGAAGGGCGTTTCCACGGTTCGGTCTCGGGAGGCTGCATCGAGGGCGCGGTGGTACACGAGGCCTTCGAAGTGATGGAGAGCGGCGTCCCCCGGCTGCTCGAGTTCGGCGTCAGCAACGAGCAGGCCTGGGAAGTGGGCCTGGCATGCGGCGGACGAGTGCAGGTCTACGTGGAGCGCCTGGATTGAGCTGCCGCACGGAGACGATCGGCCGCACGCCACGCTTGCCCCACCGCGGACGCGCCACGCGGCAATGAGACGGCATCTGCTGGAGGATCTCCTCGAAGCGCGCTCCGCCAAGGTGCCCTGTGCGCTGCTCACCCACCTGTCGTCGGGCCGCCAGGCGATCCTCCGGGGAGTGGGGGCGACCGATGCGGACGACTTCGGACCGGAGGTCTGCGATGCCGCGCGCGCCGCAATGCGTCGTGACCGTTCCCGCCGCGTCGAGACCGGTTCCGGTCCGGTCTTCGTGCACGTGTTCAACTCACCGCTGCGGCTCGTGGTGGTGGGTGCGGTCCACATCGCGCAGGTCCTCGTGCCGATGGCCGCGATGGCGGGCTACGAGGTCGTCGTGGTGGATCCGCGGCGAGCCTTCGCAAGCGGCGACAGATTTCCCGAGGTCGCCCTGGTGCACGAGTGGCCTGACGAAGCGCTGGTGGCGCTCGCTCCGGATGCGCGCACCGCGATCGTGACCCTCACCCACGATCCGAAGCTCGACGATCCGGCGCTGATCGTCGCGTTGCGTTCTCCCGCCTTCTACATCGGGTCGCTGGGCAGCCGCCGCACGCATCGCGCACGCCTCGAACGGCTGCGGAAGCAGGGCTGCGAGGAGAGCGCGATGGCGCGTATCCATGCGCCCGTCGGACTCGATATCGGCGCGGAGTCTCCGGCGGAGATTGCGACTTCCGTCCTCGCCGAGATCACCGCCGTTCTCAGATCGGAGCGGGAGTGAAGTTCGGTCCCCTTGCGCTCGCCGAAGCGGAGGGTGCGCTTCTCGCCCACTCGCTGCGGGTGGAGGGAGTGACCCTCAGGAAAGGCCACTCCATCGGTCCCGGGGACGTGCGCGCCCTGCACCGCGCGGGAGTCGAGCGGGTGATGGCGGTCCGTCCGGAAGCGGGCGACCTCGACGAGAATCGCGCCGCGGTCGAGGTCGCGGCGCGTCTGATCGGCGCCGGCATCGGTTGCTCCGCCCCCGTAAACGGCCGGGTCAAGATGTATGCGAAGTGGCCGGGCCTCGCCGGCATCGAGGAGCACCGGGTGCAGGAAGTGAACGCCTGCGGCGAGAGCCTGGCGCTCGCCACGCTCGCGCCGCTCGCCCGGGTCGACCGGCGGCAGGTGGTGGCGACCCTCAAGGTCCTGCCCCTCGCCGTGTCGAAGGAAGAGATGGAAGCGCTTTTCGTCGTCCTTGCCCCCGCCGTGTCGGTGCGTGCATTCCGGCCCCTCGAGGTCGGTCTCCTCCAGACCCGGACCGGCAGCACCAGGGCCGATCTCCTCGAGAAGACCCGCGCGGTGACGCAGGCCCGGGTGGAATCGCTGGGGGGCGTGCTCTCGACCGTGCTGTACTGCGATCACCACGAAGCCGCGGTGTCGGATTCCCTGGCGTGTCTACCGGAGCGCGGACTAGATCTGCTGCTGGTGATCGGCGCGTCGGCCTCCGTGGACCGGCGCGACTGCGTCCCGCGTGGCATCGAGAACGCCGGGGGCGAGGTGGCCAGCTTGGGGATGCCGCTCGATCCCGGCCACCTGACCCTGCTCGCCCGCTGCGGGGAGGTGTCGGTGCTGGTCGCCCCCGGCAGTGCCCGCTCGCCCCGCCGCGGCGGCTTCGATCTCCTCATCGAGCGATTCGCGGCGGGAGTGCCGGTCGAGTCCGGTGAAGTCCCCTCTCTCGGAGTGGGTGGTCTCCGAAAGCGGCTGCATGCGGTGCCCGATGCGGAGCGGATCGGCCATCGCCGGCCGCCGGTCGCCGCTCTCGTGCTCGCGGCCGGCCGATCACGACGCATGGGGTCCGTCAACAAGCTGCTGGCGGAGGTGGACGGCGTGCCGATGCTGGTGCGGGTGGTGAAGGAGGCCCTCTCCGCGCAGGTCCACGCGGTGTACGTGGTGACCGGATTCGAGCGGGGCCGGGTGGAGGGGGCGCTGGCCGGTCTCGATGTGCGCCTGGTGCACAATCCCGACTTCGCTCAGGGAATCAGCACCTCGATTGCGGCGGGGATCTCCGCCCTGAGCGCGGAGATCGAAGGCGTGCTCATCTGTCTGGGCGACATGCCCGCGGTGTCGGCGGACATGCTGAACCGGATCGTGTCCGGCTTCGACCCGCATCGCGGCCGGGAAGTCTGCGTGCCGACCTGCCGGGGCAAGCGAGGCAACCCCGTACTCTGGTCGAGGCGCTTCTTCGATGAAATTCGGGGCATTCAGGGAGATGCCGGGGCGCGTCACCTCATCGGGGAGCACTCGGACGTGGTGCGCGAGGTGTCGATCGACGACCCCGCGATCCTGCTCGATGTCGATTCCCCCGATGCGCTCGCCCGATTCGGCGGCGGGTCGCAACGCGAGACTTCACGCGCGGGCGTTGCGGGTCGGTGGCCGACGCCGGAATGAGTCAGGATCTCTACCATCGGACCATCCTCGACACCGCCGCCGCCGCGGTCGGCGCGGGTGAGCTCGCGTCACCCCACGGTCGAGCCCGGGTCGACAATCCGCTCTGCGGAGACCGGATCGACTTCGACGTGCGAGTGTCGGGTACGAGAGTGTCGGCACTTGCGCATCGGGTACGCGGTTGCCTGCTCTGCGAGGCGGCGGCATCGGTCATCGGCCGGGCGGGCCTGGGGACGAGCGCGCGTGACCTCGCGGAAGTGCGCGACAGCGTCGCGGCGATGCTCGAAGGCGGATGCGATCGCTTCGACCCGCCCTGGGAGGCGCTCACCATGTTCGCTCCCGCGCAGCACTTCCGCAGCCGGCACGAATGCGTGACGCTGGCCTTCGACGCCCTCGCCGCCGCGCTCACCGATGCCGAGTCCCGGAGTAGCGAAGCCGGAGATCGCTGAGACGTGGCGCTTCGAGGGGCGGGGACGCGAAGGACTCAGCTTCCTCCCTCGCCCACTTCGAATCCGGAAACGTCACGGATGCGCACGATGATTGAGCCCTTGTCTTCCCGGTGCTCGATCTGCACGGGCAGGAAATCGAAGGCGGGAGCGAACCAGAAGGTGGTCCTGCGCGTCGCTCCGGGTTGCGTGCGTTCCACCACCAGCGCTTCGAAGCTCCCCAGCGGAGTCGACACCCGTTCCCGCCCGCGGTGCCTGAACTGGTAGGTCTTCAGCTTGCCGCCGTCCGCGATTCGGTACCTCGGGGGACGTGCTCCCGACGCGAGATCGCGCATCAGCGCGAGGATGTGGTTTTGCCGGTCGTAGGTGGGATCGGGGACATCCATGTGCCAGGTCTCTCCGTTCACGAAATTGGTCACACGTCCTGCGCTCCAGTCGAACACGACCTTGACCTGGCGTTCCTTGGTCCCCGTCCGTTGGTAGTCGTAGCGAAGGGCGCGGATGTTCGCATCGGACGCTTCCCAGATGCTTCGTTCCCTCACCTCCCTCTTCCCGAGCAGCGACGCGACGCCCGTCGTGCGGCTTACCGTGATGTACTCGAAACGCCCGTCACCGATCGGCGACAGCGAGATGCTCGTCGTGCCTACCTCGAGGTCCCCGGCGTGGAGGCTGTACTGCGCGCGGAAAGTGCCCGGGAACGCGGCCGCCTCGGCGGCGGGCAGCGCAAGCAGTATCGTGACGAGGAGTACCCGCTCGGCGATCATCGGCCTTGCGCCCCGTCGTCCGCGACTTCGTGTGACGAAGCCGGGCTTGCCTGCCGGGCCACGGAGCGCATGGCCCGCTCGATTTCGGCGGGATCTCCGAGGTAGCGGCTGCCCCTCACCGCGAGCGACTCGTCGAGACGGTAGACCAGGGGTGCTCCGGTCGGAATGTTGAGCTCGAGGATCTCCCGGGGAGTGAGCTGCTCGAGGTGCGCCACGATCGCCCGCAACGAGTTTCCGTGTGCGGCAACGAGTATGCGCCTGCCCCGTGAGAGCTCCGGCAGGATGTCTTCCTCCCAGCACGGCAGCAGCCTCGCCATCGTGTCCACGAGGCTCTCGGTGTGCGGCAGGAGAGCGGGATCGATGCCGCCATAGCGGCGCTCGCGACCGGGGAATCGGGAGTCGCCCGGGGAAAGCGGAGGTGGCGCGACATCGAAGCTGCGACGCCAGCGCAGCACCTGCTCCTCGCCGTAGCGGGCCGCGGTCTCGGCCTTGTCGAGACCCTGCAGGTCGCCGTAGTGCCGTTCGTTCAGGCGCCAGCGGCGATGCACCGGTATCCACATGAGGTCCATTTCGTCGAGCACCAGCCACAGGGTGCGAATGGCTCTCTTGAGCACGGAAGTGTAGGCGACATCGAAGCTGAAGCCCTCGTTCCTGAGCTGCACGCCGGCCTTGCGCGCCTCCTCCACGCCTTTCTCGGTGAGGTCGACGTCGGTCCAGCCCGTAAAGCGATTCTCGTGGTTCCACCGGCTTTCGCCGTGGCGCAGCAGGACCAGATCGATCACCGCGTGCGGCCTCCTCCGGGGCGCTCCCGGACGCCGGGGAGTCCCCGGACGGCGGGGCGCGTCTCGATGAAGCGCCCCGCACCGCCGTCGTGCCGGCGGCCACGTGCTCGATCGAGGGCTGGTGAGGGGCGAGGGGCCATGGCGCCCTTGCGCCGGGGATCTATTCGAGCCAAGCGTTGATCGTCGCGAGGTCCTCTTCCGAAAGTGTACCCGCGGAACGCTTGAGGCGAAGCACGTTGAGAATGTAGTCGTAACGGGCCACCGCGTGGTCGCGCCGGGCGCCGAACAAGTCACGCTCCGCATTGAGCACGTCCACCGAAGTTCGTGTGCCGACCTGGAATCCCGCCTCGATCGCTTCCTTGGCCGAAGTCGCGGAACGCACCGCCTGGGACAGCGCTTCGACCCGTGAAATGCCGGACTTCACGCCGAGAAAGGCCTCTCTGGTCTGCCGTTGCGCGCTGCGCTTGGCGGCCTCGTACTCTTCGAGGGCCTGCTGGTGGAGGTGCAGTCCCTCGCGGGTGGAGGACAGCACCCGGCCTCCCTGGAAGAGGGGAAGCCGGATCTTCACTTCGAGCAGGCCGCTGCCGCCGTCGGAATGCAGGGCGTGGAAGCGAGCGCCCGAGTTCCGGGTGTACTTCGCTCCGAGGTCGACGGTGGGCAGGCGTCCCGCCTCCCGCCGGCGGATATCCTCTCTCGCGTAGCGGGAAGCCAGCTCCGCCGCACCGACGTCGAGATTCTGGCGCAGGCCGAGCTCCGTCCACCGGTCGATATCCGCGGGCTCGGGCACCACCAGAGGCAGATCCCGGCCGAGGCGGGCGAGGCCGTGATGGTATTCGCCGGTCACTTCGCGAAGCGCCTCCCGCGCGGTATCGAGGTCGTTCCCGGCCGCTATGACCTCGGCGCGGGCGCGATCGAAGCCGGCCTTCGCCTCCTCGACGTCCGTCGCCGCGATGAGTCCGACTTCGAATCGTTGGCGGCTCTGCTCGAGCTGCTGGCCGAACGCGTCTTCCGTGGCCCGGGCGAAGGACAGCTCTTCCGCCGCCCGCAGGACGCCGAAGTAGGCCTGGGAGGTCCGCACCATGAGGTCCTGGCGCGCCGATGCGTAGCGCAGGTGCGCCTCCTGGACGAGGAGGTCGGCCTGGCTCAGCGCGATCCTCAGGGCGCCGCGGTAGATGGGCTGGTCCAGCTCGAGCCTGATGACATTGCCGTAATCGTTCCCGTCGTCGACGCTGAGGTCCAGGTGGGAATTGATCACGGGCAGCAGTTCGGCCCGGGCCTGGGCGGGCCTCTCGAGCGCGGCCCGGTTCGCGGCCGCGGCGGCGAGGAAGCCGGCATCGCGGGTCAGGGCCAGCTCGTAGACGCCCGATAGATTGGTGGTGGCGCTCCTGCCCGGAATCGGCGCTGCGGCGAGCAGCACCGCCAGGAGACCGGTGAGAGTGACGATGCCGGATGTCCAGGTCGATCGCACTGCCTGTACCTCTGTTGTGGTCATGGCGGCTAGAACTCGAAACGCCGCGGTGGTGCCGCTCCGACGAGGTGGGAAACGACGGTCTCGAACAGGCTCTCCGTGTCCCACTGGCCCGTCGAAGTGCGGGTGACGAGCCGGGCTTCCATTGCCGGCGCCTCTCCGACGATCGCGAACAGGCGCCCGCCCACTTCGAGTTGCGTGAGCAGTGTCGGATCCAGCTCATGCACCGACCCGGTGAGCGCGATCGCATGGTAGGTCGCGCCGCCGTCCGGCCAGCCGAGGCGGCCGTCTCCGACCTCGAGGGAGACATTGTGGACGCCCTGGGCAGCGAGTACCCCTGCCGCTCGTTCGCTCCGTGCCGGAGAGATCTCGATGCTGGTGACGTGACGGCACAAGGCGGCGAGGAGGGCGGTAAGGAAGCCGCTCCCGGTGCCCACCTCGAGCACCGATTCCCGTCGCCCGAGCTGAAGGGCCTGAAGCAGCCGCGCTTCCTCCCGGGGCAACATCATCGCCTGCCCGTCTCCGAGTGGAATCCGGGTATCCGCGTAGGCCAGCGCACGGTACTCCTCGGGTACGTAGGCGTCGCGCGGACAACGCTGGAAGAGTCCCAGAACCTCGGGATCGAGAACTTCCCAGGGCCGAATCTGCTGCTCGACCATGTTGTGTCGGGCTCTCTCGATGTCCATCGGGCTATCCGGCTCGAAGTGTCGGCCCGGAGCGCTCGGGGCCCCGGAAGAAGCGTCCGCAAGGAAGCGTCAGCGCGTCGCCTCCCTTGCTTCCGGGATAACGTGAGTCACCTGATCGCCGGCTCGGGTTTCCGCGCCGTCCGCCGGCAGCGGGGGCGCCGGCGCATCGGGACGCTGCCTGCCCGTTCCGGGGGCATTGCTGCCCGAAGGGTCGGTGAAGCGGCTGTTGAGCGCCTGTACATAGCGGTCGGCGTCCTCGAGCACCCGGGAGATCCTCGACCTCGCAAGGGCCCCCCATCCCGCGGGTCGCGGAGTCAGAGACCAGCGCCAGGCTCTGGTGTTGTGCTCGAAGGCGTTCTGTACCCACGGCAGGACGCCTTCGAGATCACGCCGACGGCGCAGTCCGGCGCGTACGGTGCGCGCCGCGACCCGCCTCACCAGAAAATGCAGGTAGACGGCTCCGCCGGCAAGGGCCGCGAGTCCGATGCCCTGCGCGACAGGATGCGCGCGGAGCGTCAGCCACCAGGAATGCCGAAAGCTGAGGCCGCTCCAGTGGCCGCCGGACACGCTCCATACCAGGAAGGCCACGAGCAGGCCCCCGAGGGCCAGCGCATCGATCGTCCACAGCCGCCGGCGCCAGGACGTCTTGGCGCGCGTCACGGCGGGCATGACGCGTTCCTCGATCGATCTCGCCGCCTGCTCCAGCACTCCGATGATGCGATAGGCGCGCTCGACCTCCACCTGCCCCAGGCGCGCGTCGATTTCCTCCATGTCCTCATTGCGCTTCTCCTCGAAGCGCTGCCGCAACTGGGGATCCTCTATGGCGATGGCGGCCTCCGGCGAGTACAGCCGATAGAAACGCCCCGCCGTCAGTCCCTTCTGGGCGAGCGCGCGGTGCCAGGCCGCGAACACCTCTTCCGGGTTGTCCTCCCGGGCGGCGTTGTCGATCTGATTGAGGATGTAGAGGAACTTGTTCGAGTCCGCGCGGTGGATGGTCTCCGCCACCAGGTGCTGGAGCGTGTCCTGCATCGCTCCCGGCTCGGGGTGCCGTGCATCGAAGAAGACCAGGACCAGGTCCGACAGGTCCATGATGTGGTCCGTGATGCGAAGGGTGGAGTTGCGCTGCTCGTCCGCATCGAATCCCGGAGAATCGATGAATATCTTGCCCCGCAGCCGTTCGGAGGGGCAGGTCTTGAGCTGAAGGTAGACGTCGATTCGCGGGCCTTCTCCCGGCGCCACTTCATCGATCGCGGTGCTCATCTGGTAGAAGGGGAAGCGCGGATCGCCGTCCAGCGCCCGGCCGGGAAGCGTGCGGCTCTCGCCTTCGCTGCTGAAGCACAGCACGGTGAACTTGTCGTCGACCGCCTGGTTGCCGGTCTTCTGCAGCCGGTGACCGAGATAGTCGTTGAGAAAGGTCGACTTGCCCGACGAGAAAGTGCCGAGGATGGAGACCATCGGCCACCAGGGGACACGGGTGGTGAACGATTCGTCGCCGCTCATCATCCCGAGCTGATGGGCGACACGGTCGAGCTCGCGGAAACTCTTGACCACGTCGAGCAGGATGGGGTTTTCCTGCGCCAGGTGGTCCTGGAGCTTCGCCATGCGCTGGGCGAGAGTGGTCGACTGATCCGGCATCGCGGTTTCCGAGGTTCGCTTCGGGCGATTCTAACCCGGAACCGATCGCCGGCCGCCATGTTCCGCCGGGCCGGGAAGCGAGATCGCGCGCGGCGCCCTGAAGTGTCCGGTCCCTTCGCCTCAGGAGCGTTGCCAACGACCCGAGCGGCCCCCCGACTTCTCCAGCAGGCGCACCCCTTCGATGCTCATCGCCCGGTCCACCGCCTTGCACATGTCGTACACGGTGAGCAGCGCGACCTGCACTGCCGTGAGCGCTTCCATCTCCACTCCGGTACGGGAAAGCGTCTCGACCCGGGCCGTACAGCGCACCGCGGGTGGGGTATCCGAGGGCCGCAGCTCGAGGTCGATGCGGGTGAGGGGCAGCGGATGGCAGAGTGGGACGAGGTCGGCGGTCCGCTTGGCTCCCATGATGCCCGCCACGCGCGCGACGGCGAGCACGTCGCCCTTGTCGTGGGTCCCCGAGACGATGCGTGCGAGCGTCTCGTCCCGCATCTCTATGCGTCCCTCCGCCACCGCCCGGCGCCGGGTCGGCGACTTCTGCCCCACGTCGACCATGCGCACGTCGCCCTGCGGATTGAAGTGGGTGAGCTCTTCTGCACTCATTGACGGGCCGCGGATCGGGGAGTCCGGGTCGATGATCGATCCCGCCGCCGGGCAAGATCAAGCTGTCGCCAGGGAGGCGCTGGTATCATCATCCATCCCGGACATGGCGTGGGCGGTGTTTCCCGAATGGTGACGGTACGCTTCTTTGCGAGCCTCAGGGAGGAGCTCGGTCGACCCGATGCGCGCGTCGAGGCCGAGGCGGGAATGACGGTGGCCGACGTGTGGGATCGGATCTCGGCGGGCCGTCCCCTGCCCGGCAACGTGCTCGCCGCGGTCAACCTGAACTACGTGGACGGAGGGCATCCGGTAGGCGACGGCGACGAAGTCGCCTTCTTCCCGCCGGTAACCGGCGGCTGAGCGTCGCGCCGTCCCCGGAGGCCCGTCACTCCGGGTCCGAAGGGAAGGCGATGGCCGCGCCGATGCGCCGGCGGACCCGTTCCTTGGCTTCGGGGCCGAGCGGACGGTTCCTGCGATCGGTGATGAAGAAGATATCCTCCGCACGCTCGCCGTACGTCGCAATCTTGGCGTTCTGCAGGCGTACGCCGCAGTCGGCGAAGGCGACTCCGATGCGGGCGAGCAGACCCGGTCGGTCCGCCGTAACCACCTCCACGAGACTTCGCCCCTTGCCGTCGTCGGGGTGGAAGCTCACTTCGGAGGGGATATCGAAGTGGCGCAGCCGCCCGCGCCCGACCCGCCGCGGGACCTGCGCCCCCGGGGAACGAGGCTCGCGCACCGCGCTCAGCAGCGCCACTCTCACCTCCTCGAATCGCGCCCGGCCTCGGAGCGCTTCTCCGCTGCGTTCGGACACCACGTAGGTATTGAGCGTCATCGCGTTGTCCGCGGTGAGTATGCGGGCGTCGAGGATGGTCAGCCCCCGGCGGTCGAGAGCGGACGTGCTCGCGGCAAAGAGGTGCTTGCGGTCCGCGGCGTAAGCGAAGATCTCGGTGCCCCCTCGCCCCTGGCGAATCAGGACGAGGGGCGCCTCGTCCGCCGCGGCCTCGAGGATCGCGCGCGTATGCCAGCAGACCTCCTCCGGAGTGTAGCGGAGGAAGTAGTCCTCCCCGAGGGAGCGCCAAAGGGAGAACGCCTTCCGGTCCCCGCCGTCCTCGAGGCGGAGCAGCTCCATTGCCCGGCCTTGTGCCCGGGCGATCAGCACGCGCCGGTCCGGGGGATCTTCCAGGCCGCGTCGCAGTGCGCGTCGGGCGGCGAAGTAGAGGTCGCGCAGCAGCGCATCCTTCCAGTCGTTCCACAGGCTGGGGTTGGTGGCGCTGATGTCCGCGACGGTGAGGAGATACAGGCAGTCGAGGTGCACGCGATCGCCCACGCTCCTCGCGAACTCCTCGACGACGGCCGGATCCGAGGTGTCCCGCCTCTGGGCGGTATGCGACATCAGCAGGTGATGCCGGACCAGCCACTCGACAAGGTGCGAGTCGTAGGTGTCGAGTCCATGCCGGCGGCAAAAGGAGCGAGCGCAACGCGCTCCGACCTCGGAATGATCGCCTTTCTGCCCCTTGCCGATGTCGTGAAAGAGGCCGGCAATGTACAGCAGCTCCGGATTCGGCAGCTCCTCGAACAGAGCCGAGCAGAGGGGGAACTCGTCCCGCCTCTCCGCGACCGCGAAGGAACGCAGGCGGGAGACCACGAAGAGACTGTGCTCGTCCACGGTGTACGCGTGGAAGAGGTCGTACTGCATCCGCCCGGCCACGACGCCGAACTCGGGCAGGTACGCCGCCAGCAGTCCGTATCGATGCATGCGGCGCAATTCGCGGGCGACATGGCGCGGCTGGCGCAGGATCTCCAGGAAGGTCGCGCAGGCCTGCGGGTCGGACCGGAACGCGCCGTCGATGAGGTGTCGATGATCGCGCACCAGCCGAATGGTGGATGCGCGTACGCCCTTCACTTCGGGTCGCTGCTGCAGAACCAGGAAGAGCTCGAGCAGCGCGACGGGATGGCGGGCGGGAACGCCGGAATCCGCGAACTCCAGCAGCCGGTCGATGGTCTGGAAACGGGCGTTGATCGGTCTCGTTTCGTGCGGCCCGGGTGGCGGGAGGATCGTTTCGCGGAACAGCGCGAGCAGCATTTCGTTGAGGCGCGACAGCTCCGTGACGCACCGGTAGTAGCGTTTCATGAACTTCTCGACGCCGAGATTCAGATCGTCGTCGCGGTATCCGAATAGGGTGGCGAGGCGCTTCTGGTGGTCGAAGAGCAACCGGTCTTCCGCCCTCCCCGCGAGCAGGTGCAACCGGAATCTGACCTCCCACAGGAAGTGGCGGCCCTGGCGGAGAAAACGGCGTTCCGACCTGGTGAGGTAGGTGTCACCCGTCGTCCCCCGCAGCGTTCCCGTGCCGAAGTGACGTTTCGCGATCCAGTCCACGGTGTGAATGTCCCTCAACCCGCCCGGGCCGTCCTTGACGTTGGGCTCGAGGTTTGACGCGGTGTCGTCGAATCGACGATGCCGTTCCCGCTGCTCGAGGCAGCGGGCCTCAAAGAAGGCCGGTCCTGACCACAGGTGTTCCGGACCGGTGCGCTCGATCAGCTCCTCGAAAAGCGCGGCCGGCCCCACCAGGAGGCGTGATTCCATGAGAGTGGTTGCAAAAATGGGATCGTTGCGCGCGTCCGTCTCGCACTGGTCCACGCTGCGCACGCTGTGCCCGATCTGCAGACCGATGTCCCAGACGAAGGCGATGAAGCCCCTGACGAGTTCCTCGTCGCCGCGGCTCAAGGACCGCTCCACCAGAATGAGGAGATCGATATCGGAGTGAGGGTGCAGCTCGCCCCGTCCGTAGCCGCCGACCGCTACCAGGCACGCGCGCGTCATGCCCCGAAGGCCGACCTGCGCCCACGCGTCGGTCAGCAGCGTGTCGATCTCACGGGCCCGTGCCGGCACGAGCGCAAGGGCGCGCTCTCCGGCCGCGTGTCGGACCCGCAGCGAATCGTCGATCCGCAGGAGCGCTTCCCGGAAGGGGACGATGGAGGGGCGGCGTTGCGCGCCGGCACGGGAGTCGCGTCCGCCGCCGTGAACCGGCGAAGCCTGTCTAGATATCGTCCTCGTCCCGCCTGGTCAGCACCTCGAATCGGTCCCGGGTCACGAGCACCGTGTGTTCCCACTGCGCGGAAAGGCTTCGGTCCTTGGTCACCACCGTCCAGCCGTCCTTCAGCAGCTTCACGTGACGCTTGCCCGCGTTCACCATCGGCTCGATGGTGAACGTCATTCCTTCCTCCAGGCGCTCTCTGGTGCCCGGCTTCCCGTAGTGGAGAACCTGCGGCTCTTCGTGGAAGACCCGGCCGATTCCGTGGCCGCAGTACTCGCGGACCACGGAGCAGTTGTTCTTCTCGACGTGGGACTGGATCGCATGGCCGATATCACCGAGGTGAATGCCGGGACGCACCATTTCGATGCCGATGCGCATGGACTCGTAGGCGATGCGCGCAACGCGCCTGGCCGCGATGGACGTCTCGCCCACCTCGAACATCTTGCTCGTGTCACCGTGATAGCCGTCCTTGATGACGGTGACGTCGATGTTCACGATGTCCCCGTTCTTGAGCCGGCGCTCACTGGGTATTCCATGACACACCTGGTGGTTTATCGAGGTGCAGATCGACTTGGGAAACCCGTGATAGTTGAGAGGGGCGGGGATGCATCCCAGAGTCTCCACGATGTACTCGTGGCAGATCCGGTCGAGATCGCCGGTGGTCACCCCGGGAACGACGTAGGGTCGGATCATGTGCAGCACCTCGGCCGCAAGCCGCCCCGCCACTCGCATCTTCTCGACCTCCGCGGGCGACTTGATCGAGATGCGGTGGCCGGACGAACGTCTGGACAAGGCGCGGTTTCTCATTCTCGAAAGGGACCTGGATCGTTTGTGACCTCCGGGCGCGATTATGGTATAAAGCGCGCCCCCGGCCGGCAACACGCGGGCCGGAGACCACACGCACGCTTCAATTCCCCATCCGGGTGCCCTCGCGCTGAGCGGGGTCGATGCGGGAGGCGCGCGGAAGCCTAACCCGATCACGAGGCCATTGTTCATGGCAGAAGTCACGATGCGCGAGATGCTGGAGGCCGGAGTGCACTTCGGTCACCAGACCCGTTTCTGGAACCCGAGGATGGCGCCTTACATCTTCGGAGAGCGCAACAAGATCCATATCATCAACCTCGAGAAGTCGCTGCCCCTCTACGAGGAGTCCGTCAACTTCCTGCGCCGCATGGCGGCCAACCGAGGCACGATTCTCTTCGTGGGCACGAAGCGTGCGGCCCAGGCCGTCATCGCGAGGGAGGCCGCACGCTGCGGGATGCCCTACGTCGACCGGCGCTGGCTGGGGGGCATGCTGACCAACTTCCGCACGGTGAAGAACTCCATCAAGCGCCTCAAGGACTACGAAGCGGTCGTGGACGAAGGAGGGCTCGATCGTCTCAGCAAGAAGGAAGGGCTGTCGGTCCAGCGCGAAGCCTCCAAGCTGAAGCGCAGCCTCGGCGGAATCCGGGACATGGACGGAATCCCGGACGCCATCTTCATCATCGACGTCGGCCACGAGAAAATCGCTGTCGCCGAAGCGGTGAAGCTCTCGATCCCCGTGGTCGGTGTGGTCGACACCAACAACACGCCCGAAGGCGTCGACTACGTCATTCCGGGCAACGACGACGCGATACGTTCCATCGAGCTCTACCTGCGCGGGGCGGCGGATGCGGTGATCGAGGGGCGGATGTCCGCTCAGCTTCCGATCGCTTCGGAGAAGGAGGAAGAAGAACCGCAGACGGCAGCGAGCGAGGAGCCGGCGGAAGAGGCCGGCGATTCGGCCGATGCCGCACCGGAAGACACGGCCGCGGAGCCGCCGGCGGCTGAGCCGGAAGCGCCGGTGCGGAAGACGGTCATCACCCTGAAGACGGCCACGAACACGGCGACGGAAGCGGAGCAGCCCGAGGCGGAGCCGGGCGCCGCGAGCCCGTCGGCCTGATAGCTGAGGAAAGCGGGCCATGCAGATAAGCGCGAGCCTGGTCAAGGAACTGCGCGAGCGTACGGGCGCGGGCATGATGGAGTGCAAGAAGGCGCTCGTCGAATCCGGGGGTGACCTCGAAGCGGCGGTGGAGCACCTGCGGAAGTCGGGTCAGGCCAAGGCCGACAAGAAGTCGGGGCGAACCACCGCGCAGGGGCTGGTAGGCATCGCGACGCGGGAATCCCGGGGGGCGATGGTCGAGGTCAACTGCGAAACCGATTTCGTGGCGAAGGAAGATCGCTTCCGGGCATTCGTGCAGGCGGTTGCGGACAGTGCGCTCCGCCACGCTACGGAGGATGTGGAGACTCTCCTTCGCAGTCCGGTCGAGGATGAGGGGGCAAGCGTGGAAGAGCGTCGCCGCGATCTCATCGCGCAGCTCGGCGAGAACATCAGCGTGCGTCGGGTGGCGCTGCTTCAGTCTCGAGGCGGCGTTCTCGGCGCTTACCTGCATCTCGGGCGCATCGGAGTGCTCGTGGACGTGCAGGGCGGCGATTCCTCGCTCGGCAAGGACGTCGCGATGCACGTGGCGGCCAGCCGTCCCCTTGCCGTCAGCGAGGCGGATCTGCCGCCGCAACTGATCGAGCGCGAGCGCGACATCCTGCGTGCGCAGGTCGCCGACAGCGGCAAGCCGGCGGCGATCCAGGAGAAGATTGTCGCCGGGCGCCTCGGCAAGTACGTCCGCGAGATAACGCTGCTCGGACAGCCTTTCGTCAAGGACCCCGATCAGTCCATGGGGAAGTTCCTCGAACGTTCTTCGGCCTCGGTCAGGTCGATGGCTCGATTCGAGGTCGGCGAAGGCATCGAGAAGAAGACGGAGAACTTCGCCGCCGAAGTGATGGCTCAGGTCCGCGACAGCGAGGCGAATGCCGAACGGGTCTGAGGCACGTCAGTCGCCGAAGCGGGCCAGATGAGCACGACAGCCCCTCCCTCGCTGCGAATCCCGGTTTCCGTTCTCGTGGAGCGCCGGGAAGTGAGGGCGGGGCGCTGGACCCTCCCGCAATGGGAGGTGCGCGCGGTGGTCGCCGGCATGCGGGTCGTCGAGTCGGCGCCCGAGCGTACCCTGGTCTCCCGGGACGGCGACGGCGAGACCTGGATGTGGAGCGGCCTCGTCCTGGAGCTGTTCCGCGACCTCTGCGAGGGCTACTGGTACAACCTGCAGAGCGGGCGCCCCTGCCTCTTCGTCGTGTGCCATCTCGACGAGGAGTCCGAAGATCCCGACGGAACCCTGATTCCGGTGATGGTGAGCGCGGACCAGGACGAGGCGAGCGCTCACCTGGAGTCCGACGATCCGGTATTCTCCGTTCCGATGCCCGACAAGGTCCACCAGTGGGTGGAGCGATTCGTGGTGGAAAACTACCGTCCCAAGGTCAAGCGGAAGCGCCGGCGGCGGGACTGGACGCGGGACCAGTGAGGCCCGGGTCCGGTCGGACGCCCGTCGGCTGCGGCAGCCCGCGGCGATCTCACGCCGCAGGCCGCCGGGCCCCCGGCGGCGATGCGAAACCCGCGCCGCGTGCGGCGGTGGAAGATGGCGGCTAAGGATCCCTCGGAGGCGCGAGGAAGCGAGACCCTGCTCGGCCGCTGGGCGCGTCGCAAGCACCAGGCGTCGCGAGACCCCGGGAACGGGAACCCGGACGAAGAAGCCGCCCCTCCGGGCGAAGCGGAAGGCAGGGCGCCTGCCCTCCGGGAACCCGACACGCCACCGCCGGGAGATGCCGACATGCCGCCGCTGGATTCCCTGGGACCGGAGAGCGACTACAGCGGATTCATGTCTCCGGGAGTGAGCGACGAACTGCGCCGTCTCGCGCTCCGCAAGCTCTTTCGCAGCCCGCTGTACAACATCACCGATGGTCTCGACGACTACGACGACGATTTCAGGTCCTTCGCGGTTCTGAGCGAAGCGTTCCACGCCAAGAGGACAAGGTCCCGGGCGACGGAATCCGCCGAAGCGGCGGGGACCGATCGCAGGGCCGTCGGCGAGGCGGACCGGGACCGGCCCGCCCCGCCGGAAGAGGTCCAGGAAGCCGAAGCGGGCGCCGCTGTGCATTCCGATGGCGAAGACGCGGAGCTTGCCGCGAAGCGCTCGCTGCCCGACCCCGATGTCCGGGCTTCCGGCCCGTCCCCTGCCGTGTCCGGTGACCTGCACCCGCCGGCGGAAGGCGGGGAGGCGGGCGCGGAACCTTCACCGGACGACGCCGAAGCACCCTTCGCGACGGTCGGGCTCACGTCGCGACAGGTATCGTCCGTCGGCTCGTCGGGCGAGCACGAGGAAGGGGATGGGACTCCACGCGCGTCCGCCGACTCGCGGGCCGGAGAGGAGGCGCCGGTCGAGGGTCCGGACGATCGCGAGGGCAGCGAAGGCCGCGCCGTCCCCGGGCGCGGGACCGGGGACGGGCTTGACCATGGATGACGAGGTCCCCATGAAGGATGGCAGCGCCCGGGCGGCCGCCGTGGCCCGACTCGCTTCGCACTCGGCCACCCCCACGTCGCTCGTGGGGTACCAGTCCGGAGGCCGGGTCGCGGTGCTCGGATCCGAGGCTCGGGCCACGGATGTGGCGCGCGCATTGCCGCCTCCGCTCAGCGGCACGGCCATCGGCCCCGGCGATCCCGGCTCCGGTCCGGAAGCGGGAGTCATCCGCGCCAACGTGGTGGCGGTCGACGGCCATCTGGGCCAGTTCCGGATTCTGGGTCCGGAAGAGACGCTGATTGCGCCTTCCGTCCTGAGCGACGAGCGGCCCTTCGACCTGGTGCTCGACCTGAACGAGAACCCTCTCATCACGAGCGAAGTGGCGCCGCCCGGCTACTACCATGCCCCCGAAGGCGTCGCCCTCGAGCGCGCCCTCGCCGCGATGCCCGACCTCGTGGGGGAGTTCGAGAAGCCGCGCTACTTCCGATATGACCCCGACATCTGCGTCCACGGGGCGCGGGGGCTGAGCGCATGCACCCGCTGCCTGGACGCCTGTCCGACCGACGCGATTCGAAGCGCGGGAGACGGGGTGGAGGTCGATCCCTATCTCTGCCAGGGGGGCGGGATCTGCGCCAGCGTCTGCCCGAGCGGGGCGATGCGCTACGCGTACCCTTCCGCGGAGGATCTGCTGGACGCCATGCGAGGCGCCTTCGCCGCGTTTCGCGAGCTGAGCGACGAATCTCCGATCGTGCTGCTCCACGACCGGGAAGAGGGCGGAGACTGGGTTCTGCAACACGAGTCGACGCTTCCCGGGAGCGTCATTCCCTGCGAGGTCGAAGAGCTCGGCTCCCTCGGCGCCGAGGCCTGGCTCGTGCTTCTCGCCTACGGCGCCCGAGGGGTCTGGCTGCTGGAATCCGCCATGCTTCCGCGCTCGGTGCGCGACGCCATCGAGGGGCAGATGGAGCTCGCCCATGCGCTTCTCGAAGGGCTCGGCTATCCCGCCGCGTGCGTCGCCTGGCGCAGGGGAGACTCGGTCCGGGAGTGGCCCTTGCCGGAGCCCGCCGCCCGCCCGCCCGCGCAATTCGCCGCAATCGACGACAAGCGCACCCTGCTCGCCCATGCCGTCGATCACCTGGCGGCCCATGCCCCCTCTCCCTCCCCTTCGACCCCTCTGCCTTCCGGCTCGCCCTTCGGGACCCTCGAGGTCGACACCGCATCCTGCACCCTGTGCATGGCCTGTCCTTCCGTCTGCCCGGCGCGGGCCCTGTCGGCGGGCGGAGATCTGCCGGCGCTTCGATTCGTGGAATGGAACTGCGTGCAATGCGGACTCTGCGAGCAGGCGTGCCCGGAAGGGTCCATTCGCCGGGTGCCACGCTTCCTCTACGATGCCGATGCGCGTCTCGAGACCCGGGTGATGAACGAGGATCGCCCGTTTCAGTGCATTCGATGCGGCAAGCCCTTCGCCACGGCGAAGATCATCGAGCGCATGACCGACAAGCTCTCGGCCCACTGGATGTTTCAGAAGCCCGAAGCGGTGCTCCGCCTCAAGATGTGCGAAGACTGCAGGGTCAAGGACATGTTCAAGGACGGCGGCGGGCTGCTGGACACGGACTCCGGTCCCGGGCGCGCCTGAAGGCGGGGAAGCGCACGTGGAGCATTCAGGTCCGACGAGCGCTCCGCCGGGGGCGGACGACGCGTCCGAAGAGAGCCGGATTCGCGCCGCAACCTACGCGCTCCTCGCCGCGCTTCTGGCCGCGCCTCCGAAAAGGGAGCTCATCGACCACGTGGCCTCGGTCGACACGAGCGGAACCGAGCCGGACTCCCGATTCGGGCAGGCATGGCGGTCCTTGAAGGAAGCGGCGCTCGCCGCCGCGCCCGAAGCGCTCGACGACGAGTACCACGCGCTGTTCATAGGGCTCGGGCGCGGCGAGCTCGTGCCCTACGGCTCCTGGTACATCACCGGATTCATGATGGACAAGCCCCTGGCGGAGTTGCGAAGGGACCTTGCCCAGCTCGGCTTCGAACGCTCGGAGCGGATCTCGGAGACCGAGGACCACGCGTGCGCGCTGCTCGAGGTCATGGCGATGGTGATCACCGAGGCGCAGGGGCTCGGGAGTCAGCGCCTCTTCTTCTCCCGGCACATCGAGCCCTGGATGGAGAGCTTCTTCCGGGATCTGAGGGACGCCGGATCAGCCTCCTTCTACCGCGCGGTGGGCGAGTTCGGCATGCGCTTCATGGAGTTCGAGCGCCAGTATCTCGCGATGCTGAGGTAATCCTTCCGGGACCCGGCCGAAGGCGCCGAGAGCGGGGTGGACGCGCCCCCGGAGTCTGCCGGAGCAGTTCGGGAACGAGGCCCCGCGACCCGGGCCGTCCAGTGGACACGCGGCGCCTCGGGGCGGGTGGCCGCGTTCCGCGGAAGGTCGGTCGCCCGGGTACGTACTTGTACGTAGACGCGAGCCGTCTATTGCGCTAAATTCGACGGGCGGAAGTGTGTGTGACGAATTGGGCCAGCGGCGCCACCACGATGGGCGGCGGGGCCGGACACCTCGGAGGACACTAAGACATGAACGAAGCCAGAGCCAAGGGGCGCAGAGCGTTCCTTCGAAGCATGGTGGCAGCAGGCGGCGCCGCGGCCGTTGTCGTGGCGAGCGAGTCGACCGTCGCGCAGCCGGGGCCCGCGGGGAACAGTCCCGAGCCACAGGCACCGGCCAAGGCCAGGGGCTACCATGTCACGCCTCATATCGAGACGTACTACCGTCTCGCCGATTTCTGATGGAGGTTCGTCCATGAAACTGGTCAGAAGAAATTCGGCCTCCCCGGGCGTCGCCGCAGTGGCGGTGCGCGGGCCCGGCGAGGCGATCAACCGCCGCAGGTTCCTGGGACGCTCGGGGCTGGCGGTCGGAGGCACCGCAGTCGCGGGCATGCTGCCGGCGACGATGATGCGCAAGGCGCAAGCCGCCGCCACTTCGCCGAAGGAGAACCTCGCTACCGAGTTCCGGCGAAGCGTCTGCACGCACTGCTCGGTGGGCTGCGGCGTGATTGCCGAGGTGCAGAACGGCGTGTGGACCGGCCAGGAGCCGGACTTCGAGTCGCCCTTCAACCTCGGCGCGCACTGCGCCAAGGGCGCGTCGGTGCGCGAGCACGGGCACGGCGAGCGACGGCTGCGCTACCCGATGAAGCTCTCCGGGGGCAAGTGGAAGCGCATGTCCTGGGACGAGGCGATCGACGAGATCGGCGACCTGATGCAGGGGGTGCGGGAGGAATCGGGCCCGGACTCGGTGTACTGGCTCGGCTCCGCCAAGCACAGCAACGAGCAGGCCTACCTGTTCCGCAAGTTCGCCGCCTTCTGGGGCACGAACAACGTCGATCACCAGGCGCGAATCTGTCATTCCACCACCGTGGCCGGGGTAGCGAATACCTGGGGCTACGGGGCGATGACGAACTCGTACAACGACATGCACAACACCAGGGCGATGTTCTTCATCGGCAGCAACCCGACTGAAGCGCACCCGGTGTCGATGCAGCACATCCTGCGGGCGAAGGAGAACGGCGCCAAGATGATCGTGGCGGACCCGCGTTTCACGCGAACCGCCGCCCACGCCGACCTCCACCTGCAGATCCGCCCCGGCTCCGATGTCGGAATCATGTGGGGCCTGCTGTGGCACATCTTCGAGAACGGCTGGGAGGACCAGGAGTACATCAACCAGCGCGTCTACGGCATGGACGAGATCCGCGAGGAGGTCGCCAAGTGGACCCCCGAGGAGACGGAGCGCGTCACCGGAGTGCCGGAAGCGACCGTCAAGGCCGCCGCGCAGATGATGGCCTAGAACCGGCCGGGCACCATCGTGTGGTGCATGGGCGGTACCCAGCACACCATCGGAAACAACAACACGCGTTCCTACTGCGTGTTCCAGCTCGCGCTCGGCAACATCGGCAAGGAGGGCGGCGGGGCCAACATCTTCCGGGGCCATGACAACGTGCAGGGAGCGACCGACCTCGGCGTTCTGTCGCACACCCTCCCCGGGTACTACGGTCTCTCCGCCGGGGCCTGGGCGCACTGGTCCCGGGTCTGGGAGGTCGACCTCGACTGGCTCAAGGGGCGCTTCGATCCGGACAAGGTCATCGGCGACGGCGGCAAGGAAGTCATGCCGATGAACTACAAGGGCATCCCGGTGTCGCGCTGGGTCGACGGAGTGCTGGAGGACGACATCGGTCAGCGCGACAACATCCGCGTCATGGTGCTCGACGGCCACGCCGTCAACAGCCAGACCCGCGGACCGGAGATGAAGGTCGCGATGGAGAAGCTCGACGCGATGGTGGTGATCGATCCCTATCCCACCCACGCGGCGGTGATGAGCGACCGCAGCGACGGCGTCTACCTGCTGCCGGCGGCGACCCAGTTCGAGACCTACGGCTCGGTAACCGCCTCGAACCGCTCCTTCCAGTGGCGCGAGAAGGTCATCGACCCGGTGTTCGAATCTCTGCCGGATCAGACCATCCTCTACAAGTTCGCGAAGAAGTTCGGATTCGCCGACGAGATGTTCAAGAACATCGAGGTGAACGGCGACGAGCCGCTGGTGGAGGACATCACCCGAGAGTTCAACCGTGGCATGTGGACGATCGGCTACACCGGCCAGAGCCCGGAGCGCATCAAGTCGCACGGCCAGCATCGCCACACCTTCAACACCACCACGCTCATGGCCGAGGGGGGGCCGCACGCCGGCGAGTACTACGGCATGCCGTGGCCGTGCTGGGGCACCCCGGAGATGAAGCATCCCGGAACTCCGGTGCTCTACGACCCGAGCAAGCCGGTGGCGAAGGGCGGTCTGACCTTCCGGGCACGCTTCGGCGTCGAGCGAAACGGCGTGAACCTGCTCGCGGAAGGCGTCTACAGCGTCGACTCGGAGATCCAGGACGGGTACCCCGAGTTCAGCGACAAGGTACTGAAGCAGCTCGGCTGGTGGGACGACCTCACCGACGAGGAGAAGCTCGCGGCGGAAGGGAGGAACTGGAAGACCGACCTCTCCGGCGGCATCCAGCGGGTTGCGATCGCCCACGGGTGCGCACCTTTCGGCAACGCCAAGGCGCGCGTGGTGGTGTGGACCTTCCCGGATCCGGTGCCCATTCACCGGGAGCCGCTCTACACCCCCCACCGCGACCTCGTGGCGAAGTATCCGACCTACGAGGACCGCAAGCGCTTCTACCGCCTCCCGACCCACTACGGGTCCATTCAGGCGATCGACTACTCCAAGGACTATCCGCTCATCTTCAGCAGCGGCCGCCTGGTGGAGTACGAGGGCGGCGGCGAGGAGACCCGGTCCAACCCCTGGCTCGCGGAGCTTCAGCAGGACATGTTCGTGGAGATCAACCCTGCCGATGCGAACGACCTCGGGCTTCAGGACGGCCAGATGGTCTGGATCGAGACTCCGCCGCAGAAGCACGTCGACGTCGGCGCCCGCATCAAGGTGAAGACCATGGTGACGCGCCGGGTGGCGCAGGGGGTGGTCTGGACTCCCTTCCACTTCGGAGGCTGGTTCCAGGGCGAGGACCTCAAGGACAAGTACCCGCCGGGAACCGAACCCTACGTCCGAGGTGAGGCCTGCAACACCGCCTTCACCTACGGATACGACTCGGTGACCCAGATGCAGGAGTCCAAGGTGACCCTGTGTCGGATCCAGGCTGCGTGAGAGGAGTACAACGATGGCTCGCATGAAGTTTCTGTGTGACGCCGAGCGCTGCATCGAGTGCAATGCCTGTGTCACCGCCTGCAAGAACGAGCACGAGGTTCCCTGGGGCGTGAACCGTCGCCGTGTCGTCGTGCTCGACGACGGCGTGCCGGGAGAGAAATCCATCTCGGTCGCCTGCATGCACTGTACCGACGCTCCCTGCGCGGCGGTTTGCCCGGTGGACTGCTTCTACACCACCGACGACGGCATCGTGCTGCACGACAAGGACCTCTGCATCGGTTGCGGCTACTGTTTCTACGCGTGTCCCTTCGGAGCGCCGCAGTACCCGCAGGAGCAGGCGTTCGGGGTGCGCGGCAAGATGGACAAGTGCACCTTCTGTGCTGGCGGTCCGCCGAACGATCTTTCCGACGCGGAGTACACCAAGTACGGCCGCAACCGCATCGCGGAGGGCAAACTCCCGCTGTGTGCGGAAATGTGTTCGACCAAGGCGCTCCTCGCCGGCGACAGCGATCTGGTGGCCGACATCTATCGCAAGCGCGTGCTGAAGCGCGGCACCCGACCCCAGACCTGGGGCTGGGAGACCGCGTACAAGTCGTCGGTCTGATCTGAGCCGGGAAGCCGGGGACGGGACGGGGCGGGTCGCCCCGTCCCGTCGCGTCACCGTTTCTTAAGACCGGGGAGCGATACCCATGACGAAGCGCATGATGGCGGCGACGGTGATGGCCGTGGCTTTCCTGGTGTCCGGATGCTGGGACACTGGCGACGTCACCATTCACCAGGCGGGCGACTACAAGGGAGTGCGGGATCCCCTGCTTGCGCAGGACGCTGCGGAGCGTGAGGAAACGCTCAAGGAACGCTTTGCCCTGATCCAGATGGATCGCTAGCGCCCGGACGCGCTCCGGGGCAGCAACGGGCAGAGCGACAACCCGACACGAGGGGAGGAATACTCATGTCAGGCGCGCACAATCGAGCACGTGGCGGACGGGCGAGGCGCTATCGGCGCGTCGCGCTCTGGACGCTTCTCGCCATCTTCCTCGGCGCCCTCGTGGCTCCGCTCGGCGGTTACGTCTACGTAGGCATTGCGTCCGTGAACGCGCAGCAGGGCGCGGACGATGCCAACCCGCGTTCGAACTACTGGCGCGCGGTACGCACCGGGCTCGAGGGGTACTCCTCGGTGACCGGCAAGTCGATGCCGGACGCGGCGGGCGCCAACGACTGGAAGAACATGCAGACGCAGCTCCTCGTCGACAACGGAGGACAGAACTGGCGTCAACTCCGCAACAACCTGCTCGCGGACTGGGGCGGCGGCATTCTCCTGGTCGTGCTGTTCGCGATCTTCGTGTTCTTCGCATTTCGCGGAAGCGTGCCGCTCGAGGGCGGCCGCAGCGGTCGCCGCCTCCTGCGCTGGCAGCCCTGGGAACGCGGCCTCCACTGGTACACCGCAACCCTCTTCGTGGTGCTCGCCATCACGGGCCTGAGCCTGCTCTTCGGGCGGGTGGTGCTCATCCCGCTGCTCGGTCCCGAGGGCTTCGCGGCCTGGGCGGGAATGTCGATGATGCTGCACGAGGCCCTGGGTCCCTGGTTCAGCGCCGGTGTGGCGCTGATGATCATCTTCTGGATCGGCCGCAACATCCCGAACCGCGACGACATCACCTGGTTCCTGCGGGGGGGTGGAATCGTCGGCAATGCCCATCCCCCGGCGGGATTCGCGAACGCGGGCGAGAAGGTCTGGTTCTGGTTCATCGCGATTGTGGGGACCATGGTGATCCTGACCGGACTGGCGCTGATCGGCTGGATCGGCACCCCCGCCCGCGAGAGCATCCAGCTCGCCCATCTCTGGCATACCGGCGGCGCGCTGGCGTGGATAGCGCTCTGGTTCGGTCACGCCTACATCGGCACGCTGGGCTCGGAGGGCTCCATCGAGGCGATGACCACGGGATACGTGGACGAGGAGTGGGCGAAGCAGCACCACGATCAGTGGTACGAGACGGTCAAGGACCAGGTAATCGAAGAGGAGCCGGCGCGGGGCGGCCGGACGCAGCCGGCCACCTGAATCGATTCGCCGGGCTCCGTTCGCGGGGGACGCAGCGAGCGCCGCCGGGCTCGGCCGCGACAGTCCTGGAAGGCTCTCGCCGCCGTCGCCGCCTGCGTCCTGATGCAACGCTTTCCGCGCACGGTCCGTGAGGCGATGGAGGCAGGCGGCGCCGCCGCCACCTGCGTTCCGGTGCGCCTCGATGGAAGCGGCTGGCAGGCCGCGCTCTTCCTCCTTCTCGCGGGTCCGGAGTGCAAGGCGGACCGCCGGGTCATCTCGCGAGCGCAGGGCCCTCTCCCGGTCGGCATCGAGGCCGATCTGATCAAGAGCGACCACGCGAGTGTGGTGACTCTTCGGGCGGAGACCTACACTCGTCCCGATGATCCCATGGTGTCGGAAATCCTCATGACTCCGGGATTGGGCAGCAGCCACTTCGAAGCCCTCAAGCTGCTCACCGCCCAGGCGCGCCTGTGCTGGTTCTTCGGCGACGAGGCGTACTGGCTGATGCACTCGCAGTGTCATCCGGTCGCACCCGAGCAGCAGAGCGGTTTCGCCGACCTGCTCGAAGATGCCGTTTCCCACGATGCCGTCCTGCGCGTCACCGGCCGCTACGACGCCTCCGCCGCCCTCGCATCGATTGCCGAGCGCTACGAGCTTCGGGCCGGCGCGAGAGGGGGACACGCATGAAGCGGACGCCGTGCTCGTGGGGCCTGCTGGTCGTCGCGCTGAGCGTCGTTCTCGTCGCCGGGCACCCGGTCCACGCGGCCGAGCCTGCCGGCGGCGCGTTCGCCCGAGCCATCGACGCGGAGGACCTGAGCGCGCTGGAACGCCTCGTGGAGGACGTGGCGGACGTCGACCTTCCCGGCAGCGGCGGCAGAACGGCCCTCATGATCGCCTCCAAGCACGGTCGAGCGGACCTGGTGCGCCGCCTGCTGCGAAGGGGAGCCGACGTCAACGTCAGGAGCCGCAACCGCGGCACCGCGCTCATGTTCGCGGCGCTCGGCGCGAGCCCGCAGACTCTGGATGCGCTCCTATCCGCCGGAGCCGATGTCAATGCGGTCGGAGGCTTCGACTGGACCGCGTTGATGATCGCTTCGGTCAAGGGCGATACGCCGGCGGTGAAGCGCCTCCTCGAGCACGGCGCCGAGGTCAACCGGGCGGACATCTACGGCTGGACCCCGCTGATGAGGGCGGCCTTCGAAACGCGGCATGGGGTGGTCGACGCGCTGCTCGGGGCGCCGGAACTCGACCTGAACGCGCGCAACGAGGTGGGGGCGACCGCGCTGCACCTGGCCGCGTTCAGCGGCTCCGCCGACATCGTGGCGGCGCTGCTTTCCCACGGGTCGGCGGCGGACGCGCTCGACGACGAGGGGCGCACTCCGGCCGAAGCGGCGGCGAAGGGCGGACATCACGCCCTCGCGGCCCGGCTCTCGGGCGCGCCGCGCTGAGGCGGGGCGGTGGAACGTCGCAGCTTCCTGAAGGCCTGCGGCACGGCCGCAGCGGCGGTGAGCGCCCACCCCGAGGCGCTCGGCCGGACCGGGGGTGTGCTACGGCCTTACGAGCCCGCTCTCCTCGTGCACTTCGATGGCACCCCGATTCGCGCGGACCGGCTGGTTGCGGGGCAGTGCCATGTCTTTCACTACCCGTACGTCACCACGCCTTGCTTCCTCATCGACCTCGGTCGGCCCGCGCTTCCCGACGGAACGCTTCGCACCGAGGACGGATCGACCTACGAGTGGCCGGGAGGAGTCGGGCCGGGCCGATCCATCGTCGCCTTCGCCGCGATCTGCGCGCATCGGATGACGCACCCCGCTCGCGCGGTCAGCTTCATCAACTATCGCCACGGAGAGGTGCGCTTCGAAGACTCGGGTAATCGGCAGGCGCGCGGAAGAGGCGTGATCTATTGCTGCTCGGAGCGCAGCGTCTACGATCCCGCTCGTGGAGCCCGGGTGCTCGGAGGCCCGGCTCCGCAGCCGCTGGCCGCGATCGCCCTGACGCACACTCCCGCCGACGACACCCTGCAGGCCATCGGCACCTTCGGCGGAGAGATGTACGAGAGCTTCTTCGAGGAATTCCGCTTCCGGCTCGAGCTCGAGTTCGAGACTTCGGATCTGCGGCGTCTCGCCGGCGGGGAAAGCGTGGTCGTTCCCGTGGAGGAGTACTCGACGACCCGCGTCCACTGCGGATAGGCGGCGGCCGGAGGCCGGCTATGCGATGCCGAAATGCTCCAGGACGGAGAGCACCCGCATCCTGCCGTCCTCGCCCCTGAGCCGCAGCGCCCCTCCCGAATCCAGCTCTTGACCACGGAATGCCGGCGTTGCGCCCGTCGGCGTCCCGGGCGTGGCTGCGTCCTCGAAGCGCGCCGCCCGCGCGCGCCAGGCCCGGGCGATGGGCTCGAATCCCGCCTCGTCCCAGCGGTTGATCGTTGCGAGAAAGTGCCGCGCGAAGTCCTCGATGACCGCCTCCGCTCCAATATCGGGCGAGCCGCTCGCGTGCACGCTGTTGTACGCCTCCGGCTCGGGATTCTCCGGGTGGTGCGCCACGTTGACCATCAGTCCGATGACCAGCCACGGCATGGGATCCACATCGAGGCCGGGCGCCGAGAGGACGACGCGTCCCGCATCGAGCTCGTTCAGCAGGATCCGGTTCGGCCAACGGTAGCGCAGACCGGTCATCGGAGACAGCAGTCCCGCGAGCGCGCTTCCCGCGCTCACCGCGGCGACATAGAGGAGCTGGCCGGCCCGCGCGTTCGGAAAGTCCGGCCGCAGCACGATCGCGCAGTGCGCGTTGCCGGCGGGCGAGAACCACGGTCGGCCGCTTCGGGTGCGGGCGTCGGACTGCGTCGCCGCCACCACGAAGGTGCCTTCATCGGCTCCGCTTTCGGCCCGACGCCCGGCCTCGCGCACCACGTCGTCCACCTCGTCGAGCACGGTCGGCTCGTACTGATGCGGCAGCAGGAGATCCATGCTTCCTCGAAGCGGAGAAGGTCGGGCTCAGCCCCGGGGCGGGCGGCGGGAGGATGCGCTCCCGTCGAAGCAGGAGCGATCGTCGCGCCCGCCTGGGATCCTCCCCGTCGGGATACGGGCGGCAGGGCGGCCCATCGCTGCTTCGGCCGGGCGGGAGATCATGCCAGGGCCTGGTCGAGATCGCGCAGGATGTCCTCCACGTCCTCGAGCCCCACCGACATCCGCACCCACGTGGTCCCGCGAATCTCGACCACCAGCGATCCCGCATCCCCCAGACTGACCCAGGGCCGGCAGAGCTCCACGCGCTCGAGAAAGCGCGCGAGCGTCGACTCGCCGTCGACTTCGAAGTTCAGCATGCCGCCGAAACCGGACCACTGGCGGCGGGCGATGTCGTGGCCGCGGGTGCTCGGGAGACCTGGATAGCGCACCGTGCGCACTCTCGGATGCCTTGCGAGGTACTCGGCCACCTTCTGGGCGTTCTCGCAGTGCCGCTGCATGCGGATCGGCAGCGTCTTCATGCCGCGCAGGAGGTAGTAGGCATTCGTCGGGCTCAGGATTCCTCCGAGCACGTTGCGCATCCGCAGCAGCTCGTCCGCGAACTCCGCGTCGCGCGTGGTCACGACGCCGGCAAGCGCGTCACCGTGTCCGCACAGGTACTTGGTCGCGCTGTGGAGCACGATGTCGGCGCCGTGCTCCAGCGGACGAAAGAGGCAGGGCGAGAGCCAGGTCGCGTCCACGACCACTTTGGCTCCGGCCGCCCGGGCGCTTTCGATTACCGATATCGCGTCGATGATGTCGCAGGAGGGGTTGGCGAGCGGCTCGAAGTAGACCACGTCGGTGCGGGTCTCGAGGGCGGCCGCGAGCCGCTCGGGATCGCGCATGTCGATGCTGACCACTTCGATGCCGAGGCGGGGCAGATCGCGACCGAAGAGCTCCCTGGTCCAGGTGTAGACGGTGTGGTGGGTCACCAGCCGCGAGCCGGCCGAGAGCAGCGTGAGCAGGGTCTGGCAGATTGCGGCCATTCCGCACGCGGCGGAGACGCTCCTGGCGCCCCCGTCCAGGGTGCAGGCCTTCTCCTCGAACGCCGCGCAGGTGGGATTGCCGCTACGGTAGTACACCGCGTTGACGGTGGCGCCGTGGTGGATGGGAGTGGACGATGCATAGTCCACCTCCCCGGCGTGGATGGATGCGGTAGCGAATCCGTGCTCGTCGTTCTTCATCGGAGTGGGGCGGGCCGTTCCCGGTGCCTCGTCGCTTCAGTCCGGGGCCTGTTCGTAGCGGGGCAGGCCATCCGCAATCGTGTACCAGGGCGCAGCGTCGGCTACGAAGATGTGGTCGTCCGCTCCGCGTCCCGGATCGCCGTCCAGCGCGCCGAAGGGGACCACCGCAAAGCCGCGTTCCGGGTCCCTGCGCGGCATGCCGGAACCGCAGGTGCGGCAGAAGTTGTGCCGGAAGTAACGGGCCTCGGGCAGCTTGTAGGACTCGATGCCGTCCTCTCCCCGGATGAACGTGAGGTTCTCGACGGCGGTGAAGCCGTTGGTGGTGAAGGCCGCCGCCCGCGCCTTTCGGCATCGGGAGCAGTGGCAGTTGTGGACCGCCTTCCAGATCGGCTTCACCTCGAAGGTGACCGCGCCGCACAGGCAGCTTCCGGGCACGGCTCCGCCGCGACTGCTCGCCGGCTCCCCGGCGCGCTCGATGACCGGACCTTCTTCTCCCGGGGGCCAGGTGTCGTAGCGCGGCAGGTCGTCTCCGATGAAGTGCCAGGACGCTTTCCCGGCGACGAAAATGTGGGCCGAGACCTCGAGCTCCATCGCCCCGGCATCCACCACACCGGCTGCGATGCCCATGAGCCCTTCCCCGAAGGAGTAGGGCGTCACCGATCCGCAGATCCGGCAGAAGGCACGCTCGCTGTCGGGCGAGCTCTCGTAGCGCGCAACATGCTCTTCGCCCGAGAGCCATTCGAAACACTCCGCCGGGGCTACGGTATAGCTCGCAAAGGGCGCGGCATGCGCCTTTCGGCACATCGAGCAGTGGCAGTGAGTGATGGAGTCGAGTCGTCCCTCGGCCCTCCAGCGCACCGCCCCGCAAAGACAGCTGCCCTCGATCAAGTCCTCGTCTCCCGGTGACCTCGGCAAAGAGTATGCCGAAGCACGGTCTGCGGCCAACCCTGGTATCGCCGGCTTCTTCGACCGGGACCCCGCCGAGGGCCGAAGGAGAGGGACCCGCCACCGGCCCGGCGGCCCCGACCGGCGCCTCTTGCGATCGCCGGGCTCAGAAGCCGGGCGCAGCTCCCATGCTAGACTGCTTCGATTGTGGATCGGCCGGTTCCCAGCTGCAGGCGCGTGCTGCTCAAGCTCAGCGGCGAGGCGCTGTTGCGGGACGCGAAGTTCGGCATCGAGAAGGCAATGCTCGACTCGGTTTCGCGGGATGTGGCCAGGCTCGTGGACATGGGAGTCCAGGTGGCGATGGTCATCGGAGCCGGCAACATTTTTCGCGGCACGACGCTGGTCGAGGCGGGTATCGAGCGCGTCACCGCGGATCAGATCGGCATGCTCGGCACGCTCATGAATGCGCTTGCCCTGCAGGACGTGATGGAGCGCCACGGATTGACGGCCCGCGTGATGTCCGGAATCCGGGTCAACGAGCTCTGCGAGGACTACATCCGCCGGCGGGCGATCCGCCATCTCGAAAAGGGGCGGGTCGTGATCTTCGGCGCCGGTACCGGCAATCCCTTCTTCACGACGGATACCGCGGCCGCCCTGCGCGCGATCGAGATCGACGCGGAGCTGCTCATCAAGGCGACCAAGGTGGACGGAGTGTATGCGGCCGATCCGCAGCGCCATCCCGATGCGAGGCGCTACCGGCGCCTCGGCTACGATGCCGTGCTCTCGCGTCGACTCGAGGTCATGGATGCGACCGCGGTCGTCCTGTGCCGCGACCACGATCTGCCGCTCCGGGTCGTCGACATGAGCAGGAGCGACGCGTTTTTCCGGGCGGTCATGGGCGAGGACGAGGGCACCCTGGTCGAGAACGTGCCGGACGGAGCAGAATCGGCTATATAGGCGCTTGAAGCGCGCACCCGGGAGCGAGGCCAAGGGCCCATGAATTCCGTAGATGCCATCAAGGACGACGCCAGAATCCGCATGAACAAGAGCCTGGATGCCCTGAAGCAGGAGTTGGCCAAGCTGCGGACAGGTCGTGCGCACACCAGCCTGCTGGATCACATCAGCGTTTCCTACTACGGCACCGAGATGCCGTTGAACCAGGTCGCGAGCATCAGCATCGCCGACCCTCGGACGCTGTCGGTGACTCCCTGGGAGAAGAGACTGGTGCCCGATGTCGAGAAGGCGATCATGAACTCGGAGCTCGGGCTCAATCCGGTGACCGCGGGCGAGGTGATCCGGGTGCCCCTGCCGCCGCTGACCGAAGAGCGTCGCCGGGACATGATCAAGCTCGTTCGTCACGAGGGCGAGAACGCGCGCGTCGCCATTCGCAACATCCGGCGCGACGCCAATTCCCATCTCAAGAAGCTGATCAAGGACGAGAGTCTGCCACGCGATGCCGAGCATCGCGCGGAATCGGACATTCAGAAGACCACTGACCGGCAGATCGCGTCGGTGGACGAGATCGTGAAACACAAAGAAGCGGAATTGATGGAGTTCTAGCCCTGATGTTTCGCCGATTCGCGTCCGCATCGGGAAGTCGGTGAAACATTGCGGCGGGCGAGAGCGGGATGCAGCAGGGCTCTTCTTCGGGACATGCGAGCGGCAAGCTCCCCCGCCACGTCGCCATGATCATGGACGGCAACGGGCGCTGGGCGATCCGCCGCCGGCTGCCACGCGTCGCCGGCCATCGGGCGGGAGTGGAGACGGCCAAGGACATGGTGCGGCTCTGCGGAGAGAAGGGCATCGAGGTCCTCACTCTCTTCGCGTTCAGCAGCGAGAACTGGAGACGCCCCGAGGAGGAGGTCGGCCTGCTGATGGACCTCTTCGTGGCGGTTCTGGAGCAGCAGGTCAAGGAACTGCACGAGAACAACATTCGGCTCCGGGTCATCGGGGATCGCGACGCACTCCACGCCACCCTGCGCGAGCGCATTCAGGAGGCGGAGTCCCTGACCGGAGACAACAGCGGACAGACACTGGTAATCGCCGCCAACTACGGCGGTCGATGGGATTGCTGTCAGGCCGCCCGCCGGGTGGCGCAACGCGTGAAGCGTGGCGATCTCGCGGTGGAGGACATCGACGAGGAGGCGGTGCGCCGCGAGCTGTCGCTCGACGATCTGCCGGAGCCCGACCTGTTCATTCGCACCGGCGGCGAGAGGCGGGTGAGCAACTTCCTGCTCTGGCATCTTGCCTACACCGAGCTCTACTTCACGGATACGCTGTGGCCCGATTTTGACCGAGGCGCCTTCGAGGGCGCGCTCGCCTACTACGCCTCCCACCAGAGACGCTTCGGGAGAACCGGCGAACAGGTCGCCCGGATGCAGGGGGTTTGAGCCCTTGCCGGTACTGGCACTTGCGGCCCCTCGTTTCACGATTGCGTAGAGGATGGCGGTCGAGCACGATGCGTCACGGAGCCCACCGGAACGACGCCTCCGGCCAGGCGTGATGGAGTCGAACCTGCTCCGGCGGATCCTCGCCGCCATCGTCCTCGTCCCGTCCGTGGTCGCATCGGTGCTGTGGCTTCCCCACGCCTGGTTCGCAGGCGCCGCCGCGCTTTTCATGGCGGTGGGAAGCTGGGAGTGGGCGGGGCTGTCGGGCAGGGCCTCGACGATGCAGCGCGTCGCCTACACCGCGCTGACGTTGATTCTGATGCTGTGGCTTTCCCTGCATCTTCGCCACCCCGGCGCCTTGCTCGCGGCATGCGCGGTAGGGGTGGCATGGTGGGTGGTCGCGCTGATTCGCGTCGTGAGCGCGCAACGCGGCTCCGGCGCGATGTCCCCCGAGGCGCTGTGGCTGCACTGGGTCCTCGGGTGGCTGGTGGTGGTGCCGGCCTTCTGCGCGCTGGTTCTGCTCCACGGAATCGAAGCGCCGGGACGCTGGTGGATTCTGCTGCTGCTCGCCTTCGTGTGGAGCGCGGATATCGGGGCCTACTTCGCCGGCCGTCGCTTCGGACGTCGTCGACTCGCTTCCCGCCTCAGTCCGGGAAAGTCCTGGGAAGGCGTGCTCGGGGGCACCGCCGCCTGCCTCGCGATCGGCCTGGGCGTCGCGCTCGGCATGGGGGAGGCTTCCCCCTCGCGATGGACGATTCCGGTGCTGGCGGTCGGAGTGGCCCTGGTTTCCGTCCTTGGCGATTTGCTGGAAAGCCTCGTCAAGCGTCAGGCCGGGGTCAAGGACAGCGGCGCCTTCATTCCGGGCCACGGAGGCGTGCTGGATCGCATCGACAGCCTGTGCGCCGCGGCGCCCTGCTTCGCGCTCGCGGTCATCGGTCTCGTGGGGACCAGGATGCTGCGGTGACGAATTCGATGGGACAGAGAGGGGTCGTCATCCTCGGCTCCACCGGAAGCATCGGGGTCAACACGCTCGACGTGGTGGCCCGGCACCCTGACTCGTTCCGCGTGCTGGGGCTGACCGCGAACACCGACGACACGAGAATGGCGGATCAGTGCCTCCGGTGGCGTCCGACGCTCGCGGCCATGGCCGACGCCGATGCCGCCGAGCGCCTCCGGCGCCGGCTGCGAGACGGCGGCAACGACGTGACCGAAGTGTGCGCCGGAGTCGACGGCCTGGTAGCCGCTGCGCAACTGGAGGGCGCGGATTCGGTCATGGCGGGCATCGTTGGCGCGGCGGGGCTGATTCCGACCCTGGCCGCCGCCCGGGCCGGCAAGCGCGTGCTGCTCGCCAACAAGGAGGCGCTGGTGATGTCGGGCAAGCTCTTCGTCGCCGCGGTTCGCGAGAACGGAGCCCTGCTCCTGCCCATCGACAGCGAGCACAACGCCATCTTTCAGTGCATGCCGCCCGAGCGGAGCGGGAGTCTGCGGGATGCGGGAGTCCGCCGAATCCTGCTCACCGGATCGGGGGGGCCCTTCCGCTGCACTCCGCTCGAAGACCTCCCGGGGGTTACTCCGGACGAGGCCTGCGCTCACCCAAACTGGGTGATGGGGCGTAAGATCTCGGTCGACTCCGCCACGATGATGAACAAGGGACTGGAGATCATAGAGGCCTGCTGGTTGTTCGACACCCATCCCGGGCGCATTCAGGTCGTCATGCATCCTCAGAGCGTGGTTCATTCGATGGTGGAGTACACGGACGGCTCAGTGCTGGCGCAGCTCGGCAACCCCGACATGCGCACTCCCATCGCACACGCCCTCGGCTGGCCGCGGCGCCTCGAGTCCGGCGTCGAGAGCCTGGATTTCCTCCGGGTCGGAGCGCTCGAGTTCATGGCGCCCGATTTCGGGCGCTTTCCCTGTCTCGGGCTCGGACTCGAGGCGGCCCGTGCCGGCGGCGGCAAGAGCACCGTTCTCAATGCCGCGAACGAAGTGGCGGTGCAGGCCTTTCTCGAGGAGTCCATTGCATTCACCGACATTCCCCGGGTCATCGAGTCGACGCTGGCGAAGTGCGCTTCCCGAGAGCCTGACACCCTGGAGGATGTCCTGGCGCTCGATGGGGAGGCGAGGGGGATCGCCGAAGACGAGGCGGGGCGCCGCCGCCCGCCGCGCCCGCGCAAGGCATAAGGGACGCCGATGGAATTCCTGACCTATGCCCTGTGGTTCGTCGTCGCCATCGGAGTGCTGGTGACGGTGCACGAGTTCGGTCACTTCTGGGTCGCGCGGCGCCTGGGCGTCAAGGTGCTGCGCTTTTCGGTAGGCTTCGGCCGCCCCTTGCTGCGCTTCCGGGGCGGTCCCGACTCCACCGAGTACTGCGTCTCCGCCGTCCCGCTGGGCGGCTACGTCCAGATGCTGGACGCGTCGAAGGGCGATGTCGACGCGGAGGAGCTGCCTCGGGCTTTCGATCGGCAGCGCATGCCGGTGCGAGTGGCGGTAGTGGTCGCGGGGCCGGCGTTCAACTTCCTGTTCGCGATCGTCGCCTATTGCGCGATGTTCATGGTGGGCGTGAGCGGCCTGCGCCCGATGATCGGCGCGGTGGAGCCGGGCTCTCCCGCCGATGCGGCGGGGCTGCGCGCCGGTCAGGAGATCGTCGCGGCGAACGGCCGGGAGACGGCCACGTGGCAGAGCGTGGTGGAGCGGGCAATCGGCGCGAGCCTCGGCGGGGGTGCCCTGGAGCTCGAGGTCCGATCATCGCCGGACGGCTCCCGGCGCGAGGTCCTGCTGCCCCTCGACGGAGTCGTGGTGGACGAGCTGACGCAAGGGCGCTTCTTCGAGCGCCTGGGGCTCGGTGCGCAGCGTCTTCGCATCGAGGCCAGAATCGCCACCGTCACGGACGGCTCTCCCGCGGCCCGGGCCGGCCTTGCCGCCGGAGATCGGGTGCTCTCCGTCGACGGAGAGCCGGTGGAGGACTGGGAACACCTCGTCCGTCTCGTACGGGAGCGGCCGGGAAAGACGAGCTCCGTGGTAGTGGAGCGACTCGGGCAGAGGATTGAGCGAAGCGTCACCCCGAGTTCCGAGACGGAAGAGCACGGCGCCTACGGCAGGATCGGAGTGGCCGTGCAGCCCCCGGCGCCGGAGGTGGTGGAGAAGTTCCAGGCCGAGCACGGGGCGCGCACGAGCTATCCTCCGCTGGAAGCTCTCGCGAAGGGAGTCGAGCGCACCGGCGAGATGTCCCTGCTCACGCTGCGCATGCTGTGGAAGATGGTGATGCTCGAAGTGTCGCTGGACAATCTGAGCGGACCGATCACCATCGCGCACTACGCGGGGATATCGGCCGAGCGGGGGCTGCCCTGGTTCCTCGGCTTTCTCGCCATCGTGAGCATCAGCCTGGGGATCCTGAACCTGCTGCCGATCCCGCTGCTGGATGGGGGGCACCTGATGTATTACTGTATCGAAGCGCTGACCGGTCGGCCGCTCTCGGACCAGGCGCAATTCGTCGGTCAGCGCGTAGGCGCCGGAATGCTCGTTGGTCTGATGGGCCTCGCCTTCTACAATGACATCGCACGCCTGCTCGGCTGAGTCCAGCGCCGGGACGGGCCCGTCACCTGCAAGGCACGCGAAGGGAACATGTACTCACTGAAGGCAGCAGGGACCGCATTGGCCCTGGTTCTGGTCATGGCCGCCGTTCCCGTTGCGCGTGCCCAGGAGGCCTTCGTGATCGAGGACATTCGGCTCGAGGGGCTGCAGCGCATCTCGCCCGGGACCGTCTTCAACTACCTTCCCCTGCAAATCGGCGATTCGGTTGACGCTTCGCGCACGGCGGAAGCGATTCGGGCGCTCTTTCAGACCGGGTTCTTCAAGGATGTGCGCCTGGAGCGGGAGGGCAGCACGCTGCTCGTTTCGCTCGTCGAGCGTCCGTCCATCGCGAGCGTGGATTTCGAAGGCAACCGAAGCATCACCACGGAGGTGCTCAGCGAGCAGCTCAGGCAGGTCGACTTCGAAGTAGGGCAGGTGTTCAACCGCTCCGTCTTCGACCGCGTCGAGCAGGAGCTCCGGCGCGCCTACTTCTCGAGCGGACGTTATGGCGTGCGCATCGAGAGCACCGTGACGCCTCTGGAGCGCAATCGCGTGGCGGTGCGATTCGACATCGCGGAAGGCCGCGTCGCGAAGATCAAGGGCATCAACGTGGTCGGGAACCTCGCGTTCGACGAGGACGATCTGCTCGATCTCTTCCAGTTGAGTTCCGGCGGGCTGTGGTCGGTGTTCACGAAATCCGATCAGTACTCCAAGCAGAAGCTCGCGGCGGATCTCGAATCGTTGCGTTCGCACTACCTCGATCACGGATACGTCAACTTCGCCATCGACTCCACGCAGGTTTCGATTACTCCCGACAAGAAGGACGTCTACATTACCGTCAACATCACCGAGGGCGACCAGTTCACGGTATCTCGGGTCCAGATCGGCGGGGAGCTGCTGATAGACGAGTCGGAGCTCTTCGACCTCGTGCGGATCCGCAAGGGAGACGTCTTCTCGCGCACTCTCGTCACGGCATCGAGCGACAGCCTGGCGGAACGGCTCGGGGACGACGGCTACGCCCTCGCCAATGTAAACGCGGTTCCCGATGTCGACGAGGAGGCGAGGCAGGTCGCGCTCACCTTCTTCGTCGATCCGGGACAGCGCGTGTACGTGCGCCGGATCACTTTCTCGGGCAACGCCGATACCCGGGACGAAGTCCTGAGAAGGGAGATGCGGCAGATGGAAGGGGCATGGATGTCCACCAGCGCAGTCGCGCGCTCCAAGGAGCGCCTCGATCGCCTGGGCTACTTCGAGCAGGTCACGGTCGAAACCCCGACGGTGCCGGGCGCGAGCGACCAGGTCGATGTCGAATTCGAAGTGGTCGAAGCGGCCTCGGGAAACCTGAGCTTCGGCGCCGGCCTGTCGCAGGACTCGGGCATAATCCTCTCATCCGAGCTGAGCCACCGGAACTTTCTCGGATCGGGGAACCGTCTCTCGCTTGCGTTCAACAACAGCAAGTCCCGGCGCAACTACTCGTTCAGCTGGTTCAATCCCTACTACACCGACGATGGCATCAGCCGCGGCCTCGAGGGAGCCTATCGCATCACGGATGCGAGCGAGCGCAATCTCGCCGACTACAGCCTCGACGATCTCAGCGGCGGGTTTTCCTTCGGCTTCCCGGTGTCGGAGTACGATACCGTCGATCTGCGCGTGATCGGCAGCCTGACCAAGTTCGAATCCGAGGCGGATGCATCACAACAGATACAGGACTTCGAAGAGCTGGTGGGAAGCAGGTTCACTTCCCTGCGCACGGAAGTCTCCTGGTCCACCGACAGTCGGGACAACATCATTCTGCCGACCCGGGGAGGCCTGACCGCGATTTCCGGAGAGATTGGAGTACCGTTGGGAGAGCTCACCTACTACAAGCTGACACTTCGCCACCAACGCTACCTTCCCCTGCCGGGAGACTTCATCTTCGCATTCGACGGGGAGGCCGGATACGGGGACGGCTACGGGGACATCGACCGCCTGCCCTTGATTCGCAACTTCTACGCGGGCGGTCCGCGTTCCGTACGCGGATTCGAATCCAATACGCTGGGCCCGAGAGACAGCCTCCAGGATCCTCTGGGCGGCAGCTTCATGGTTGCGGGACAGAACGAAATCATCGTGCCGATGCCCTTCATCGAGTCGAATCAGTTCCGCTTTGCCGCCTTCTGGGACTTCGGACAGGTCTACGATTCCGTGGATGAGTTCGACGTGGGGGAAATCCGTTCTTCTACCGGAGTCGCAATGCAGTGGCTCTCCCCCCTCGGCCCCTTGAGCCTGAGCTTTGCCTATCCCTTGAACGACGAGCCAGATGATGAGACCCAACCCTTCCAGTTTTCCGTCGGATCGACGTTCTAGCCGCAATATCGCAGCGATTTTCGTCCTCACTGGAGTGGTGGTCGCGGCGGGCATCTTCGTTCAACCGGCCGCATTCGGACAGGATCTCAAGGTGGGCTTCGTGAACGTGCCCCGGGTCATGGACGCCGCCCCGCAGGCCAAGGCCGCGCGCGAGCGAATCGACGACGAGTTCGCGCCGCGCGACCGCGAGCTGGTGCTGCTCCAGAGGGAACTGAACGAGCAGGAAGACCTCCTCGTGAAGAACAGCGCGATCATGTCCGCCGCCGAGCTGAACCGTCTGGAAGAGGAGGTCCGGCGCCTGAGACGCGAGTTGCGGCGCTCCCAGGAAGAGTTCCGCGAAGATCTGAATCTCAGACGCAGCCAGGAGCTGTCCAAGCTTCAGCGCAAGATCACCGAAGTCATCCAGTGGCTCGCGAACAGCGATGACTACGACATCATCCTGACCGACGGAGTGGTGTTCGCCGGCGAGCGGGTGGACATTACGCAAAGAGTGATTGACAGGCTTCGGGTAGAGTCCGAGAGCGGCAACTGATTGCATTGAGGTGCGCGTGCCTTGGGATTCAAGCTGGGGGAGCTCGCCGAACTGATCGGCGCCGAGTTGTGCGGCGATCCGGAGCGCCGCATCGACGGGGTGGCTACCCTGGCCGGCGCCGGGCTCGGTGATCTGAGCTTTCTTCACAATCGCCGGTATCGCTCCGACCTTTCGAGGACTCGCGCGTCAGCGGTGCTCCTGGAACGGGAGTTCGCCGAGGAATCTCCCACCGCCTGCCTGATCATGCGCAACCCTTACGCCGGATACGCGCGGGCGGCGGCGCTGCTGACCGCCGCTCCCTCGCCCCCCGGGGGCGTGCACCGCAGCGCCAGCGTAGGGGAGGGGGCGCGGGTTGCCCCGAGCGTCACGGTGGGTGCGGGATGCGTGATCGGGTCTCTCGTCAGCGTGGGAGAGGACGCAACCATCGGTCCCGGCTGTGTGATCGAGGGAGCGGTCGATATCGGCGCCGGAACGGTTCTCATTGCGAACGTTACGATATGCTGTCGTGCCATCCTGGGAGAACGCGTACTCGTACATCCCGGCGTGGTCATCGGGGCGGACGGATTCGGCATTGCGAACGACGACGGCGCATGGATCAAGGTCCCTCAACTCGGTGGAGTCGTCATCGGGAATGACGTCGAAATCGGCGCCAACACCACGGTGGACCGGGGCGCGTTGGAAGACACGGTAATCGAGGACGGAGTGAAGCTCGACAATCTCATTCAGATCGCTCACAACGTCCACATCGGCGCGCATACCGCGATCGCGGCCTGCGTGGCGATCGGCGGCAGCGCGAGAATCGGCCGGCGTTGCACGATCGGAGGAGCCGCATCGATCGCCGGTCACATCCGGGTGGCGGATGACGTTCACCTCACCGCCACGTCGGCCGTTCCCAACTCGATCCGGACTCCCGGAGTCTATTCTTCCGGAATGCCGATTCAGGCCAACCGGGAGTGGCGCAGGAACGTCGCGAGGATGCGCCAGCTCGACAGGATGGCTCGCCGAATCCGCCGCCTCGAGGATCGGCTCGGGCTCGGACGGGACGACGACGTCGGGCCCTCGGGCTCCGGGGAGCAGGCATGAGCGACATGGACATCGCCAAGGTCCTCGAGTACCTGCCGCACCGCTACCCGATGCTGCTCATCGATCGGATCCTGGAGTGCACGCCCGGCGAATCGGTGCTCGCGCTCAAGAACGTCACGATAAACGAGCCCTTCTTCCCGGGGCACTTCCCCGGTCGGCCCGTGATGCCGGCGGTGCTCATCCTCGAAGCGATGGCGCAGGCGACGGGGGTCCTCGCGCTGCGTTCCCTGGCGGAACTCCCGCCGTCGGACTCGATCTACTACTTCGTCGGCGTGGACGGGGCGCGCTTCAGGCATCCGGTCGTGCCCGGCGACCAGATGCTGGTGGAAGTGCGGCGGGTGAGAGCCATTCGCGGCGTCTGGAAAGTGCGGTCCCGGGCCCTGGTCGACGACAAGGTGGTGGCCCACGCCGAGCTCATGGGAGCATTGCGGACGCTCGGTGAATGATCCACCCGGGCGCGATCGTCGATGCATCCGCTCGACTCGCCGAAGACGTGGAGGTCGGGCCGGGAGCGATCATTGATGCCGGGGTATCCATCGGAGCGGGGACGCGAATCGGTCCGCACGTCGTGATCCGCGGGCCGACCACCATTGGCCGGAACAACCGGATATTCCAGTTCAGCTCCCTCGGCGAGGAGCCCCAGGACAAGAAATTCGGGGGCGAAGCCACTCGCCTGGAAATCGGCGACGACAACGTCATTCGTGAATTCTGCACCTTCAACCGGGGAACCCGGGCGAGCGGCGTGACCCGGGTGGGAGACCGGAACTGGATCATGGCCTACGTGCACCTGGCCCACGATTGCACGATCGGTTCCGACAATGTCATGGCGAATGGAACCACCCTCGCCGGCCACGTCGAGGTCGGCGACTGCGTCACCTTCGGGGCCTTCAGTGTGGTGCACCAGTTCTGCGCAATCGGTTCGCACAGCTTCTCGGCGATGGGAAGCGTAATTCTCAAGGACGTGCCCCCCTACGTGACCGTCGCGGGCAACTTCGCTCGCCCCCACGGACTGAATCGCGAAGGCCTGAAGCGCCGGGGATATCTCCCCGAGCAGATCCGCGAACTGCGGCGCGCCTATCGGGTCGTCTATCGACAGGGCTACGGCGTCGAGCAGGCGGTCGCGCTGCTGTCGGAGGCGGCCGAGCGGTCCCCCGAGGTGGGCGCGCTGCGGGAGTTCCTCATGCGTTCGAAGCGGGGAATCGTGCGCTAGTCGCGCGGAGGGGCGGTGCGGGTAGCACTGGTCGCGGGAGAGCTTTCCGGAGATCGCCTGGGGGCCGGACTCATCCGGGCCTTGAGAGAGCGCAACCCGCACGCGCGCTTCGAGGGCATCGCGGGCCCCGCGATGGTCGAGGAGGGCTGCCGCTGCCTCTACCCGATGGAGCGACTCTCCGTCGCCGGACTGGTGGAAGCGGTGCCCCGCTACTTCGCGCTCCTGCCCGTGCGCAACCGCCTCGCGCGCGCCTGGATCGCGGACCCGCCGGACGTGTTCGTCGGGGTCGACGCGCCCGATTTCAACCTCGCGCTGGAGGTTCGGCTTCGGCGGGCGGGCATACGCACGGTGCACTACGTGAGCCCGTCGGTCTGGGCGTGGCGGCGTTACCGGGTGAGAAAGATCGCGCGCGCGGCCGACCTCCTGCTCGCCCTGTTCCCCTTCGAGCCCGACTTCTACGCGGACCACGGAGTCCGGGCGACATTCGTGGGGCATCCCACCGCGGACGCGATCCCGAGTCCACCGGATCGCGAGGCGGCGAGGCGACACCTCGACCTGCCGCGGCACGGTGACGTGATCGCCCTGCTGCCGGGGAGCCGCAGGTCGGAGTTGAGCCAGCTCACCGGCCCCATGGTGGAAGCCGCGCTCTGGCTGGCGGCCCGGCGGGAGGGCATCCGCTTCGTGGTCCCGATCGCGAGCCCATCGTTGCGGCGCCACTTCGAAGACGTGCTCGAGGAGCGGGGACGCGGGCTCGATGTCCTCATTCTCGACGGGGACTCGTGGTCCGCGATGTCCGCGGCCGATGCGGTGCTGCTCGCGTCGGGGACCGCCACCCTCGAGGCGCTTCTCCATCGACGTCCCATGGTCATCACCTACCGAACCCTTGCCGTCACCTGGGCGATAGGGCGCAGGCTGCTGCACGTTTCCCATGTCGGCCTTCCCAATCTGCTCGCGGGACGGGCGCTGGTTCCCGAGCTTCTGCAGGAACGGGCGACGGGCGAGAACCTCGGAGCGGCCGTGCTTCGCTACCTGGAGCATCCGAAGGAGCTGCCGGCGCTGGAGTCGGAGTTCAGCTCGATTCATCGGACCCTGCGCAACAACGCCAGTCGCAGCGCAGCCAGCGCCGTCCTCGGGCTCCTGTCCGACCTTCCCCGCCGGCGGTGAGAGCGGTTCGACCGTGCGCGGGTGTCCGCCGTCCGCGCGTCACCCCCATCGAGAAGACACGATGCGTCCTGTAGTGCTCGCGGGAGTGGACGAGGCGGGAAGGGGCCCCCTCGCCGGCCCCGTCGTGGCGGCGGCAGTGGTGCTCCACCGGCATCGGCCGGTGGACGGGCTTGCGGATTCCAAGCTCCTAACGCCTCGCGCGCGCGAGCGCCTCGACGCCGCCATCCGGGCAAGGGCCCGGACCCTGGCGGTCGCCAGCGCCACTGTGGAGGAGATAGAGGAGCTCGACATACTGCGCGCGAGCCTGCTGGCGATGAGGCGCGCGGTGGAGGCCCTGTCTCCGTCGCCTACCCGGGTCCTCGTGGACGGGAATCGGGTTCCCGATCTCGACTGCGAGGTTCGGAGCATCGTTTCGGGGGATGCCCTCGTGCCGGAGATATCCGCCGCGTCGATAATCGCCAAGGTGGCGCGCGATCGCGAGATGGTGCGCCTCGACCGGCAGTATCCCGAGTACGGCTTCGCCTCCAACAAGGGCTATCCCACCCCCGCCCACCGGCGGGCGCTCGAGCGCCACGGGCCGTGCCCCGTCCACCGGCGCACCTTTGCACCGGTACGCCGTCTCCTGGACCTCATCCCGTAGAGAGCGCGCGCGCCAGGAGCCGCGAAGGCGACGGCCAGGTTTCCGCGCGGGGCCTCTCCGGGCCACGCTCGCGCTAAGATTGGGGCCTGCCCGCCGCGTACCGTCATGCCCGCACCCTTCGTTCACCTCAGCCTGCGCACCGAGTACTCGCTCGTCGACAGCATCGTGCGCATCCGGCCCCTGGTCGAGGCATGCGTTTCGGCGGAGATCCCGGCGCTCGCGGTGGCCGAGAGCGGCAACCTGTTCTCCACCGTCAAGTTCTACCGGGCGGCAAGCGCGGCGGGCGTCAAGCCGATCGTCGGCGCCGACCTCGCCTTGCCCAACGACTACGATCCCGGCGTGCCGGCGCGACTGATCCTGCTCTGCCAGGACCGGGACGGGTACACGCGACTCGCGCAAATCGTGTCGCGAACCTACGTGGAAGGCCGGGTCGAGAGCACTCCCATGCTCGATCCGACCTGGCTGGCCGCTGAGGTTCCGGGTCTGATCGCGATTTCCGGAGGCGTGCAGGGGGATGTCGGCCAGGCGCTTCTCGCGGGCCGGGCGGATGTGGCGCGCCGGCGGGTGGAGCGCTGGCTGCGCGTCTTCCCCGATCGCTACTACCTGGAAGTTCACCGCACCGGTCGTGAGCACGAGGAGGAGTACATCGATCGGGTGCTGGACCTGGCGCTCGAGTTCGGCGGCGCGGTAGTCGCAACCAACCAGGTTCGCTTTCTCCGGCGGGAGGACTTCGAGGCCCACGAGGCACGGGTGTGCATCCAGGACGGCCGCACGCTGGACGATCCACGCCGTGTCCGGCGCTACTCCGAGCAGCAGTACCTGCGCACCCCGGGGGAGATGGCCGAGCTCTTCGCCGACATGCCGGAGGCGGTGGAGAACAGCGTGGAGATTGCGCAGCGCTGCAACCTGGAGCTCGAGCTCGGCGAGGACCACCTGCCCGACTTTCCGGTGGAAGCGGGCAGCACGGTCGAGGGATGCCTTCGGAGCCAGGCTCGGGCCGGTCTCGAGGCCCGCCTCTCGGGGAGGGGAGGGTCGGCGGCAGCGCCCGCCGAGTACGAGACCCGTCTGGAGATGGAGATCGACGTCATAGTCCGCATGGGCTTTGCCGGGTACTTCCTCATCGTCGCGGACTTCACCCGCTGGGCGAGGGAGAACGGAGTGCCCGTCGGCCCCGGCCGGGGTTCCGGCGCGGGATCGCTGGCGGGCTATGCGCTCGGAATCACCGATCTCGACCCCATCGAGCACGCGCTGCTCTTCGAGCGATTCCTCAACCCCGAACGGGTGTCGCTACCCGATTTCGACATCGATTTCTGCATGGAAGGGCGGGATCGGGTGATCGAGTACGTCGCGCGGCGGCATGGTCCCGATGGGGCGGGTGGGGAACGGGTAGCCCAGATCATCACTTTCGGGACGATGGCGGCGCGGGCCGTGGTGCGCGACGTAGGGCGAGTGCTCGGTTTCCCGTTCGGCTACATCGATCAGCTCGCCAAGCTGATCCCCTTCGAGCTCGGCATGACGCTCGAGCGCGCCCTCGCGGAAGAGGCCTTCCGGAAGCACTACGAAGAGGACGAGGATGCGCGCGCCATCATCGACCTTGCCCGCAGGCTCGAGGGCATCGCCCGCAATGCGGGACGCCACGCCGGAGGCGTGGTCATCGCTCCTCGCGCGCTCACGGAGTACACCGCTCTGTACCGGGAGCCGGACGGCACGCTCGTAACCCAGTTCGACAAGGACGACGTGGAGGCGGTGGGGCTGGTGAAGTTCGACTTCCTCGGCCTTCGCACGCTGACCATCATCGATTGGGCGGTACGCAGCATCAACATGCAGCGTTCGGCCGACGGCGAGGACCCGCTCGACATCGCCAGGATCCCGCTCGACGATGCCGCAACCTATGCCTTGATCCAGCGCGCGGCGACCACCGCGGTGTTCCAGCTCGAGTCACGCCTGTGCAAGGACCTCATCCGGCGCCTGGTTCCCGATACCTTCGATGATCTCGCCGCGTTGAACGCCCTCATACGCCCGGGTCCGCAGCAGTCGGGAATGGTCGAGGACTTCATCGACCGCAAGCAGGGGCGGGTGCCCGTGCACTATCCGCACCCCGAGCTGGAGCCGATTCTCAAGTCCACCTACGGCGTGATCCTCTACCAGGAGCAGGTCATGCAAATCGCTCAGGTCCTGGCCGGCTATACCCTGGGCGGCGCCGACGTGCTTCGCAAGGCAATGGGCAAGAAGCAGCCGGAGGAGATGGCGAAGCAACGGGCCGTGTTTCTCGACGGGGCAAGGGAACGCTCGGTGTCCGCCAACCTCGCGAGCGGAATCTTCGATCTGATGGAGAAGTTCGCCGGCTACGGCTTCAACCGCGCTCACTCCGCCGCATACGCGCTCATCGGCTACCAGACGGCGTGGCTCAAGGCCCACTACCCCGCCGCGTTCATGGCCGCGGTGCTGTCGGCGGACATGGACAACACCGACAAGGTGGTGATTCTCGTCGACGAGTGCCGGAACATCGCCCTCCACGTGTCGCCCCCCGACGTCAACGAGTGCGAGCACGCCTTCACGGTCGCCGATGCCGGCACCATCCGCTACGGCCTGGGGGCGCTGAAGGGGATGGGCGAGAACGCGGTTGCGGCCATCGTCGCGGAACGGAGCGCGAACGGACCCTTCGAGGATCTCTTCGATTTCTGTCGCCGGGTGGATGCACGGCGGGTCAATCGCCGGGCCCTGGAAGCGCTGATCAACTCCGGGGCCTTCGACCGCCTCGGCCCCACGCGCGCCGCCATGGCTGCCACCCTGAGCCGGGCGATGGCCGCCGCCGAGCAGCACAGTCGCGATGCGGTCGCCGGGCAGGACGACCTCTTCGGAGGCGCCGCGCTCGCCAGCGAAGGAGGGCGCTCATACGCCGAGGTTCCGGAATGGCCGGATCACGAGCGTCTGCGGAGCGAGAAGGAAGTGCTCGGCGTCTATCTCAGCGGCCATCCGATCACCCGGTTCGAATCGGAGCTCGCCGAGATCGCGACCATGAGCCTCGACGCCCTCGACGCCTCGACGGGCCGGGACGTGGTGGTGGCGGGGCTGGTCGTGGGGCTGCGGGTCATGAACAGCCGAAAGGGACGCATGGCGGTCGTCGGTCTGGATGACCGGAGTGCGCGCGTGGAGGCGGTGGTCTACGCCGAGGCCTACCAGAAGTACCGGGAGCTGCTCGTGAGGGACCGGCTTCTGGTCCTGGAAGGGCAGGTCGGAGCCGACGAACGCAGTGGCGCCAACTCCATCACCGTGGAACGTATCTTCGACCTGGAGGACGCACGGGCCTCGAGAGCGAAGCGCATTGCGGTGCGTCTCGACGACGCCGGAGGGAACGGCGTTCTGCTGCGCTCGATGGCCGAGGCCATGAGGAGTACCCCGAGCGGAGCCACCCCAGTGTGCATAGACTACCGCAGGCACGACGCCCGGGTGAGAATGCCCCTGGGCGACCGGTGGCGGGTGCGGCCCACCGAAGAGCTGCTGAACCGGCTCGAAGAACTGGCCGGTCAGGACCGCGTCTCCCTGGAGTACCGATGAATCGCAACCTCCTCGACTTCGAGAAACCCATTGCCGAGCTCGAAGACAAGATTGAGGAGCTGCGGCGAGTCGAGGCGGAGCCGGGCCTCGACATCGAAGAGGAGGTCGCGCGCCTGGAGCGCAAGAGTCGGGAGCTCACCCGGTCTACGTTCTCGAAGCTCTCGGCGTGGCAGATTGCGCAGCTTGCGCGACATCCGGAGCGCCCCTACACCCTGGACTATCTCCAGCGCGTCTTCACCGACTTCGAGGAGCTGCACGGAGACCGGAGCTACGCCGACGATCCGGCGGTGGTGGGAGGGCTGTGCCGTCTCGAAGGGCGGGCGGTAGTCGTGGTCGGCCACCAGAAGGGCCGAAGCACCAAGGAAAAGCTCGACCGCCGCTTCGGGATGCCCGGCCCGGAGGGGTATCGAAAGGCGCTGCGCCTCATGCGCCTCGGCGCCCGCTTCGGGCTCCCCGTGCTGACCTTCATCGACACCCCGGGGGCCTATCCCGGAGTGGGAGCGGAGGAGCGCGGCCAGAGCGAAGCCATCGCACGAAACCTCTTCGAGATGGCCACGCTGGCCACTCCCATCGTCTGCACCGTGATCGGGGAGGGCGGCTCGGGAGGGGCGCTCGCGATCGGAGTCGGCGACCGCGTCATGATGCTGCAGTACAGCACCTACTCGGTGATCTCGCCGGAGGGTTGCGCATCCATCCTGTGGCGCGTCCCCGAGCGCGCGCCGGAGGCGGCGGAGGCGATGGCGATCACATCCGAGCGTCTGAAGCAGCTCGCGCTCATCGATCGCGTCATCGAGGAGCCGATCGGAGGCGCCCACCGGGATGCCGACGCCTGCGCGCGCGAGCTCAAGCGCGTGCTCCTCGAGGAGCTGCGCGCCCTGGACGCCGTGGACATGACGCGCATGCTCGAGTCGCGCTACCGCCGCCTCATGACGATGGGGCGATACCGGGAGTGAGCGCCGCCGCGGCGCCCAGGTGATGAAGCGCAGCGTCTTCTTCATCTCCGACAGCACCGGAATCACCGCGGAGACTCTGGGCCATGCGCTGCTCGCCCAGTTCGACGACCTCGAGTACCGGCAGGTGACCATTCCCTTCGTGCGGGACTCGAAGGCGGCGGAGGATGCCGTTGACAGGATCAACGCCGCCGCGCACGAGGACGGCGCGCGCCCCATCGTGTTCAGCACGCTTACCGGCTCCGATCTGCACCGTGCGGTGAGCGCGAGCGACGGGCTGGTGCTGGACGTTTTCAACGCCTTCCTGCGTCCGTTGGAGCACGAGCTCCAGCGAGGTTCCGCGCACGCTACCGGCCGATTCCACGGTCTCGTGGACCGCGCCGTCTACGACGCGCGCATCAGCGCGGTCGACTTCGCTCTCAAGCACGATGACGGAGAAGGGCTGAAGGGCTACCGTGAGGCGGATCTCATCCTGGTGGGCGTTTCCCGATCGGGAAAGACGCCCACCTGCGTCTATCTCTCCATGCAGTTCGGCGTGCGCGCCGCGAACTATCCCTTCACGATCGAGGACGTCGAGCGCGACTCCCTGCCGGAAGTGCTGAAGGCGCACCAGGAGCGCCTCTTCGGGCTTACCATCGCGCCCGAGCGGCTGTGCCAGATCCGCGGCCAGCGTCGTCCCGACAGCCGCTACGCTTCCTTGACCCAGTGCCGGATGGAGGTCAGGACGGTCGAGTCGCTCCTGCGGCGGGAGCGCGTTCCGCTCCTCGATTCGAGCACCGCATCAATCGAAGAGATCGCCACCAGCATTCTGCATCGCACGGGCATCGAGAGACGTGTCTTCCCCTGAGCTCGGAGCGGGGGCGAGCGAATGCGCTGCGATCACGCGCACACCGTGCCCCGTGAAGGCATGATTCCCGCGGCCGGAGGCCTCGAACGACGCCTCCGGCCGGGCTCTCGTTCGCGCGACGCCGAGCGCAACGTTTCGCCGACTTCCTGCTGTGGACGCGAATCAGCCGGCATCTGCGCGCCCAAAGCTACCGAAAATCGTCGAGACATTGCGGCTGGATCCGGGCCGCGATGAAGAGCGAGCCGGACGAAGGGCTGCTCGATTGCCTCGCGCGCGGGCTCTCGTCCGTTCCCGCGAAGCGGCTCCGCGTCGCCTACAGCGGCGGTCCGGATTCCGTGGCGCTGCTCCACCTCCTGTCCCGACTCCAGGCTGCCCGCGCCATGGGACTGTCCGCGGTGCACGTCGACCATCGTCTTCAGGCGTCGTCGCGGGACTGGGTGCGGCACTGCCGGCGCTTCTGCGAGGACCATCACATTCCCCTGGACGTGATGACGGTGGACGTCGGCGCTCATCCCGGAAGAGGTCCGGAAGAGGCGGCCCGGCGTGCCCGGTATGCGGCGCTCGCCGAGCGATGTCGGGAGGGCACCGTCATCGCTACCGCACACCACCAGGAAGACCTCGCGGAGACGCTGCTCATGCGGATGCTGCGCGGGAGCGGCCCCTCCGGGCTCGCGGGCATCCCGCCGCTCCGCCGCTTCGGGCCTGGCTGGCTGTGGCGCCCGCTCCTCGATACGCCGCGCGATGTGCTGCGCGCCTACACAGTCCGGCACTCGCTGCCCCATGTCGAGGATCCGAGCAACTCCGATACCCGCCTGGACCGGGGCTTCCTGCGCGAGGAAGTGATGCCCGTGCTGCGCCGGCGCTGGCCGAACCCCGCCGCCCCCCTTGCCCGGGCGGCCGCCCATCAGCGCGAGACCCTGTCGCTTCTGGAGCCGCTTGCCGCCCGGGACGCCGAGACCGCGGTCGACGCGCAGGGCGCCTTTCGCATCGATGCCGCCCGCGACTGGTCCTCCGCACGCCGCGCCGGCGCCCTGCGCTGCTGGCTCTCCGGGCGTGGTCTGCCCCTGCCCGACAGCGGGCAGCTCCGGCGCATCCAGAACGAAGTGATGGGGGCGGCGAGCGACGCCTCGCCCGTGCTCCGCTGGCCGGGAGGCGAAGTGCGTCGTTTCCGCCGGCGCCTCCATGCCCGACCCCCGCCGCCGCCCTTCGACTCCCGGCACGAGCGGCCCTGGGTGGACATGGCGACGCCGCTCGCCCTGGAGCATGGACTGCTCTGGGCCGAGGCAGATCGCGGAGGGGGTCTCTGCGCCCGGCACGTGTCCGCGGGTGCGCTCATCGTGCGCTTCCGGCAGGGCGGAGAGCGGGCCCACCCGGTGGGGCGCGTTCACTCCCAGACCCTCAAGCGGCTGTTCCAGGAGTGGGGCATCCCGCCCTGGGAACGTGGGAGAGTGCCCCTGCTCTACGCCGGCGGAGAGCTGGCCGCGGTCGCGGGCCTGTGGGTCTGCCGGGGCTTCGAGGCGGCGCCGGACGAGCCGGGATGGCGGATCCACTGGCTTCCCCACGCTCCCGCCACCTCCCGGGAGCCCTGACTTCAGCCGCCCCGGGCGCTGCAATGTCGGTAGCCGCCATGCTTCGGTGATTCTCGGATTGAGGGCGTGGGGATGCTGTCCGGTCCGAGTCCGCCACCGTGAATCCGGGAATCATGGCGACTAGAATCGCCCCTCCACGCTGAGGGAGCTATCGGGCTCGACGTGAAACGGGTGGCCTTCTATACCTTCGGCTGTCGGCTGAACCAGTACGACACCGAGGCGATCCGCACCCTGTTCGAGAAGTCGGGGCGGTGGCGCAGCGTGCCCTGGAGCGACGACGCGGAGGCGTACGTGGTCAACACGTGCAGCGTCACCGCCCGGGCGGACGCCACCGCGCGCAAGGCGATCCGGCGGCTCCACGAGCAACGCGCGGGCGCGAAGATCATCGTCACCGGCTGCTACGCGCAGCGGGCTCCGGATGAGATTGCGGCGCTGCCCGGCGTCTCGCTCGTCATCGGGGCCGCGGACCGGGCGGCCGTGGTCGCCGAAGCGGAGGCATCGGGAACTGCTGCAGTCCGGATGGCGGTGTCTCCGGTTTCCGAAGCGACCACCTTCCTCGACGTTCCGATCACCGAGATGATGGAGCACAGCCGGGCCTTCGTTAAGGTGCAGGAAGGCTGCGACGAGGGCTGCACCTTCTGCATCGTGCCCCAGACGCGGGGCCGTTCGCGCAGCCGGAGCGCGCAGAGCGTCCTGGACCAGGTGCGCCAGCTCGTGGACGGAGGGTACGTCGAGATCGTGATCAGCGGCGTGCACGTGGGTGACTACGGCCTGGATCTTCCGGCCGGGCGGCTCTCGCTGCCCGAGCTTCTCCGCCGCATTCTGGACACTCCCGGCCTCGAGCGGCTGCGCCTGAGCTCCATCGAGCCCGCGTCGGTAACGGAGGAGCTGATCGCGCTCATGGCCGGCGAGGCGAAGTTCGCCCGCCACTTCCACATTCCCCTGCAGAGCGGCTCGGACGCTGTGCTGACCCGCATGCGGCGGCGTTACCGCGCCGATCACTTCCGCGCGCTGATCCAGGGAATCGTCGAGGCGATTCCGGAATGCGGTATCGGCACCGACGTGATCTGCGGGTTTCCGGGCGAGAGCGACGCCGACTTCCAGCGCACTTTCGATCTCCTGGAGCAGCTGCCCGTCTCGTATCTCCACCCCTTCACGTACTCCGTGCGCCCGGGATCCGTCGCGGAATCCTACGGCGACCAGGTATCGGGCGACATCAAGAAGCGCCGGATGCAGTCCCTGAAGCGCCTCTTCCGGGAGAAGAGCCGGAGCTTCCGCGAACGGCACGTCGGCAGGGTGATGCCGGTGGTGGTGGAGTCATCGCGGTCGAAGGGCGCGGCCCGGCTGTGCGGCTGGACCGACAACTACCTCAAGGTGAATCTCGGGCCGGGCGAGCCGGGGCCGCCGATGGAGCACGTGCGCGTGACGGGATTGAACGAGCAGGGCGAGCTCGTCGGCCAGCGCCTCGCCACGGCGGAGCGGTGCTAGCCGCGATGTCGCACCGCTTTCCTGCTGCGGACACCAACTGCTCGTGTTGGCGGGCCGTACTCCCTCAAGCCGCTTCGACGTAGTGTTCAGGTACTGCGCCGAGGCGGCATCATTCCCGGCGCATTGGTCGAGGGGCCACCCGGCGCCCCTCCGTCCGGTGAGGGCACGAGGCTTCCCGGTCGGCGGGGGCGGAGAGGCTGGATGAGCTTCGACCGGCCCGTCGATCCCGCGATTCCCGTCTCGCCCTGGGTGGAACGCTTCGCCGGCCTGGTGCCGGAGGGACAGAGCGTGCTCGACGTGGCCTGCGGACACGGCCGCCATGTGCGCTTCTTCCGTGCCCGCGGCCATCGGGTGGTCGCCGTCGACGTGGACGTCTCCGGCCTTGAGGATCTGAGGGGAGACGCGGGCGTCGAGATCGTGCAGGCGGACCTCGAACGCGAGCTCTGGCCATTCGAGGGTCGCGGCTTCGGTGGCGTGGTGGTCACCAACTACCTCCACCGCCCGCTGCTGCCGCTGCTGGTTGCGGCGGTGGCCCCGGGCGGCGCGCTCATCTATGAGACCTTCTCGCGTGGCAACGAGCTAGTGGGTCGGCCTCGAAATCCGGATTTCCTGCTCGCTCCCGGCGAGTTGCACCGGGTGCTGGCGTCCCGCCTGCAGGTGGTCGCCTACGAGCAGGGCCGGGAGCGGACTCCGCGTCCCGCGGTGCGCCAGCGCATCGTCGCCGTCAACGCTTCGGAGCCGGTCGACCTGCCCTGAAAAAAAGCCTGCCGGTCGCGAGGGGCGAACCCGCTCACGACCGGCAGGTCAGTGCCGAGTTCCCTCTCGGCGCCCGTCACGGCCTCCACAAGAACCGGACTGAATTCCGCCCGTGCCGCCGCATCGCGCTCCGCGGGCAGGAGCGCGCGGCCTCCGACGGGAAAGGCTCCTCATCCGCACTTCGAATCCCCGCAGCTCAGGCAGGTCATGCACCCGTCCGTCAGCACCACCGCCTTGGTATCGCAGCGTCTGCACAACAGGGCCCCGGCGGGGAATCCCTCAATCCTGGATTCGTCGACGCTGCGAACGCCCGCCACGGCCTCGTACTCCCGGCGCTTCGTCGCAATGAGCTCCCGTTGCCGGTCGTCGAGGCTCTCCTGCGTGAGCAGGCCGATGTGGCGCATGTGCGACTCGATTGCGTCGCCTATCTCGGCCACGAGCGAGGGCATGTACTTGCCGCCCCGCTTGAAGTAACCGCCCCGGGGGTCGAAGACCGACCGGAGCTCGTCCACCAGGAAGGTGACGTCGCCGCCCTTTCGAAACACGGCGGATATGATCAGGGTCAAGGCGACGATCCACTGGAAGTGCTCCATGTTCTTGGAGTTGATGAACACTTCGAAAGGACGCCTCAGCTCGTGCTCCGTTCCCTCGTTGAGCACGATGTCGTTGATCGTGACGTAGAGGGCGTGTTCGGAAAGCGGGGTCTTTATCTTGTAGGTGGACCCCAGCAGCATCTCGGGGCGCTCGAGCCGCTCGTGCATCTGGATGACCTGTGCGGTCTCCCTCTCCCTCCGGGGCGGGGAGCCGGCACGGCGCTGCGCCTGCGCTTCTCGCTCGCGCGTCTCCGATGCCGGCGGGGCGTCGGCGCGCACGCGGTAGTTCACTATTTTCTTGTCGATCCTGATTGCCATGACTGTGTTTCCGTCGCTTGTCGCAAGGCGCGCCTCTCGCACCCGCGCGATCTAGAACTTGCCGTAGTAGCCCTCCTTGAGCGCGTCGAAGAGATTCGCCGCGGTGTGGGTTTCGCCGTCGTACTCGATCTCTTCGTCGCCCGCGGCTTCGACTTCCGTGCCGTCTTCCAGGGTGAAGGCGTAGGTGGTGTTCTTGAGGTCCGCGTCCTTGACGAGCACGCCCTGAAACGCCTCCGGGTTGAAGCGGAAGGTGGTGCATCCCTTGAGGCCTTTCCGGTAGGCGTAGAGGTAGATGTCCTTGAAGTTCTCGTAGGCGAAGTCCGTCGGTACGTTGATCGTCTTCGAGATGGAAGAATCCACCCAGCGCTGCGCCGCCGCCTGAACGTCCACGTGCTCGGTGGGCGTGATGTCGTCGACGCTCACGAAGTAATCCGGAAGGCCGGAGCCGGGCATCGCGTCCGAGTCGATCAGCTCACGATAGGCGAGCAGCTCGAAGGAGAAGACATCGAGCTTCTCCTTGGTCTTCCTGCCCTCGCGAATGACGTTGCGGGAGTAGTGGTGGGCAAAGCTCGGCTCGATGCCGTTGCTCGCGTTGTTCGCAAGGGACAGGGAAATGGTGCCGGTCGGAGCGATGGAGGTGTGGTGGGTGAAGCGGGCGCCCTTCTCGGCGATTGTCTCGACGATCTCGGGAGCGAGCTCGCTCAGGTTCTGCATGTAGCGGCTGTATTTCGCGAGCAGGACCCTTCCCGGCACCCGATCCCCGGCCCGAAGGCCGTCAGCCGCCATTTCCGGGCGCATGCGCAGCATCCGGGGCGTCAGCTCGAACTCTTCGTCCATGATGGGGGCGGGTCCCTTCTCCTCGCAGAGCGCGACCCCGGTCCGCCAGCCCACGAGCGCCATTTCCCGGCTCACCTGCTCGGTAAAGTCCAGGGACTCCCGGCTGCCGTAGCGGATGCCGAGGAGGGCGAGGGTGGAACCGAGGCCCAGAAAGCCCATCCCGTGCCGGCGCTTGCGCGCTATCTCTTCGCGTTGAGGCTCGAGCGGGAGTCCATGCAGCTCGACCACGTTGTCCAGCATCCGGGTGAAGGTCGCCACCGTCTCCCGGTAGCCGTTCCAGTCGAATCGCGCCCGGTCGGTGAAGGGATCCAGGACGTAGCGGGTGAGGTTCACCGAGCCGAGCAGACAGGCTCCGTAGGCCGGCAGCGGCTGCTCTCCGCAGGGGTTGGTGGCACGGATGTTCTCGCAGAACCAGTTGTTGTTCATCTCGTTGATCTGGTCGATCAGGATGAACCCGGGCTCCGCGAAGTTGTAGGTCGACGTCATGATGACGTCCCAGATCTGACGTGCTCTGACCTTGCGGTAGATCCGGCAGGCGACCCGTCCCTCGTCGTCGCTGATGTACTCGTCCCGAATCGGCCACTCGCGCCATACCACCTGATCGGGATCATCGAGGTCGATTCCGCCTTCGTCCCGTTCGGTGGGAGTGAGCGGGAAGGACAGCGGCCATTCCTCGTCGCTCGCAAGCGCATCCATGAAGCGGCGGTCCATGAGCAGCGACAGGTTGAACTGGCGCAGGCGTCCGTCTTCCTGCTTTACCCGGATGAAGTCCAGGACGTCGGGATGGCCGATGTCGAAGGTCGCCATCTGCGCCCCGCGCCGCCCGCCCGCGGAGGAAACGGTGAAGCACATCCGGTCGTATATGTCCATGAAGGAGAGCGGTCCGGAGGTGTAGGCGCCGGCCCCGCTCACGTAGGCGCCCTTGGGACGCAGAGTGGAGAACTCGTAGCCGATTCCGCAGCCCGCCTTGAGCGTCAGACCGGCCTCGTGGACCTTCTCCAGGATGTCGTCCATGGAATCGCGAATCCTGGCGGACACCGTGCAGTTGATCGTGGACGTGGCGGGCTTGTGGGTCCGGGCACCGGCGTTGGAGACGATCCTCCCCGCCGGAATGGCGCCCCTGCGCAGCGCCACGAGGAACTTGTCACACCAGTACTCCCGCTTCTCGGGGGTGCTCTCGACTTCAGAGAGCGCGCGGGCAATCCTGAGGTAGGTCTGATCGATGTCCTCGTCGATGACCTGCCCATCCTTGGACTTGAGACGATACTTCTTGTCCCAGATGTCGATGGATGCGGGCTGCGGCCCGATCTCCGCCGCCTTCGCGGCGTTGAATTCCGTCGACCTGCGGTGGGCTAGCGTCATCGTCTTGCTCCCCCCGGAACGCAAATGGGAATCGGCGGAATGATGTCCATATCATTTGGAGCGCATTCGGGCCCGGGGAGCACTGGCGATCCATTACGTCGAGTTCGAACGGCCAAACCGCCGGCCTATTCCTGGAACCTGGGATTGTATTCAGCGGCGAAGGGGAGTCAAGAGCAGGCCACAACCGCTTGTGGTTGAAACGCCGCGAGGACCCGACATGTTGTGGTCGTGCGTTCGGGGGCGGCTACTGACGGCGCCGTCGCCGCCCCTGAGTTGTACCGCAGTGCTTCCCCGATTTCCTGCTGCGGACACGAATCTGCCGGCATGGGCGGCGCCGAGGCGCGCCGTCCCCGGCGTGTCCTGATTCGCGTTTGCCTTGCCCTTGCCGGCATCTTCACGCCCTCACGACGAAAATCGGGGAAACATTGCGGTTAGCATCACCCCCGAAGCATGGACTCGATGGACCACCACGCCCGGTCATCCCGGAACTACTTCGCGGGCCTGCGCCTGGATCGGGCGCACCCGCGCCGCTTCGACCGCGAGTGGCTCGAATGCCGGCGGCTGGACCCCGATACGCGTCTCGTGCCGATCTGGCGCATGCACAGCGTGGTGTGCCGCTCGCAGCCCGCAACGCCTCTCCTGCTTGCCCCCGACCAGGTCGACGCTCTGTCCCCCGGGTCGATGGTTCTCCTCGGCATGCTCGGCGGGAGCGCCTGCTTCGCCGTGGACATCGAGCTCGAGGAGTCGGCGCTGCTCGAGCGCCTCCCCTCGGGCGTGGAGCTCTGTGAGCTTCCGGATGCCGGGGTCCGGCTCGACCCTCAGGACGGCGCATTGCTCGCGTACGCGCGTGCCCTCATCCACTGGCATCGGCGTCATCGTCACTGCGGAGACTGCGGTGCGCGGAACGCGCTCCGTCACGGCGGCCACATGCTGGAATGCGAGAATCCCGCCTGTCGCGCCCGGACCTTCCCCCGTACGGACCCCGCGATCATCGTGCTCGTCGAGCTGATGGACGGCACCGATTCCCGCTGCCTTCTCGGCCGGTCGCCGGGCTGGCCGCCGCGCATGTACTCCACGCTCGCCGGCTTCGTCGAGCCGGGAGAGAGCCTGGAGGACGCCGTGGTGCGCGAGATTCACGAGGAGTCGGGCGTGCGCGTCACCGACGTGCACTATCACTCCTCTCAGCCCTGGCCCTTCCCGGCGTCCCTCATGATGGGCTTTCGGGCCCGCGCGCTGAACAGCGCCATCGACCTCGACGTCCACGAGCTCGAGGACGCTCGCTGGTTCACCCGGGAAGGGATCGTGCGGGAACTGCGCGAGGGGCGCATCGAGCTGCCCCGCCGCGTTTCCATCGCGTACCGGCTGGTGGAGGACTGGTTCGATTCGGCGGGAGGCGCGCGACTCGCGGACCTGGTGTCTGACGCCGGCGGCTGAGCTCCCGGTCGAAGGGCGCAGGGGATCCGGGTCAGGGCACCCGTTCGTCCAGCACTACCTCGACATGGATCTCGCCTGCCCGGATGTCAAGCGTTCCGCTCAGGCCCTGGATATCGCCGGAGCGCGCGCGCGCGTCGCCCGAGCGCGAGATCCGGGCTCCGACCTCGACCCTCTCCGCGCCCGCCAGCGTGCGCTCCGGCATCATCCTCATGCTGTCATCGAGGCGCAGCGTGAGGGGGAAGTCGCGGGCCGCCTCGCGCCGCGCCACGAGCGGGGCGGGCGGTCCGCCGGCGGCTCTGGCGTAGACGAACAGGGACTCGCTTCCGTCGAGACCGGCGCGAAAGCGCTCTTCGATGTGCACGGTCACCAGCAGCACCGGGCCTGCCTCGCCGAGCTCTTCCGCCGGCCCCGGCGCCGCCGCTCCCGTCTCCTCCCGGGTTCTTGCGACCAGCGCTTCCACCAGCCGCGCCTGCTCGGAGCCGGGCTCGCTGTGTGCGATGAGCGTCTCCCAGCGTTCGATGGCAAGCTCCGGGCGCGCGTCCTGCAGGGCGGCGAATCCCGCCAGCCAGAGCGCCTTGCGGTGTCGGGGATCGAGCTCGAGCGCGCGCTCCAGCCTGCGGGAGGGATTGCCGACGAAGCGGTATCCCATGACAAGCGCCTCGGCTTCCGCGTAGTCCGCGAGCAGGTCGGCCCGGTCGCCGGCCAGGCGATGGGCCTCGGCGAAGGCCTGCAGTCCCAGGTGATTGCGTTCGAGCGCCACCGCGGCACGGCCGAGGCGGAGCCAGCCCTCGGCATCGCCGGGGTTCGCCCGGGCCGCGGCCTCCAGGGACTCGAGCAGCACCGCCGAGTCGTCCCCTTCGCCTTCCTCCGCTGCGGGCACCAGCGCCTCCCATGCTCCGAGGTGGAGGTAGATGCCGGAGGCAAGCAGCGGCACCAGCACCGCGACCGCCACCGCGCTCCGCCACGCTGGCGCGGAGTCGCCCGGTGCGGGCGGGGAGTCTTCGAGATCGTCGAGAAGCTCGCGCTCGATTTCGCGGCGGACCGCGTCCCTCTCCTCCGCCGTGATGCGGCCGGCGGCGAAGTCCGCGTCGACGCCTCGCAGGCGTTCGCGGTGGATGTCGAGATTCGCATCGCCCCGGAGACGGGCGGAAGGCCGGCCGGCCAGCATCGGGCGCAGAAGCAGGGCCAGGCTCACCGCGACCAGAGCGAGAGCGAGCAGGGCGAAGGACCACATCGATGCGCCAATCAGTCCCGGCGCGCGAGGCGGCGGAGGCGGGAGAGTATCCACAACCCTCGAAGCGGCGCAAGCCGGCGGGCCGCGCGTGGCCGGGTCCGCCGACCGGGCTCGCGTCCTGCCGCTCCGCCCGACCCGGGCTTGCGGCCCGCTCCAGGAACGCGCCCCGGTCAAGAGTCCCCACGCCCCCTCACCGGTGCCGGCGACCTCCCCAACGAAGGGGCTTCCATGCTTGATTCCCTTCGTCCGGGGCGCATGTTTGCAGTATGGTTTCATGGCTGTCCGAGAGCGGCCCCCGAGCGGCCGGGAACAGCCATGCGGCATGGCCGCGAAGGGACCCCCATGCACCGCCTGAGTCAATCGCCGAGCGTCCCGTGCGCACACCGTTGCCCTCACCGCCGGGGCCTCGACGCGACGTGATCGCCCATCCCGGCAACCCGCACTCGGAGCGCGCCGGAGCGCGCAGCCCGACGCGCCCGCCTTCCACCTCGCGCGTTGCCGGCCGGCGCGAGCGCACACCCTCGCGGGCCGACCGATGAGAGGCGGCAAGGCCGCGCTGGTCGTCGCGCTCGCCGCGCTCGTGTTCGCCTTCTTCTTCTTCGATCTCGGGAGCTACCTCAACCTCTCCTATCTCAAGGCGCAGCAGTCGCACATCCAGGCCTACGCGGCCGCCCACCCCGTGCAGAGCGCGGCGATTTTCTTCGCGGGCTACGTGACCATCACCGCGCTCTCCCTGCCCGCGGCGGCGGTGCTGACCCTGCTCGGAGGCGCCATCTTCGGCTTTGCGCTCGGCACCGTGCTCTGCTCCTTCGCCGCCACCGCGGGCGCGACCATCGCGTTCCTCGTGGCCCGCTTCCTGCTTCGGGACATGGTGCTCGCACGCTTCGGCGACAGCCTGGGCCCGCTCAACCGCGGCATCGAGAAGGACGGCGCGTTCTACCTCTTTGCCCTGCGCCTGGTGCCGATCTTCCCCTTCTTCATCGTCAACCTGGCGATGGCGCTCACTCCCATTCGCGCCTTCACCTTCGCCTGGGTGAGCCAGGTCGGGATGCTGGCGGGCACCGCGGTGTTCGTGAACGCGGGGACCCAGCTCGCGCGCATCGAGTCGCTGGACGGCATCCTGTCGCCCGCGCTCATCGGCTCCTTCGTGCTCCTCGGGGTCTTTCCCTGGGTGGCGCGGCGGGGGCTCGAAGTGATCAGGGAGCGGCGCGCGCTCGGCAAGTGGCCGAGGCCTCGCCGCTTCGACTGGGACCTCGTGGTGGTGGGAGCCGGGTCCGCGGGCCTCGTCAGCTCGCTCATCGGGACGACGCTCCGAGCCCGGGTGGCGCTCGTCGAGCGCGACCGCATGGGAGGCGACTGCCTCAACACCGGCTGCGTCCCTTCCAAGGCGCTGATCCGCACCACGAGGCTGCTCTCCCGGATCCGCAACGCCAGGGCCTACGGGATTCGCGAGGCGAGCGCGGAGGTCGACTTCGCGGAGGTGATGGATCGCGTCCAGCGCGTGGTGAAGACCATCGAGCCGCACGACTCCCGGGAACGCTACGCCAGCCTGGGAGTGGAGTGCATCGAGGGGGAGGCCACGCTGACCTCTCCGTACACCGTCGAGGTGGGCGGCAGGACCCTCCGCACCCGCAGTATCGTGGTCGCCACGGGCGCCGCGCCTCTGGTGCCCCCGATTCCGGGCCTCGAACGGGTCGCCTACCGCACCTCGGAGACGATATGGGACCTGCGCACCCTCCCCCGGACCCTTCTCGTGCTCGGGGGCGGAGCGATCGGCTGTGAGCTCGCGCAGTGCTTCGCGCGCCTCGGCAGCCGGGTAACCCAGGTGGAGATGCTGCCGCGCCTGCTTCCCCGCGAGGACGAGGAGGTGTCCGAGCTGATCGCGCGCCGCTTCGGAGAGGAGGGCATCGATGTGCGGGCGGGCCACGTCGCCAGGCGGGTCGAGACCGATGGAGAGGGCCCTCACCGGCTGATTTGCGAGCACGAGGGCCGCGAGATCGCGCTCCCCTTCGACGAGATCCTGGTGGCGCTGGGACGCCGGCCCCGGGTCGAGGGTTTCGGTCTCGAGGCGCTGGGCATCGGCATCGCCGCGGACCGGGCCATCGAGGTCAACGAGTATCTCCAGACCGCATGCCCCAACGTCTTCGCCTGCGGCGACGTGGCCGGGCCCTTCCAGTTCACCCACGTCGCCTCCCACCAGGCCTGGTACGCCACCGTCAACGCGCTCTTCCGCTCGGTGTGGAGGTTTCCCGTCGACTACTCGGCCATCCCCTGGGCGACCTTCACCGATCCGGAGGTGGCCCGGGTGGGCATCAACGCGCTGGAGGCGCGCGAGCGCGGCATCGACTTCGAGACCACCCGCTACCCGCTCTCCGAGCTCGATCGCGCCATCGCCGACGAGGCGCCCGAGGGCTGGGTCGAAGTGCTCACGGCGCCGGGCAAGGACCGCGTGCTCGGAGCGACGGTGGTGGGCGAGAGCGCGGCGGAAGTCATCACCGAGTTCGTGAGCGCGATGCGCCATCGCCGGGGGCTCAACAAGATTCTCGGCACGATCCACATCTATCCCACCCTCAGCGAGGCGAACCGCTTCGCCGCCGGGGCCTGGCGCCGCGCGCACGCGCCCGAGCGCCTGCTGCGCTTCGCGGAGCGCTACCACGCGTGGCGCAGGGGCCGGTGAGGGACACCGCGCCCATCCCCCCGCGCTCCGCGCGCCTCCCCGCCATGGGTCGCCTTTCCCTATAATTCACCCACGATTCGTTGATCGAGGAAGAGAGGAGTGGGCGGAGACAGCCAGCATCCTCTGGGGGTGCCGAGTGGTGGCGGCGCGGGCGTCGCCGGGGCCCGGACGGGGTCGGAGCGTTCGGGCGTCAATGCGCTCGATCGGTGGCTCGCGCGCCGAATCATGCAGGAAGCGGGAAACCCGCCCCTGCGCTTCGCGCTGTGGGACGGACAGGATGCCTGGTCGCCGGAAGCGGAGCCGGCCGGACGCATCGTCGTCCGGGACCGCGGAGCCCTGTGGGCCATCGTCCGCTCCCCGGAGCTCGGATTCGGGGACTGCTACAGCGCGGGCCGCATCGAGATCGAGGGCGACCTCATCGACGTGCTGTACCGGGCCTATCGCGCGATGGAAGACAAGGCGAGCTCCTCGTTCAAGAAGTCGATCCTGGGCCGCCTCCCGCGGGCGGGAAAGAACACACCGGGCGGCTCGCGCAAGCACATCCACCACCACTACGACCTGGGCAACGACTTCTACCGGCTGTGGCTCGACAAGCGCATGGTCTACACCTGCGCCTACTACGAGAACGCCGAGGCCACCCTGGAGGAGGCCCAGGAGGCGAAGATGCACCACGTGTGCCGCAAGGTGCGTCTCGAGCCCGGCCAGCAGGTGGTGGAAGCGGGCTGCGGCTGGGGCTCGCTGGCGCTGCACATGGCGCGCCACTACGGAGTCCGGGTGCGCGCCTTCAACATCTCGCACGAGCAGGTCGCCTACGCGAAGGAGCAGGCCGAGCGTTCGGGGCTCGCCTCCCAGGTCGAGTTCATCGAGGACGACTACCGGAACATCAGCGGAAAGTACGACGCATTCGTCTCGGTCGGCATGCTCGAGCACGTCGGGCCCGACCACTACGAGACGCTCGGGGAGGTGATCGCGAGAAGTCTCAAGGAAGACGGCCTCGGAATCGTGCACAGCGTCGGGCGCAGCCGGCCCTCGGCGGTGAACGCGTGGCTCGAGCAGCGCATCTTCCCCGGGAGCTATCCGCCGAGCCTGCGCGAGATGATGTCGATTTTCGAGGGCAACCAGTTCTCGATCATCGACATCGAGAACCTCCGCCTGCACTACGCGAAGACCCTGATGGAGTGGCTCGAGCGCTTCGACGCCAACGTGAGCACCGTGCGCAAGTGGTACGACGAGGCCTTCGTCCGGGCCTGGCGCCTCTACCTCGGAGGCTGCTCTGCGGCCTTTCTGTCGAGCAGCATTCAGCTCTTCCAGGTCGTGTTCACCCACCGCTGCCACAACCGCATTGCCCACACCCGGGAGCACCTCTACCGGCGGGCGGCCAACGGCGCGGACTGGAGCTTCAATTGAGCGCGCTGGCGCACTACGACGCGATCGTGGTCGGCGGCGGCCCCGCCGGATCCTCCTGCGCCGCGCGCCTCGTGGAGGGCGGCGCGAAGGTTGCGGTCCTCGATCGGGAGGAGTTCCCGCGCACCAAGCTCTGCGCGGGATGGGTCACCCCGGAGGCGATGGCGGACCTCGCCCTCGACCCCTCCGACTACCCGCGGCGCTTCCTCACCTTCGAGCAGATCGTGGCCCACATCAAGGGCCTCACCTTCAAGCTCAGCACTCCGCAGCATTCCATCCGCCGCTACGAGTTCGACGACTTCCTCCTCGCGCGCAGCGGGGCGGAGGTGCACCGGCGCAACGTCAAGAATATCCGCCGGGAGAACGGCCACTACGTCGTCGGCGACGAGTTCCGCTGCGACTACCTCGTGGGCGCGGGCGGCACCCGCTGCCCGGTCTACCGAAGCCTGTTCCGCGAGCGCAACCCCCGGGCGAAGGAGCTGCAGGCGACCACCTACGAGCACGAGTTCGCCTTCGAGTGGAGCGACCCGCGCTGCCACCTCTGGTTCTTCGACAAGGGCCTTCCCGGCTATGCCTGGTACGTGCCGAAGGAGAAGGGCTGGCTCAACTGCGGCCTCGGCGGCATGGCGGAGAAGCTCAAGGCCCGTGGCGCCGACGTAAAGACCCACTGGCGTCACTTCACCGAAGTGCTGCGCCGGAAGGGATTCGTGGTCGATGCCGACTACGCGCCCCGCGGCTACAGCTACTACCTCCGCGGCGACGTCGACGTGGTGCGCATCGACAACGCCTTCGTTACCGGAGATGCGGCCGGCCTCGCCACCCGCGACCTCTGCGAAGGCATCGGGCCCGCGATCCGAAGCGGCCATCGCGCCGCGGAGACCATCCTCACCGGGGCGGAGTACCGTCTCGACGACATCTCCTCCTTCAGCTCCGATCACGCCGCGATCCGCGGCCTGCTCGAGTACATGTTCATCCGGCGCAAGACCCGCCTGCGGGCTCGCGCGGCGGTGCGGGCGGGTGCTCCGGGGGCCTGAGGCCAAGGTACTTCGTCGCCTTCAACGCGATGACGAGCCCCGCTGCCGCCAAGGTCGGCCTGAAGCAGGAGACGATCGCAATCGTCGCGGTCGGCGTGACCATGCTCGGCACGATGCTGTTCACCACGAGCCGGCTCGAAGCCCGTATCGATCGCGTTCAGGCCGAGACCCGGGCCGAAGCACGCGCAGACCGGGAAGCCTTCGAAGCCCGTATCGACCGTGTTCAGGCCGAAATCCGGGCCGAAGGACGCGCGGACCGGGGAGTCTTCTCCCGAGAGATCCTCCGCTTGACCGCCGGACAGTCCCGCCTCGACGGCGTCGTCGAATCGGCCACGACCCCTCGTCCCTAGTCGTCTCGTTCAGGGGCGGACCCGATTTCGAGACGGCAACGTCAGTGCGTGGACAACGCGCCTGATTCACCCAGTATCGATATGATTCCAAGTATCGGGCCGGGGGTGCTCGGTGGTATCCCGAAGCTCGGCTGACTCGTTGGGAAACCCCATGACCCTATCCGCGAGCTTTCCGATGTACGACTTCGAGGAAGTGCGCGGTGCGCACGACGTGCTCTGGAACGGTGTCGCCCGCCGCTTGAGGGAGGCCGGAATGGAGGGCGTGCCCGCCCGTCTCGATCGCGAGAGGGGAGTGCACGAGCTGTGGTCCGACCCCGGACTGCTGCTCAGCCAGAGCTGCGGAGCGGACCTGGTGGGACGCTACGCGGGCGAGCTCGCGCTCGTCGCCACGCCCCGCTACAGCGCGCCCGGCTGCGAGGGCAGCCGCTACTCGAGCGTGATCGTCGTCGCCCGGGAGTCGCCGGCCACCGAGATCGCGCACCTTCGTGGCTCGGTCTGCGCGATCAACGGCCCCGAGTCCCACTCCGGAGTGAACGCGTTGCGCGCGCTCGTCGCGCCGCTCCACCGGGGAGGGCGCTTCTTCTCCCGGATTGTCGTGACCGGCTCCCACCCCGCGAGTGTGGCCTCGGTCGCCGGCGGCGAGGCGGAGGTCGCCTCCATCGACTGTGTCACCTACGCGCTCCTCGCCCGCTACCGTCCGGGGGCGCTCGAAGGGACCCGCAGGCTCTGCGACTCCGAGCACGCCCCGGGCATTCCCTTCGTGACCCGCATCGAGAGCCCGCCGGAACGCATCGGACTCTTGCAGCGGGCGCTCGTCGAGGCCTTCGAGGAAGCGGAGGTCCGGGCCGCCGGCGCGGCCATGTTCATCGATGGCGTGGAGATGCTGGCGCCTGCGGCCTACGAGCGCATCGACGAGTTCAAGCGCTTCGCCGCCGCCCGCGGCTACCCCGCGCTGCGCTGAACGCCGCCGCTCCCGCGTTCGGGATAGAGCGGCGGCAGTGCGATACGGGCATCGGCCCGAGCGGGGCGGGGCGCCCGTCGCAGTCCGGTCTTCGCCGCCCGTCGCAGGCCCTCCCCGTTCCAGCTCTCTTCGCCGGGCGCGTAGAGGAATCGATCCAGCTCGCGCACGGGGACCTCGAGCGGGGCGCCGAGCCTGCGCGCGGTCTCTCCGAGACTTCGCGGCGGCGCGTCCGGCCAGGCCGCCGCCGCCCAGTCGAGCAGCGCGTTGCGCGCCGCATCGGCGTCGCCGCCCCCCGCGCAGGCCGCCTCCAGGGCGCGGCGGGCTCGCAGCATCCCCGGTGCCCGGGGGTCCTCCGCGAGGGCGGCGCCGATGGCACGGCGGGAGCGCCACCACGCGAACACGGTGGCTGCCCACAGCGCGAAGAGAAGCACGCTCACCCACTGCCAGGCGCCGGAGGCGGCCGGTGCGCCATCCCCGGGCGCGAGCGCCGCGTCCGCATCGCCGGCGCCCGTCCCTCCCGCGAGCGCGCTGACGAGGTCCGTGGCCTCGGCGGGAGCGGCGGCGATGTCGAAGGTCCGGGCCGGGATGAGCGCTTCGGCGGGAGCGTCGTTCATGCTGTCCCACCAGTGCACGCGGACTGCCGGCAGCGTGATCTCGCCATCGCGCAGCGGTACCAGGGCGAAGCGCTGCTCGCGGCTTCCGTAGACGTGCTCGGAGTCCGTGGACGTGCGCAGCGTGGGCTGGTCGGGATACACCCGGATGCCCTCCGGAGACCCGACGTCGATCTCCGGAAACTGGTCGCCGCGCAGGCCCGCCGCGTTCACGATGAGGGTGCGGGTCAGGGGCTCGCCGACCCGCAGCTCGGGAGGATCCCGGGACCACTGCTCCACGATGTGCAGGTTCCTCGCCGGCAGCCACGTCTGCCCCGGGAACTCCGGAGGACGGGGGCGGACTTCGAGCCGGTACTCCTCGGTGCGCAGGCGTACCCGGCGACCCTGCATGAAGAGCCCGCCGAAGCTCGAGGCTCCGGAACCCGCGTCCGCCACTTCGCCGTCGAAGCGCACCGCGGGGATGTGCAGGGTGCCGCTGGACTGGGGAAAGATCGCGTATCGCCTCTCGATCACCCGGTACTCGCGCCCGCCCCGCATTGCCTTGAAGCCGGTGTCCCGCCCCAGTCTCTGCATCAGCGCGTCCGCCGCGCGGGGATCCTGCAGGGTGCCGTCGAGAATCTCCGCCCGGTGGAAGAGGCGAAGCACGTAGGTGACCTGCGCCTGCACGTAGGGCGCCTTCGGGTACACCTCGCTCTCGATGAACACATCCTCTTCCCCACCGGTGCCGGGCGCGGGCGCCTCCAGGACCTGGAGCGTGAGCGCGGCGGTCTCGAGAGCACCGAGGGAGAGGGGAGGCACCTCGAGCTCGCCGCTCCGGCGGGGGGCCAGCTCCACGATCCAGCGGGTGGAGGCGGACTGCTCGCCGCTCATGATCTGGATCTGCGTGCTGACGCTGGTGCCGAGCACTTCGAAGTCCCGGTCGAGCGGGCCGAGGTCCGGTCCGGTTCCCGCCTCGCCGCCTGCGCTCTCGATGATCAGCCGTACCGTCTCGTCGGCGCGTATCGGATTACGCTCGAGGACGGCGCTGGGACCCTGCGCGACGGCCGACATGCACCATGCGAGCAACAGCAGGGCGATGAGGCCGGGCCGGTGCGCGCGCCCCCCTGCGCCACGGATGCGTTCCCTCGCGATCATGTCGGGGCTCCGGGGTTTCGATGGGCGTGCGTGCACGTCGGGGGCCTTCACCAGGTCCGGGGTGAATCGGGGTCCGGGCTGCCACGACGCTCGTAGTCCAGCGCGAACTTGCGGCGCAGCAGTCCCCCGGGGTCGTCCGGAATTCGCCGCAGCCACTGCTCCAGCGCCTGCCGCTGCTCCTCGCTCAACGCCCCCTCCGCGTCAGTGGGGGCGGAGGCCCGAAGGCCTTCCGAAGCGCCTCCCCGGACTTCCCCGAGCTCGGCCTGGCCGGTGCTGCCCCGGGACTCCCGCTCCCGAGACGCCGACGCGGAGCCCGCGTCCCCTTCCGGGTTTCCGCTCTCCATTCCCTGGAGCTGCGGACCCGGGGGCTCTCCCCGGGGGTCGCCCCCGTCCGGGTTGCGCTCTTCGGACCCGAAGGGCTGTGCTCCGTCGCCGGCGGCGGAGCGCGAGCCGCCTTCCTCGCCGCGCTCCTCCCGGCCTCCGCCCGCGGGGCGCTCGCGCAGCAGCTCTTCCACGAGGCGGCGATTGAAGAGCGCATCCTCGAGATCCGGGGCAATGGCGAGCGACGCATCGTAGGCATCGAGGGCATCGCGCAGACGACCCGAACGGGCGAGCGCGTTGCCGCGATTGTAGTGGGCATCGGCGCCGGGGAGGGCCGCGTAGGCGTCCACGGCCGCGCCGTACTCGCGGTTGCGGTACAGCGCGGGGGCTCGCCAGTGCCCGTCCTCGGCGGCCTCGATCGCCGCGACGGGGTCGCCCCGGCTGAGCGCGGCGGACGCCCGCTGGTCCGGCCGCGACCAGAGTTCCTGCCACTCCCATGCGCGCGCGGGTTCGGCCGGCACGATGAGCAGGCAGCCGAGCGCCAGCAGCCAGCCGCGCCGGAAGGCGAGCGCCGCGACGGGGAGGAGGGCGAGCACCAGCCACGGGCCTTCGTCGCGCCAGTGGCGCGCTTCGTGCTCGCTCTCTTCGGTATCGGGCAGGGCGTGCGCGTCGGATGCCAGGAGGAACTCCAGGTCGCGGTGGTCACCGCTCGACTTCGCGAAGCGCCCGCCACCGGCCCGCGCGACTTCCCGCAGCTCCTGCGTGCCGGTCCGGGGCACCACGATGCGTCCGGCGTCGTCGGTGAGGAATCCGCCTTCGGCCAGGGGAATCGGAGCGCCTTCGGGAGTGCCCAGCGCGAGGACGGAGACGGTGAACCCGTCGCGGGCGAGCTCCGCCGCCGCCTCGACCGCTCTGAAGTCCTCGGCCGAGTCGGCGATCAGGATCACTTCGCCCCGGGTCAGTCCCGCCCGGGCGAAGAGCTCGCCGGCCCGGCGCAGCCCGAGGTCGGCGCGGCTGCCGCGGGCGGGCATCAGGTCGGTGGACAGCGCCGGCAGCATGGCGGTGAGCGTGGCGCTGTCGTCGGTCAGGGGCGAAACCGCGAAGGCGTCGCCCGCGAACACCACCAGTCCCGCCTGTCCTTCTTCGGTCAACGCAAGGATCTCGGCCGCCTTGAGGCGGGCGCGGGCCAGGCGGGAGGGTTGCACATCGGGCGCGTCCATGGAGCGGGAGAGGTCGAGCACCACGATTCTCGCCTGCTTGACCCGGTGGACCGGCACATCCCGGCTGTGCCAGGCGGGCCCCGCCAGCGCGAGCACCGCGAGCACGAGGCCGCTGCCCATGAGAAGGGGCAGAAAGGAAAACGCGGCGGCGTCGCGCCGCATCAGCAGGTGAGGCAGCAGTGCTTCGTCGCAGACGTCGCGCCAGCGCTCGCCGGAGCGCAGACGCCTGGCGTAGGCCCAGACGAGGCCGAGACCGGCGGGGAGCGCAAGGAGCCAGAGCGGTCGCAGGAAGTGAAACTCTTCCATCAGGGCACGGACCGGGCCGCGGGAAGACGTTCGCGCATGCGGTGGCGCCACTGGCGGCCGAGCACGGCCAGCAGCAGTCCGGCCGAGAGCCCGAGCGCGATGCCGAGGGGGGCGGGGAAGAGCTCGCGGACGGGGCGCAGCAGCTCCACGTCCCGGGCGACGGGTTCCAGAGCGTCGAGGAGCGCGTAGATGTCCTCGAGCTCCCGCGCGTCCCGAGCCCGGAAGTAGCGTCCGCCCCCCAGCCCGGCGACGGTCTTCAGGGTATCTTCGTCGAGGTCCGCGCCGCCTCCCAGGGATCGGCCGAGCGCGGTCGACTGATCGGCGCCCACCCCGATGGCGTAGATCTTCATTCCGTGCAGTGCGGCCAGCCCCGCCGCATCGCGAGGGGTGGCCTCGCCCGCGGTGTTCGCTCCGTCGGTCAGGAGGATCAGCACGCGGTTCTCCGCGGGCCGTTCGCGCAGGCGCTTGAGCGCGAGGCCGATCGCGTCGCCGATCGCGGTCTGCTCACCCGCCAGCCCGATCTCCGCCTCATCCAGCAGCTCGCGCACGCTCGTCTGGTCGAAGGTGAGCGGGGACTGCAGGTAGGGCCGCGAGCCGAACAGGATCAGTCCCACCCGGTCTCCCGCCCGGCGCCCGATGAACTCTCCGGCAACCTGCTTCACCACCGCGAGACGGCTCTCCGGGACGCCGCCCCGGAAGAGATCCACGGTCTTCATGCTGCCCGATATGTCGACCGCGAGCAGGAGGTCGCGTCCGCTCACCGGAACCTCCAGCGGATCGTGCACCCACTGAGGCCGGCAGGCGGCGAACACCAGCAGCAGCCAGGCGCAGGCCGCCATCGCGCCGAGCGCGCCCAGCGGCGCCCGGCGCGGGCGGGAGGGCGACTGCGCCAGCTCGGCGTAGAAGGGTACGCGCAGGGCCGCGCCGGAGCGGCGTTCCGCGGGGGGAACGAGGTACGCGACGAGCACCGGCGCCGCCACCGCGAGCGCCATCCAGGGCCAGGCGAGCTGGAACATCTAGCGATTCGGGTGGCCGGAACCGGCGGAAGGGCCCGCGGCCGGAGCGGGGAGGTCCGTCGTCACGGAAGGGATCCTCGCGGGTGAGGCATTGCGCGTTCCCCCTCGGGCACCCCGGCTCGCCGGCATCGAGGCGTCGGTTCCAGAGTCATTTCACGAGGCGCTTCGATCATAGCCGCCGTGTCTCCCGGGTTTCCTGACTTGCGCACGCCGATCTGTTCGCGGTAGCGGGCCGTAGTCGATCGAGGCGCCTCGTCTGGTTCCGGCTCTCCCATCAGCGTCTCTCATGAGCGTGCGCCCACTACCACGGCATCTCGGCGCCCGCGCTATGGAAGAAATCGGAGAAGTGCCGCGTCTAGGCCGGAAAGTTCGGAGCATTCGGATGCCGGATCCCGGGATTTCGCATGCATGGGACTCTTCGTTGCGTATTGTTTCCCGCGGACTCGCGTTCATCAACGCACCGGCGGTGCAGGAGGTCCGCAGCGGTCGCCGTTTCCCGGCGCTACTCCCGTCGTTCCCGAGGAGGCGGGAGCGGAATCCGCCGCCGGAGACTCGTTCGCTGCGGCCGCGGGAGCGCCCTCCCGCGCGTGGTAGGCTTGTCGGGCGCATCGCGAGGCGGGATCGCGCCCTCACCTTCCGCGAGCCCGGGAACGGGAATCCCGCGGGCGCTTCTCCGGATGCTTCGAGCGGGTTGAGACTGGACGGGCGGTTGAGCAACATCGACCTCTACAAGCGCTTCATGGAGCGATTTGCCGCACGGGACTTCGGGTCCATGCGCGAGATGATGAACGAGGAGGTACGCTCGGAGAACCTCGCTCCGGCGAACACCCCCATCGCGGGGGACCGCATCGGGGTCGATGCGCTCATGGACTACTTCGTCCTCGCGGCGGAGCCCACCGCGGACTACGAGTTCCTCGAGGCGCACGCGTGGCTCGAGTCCGGAGAGGTGGTGGTGGCGATCGGCCGGGAGGCCTACCGCATCAAGGCCACGGGCAAGCGGGCGGAGACCCCCTTCGTCCACGAGACCCACTGGAAGGACGGCAGGCTCGTCTTCTGGCGGGAGTTCTATGACACCGCGGCCATGCGGGAAGCCTACTCGCCGGAGACCTGAGCGCGATGGACCTCCTGAAAGCGCTTCTCGACCGTCCCCATGCGCCCGATCTGGGTTTCGATCCGGAGGAGTACCGGAGCCGCGTGGAGCGCGTACGGCAGAACATGCGGGAAGACGGGATCGACATGCTGCTCGTATCCAACGTGTCGAACCTCAGCTACCTGACCGGATACGACTCCGCGCTGCCCTCGGGCTACGCGGTAGGCGTCCTGCCCGAGGAAGGCGAGGTCGCGCTCCACTGCTCCACCTGCGAAGCGGTGTGCGCGCTCGAGTCGTCGACGATTCGGGACATCCGGCTCTTCGACTGGCACGAGGGAGGCGACACCGGGCCTCAGCTCGCGGACATGCTGCTCGAGCGCGGATACGGCTCGAAGCGTATCGGGGCGGAGACCCGCAACCTGGAGACCTTCGCGACCGGCGCAATGGACGCGGCCAGCTTCGAGCACCTGAAGCGGTGTCTCCCCGGGGCCGAGCTCGTCGATGCCTCGGACACGGTAATGCAGCTCCGGCTCGTCAAGTCTCCCGGCGAGATCGCACACATGAAGCGGGCGGCCCGCTATACACGGGCCGGGATGGCGGCCGGCGTGGAGGCAGCCGGCGACGGCGTGGGGGACAACGAGTGCGTGGCCGCGGTGCATCGGGCGCTGGTCGCCGCCGGCAGCGAGACGATGGCGATCAATCCCCTGATCATGAGCGGTCCCCGGACCGGCTGGATTCCCCATGCCCCCCACCGGCGGCAGAGGATGAAGGACGGCGACGCCGTCTTCCTCGAGGTGTCGGGTTCGCACTACCGGTACAACGCGCCGGCGATGCGCAGCGTGGCCATCGGACGCGCCACTTCGGAGGTGTCGCGCCTCGCGGAGGTGGCGATCGCGTCGGTGGAATCGACGATCGCGAACATCCGGCCCGGCCGCAGCGGCGATGACGTGGCGGGGGCCTCCGGGGGAGCGCTCGCCGGCCACCCCGACATCTACTTCTTCGGCGCTTACGGCTACTCCATCGGTCTGGGCCAGTCCCCGACCTGGACCGAGGCGCCGATGTACCTGGCCGAAGGCGTCGAGACCGAGCTCGAGCCCGGGATGTGCTTCCACGTCGCCACCTGCATCTTCATTCCGCGCGTCGCCGGGGTCGGCTTCTCGCGCAGCGTCGCCGTCACCGAGTCCGGCTGCGAGCTGCTCGATCCGGACTCCGACCTGACGCTCGAGGTTCGCTGAAGGGCGCGGAGCGTTGGAGAATTCCGAGCCGCTCGGAGCGCGCCTGCGACGCCTCGAGGACATCGAGGCGATCCGGCGCCTCAAGTACCGGTACTGCGCCGCCTGCGACGACGGCTACGACGCGGACCGGATCGCCGCTCTCTTTCTGCCGGACGCGGTCTGGGACGGGGGACCGATGGGACGCTACGAGGGGCGCGACGCGATCCGCGCGTTCTTCGTCGACGCCGGTCGGGCCGTCGCCTTTGCGCTCCACCACGTGACCAATCCGATCATCGACGTCGAAGGCGACGTGGCGAGCGCGAGCTGGATGCTGTGGGAGCCCATCGTCTACACGATCGACGACACCGCGTACTGGATGGCCGCGACCTACCACGACCGGTGCCGGCGGGTCGGCGGCGAGTGGCTCTTCGAGTCGGTGCGGGTCGAGCTGCAAATGCTCTCCCCCTACGAGGAAGGCTTCGCGCGCCACCGGGTGAGACCGCCTTCGGGGTAGTGCGGAGAGACGATACGGGGAACTCCCGAAACGCAAAAGCCTTCCCCGACCTTCGCCGAGGCCCCGTTCCCCGGAAACCCACGAAGCGCGACACCACCTCGTGCGAAGCAGTGTGGCGGGCGCCCGGCGCCGGCTCGCCGTCCGCGCGCTAAAGCGCGTTGCAGGGCCGCCTGATCGTGCGCCACATGTGCGAGGCGGGGGTGTTGTCGTTGCCCAGGCCCTCCGGCGGCTGGCGGAAGTGCCGGCCGATGATGTCCTCGAACTGCTCGATCTCGACCTGCACGTCGGGGTCGAAGGAGTAGAGGTCGTTCACGCAGATCATGCGCGCGGACATGTACCAGCGGTGCTTCCGGGCCCGTTCGTAGTCGGCCACGATGTAGGGGTCGGGCCGGTAGTCCTCGCCGAACATCCTGCGGTACTGGTCGGGGTACTCGTACCCGACCGACTCGTCCGGAAAGAAGCGCAGGGCCTGGTGCATCCGGATCGCCCAGCTCACCTCCTCGTCCACGTAGGGCTCGAGGAGCTGGGCGCCCCAGTAGCCGTGGTCGGCGCGAATGAACCCGATGATCGCGATGTCGTGGAGCAGGCAGGCGAGCACCATCTTCTCGGGCAGCCCCGCTTCCTGGGCGAGGTTGGCGCTCTGCAGGAGGTGGGCCTGCCCCGGGGCGAAGCGCAGCCGGAAGAAATCGAGCAGGGTGGGCTTCTCGGGCATGGGCGGCAGCCGCGGGTCCTCCCCCATGTGCCGGCGGCTCCCGCGCGGCCGCGGCCCGAAGCTCCGCTCGCCGTCGGCGAGGTGGAAGAGGAAGGACTTGACGACCGCCCGTTCGGCGAGCTCCTCAATCTGCCGGCGCTCGAGCTCGTCGGCCCGCTCGGACATCGAAGGTGCAGTGCTCATGGAAACTCCCGTCCTCAGGCAGCCGTCAGCGGGACAATGTCGGAGACGTCGACCGACTCCCGCGCGCAGGCGAGGTCGAACGCGCGCTGCAGGTTCATCCGGAACTCCGGCGTGTTGCCGAAGAACGTCGAGAGCCGCAGCGCGGTATCGCCCTTCACAAGGCGCTCGATGCGCGTGCGCGGCACGTGCACCCGTCTTGCCAGCTCGATGGCGCTCATGCCGAGCGCTTCGAGACAGAGCTCCACGAGCACCTCATCGGGGTGCGAGGGGTTCTGCATCAGCGTCATCATCCGCCCCTTCAATGGTATGTCGACAACAGGGTTTCGTCAGCCGAAGGTGCGCGCCGCCTCGCACAGGTGGCGAAGCTTGGTCCGGGCGAGCTCTTGTCCGAGCACCCCCAGCCCGCAGTCGGGGGCGGCCATCAGCCTCGCGGGATCGATGTGGTGCAGAGCGCTTTCCAGGCGCGTGCGGATCTCGTCCACGGGCTCGACGCGGCTCTTTGCGATGTCGACCACACCGAGGATCACGGTGGTGGCGGCGAAGCGCTCGAGCAGGGCGAGGTCGTTGTGGCGATGGGCATCCTCTATCGACACCGCGTCGACCGCGCTCGCATCCAGGGCGTCCGCCAGCTCCATGTAAGCTCCGTGCGGACCCTTCGGAGGGTCGGGCTGGTCGAGATATTCCGGGTAGCTGCAGCAGATGTGCACCACCCGGTCGACTTTATCCGGGCAGCCGTGGAAGGCGCGATCGAGGCATTCCATGCCGTAGCCGAGCGCGTCGGGGACCATGCGCACGAAGGCCGGCTCGTCGATCTGGATGTGCCGGCAGCCCGCTGCGGCCAGCGCACGCACCTCGGCATTGATCACGTCGGCGAGCGCCCGGCACACCTTCTCCGGTGAGCCGTAGTGCTCGTCGCCCAGGGTGTCCATCAGCGTGAAGGGACCGGGCAGCGTGCACTTCACCGGGCGGGTGGTGAAGGACTGCGCCACCTGCCAGTCGTGCACGAGAAAGGGCTCGGTCGCGCTGAGCGGTCCGACGATCGTCGGCACGTGGGAGTAGAAGGCGTCCGCGCGATGCCAGCGTCCGGTGAGCTTCCGGTAGTCGATGCCGGCGATGTGGCGCACGTGGTAGAGCATGTAGTTCTCCCGGCGCACCTCGCCGTCGGTCACGATGTCGACGCCCGCCGCCTCCTGATCGCGGATGACATCCCGCGCGGCGCGGCGGAACAACGCTTCCGCCTCCTCTCCGAGCGCTTCCACCGCCTCCAGGAACCCGGTGGTCGGATGAGCGGTTCCCGTGCCATTCCTGAACCAGTCCGGAAGGTCCAGGTAGTCGGGCTTGGGGTAGGCGCCAATCGTCGTCGTCTTCATCGCCTGCATTCCTCGTGCGAAGCGGTCACAGCTCCGATGCATCGATACCCGCGAGTTTCATCAGGTGCTTCTGCAGACCGCGCTTGAGCGTCGCTTCACCGTGAACAGGAACGGAAATGCGTACCACCGAGCCGCTCCTGGTGTAGATGGTGGTGGCTTCCGCGGACACGCATCCGCTTCCACCCCCGTCGTTCCAGCAAACGGCAAAGGCGTTTGCCACTAACGGATTTCACACGGCGATCTCGACCACTCTATCCCCGGCTGCGGTGGCAACGTTTCCTACGTCGACAGATAGACATCCCTCGACAGCCTCGTAGAGGTTGCTCAGCAACTCCTCGAAGGTGTCCCCCTGAGTGGCGCAACCGGGGATGGCGGGCACCTCGGCCCAGTATCCGCCCTCTTCGGCCTCGTGCACGACGACCTTGAGCTTCATGAGTTGTTCCTCTGGGGTGGCTTCTCCCGGGAGCCCTGGGGACCAGGGGCGTGTCGGGCATGGTATCAGCCCGTGCTCGATTCGCTTCGGGGCCAACTCAGCTCGGCAAATCGCACTACTGCAACACGTTTTACAGGCGGCCTCGATGACGCCGGAGCCGATCGGGTTCCGGCTTGCTACCCTCGATCCTTCTCGAGCAGCACCCGAATTACGGCGTCCCGGTCGAGGCTGCCCACCAGCTCTCCGCGGGCGTTGGAGACCGGCAGAGGCTGCTCGGCGGCCAGCACCCGCTCGGCTGCCTCGTGCACCAGGGCGTTCTCCGGAATCGGCTCGCCGCCGGCGCGGCCGGGCGGTCCCATGACCGCGCGCACCGTGAGCACCCGGGCCCGCGGGATCTTCTGGGTGAACTCCGCGACGTAGTCGTTGGCGGGATTGACGACCAGCCCTTCGGGGGTGCCGATCTGCACGACCCGGCCCTCGTTCATGATCGCGATCCGGTCGGCGAGCTTGATCGCCTCGTCGAAGTCGTGAGTGATGAACACGATGGTCTTCCTGAGGATCCCCTGGAGGCGCTGGAGCTCGTCCTGCATCTCGTGCCGGATGAGCGGGTCGAGGGCGGAGAAGGGCTCGTCGAGGAACCAGATCTCGGGCTCGGTGGTGAGGCTTCGGGCGATGCCGACCCGCTGCTGCTGCCCTCCCGAGAGCTCGTGCGGGTAGTAGCGCTCGCGTCCGCTCAGACCCACGAGCTCGATCATCTCGCGGGCCCGCGCCTCCCGGGCGCCCCGTTCGACCCCCTGGATCTTGAGGGGGAAGACGACGTTGCCGAGCACCGTGAGGTGGGGCAGCAGGGCGAAGTCCTGGAAGACCATGCCCATCTTGTAGCGGCGCACCTCCACCAGGTCGCGGGTCGAGATGTTCATCAGATCGGTGCCGTCGATCAGCAGGCGGCCGAGCGTGAGGCCGATGAGCCCGGTCATGCAGCGCACGAGCGTGGACTTTCCCGACCCCGAAAGGCCCATGATGACGAAGATCTCGCCCCGGTTGACGCTCAAGTTCACGTCGCGGACCGCCGCGATCAGCTCGTGACGCGCGAGCGTCTCGTCGCTGACCGACGCGCCGTGCTCGGCGATGACCCGCTCGGCCCCGGCCCCGAAGACCTTCCAGACCCTCTCGCAACGGACCATGACCTCGTCCTCCCGTCCGGGAGGGGAGGCGCCCTTCGATGCCGTGTCGGACATGGTCCGCGACCTCCTCAAGCCATCGCCGGAGCGGCGGTGGCGAGCCCGAGGTGGCGGCGGCTCAGCACGCTGGCCGCGGTGATCATCCGGTCCGACACGATGACGAGGCAGGCGATACCGAGGCCGGTGACGACCCCGGTCCCCGGGCGGACCTTGGCGAGCGAGGTCAGCGCCTCCTGCTCCAGCCCGCGGGTGCCCACCAGGGCCGTGATCACCAGCATGCCGAACGCCATCATGAGGACCTGGTTCACTCCCAGGAGAATATCGGGAAGGGCGAGGGGAATCTGCACCTGGAAGAGCTTCTGCATGCGCGTGGCGCCGGAGAGGTCGGTGGCCTCGATGATCGGCCGGGGGATGTTGGCGATCCCGTGCTTGGTGTAGCGGATGGCCGGGAGCACGGCGTACATCACGATGGCGACGAAGGCGGGGAACTCTCCGGTCGCGAAGAGCATCACCACCGGCAGCAGGTAGACGAAGGTCGGCAGGGTCTGCAGCGTGTCGATGATCACGGTGACGACCCGGTCGACGCGCCGGTTGAGGGCGGCGGCCACCCCGATCGGCGCTCCGATCAGCATGGAGGCGAGGACCCCCAGCGTGGCGAGATAGAGGGAGATCATCGCCTGCTTCCAGTACCCCGAGAGCGCGATGCCGGTGAGCAGGAGCCCGGCCAGCAGCGCGAGGCGCCAGCCGCCCAGCGCATACCCGAGGGTGACGGCCACCAGGATGACCGCGGGCCAGGGCAGGCGGATGAAGAAGAGTTTCACGGGCTTCAGCAGGTGGATGATGAAGAAGTCCCGGAAGCCCCCGATGGTCTCGTGGTGGTTCACGTTCAGCCACTTCACCACGTCGTTCCAGACGTCGCCGGTGGAGATCGTGAGGCTGTCGGGGAAGCTCTTCACCGCCGGCACGAAGGGGCCGAGGACCGCGCTCGCCACCACCAGCGCGAGCGCCAGGGTGACGAGGGGGTGGCGGCGAATGAGGTTGCGCGCGGACTCCACTTCGTGCACGGGCCGGCGCATCGCGATCCCCTGGGAAATGCGGTCCAGGGCGATCGCGAGCAGAGTGATGGCCAGGCCCGCCTCCACCGCATCGCCGATGCGAAGCGCGGTGAGGGCCCGGTACACGTCGGCGCCGAGGCCTCCGGCGCCGATGATCGAGGCGACGATGACCGCGGCGAGCGAGAGCATGATCACCTGGTTGATGCCGATGAGCAGGCTCCGCCGTGCGGAGGGCAGCATCACCAGCCACATCTTCTGGCGGCGCGTGCATCCCGCCATGTCGCCGAAGTCACTGGTGTTCGCCGGCACCCGCTGCAGGGCGAGCGTCGTCACCCGAGCCATCGGGGGCATCGCGAAGACCACCGTCGCGAGCAGCCCGGCGAGCGGTCCGAAGCCGAAGAACACCAGCACCGGCACCAGGTAGGACCAGATCGGGGTGGTCTGCATGATGTCGTAGATCGGCGTCAGGATGGCATTGAAGACCCGGCTGCGATAGCCGAGCGCCCCCAGGGCCACCCCGATGGCGATACCGAGCAACACCGCCACGAACACCGACGCGAGGGTGAGCATGGCGTTCTCCCAGAGGTCGAACACCGCGAAGTAGGCGAAGAAGACCGCGACGAGGATTGCGAGCGCGCGCCCGCTCGCCCAGTACGCGAGGATGGCGAAGAGGCCGGTGACCGCGACCCACGACAGGGGCGGAATCACCAGCCAGGGGGTCATGGCGTCGCCGTAGAACTCGAATCCCTTGGCGAAGACGCCCTGAACGAAGAGCAGCAGCCGCTCGATGACCCACGCGAAGCCCCGCGTGAGCTCCTTGAAGGTGAAGAGGCCGAGGTCAACCTCCTCGGCGAAGAAGTTGAAGAGCGCGTCGAGCTGCTTGTCGGCCGGCACCTTCCAGTCCCGCGGGTAGTACTTGACCCAGCGGGGAATCTCCTCCCAGCTCTTGAGCCAGGCGGTGACGCCGAGCGCAAGCGCGAGCGGCGCAAGGTGCACCAGGCGGCGCTGCGGAACCTGCATTGCGAAGGGTCCGCCCCCCCGGGCTCAGCCGGGGAGGCGCGGGGCCGTCTCCGCTACTTGATCCACATCTGCCAGACCTCGGGATTGGCACCCATCCACTCGTGGGCGGCGTCGTGGAGGCTCATCCCCCCGTTGTCGACCTTGTCCATGCCGATGCCCACGGCGTTCGCGTCGATGTTCATGAGGAAGAGAATCCGCTTGGCGTAGGGCTCGCGGAGCGAGAACTCCGTGTTCATGACCTTCCACACCCAGCCGGTGGGGTAGTCGCAGTCGTAGAGCTCACCGGTCATGCCCCAGGCCGGGTCCTCGTAGCAGTCGGTGTCGTAGTCGGGGAAGTCGACGAGGCGCCCCTCCACCGAGGCCATCAGCCAGTGCGGGTAGTAGCCCCAGCCGATGACCGGCTCCTGGCGCTGGATGGCGCCCTGCATGGTCGCCATCATGGTGACGGGGCTCCCCGAGGAAACTTCCTCCATGTCCAGGCCGAAGGCCTCGATGCGCTCGGTCACCCGGGTCGACCAGCCCGGCGGCGCGCCGACGTAGCGCCCCATCGGCTCGGTCTCCGCGGTGGACAGCGCTTCCATGCAGTCCGGGTTCTTGAGCGCCTCCCAGTCCGGCAGGCCGGGGCAGGATTCTTCCGTATAGACCGGGTACCACCAGCCCTCGGCGATCGCGACGCCGCTCGAGCCCGCGAGGATCCCCTTGCCGCTGTCGGTCACGTCGTTGATCAGATCGGGCGAGGTATCCCACCCCATGGTCACGTGCAGGTCCCCGGCCTTCACTCCGGGAAAGCTCGCGGTGTAGTCGGCGTTCACGTACTCCACCCGGTACCCGGCTTCCTTGAGGACCTCGCCGTAGACGGTGACGATGAAGTCGAAATCGGAGCTCTGCATGATCGGCAGCTTGACCGGCTCGTTGCTGTTCGGGCTGCGGGCGAGGGCGGTTCCGGCAACCGCCAGGGAGGTCACGGCCAGGACGATTCCGGCCAGGCGAAAGGATTTGGCAATGCTCATGGTTCCTCTTCCTTCTTGTTCAACCGAAGGGGTTCGTCGGGAGTGCGCAAGTCGTTCGGGAGCGATCCGCGGCCCGGCCCTTCCGGCATCGCCGGCGCTTCGCGCGCGGGACGCCGGGGCACGGGCCACGCGGATGCGGGCGCGAGTCTAGCACGGGGTTCCGGCCGCGGATTCGGCGCAGGCCCCGAACCCCTTCAGCCGTTACCGCCCTCTCCATGCGCCGTCCCGGGAACCGGCCGGCCGGCTCGGCGGCCGGCGCGGATCCACCGCTCGCAGAGTCCGATGATGCGCTCCGCTTCGTCCACGCCGATGCCGGGCGCATAGGGAGCGCGGACGAGGGGCGCCGCCTCCGGCGTCGCGAACCCGGCACCGCCGCCGTGCTCGGCGAGGAAATCGAGCCAGTCCGGGCCGGTGAGCCCCGCTACCTGTCGCCGGGGAAAGCGCGCCAGCGCCGCCCGGCGCAGCAGGCTCGTGCTTTCCGCGGCGACGCGGTGCGGCGCGGCGCCCTCGGCGAGCTCTCTCCGAAGCGCGGCGAGGGCGAGGAGCGCCTCGCGCTGCGGCCGGTGGCGCCGCCTCGCGCGTATCCGCCACATCGCCACTCCCCCCGCGATCAGGAGCAGGAGCAGCGCGAGGATCCACCAACCGGGCGCGGGCGGCCAGAGTCCGGGTTCCGGCGGCATGTGAATGTCCCGGAGCGCGGCCAGAGGGTCGCTTCCGCCCGTGGGCACCTCAGGGAGTCCCGGATACCGCGGGGCGGACCGCGACCAGCAGGCCGTCGTCGATTGCGGCGTCGGTGGACAGAGTGCGCAAGGGCGCGCCGAGGCGTGAGAAGGCTTCGCGCACCCGTTCCGCGCGGGCGTCGAAGCGCTGCCGGTGTGCTTCCCGGAAGGTGCGGGAAGTGCTGTCGAGCACTGCGGTGGACCGGCCATCGCTCACCGCGTAGCGTCCCGGAGGAGGGGCGCTGCGCTCGAGCGGATCGACCACCTGTCCGCCAACGAGGTCGCATCGGCTCCGAAGGAGGGCGAGCGCCGCTTCCGCGTGCTCGTCGAGTCCGTAGAAGTCGCTCAACACCACCACCAGGCTGCCGCTGCGGGAGACGCGCCGGGCTCGGGTCAGCAGCTCCGCGAGCCGGCCCGCTCCGCCGCGCCCCGGCGCCTCGGGAAGCTCCGAGTGCGCGTGCAGGGCGCGGAGCACCCGGAGCACGCCGCGCCGCCCGCCCGCCGCGCGGATTTCCACCTCGCGTACTGGAGCGGTGATCACCGCTCCCACGTGATCGCCGTGGCGCAACGCCACCCAGGCCACGAGGGCCGCGGCGTGGGCGGCGACCACCGACTTGAACGCAAGCCGGGTGCCGAAGAACATGCTCGGCCCGAAGTCCACCGCCAGCATCACCGGGCGCTCGCGTTCTTCCTGGAAGAGCTTGGTGTGGGGGCGACCGGTGCGGGCGGTCACCCGCCAGTCCATGTTCCGGATCTCGTCTCCGGGAAGGTAGGCGCGCGACTCCGCGTACTCCATGCCGCGGGCCCGGTATCGGGAGGGACGGGCTCCGGACAGGGGATCCGGAGCCCGGCGACCGGCTCTCAGATCGAAGAGGTGCGCATGAGCGCGAAGACGAAGCAGGGCGTCGAGCTCGGGCCTCGCGCCCGTCGGCCGAGGGGTTCGAGCTCCGGCGGGCGGGCGCCCCATCAGGGCACGGGGACTCTGGCGACCAGCTCGCTGACCACCCGCTCGGAGTCGATGCCCTCCGCCTCCGCTTCGTAGGACAGCACGAGGCGATGCCGCAGGACGTCGGGCGCGATGGACTGGATGTCCTCCGGCGAAACGTAGTTCCGGCCGCGGAGCCAGGCGTACGCGCGCGAAGCCCGATCCAGCGCGATGCTCGCGCGCGGGCTCGCGCCGAAGCCGATCCACCGGCGCAGGTCCTCGCCGTAGTCCCGCGCTCCCCGGGTCGCGAGCACGAGCTCGATGAGGTAGCGCTCGAGCGCGGGCGCGAGATGGAGCTCGAGGACTTCCCTTCGCGCCGCGAACACCTGGGATTCTCCCACCACCGCGTCGGGGTCCGGGGCGTCCTGCCCGGGCTCGCGACCCGCACGCGCGCGGGACAGCTCCAGGATTCGCCGCTCCACCTCCGCCGCCGGATAGGCGATGCGCACGTAGAGCAGGAAGCGGTCGAGCTGCGCCTCCGGGAGGCGGTAGGTGCCCTCCTGCTCGATGGGGTTCTGAGTCGCCATGACCAGGTACAGGCGCGGCAGCGCGTAGGTGGTTCGGCCCACCGTGACCTGTCGCTCCCCCATCGCCTCGAGCAGCGCCGACTGCACCTTGGCGGGAGCCCGGTTCACCTCGTCCGCGAGCACCACGTTGTGGAAGATGGGGCCGCGCTGGAACACGAAGGAGCCGTCCTGGGGACGATACACGTCGGTTCCGGTGAGGTCCGCGGGCAGCAGGTCGGGCGTGAACTGCACCCGATGGAAGGACGCGTCGATGTGGGCTGCGAGCTCCTTGATCGCGCTGGTCTTCGCAAGCCCCGGCGCTCCCTCCACGAGCAGGTGACCGTCACAGAGCAACGCCACCAGCAGCCGGTCCACCAGCGCGTCCTGTCCGACGATCCGCCTGCGGATGCTCTCGCCGAGGCGCCCGAAAGACTCGGCCGGCGCGGGGGGCGGCGCTTCGGGCAACGTGTCTGCTCTGACGGACGCGTCCATGATCACGTCAATCGTGGAAAGCGCGGCATTCTACCCGGTCAGTCGCGCCGTAGCCGGGCGTTGACCGCGATGGGAGTCGGGTAGCGCCACATGATGACGTAGGACGAGGCGATGAAGGTGAGCAGGGTGTAGACCTGGACCAGGTAGGCGGCACGCTCTCCCATCACCTCCCGGTGGAGAGCGAGGGCCGCGATCAGCAGGGCGAACTCGCTGCCCTGACCCAGGCGCACCCCGACCTCGGCCGCGAGCTCCCGTCGCTCGCCCTCCCTCACCAGCAGCCATCGGAACACCGGCGGCTTGAGGATCAGCACGACGGCCGCGAGCACCACCGCGGGAAGCAGCACGCCGGGAAGGGCGTCGATTGCCAGGCCCGCCCCCATCGAGAAGAAGAACATGATCAGGAAGAAGTCGCGCAGGGGCCTGAGGCTCTCGGCGATGTGGGTGGCGACGGGGCTCGACGCGAGGGCGACGCCGGCGACGAAGGCCCCGGTCTCGTAGGAGAGGCCGAGCCAGTGTGCGAGCTGCGAGATTCCCAGGCACCACCCGATCGCGGTGAGGAACACGTACTCCCCGATTGCGTCGAAACGGCGGATCAGCCGGACGAGCAGGAGGTTCTCGAGCACGAACGCGAAGAGCACGAGCAGGGGGAGGGCGCCCAGGTGCACGACGGCGGCGGTCAGGCTCGGAGCGGCCGGGCCGAGCGTCTCCAGCAGGAGCAGGATGAGGATGGCGAGAATGTCCTGCAGGAGCAGGACGCTGATGATCACCTCGCCGGTGTGCCGGTGATGCAGGGCGGTGGCCGGCAGCAGCTTGAGCCCCAGGATGGTGCTGGAGAACATGACCGCCGCCGCGATGAGCACGCACTCGGTGCCCCGAAATCCGAAGCTCCAGGCGATCGCGAATCCCGTCATCGCGAACACCAGGGAGCTCGCCGCCGTCACCGTAAGGGCTTCGCGCAGGAGCCGCACGAGCTTCTGCGGATGCAGGTTCAGCCCGAGCAGGTAGAGCAGGAAGATGATCCCGATGTGCCCGATTCCTTCGATCAGGTCCGCGTCGCGCACGAGGCCGAGCCCCCAGGGGCCGGCGATCCAGCCGAGCACGATGTAGGCGACGAGCAGCGACTGACGGGCGTAGAGCGCGAGCGCCGCCATCAGCGCGGCGCCGGTGAAGATCAGGAATATGGAGAAGATGACCGATTCGGCGTTCACGACCCTCGGGAGAGCAGCTCGAGATGCGCGGCCACGCACAGCGGCAGCACATCGGTGTTGTATCCGCCTTCGAGAATGGAGATGAGCCGGCCTTCGGCATGGCGTTCGGCCACTTCCAGCATGCGTTCCGTCATCCAGGCGAAGAACCCGGTGCTCAGCATGACATGTGCGAGGGGATCCTCGGCATGGGCGTCGAAGCCGGCGGAGATGATCACCGCCTGCGGCGCGAAGGCGTCGATCTTCGGGAGGATGCGCTCCATGAACGCGCGCTCGTAGTCGTGGTCCCCGGCTCCGGCCGGCATGGGGCAGTTGAGCGTCGCCCCGCGTCCGCGTCCTTCGCCGTCTTCGCTCGCCGCGCCCGTACCCGGATAGTAGGGATACTGGTGGGTGCTCACGAAGAGCACGGAAGGATCGGATTCGAAGGTGTGCTGGGTGCCGTTGCCGTGGTGCACGTCCCAGTCGAGGATGAGAATCTTGTCCAGTCCGTGCTCGCGCTGCAGGTACCGAGCCGTGATCGCCACGTTGTTGAAGAGGCAGAAGCCCAGCGCGACGTTGCGCTCCGCGTGGTGGCCGGGCGGGCGGCTGAGCGAGAAGCCGTTGTCGATCTCGGCGCTCGCCACGCCGTCGGCGAGCGCGAGCGCCCCGCCTGCCGCCAGCAGCGCAATGTCGTAGGAGTCCGGGCAGATGCCGACGTCCGCCACGTCCAGGTAGGGCAGGCCGCGGCGGCAGGACTCCCGGGCCCGGTCGACGAGCTCGCGGTCGTGGACGGTCTCCAGCCAGCTCGGGTCGCAGGGCGAAGCGGGCACCGCCCGGAGCCCGTCGAACCACGCTTCGCGGCGCAGGTGGTCGATCGTGCTCTCGAGGCGCTCTCTTCGCTCGGGGTGGTGCGGGCCGGCATCGTGCGCCAGAAACCGTTCGTCGTACACGAATCCGGTGGTCATGGCGGGGCTCCGTTCACGCGCCCGGTGTCCCGCGGGACGGGCCGGCGGGCGAGAGAGGGAAGGCGCGGGGAGCGGCCGGCCGGTCGCGATGTTGCGCAGCGAGCGACCGGCCGGGGCGGCCGCTGCCGGTGGGGAGAGAAGGGGACCTTTCGGCGGACGCGGAACGGCATCAGGGAACGAGCACCGTGGAGCCCGTGGTCCGGCGCCCTTCCAGCGCGCGGTGGGCTTCCGCCGCATCCGCCAGAGGGAAGGTCTGGCGGACCTCCACCTTCACGTGGCCGTCCGCCACCACTCCGAAAAGGGCGGCGGCGGAGCTCTCGAGCTCCGCCCGGGTGGCGACGTAGTGCATGAGCGTGGGACGGGTGAGAAAGAGCGAGCCCTTCGCGCTCAGTACTCCCGCTTCGAAGGGAGGCACCGAGCCCGAGGACTGCCCGAAGCTCACCATCAGGCCGCGCGGGGCCAGGCATTCGAGCGAGTCCGCAAAGGTGTCCTTGCCCACCGAGTCGTAGACCACCGGTACTCCGCGCCCGCCCGTCAGCTCCTTCACCCGGTCCACGAAGGACTCGCGGGTATAGACCACGGGGTGGTCGCAGCCGTGGGCGCGTGCCAGCTCGGCCTTCTCGTCGCTGCCGACGGTGCCGATCACCGTCGCCCCGAGGTGCCTGGCCCACTGGCAGGCGATGAGGCCGACGCCGCCGGCGGCCGCGTGCAGGAGAATCGTGTCGCCGGGCCGGACCCGGTAGGTGCGCCGCAGCAGGTACTCCACCGTCATGCCCTGCAGCATCATCGCGGCCGCGGTGTCGTCGTTCACTCCGGACGGAATGCGCACGAGGCGTTCCGCCGGCATCAGGCGCGCCTCGCAGTAGGCGCCGAGCGGCCCCGCTCCGTAGGCCACCCGGTCTCCCGTCGCCAGGTTCGTGACCCCGTCGCCGAGCGCTTCCACCACTCCCGCCGCCTCGAGGCCGGGCACGAAGGGCAGCGGCAGCGGATAGAGTCCGGTGCGGTGGTAGGTGTCGATGAAGTTCAGACCCACCGCGCTGTGGCGCAGGCGCACCTCGCCGGGGCCGGGCTCCCCGACCTCGCTCTCTTCCCAGCGCAGTACGTCGGCGCCGCCGGTCTCGTGGACTCTGATCGCTCGGGGCATGGCAGTTCCCGGTGGTGGCAGGAGAAGGCCGCCATTATCGCGGCGGGAAGGACCCGGGGGAACTCGGGCAGCGGCGGCGCCTTGCCTCGCCCCCACCCGATGTTGGACATTGACGGCAGGCCGAGGCGAGGAATCGCGCCATGCTGCTCGAAGGTTCATGTCACTGCGGCGCCATCCATATCCGGGTCCGCTCCGCGCACCTGTGCCCCTTTAACCTCTGCTGCGGCTGTCCCGAAGAGTCGCTCGCCGAGTGGCGTCAACGCCCGGGGCTCGGGAGCCCCGACTGATCGGCCGGGCCGTGCTCTTCTCCCGCGCCGAGAGAATCGAGGCCCGCGCGCGTCGCTCCTACCTGCTCAAGAAGTACCCCGCGACGGTCAAGCACCTCGAGCAGCTTCTCCACGAGGTAGGGGAGAACCCGCACACCCTGGCGATGCTGGCCCTGTGCTGCCACCGCAGCGGCCGGAACGACCGGGCGCTGGCCTACGCGGAGCGGGCCCTCGAGGTCGATTCCGCGCACCTCACCGCGTTGCGGGCCATGAGCTCGGCGCTCGCGGGGGCCGGACGCGACGAGGAGGCGTGCGGGTACGCGAAGCACGGCCTCGACGCCCTCGCGCGCGAGGCGCCGGAAGCCGCTCCCAGGGGGTGGAAGGGCTGGTTTGCGAGCCGGCGCGCCTCGACGCCTTCCCGGGAGGAAGAGGAATGGGCGGAGTGGGCGCGCTCGCTCCTCGCCCGGCACGGAAGGCCGGGGATCGGCGAGGGAGGCAGGGCGCCGCCCGGCTTCGACCCCGCGCGGTGAGCGGATCGGATCCGGGCAAGCCGCTTCCGGCGCGTAGCGGTCCGGGGCGCATCGTGCGGGCGCTGTGCTACTCGTTGCGCGGCGTCGCCGGCGCGCTGAGCCACGAGCGCGCGTTCCGGCAGGAATGCGTGCTGGCGCTCGTTCTCGTCCCGGTCGCGCTGTGGCTGCCCGCGGACGCTTCGACCAGGGCGCTGCTGGTCGCCAGCGTGCTGCTGGTGCTGGTCGTCGAGCTGCTGAACTCGGCGGTGGAGGCCGCGCTCGATCGCCATTCGCGGGAGTTTCACGTCCTGACCGGCCGCGCCAAGGACTACGCGAGCGCCGCGGTCTTCCTCAGCCTCGTCAACTGCGTCGCGGTGTGGGCCCTGGTGCTCTGGGATCTGCACGAGAAGGGTCGTCTCTAGCAATCAAGGCTTGCCGATCCGGCCCTGCCTCGCTCCCTCCCACCGGCTCCGTCCCGTGCCTGTCCGCGCCCCTTGCGGCGTGCGGCGGGAGGCGCGCACCATGACCCCTGAGCTCGGGAAGAGGACGGAATCCGGCCCATGATCTACTCCCTCGGCGAGAGAAGAGTCGAAGCCCTCGGGGACTACTACGTTGCGCCCAACGCGATCGTGGTCGGCTCGGTGGTGCTCGGCCACAACGCGAGCATCTGGTTCAACTGCGTGGTGCGGGGCGACAACGACGTCATCCGTATCGGGGAGAACTGCAACGTGCAGGACGGCTCCATCCTGCACGTGGACGAGGGCGTGCCGCTCACCCTCGAGCGCAACGCGAGCATCGGTCACATGGCGATGCTCCACGGCTGCACGGTGGGGGAGAGCTCCCTCATCGGCATCAACGCGATCGTGCTCAATCACGCGGTCATCGGCGCCAACTGCCTGATCGGCGCCAACGCCCTGATTCCGGAGGGCAAGGAGATCCCCGACGGGTCGCTGGTGGTGGGCTCGCCGGGACGGGTCGTGCGCCGGCTGAGCGACGAGGAGCAGCGAGGCCTCGGCGACTTCGCCTCCCACTACGTCGAGAACGCCCGCCGCTACCGGGAGCTCTTCCGCGAAATGGAGCCCAGTCCCGCGGCGCCGTAGCTCCCCGGTTCGGGAAGCGCGCATGGCCCCCGGCCTGGTTTGGCAGGGCCGGTGGCGTTCGAGCCGTGCCCGCGCCTTTGCACGGGTGAATCGCCGCCGCCCACTTCGGCCCCGACGGGGTCCGGTTCCCGGTCAGGACGGAATCAGGCGGACCGTGGCCTCGTCGCCGACGCTTCAGATGTCCTCGGTGGTCCAGCCGAACTCGTTGACCGTCTCGAAGATGTCGGTATCGCTCACGATGCCGATGGGAGAGTCGGTCCCCATCACCACCACCCGGCGGACCTTCGAGGCGAGCATGGTCGACGAGCAGTCGTAGAGCGACATGTCGATCGGCACGGTGATCAGGGGGCGGGTCGCGATGTCCTCGACCCTGACCCTTCCCGGTGAACGCCGCGCGTGCACGATGCGCGAGACGATGTCGCGCTGCGTCATGATTCCCCACTCGCCGCCGTCTCCCGGCGTCACGAGCACGCTGCTGATGCCGTTCTCGCGCATGAGCTGCATCGCATCGCGCACGTTCGCGGCCGGGTCCACGCTGATCGGCGGCCCGGTCATGATGTCCCTCACGGTGTGCGGCCGGCGCCCGGAGGCTTCCATCGCGCCGTGGGGATCGCTCGCGTGCCACGCCTCGCGGGCGCTTCGCTCGCGCTCGATCGCGGACAGCCGTTCCTGGCGCTTGCTCTCGACGTCGAGCCCGTTGATCTGGTCGATGATCGCGTCGGCGAAGGCGCTGGTGGAAACCTCGCTCGCGCCCTCCATCAGGCGGGCGAAGTCGTAGGTCACCACTCCACGCTTGACGACTTCGGGGTAGGCGTGGGTGATGAGGTCCGCCGCCTCCTTCCAGCCGATGTACTCGAGCATCATGACTCCGCTGAAGAGCAGGGACCCCGGGTTCACCTTGTCCAGGTTGGCGTACTTGGGCGCGGTGCCGTGGGTGGCCTCGAAGACCGCCACGTGGTCCGCCATGTTGGCGCCGGGCGCAATGCCGATGCCCCCGACCTCCGCCGCCACCGCGTCGGACAGATAGTCGCCGTTCAGGTTCATGGTCGCGAGCACGTCGAACTCGCTCGGCCGGAGCAGCATGAGCTGAAAGATGATGTCCGCGATGCGGTCCTTGATCACGACCTTGCCGGGCGGGCGCTTTCCCCCGTGGCGCCGATAGAGGTCCTCCTCCGACACCGTGTGCTCGGCGAATTCCTCGCGGGCGAGCTCGTAGCCCCAGTTTCGGAAAGCGCCCTCGGTGTACTTCATGATGTTGCCCTTGTGCACCAGGCACACGCTCTCGCGCTGGTTCTCTATCGCGTAGCGGATGGCCTTGCGGACGAGGCGCCGCGTGCCGAAAGGGCTGATCGGCTTGATCGCGAGGCCGGCGTCCTCGAAGAAGTCCACGCCCATCTCGTCGCGCAGGAATCGCTCCAGCTTGCGGTTCTCGGCGCTGCGGGAGGCGAACTCGATTCCCGCGTAGACGTCCTCGGTGTTCTCCCGGAAGATCACCACGTCGACCTTCTCCGGCTCGCGAAGCGGGGAGGGCACCCCTTCGTAGTAGCGCACCGGCCTGACGCAGGCGTAGAGGTCGAGCTCCTGGCGCAGCGAGACGTTGAGGGAACGGAAGCCTCCTCCCACCGGGGTGGTGAGGGGGCCCTTGATCGACACGGTCAGGTCCCGCAGGGCGGCCAGGCTCTCCGCCGGGAAGTAGTCGCCGTCGTAGGTGTCCGAGGCCTTCTCTCCCATGAAGATCTCGCACCAGTGCACGCGACGGCGGCCGTCGTAGGCCTTCTCGATCGCCGCGTCCCACACCCGCAGGCAGGCGCGGGTGATGTCGGGGCCGATGCCGTCGCCTTCGATGTACCCGAGGATGGGGTTGTCCGGGACCGAGAGCCGGCCGTCGACGACGGAGATCTTTTCTCCGCTCTCGGGAATGGATATGTGCTGGTAGGCCATGGGGGTTCCCGCCGGGGTGGTGGGGTGGCGGGCGCACTATAGGCAGGGGGGAAGGGGCCAGCAAGGAGGCGCTGCGCCGCCGCCGGGCTTCGGGCGAATGCGCGCTCCCGGTTGCGCCGTCTCGCGGCCCTGGGGCACTATCGACCGCGACCCGCGGGCGGAAAGTACCACGAGGTGAGCGGTGCCCATGCTGGCTCCAAGCACCGATCTGGCCTGTCAGGAACGGTTGCTGCAGGGCGTCTCGCGCACCTTCGCGATCACCATCCCGCAGTTGCCCCCGCCGCTCTCGACGGCGGTGGGCAACGCCTATCTCCTGTGCCGGATCGCCGACACCATCGAAGACGAGCCGGCCATCGATGCGTCGGGGAAGCGGCAGCTCTCGGAGCTCTTCAACGCCGTGCTCGCGGGGGAGGAGAGGCCGGCGCGTTTCGTGGAGAGCCTGAGCCCCTTGCTGTCCCGGCACACCTCGGGGGAGGAGCACGAGCTGATCCGCGATACCGGGCGCGTGGTGCGCATCACGCGCTCCTTCAGCGCCCGGCAGCAGCAGGCCCTGCGGCGCTGCGTGCGCATCATGTCGAAGGGAATGTCGGAGTTCCAGGAGGGCAGCACGCTCTCCGGCCTTTCCGGCATGCGCGAACTCGACCGGTACTGCTACCACGTGGCCGGCGTGGTGGGAGAAATGCTGACCGAGCTCTTCTGCGAGCACGCCCCCGACATCGACGCGCAGCGCGCACGCCTGCTCGAGCTCGCGGTCTCCTTCGGGCAGGGCCTGCAGATGACCAACATCCTCAAGGACATCTGGGAAGACCGCGAGCGGGGAGCGTGCTGGCTGCCGAGAGACGTGTTCCGGCGCGCGGGCTTCGACCTGGACGATCTCGCGCCCGACAGCCGCAGCCCGGCCTTCGAGCGGGGGCTCGCGGAGCTCATCGGCGTTGCCCGGCTGCACCTCGCCCGGGCGCTGGTCTACACCCTGATGATGCCCGGCGGCGAGGTCGGCATCCGGCGCTTCTGCCTGCGGGCCCTCGGAATGGCGGTGCTCACGTTGCGCAAGATTCACGCCCGCCTCGACTTCAGCGCGGGCGAAGAGGTCAAGATCTCCCGGGCGAGCGTCGGGGCGACGGTGGTGGTCACCGACCTCACGGCCCGCCGGGACCCGGTCCTGCGGGGGCTCTTCGCCTTCTTCACCCGGCCCCTGCCCCCCGTTCCCTCCGCGCTCGCCCGCGGATGAATCCCGGCACCGATCCTCGGTGAAGGAGCGTCCCGCCGGCCGCGTCCGGAGAGCGCCTCCAGCGCGCATCGCTGACCCGGCCCTCCCCCGCGGGGTACTCTGGGGCATCCGTACCCACGACCATCGCGGGGACGAGCGGCCGGCGTCCGCGGCGATTCCTTCCACACGAACATGCACTTGGCGAGGTAGCGACGAGTGAAGACCAATCTCGAGTTCGACATCCAGGATCTCCGGGAGAAGGACCGTCTCCATACCGTGCACGGGTGGACGGACTATGCGCAGTTCGTCGAGGAGGGCCCCGAGATCCTCGTCGAGGGCGACGGGGTGTACGTGACCGACATCAACGGCAGCCGCCTGATGGACGCGATGGGCGGCGTGTGGTGCGTCAACGCCGGCTACGGGCGAAGCGAGATCGTGGAGGCGATCGCCACGCAGGCGCGGCGCCTGCCCTTCGCGAACCCGTTTCGGGCGACGACCTCGCCGCCCGCCGCCCGGTTGAGCGCGAAGCTCGCCCGCCTCGCCCCCGGTGACCTCGATCACGTGCTGTACTCCGGCGGGGGGTCGACCGCCAACGACGCGGCGCTGCGGATCGTGCAGCGCTACTTCAACACCCTCGGCCGGGCGGAGAAGAAGGAGATCATCTGCCGGCGCAACGCCTACCACGGCAGCACCACGGCGTCCGCGGCGCTCTGCGGAATCGACGAGATCAAGGTGGGCTTCGACGTGTCGAGGGCGGGAGTGCACTACGTCTCCGCGCCCTATGCCTATCGCGGCGCCGGCGGCGATGACGCGGGGGCGTTCTGCGACCGCCTCGTGGACGAGTTCGCGGAAGCGGTGGAGCGGGTGGGCGCGGATCGCATCGCCTGCTTCTACGCCGAGCCGGTCATGGGCATGGGCGGGGTGCTGGTTCCTCCCCCGGGATACTTCGAACGCATATCGGAGATCTGCAAGGCCCACGACATCCTGGTCATCGCCGACGAAGTGGTCACCGGCTTCGGCCGCCTCGGGGAGATGCTCGCCTCCGACGCGGTCTTCGCCATGGCTCCGGACATCGTCACCTGCGCCAAGGGACTGACCTCGGGCTATCTCCCGCTCGGGGCGACGATCGTCAGCTCGCGCATCATGGAAGTCCTGCGCGGACCGGTGGCCGGGAGCGGCACCTTCACCCACGGATTCACCTACGCCGAGCACCCCGTGTGCTGCGCCGCGGCGCTCGCGAACATCGCTCTCATCGAACGCGAGGGGATCTGCCGTCACGTGCGCGAGACCTCGGGCTACTTCAAGTCGAGCCTCGACACCCTGCTGGACTTCGACATCGTCGGAGATGTTCGTGGCGCGGGGTTCATGTTCGCGATCGAGAACGTCGCCGACCGGGAGAGCAAGGCGCTCTTCCCTCCGGAGGTCGCCATCGGGGACCGCATCGCCGGGCATGCGCGTCGCAACGGCCTCATCGTTCGTCCCGGCGGGCACCTGAACATTTTCTCGCCCCCCTTGACGATGAGCCGGGCCGACATCGACTTCCTCGCGGAGACCCTGCGGGAGAGCATTCGCCGGACCCAGGACGACCTCGTGCGGGAGGGGCTCTGGCGCGGGTGAGGGCCGGCCGGAGAAGAATACGCTCCGAAGCATCCGCAATGCGCCGAGAGTTGCCGCGGAAACACTCGGGGAGGGCGCTGGAGACAATCTGCACCGGCGAACAATCAAGCGCGCCCGGACCCGCGATTCCTTCCGCGGCGCGTTGCGCCTCGTCCCGCCGCGGACAGGATTCGAGGCGGATGACGCGACGCTGCGCGCAGGGCCGGGCCGGCGCGGAGGCGAATCACCGCCGCGAGGTCGACCAAGGCGCGTGCCGTGCGCCCCCAACGACGTTCGTCGATGCGCGCGGGAATCAGTGATCAGGGAGGAACGGGGAGGTGGAGAGGAACAAGGTCGAGGCAGCGGGGGACGCCGGCGGCGCAGTGATGTCCGAGAGCAGCATCGCCGCCTTCGTCGGGGGCGCTGCGGGCTACTACGCGCGCGAGTTCGCGCGGCTTCACGCATCGAGCGGCCACGTCGCGTCCTTCAATCCGGTGGCCGCTCTCCTCGGTCCCGTCTGGCTCGCGGCGCGCCAGCTCTGGAACTGGTTCTGGCTCTTTCTCTTCGTCGAGGCGCTGGCATGGGTGCAGTTGTCGCGGGGTCTCTTCGCCGAGCTCGGGGCGGAGGAGCTCGCGCGTGCGCAACGCCTCGCCGGGAGCGCGTCCACGCGGCGCGCCGAGGCCGAGGAGGCCGTGGCCGCGGGCGCGTCCAACGCCGCCAGCCTCGAAGAATCGGCGCTCGCTCTGGAGGCCGCAAGCGGGGAAGCGCTTCTCGCAGCGGAGGCCGCCGCCGCAACCGCGCCGGCGCTGGTGGCCCTGGGCGTTGCGTTCCTCGTGCTGGCGAAGCTTGCGCAGGGCCTGATCGCGAACCGTGCCCTTTCCCGGCGCTACTTCCGCTGGTGTTCGGACCGCTCGGTGCGGGGCAGGGGCGGCGCCGGCGCCGCAGCCGGAACGAGCGCCTTCGTGGGCGCCGTGTACGGCCTGAGCGCCTATCGTTTCTCCGCCGGAGACGTCCCGGAATGGCTCGCGGAGTTTCCCGAAAGCCGCTCCTGGCGCCGTTCGGTGGAATCCGCGATCGACGGCGCCTTTCAGTGGATGACGGAGTCGTGGGCCGGGCTCTTCACCGGCATCACGCATGCCATCCGCCTCCTCCTCGATGGCATGGAGACCCTGCTCGTCTCCACTCCCTGGCCGGTCGTCATGGGGGTGATCGTGCTGCTCGCGTACCGGATGGCGGGTCCCCGGGTCGCGGTGTTCACGGCGGCCGCGCTCGCCTACCTCGGGGTGCTCGGATTCTGGGACAAGAGCATGACCACGGTGGCCCTGCTCGGCTCCGCCGCCCTGCTCTGCCTGGTGGGCGGGATTCCGCTCGGGATCTGGTGCGCGCGCAGTCCGCGCGTCCATTCGCTGGTGCGGCCGGTGCTGGATCTCATGCAGACCATGCCCTCCTTCGTCTACCTGATTCCGGTGATCGCCTTCTTCGGGATCGGAAAGCCGCCCGGCATCCTCGCCACCGTGGTGTTCGGCATGCCTCCGGTGGTCCGGCTCACCGTGCTGGGGCTGCACGGCGTCCCGCCCGCGGTACGGGAAGCGGCGCTCGCCTTCGGCACCTCGCCGGCCCAGTTGCTGCTGAAGGTGGACCTGCCCCTGGCCATGCCCTCCATCATGACCGGCATCAATCAGACCATTCTCATGTGCCTGTCCATGGTGGTCATCGCTTCGCTCATCGGCGCCCGGGGCCTGGGGGAGGAGGTGCTCGATGCGCTCACCTACGCGAACGAGGGCAAGGGCGTGCTCGCCGGACTCGCGATCCTGTTCTGCGCGATGATTCTTGACCGTATCGTGCAGGGACGGATACCGTCCTCCGGACGCTGAGCGCGGATTGTCCGTTCCAACCACCACCACCAGGAGAGGAAACATGTTGAAGCGAGCGCTAGCCATTGTGTTGGCGGCGGCCGGTCTGGCGGCCGGGGCCGCCGTCCACGCGGCGGAGACCGTCGTCATCGGCCAGCCCAACTGGGCCTACGCCAAGGTGATGACGAACGTGCTGAAGGTCGTCGCCGAGGACAACCTCGGGCTCGAGGTCGAGTTCGTGCCCGGCACCCACCCGGTGTTCTTCAAGGCGATGGACCAGGGCAAGGGCGACGTCGACGTCCACCCCGACGTGTGGCTGCCCAACAACCAGGGCTTCGTCGACGAGTACGTGAACGGGAAGGAGACGGTGGCGCTGACCTCCCCCACCTTCGCGGCGATGGACGCCTTCTGCACCACCCGGGCGGCGATGGAGCGCTACGGCCTCGCATCGGTCTACGACCTGACCAAGCCGGAGATCGTGGAGCTCACGGACCGCAACGGCGACGGCAAGGGCGAGATCTGGATGGGGGCTCCGGGGTGGGCGTCGACCAACATCCACAAGGTCCGGGCGCGCGACTACGGGTTCGCCGACCTCTACGAGCTCACGGTGAGCGAAGAGAACGTCATCCTCGCCCAGATCGACGCCGACGCGAAGGCGGGCCGGGTCGTGGTGTGGGCCTGCTACCTGCCGCACCACATCTTCGGCATGCACGAGCTGGTGGTGCTCGAAGAGCCCGAGCATGATCCGGAGAAGTGGAGCGTGGTCGATGCGTCCGCCGACCCCGAGTGGTACGAGAAGTCCTACGTCGCGACTTCCTTCCCGCCCATAAGCTCCCAGATCGCCTACTCGAAGCGCCTGGACACCGCGGCCCCCAACTTCGTCGCGCTGTTGAACCGCATCGAGTTCGGCACCCAGCTCATCAACGACTGGTCGTCGGCGGTGGCGGTGGACGAGCGCGACCCCGAGGAGTACGCCCGGGAATGGGTGGGCGCGAACCAGGACCTCGTCAAGTCCTGGCTCGGAATGTGACCCTCTCCCGGTAGCCGGAGCGAAAGGGCCGCCGGCCTCCGTGCCGGCGGCTCTTGCCTTCCACGGCAGCAAGGCAGCTACGCCGATGTCGGCCGCTCACCACGCGGAGCACGTGCGCATGCGTGTGGGCGGCGTCTACTTCGATGCCGCCCGGGGGGCGATGGACGTGATCGGCGCGGCGACGCCGCTGGTGCTCGAGTCCATTCGCGCCATGACGCTGCCGCGGGAGCGCTTCACCCTCTGCGACATGGGCTGCGCCGACGGCGCGACCTCGCTCTCGATGATCGGGGCGGCAATCGGGGAGATTCGGAGGCGCGCCCCCACGCTGCCGGTGTGCATCGTGCACTCGGACCAGCCTCTCAACGACTACAACGCGCTGATGCGCACCGTGCACGGCCTGAGCGCGGTCGAGAGCTTCCTTCCCGCCTTCGACCACCTCTACCCGCTTGCGAGCGCAACCACCTTCTTTCATCAGATCCTGCCGCCGCGGAGCCTCCACCTCGGCTTCTCCGCCTGCGCCATGCACTGGCTGAGCACCAGGCCCTGCGACCTCTCCGACCACGTGCACCCGGCCGCCGCCGAGGGCCCCGAGCGCGAGGCGTACCGGGAACAGGCGCGTCGGGACTGGGAGACGCTGCTCGTGCACCGGGCGGCGGAGCTCGTGCCCGGCGGCCGCCTCGTCCTCGCGCCATTCGCCCGGGACGGCGAGGGCCGCTACTTCGGCCGGACCCGCGGAGTGAGCGTGTTCGAGACCGTCAACGACATCTGGCGCTCCTTCGTGGACGATGGCAGCGTGACGCGCGAGGAGTACGCGCGCATGAACCACGTCCAGTACTACCGGTCCGAGGAGGAGTGGCGCGCGCCCTTCGACGACCCCGCGAGCGCCGTCTCGCGTGCGGGGCTTCGCCTCCTGTCGCTCGAGACCCGGGTGCTTCCGTGCCCCCTCGCGACCGCCTTCTCCGCCCACCGCGACCCGGAGCGCCTCGCGGCGGACTACGTCCCGAGCGTGCGTTACTGGAGCGAGAGCATCTATGGGGGCGCGCTCTCGCCCGAGCGTCCGGCGGAGGAACGCCGGGAGATTCTCGAGGGGTTCTACCGCGCCTACCGCGATCGGGTCCGGGCGAGGCCCTCGGACCACGCCATGGACCACGTCAACGCGTACCTGGTGATCGAGAAGGAGTAGCCGCCGGGGCGCATTCCCGGTTCGCCATACGGCGGGATTTCATCCGTGGCGTCGCGGAGCGGAGTGCCCGGACTTTCATCCGGACCGTGGCGCAGCAGGGCCGCTTCGATGGCGTCCTCGAAGGCGAGCTCGGAAATCGGATTGTTCACAGCGGTTCGGTTCCCTCGCTGAGGATGGCAAGGTAGCGTCCGTAGCCGAACAGACGGTTCCGCTTCCGGCCGGTCAGCTCCTGCGTCACGCCAAGCTCCTCGAGGATCTTCATCCCGGCGGACACCGCCGGGAATGAAAGGTTCGTACGGTCGACCAGCTTCTGAAGAGAGATGATGGGGCGTTCCTGCAACGCCTGGTGGACGCGTAGCGCCGATCCCGCGGCGCGGCCTCTCTGCTGGATTCGAGCACGGTCTTCCTGGAACAGCGACAGCAAGCGCTGGGCAGTCGAGACCGCCTCTTGCGAAGTTTCCGCTACGCCGTCGAGAAAGAACGTGAGCCACGCCTCCCAGTCGCCGCTTTTTCTTACCTCGTTGAGCAACATGTAGTAGTCGTCTCGATAGCGCTTGAAGTAGAGGCTCAGATACAAGAGCGGCTCCTGCAGCACGCGCTCGTGACACAGCATCAATGTGATCAGCAGACGCCCGATTCGGCCGTTGCCGTCCAGGAAGGGGTGAATGGTCTCGAACTGAACGTGCGCGAGCCCCGCGCGCAGAAGCACCGGCAGCCCGGATTCCTGTTCATGAAAGAAGCGCTCCAGGTCGGACATGCAGTCGGAGAGCGCATGGACCGGCGGCGGAACGAAGCGTGCGGTCCCCGGCCGTCGGCCCCCGATCCAGTTCTGGGAGCGCCGGAACTCCCCTGGAGCCTTGTCGCTGCCCCGGCCCCGTGTCATCAGTTCGGCGTGCATCTCCCGGATGAGGCGGTTGCACAGCGGAAAGCCGCCGCGCAGTCTCCGCAACCCGTGTTCCAGGGCCAGCACGTAGTTCGAGACTTCCACGACATCGTCGACGGGGACGCCTGGTGCCTCATCGAGCTCGAACAGCAGGAGATCGGACAGAGAGGACTGAGTGCCTTCGATCTGGGAGGACAGTACCGCCTCCTTCCGGACGTAGCGGTAGAGAAACAGGTGGGTTTCCGGCAGCAGCGTCGCAAGACTGTCCACCCGGCCCAGCGCCAGCAATGCCCTCTCGAGGGGGCCTTGCAGGACTGACAGGTCCAATGCAGGCTCCGGCGGCAGGCGCGAGGGCACGAACGCTCGTACGGTCTCGCCGTCGACGCTCGTGACCTCGTACCGGCCGGTTTCGCCTCGGTGCACGGTGAGACGCCCCTGTCAAGCAAACCTGGATAAGGCAGGCTTTGTTAATATTTGGTGCCCAAATCTAATCTACGCTGGCATCCCAAGCAAATGACCGGGGTTGACGGCGACCGCGACCGGTATCTCGGAACAGCCTCCCGCACATCGATTCTGCCTCTCACAGCCGCAGAAATCAGCGCAGTCCGAAGCTCCTCGAGGCGATTGATGGCTTCCTTCGCTATGGTTCATTGCCGCTTGCCGCAGGGGCGGCCAGTCGCCGCTACCTTCGTCGTCGTCGGCTGGGCGGGTTGCGAGCCATCCGCTGCGTCACGGCCTGTCGCAAAAGGCCCGCGCCGCGGCCAGGATGCCCTCGGTGTCGAGGCCGGCGTCGTGGAGCATGTCTCCGCGCGAGCCCTGGTCGATGAATCGGTCGGGGAGGGCGTGGTTGCGCACCGCGACCTGCGCGCCATGGGAGAGCAGGACTTCGTTCACCCCGCTGCCCGCGCCGCCCGCGAGCGCGTTCTCCTCCACCGTGAGGAGCCGTTCGTGGGTGGCCGCCATCTCCAGGATCATCTCCTCGTCGAGGGGCTTGACGAAGCGCATGTTCACCACGGTGGCGTCGATCTGCTCCGCCGCCTCGAGCGCGTACTGGAGCATCGGGCCGAAGGACAGGATGGCGAGGTCCCGGCCGCGCCGGCGGAGCTCCGCCCGGCCGACGGGCAGTGCGCTCATCTCCTGCTCCACCGGCACCCCGGGCCCGGCGCCGCGCGGGTAGCGCACCGCGGAAGGAGCGTCGATGCCGAAGGCGGTGTAGAGCATCTGTCGGGTCTCGTTCTCGTCCGCGGGCGCCATCAGCACCATCCCGGGCAGGCAGCGCAGGAAGGAGATGTCGAAGGCGCCGGCGTGGGTGGGGCCGTCTCCGCCCACCAGTCCCGCCCGGTCGATGGCGAAGAGCACCGGCAGTCCCTGAATCACCACGTCGTGCACGACCTGGTCGTAGGCGCGCTGCAGGAAGGTCGAGTAGATCGCGACCACCGGCTTCATGCCCTCGCAGGCCATGCCCGCGGCCACCGTCACGCTGTGCTGCTCCGCGATGCCGACGTCGAAGTAGCGCGACGGGTACTCCCGGGCGAAGCGCTCCATCTTCGAGCCTTCGCGCATGGCCGGGGTGATGCCCACCAGGCGCTCGTCGCGCGCGGCCATGTCGCACAGCCAGTCTCCGAAGACCTGGGAGTAGGTGGGCCCTCCCGAGGACCGGCCCGCGGCGATGCCGACATCGGGGTCGAAGGGGGCGGCAATGCCGTGGTACTTGACGGGGTCCGCCTCCGCCGGCGGGTAGCCCTTGCCCTTGCGGGTGACGATGTGCAGGAGCTGAGGGCCGCGCAACGCCTTGAGGTTGCGCAGCGTCGCGAGCAGCGCCGAGAGATCGTGTCCGTCGATGGGCCCGATGTAGTTGAAGCCGAACTCCTCGAAGAGCGTGCCCGGCACGATGAGCCCCTTGACGTGCTCCTCCGCGCGCCGTGCGAGCTCCCACACCGAAGGCATACGGCGCAGAGCCTTCCTGCCGCCCTCGCGCACGCTCGTGTAGAGCTTTCCGGAGAGCACCTGGGCGAAGCGCTTGGTGAGCGCGCCCACGTTGGGAGAGATGGACATCTCGTTGTCGTTGAGCACGACGAGAAGATTGGGTTCGACGTCGCCCGCGTGGTTGAACGCTTCGAGGGCCATGCCGCAGGTCAGGCCTCCGTCGCCGATGACCGCCACCACGCGGCGTGGCGTGCCACCCTGCCGGGCTCCGATCGCCATGCCCAACGCCGCGCCCACCGAGGTGCCGGCATGGCCGACGCCGAAGGTGTCGAAGGGGCTCTCCGAGCGCCGGGGAAAGGGGGCGAGGCCCTGCCACTTGCGCACCGTGTGCATCCGATCGCGGCGCCCGCACAGGATCTTGTGCGGATAGGCCTGGTGGCCGACGTCCCAGACGATGCGGTCCTCCGGCGTGTCGAAGAGGTAGTGCAGGGCCACGGTGAGCTCCACCGCTCCCAGTCCCGCGGCGAAGTGACCGGTGGACTCCGATACGCTCTCGATCAGGAAATCGCGGAGCTCGCGCACCACCGCCGGGAGCTCCGACTGGGGCAGCGCCCGCAGGTCGGCGGGACTCTCGATCCTCGAGAGCAGGGGAAAGCGGTCGGAGGGCATCGATTCGGGCGCCTCGGATCCTGGAGGTATGATGGCGTCAAGTAACGCGTTTACATCGGACTCGCGAAGATGTCCAGGGAATCCCGATGAGCGCCCGCTCGTCCGGCCGCTCCCGAGCCACCGCGGCCCTTCCGAGAACCAGGACGATTCATCCGGGTTTCACCATCGCCGTGCCGACTTGCCTGCCCGATGTCGGAGTCCTTTCGGGCGCCCAGCGGGCGTCCGAATCCGCTCCCGGCGAATTCGTGAACGCAGCCAGGGCGCCAGACATCAGCGCCAAGGTACGCCTGCGCGCCCTGGCGCGCCTTCGCCTTGCCCCTGCCGACATCTGCGCATCCGCAGCTCACGAAAATCGGTGAAACGTTGCGGCTAGAGTATCTGCGGGAATGGGATGCCTGGGAATCATCGGCGGGACCGGCCTCCTCGAGCTCGAAGGGCTCGTGGTGGAGAAGCGGCGCGAAGAGGCCACGGTCTGGGGCGCCCCCTCCGGTCCGGTCCTCGAGGGGACGCTCAACGGCCGGAAGGTGGCGTTCCTGCACCGCCACGGCACTCCGTCCCGGATCCCTCCGCATCGCATCAACTACCGCGCCAACGTGAGCGCGCTCGCGGCGGCGGGTTGCCGCCGCATCGTGGCGGTGGCGGCGGTGGGCGGCATCCGGGCCGACCTGGTGCCGGGAACGCTGGTGGTCCCCGATCAGATCGTCGACTACACGTGGGGACGGGGCCACACCTTCCACGAGGAGGGCCTCGACGCGCCGGTGCATGTCGACTTCACGTCTCCCTACGACCGGGCCCTCGCCGCGTCCCTGGTGCAGGCCGCCGCGGATGCCGGCGTCGCCGTGGTCGCGGGGGGGACCTACGCCTGCACTCAGGGCCCGAGGCTCGAGAGCGCGGCGGAGATCGATCGCCTGGAGCGGGACGGCTGTGACGTGGTCGGCATGACCGGGATGCCGGAAGCGGCGCTCGCCCGGGAGGCCGGCATCGCCTACGCCCACCTCGCGGTCGTGGTCAACGAAGCGGCGGGCCGCGCGCCCGGCCCGATCCGCATGGAGGCGATCCGGGCGGTGCTCGAGACCGCGATGGAGGCGGTGCGTCGCGTCATCGTGCACCTCGTCTCGCCGGGAAGCGAAGCTAGCGCGTGACGAGGATCACGGCTCCGAAGAGAGGATGATCGAGATAGTGGAGCTCGCCTCGTCGCATGCGGCGGCTGGCGGTCATCCGGTAGGCGACGGGGGGGCCGTCGTAGGCGGACCATCGACGGACTTCCGATCTGCCCGAGGACTCTGCTTCCGCCACGGTGGATGTCGCCAGGGAGGATTCGGTCGGAAGGGGTGAGACGACGACCGCGTCGCCGTCCTCGACGCGACCCGGCGAGGCCGGCGCATCGGTGGAGGAGGGCGGCGGCCCGACCTCCGCCGCGGGAAGCGACGGCGCCGTGAGCCCGTCCGCGGGGGAAGGGGGAGGGGGCGCGTCGCGGTAGTAGAGGAGATCGGCGTCCAGGTGGATGAATCTGCGGAAGTGGAGTCGCACCGTTCCGTCGATGACGAGGCGAGACCTCGGCCCGACGGAGGAGCCTTGCGAAGCGGACGCATCGTGCACGAAGCCCTGAACGTGGGCATGCCTGGCCCGGCGCTTGGAAAGGCCGGGCTGACGCCAGGCGATGTGAACCAGGGGCAGGTAGTCCGGCGAGCTCTGCAGTCGGCCGTACACGCCGCTCAATCGGTAGTGGCTCGGGCCGACGAGCTGAAAGGCGTGGGGAGCCGAGATCCCGCCTTCCGCCGGCTCTCCGTCCAGCGCGATTCCGGCGGCATCGACCAGCTCGACCGATTCGTCGATGGGCGGAAGGCCGGGGTCCTCGAGCCACACTTCGTCGTCCAGGTGAGAGACGTCGGTGTGCGCGAAGACGATGAGCTCCACGGTGTACCAGTTGACCCCCTGGCTCTCCGCCGCCACCGCGCCGCCGAGGAGGAGGGCGGCGGTGGCGGCCCGGATGCAGGCGCCGCGCGAGGCGCGCGGGCGCCGCGCCACCCGCGTGCCGCCATCGCATCGCGTGCGCCGCACGGAGGATGCCCGCGCCGTCCGGGTGCCCCGTGGCTTCAATGCCGGCATCGGTTGTCGATCAGGCGGCATGGGGCAGGGCGAGGCGGTCGAGCAGGTCGTGCAGGAGGACGATCCGGGCCGCTTCGTCCTCGATTTGCGCCGTGAGGCGAATCTTCTCCGCTCCGTCCAGCCGGTAGGCGCCGGGATCGGCCTGCACGAGCCGCACCACGTTCCCCGGATTGACCGCGGGCCGGGGAGAGAACACGATGCGCCCGCCCCTCGACCCGAACTCGATCTTCCGCACTCCGAGCGGGGTCGCCTTCAGCTTGATCTCCGTCACCCGGAAGAGCATTCGGGCAGGGTCGGGCAGGATGCCGAAGCGATCCACCATCTCGACCTGGAGGTCGTCGAGGTCCGCCTTGCTCGCGGCGCTGGCGATCCTCTTGTAGAGCAACAGGCGGGTGTGCACGTCGGGCAGGAAGGTCTCGGGGATCATCGCGGGAACGCGGAGATCCACCTCCGCTCCGTGGTCCAGGGGACGGTCCAGCTCGGGACTTCGCCCCTGGCGCAGGGCGTTCACCGCCCGCTCCAGGAGCGAGGTGTAGAGCGAGTAGCCGACGGCCTGGATCTGCCCGCTCTGCTCGTCGCCGAGCAGCTCGCCGGCGCCGCGGATCTCCAGGTCGTGGGTGGCGAGGGTGAATCCGATGCCGAGGTCCTCGAGGGACTCGATCGCCTCCAGGCGCTTGATCGCATCCGCGCTCATCGCCCGGCGCGGCGGAACGATGAGGTACGCGTAGGCGCGATGGTGGGAGCGCCCCACCCGGCCTCTCAACTGGTGAAGCTGGGCGAGCCCGAAGTGATCCGCGCGGTTGATGATGATGGTGTTGGCGTTCGGCACGTCGATTCCGGTCTCGATGATCGTGGTGCACACGAGCACGTTGAAGCGCCGGTGGTAGAAGTCGAGCATGGTGCGCTCGAGCTCGCGCTCCCGCATCTGACCGTGGGCGACGCGAAGCTCCGCTTCGGGGACCAGCGCTTCGATGCCGCGCGCGGTGCGCTCGATGGTCTCGATCTTGTTGTGCACCACGTAGACCTGTCCCCCGCGGTTCAGCTCGCGGGCGAGCGCCTCGGCGATCAGCGGGGCGTTCCACTCCCGCACGAAGGTCTTGATGGAGAGGCGGCGCTCGGGGGGCGTTGCAATCAGCGACAGGTCCCGCAACCCGGACAGCGCCATGTTGAGCGTGCGGGGAATCGGAGTGGCGGTGAGCGCGAGCACGTCGACCTCGCTGCGCAACGCCTTCAGGCGCTCCTTCTGGCGGACCCCGAAGCGGTGCTCTTCGTCGATGACGACGAGGCCGAGGCGCCTGAAGCGGATGTCGGGCTGCAGGATCTGGTGGGTGCCGATGACGATGTCGACACGCCCCTCGTGCAGGCCCCGTACCACCTCGTCGCGCTCCCGGCGGGACCGGAAGCGGGAGAGCTGCTCGATGCGCACGGGCCACGATGCGAATCGGTCCGTGAAGGTCTGGTAGTGCTGCTGCGCGAGCAGCGTCGTCGGCACGAGCACCGCGACCTGCCGGTTGTCCTGCACCGCGATGAATGCCGCGCGCATCGCGACCTCGGTCTTGCCGAAACCGACGTCGCCGCACACGAGACGCTCCATCGGCTGCTCCGCCGCCATGTCCGCGACTACGGCTCCGATCGTGGCCTCCTGGTCCGGCGTCTCCTCGAAGGGGAAGTTCCGCTCGAACCCGCGCAGCTCCCCCCGGTCCACTTCGAAGGCGTGGCCGCGGCGCGCGGCGCGGCGCGCCAAAATGTCGAGCAGCTCCGCCGCCACGTCGAAGGCCTTCTGCGCCGCCTTGCGCCGTGCCCGCAGCCATTGCTGCCCCCCGAGGCGGTGCAGGGGCGCGAGTTCGGGGTCGACGCCGGTGTAGCGGCTCACCAGGTGAAGCGAGGCGACGGGCACGTAGAGCTTGTCCCCGCCCTCGTACTCGAGGCTCAGGTACTCACCGGCGATCTCTCCCACGTCGAGGGTGACGAGGCCTCGATAGCGGCCCACGCCGTGGTCCTCGTGCACGACCGGAGCCCCCGGCGCGAGCTCCGCGAGGTCGCGCACCAGGCTCTCGGGGTCGCGTCTGCTTCGGCGCCGGCGCCGGCGCTGCACCGCCCGCTCTCCGAAGAGCTGCGCTTCGGTCACGATCGCGATGGGGGGATCGCGCAGCCACGCGCCCTCCTCGAGCGGCGCCACGGTGATGCCGAGCGTGGCGTCGCCTTCCAGGAAGGCTCGCCAGTCCCCGTAGTCCACGGGCCGGATGCCGGAGGCGGAGAGCGCGTCGCGCAGGTGCTCGCGCCGTCCCGCGCTCTCCGCGACCAGGAGAGTACGTCCTTCGGACTCCGCGAGGAAACGCGCGAAGGCCTTGAAGGGTTCGCGCGCGTGCGGGTTGACCGGCATGCCCACGGGAACGCGGGTGTCGTAGGCGGTGAAGCCGCCCCGGGCCTCCTCCTCGAATCGTCCGAGCCGCACCTGCGGACAGGACTTCAGTTGCGCGAAGGTCTCGTCGACGGCGAGGAAGAGCTCCGCGGGCGGGAGGAGCGGACGTTCCCGGTCGTGCCGGGCGTTCTCGAAGCGTTGCTGCGCCTGGAGCGAGAAGCGCTCGGCGGCCTCGTGCACGTCTTCGTACAGGATCGCGAGGGTGTCTTCCGGAAGGTACTCGAAGAGCGTGGCGGAGCGCTCGAAGAAGAGCGGCAGGTAGTACTCGATTCCCGCCGGGCTGCGGCCTTCGCTCACCTCGCGGTAGACGGGGCAGTCCTGCGGATCGCCTTCGAATCGCGCCCGCCAGGCGCCCCGGAATCGCGCAATGGACTGCTCCGTGAGGGGATACTCCCGCGCGGACAGCAGGCGCACCCGGTCGAGGCGCTCGGTCGAGCGCTGGGTCTCGGGGTCGAAGGCGCGGATGCTGTCGACCTCGTCGTCGAGGAGATCGATGCGCAGGGGATGCGCGGAACCGCTGGGAAAGAGGTCGAGGAGGGAGCCGCGCACCGCGAACTCGCCGTGATCCATGACCTGGCCGACGCACCGGTAGCCGAAGCGTTCCAGGCGCGTCCGGGTCTCGTGCAGATCGAGGCGCTCTCCGGGGGCCAGCACCATGGTGCTGCCGTGCACGAACTCCGGCGGCGCCAGTCGGCCCATGAGGGTGCCCACCGGAACGATCAGCGCGCCGCTGCGACGCGAGGGCAGACGGTACAGGGTCAGCAGGCGTTCGGAGACGATGTCCTGGTGGGGCGAGAACAGGTCGTAGGGGAGGGTCTCCCAGTCGGGGAAGTGCAGGATCTCTTCGCCGCCGGCGCCGAGAAAGAAGGAGAGCTCGGCCTCGAGCCGGTGGGCGGCGGGGGTGTCGGGCACCACCGCCAGCACCAGTCCCCGGTGGCGGTGCACGCTCCGGGCGATCGCGAGCGCCCGGCTCGCGCCGTAGAGATGACCCCACCGGGCGCGCCGGCCGGGGCCGGACGGCAGGACCGGTTCGAGTGGAGAGGTCATGGAGATGCGCGCGCCTCGCAAGGGAAGGGCGGCTGCCCGCGTGCCGCCGGGCGCGAATTCTACCGTGCCCGCTTTTGGGTTACCTTGGTCCGCGAGCGGAGTTTCCGATTTTCCCGGTCCTGAGCAGCGAGAGGGCATTGCGATGACGAGGCACCTGATACTGGCGATGGTCCTGGTGGCGTACGGGCCGATGGCGATTGCGGCGGCCACGGGCGGAGGCGATTCGAGCAGCGGCGAGGAGGCCGCCTCGGGTTACGAGCGCGCGGTGGACCTGATCGAGTCGAGCGGCTACGAGAAGGCGATTCGGATCCTCGAGAAGCTGAACCGCGAAGATCCCGGGAACGCGGACGTGCTCAACATGCTGGGCTACGCCCACCGCAAGCTGGGACGACTGGAGCCGGCCTTCGGCTTCTACCAGGAGGCGCTCGCCATCGAGCCCCGGCACCTCGGAGCGAACGAGTACCTGGGCGAGCTGTACCTGCAGACGGACGAGCTGGCGAAAGCCGAGGAACGCCTCGCCGAGCTCGCCGCCGCCTGCCCTTCCGGCTGCGAGGAGCGAGAAGAGCTCGCCGAAGCGATCGAGGCCTACAAGAGCGAGCGAGGGCTGGAGTAAGGGCTTCGTTCACGGTGTGGTGCCCCGGTAGCCATCACCAAGGCTCGGCAGAACCGCATGATCGTCGTGCTGCTGGCCGGCGGGGACAAGCGGACTCGGACCCAGGACGTAAAGACGGCGTTGCGCCTTGCACGAAACCTGTAGGTGGAGACCATGACCCTTACCTCACCCTACGATGTTGCCGAGCACCTTCGCACACCGGAGGATATGGCCGCATACCTGCAAGCCTGCATGGAGGAGGCCGACGGCGACGCCACGTTCATTGCCAAGGCGCTGGGCGATATCGCCCGCGCCAAGGGCATGTCGCAAGTTGCATGCGATGCCGGCCTGTCTCGTGAAAGTCTCTACAAGGCACTTTCGGGAGAACGCAATCCGACTTTGGACACGGTTCTCAAGGTTGTCGGAGCTCTCGGCCTGAAGCTGCGCGCCGAAGCGGAAAGCGATTCGGGCGCGGCCGGACAGGGTGCGCCGGTACGTCGTTGATGCCGGGGGCGAATCGTGTCACGGGACGCGGCGATGGAACCAGGCACAGGCCGAGAGCGGCGCTCCGGTCACGGCATAGTCGTGAGTTCGCCGAGGCGATAGACGCCCGCAAGAAGGCTCACGCTCCCTGGACTGGAGTACGGCCGGCCATCAAAGATCGGATTCAATAGGCAGCAATCGAAGCGCTCCATTCGAGCACGGGCGAGAGATTCCCTGCCTACCGCACTCGATGGTACTGTTGGCGGTATCCGGACACCGAGACAAACTTGCTATGGAGCATCCGGCCGCTGTCCAACGAATCGAGGACATCGGCGTTCCTTCCGCCGCTTTCGTCGATCAGGCGGTATACATCCGAACGGTGCGGGCGGGGCTGTCCGGGGAAGTCGTCAAGCAAGCCATCGACGCGATCGGTCATCGCGACTTCTTCGTTCGCCTGCTGGGAACGACCCCCGGTCATCTGGCCCGGCTCTATGGCCGAAAGTCCCTCGGTCCAGCTCGAACCGAGGGGCTTCTGGACACGCTGCGCGTTTTCGCCGCCGCCGCCGCCGCATTCGACGGCCTCGAACGCGCACAAGACTGGCTTGGCACCGCGCTGCCCGCCTTGGGGGGCGACTGTCCCATCGATCTTTGCGACACATTCGAAGGGCGTCGTCTGGTACGGGAGATCATTCGTAGAGTCGAGTACGGCGAATTCCCCTGATGCGGCTGTACCGCATCTGCCATGTCCGCTACCTGGAGGATCTTCGCGGACTGGGAGCCAGCTACCGGGATGGAGCACGCTGGAACGAACCCGGATTTCCGATCGTCTATTTCGCCGAGACGCCGAGCGTCGCGATGCTGGAGATGGCCCACTACCTGCCGTCTCCCCGCTTGGTGCCACCCGGTTACCGGTTGGGTGTCTACGAGGTGAGTGACGAAGTCGCTCTCGAACGTTGGCATGTCCATGATCTTCCGGAAGATTGGGACCACTACCCTCATCCGCGGTCCACGCGGCGAATGGGCACCTTGTGGTTGATGCGAAAAGAAGCGCCCTTGCTGGCAGTACCGAGCGTGGCGGTGCCCGGAGGCCTGGAAAGCATCGTGCTGGCCAACCCGAACGTCCTGAACGAGGGAGCAATCCGGCTCACCGCCGTGGAAGAACGAATCTACAACGAGAGGGCGTTCGAGTCGAAGCAGGAAAGATAGGCAAGCTCGTTCACTCGCTTTGTCGGGCTCCCTTCGTCGCCGCTTCCCCGGGGACGAGACAAGCCAAGCTCTCGACGGCCGGCAACGCGAACGGGAGATCCAGTGCCCCGAGCTGCGACTCGACATAATGCCGTGCCTCAGCCATGAGACTCGCAACGTCGTACACCGGGTGGGCATCCGCGAACATTGGGCTGCGGGGTTTGTCGGCCAGCGGGTTCAGGCGCAGCATCAGTTCCCAGTCACGAACCAGGGTCCATGCACCGTCACTACCCGGCTGGGCGGCCACGACGACGGCGCGAATGGGGCCATCCGAGCCGGTGATGCGGTCCCGCACACTGAATGCGTAGATCGGCGCGTCCAGGCCCCGGATTGCGCCGAAAGCCCCGCTCAGCTCCACTGCATCCCGAACCGCTCTGTCGACGACCCGCAGCCCGACGCCAGCGACATCCTCCCCGTCCATTGGTTGCGGTTCCCGGGCAAACAGAAGGTCGTAGCGATCGACCACAGCGATCGAAAAGTCGTCCTTCCACTCTTCCGGCGGACGGAAGCGCAGGCGAAGGTCCTCCGCTTGGTCGGGCCGCCGGCCCCGAACAGCGAGGACCGCTTTGAAGAACGGTACAAGATCTGGCAGATCCACCCGCGGGATCTGGCCCGCCACTTCTCCGAAGTCGAAGCGCGCGACATGGCCGACGAGGTTGCGGACGGTGTTCACTGCGTCCTCGCCGCCGAAGGTCGCGGTCTCCGTATCAAACCAATTGTCGAGCGTTTGCCCGCTGAGGGTGGGGTCGGCATCGGCGAACACCTTGGTGAACACGCCCGGCGATGCCATCCCGATCACGAGCTGGCGAATGTCCTCGGGATCGTCCATTCCCCCCTGGAAAGCCAAGTTGATTCGCGCCAGCTTCTCGTCCAGGAGATCCCAAATCCGGCTCTCCACCGTGTCTGGATTCCGCACCGTGACTACATCGACGTGGTCGGTTTGACCGTAGCGGCTCAACCGCCCGACGCGCTGGTGCAGACGCATCGGGTTCCACGGCAGATCTACATGAATCAGGGCGCTGCAATGCTCCTGAAGGTCGACGCCCTCGCCAGCCGCTTCCGTGGAAACGAGAAAGCGAACCTCCCCCCGATTAAACCGCGCTGCCGCGCGGTGTCGGTCCACTGTCCGGCCCGAGACGTTGCCGGACGAATCCTGCACATCCTCGATGAAACCGTCGCCGTTGATGAACGTCACGCATCCGTCGCCGTAGCGCTTGTGCAACGCACTCATGAGCAGAGCCTGAGTCGCCTTGTACTCCGTGAAGAAGAGCACCGACCTGTCGGCGAACGATTCGTCGACCACCGTGAGGATACGCTCGATCTTCGTTTCGTCGGTTACGTCCCTTGCTGCCGCAAGCAATTCCTCAAGGGCCGGGATCTCGTCTGGATTGAGATCGACTCCGCGCAGGCTCTCCGCCACTCGCTCTTCCAGCCGACTGACCTCGTCAAGATTGGCGGGGTCGTCCTCAGTTCGTAGCTCCTGCAGCCGCGCCAGATCCTCGCGTGCTGCGTCCAGCCGGGTCTCCGCCTGGCGGAGACGGGCGAGCCGTCGAGCAAGGGCCCGCCGCACTGCCGCCACGGAGCTCGACGCCAGCTTCTGCATCGTTATCAGAATCAGGATCACGGTGCGCCGATCCTGGGATACAAGACCGGCAGCATAGGCTTTGCCAGTCACGATGAACTGCGTGAGCTGCTCGTAGAATCGCGCCTCTTGCGGCGAGTATGCGTAGGTTTCGCGCCGTGATCGCACCGGAGTGAACAGCGGCTCGCCGGACATGTCTGTGACGGACTGCTTGTTGTTGCGAATCATGACGGTGCGCAGCTTCTCGACCTGCTCTTCGAGAGGCTGCTCGGGATTGAAGTCTTCAGGCCGAAGCAGCTTGAGCAGCGACAGGAACCCCGCGTCCTTGCCCCGATGCGGCGTACCGGTGAACAGCACCAGGGACTGCACCTTGCCCCGTTCTTGAAGGCGTTCCACGAGTTGATAGGACAGCGTGCGGTGACCCTGATCATCCACGTTCATGTGATGCGCTTCGTCGATGAGCACGAGGTCCCAAGGGTGGGCGTCGAACAGGCGCTCCCAACGATTGCCCTTGTCGAGACGCAGCGTATGTGCCGAGGCGATGCTCCGGTCATGCGTATTCCAGAAGTCGGACGCCTCCGTATCGGCGTCGGGAACGTAGATGGAGAGTCGGATATCGAACATTTCCCGCAACCGTACCTGCCACTGTCCGACCAGACTGGCGGGCGCCAGAATGAGCAGCCGGCGCACACGCCCCGATGAAAGCAGCGGAGTGAGGATGAGGCCCGCTTCGATGGTCTTGCCAAGCCCCACGTCATCCGCGACCAGCCATCGGGTGGGCCACGACTCGAGCACCCGCTTGCAAACCCAAAGCTGGTGCGGCAGCAACGCGATGCGGGATCGTGAGAAGACGCCCCAGGCGTCGTTGACGGATCGGATGCACTCACCGAGGATTCGCGTGACGACTTGCAGCGCGGGGTCCGGTCGCCCGGCGGCCATTCGCTCCGCCAGACCCTCGACTAGCTCGAGATCGGCGGCCAGGCATTCCTCTATCCCGTGTTCGAAGCGGACGACGACGCTGTCGCCCTGATCCAGCACGACTTGGCCGGTACCGAAGCGGGGATGCCGCACCGCCACATTCGTGTGGAAAGGTGCCATCATTGCTCCAAGCCGAACCGATGACGCAGACCCGGATCTGAGGCCACGTGCCGAAGCGGTATGTCGAATGCACAATGAAGATTTGGGGTTTCCGTCCCCAACGCGGATGCCAGGAAGTCGAAGATGGTGCGCGCCTTCTGCGAGTTGGACATGGCGTCATCCGGTCGATCAAGACCGAGATCTCCGAGCAAACGAAGAACCTGCTCCGATGGTACCCAGCAGTCCGGGAACAGATGTTCGCCTCTGACGATTTCCAGACGCACGAGTTCCCGAAGCACCCAGTGAAGGCCCATACTGAGCGGCGCGGGCGGAGCATCGAAGTGTGTTCCCGTGCCTGTAAGCGCTTCGTCGACGCGTGGTGCGAGCAAGGCAGTGACTTGGTACATGCCTTCGGGACGCCGTCCGGCCGACTTGAGCAAACGAACATATGCATCCCGATACCGACTGAGCTGGTAGATTGCTGGAAACAGCGACATCCAATTGGGATATGGCAGCTTGGCCCACGCGCCGTCCTGCCAGTCTCGCAGTACCGTCATCCAGGCACTGGCATCATCGGGTGTCTTGAACACCTCCCACCATCCTTCCCTGTGGGCCAGTTCGATGAAGCTACGATGCTGGCGGTCCTGGGCGCGGCCGAGACTCCGACACGCGCCCAGAACCAGCAGGGCGAGCCAGTGATCTGCCGAGTCCATTCGCAGGCCGGCCGCAATGCCGTCTCTCCGCAGCCACTCTGGCCATGCGCGGCTCTCGAAGCCATCGAGCACTTCACTCCGCACGGCGGCATCGTCCCACCATTCCAGTAGCTGTTGGAAGAATGTGTCCGGCTCGGGTCGGATCCGGTTCCGCTGCGACTCCGGTTCATGGAACCGGTCGGGAAACAGAGCAACCAGAAACGATTTGCGACGCCAAGATTCCTCGCACTGGTCCTCCACCAGTCGACAAACGGCGTCGTACTGTCGAAGCCAGCGCGGTCGCCCTTCGGTTGGCTCAAGACGCTGCAGAACGCTGGACCCGAGCTCGCCGTGCAGCAGGTAGTGGATCGCCGCAGCGTGGAGGTCCTCGGGAAGGTCCGCGCACCACTTCGCCATCATTGCGGCGTCGACGCGATGCTGATCACGAAGCCACCGGAACACCCGCCAATCTTCGCTGCGTTCGATGTACGCCGGATCGAGAATCCGGTCGTCGGGAGCGAAGGCCGCCCGCAGGAATTCGTCGTTACCGCCCGCGTCGGTGTGATCGAACGGGTCCGGGGCATCTCGCAGGAGAAGGCTTCGTATTGGCTAGAGACTTCCATCCGCTGCCCGGGCCTCGAGGGCGCGGCGCCAAGTTACGCCTTGCGGATCGTACGCGTCGAAGTTCGAATCCCCACCTTTGTCAATGGGTCGCAACGCGTGCAACCGCTCCGGCGTCAAATAGTGTTCCCACCTTTCAGCTAGCTCCGCAAACAGCTTGGATGGACGAAGCGAGGTCGGAGCAATGCAGTTTCCCTCCGTACCCGCGAGGTTGCACAATGGACGGAGGAGTTGCTCGACTTCAGCTGAGATGATGCAGCGGTCACCAACCAACGCCGCCAAGTCCTCGTCTTCGATTTCAGCGAGGACGGCGCACAGGTGATTGTCGAAATCGCCGCTCGCGACTTCAATCCGTACATCCGATGTCAGGGGAGGAAGCATTGGCCGGAATGGCGCGGGAAGACCCGTCGGCGCGGCTGAGCAGGCGCCCATCCAGGCCGACAGTCCACGACCATTCCCATGCAATGCGAGGAGAAACCTCCGGCGCAGTGCATCAGGGTTGTTCAGGCCACGGGCGAGAACCTTCCACAGCGACGACAGGAAGTCCTGGCCGTCACGAATGACCAGTGGGCCATGTGACGCATACGCTGGATCGGCCAACACGTTGTGAAGCTCAATCAGACCCCTTCCTAGCGCTTCACCGAGGCGGGCGACCGTCCGAAGGGTCGTATGGTCATCGAGCGACACATGGGTTCGGCCGGGGTCGAGCTTGAAGGGTCCATTGACGACGTATCCGCAGCCCCAGTTCTCGCTCGTGGGCGTGACGTTCCAGAGGAACGGCACGTCCGGGCCCAACGCTGCCGGAACGCCCCCTCGGAGACCGACGGCCAACGCAGCGGTACCCATGTCTTCCCGCCCTGCGTCCGCGGGCCGGAAACGAAAGATTCGCCAGCGTCCGACATGGTTGGGCAGCTCGGTTTCAGCACCGACCGACCACCCGGGAGCGCCGTCGATGGACTTTCCGTCGAAGACGTGAACCCCGGGAAACGGTCCGCCCTCCACAACGACTTCCCGCACTTGTCTTGCAAGAACGGGCAGCAGCACACGTGCGTAGGCAAATCGATGGAAGAGCTGCTCGACTGGATTCGGCGCTTCGACGACCGGACGCAGCGGCAGCCTGACGCGAGTCGGTCGGCGGCCTTCGATTGTCCATGAATCCGTTTCGTCCGGAACAGCTTGTTCCTGCGGCAGCAATCCCCCGGCAATGGAGAAGGCGATGAAGCCACTGACCACGGACGGAGACGACGAGACGAGATGAACGGACTTGAAGCCGAGGCCAAAGCGACCGGTGGTCGAAGACGACGAGGATTCTCCGGGCGCTTCGCCGGGCTTGCCGCTCAGATTCATGAGCATCATGAAGTAGAGGTCCTGGTCCCACTGACGCTCCCGCCCGGCTGGGAACGCCGTGCCTCCGGTGTCGTTGATCGGACGTCCCCAGTGCATGACATCCACGGTGTGCGTCCCGTCATGTTCGTGGACTCGGATCAAGAGGCGGCGGATGTTGGCCGGCAGCCGTCTACACTCGATCTCAGCGGCCTCTGCAAGCGCATCGTCGGCATTCTGCGCGAGCTCCAGCAGCACGCTGTCGTGTCCATAACCGTAGCGCCGCATCAGCTCATTGACCCGCATCCACAGGAATTCCTGGTGTCGAGGCTCACAAATTAGCGTCTCCAAGCGGTCCAGGGCTTCTCTCTCGAATCTGAGCGCTTCTTCAGAGGGTGCCTGCTCTCGTTTTCTTTGCGCCCGCTCGGCCTTCCTGAGCGCATCCCGAAGCGGTTCGCTCTCCTTCACATCGAGTTGCTGCAGCGTCAGTGGTAGATGTGCCTTGATGGAGGCAAGCACGGGGCCAAAGTCCGCTTGCGACCCCTCGCCCCATCCAGCCCACCATGCGTCCACCTGCTCGCGGTCCAGCTTGAGGTAGCGGGTGACCCATCGCTGGACGGTGCCGCGAAGCAGCTCCGTGAGCTCGGAACGGGAGCGGCTCTGCGGCTCGACATCTCGCAGAGCGATTTCCCAGAAGGCGCCAAGCGGCGCCAGCGCTGAGTACTGCGAAGGGGGATGTCGAACGGGATCGACGGCGAACAGCGTGTCGCTGTCGGCTTTGGCCTCCATCTCCACCCTCGATCCGAGGACGTTCACCGCACTGACTCGGTCACCACGAGCAACCTGGGGCGAGACCCAGACACTGACGGCGTGCCGGTCCAATCCCCCTATCGGTTCGATGGCAACGTCTTCGCCCAGCCATCGCTGGGCGAGATTCCCGATCCGATTGTTCAAACCGTTGCCCAACAAGCTGAGAAACGCCCCCACGGCGCCATGCTGGACTCGACCACGCCAAGGCTCGAAGTACTTCTCCAGCACGTCCAATCCAGTTCCAGCCGGACTGCATCCGGCACTGCTCGCGTGGGGGACCGGATCAATTCCACTCAGTCGGAGTATGGGGCGAAGTTCGGGAAGCAGGCGGTGCCGTCGCGCTACGCCGGTTTCGGTTCTCGCGACATCTCGGCTGGCGTGCCAATTGCCGTCTTGGGTGGGTAGATCAATCCGTGGAAGAACATGCGAGAGAAACTCGTCAGCTTCCGCGAAGCATTTCAAGGATGTACGGAACAGGCGTCCACCGGGTGAGTCCTTAGTCGGCCTGGATTCACCGAGGCTCCTTAACATTTCAATCTGACGATCCGAAGGTATTGGGGCACAGAGCGCCTTCGCCAGCTTCACAAGAGGTTCCGAAGAATCTGGCGATCGGTCGCCGCCGAACCCGACAACCCGGGCGGCTGCATGCACCAACCTCCAGCCGGGATGGTTACCGGCAAGGGTCGTTTTCAGGGCATCTTCGATCAGGGAAACGTCGACGTGATCGGGATTCGGCATGACAAGCCACGCACCACGATCGACCTGCGCGACTCGATCGGATTCCAAAGCGTCGACCATCCGCTGAACTTGGCGCTCGCGACTCAGACGCCCGAGGAGTTCTCGAACCAGCGGCTCCGCCGTCTCCCATATCCCTGTATCTACCGCTTCGGGAAGCCGCTTGTCGCCGAAGGCACCGGCCACGGCTAGACCGGCGATGGCATGCAGCAGTTCCTTCGGAGCAATGAGCACCGCATCCGGTGCGAGGGCGCCGCCATCACGCCGGGGCAGCCAACGACGATGTCTGAGCAGGTAACGCAATCCGCTGTCCTGCGGCAGGAGCACCGGCTCGTCTGGAGGGCGGATACTGCGTGCGACTTGCTCGGCGAATCGCCACGGGCGCGAGTCCTCCAACAAGAGCTGCAGAAGACCGTCACGGTCCATCTCAGGAACCGAGTGGTAGAGATGGGCAACCGGGGGATCCGGGTCCAGGAGGCGAATCTCCGCTTCGAGTTCCGGAGGCAACCGCAACTCCTCCGTCGTTCCCGTTGAACGCCTGGCTCGATGGTTGAATGCGCCCCGTACTCGGTCATCTCCACGGTGTAACGGCACTGTGCGCCAACGTTCCTGTTCCTCGTGCGTTGCGCCGTACAGGTCCAGGAGCAATCTCACTGCCTCTCCGTCGCCGATCCCGGTCCAGTCCACGGATTTCTGCAGGCAGTCACCGAGCAGGCGATGGAGTGCTTGACGATCGGCTGGACCGACGAACAGCGCCTCAAAGGTGTCTTGCGGAAGAGACTCCACCAACGTACCTTGAACGGCGCACCATGATCGGTCGAGTAGGCGCAGCAGGATACGCAGTGCTCGACCATTTCCGGTGCGGTCATGGAACAGTTCGGCATCCTCTCCGACAACGCCTGCGGCGCGCCCGGCGAGGAGCACACGTGCAGCCCAACGTACATTGGTGTCATTTGAGACTTCTGGCGCTAGCCGCATAAGCAAGGGTTTACGACATGCGGGTTCGGCAAGCGCCTCGGCTCGAAGCACCGCGCTGGCCAAAGCCTCCGGCGCGGGTGACGGCACATCGGCCGCGACAGACGACACCGCGTCACCGCTCACCATCCAGACGGCCTCGTCGAGCGCCTTCGCGAGTTCCATGACGGCCAGCTTCGGATCGGAGGGACGTTCCGGCTGGATTCCGTCAGTACCGTCGTAGTCCGAAATCTCCGAAGCCGGACTCGCGAATACACGGCGGTTCTCGATGCAGCGGCGCAGTTCGGCGATGGACCAGGCCTTCTCTTGGTTCTCCGGCAAGCTGATTGCTCGCAACAAAGGCAGTTCAACCAGATGCTCGCCCAGGGGACTATCGTGTCGAGTGGAAAGCAGACACTCGGCGAGGAGAAGCCTGGAGTGCCGCAGTCGCTCCGATTCTCCTCCCGCTTCCAGCCGTCGTCCCAAGGTGTACAGCGCGCGATCCAATCGTCCTTGGTCAAGCTGCGGAGCCAGTGGCGACTCGCCTCGAAGGCGTCCGAACGGCACCGGGAACAATCCCTCGCCAAACACACCTTCAGCAGCGAGTTCGGTGACCGCCTGTTGGCTGCCCACGGGCGTTGCCACTAGCCACGCCGTCGGCAGCGCCCCGCACAGACCCCGCCATGCTTCCCGCAACTCATCGCGTGACTCTCGCGAGGCGGAACGTCGGGTCGTATGGGCAAGCGCCCCGTCGCCAATCCGTCCCACAATCCACCGAGCCACCGTGGCGGCACGAGCGTCCCCGCCATGGACGTCCGGGCCAAGGGCGTGACGGACAAATGTTTCGATCCACCGGAGAGTCTGCGGGGACCCGAACGTCTCGCCCGGAATGCAGTTCAGCAGGCGTTCAAGGCGGCCTTCCGTCCAGTCGTCGAGTTCGCCTGCAAGGCGAGGGGCACTGTCGTCTATGAATACGATATCGTCCGTGCATTCGTCGCAGGAGGCCGCAAACTGCCTGCGAAGAACTTCCGGCGCCTGATTCCAGTTTGGAATTGAAAGTACGGGACACGTGCTCGTTTCCAACGCTTTCCATCGAACTCCGTCGGTAGTGATGACTGGCAGCAGCCAATACCGTCGCTGGACCCGGGCCAAATGGTTCTTGACCAAGGCTGAGCAGACGACCGCACCCAGCATTCTCCGCGCCGCGTGCTCGTCGACTCCGGCAACCGCGTTGACGAGGGTCCATGGCAGCAAAGGAATCAGCAACTCTTCGCATAGCGCCCGATTCCAACGAACGCGCATCTCGTCATCACCCGCAGGATTGCCAGTTTCCTCCGTGACCCCGGGAATGGACCTGCGGTCCTGAGACGGCCAGAAGTAGCCGTGCAGGATGATGTCCCAGGCAGGCGAGGGACCCACGCTTTCGACAATTGCACCGGAACTCGGCTCGGGATCGTCGTCGAGAGGGAGGAACACAGCCCAGCGAAGCCGTGTTCCCAACAGGTCGATATCCGAGTCGCTGGGTCGCAAGACGGTGATCGCGGCGTGGGCGAGAGCTTTCCTGGGCACCGGCGAGTAGCGACCGTACCGCCACCGCTGAGATTGCGGCCAATCTGACTGCAACCGGAGCCGACGCAAGCGTTCACTGCCCCGAGCCTCGATTCCTGTAACGGACCAACTCCGATCGCCGGAGACGATTTCGCCCTCAAACGTTCGGTCGGGAAAACATCGACCGTCGTCCTCATATCGCCCTACCCATCCCGCCGTCTGCCGGGCCACGCGCATCAGCCTCACGCGGTCGCGCAGACTCTCCGGTCCTGGCGCACGCTCGGCATCGATAGTCCGAAGGTGCCCGCACTGCGCCAGCAGCATCGCGGCGGACTCCGAGCGTCCGAACCAAGTGCACAGATCGTCCAGCCGTGGGCAGCGTTTACCCAGCCCGTATGGGTGACCCACCTCGCCCCGGTCCAGATATTCGGGACGCCGCAACGGAATCCACAGCAGGAGGCCGTTGCTCGTCTCACCCAGAAGCTCCATCGTCACGGATCGAAGCCGTCCGACATCTGACGTTTCCAACACGGCCCAATCGGGATGAAGGGGATCCGATTCTCCACGCTCTCCGGTGCCGGCCCACGGGTTCAAAACGCCGGCCCGCCACTCCGACTTCTCGGCACCCATGTAGAGGAACGCCTCGCAGATGTGGAAAACGCTCTTCAGGCCAATACCGAACGTTCCGATCTTGCCGACCTCGTCCTCTTTGGATCCGCCGATGGCCTTGTGCAATGCCTCACGGTCCTTGTCGAGGAATGCCCCGTCGTTCGCCACGAGAAGAGCAGGACCATGGAGCAGACTGTTTCGTGCATCGGGCCAGCCACGCTCCAGGACCACGAACCCGAGGCGTTGCGCACCTGCATCGTCGGCGTTCTGGACCAGCTCTCGAAACAGCGTGCGTCCATCGCCGGCGTCCTTGTAGACATCTGCCAGGAGGGTCTGGATCGCCTTGATTTCGTCAAGCGGGCTTCGGACGATGCCGGCCTTGGACCGGACATCAACGTCGGGGAAGTGCTCTTCGTTTGTGCACTCGTCCATGAGATTCGGGGAATGGCCTCCGTAGCCCAGGATTGAAGAATTCTATGACCCCCCCGCAGTCTAGCTGCTCCGTGAGCCTGCGAGGAGCGCGAAGAGCTCGCCGAAGCGATCGAGGCCTACAAGAGCGAGCACGGGCTGGATTAGCGACTTCGTGGGAGGGTCAAAGCCCGTGCCGGAAGGGGTCGCGGGTTCGCAGTTCCGGAGACAGGGAGAAGTCGCGGTCCCAGGTCAGCAGCACTTCGATCCCGTGCGAGACGCAGATTGCGGCGATGCGGGCATCGCGAACAACGCCGCCTGCAACGTGAGGGCGGCGCACGAAGCGGCTCAGAAGGTCCATGAAGTCGCCGGTCATGCGGTTCGATGGCGACGCCGCCCACGCCCGGAACTGATCCCAGGCATGCTTCGGCGTGGTCGCTTCGTTCTTCCAGACGCGGCGGTTGGTCGCCACGCTCAGGAACTCGTAGCAGCAGGCCAGGGCATCGCCCGCGGGCGACTGCCTTCCGCGAGCCCGACCATGAGTGCATGCGCCTCGTCGCCGGCTCGGGCTTCGCGGCGGTGCGCGTAGACGAGCAGGTTGGTACCTACGGCGATTAACGGGTTCCGGAGTCGCCGTAGATCAATTCGCGCAGCTCCGGCCAGGAGTATTGCTCAAGCGGATCGGGCGCGCTCGAGTCGCCCGCTCTCAGGTCGGGGAGGGTGTACCGGGGCCGAGGGGCAGGGGGCTGGAGCACGAGACGGAGTCCGTCCTCGACCACCGCGCGCAACGGGCGCCCGGTGTTCCGGGCATGGCGCTTCGCACGGGCGAGGAGCTCGTCATTGATGTCGAGGGTGGTCTTCATGGACCCATGCTATTCGATATGGGGAAGCAGTCTCTCGGGTGGCCGGCAAGGATTGGCGACTTCCCGCATGGGCTCACGTCGGGCGAGGAAGGCGTGACCTGTGAATCTCGTCAGGCGGTGGTCGCTTTCCGGTGGGCGTGCGCGGTCACGGTCCGCATCGTCATGTGGGATGATGTATTGACATGTTGAGAACATGAGAACACCATTGTTCACATGTCCAAGATGATCCAGATTCGCAATGTGCCGGACGAGGTTCACCGTCGGCTGAAATCCCGCGCGGCCCTCGCCGGTCTGTCGATGTCGGATTACTTGCTCCGGGAGATCAAGCAGGTGTTGTCCCGGCCGACGCGTGCCGAGGTCTTCGCGCGGATCGCCGAGCTGCCGCCGATCGAGCTGGATCCACCAACCGCCCAAATGCTGCGGAAAGAACGGGGACGGCGCTGAGCCAAGCGTGACCGCGACGGTACTGGACGCATCGGTGGTCGTCGAGCTGGTTCTCGGTACGTGGGCCGGGGCAAGGGTCCGCGAGCGCCTGCTCGATCCGGGTATCTCCCTGCACGCTCCGGAACTTCTCGATCTCGAAGTTCTCAACGTGCTGCGGCGCCACGTGCAGGCGGGGAGCGTGGCCGTGTACCGTGCCGAGGCCGCCGTCCGGAGGCTCGACGAGCTCGATCTCCAGCGCCATCGACACGGGCCGATGCTGCCGCGAATCTGGTCATGGCGTGCCAACCTCAGCGCGTACGACGCGGCGTATGTCGCCCTGGCGGAAGTTGTCCGCGGTCCGCTCCTGACCACCGACGCACGCCTGTCGAAGGCGCCCGGGCTGGCCATTCCGGTCGAGGTGTTCGATACCCGAATGATCCATTAGCCCGCCTGTTCCAGGGCGCTGTACCAACCCGCCGCAGCGTTCTGGCCCGGGAGGAAGAGGTGACGGCATGCCGGGACCGGATCGCGGGACCGACGGCGCGATGAATTCGGCCGGCACGGCCGAGAGTTCGTTACCGGGTCTGGCGCTTGCGCCGATTCGGGTCGGGCGCGGCATCTCGCACCCGTGGCCTCTTCGGTGTCGTAGAGCTCGCAGGTGCGCCGCGTCCCGCGACGCGGACCGCGCTTCGTGCTCCGGATGGCCTGGCGGCGTGCCGCGCCGCCGTCACCTCACTCGCTGAGGCTCTCGGGGTCGAGGCGCTCGAGGACGTCGCGGAAGTATCGACGGTAGTAGGCGACCGCGCTCGCCCCGTTGGCGGCGACATCGAAGATGCGCCACGCGGTGCCCGACCAGTAGAAGCGGAACTCGAGACGGGCGGCAAATCCGGAGGCGAAGATGACGCGGGCCGGAACCACGGTTTCCCTGGAGCTCCGTCCCGGACGGGGCCGGTAGATGTCGATTCGCGGCAGGGGCCGGCTGAAGCTGCCGAGGTTGCGGGCGAGGGCGCCGAGAAAGAGCGTCTTCAGCCGTTCGGCGAAACGGGCCTTCTGCCCGGCGTCGAGGCGGTGATGGTAGGGGCCGGCGGCCCACGCCGACATGTAGGCAAAGTCGAAGTGGGGCGCGATCTCGGCCTCGAGGAACTTCAAGGTCGCCTCCGGCGTCGCTTCCCCGGCTCCAATGAGGAATCCCGTGAGGCGGTCGATGCCGCGGGTCAGGACCTGGGCCGGACCCGCCGCCAGGGGCTGCGCGGCGTATCCCGCCGCACTCCCATAGACCTGGGCAAAGGCGGCCGGAGACAGGCCGGGCCCGATGGCGGCGAGCAGCGCGAGCAACGCCGCGCACCGGCGGGCGGGACCGGGACGGGGGCGAACGCCAGTCCTCAGGAACGCGAACAAGGGGGGATGGTTCTCCGACGGTGCTCGAGGAAGGCGCTGATCTCGATGCTCGGGCCCTGTGTGCGCGTCTCCGCGGCGGATGCGGGCCTCAGCCGGACTCCTCGACGTGGTTCTTCGAGACTTCGGGCTCGAACTCGAAGCACAGCCCCTCGTTCTCGACCGAGATTCTGACGTGCCCGCCTTCTTCCAGGCGGCCGAAGAGCAGCTCCTCGGCAAGCGGGCGCTTGATGTGCTCCTGGATGATCCGGGCCATCGGACGCGCGCCCATGAGCCGGTCGAATCCGTGCTGCGCAAGCCAGGCCCGGGCCGCTTCGTCGGCCTCCAGCGTCACCCGCTTGTCCTCGAGCTGCCCTTCGAGCTCGATGATGAACTTGTCGACGACGTGGGCGATGACCTCCTCGTCGAGCGACGAGAACTGCACCACGGCGTCGAGGCGGTTGCGGAACTCGGGCGTGAAGAGACGCTTGATGACTTCCAGCGAATCACCGGAGTGGTCCTGGGCGGTGAATCCGATCGACGCGCGGTTCATCTGCTCCGCCCCCGCGTTGGTGGTCATGATCAGCATGACGTTGCGGAAGTCGGCCTTGCGCCCGTTGTTGTCGGTCAGGGTCCCGTGATCCATGACCTGCAGGAGCAGATTGAACACGTCGGGATGGGCCTTCTCGACCTCGTCGAGGAGGAGGACGGAGTGCGGATGCTTGACGATCGCCTCCGTGAGAAGTCCGCCCTGATCGAAGCCCACGTAGCCGGGGGGCGCGCCGATCAGGCGCGAAACCGTGTGCCGTTCCATGTACTCCGACATGTCGAAGCGCACCAGCTCCACTCCCATGAGCCGGGCGAGCTGCCGGGTCACTTCGGTCTTGCCCACTCCGGTGGGGCCGGCGAACAGGTACGAGCCGATCGGCCGCTGCGCGTCACGCAGCCCCGAGCGCGCCATCTTTATCGCCGCGCCGAGCGTGTTTATGGCCGCGTCCTGGCCGTAGACCACCATCTTGAGGTCGCGTTCGAGGGTGCGGAGCACGTCCTTGTCGTTCGAGGAAACCGTCTTGGGCGGGATCCTCGCCATCTTCGCGACCACCGCCTCCACCTCCGATACCCCGACCGTCTTGCGCCGCTTCGACGGGGGCAGCAGCTTCTGGGAGGCTCCCGCCTCGTCGATGACGTCGATTGCCTTGTCGGGCAGGTAGCGGTCGTGGATGTAGCGGTGCGAGAGCTCCACCGCGACGCGCATCGCCTGGCGCGAGTAGCGGATCTGGTGGTGCTCCTCGAATCGCGACTTGAGCCCGTTCAGGATCTTCACCGCTTCCTCGATGCTGGGCTCGGTGATGTCGATCTTCTGGAAACGGCGCGACAGGGCGCGGTCCTTCTCGAAGATGCCGCGGTACTCGTGGTAGGTGGTGGAGCCGATGCAGCGCAGCTCGCCGGATGCGAGCATCGGCTTGATGAGGTTGGAGGCGTCCATCACTCCCCCGGATGCGGCCCCCGCCCCGATGATGGTGTGGATCTCGTCGATGAACAGAATGGCGCCTCGTTCCTTGTCGAGCTGGGCGAGCACGCCCTTGAGGCGCTTCTCGAAGTCTCCCCGGTACTTGGTGCCCGCGAGGAGGGCGCCGAGGTCGAGCGCGTAGATGGTGCTCTCCTCGAGAACCTCCGGCACCTCTCCCTCGACGATCATCTTCGCCAGCCCTTCGGCGATTGCCGTCTTTCCCACGCCCGCCTCGCCGACGTAGAGGGGATTGTTCTTGCGCCGCCGGCAGAGGATCTGGATGGTGCGCTGCACCTCGGCGCGCCTGCCGATGAGCGGGTCGACCTTGCCGAGCAGGGCCTGCTCGTTGAGATTGACGGCGTAGGACTCGAGCGGCGAGCGCGCGGGCTGCTCGGCCGGCTTCTCCTCCTCGGAGCCGGAAGTGAAGGAGTCCCCTTCTTCGCTGTCGTGTACTTTCGAGATACCGTGGGAAATGTAGTTGACCACGTCGAGGCGGGTGATGCTCTGCCGGCCCAGGAAGTACACCGCCTGCGACTCCCGCTCTCCGAAGATCGCCACCAGCACGTTGGCGCCGTTGACCTCCTTCTTGCCCGAGCTCTGCACGTGGAACACCGCGCGCTGCAGAACCCGCTGGAAACCCAGCGTGGGCTGGGTCTCGCGCTCGTCCTTGGGCGCAAGCATCGGCGTGCTCTCTTCGATGTACGAGGTGAGCTCTCCCCGCAGCTTGTCCATCCCCGCTCCGCAGGCCCGCAGGACCTTGCTCGCGGCGGGATTGTCCAGCAGGGCGAGCAGCAGATGCTCGACCGTCATGAACTCGTGGCGCTTCTCGCGAGCGTCGCGAAACGCCATGTTCAGGGTGAACTCGAGCTCCTTACTCAGCATGTCGCGTCACCGGAAATCGGGGTTTCAGGCCTTTTCCATGGTGCACAGCAGGGGATGATTGTTTTCCCGCGAGTAGTCGTTGACCTGCTCGACCTTGGTCTCGGCAATCTCCCGGGAGAAGCACCCGCACACGCCCTTGCCGCTGGTGTGGACCAGCAGCATCACTCGGACTGCCCTCTCCCGATCCAGGCCGAAGAAGAACTCGAGCACGTGAACCACGAACTCCATGGGAGTGAAATCGTCGTTCAGCAGTATAACGTTGTAGAGCGGCGGGCGTTTGAGCCGGGGCTTGGCTTCTTCGACCGCCAGACCGTGGTCGGACTCGTGTTCGGGACGCCGGGCCATGCGAGCGCATTCTATCCCAGGAGAAGCGCGCTCAAGAATCCCCCGTGAGGGGGAAGGCGCCGTTTTCCCCGTGCCCGAATGCCGCTTCGCCGTTGCCCGGTGTCGCCTTGCCGGCGCGCTTCGGGAAGGAGGCCGGCTCCATCATGCGGATGAAACGCTTGGCGGCGGGCGAGAGGAACTTTCCCCGGCGCAGCACCACCCCGTAGGTGCGCCTGGGGAAGTACCGGCCGAGGGGCCGCACGGCCAGCTTCTCCCGGCCGGTAATGCACAGCCCCGAGACGATGGAGATTCCGAGGTTGAGCTCGACGTAGCGCTTGATCACCTCCCAGCCGCCCGCCTCCAGGGTGACCTGGAAGGGCACTCCGTGCTGCTGGAAGACCAGGTCGACCACGTGCCAGGTGCTCAGGTGACGCGGGGGCAGTATCAGGCCGTAGCGTCCGATTGCGCGAAGACTCGGCTGCTCCTGGGACGCGAGCGGATGGGACCGGGCGGTGATCAGGACGGTGTCGAAGGAGAACGTGGGCCGGTACTCGATATCCGCGGGGAGGTCGAGCATCGATCCGACCGCGAAGTCCACTTCGTCCGCCCGGATCTGGGCGAGTCCGTCGCGGCCCGTGACATTGTGCAGCCGGACCCGGATGCCGGGGTACTGCGCGGAAAAGCGCTTCATGAAGCGCGGAAGAATGTAGAGGATGGTCGACTCCCCCGCGGCGATGTTGAGCTCTCCCGAGGCGACCTGCCCGAGACGTTCGGCGAAGGCGTTGCTCAGGTTGTCGATGCCTTCGACCAGCGGGACGGCAAGCTGGTAGAGGACCTCGCCTTCGGGCGTCAGCGAAATGCGCGGGCCCCGGCGCTCGAAGAGCGTGACCGCAAGCTCGTCTTCGAGCGCCCGTACCTGGAGAGAGACGGTGGGCTGGCTCAGGGAGAGACGCTCGGCGGCGCGGGAGATGCTGTTCGCCTGGGCGGCGTGGCAGAAGGCGCGCAACTGCTTCAGTCGACTCTGCTTGTAGTAGAAGCGGGAAGGCTCGGATCTCATGGCGGAGTCATCCTTCACTTGTCCGGTGTCCGGGCGGTCAAGTATTGACAAATTGAATGTTCAGCATTTCTTGGATTGTATTGTCAAAAGGCTTTGCCCGCCTACCATGAGCCTGGAGTCCTTATCCCTACGTGCAGCTTCCTGGAGGCTGCGGACCCTTGCGAGGCGATTGCCGGGAGGCAACGATGAACGCAGAGATCGAAGCCCGAGAGATCGAGACGAACTGGCACAGCGATCGACGTTGGCAGGGCGTGGAGCGGGGCTACTCCGCCGCCGACGTGGTTCGACTCCGCGGCTCGGTACGCGTCGAGCACAGCCTCGCCCGGCAGGGGGCGGAGAAGCTGTGGAGTCTGATGCGGTCGCAGCCCTGCGTGCGCGCACTCGGCGCGGTAACCGGGAACCAGGCCGTGCAGATGGCCAAGGCCGGCCTGCAGTCCATATACCTGTCCGGGTGGCAGGTCGCCGCCGACGCGAACAACGCCGGCCAGATGTACCCGGACCAGAGCCTCTATCCGGCGAACAGCGCGCCGGACCTCGTACGCCGGATCAACGGCGCGCTCCTGCGCGCGGACCAGATCCACCATGCCGAGGGCGACGACAGCGTGGACTGGCTCCTTCCCATCATGGCGGATGCGGAAGCCGGCTTCGGCGGGGTGCTCAACGCCTTCGAGCTCATGAAGGAGATGATCGCCGCCGGCGCGGCGGGAGTGCACTTCGAGGACCAGCTCTCCTCGGCCAAGAAGTGCGGGCACATGGGCGGGAAGGTGCTGCTCCCCACCCGGGAGTCGGTGCAGAAGCTGATCGCGGCTCGCCTCGCGGCCGACGTGTGCGGGGTTCCGACGATCCTCGTCGCGCGAACCGACGCCCTCGCCGCCGGGCTCCTGACCAGCGACGTCGACCCGCGCGACCGGAGCTTCGTGACCGGAGTCCGGACCACCGAGGGGTTCTACGAAGTCCGCAGCGGGATGGAGCAGGCGGTGTCCCGCGGGCTCGCCTACGCACCCTTCGCGGACCTCCTGTGGTGCGAGACCGGAACCCCCGATCTCGGGGAGGCGCGGGAGTTTGCGCAAGCCATTCACGAGCACTTCCCCGGCAAGGGGCTCGCGTACAACTGCTCGCCCTCCTTCAACTGGAAGTCGAGACTCGACGACGCCGCGATCGCCCGCTTCCAGGATGAGCTTGCGGACCTGGGCTACGCCTACCAGTTCATCACGCTCGCCGGATTCCACTCACTGAACTACGGCATGTTCGATCTCGCTCGGGGATACGGCGAGAACGCGATGAGCGCCTACGTCCGCCTCCAGGAGGCCGAGTTCGCCGCCGAGCCCCGGGGCTACACGGCGCACCGGCACCAACGGGAAGTCGGGGCCGGGTACTTCGATGCCGTGACGCAGGTCATCACGGGAGGCGCGAGCTCGATCACCGCGCTCTCCGGGTCCACCGAGGAGGAGCAGTTCGAGAGCGCCCCGGCACGGGAGCCGGCGCTGGTCTGAGCGCGAAGGGCGCCCGGCGGGCTACTCGCCGGTGCGTTCCTCCTGCATGTGGCGGGCGAGGTAGAGGGCCTGCGCGAGCACGAAGAGCAGGGTGAGGCCCATCAGGCCGAAGAGCTTGAAGTTCACCCAGGTGTCGGTATCGAAACGGTACACCACGTAGAGGTTCAGAAGGCCCATCGCGAGGAAGAAGAGCACCCACGCGAAGTTGAGACGCGCCCAGACTTCCGAGGGCAGGCGAAGGCTCGACCCCATCAGCCGCTCCACCAGGTTGCGCTCGCCGACGTAGTGGCTACCGAGGAAGGCGAGACCGAAGAGCCAGTTGACCACACTCGGCTTCCACTTGATGAACATCTCGTCCTCGAGAAGGAGGGTCGCGCCTCCGAAGACGACGACGAGGGCGAGCGTGATCAGGTGGAGCCTCTCCACCCTGCGCTTCATCGCCCAGGTGATTGCGACCTGCACGCCGGTGGCGACGATGATGACCGCGGTGGCGGCGAGGATTCCCTGCTGCTGGTCGTCGAAGAACTTGAAGGTGACGAAGAAGAGCAGAATGGGGAAGAAATCGATCAGCAGTTTCATGCGGGGCGGAGATGTCTGGGGGGACGCGGGCGGCCAGTCTACCGGATGGGAGGGCGGCCGGCGTCCGAATCGGGGAATCGGGGAGACAGGGCGGCTATACTCGCGCCCCGTTTTTCGTCGTTCACCGATGCGGGCATGAGCCAGCTCTTCGTCGTGCACTCCGGTAATCCGCAGCGCCGGCTGCTCGCTCAGGCGGTCGCCATCCTGCGTTCGGGCGGGCTCATCGTGTACCCGACCGATTCCAGCTATGCGCTTGGCTGCTGCCTCGGAAACAAGGAGGCGATGGAGAGAATCCGGCGCATCCGGCGTCTCGGCGGCGACCACAACTTCACGCTCGTATGCGGAGACCTCTCCGAGCTCGCGGCCTATGCCCGGGTCGACAACCCGGCGTTTCGCCTGATCAAGGCGCTCACACCGGGGCCCTACACGTTCATTCTCCGGGCGACGCGCGAGGTGCCCCGGCGCCTGCAGCATCCGAGGCGACGGACCATCGGTCTGCGGATGCCCGACCACCGTGTCGCGGCGCGCTTGCTCGAAGGACTGGGAGAGCCGCTGATGAGCTCGACCCTGATTCTGCCCGGAGAGGACATGCCGCTCGGCGAGCCCGAGGAGATTCGCGATCGCCTGCAGCACGATGTCGATCTCGTCATCGACGGGGGGTACTGCGGACACCGGCCCACCACCGTGATCGACCTCACCGGCGGCTCGCCGGAGGTGCTCCGGGAGGGCGTGGGCCCGGTGGACGGACTCGAATGAACGCGGCGCCCGGGCCGGTCCGCAGTGGCCGCGCGCCGCTGCCCGCCCCGGAACCGGAGAGCGGAGTCCCTGCCATGCGGGTGCGACGGCCCCCGCCGCGAGCGCGGGTGTGACCACGGGCGGCCAGCCGCGGGGTGCGGAAAGGGTCCGACGACTCGCGTTCCGACGAATGATGCAGGTTAGAATGCGGTATCGCCCGCCTCGGAGAACCACAGGCATCGCCGTGTCGCCCTAGCGCGCACGCAGTTGCCTGACCCATGGATCCGCTTCACCCTTCCCATCGTCGTGTCCTCTCCGGGATGCGGCCCACCGGACAGCTCCACCTCGGGCACTATCACGGGGTGCTCAAGAACTGGGTCAGGCTGCAGCACGAGTACGAGTGCTTCTTCTTCGTGGCGGACTGGCATGCCCTGACCACCCACTACGACGACTCGCAGGTCATCGGCGAGAACGTGTGGGACATGGTCATCGACTGGCTGGCTTCGGGCATCGACCCGGGCGATGCGACCCTCTTCATCCAGTCGCGCATCCCCGAGCACGCGGAGCTGCACCTCCTGCTCTCGATGATCACGCCGCTCGGCTGGCTGGAGCGCGTCCCGAGCTTCAAGGACCAGCAGGAGAAGCTCAAGGAGCGCGATCTCGCGACCTTCGGGTTTCTCGGATATCCGCTGCTGCAGAGTGCGGACATCCTCGCCTACAAGGCGGGCCTGGTGCCGGTGGGGGAGGACCAGGTTGCGCACATCGAGCTCTCGCGCGAGGTGGCGCGGCGCTTCAACCACGTGTTCGGCCGCGAAGCCGATTTCGAGGAGAAGGCGGAGGCGGCGGTTCGCAAGCTCGGGAAGAAGAACTCGAGGCTCTACCGCCGGCTCCGGAAGCAGTACCAGGAGCAGGGCGACGACGAAGCGCTCCACAAGGCCCGGGCCCTGCTCGAGAACCAGCAGAACATCACCCTCGGTGACGGCGAACGACTCTTCGGCTACCTCGAGGGGGGAGGCAGGGTCATCCTGCCCGAGCCCCAGGCGCTCCTGACCGAGGCGGCGAAGATGCCCGGCCTCGACGGGCAGAAGATGTCGAAGTCCTACGAAAACGTGATCACGCTCCGGGCCGACCCCGACACCGTGGCCACGAAGCTGCGCACGATGCCCACCGATCCGGCCCGGGTGCGGCGAACCGACCCCGGCGAGCCTTCCCGGTGTCCGGTCTGGGATCTCCACCGGATCTACTCGGACGAAGAGACGAGAGGCTGGGTGGAGCAGGGTTGCCGGAGCGCCGGAATCGGCTGCGTGGACTGCAAGCAGCCCGTCATCGACTCGGTGCTTCGCGAGCAGGCCCCCATTCGCGAACGGGCCGAAGAGTACGCCGCCAATCCCGAGCTCGTGCGCACCGTCATCGCCGACGGCTGCGAACGGGCGCGCGACGTGGCGCGGGAAACGCTGGACGATGTCCGGCAGGCGGTAGGGGTGGTCTATCGTTGAGGCGGGAGGCCGCGGCCGGGCTTCACAACCATGCCGCGCTTGCCCACAATTGAGCACGTTTCTTCGCGGCGGGAGTCCTGAGATGGCAGTAGCTGTCGAGTTGCCCGGTACGATGGAGGCCACGGTTCGATTCGTCGAGGGCACGCCCCCGGCGAGCATCGTGGAGGAGACGATTTCCCGGCTCGATGCCGGCGGCGTCGCCAACGAACTGCTTGCCGCGAGCGCGCTCGCGGTGAGCCGGTCGACCGAACTGCCGGCGGATCACCACGGAGGGCCGGTGCACCCGGTGTCCGGAGTGCATGCCGTCCACCACGCCGGATCCTGGCTCACGGGGGACTGGGCGAAGATGCCGGTGGTGCACAGCGTCGCGCTCGCCAACCGGCACGTCCATTCTCCCGAAATGGGCCCGATGATCATGCCGAGCCTGCCCGCGGACTCTCCGAAGGGATCGCGGGAAGAGCAGCTCGAGGCCTTCCGTCAAGCGATCCGGAGCTCCGAGCCGATGCTCGCGCAGCGCATCTTCCTCGGCCTCTACGAGACCCACCGCCCGGGAGACATCCTCGATGCGATGCTCGAGACCGCGCTGCGGCGAAACGGGATGGACGACCACTACTTTCTCTATACCGTGCACTCAATACGAGCGCTGCACTGCATCGGCTGGCAGTGGGCGCCGGTCGTGCTGCGCCCGGTGGTGCGCTATCTCTCCACCAACATGCGCGCGGTCGTGGATCTCGAATCCGGCTTCACGTCGGAGTACGTCGAGAGCAATCTCGCGGCGTACAGGGAGTACTGGCGTTTCGAGGCGCTCATCGACGAGCACCGTCTGCTGGAGCGCGTGACCCGCCTCGGGAGCGGGGATGACGAGGACGCGGCGGTGGGAGCGCTCGGAGAGCGCATCGCGGACGGCACGCCCTTCGCGGCGATCCCCGGAATGGTGGCGGAGGCGCTCGCCGAGGGCCTCTCCCTCGCCGGCGTCGCGGAGGCGATGTCCTACGGGGCGGCGCTGCTCCACCTTCGCACCGACTACGGCAATCCCTTCGACGTGCACCTGCACACCGGCATCAATACCCGCCGCTACCTGCTCGATGTGCCGGAAGTGAGCCTGCGCAACAAGCTCCTGGGCTTGCTCGGCTGGGCCAACGGTCCCGAAGTCCGGTTGTGCGAGCCTCGGGTGAGCTGGCCGCCGCGTTTCGACGGTGGGGAGGCGGGGGCACTCGACCGCGAGAGCCTGCTGGATGCCATCGAGCGCTCCATCACCGAGCGCACTCCGCCGGACCGCTCCAAGAGCGTGGAGCAGCTCTACTGCGGCGAAGAAGTGAAGAGGACTCTCGGGCTCGCGCAGGCCTACGCCGACGCGGGCCACGATTCGGGCGCCTTCTTTCAGCTCATGGGTGAGCTCGTGTGCCGGGACGACTCGAGCGAGATGCACGCCTTCAAGCACCTGCAGGCGGCGAGAGAGGAGTATGAAAGCAGCCGCGAGCCTTACCGGCGCGCGCATCTCGTCTCCGCCGCCAAAATGGCGTGGTGCACCTACGGGTTCGATCAGGACGTGTATCGGCAGGCTCGGGAGCACCTCGCGATCTAGGCCACGGGGGGTGGCGGCGCGACGCCACCCGCCGCAAGTGAAGCGCGCCCTCCACCGTGCGGAGGAGGGCGCGAGGCCCGCGCCGGGCCGGGATTCGTGCAGGGCTCCGCCGGCCCTCAACCGAGCCGGTTCAGCACCTCGTCGGTGATCTCCAGGGTGCGGTCGATGTCCTCGTCGGTGTGGGCGAAGGAGATGCTGCCCTGCTTGGTGGTGACCGGGAAGTGGAAGACACCCGCATCGATGAGCGCCTTGCGGTAGGCCAGGTCCTTGTCCGCGTCGTTGTCCATGGCGATCTCGCGCCAGTTCCTCGGCGCCCGGTCCATGAAATAGACCACGAAGGCCGATCCCTGCCGCACGACGGTCGCGGGATAGTTGCGCTTCCCGAACAGGGCGTTCAGGCCCGCTTCCATGCGCGCTCCCAGGCGCTCGAGCTCTCCGTAGATCTCCTCTTCGCGGCTCATCAGCTTGGCGAGCGTCGCCTTCGTCGCGGCCACCGTGAAGGGGTGGGCGTTGTAGGTGCCGGCGACGACCACCCGACGGGCGGGATCGGGGTGGGCGCAGTGGGCCATGACCGACTCCCGGCCACCGACCACGCCGACCGGGTAGCCGTTGGCCACCGCCTTTCCGAACACGCAGAGATCGGGGATGACGCCCGCAACTGACTGGTAGCCGCCCAGGGCATGGCGAAATCCGGTCTTCACCTCGTCGAACACGAGCACCGTCCCGTAACGGTCGCAGAGTTCCCGAAGACTTTCCAGGTAGCCGGGATCGGGCTTGACCACGCCGATGTTCTGGAGGATGGGCTCGAGGATGAGGGCGGCGACGTCGCGCTCCGCGAGCACCCGTTCCGCCGCTTCGACGTCGTTGTACTCCACCACCCGCACCGTCTGCTCGACCACCTTCGGAATGCCGGCGGTGATGGGGCGCAGGGGATACCGCTCGCCCGCCTCGTGGTCCTCGAGCACGCTCGCAGGGTCCATGAGGTTGTAGGACACGTAGTCCATCCACCCGTTGTATCCGCCCTGCATGATGAGGACGTTCTCGCGTCCGGTCGCCGCGCGGGCGAGGCGAAGGGCGTAGACGACGGCCTCCGATCCGCTGTTGGTGAGCTGTACGCGCTCCAGGCCCGGCACGCACTCGACCAGCATTTCCGCCACCTCGCCTTCCCAGGGCGTGGTGCCGGCCCCGATGAGGGAGGCGCCGCTCTTCACGCACTCGATCACCGCGTTGTCGACCTCTTCGTCACCGTGTCCGAGCAGGTAGGGCGCGAAGGCGGCGTGGTAGTCGATGTAGCGATTGCCCTCGTGGTCCCAGAGGAACGCGCCCCTGGCCCGCACGAATACGCGCATGGGATCGATGGCGCGGTTGAGCGACATCACCCCGCCCGCGATGCTCTGCTTCTGGCGCTCCCAGATCTCGGCGGCGGATTCCGGCATTTGGCTCACTCCCCGTGGGCGCGCCCGCTGCGGGCGCCGGTCATGTGCACCAGGGCGCGGGACACGGTACGCGCGCTCCCCGGCCGGGCCTTATGTTAGCGCCGGAACGTGCCCCGTTCCGCCTTGCATGGTCCCGTGGTAGCGCCCGCGTCGCCGATCCCATCGTTCGTCGGTGGCGGGAAGCGCTGGTGACATGCCCCGGGCGCGTCAATAAGATGATGGCAAGCGAAGGGACGAGCGACTGGTTGAATGCACGAGTTTCCTGACACGAAGGGGGAGTAGAGATGAGCGGTCGAAATCTGTTCAGCAAGTGCGTCGGCATCGTGGTCCTTGCCGCATTCTCGGGTGTCGCCGGACCGGGTGCCCTGGCGGCCGGGGAGCTGCGCTATCTCGGTTGGGCCGACTACGTTCACGAGTCGTGGGTCAAGATATTCGAGGAAGAGCACGACGTCGTGGTGACGGGCACCTACGTGGGATCGAACGACGAGTACATGGCCAAGCTCGCGGCGGGCGGCGGCGAGTACTACGACGTCGTCACCATCGTGAGCTCGTTGGTGCAGCCCTCGATCAAGGCGGGCTTCATCGAGCCCCTGGACCTCGACATGGTTCCGAACTTCAAGGAGATGTTCGCGGACTTCCAGGATCTCGAGCTTATGCGGGGCCCGGACGGAGCGGTCTATGGCGCACCCTGGATGTGGGGCACCAATCCGGTCACCGTGAACGCGGACGTCTATCCGGAGGGCAACGACTTCGGAATCCTCTTCGACCCGCAGCACGAGGGCAAGATCTCGATGTGGGACGACACCTCGACCCTCGGCGACGTGGCGAACTGGATGGGCTTCGACAACATCTGGGATCTCACCGATGAGCAGCTCGCGATGGTCAAGGACAGGATGTGCGAGCAGAAGAAGCTGGTGCGCAAGTACTGGTCGACCCCGGGAGAGGCGATCGGGATGTTCGCGAGCGGCGAGATCGTGGCCAGCAACTCCTACAACTACGTCACCGTGGAGCTGCAGAGTCAGGGCCACAACATTCGGGAGTTCGTCCCCGAGCCTCCCATCGGGTGGATCGATACCAACTTCGTGGTGAAGGGCGCGCAGAACCGCGAGCTGGCCCACAAGTTCATCAACTTCCTGCTCGATGCCCGGATTCTGGCGATGGCGGCCGAGCACCTGGGCTACTCGGTCAGCAATCCGGGTGCGAAGGAGCACATGGATCCGGAGGTGTGGGAGAAGCTCTACATGGACGAGGGTCCGCAGCTCCTGACCACCATGAAGATCTGGGACGAGATTCCCCGGCGCGAGAAGTACATCGAGGTCTGGAACGAGATCAAGGCCTGCCCTTGATCCATCGCGCCGGCTGACCCCCGGTCCCGAGCGCGCCTCTCCCGGCGCGGGGAGGTGCGCTACTTCTTCGTCTCGAGCAGGCGCAGGCTCACGACGATGAGCAGGATGGACACGACGATGGTGATGGTGCCGATCGCGTTGATCTGCGGGGTGATGCCGTGTCGCAGCATGGACCAGATGTGCATCGGCAGGGTGTTGTCATTAGCGGTGAGGAAGAACGCGATCGCCACTTCGTCGAAGGAAAGGGTCAGTCCCAGCAGGGCGCTCCCCAGGATCGCGGTCTTGATGTTGGGCAGGGTAATGCGCCAGAAGGTCTGCACCCGGGTGGCGCCGAGATCCAGGCTCGCCTCCTCCATGCTGCGGTCGAATCGGCGCAGGCGCGCGTAGACCTGAATCACCACGATCGGCAGCACGAAGATCGAGTGCCCGATCATGATGGAGACGAGAGAGAGGCGAAAGCCGGTCTGGGTGAACACCAGCAGGAGCGCGAGCCCGGTGATCAGTCCCGGGACGATCAGGGGTACCAGCATGACCCGCTCGAACAGGGCCTTGCCGACGAACGAGAAACGATCGAGCGCGAAGGCGAGCGGCACACCCAGCAGCAGGGTGAGAGGCACCACACCGCCCGCCACCAGGAAGGAATTGGCCACCGAGCGCAGCAGGTCTCCGTCGCTGAAGAGCTCTCCGTACCACTTGAAGGACAGGTTGCTCAAGGGAAACACCAGGATCGGCGAATCGTTGAAGGAGAAGACGATCAGCACCGCAATGGGGGCGTAGAGGAACGCGAAGGTGAGCAGCGCGAACGCGGTGAGCGCGCGCTCTCCGAGGCGGGAGCTGCGGTAAGCGGCCCTTCTCATCGCCACCCTCCCTTCACGCTATCCGGGCCTTGGCGCGCGGCTCGGCGGCCGCGGCCAGCGCGATCATCGCCAGCACCACCAGCAGGATGACCACCGCGAGCGCGCTCCCGAAGGGCCAGTCGAAGGCCGCGCCGAACTGTCCGATGATGATGTTCCCGATCATGATGCCGCTCGGTCCGCCCAGCAACGTGGGGGTGACGAAGTCGCCGAAGCTCAGGCAGAAGGTGAAGATCGAGCCGGCGATTACCCCCGGTATGCTCAGCGGCAGGATGACGCGCACGAAGGTGCGCCAGCGGCCGGCTCCGAGATCCATGCTCGCTTCCACGTACTCGCGCGGGATCTTCTCGAGGGCGGCGTAGACGGGCAGCGCCACGAAGGGAATGAAGATGTAGACCAGGGTCAGGCACACCGAGAAGCGGTTGTAGATGATGATCGACATCGGCTCGTCGATGAGGCCGATGTAGATCAGCACCCCGTTGATGATGCCGTCGACTCCGAGGATCAGCTTCCAGACGAAGACCCGCAGCAGAAAGCTGGTCCACAGGGGCGCGATCACCAGGAAGTAGAGCAGGGTGCGGTGCTTGCGCGCGACGAAGGCGAGGAAGTAGGCGAGCGGATAGCCGACCAGGTTGGCGCACACGGTGACGATCGCCGCCACCTCGAGCGAGTTGAACAGAACCGTGCGGTAGAGCGGGTTGGTCCAGACCCGGGCGTAGTTCTCCCAGTTGAACTCGGCCGCCACCGTGTAGAGCTCCTTCTTCCAGAAGCTGTACTGGAACACGTTGCCGTAGGGCAGGATCATGAAGCAGATCAGGTAGAGGAAGGGCGGGCCGAAGCAGAGCAGGAAGAGCGCCAGCCGCTTGCGGCGGAGCGCCTTCGCCGCGCTGCCCCCCGACACGGCGGCCTCCGACGTCATCGCGGGTAGACCAGGACCGCTTCCGGGGGCAGGTGAACGCTCATCCGCTGGCCCGGCACGAGCTCCTGGTAGGCGAAGGGCAGGGCGTCGGGCAGGCCTTGCGCCTCGAGGCCGATCCCGCCCGCGCTCTCGAGGAGCAGCCTCACCAGCACGCCCTCGAAGATCACTTCCTTCAACGTGGCGGGAAAGGTGTTCGCCGCGCCCGGCGCGCCCGGATCATCGAGGCTCAGGCGGATCTTCTGGGGGCGCACCGTGGCCAGGACCTGGTCACCGGTGACGAGCGAAGGCGTCTCCTCGGCTTCGATGGTGATTCCGTCGGCGATGCCTATCCGGCAGCGACCGGCGCCGGCCGCCTCGATCTCTCCCTCGAGGAAGTTGGCGGTGCCCAGGAACTCGGCGACGAAGGGGTTGGCGGGGCGCTCGAAGATCTCGGCCGGGGTGCCGAGCTGCTGGAGCCTTCCCGAGTCCATGACCGCGACGCGGTCGCTCATGACCAGGGCTTCCTCCTGGTCGTGCGTGACGTAGATGAAGGAGATGCCGAGGTTCGCCTGCATGTGCTTGAGCTCGAGCTGCATGGCGCGCCGGAGCTTGGCGTCCAGCGCCCCCAGGGGCTCGTCGAGCAGCAGCAGCCGGGGCTCGTTGATGAGGGCGCGGGCGAGCGCCACGCGCTGCATCTGCCCGCCGGAGAGCTCGGAGGGCATGTTGCGGGCCTTGTCCGCCAGTCCCACGCGCTCGAGCATGTCGGACACCCGGGAGCGGATCTCGCCCCGGGGACGCCGCCTGATCGACAGGCTGTAGGCGACGTTGTCGAATACGGTCAGGTGGGGAAAGAGCGCGTAGCTCTGAAACACCGTGTTGACGTTGCGGCGGAAGGGGGGAAGCGCGTCCACCACCTGCCCCTCGATGACGACCTCGCCCTCGTCCGGCACCTCGAAGCCGCTGATCAGCCTCAGCGTGGTGGTCTTTCCGCAGCCCGAAGGTCCGAGCAGGGTGAGAAACTCGCCCTCTTCGACCTCCAGCGTCAGCTCCCTGACCGCTTCCAGCTCCCGAAAGCGCTTGCTCACGCGGTTCAGTCGCACGACGGGTTCCATGGCGAGCGAGCCTACATTGCCCCGCACCCGCACGCCACTTGCGCCGGGGGAAGGCCCACCCGCGGGAAGATAGCCGCGACGGCAGGGCGCCATGGCCGGCGGGCGGACCGAGAAAGGCGTGAAGCGAGGCCGGCTCCCGGCCCCGGGAGCCGGACCGAGGGTAAACCTATCCCGCGAACACCCCTGGCCGCCGCTCGCTCCACGGGGCCGCGCGCTCGAGCTGGCCGGCCAGCCGATAGAGGACGGCTTCGTCCCCGATCGCGCCCGCGATCTGGACTCCCACCGGCAAGCCCGCTTCGCTCCAGTGGAGCGGCAATGACATCGCGGGCTGTCCACTGACGCTGAAGAGGGGCAGAAAGGTGTAGGTCTCTCCCTCCTCGGCCCAGTAGGAGAGATCGCCGGCCTCGTAGTGACTCGCGCTGTAACGGCCGACCTCGGGCGGCATCATGGAGGTGGCGGGCGTGATCACCACGTCGAAGCGGCGCATGAAATCCCCCATCACCCGGCTGATGGACGCGAGCTGCTCCATGCGCCGGACGATGCGCGATCCGCTCATGCGCCGGCCCATCTCGTAGGTCGAGAGCGAGGGCGCCTCGAGGGTGTCGGGCCCGGGGCGCCGGCCGGCGGCCCGGGCCATCGCCTCGACCGACGACACCACGGACAGGGCGTAGAAGTCCATGCACACATCGATGATGTCCTGGTACCCCACATCGGGCGTGGCCTCTTCGACCTCGTGCCCGAGGCTCTCGCACAGAGCGGCGGCCGAGCGCACCGCCGCCACGCAGGTGGGATCGGGCTCGCTCGCCCCGTTGATGCGGGTGCACAGGGCGATGCGCAAGCCCGCGGGCTCGCGGGAGACCTCCTCGAGGAAGGGGCACTGCGCTCGGGCCAGAGGCACGAAGTCTCCGCCCGCCGGCCCCGAGGAGACGTCCAGCGCGGCCGCGTTGTCGCGCACGCTCCGCGACATCACGTGGTGCGCGACCACCGGGTGCGCGCCGTCGCCGAAGGTGGGCGGACCGAGGGGGTTGCGCCCGCGCGACGGCTTGAGGCCGACCAGCCCGCAATAGGCAGCGGGCATGCGGATGGAGCCCCCGCCGTCGTTGCCGTGGGCGAGCGGCACCACCCCGGCGGCCACCGCCGCGGCCGAGCCCCCGCTCGAGGCCCCCGGCGCCAGCGAGGGGTCCCAGGGGTTGCGCGCCGCCCCGTAGACGATCGGGTCGGTCTGACCGGAGAGTCCCAGCTCGCAGGTGTTGCCGCGTCCCACCGCCACCAGCCCCGCCCGGCGGAAGCGTGCCGCCAGGACACTGTCCTCGGTCGCGACGATGCCCGCGCCGAGGCGGCTCGCTTCGCTGCATTCCACGCCGCTCCAGCCGTGCCAGAGGTCCTTGATCACGAAGGGCACGCCGGCGAACACCGCGCCGGGCTCGAAGGGCGCGGCCGACGCCGGCGGATCGACCCTTCCCACGATCGCGTTCAACGCATCGTTGACCGCGTCCATGGCCCTGAACGCGGCGCGGGCGAGCTCCTCGGGCGATACCTCTCCGGCGCGCACCAGCGCGGCCAGGCCGAGTCCGTCGTAGCGTGCGTATTCGGACAGATTCATGGGTCGTTATCCCCGGAGCGCAATGGCATTGCGGGAACTCCCGGCACGACGGCGCAACCGCCTCCCGCCGTGGCCGGCCTGACTGTCGGAGCGCGAAGAGGACGCGATGGTAGCAGCGGCGCGCCCCGGGGCGTGCATCGAGGTCCTCGCAGCGTCGGAGTGTCGCGCCACTTCGGCGAGAATGCGCGCCCATGAACCCGATGCTCCCGCCCTCACTCTCGCCCTGGTGGCGCGAAACGCGCGCCGTCGTTCACCTCGCGGCGCCCCTGGCGCTCAGCCACCTGTCCTACATGGCCATCCTGCTGACCGACGTCGTCATGATGGGCTGGATCGGCACCGAGGCGATCGCGGCGGGCACGCTCGCGCGCGACTACTTCTGGGTGCTCGGCGCCTTCTCGATGGGCGTGCTGACCGGCGCCACCCCGATCATGGCCCAGCATCTCGGCGCCCGCCGCTTCCGCCGGATCCGGCCAGTGGTGCGCAACGCCGCGTGGCTCGCGCTCGTCCTGACGATTCCGGTATCCGTCGCCGCCTGGTACTCGAGCCCGGTCCTCGTGCTCCTCGGCCAGGAGCAGCAGGTTTCCGACGACGGCCAGGCCTACCTGCGATGGCTGCTCTGGGGCCTGCTCCCCTCGCTCTGGTTCGTGGTGCTCACCGAGTTCCTCGCCGCCCACACCCGCCCCCGCGCGGTGCTCGTGGTGACGGTCTTCGGCATCGCGCTCAACGCGCTGCTCGACTACTCGCTGATGTTCGGCAATTTCGGTGCGCCGAACATGGGCCTCGAGGGCGCCGGGGTGGCAAGCCTGGTCGTCAACTGGGTCATGTTCCTCGCGCTCCTGGGGTTCGTGCTGCGGCACCGGAAGTTCCGGCGCTACCACCTCCTGGGCCGGATGTGGCGCATCGAGAGGCCGGTGATGACCGAGATCGTCCGGGTCGGCACCCCCATTGCGGTGACCGAGATTACCGAGATGGGCATGTACTTCGTGACCACGCTCATGATGGGTCTCATCGGGGTGAACGCGCTGGCGGCCCACGCGGTGACCGCGCAGTGCTATGCCATCGTCTTCATGATCCCGGTCGGACTCGCCCAGGCGGGGGCGGTGCGGGTGGGACGGGCCGCGGGCGCCCGCGATGCCGCCGCCCTCGCGCGCTCGGGCTGGACCGCGACCGCGCTCGCGGGCCTCCTCGTGCTGCTGCCGGCCATCGTGTTCTGGCTCGCGGGACGCGCCGTGGCGGGCCTGATCCTGGACCCGGCCAACCCGGCGAACGCCGAGGCCCTCGATCTCGCCGTCCTCCTGCTCGGGGTGGCGGCCTTCTTCATGATCGCCGACGCGGTGCAGATCGCGGCGCGCGGCGCGCTGCAGGGCCTCAAGGACACCGCGGTGCCGATGTTGATCGCGGTTGCCACGAGCTGGGGCCTGGGGATTCCCACCGCGGTGGGGCTCGGATTTTTCCTCGGCTTCGGCGGGCCCGGAATATGGGCCGGCATGGCGGTTGCGATGACGGGCGCGGCCTGGCTCCTGATCCGGCGCTTCCGCCGGCAGAGCGCGCGCTTTGCGGCGGAGGTCCATGCCTCTCGCCCCGCGTGAAGCGCGTTTCGGCGGCGCGCGCTTTCCTCTACTCTCCGACGCACGAAACCGGGTCGCTCCGTGCTGGCGGGGCGCTTCCCGACCCTGGGGAGGACACAGTGGTGAAGATTGAGCGCTTCCGAAAGTTCAACACGCGCGACGTCTACCCCGGCGGGCGCCACGACAGCGACATGTGCATGACCGTGAAGGCGGGCCGCCGGATCTTCCTGCGGGGCCAGACCGGCCTCGACCTAGATCAGAACATGCGGGGCGGGGCCGACGCGGCCGCCCAGGCCGACCAGGCGATGGAGAACGCCCGGGTGCTGCTGGAGGAGGCGGGGTCGAGCCTCGACCACGTCACCATGGTCACCACCTACCTCACCGATCCCGCCTTCCGGGTGCCGGCCTGCCGGAGGGTCTCGGAACACTTGCGCGGCAATCACACGGTGGGCACCGGACTTGTGGTCAAGGGACTGGCGCTGCCGGAGATGAAGGTCGAGATCGACCTGGAGGCGGTGATTCCGGAGGCCGGCCCGCACCGCAAGCACCGGGTGATGGACTCCCGGAACTGGTTCGGCGAGGGGGAGATCGATCGCGACTCCTGCTGGCTGGTGGACACCGGCGACGAGATCTTCCTGCGGGGTCAGACCGGCGCCGACTTCGACGGCCGAACCATGCACGGCACCGGCTTCACGGTCGCCGACGCCGCCTCGCAGGCCGACCACGCGATGAAGAAGGCACGCGTGCTGTTGGAGGAGGCGGGCTCCGGGTTCGAGGACCTGATGAAGACCCGCATCTACATCGGTGACCGCGCCTATCGCGAGGCCGTCTACCAGGCGATCGGACGGCACCTCGGCGACACCTGCCCCTGCTCCACCGGCCTAATCATGCGGGGATTCGTCCGGCCCGACATCCTGTGCGAAGTCGACATGGCGATCGCCAGAAGCAAGGGCACACCCCACGAGCGGCTGCGCCGCTTCCACACCGACGAGTTCTACCGCGACGGCCAGAAGCTCGGCATGCGCTTCTGCCACTCGGTGCGGGCCGGCGACCTCGTCCACCTCCGCGGCCAGACCGGCTTCACCCTGGACGGGGAGTTCCCGTTCCCGGGGGACCCCGCCGCCCAGGCCGACCAGGCGATGAAGAACATCGCGGTGCTCCTGGAGGAAGCCGGGGCGTCGCTCGGCGACATCTGCAAGATCCACACCTTCATACTCCACCGTGCCCACCGGGAGCCCATCTACCGCGCCATCGGCCGGCACCTCCAGGGAGTGCACCCCTGCGGCACCGGACTCATCGTCGACGGCTTCGCCATGCCCGAAGTCCTGGTCGAGATCGACGTGGTCGCGGTGGTCCAGGAGTGAACGTGAGCTCCCGCCTCGGCAGAGGCTCCCGGACACGGTGCGCTTCGACGATGTGGAGGTGACGGCCGAGCTCGGACGCGGCGACCGGCAGGCCCGGAACCGATGCACCTCGACCCGGGTGCATCGGCGCCCGCGACGAAGACGGGCGGGGCTACTCCTCCCGGGGATTGCCGCCCAGGCGCTCGGCCATCTCGAGGACCGCCGCGAAGGCCTCGTCGACCCGCGCGGGCCGGGTGCCTCGCATGACGAGGCTGGTCCCGTACGCGCCGTCCTTCGACCACGGGTAGCTGCCGATGTCGATGTCGGGGAAGATGTCCTGGATCGCGCCGAGCTCCTCCGCCACCGCCCCCTCGCCGACGTGGACCTTGATTGCGCGCGAGCACACGGGATCGCCGCCCGTCAGCCGCTTCTTCGCCCCGTCGAACATCTTCCGCGCGATGGAAGGCACGCCCGCGAGCACGAACACGTTCTCGATCTGGAAGCCCGGGGCCAGCGTCAGCTCGTTGTCGAGGAGCGAGGCCCCGTCGGGAATGCGGGCCATGCGCATGCGCGCCTCGTTGGCTTCCTGCCCGATGCTCTCGAACCACGTCTTGAGCATCGCGTAGACCTCGGGGTGGTAGTCGATGCCGACCCCGAAGGCGCGCGCCACGCTGTCCGCGGTGATGTCGTCGTGGGTGGGGCCGATGCCGCCGGTGGTGAAGACGTAGTCGTAGCGCGCGCGCAGCGCGTCGAGCGCGGCGGCGATGTCATCGGCGTCGTCCGACACCACCCGCGCCTCCTTCAGGCGAATACCCATCTCGCCGAGCCTCTCCCCCAGGAAAGAGAGGTTCTGGTCCTGGGTGCGCCCGGAGAGGATCTCGTTGCCGATGATGAGGGCGGCGGCGGTAACGGTGCCCGGCATGGCGGCTCCCGGTCTGGAAGAGTGCGAGTCTACGCCCGCCCGTCGCCTGCGCCTATTCCCGTGCGGTGACAGCCCGGCGAGGCCGCGAATAGACTCTCCACGCAACCACGACATCACGCGAAGAGCAACGCCCATGAAGTACATCCGGGAGTTTCCCCGCCGCGTGCGCGAGCTCGAGACGGTATGGGTTCCGCTGTCCGACGGCTGCCGGCTCGCGGCCCGAATCTGGATGCCGGAGGACGCGGAGTCGGACCCCGTGCCCGCCATCCTCGAGTACATCCCCTACCGGCGCCGCGACTTCACCGCCATCCGTGACGCGACCAAGCACGCCTACTACGCGGGACACGGCTACGCGGGAGTCCGCGTCGACCTGCGCGGCACCGGCGACTCCGACGGACTCATTCTCGACGAGTACACGCAACAGGAGCACGACGACGCGGTCGAGGTGATCGCGTGGCTCGCGGCGCAACCCTGGTGCAGCGGCGCGGTCGGCATGACCGGGATCTCCTGGGGCGGGTTCAACGCGCTGCAGGTGGCGGCGCGGCGCCCGCCCGCGCTCAAGGCGATCATCACCGCCTGTTCCACCGACGACCGCTACGCGGACGACATCCACTACATGGGCGGCTGCCTCACCACCGAGAACCTCAGGTGGGCCTCCACCATGTTCGCGTACAACGCGCGCCCGCCCGACCCTGTCGTGGTGGGCGAGCGGTGGCGCGACATGTGGCTGGAGCGCCTGGCGCACGACGACCCGTGGATCTTCCCCTGGCTCGAACATGCCCATCGTGACGGGTTGTGGAAGCACGGCTCGGTGTGCGAGGACTTCTCCGCGATCGAGTGCGCGGTGTACGCGGTCGGGGGATGGGCGGACGGCTACAGCAACGCGATCCCGCGTCTGCTCGAGGGACTGTCCTGTCCCCGCCGCGGCCTCATCGGGCCATGGCCGCATGCGTGGCCGAATGCGACGGTACCCGGGCCCTGCATCGGCTTCGAGCAGGACGCGCTGCGCTGGTGGGACCAGTACCTCAAGGGCATCGACACCGGCATCGCGGACGAGCCGATGTACCGGGTGTGGATGCAGGAGGGGGTGCCGCCGCAGCCGCAGTACGCCGAGCGTCCCGGCCGCTGGGTGGCGGAGGAGAGCTGGCCTTCTCCCCACATCGAAGACCGGCGCTTCTTCCTCAACGCGAAGGGCATCGCCGATGAGCCGGGGGCGGAGCGGGAACTGGTGCATCGTTCGCCGCAGAGCGTCGGCCTCTACGCAGGCGATTGGTGTCCCCATGGATACGGGGCGGAGATGCCGCTCGACCAGCGCCTCGAGGACGGCCGGTCGCTCTGCTTCGATTCCGCCGTGCTGCCCGACGCACTCGAGATTCTCGGCCCGCCGGTGGTGGAGCTCGATCTCCGCGTCGACCGGCCCAGCGCCTTCATCGCCGCCCGCCTGAGCGACGTGGCGCCGGACGGAGCGGCCACCCAGGTGAGCTACGGACTCCTCAATCTCACCCATCGCGAGAGCCACGAGAATCCCGAAGCGCTCGAAGCGGGCCGCCGCTACCGGGTGTGCGTGAAGCTGAATGACATCGCCCACCGCTTCGAGGCGGGTCGCCGCCTGCGCGTCGCGATCAGCACGTCGTGGTGGCCGCGGGCATGGCCTTCTCCCGAACCCGTTACCCTCACCGTTTTCGCCGGATCGAGCGCCCTGTCGCTGCCGGTGCGCGAGCCACGGGCCGAAGACGCCACGCTGCCCGAATTTCAGGATCCGGAGGCCGCGCCCCCGGCTCCCCATACCTGCGAGGTTCCCTATCACCGCAGTCGCACCCTCCGTATGGACGCTGATCGGGGCGAGGTCGTCGTCGAAGCGATCAAGGACGTCGGCCGTTTCCACCTGGAGGGGCCCGATCTCACCTACGGCGGCCGCGGCAGGGATGTCATGAGCATCGTCGGCGACGATCCACTCTCCGCCCGCCACGAAGCGAGCCATCGCATGACCCTGGAGCGCGAGGGCTGGAGGGTCCGCACCGAAACGCGCAGCGTCATGACCTGCACCAGGGAGGAGTTCCTGATCTCGGCCACGCTCGACGCCTACGAGGGCGATACCCGCGTGTTCACCCGAAGCTGGGACGGCCGCGTGCCGAGAAAGCTCGTCTGAGAGGGAGGGTCGAGCGGCGTGCGCGCTACGAAGGGGCCGCCGGCGCGAACGCGGAGGGCCTGATTCGGGCGAGGGCCGCGCCCCCGGGGTGTGGGTCGGTGGCAGGGTGGCGCGCGGGATGCGCGCGACGTGCGGGTTCGCCCGGCCGCGATCCGGTCGCTCCGCTTCGAACCGGACCTTCGCTTCCCGCGCGGTGACAGCCCGGAGACGACCCGTCTACACTCGCCGCGCTTCCTCCACCATCGAGCACGGTGCACATCGGCCATGAAGTACATCGAAGAGTTTCCCCGCCCGGTGCGGGAGATCGAGACGCTCTGGATACCGCTCTCCGACGGCTGCCGGCTCGCGGCCCGGATGTGGATACCGGAGGACGCGGAGTCGGACCCGGTGCCTGCGATCCTCGAGTACATCCCCTACCGGCGCCGCGACTTCACCGCGGTGCGCGATGCGACCAAGCACGCCTACTACGCGGGCCACGGCTACGCCAGCCTGCGTGTCGACATGCGTGGCACGGGGGACTCCGACGGACTGATGCGCGACGAGTACACGCAGGTCGAGCTCGACGATGCGGTCGAGGTGATCGCCTGGCTCGCGGCGCAGCCCTGGTGCAGCGGCACGGTCGGCATGACCGGCATCTCCTGGGGCGGCTTCAACGCGCTCCAGGTCGCGGCGCTGCGCCCGCCCGCGCTCAAGGCGATCATCACCGCCTGCTCCACCGACGACCGCTACGCCGACGACATCCACTACATGGGCGGCTGTCTCATCACCGACAACATGAGCTGGGCCTCCACCATGTTCGCGTTCAACTCGCGCCCGCCCGACCCCAGCGTGGTCGGCGAGCGCTGGCGCGACATGTGGATGGATCGCCTCGCGCACGGCGATCCCTGGATCATTCCCTGGCTCGAGCACGCCCACCGCGACGCGCAGTGGAAGCACGGCTCGGTGTGCGAGGACTACTCCGCCATCGAGTGCGCGGTGTACGCGGTCGGGGGATGGGCGGACGGCTACAGCAACGCGATCCCGCGCCTGCTCGAAGGGCTGTCCGGTCCGCGCCGCGGCCTCATCGGTCCCTGGCCGCACGCCTGGCCCAACGCGTGCATTCCCGGGCCCTGCATCGGATTCGAGCAGGACGCGCTGCGCTGGTGGGACCAGTACTTGAAGGGCTTCGACACCGGCATCGCGGACGAGCCGATGTACCGGGTGTGGATGCAGGAAGGGGTGCCGCCGAAGCCTGAGTACGCGGAACGCCCCGGCCGCTGGGTGGCCGAGGAGAGCTGGCCCTCTCCCCACATCGAGAGCCGGCGCCTCGCCCTCAACGCGGACGGCATCGCGCCCGAGCCGGGAGCGGAGCGGGAGATCGTCCACCGCTCGCCGCAGCGCGTCGGCCTCTACGCGGGCGAGTGGTGCCCTTACGGCTACGCGGCGGAGATGCCGCTAGATCAGCGCCTGGAGGACGGACAGTCGCTCTGCTTCGATTCCGCCCCGCTGCCCGAGGCGCTCGAGATCCTCGGCGCACCGGCGGTGGAGCTCGAGCTCGGCGTTGACCGCCCGAACGCCATCATCGCCGCACGCTTGAGCGACGTCGCGCCGGAAGGAGCCGCCACCCAGGTGACCTACGGGCTGCTGAACCTCACCCACCGCGAGAGCCACGAGCACCCCGAGGCGATCGAGTCCGGGCGCCGCTACCGGGTGCGGGTGCAGATGAACGACATCGCCCACCGCTTCGAGGCGGGTCGACGCCTGCGCGTCGCGATCAGCACGACCTGGTGGCCGCGGGCGTGGCCGTCCCCGGAGCCGGTCACCCTGACGCTCGCCGCCGCCTCCAGCACCCTGGTGCTGCCGGTGCGCGAGCCGCGGGAGAGCGATGTCGCGCTGCCGGACTTCGCCGAGCCCGAAGCCGCCCCGCCCAGCCCTCACAGCAGCGAAGTCGCCTACCAGCGCGGCCGGAGCATTCACTTCGACGCCGACACCGGAGCGCTGACGGTGGATGTGATCAAGGACCGCGGCCGCTTCCACGTCGAGGGCCCCGACATCACGTACAGCGGCGCGGGCCGGGACCGCATGAGCATCGTCGGCGAGGATCCGCTCTCGGCGCGGCACGAGGCGAGCTACCGAATCACGTTCGAACGAGAGGGCTGGAAGGTCCGCACCGAGACGCGCAGCGTCATGACCTGCACGAAGGAGGAGTTCCTGATCTCCGCGACCCTCGATGCCTACGAGGACGACACCCGGGTGTTCACCCGAACCTGGGACGGCCGTGTGCCGAGGAAGCTCGTCTGAGGGTGTGACGCCGTCGCCTCACCCATCGTGGTGTGTCACTGCCGCAGGCAAATGCCACCCGTGCCGGAATTCCGGAGCAAGAATCGGGGCGCATGCGCACCTCGTAGAGGCCATCATCGGGATCATCGTCGCTTCACAGAAGCGCGGCGCCGGGAATCAAGCCGATGATGATCGAGACAGTGCACGGGGAGGGTGTTGAAGGGGTGGACTCTGGAGGTGCCGAGCCCCCGCGTTTCGGGACTGACGACAAGCGCTGGGCGGCGGTGGTCGATCGCGACCGCTCGGCGGAGGGACACTTCGTCCTCGCGGTGACGACCACCGGCATCTACTGTCGTCCCGGATGCCCCGCCCGCCGGCCGCGGCGCGAGAACGTGCGCTTCTTTGCGCATGCGGGGGAAGCGGAAAGGGCCGGATTCCGGCCCTGCAAGCGCTGCCGGCCCGAAGGGCCCTCGATCGAGGAGCGGCGCGCCGCGGCGGTGGCCCGGGCCTGCCGGCTCATCGACTCGGCCGAAGAAGCGCCGGACCTCGCGACGCTCGCCCGCGAGGCGGGCATGAGCCGCCATCACTTCCACCGGGTCTTCAAGTCGGCGACGGGCCTCACGCCGCGCGCCTACGCCGCGGCTCGTCGGGCGCAACGGGTGCGCGAGGCGCTGCAGGGGGGCTCCACGGTGACGGACGCCATTCACGAGGCCGGCTACGGCTCCGCCGGCCGCTTCTACGACGCTTCCGAGGAAGTGCTGGGCATGCCGCCGGCGAGCTACCGCCGGGGAGGGCGGGCGGAGACCATCCGCTTCGCGCTCGGTGGGTGCTCGCTCGGCTCAATCCTCGTTGCGGCCACCGGCAGGGGCGTGTGCGCCATCCTCCTCGGCGATGACCCGGAGACGCTCCTGCGGGAACTGGAGGAGAGGTTCGCGAACGCTCGCCTCGTGGGTGGAGACGAGGCTTTCGAGGACACGGTGACGCGCGCCGTGGCCCTGGTCGAAACGCCCTCGCTCGGACACGAACTGCCGCTCGACGTGCGTGGCACCGCGTTCCAGCAGCGGGTATGGCAGGCGCTGCGCGACATTCCGCCCGGCTCGACGATGAGCTACGCGGAGGTCGCGGACCGTATCGGCGCTCCCGGCGCGGCTCGCGCGGTGGCCCGGGCCTGCGCGACGAACCCGGTGGCGGTGGCGATCCCGTGCCACCGGGTGGTGCGTCGCGACGGCGGGCTCTCCGGCTACCGGTGGGGCGTGGAACGCAAGCGAGCACTGCTCGAACGCGAGAAGGGCTCTTGAGGTCCTGGCGCGTCGTGCATCGGGGTCGGAGTCTCGCACGCCTGGAGCCTTCCTTGAGCAATCGCCATCGGTTGCTAGACTCCCCCGTACTGGTCCGCCATGGCAGTCACCGACGGAGGATGCACGGATGAAGCTCCCTCTCTACTCTCTCGGAGTCGCGGTCCTTCTGCTGACCGCATCGGGGCCGAGCAGTGCGGCTCCTCTCGACATCCCCGCGCTTTGCGGTGATGTAGGGTTCGAGGACCATCCGGAGAATCGCATTTATCGGGGATCATTCCGCGGGGGGAAGCTGGAGACCGCTCTGGTCATAACTCCCGTCAGGGACGAAGACGGCAACATCGAAGTGTTCTACCTCTGGGGCGAACAGCCAGAATGGAACATCGACGAAGCGGGCTGCACTATCGCCTACGCGACCGAGAAAGGAAAAAAACTGAAGGTGCGGCTACGCAATGCGCGTGTCATCTACAAGTTTTCGGGTGACAAGGCCGCCGTGAGGTTCAAGCGGGATGGGTATGTGACACCCGGGAAGGTCACCCTGTCCGACATGTAGGCAAGAACGGACCCTGCCGCGGCGTGAAGGTGGTGGCAGCAGGGCAGTCCCTACTCCCCGTAGTGATGCCGAGCCGCACCGCAATGGGGCCGGGGTACATGAGGGGTGTCGTGCAGTGCGTTGGCTGACGCCGTGCCAGGGCGGGCTACACTGTCGAGTCGCGTACGGCCATGAATGCGAGGTTTCGGCATGGCCCACCGGCGATCCCGGCTCTGCGAGATTCGGGCGGCGATGCGCGCCGCGACTCTCGAGGACGAGTCCCGCGCGGTGCGCGCGCGAGTCGACGCCGTCGGGTTCGAGCCGCGCGATCGGGAGGCGATCGCCGCGTACGCGGTGGAGCTGGTGCGCATCACCCGGGCGCGCTCCGGAACCTCCGTCATGCAGGGCTTTCTCGCCGAGTACGGGCTCTCGACCCGGGAGGGCGTGGCGCTCATGTGCCTCGCCGAGGCGTTGCTGCGCGTCCCGGACACGGAGACCATCGATGCCCTGATCGAGGACAAGATCGGCGCTTCGAACTGGGCGGTGCACCTCGGGCACTCGAGCTCACCGCTCGTCAACGCCTCGACGTGGGCGCTTCTGCTCACCGGCAAGGTGCTCGGCGAGGCCGAGGAAGGTCTCGCCGGAGCGCTCAAGGAGGCGATCCGGCGTCTCGGGGAGCCGGTGATCCGCGCCGCGGTCGCGCAGGCGATGCGCGAGCTGGGGCATCACTTCGTGCTCGGCGTCGACATGCGGGAGGCGCGGAAACGAGCGGCGGCGATGGAGTCGGAGGGCTACACGCTCTCCTACGACATGCTGGGCGAGGCGGCCCGTACCGAGGCGGACGCGCGTCGCTACCACCTCGCCTACTCCGAATCGATCAGCACGCTCGCCGGCGCCGGCGGAGGCGCGGAGCTGGTCGATCGTCCGGGGGTCTCGGTCAAGCTCTCCGCCCTGCACGCCCGCTACGAGTTCGGGCAGCGCGACCGGGTGATGACCGAGCTGGTCGCGCGCCTGCGCTCGCTCGCGCTGCTCGCCCAGTCCGCCGGCATCGGGCTGAGCGTCGACGCCGAGGAATCCGAGCGTCTGGATCTTTCGCTCGACGTCGTCGAAGTGGTGCTCGCGGAACCCGCGCTCGCGGGTTGGGACGGGTTCGGCGTCGCAGTCCAGGCCTACGGCAAACGCGCGTCCTACGTCATCGACTGGCTTCACGAGCTCGCCGTGCAGCTCGACCGCCGCATCATGGTCCGGCTCGTGAAGGGCGCGTACTGGGACACCGAGATCAAGCGCGCCCAGGTGCTCGGCCTCGCCGGATTCCCCGTCTTCACGCGCAAGGCGAGCACGGACACCTCCTACCTCGCGTGCGCGCGCCGGCTCCTCGGGATGAGCGAACGCATCTATCCGCACTTCGCCACCCACAACGCGCACACGATGGCCGCGGTGCTGCACATGGCCGGCGATGCCTCGCACTTCGAGTTCCAGCGCCTCCACGGCATGGGCGAGGCCCTGCACGCCGCGGTGCGCGAGCGGCACCGCACCCGCTGCCGGATCTACGCGCCGGTGGGCGCTCACCAGGACCTGCTCGCCTACCTCGTCCGGCGCCTGCTCGAGAACGGCGCCAACAGCTCCTTCGTGAACCAGATCGTCGACCGGAGCGTGACGCCGGAGGAGATCGCGCGTGATCCGATCTCGGTGGTCGATGGCTTCGGCGGCGCCGTCGCGAACCCGCGCATTGCGGCTCCGGCGGAGATCTTCATGCCCCATCGCCCCAACTCGATGGGGTGGGACTTGAGCGACCCTCTCGCGGTGACCGAGCTCGAAGCGGAGCGCGAGGCCTTCCGCGGCACGGTCTGGGAGGCGCCGCCGCTCATCGCGGGAGCGGCGGTGGGAGCGGGGCGTGCGGAGGTCCGCAATCCCGCGCGAGCAGACGACCTCGTGGGACACGTGACGCGTTCGGCACCGGCCGACGTGGAGGCGGCGCTGGAGGCGGCACGAAGCGGGGCGGCGGCGTGGGCCGCGAAGAGCGTCGAGGAGCGGGCGAGACGGGTCCGTCGGGTGGCCGATCTCTACGAGGCGCACGCGGCGGAGCTCTTCGCGCTCACCGCGCGGGAAGCGGGAAAGACGTGGCCGGACGCCGTGGGGGAGGTGCGCGAGGCCTGCGATTTCGCCCGCTTCTACGCGAACGAGGCGTTGCGCGAGAACGAAGGCGGGAGGAGGCCTCCACGGGGCGTCATCGCATGCATCTCCCCGTGGAACTTTCCGCTCGCAATTTTCTCCGGACAGATTCTCGCCGCGGTGGCGGCGGGCAACGCGGTCGTCGCCAAGCCCGCGGAGCAGACGCCGCTCATCGCCGCGCGCGCGGTCTCCCTCATGCACGAGGCGGGCATCCCCCGGGAAGTGGTGCAGGTGCTGCCCGGCGACGGCGCCGCGGTGGGCGCGGCGCTCACCCGCGATCCGCGGGTCGACGGCGTGTGCTTTACCGGGTCGACCGCCACCGCTCATCACATCAATCGTGCGATGGCCGAGCACCTTGCGCCCGATGCGCCGCTCATCGCGGAGACCGGCGGGCTGAACGCAATGGTCGTCGACTCGACCGCGCTGCCGGAGCAGGCGGTGCGGGACGTCCTCGCCTCCGCGTTCCAGAGCGCCGGCCAGCGCTGCTCGGCGCTGCGCGTCCTCTACATCCAGCGCGAGGTCGAGGATCGAATCCTCGAGATGCTCTTCGGGGCGATCGACGCGCTTCGCGTCGGCGACCCGTGGTCCCTCTCCACCGATGTCGGCCCGATCATCGACGAGGCGGCGCGGGATCGCATCGAGTCGCATTGCCGTCGTGCACAAGGCGAGGGTCGGCTGCTGAAGCGGCACGCGTTTCCGGGGGAAGGACGATTCGTGGCGCCCACGGTGCTGCGGGTGGAGGGTATCGAATCGCTTTCCGAGGAGATCTTCGGGCCGGTGCTGCACGTCGCCACCTATGATGCGGATCGAATCGACGCCGTCGTCGATGCCGTCAACGCGGCCGGCTACGGCCTGACCTTCGGGTTGCACACCCGCATCGACGACCGCGTGCAGCACGTCGTCGACCGGGTGCGGGCGGGCAACATCTACATCAACCGGAACCAGATCGGCGCCGTCGTCGGGTCGCAGCCCTTCGGGGGCGAAGGCGAGAGCGGGACCGGACCGAAGGCCGGCGGCCCCCACTACCTGCGACGCTTGACGGCCGGCGCAAGCGCCCTCGCGGGCGTGCCGGGCGGCCGGGTGGTGGAGGAGGCATGTCTCGCTTCCGCCGTATCCGAGGCATATCGCGCAATGACCGCCGGGAGCGCGGCGGGGCCGGCCGGCGAGGAGACGGGCAGGGATGTTCCCGACGAGGTTGAGGCCCCGCCCGACGACAGCGAGAGCGTCGATCACCTGCGTGACCGTGAAGTCCGAAGGCGTGAGGGGGGCCGGCTATTGCCCCTGGACCTCCCCGGTCCGACCGGGGAGTCGAACCGCCTCTCCTTCGCTCCGCGCGGAGTGGTGCTCTGCCTCGGGGTGGGAACGGCTACCGCGGAAGTTCAGACCGAGACGGCCCTCGACGCGGGCAATGCGGTGGTGGTGGTCGCGGACGGGGCGAGCCGGGCGCTCGCGCCGCTCGCCTCGGTCCCCTGGGTGGTGTTGCTGGACGGACGCGTGGATCCTGAAGCGCTGGCCACCGTGGACGGCATTGCCGCGGTCGCCTGCAGCGCGCGCCGGGACGTGCTCGCCGCGATGCGCGCGGTGCTGGCCCGGCGCTCCGGTTCCATCCTGCCCCTCATAACCGAACCCGCCGCCGCCGAGCGCTACGTGCTGGAACGTCACGTCTGCATCGACACCACGGCCGCCGGCGGCAACGCATCGCTGCTCGCCCGGGCGGAAGACTGAGCCGCGCCTCCAGGGTCGCTTCCCGGTCGATCGGACCAACTCTTTGATCGCACGTTGGCTATGCTATGTGGGGCAGCCTTTCCACTCCCTCGGTGAGATTTCTCGCGTCAAGCGCCGTGGCCACATCAACGTCAACTACCCCCATGACCTCGACCATGCCGGATCACCGGCTCTGGCTCGATCGGGCACGATCGATGGCGCCCCTGCTCCGTGCGCGGTCGGCGGCGATCGAAGCCGGGAGGGAGCTGAGCGCCGACGTGCTCGATGCGCTGCACGAGCGGAGGCTCTTCCGGTTGACCCTGCCCGCGCATGTCGGCGGATACGAGCTGCCGATGCCGGTGCTCGCCGAAGTGACGGAGATCATCGCGGGTGCCGATGCGAGCACCGCGTGGTGCCTCGGTCAGGCGCTCGGATGCGCGATGTCGGCGGCGTTCCTCGACGAAGACGCGGCCCGCGAGGTCTTCGGCCCGGCGGACGCGGTGCTCGCCTGGGGAGCGGGTCCGCAAGGGAGCGCGATGGCGACCGGCGGCGGCTACGTCGTGAATGGAACGTGGAGGTTCGCGAGCGGCGCGAAGCACGCGAGCTGGCTGGGCGGGCACTGCAAGGTCCACGAGGCGGACGGGACGCCACGCCTCGACGCCGGTGGCGATCCTGTCCTTCGCACCGTGCTCTTTCGGCGCGAGCAGGCGTCGATCGCCGACGACTGGTACGTGGTGGGTCTCAAGGGGACACGCAGCGAGAGCTACACGGTGGAGAGTCTCTTCGTCGAGTCCCGGCTCACCCTCGACCGGGACACGCTCGAGGCATGCCGGGTCGATTCAACGCTCTACAGGTTCTCGACCTTGAATGTCTACGCATGCGTGTTCTCCGGGGTCGCGCTAGGCATCGCACGCGCAATGCACGACGACCTGGTGGCGCTCGCGGGCAGGAAGACTCAGCTCGGGGCGCGCACGACGATGCGCGAGAGCGCGTTCATCCATACCCGGCTCGCGGAGCTCGAAGCCCGCCTGGGAGCCGCGCGCGCCTACCAGCGCGAGACCATCCGAGACGTCTGGAACGAGGTCGACGCCACTCGCGAGCTCACGATGCCGCAGCGTGGGCGCATCCGCCTCGCAACGACGCATGCCATCAACGAGGCGACCAGGGTCTCGGAGCAGGTCTATCGGCTCGCCGGCTCGACCGCGATATTCGAGGATCAGGCCTTCGAACGCCGCTTCCGCGATGCCTACGCCGTCTCGCAGCAGGTACAGGGCCGCCACACCAACTTCGAGACGGTCGGCAGGCTCATGCTCGGCCTCGAGGTCGATACCACCTACATGTAGCGGCCCGAATGTGCCACGCGCGTTCGGTCAGTCCGGCTCCGCGTCGTCCGGCAACGCATCACAACCGTAGCCGGCGCCTTCGACCACGCCGGCGGTGAAGAAAGTCTCCCACTGCAGTCCGTTCGGATCGCTCACCCACGACTTGTCCTGTCGCTGGTACCCGCAGATCAGGTTGTTCTGATCACGACGCGGGAGGCCCGCGGCATCGATGCGCTCGCGCATCGACGAGAGCTCCTCGGTGCTTTCGACCTGGATGCCGTAGTGGGCCGAGCCGGGGTCGGCGTCGCCGTGAGTGTCGAGCGAGAAGTTCACCCTCGGGTCGTCGAGCATCCACTTCGCGTAGTCGGGCCGGCGCAGCGTCGGCGCCGCCCCGAACAAGCGGGAGTAGAAGTCGATGGCTTCATCCAGGTTGTCGACCTTGATGCCGACGTGCATGCGCTTCATGTCATCGTCTCCATTGCGGGCGCCACGCTCGCGCGGCGGCTGAGCGTCACGATTGGGGCGAGTGTATGCGGAACTACAGCCCGAGTTTCTCGAAGGTTCGGAGCGGCAGGAACAGGCGGCGCGGCGTGGACGGGAAGGGGGTGAAACCGTAGCGTTCGTAGAACGCGCTGGCGCGCTCGTGCAACGCATCGACCACGACGGCATAGACACCGATCGTGTCGCCTGCGCGGACGACCCGATGGATCGCATCCAGCAGCAGGGCTTCGCCGAGTCCGCATCCCTGGCTGCGAAGATCGACCGCCAGGCGTCCGATGACGGCCGCCGGCACGGGGTAATGCGGCAGGCGCCTGGCGGACTCCGCCGGCAGGTCGTCCTTCTCGAAGCTCGCCGCGCTCAGCGTGTAGTAGCCCGCAATGTAGCCGGAGGGGCCGCCCGAGGCGACGAAGACCCGCGCGCCGCGCCGCCGGACGTCCTGGGAGGCCTGCCGGCGAATGTGGGTGTCGAGGGTCGCTTCCCCACAGGAGAAGGATGCGCGTTCGTGATACGGACCGAGCGGTTCGACCGTGAACGGCGGCTCATCCACCGATACGCTCGCGATAGCGCCGGGCGGCCCGCCTCAGCGCAGCGTTCGGCGCGGGCGGATTGAGCAACGCGTCGTGGAAGGCATCCCAGTCCGTCGCCGGCAGCACGACCCTCTCGCGTGCCTCGATCACCCGCTCGGCCGCCGCCACGGCGTTTCTCAGCACGAAGCGGCTGACCGTGGTTTCCTCGTAGGCCGCCGCGCGTTCCAGCTTGCGCTTGCTCTTGGCGTCGAGGCGCAGATGCACCCGCTCGTGCTTCGTTTCGGCTGTTTCGGCCATGGTGACGTCTCCCGCGGCTACGAACTGCTACCAATGCACCAATATGGCGTACAACGCAAGAAGGAAAGAAGTCTTGAGGTGTGGCGGGAGTCAGTTGCAGCCAATCACCTGGAAGGCGGCGGCCTGGCTCGAACATCAGACCGGCGGGCCGGACTGGCGAGCGGGGTCGCCGCGCCCGGGCTACGAGCGCGGCGCCTGCTCTAGCCCCCATCGAGGATGGCCTGGGCCATTTTCTCAGCCGTCATGATCGCGGTGAGGTTGGTGGTGGCGCGCACGATGACCGGCATCACCGAGGCGTCGGCGACCCGCAGGCCCTCCACTCTCCGCACCCGGCCCGCGGCGTCGACCACCGCCCTCTCGTCGCCCGGTGCGCCCATGCGGCAGGTGCCGACGGGGTGGAAGAAGCCGGTGATGTTCTCGCGCAGCCAACCTTCCAGGCCGGCGTCGTCGGCGACGAGGGCGTCGAGCTCCGCCCCGGGACACACCGCGTTGCGCATGAGACAGTCCCTCAGGGGGGCAGGCCCGTCGAGCAGGAACGAGCCTATGCCCGCGCGCACTCGGTTGAAGGGACGGTAGGCGTCCAGCGCGCGCACCCGCTCGGAGAAGGACCCGCCGAAGCGCCAGGTGGCGAGCGCGCGGACCGCGGGCTGGGAGAGCAGGTCGTGGGCGAAGCGCATCGACTGCTTCGCCCGTGCGAGGTCGCGCTCGTCCCCGAAGGCGTTGACCTCGATGCGCGGCGCCTCGTTCGGATCGGGGGAGGCGAGAGTGACGCGCCCGCGCGAGAAGGGCTTCATGAGCACCAGGAAGAGCCCGCCGATGCGCTCGCCCAGCGCATGCCAGCTCACCTTGTTGGCGATCGGCATGTACATGTCCAGCGGGGGGCACCCTTCGAGACCCGAAGAGTAGAACAGGCCGGCGTTGGCGTGGGGGCGAAGGCTCGAGGGTTGCTTCGCCTTCCGGCGCAGGTGCGCCGCCGCGGCGAAGGTCGGGTGATCGTGGAGGTTGCGCCCCACTCCGGGAAGCGCGGTCCGCACCGGGATTCCGAGCGCGGCAAGGTCCTCCGGCGGCCCGAGCCCGGAGCGGAGCAGGAGGGCCGGAGTCCGGTAGGCGCCGGCGCAGAGCACCACCTCGTTCCCGCGGTAGAACGTGCCGCCCTCTCCCGTGCCGACGTGGACGCCGGTCACGCGGCGCCCCTCGATTGCCAGCGAGTCCACGTGGGTGCGGGGGAGGATGCGGAGGTTCTCCCGGCGGCGTGTCTCGCGGTCGAGGTAGCCCATAGCGGCAGACATCCGCTGCGAGGGCAGGCTCGACATGGGGACGCGCCCGAGCCCTTCGCGCTCCCCGCCGTTCACGTCGTCGACGTAGCGGTAGCCGCGGCGCGCGAGCTCGTCCGCGACCGCCTCGACGAAGGGCGGCCAGTCGCCTCTCGCGTGTCGCCGGACCGGTATCGGACCCTCCCGGCCGTGCGCGGGGCCGTCGAAGTCGAGGTCGCGCTCGAGTCGACGGTAGAAGGGCTCCACGTCGTCCCAGGACCAGCCCTTCGCGCCCGCCGCCTCCCACTCCTCGAAGTCCAGGGGAAGTCCCCGCAGCGCCACCATCGCGTTGACGCTCGAGCCCCCTCCGATGACGCGTCCCTGCTCGTAGAACGAAGGGGCGCGAGCCTCCTCCCCCGCGCGGGGCGCGAGCCAGTGCACCCGGGTGTCGGGCCAGAGGTGCTCGCGCACGTAGGCGGCGGTGTAGAAGGTGTCGCGGATCTCCGCGGGCTCCTCGCCGGGCGGGTAGTCGCGTCCCGCCTCGACGAGCAGCACGCGATGCTCGGGATTGGCGCTCAGCCGCTTCGCGAGCACGCAGCCCGACGATCCGCCCCCCACCACGATGTAGTCGTAGTCGGACATCGCTCCCTCACCCCGCCGGCGCCGGCGGCCGGAGGCGCGCGATCTCGAAGTGCGGAGGGATCATTCAGCTCCCGAGACCCCTATGGGCCGCTCGCCTGCCGCGCCGGACCGCCATCAGCGCAGCCTCTCCATCCAGTCGCGCATTGCATGGTATCTCTCGACCAGGGGCGCCAACGGCCTCGTCAAGGGGGCCAGCGCCGGAATTCTCGTTCCGGCAGTTCCCAGAAGGGGGCTCGCCGGCTTCCGGCCCTTCAGGATGCCCCGCGCAACCTGATGCCCCAGGTAGGGACCCATGGCGATGCCGGCTCCGTTCATCCCGGCCACGTAGTGGAGTCCGTCTCGTTCGCCGGCGTGAGGCAGGCCATCGCCGGTGAGTGCGATGCGCCCGGACCAGACGTGGGTCAGCGCGACATCGCGGATCTGCGGGAAGACGGCGTGCATCGCGGACGCGAGCTCGCGATGGGCGCGTTCGACGCTTGCCCGTTGCGAAGCGCGCCCCCCGAAGAGGAGGCGGTCGTGAGCGGGCGAAGCGCGAAAGAAGCGGCGAATCCGGCTCGACTCGATGCAGGCCCTTCCCTGCGGCAGCAGGGCGCGCATGCGATCCGGGGCGAGCCGGGCCGTCGCGATCATGTGCACGTCCAGCGACACCAGCCGGCGCCGGAGATAAGGGACCGCGCGGCCGGAGTAGCCGTTGGTAGCCACGACGAGTCGTCCGGCCGACACCTCTCCCGCCCGAGTGGTGACCAGGAACCGGGAGCGGGCACCACGCACGGACATCACCGGGTTGTCGCTCACCAGGGTTGCACCGGCTTCGCGCACCCGCGTCGCGAGACCTCTGAGCAGTTGACCGGGGTGGAGAACGCCGCACTGCGCTTGCAGCTTGGCCCCGTGATAGAGGTCGCTGCCGATTTCCGATTCGAGCTCGGCCCTCGGGATCATCTCGACGGACGCGCCGAGCAGTCGGGACTCGAGCCGCGCCTCTTCGGCCAGGCGATGGTAGTGACGGGGACGGCACGCCAGGACCAGGCGCCCGCTCATGTGGAGCGTGCAGTCCAGGTTCTCCTCGTCGATCAGGGCCTTCAGGAAGGCGGCGGCGCGCCGCGCTTCGCGCGCGATGGCCAGGGCGCGCGCCCGGCCGAATCGCTCGATCAACGCGGCGAGCGGGCGTCGCAGCTCGGCGCTCAGAAAGCCCGCGTTGCGCGTGCTGGCGCCGGCGCCGAGCGCCGCGCCGTCGATGACGACGACGTCCAGGCCGCCGCGGCTCAGCGTCAGCGCGGCGCTGAGCCCGGTCAGCCCCCCGCCGATCACAGCGACATCGGCCCGGGCGGGGAGCACCCCGTCGCCACGCACCGGAGCCGCCGAATCCCACCAGAAGGGCTCGGCAATCATCGTCACCGCGGCGTGGTCCCGCGCAACACGGCGCTATCGGAGTTGCTCGAGCACCCGGGAGAATCCTTCGATGCCTTCCAGGGTGGAGGGCTCCAGCCACGCGTTGATGTGATCGAGATCGGCCTCCAGCCAGGCGCCGAGATTGTCGACGATCTCATCGATGCTGCCGCCGATGACCGGGCTGTCCTCGGTGTACACGCTGTGTCCCGGCAGGCAGACGCTGACCGAGACGTTCTTGCCGAGCGTTGCCGGGTCCCGGCCGTGCTTCTCGCACGCGGCGACGATGCGCTCGCGCGCCTCCTCGTAGCGGATGAGCCGGCTGTCCACTTGATGGAGCCAGCAGTTCCAGACATCGGCGTACTGCGCCACGAGGCGGGACATTCGGGGGCCGCCCATGAGCATCCCGATCAGGATGGGGGGACCTTCGGGGCGGCCACCCTTCGGCACCAGCTTCGCCTCGTGAGTCCGGTAGAACTCACCGTCGAAGGTGACCTCCTCGCCGCGCATCAGGGGACGGATGATCTGGAGCGCTTCCTCGAAGCGGCTGATGCGGCGCTCCCAGGGATAGCCGAAGAACAGGTGCTCGCTCGGGTAATCGCCGGCCCCGAGTCCGAGCACCACGCGGCCCTTGCTGAGCTCGTCCACGTTGTCGGCCATGCGGGCGAGAAGCCCCGGGTTTCTGAAGCCGGTGTTCGATACCAGCGAACCGATCTCGACGCGTTCGGTCACCGCTGCGAATGCAGCGAGCAGTGTCCAGCACTCCCAGTAGCCGGTTCGATAGCCCTTCCAGTCCTCCGAGAACTTCGTGTTGTAGGAGGGGCCGTCGATGTAGGGCTCCCCCAGGAGGTGATCGGTCACCCAGACCGAGTCGGCGCCGACCTCCTCCGCGGCCTTCACGAAGCGCATCATGTCGGTTCCGCGCGGCGTGCCGCGAGCGGCGGACCGCTCCCAGTGCGGGACTCCGAGTCCGATCTTCCTGTTGGCAAAGGGCATGGTTCTCTTCTCCTTCCGACCTGGTCCGGGCGGTGTCCGTGGCGCTATGGATACTCGTCTCGGTGTTTCGCCCACAACCCTTCGAATACGGGGTAGAGCATGTCGATCAGCCCGGTGATCCTGGGCTCCTGATCCCCGAAGAAGGCCTGCATCCCGATGCGCATCTCCTCCTCGCTCAGGTACCGGTTGCGGTTCAGCTCGATCTCCATGCACTCGGTCACCAGGCGCAGGGCAGCGATGATCTTGAAGGCGCGGTGCTCGTGGAGCTTCGTCTCCATGTCCGACTCGCTCAGTCCGCCGAAGTAGCACCTGAGCGCGTGGCGGTCCATCGCCTCGTCGGAATCGAGCCACATCAGCATTTCGCCGAGCTCGCCTGCCGGGTGGCCAAAGCCCCCGCCGTCCCAGTCGAGCAGATAGACCTGCCCGTCGCCGCCGAAGATCAGGTTGACGTACGCGGTGTCGTTGTGGGTAAAGGTCGGGTGGTAGGGTCCGATCGCGCGCTCCAGCCGCTCGACCACTTCCCGCAGCCGCGGCAGATCTTCCCGCCAGTCTTCCCGGGTCCCGCGCTTCTCGACGATATCGAGATAGCGCCTCACGGTGTGGAAGGTCCAGGAGTAGTTCACGCTCTCCGTCACCGCCTGCGGATTGCGGTGCAACACTTTCAGCCGCTCGATGACGTGCGCCATCAGGTCCGGGTCCTCGAGCGCTTCGCGAGTCACCTTCGGACCGTCGATGAAGTCGGTGATGAGGACGTTGGGCTCCACGTAGCGCACCGCAGGGCTGACGCGCAGGCTCGCCGCCGCCCGAGCGCAGGCCGCGCTGCTCGCCTGGCGCACCCGTCCTTCGTCGAAACCGCAACGAACGGCGTACTTCCGGCCGTCGGCATCGGTGGCGAAGTAGGTGCGGTTCCGGAGCCCCCCGAAGTGCTGCCGGATCTCGATCTCGCCTTCCCAGCACGCGAGGGTGCGGATGTATTCCCGGGTTTCGTGCGCGTTCCAGTGCGGGCGCAGCCTCGCCTCGTGGCGGCGCTCGAAGCAGTCGGGCTTCACGCGTTCTCCTCGCGGTGGCGCTTCAGCGTGAGCGAGAACTCCGCCGTGGCGAGCTCCAGGTGGTCGACGCCGGTGGTGCGCATCAGTGCCTTGACCTGATCGACTTCGCTCGAAGCAAGCGTCTCGTAGTGGCGCGCGACCGGTCCCGCGCGGTGCATTTTCTCGATGTCCGAGCGAGGAACCAGCGCGTGCAGGATCAACTCCTCGTCGGAGAGATGACGGCCGAGCTTCGCGCGAAGCTCATCGAGAGAGGGTTGCGGCGCTTGCGCGCCCGCAATCGCGGCGGCCTTGGGCGCCTGCATGATCCGATCGAGGATGTCCGGCTCGATCGGAGCGACCGGCTCCCCGTAATGGCCGGCCGCATACTGAATCACCTCGTCCGGAATGACCGAGTAGCGCTCACCGGTGACGATGTTGAGCACCGCCAGGGTGCCAACGAGTTGGGAGAAGGGAGTCGCCATGCCGGGATAGCCGAGTTCGCGACGCACCACCGCGATCTCGCGCAGCACCTCGTCCAGACGCTCGGACATTCCGTGCTGCGCGAGCTGATTCCTGAAGGTTCCGGTCATTCCGCCCGGCACCTGGTGCTCGTAGCAGCGCAGGTCGTACTCGCTCGGAACACCGAGGGGAAATCCGGCCCTCTTTGCCACCGCTTCCAGGTGGTCCCGAATGGGTGCGAACAGCGAGACGTCCAACCGGTGCCGGTGCCCGGCATGAACGACGTTTCGAGCCATGGTGACGACCGACGGAAGGGAAGGGCCGTTCGCGAGCGGGGGGTTGCAGGTGTGAACGACGTGCACGCCCTGCTCGATCGCCTCGAGATAGCTCGAGGGGGACATGCCGACCACGTTGTGGGAGTGGATCTCGAGCGTCGTGCCGGGGACGCGAGCGGTGATGGCCGGTACCAGGGTGCGCACCCGCTCCGGCGTCAGCACTCCGCCGGTGTCGTAGATGACGATTCGGTCCACGTCCTCGCTCGCGCGGTAGCGCGCGGCGCGCTCGGCGTAGAAGGCGTCGGTGTGCACGGGGCTCGAGGTGAACATCAACGCGGCCACCACCATCGCGTCGTGCTCCTTCGCGATCCGTGCCAGCCGGTGGGTCTTGTCGATGTTGTAGTGCAGCACGTCGTATATCCAGAAGGTGTCGATGCCGTGTCTGCACAGGGTCCGAATCCACAGGTCCATCAGGGCGTCGGGCGTGACGGAGAAGGTGACGATCCCGTTCGAGCGCATCCCGGCCCGGAAGCGGCTCTTCGGCATCTGTCCGATGAGGAGATCGAGCCCTTCCCACGGATCCTCGTGGCAGTACCGGACCAGGACCTCCATCATCGAGCTGCCGGTGAGATCGATGACCTCGTAGCCGACCGCGTCGAAGAGGGGGGCTACGGGCAGGGCCATGCCGGTCTGCAGGCGCAGCCCCCAGAGACTCTGGTGGCCGTCGCGAAGCGTGGTGTCGATGAACTCGATGTCGGCCATGACTAGGCCGGCGCGGCCGGGTCCAGCCGGAACAGCGCGGACCCGAACTCCACCATCTGACCGTCCTCGGCCAGGGTCTCCACGACGGTGCCGGCCAGTCCCGCGAGCGCGGGGGTGAAGAGCTTCATCACTTCGATCAGGCCTACCGTGGTATCCGCCTCGACCCGATCGCCGATCTGCACGAAGGGCGGAGAAGCGGGATCCGGGCGGCGCCAGAATATGCCGACGTGGGCGGCGCGAATCACCCGGCCTGCCGAGTCCGCGCTCCGTGGAGCCGTGACGCCGCTGGGCGGTGACTCAGGGTCGGGCTCGGCCTTCGCCGAGACGGGGATGCCCGTCGCGGCTTCGCCCGCGGCGCGCCGGCGCAGCACCAGCCGCTCGCCGGCAATCTCGAGGCGCAACTCGTCCCATCCGTGCTCGTCGAGCTGCGCGAGCAGCTCCCGAATCGTCTCGGGGCCGAGCTTCATCCCCGCCGAATCCCGTCCCGGGTTCTGAGCATGGATGCCGGGGCGCGCGAGAGGCCGGTGCGAGTCATGCGGAAATGGGGACGCATCCTGGTCCCGGCCCGACTCGCATCATCCCGGGGAGCTTGGTCGGAAAGTTCATCGTGCTCTTCGCGCTCGGCGCCTGATTGTCGGACAATGGAGCAGGGCGGTCCAGGATGGGCGGCGCGCCCGTCCTGCTTCCGCGGGTGTTCGCGGTCCGGACGGGTCGGAGCCGCCGAGGGCGCTCGACAGCGGACCGGGAAGCGGTCCTCTCTTCGGTCCCGGTGCCGGGTCGCCCGCCATTGGACTTGAAGACGCGGTGAGCAGCGGCCACGCGCGCGCCGGAAGACAGACCAGAGACCGGGAGATGACGATGGCGACACATGAAGTGCTGTTTCAGCCGCTCACGATCAAGGGCGTCACCATACCGAATCGCTTCGTCAGCACGTCCCACCAGCCCGGCTACGCGGCGCGGGGGCGGGTCACCGAGCGCTATCTGCGCTACGAAGCGGAAAAGGCCAGGGGCGGCGTGGGACTGGTGCAGTTCGCCAGCGCCACCAGCGTCTCCATCGAAAACTGCTACTACTACGGCCAGCTCGACGCGACGACGGACGCGGTCGTCCCCGATCTGCAGCGCATGGCCGATGCGATTCACCGGCACGGCGCGGCGTGCACCGCGCAACTCACCCACGGCGGGCGGCGGGAGAGGTACGACATCGCCAACTGGATTCCGGCCTTCGGCGCTTCCGGCCGGCGCGAGCTCAAGCATCGGGCCTTCCCGGCGGTGCTGGAGCCACGGGACTTGCGCAGGATTGCCGATGACTTCGCCCGAGCCGCGCGGCGGGTTCGGGACGGCGGAGTGGACGGGGTGGAGATCTCCTGCATTCCGACCGGCATCATCGGCCAGTTCTGGTCACCGCTCACCAATGTCCGAGGCGACGAGTACGGCGGGAGCCTCGCCAACCGCATGCGTTTCGGGCTCGATCTCCTGGAGCGGGTCCGGGCGGAGGTGGGTGACGACTATGTCGTCGGCATCCGGCTGTCGGCCGACGAGATGAGCGAGGGCGGCCTGGACAACGCAGAGATGTCGGAGATCGCCCGGCGGCACGTCGCTACCGGGCTCGTTGACTTCGTGAGCGTCGTGGGCGGCCATTCGTCCGACTACAAGTCCACTCACGACATGTATCCGAGCATGCGCGCACCGGGGGCGCCCTACCTGGCGGTCGCGAGGGCGGTCAAGGAGCAGGTCGATGTCCCGCTTCTGCACGCGACGCGCATCAGCGACGCCGCCACCGCTGCCTACGCGGTGGAGAACGGTTTCGTCGACCTGGTGGGCATGACCCGCGCGTTCATCGCCGACCCGCACCACGTCATCAAGCTGCGCGAGGGGCGCGAGGCGGAGATCCGCCCCTGCGTAGGGGCGTCGTACTGCGTCGATCGGGTGTCAACCGGGCACGAAGCGCTGTGCCTGCACAACGTGGCGACGAGCCGCGAGCAGTATCTCGACCAGGCCATCGTGAGGAGCGGGGCCGGGGTGCGGCGGGTTGCGGTCATTGGCGGTGGGCCCGCGGGACTCGAGAGCGCACGGATTGCCGCGGCGCGGGGTCACGAGGTTACGCTCTTCGAAGCCGGCTCCCGGCTCGGTGGCCAGCTTCTGCTCGCCTCCAGGGGCACGTGGCGCCGTGATCTCGGCAGCATCGTCGACTGGCTGGCCGGAGAGGTCGAGAGGCTCGGCGTGGACCTGCGTCTCAACCGGCTCGTGAGCGCCGACGAAGTTCGGGAGGGCGACCCGGAGGTGGTGATAGCCGCCACCGGTGGCCTGCCCGAGGTGGGCCACTTCGTCGGGGCCGAGCACGCGTTGACCACCTGGGACCTGTTGAGCGGTCAGGTGGAGCCGGGAAAGGACGTGCTGCTCTTCGACGAGGCCGGTGCGCACGCCGGGCTGTCCACGGCGGAGTTCATCGCCCGGAGGGGCTCGAAGGTCGAGCTCGTCACGCCGGATCGTGTGCACGGGGCGGAGGTGGGAGTCATCAACATCGCCGCCCACATGACCGGGCTCTACGGGGCGGGGGTCCGGATGACGACCGATCTGCGCCTCTGCGAAATCAGGCGCTCGGGCAACGAGCTGGTGGCGCGGCTGGCCAACGTCTTCACGGGCGACGTCGAGGAACGGGTGGTCGACCAGGTCGTCGGAGACTACGGGACGTCGCCGAACGACGCGCTCTACGAGGAGTTGAAGCCGGACTCGTCCAACCTGGGCGAAACGGATCTCCATGCGCTCGCGTCGTTCCGGGCGCAGTCGCTCGAGCGCAACCCGTCCGGTCCTTACTCCCTGTTCAGGCTGGGCGACGCCTGGGCGAGCAGGAACGTGCACGCCGCGATGCTGGATGCGGCGCGGGTCTGTCAGCGCCTGTGAGCACGGTGGACAATTCGATGATTGCAGTCGCAGTCGGATATCGCTGCGTTTCGCTCACCGCGCTCCTCAGTGGAACACGGTGCCGCCATCCACGTTCAGCGCCTGTCCCGTCACCGCCGCGTTGACGTGCAGCCCGGCGATGCCCAGCGCGATCTCGGCCGGAGTCTGGGGGCGTTTCTGAACCTGGATGTCGAGCATGTCCTCCACGCTCATGGCCCAGCCCTCGGCGAGATCGTCGATCATCTGCGTGTGCACGGTGCCGGGACAGATCGCGTTGACCCGAATGCCGTGCTCGCCGAGCTCCCGGGCCAGGCTCTGAACGAGCCCGAGCACCGCGAACTTCGAGGCGCTGTAGTGGGCGAGGCCGGGGCTGCCCTTCTTTGCGCTGATCGAAGCGATGCACGCGATGGAGCCCGGAGTCCGCCGGTCGATCATCGCGCCGGCCGCCGCCCGCGCCACGATGAAGGTTCCGGTGGCGTTCACGTCGAGCACGCGGCGCCACTCCGCCACGTCCATGTTCACCACGTGGTGGACCGAGAGTACGCCGGCGGCGTTGATGGCGAGGTCGACGCCGCCGGCGCTGTCGCAAAACGCATCGAGCGCTTCCTGCACCGAGGCCTCGTCGGTGACGTCGATCGGGTGGCTCGTGGCCCGGCCGCCGCGAGCGACGATCGCTCGTGCGGTGTCTTCCGCTCCCGCCCCGTTGCTGTCGCTCACCCCGATCGTGGCGCCCCACTCGGCGAAGGTCTCGGCAATCCCTTTTCCCATTCCGCGGGCGCCGCCGGTCAGGAAGACCCGGGTCCCCCGGAAGTCGTAGTGGAAGTCTGATGTCATCTGAGTCACCCCTCGATGCGGGTCAATGGTTGGCGAACATCAACGCACAACCCGCGGAGACTGTTCGTCGGCCTTGATCAGCGACTCTGCTGGAATGCCAAGGTCCTGGTGCAGGCGCCAGATCATCCTGAGGCTCAGCGACCGCTTGCGGTTCAATACTTCGTAGACTCGATTGCGTCCCCCGATGCAGGGGGCAAGGTCCTTCGGTGAGAGCCCATTCTGCTCCATGTGGTAGCGAATGGCGGCGATCGGATCCGGAAGGTCGATGGGATAGTGCCGGGCTTCCCAAGCCTCGACGAGCGTCACCAGCACGTCCAGGCGGTAGCCCTCGGGCGTGTCCCGCTCCGCCGTCATCAAACCCTCAATCTCCTCCAGCGTGCGCCGATAGTCCCGGTCGGTCTTGATTGGTTCGATATTCATGTCCCGGCCCTCAAATCGACTGCGCGTCGATCGCGTCGTACATGCGGTGGGTCCCGATGAATCGGATGTACACGATTCGATGGGGATAGTTGATCCATACCACGATGCGATACTTGTTCCCGGCAATGTTGAACACCACCCTTCCGTCCTTGAGTATGCTGGCGTTGCGAATGTCTCGTTTTACGCTGGCGGGGCTGGCCCAATCCGCTGCTTTCACCTGCCGATACCAGGCCATTGCTGGATCGCGGGCGTCGGCATGGGAGGGCTTGCCTTCGAGAAAGGCTTTCAGGGTCGACAGAGCGATAACCCTCACCCGGTGACTATAGCGCAGTCCCAATATGGGACCAACCCCCAAAGGAAGATGAAACATGGCCCACCTCGATGCCGTCGTCGTCGGCGCCGGATTCTCCGGGCTCTACATGACGTACCGCCTGCGCCGGCGGGGGCTCTCGGTGCAGGGCTTCGAGGCGGGCACGGACGTAGGCGGCACCTGGTACTGGAACCGCTACCCGGGCGCCCGCTGCGACAGCGAGAGCCTGAGCTACTCCTACTCCTTCCTGCCGGACCTCGACCAGGCGTGGCACTGGCCGGAGCGCTACTCCGAGCAGCCAGAGATACTGAAGTACATCGAGCACGTCGCGACCACGCTCGAGCTCCGCCGGCACTTCCGTTTCGGCACGCGGGTGACGAGCGCGTCTTTCGACCCGGCGAGAGACCTGTGGACCATCGGGACCGAGCCCGGCGACCGGGTCACCGCACGTTTCCTGATCATGGCGACCGGCTGCCTGTCGATTCCCAACTGGCCCGCGATCGACGGCATCGAGCGCTTCCGCGGCGATCGATACCACACCGGCCTGTGGCCCCACGAGGGCGTCGATTTCTCCGGCAAGCGGGTCGCGGTCATCGGCACCGGCTCGACCGGCATCCAGTCCGTCCCGAGGATCGCCCGCCAGGCCGAGCAGCTCTTCGTGTTCCAGCGCACCGCGAACCACTGCGTGCCGGCGCAGAACGCCCCGATGGACCCCGAGGCCGAACGCGCCTACAAGTCCCGCTACGCGCGGATGCGCGAGAAGGCCCGCCACTCCATCTCCGGGGACGTGGTGCCCGAGGAGTACATCACGATCATGGACCTCGACGACGGGGAGCTAGCGAAGGAGCTCGATCGGACCTGGGCCCAGGGCGGCTTCTACACCCAGTATCCCTACACCGACCTCCTCACCAGCCCCGAGGCCAACGAACGGGTCGCCGAGTACTCCCGAAACCACATTCGCGGCCGGGTGAGGGACGCTCGGGTCGCCGAGCGCCTCTGCGCCAAGGACCATCCCTTTGCCACCAAGCGGCTCTGCGCGGACTCCTTCTACTTCGAGACCTTCAACGAGCCGCACGTGCGCCTGGTGGACCTTCGGGCGACCCCGATTCGCGCGATCGACGAGCGAGGCGTCGCGACGAGCGACCGGCACTACGACGTCGAAGCGATAGTCTTCGCGACCGGCTTCGATGCCATGACCGGCGCGCTCACCGCGGTCGACATCCGCGGACCCGAGCGCGCCTCGTTGCGCGACGCCTGGAAGGACGGACCCGTGAACTACCTGGGCCTCGCAGTCGCCGGGTTCCCCAACCTGTTCACGGTCACCGGCCCCGGCAGCCCCTCGGTGCTCACCAACATGGTGAGCGCGATCGAGCAGCACGTGGAGTGGATCGATGCCTGCCTCGCATGGATGGGAGAGGGCGGCGCGAGCCGGATCGAGGCGAAGGGCGAGGCCCAGGCGCGATGGGTCGACTACGTCAACCGATCGGGCGACGCCACGCTCTTCCCGCGGGCCGATTCCTGGTACGTGGGCGCCAACATCCCGGGCAAGGCACGGGTATTCATGCCCTACGTCAATGGACTCGGCACCTACCGCGACGAGTGCGACGCGGTGGCCGATGACGGCTACGCCGGATTCACGGTGACCTGAACCGGGGGCCTTTCACAACATTCCCGCCGCCGCGCTCGATAGCGGCCTCGAGCGTTGCCGCGGAAGCCATGACCCCAGGCAACCCCGCGGCATGCCCGGGCATTGCGGCACAGTGGCCGATAACCTTCCTTTCGCCACGATGCGCTCGCCGGGGGCACAGCCGGAGGCGCTGGCGAAACAGCGCGCCGCCGTGCGGCGGAGACCGGGTCCGCTCAGACGCCGAGCCGGCCGGCGACGTAGCGCCCGAAGTGGATGTTGGTGGCCTCGAGCCAGGACATCCGCCCGCGGCCGGCGTAGCGCGCACGCACGCCGCGCTGGATGCTCTCGAGCCGCACCCGGTCCTCTTCGTTGACCTGCCGGTAGAAGGCCGCGATCTCGTTGAGGGTGTGGTTCTCGAACTCTTCGCCGTAGCTCGCCACCCCCCAGCGCGTACGCACCCGGCCCGTGTCCACGGGGATGATGCACATGTAGAAGACCCGTTCCGGGGAAAGCGCGATGACCAGGGAGGGGTAGAGGCAGATCATGAAGACGGCGCGGCGCTCGCGCTCGGTGAGGTCCGGGTGGCAGGGCTCCCGGGCCGGCTCATCGGGGTGGAAGGGACCGTAGAAGGCGCTGAACTGAGCGTCCTGGTGTCCCCAGTAGCTGAGCTCGGCCGGAGTCACGTTCTCCAGGCTGTCCTTGTGGGTCTGGAAGGTGTGGTAGCCCTCGGTGAAGTTCTCCACCAGCAGCTTCCAGTTCGTGTCCCAGACCTCGTCGCCCCCGGTGAAGCGGCGCATGTCCTGCATGTGGTGGCGCTCGACGTGCGGCTCGAGATTGGCGAGGCGCGGCGCCAGGGGCTCCGCCTCGGGGTCGAGATTGACGAAGATGAAGCCCCGCCATGTTTCGCTCCTGATCTCCGGCAGGCGGCACTCCTCCAACCGGAAGCCCTCGGTGCGGTCCATGTAGCGCGCGCCGACGAGGCGGCCGTCCCGGGCGTAGGTCCAGGCGTGATAGGGACATACGAAGACGCGGGCGTTGCCCTGCCCCTGCGCTACCTCGGTCCACTTGTGCCGGCACACGTTGGAGAGCACCCGGATGCGGCGGTCGTCGCCCCGCACCACGAGCAGGGCATCGCCCGCGAGCTCGGTGGTGAAGTAGTCCCCGGGCTCCGCCACCTCCTCCGCGCGGCCGAGCGGCACCCACTCGCTCTCGAACACCCGCCGCACCTCGAGCTCGAACATGTCGCCCGAGGCATAGGCTCCGGGGGGCATCGAGAGCGCGGCGGAATCGGGCAGCTTCGCCAGGCGCCCGATGTCGTCGAGAATTTCGTCGAGTGAGTGGCGTCCGTTTCGCATCTCTCCACCTCTTGCTCGAGGCATGCGCGCGCGATGATACCCGTGGCCGTCGACACGCTGCCAGGGAAGGCACGGACCATGCGCAGGAGCACGGACTTGCCGCCCTCGCGGGGAGATTTGCGAAAGCCGACCGATTTCGACGGGGGTACGCTTTTCTCCCGCGCGCCGACCGGAGCCCGAGCGTGGCCAGATCGCTCAGGGCGGTGGCCGCGTCACGCTATCCATGTATCAGGCGCGCACCGGGTCTCCGGTTTCACGGACATCGAGATAGTCGCGCAGTGCATCGCCCAGGAAGTTGATGCTCAACACCGTCAGCATGATCGCAAGGCCGGGGAACAGACCAAGCCACCAGGCCCGGGAGATGAAGCTGCGCGATTCCGCCAGGATCAAGCCCCAGGTCGGCGTCGATGCATCCACTCCCAGCCCGAGGAACGAGAGGCCGGCTTCGGCCAGGATCGCGTTGGACACGCTGACCGTAGCGAGCACGATCAACGGAGCCAGAGCGTTCGGCAGGACGTGACGCCACATGATCCGCGCGTTGGACGTCCCGGCGGTGCGGGCGGCGTCGATGTACTGCTCCTGCTTGATCGTCAGCACCATGCTTCGCGCAACCCGCGCAAAGTCATCGATGAACGCCAGTGCGATGGCGACGATCACGTTCGAGAGGCCGGTTCCGAAGACCGCGACGAGGTAGACGGCGATGATGAAGTTCGGAAAGGCCCACTGCAGGTCGATGTAGCGCATGATCACGCTGTCGATGAACCCACCGTAGTAGCCTGCGGCCACCCCCAGGGCCACGCCGGCAAGCAGCGCCATCCCCACCGTGGCAAATCCGACGAACAGCGACACCCGGGCGCCGTAGATCAACCGACTCAACAGGTCCCGCCCGAGATCATCGGTCCCGAGGGGGTGCAACCAGTCCGGCGCCCCGATCATGTCGTACTCCATGTCGTTCGGGTCGTACGGCGCCATCAGCGGTGCCGCAATGGCGGCAAGCACGAACAAGGCGAGGATCACCGCGCCGGCTACCGCCTTCTTGTCCCGCCTCAACGAGGTGAAGAAACCCGGACGAGCGATCGTGGCCTCAGCGAGAGTGCTGGTCGCCGGTTCCGTCACTCGTAGCGTATCCGCGGGTCGATCGCCGCGTAGAGCATGTCGACGATCAGGTTTGAAAGCACGAAGATTCCGGACACGATGAGAATCGCACCCTGCACCACGGGATAGTCGCGGTTCAGGATCCCCTGGATCAGAACGCGCCCCAGCCCCTTGATCGCAAACACGTTCTCCACCACCACCGCTCCCGCCATGAGCAGCGCGAGTGCGATCCCCATCACCGTGATCACCGGGATGAGTGCATTCGGAAAGGCGTGCTGCAGCAGGACCTGCCAGCGCAGCAACCCCTTCGAGCTGGCAACCTGGACGTACTCGGTCCTGAGCACCTCGAGCATGGATGAGCGGACCATGCGGGCGATGATGGCGGCAAAGGGGGTGCCTATGGCAATGGCCGGCATGATCAGGTGCGACAGCCACGCCCCGAAGCCCTCCGATAGCGGGGCGTAGCCGATCGCCGGCAGCCAGCCCAGTCCTGCCGCGAACGCAATGATCAGCAGGATCGCCAGCCAGAAGTCGGGCATTGACAGTCCGAGAAAAGCGACGATCGTGACACCGTGATCGAGGGCCGAGTACTTGTACAGCGCCGAGATCAGCCCTGCCGGAATCGCGATGGTCACGGCAATCAGAAACGCGAGGACGGTGATCGAGAGGGTGCGCGGAAAGGACTCGGCGATGATGGTTGCGACCGGGACCCGGCTGCCGTAGATCGAGGTCCCGAGGTTTCCCTGCACCGCCTGCACGAGGTACTTGAAGTACTGCACGTAGACCGGCTGGTCGAAGCCGAAGGCCCGGCGCATCTCCTCCGCCGCGGTGGGATCTCCGGTGTCGAAGACCATCGCCGTGAAGGGATCGCCGGGCACCGCCCGGAGCATGAAGAACACCAGGGTGGCGACGGCCCACATCACGACCATCGCCCCCAGGGTTCTCCGCAACAGGTACTTGCTCATAGGCCTTCCCGAAAACCGGGCGCCCGCCGGTCCGGTCGATCAGGCGAAGGAGATCTGATCCAGCTCGACCAGTCCCGGAATGCGTGCGGCAGCCGGGTAGTTGACGGTCTTGCGGTAGACCAGCGTCGACGTCGGATGGAACAGAAAGGCGCAGGCGACCTTCTCGGACGTCAGGCGATTGGCCTTCTGCACCATCTCCCGGCGCTTCTCGAGGTCGGTCTCCAGTCGCTGGGCGTCGATCAGGGCATCTGCCTCCTCGTTCGACCAGTAGCCGAACGCCATGGTCTCCTTGTCGCGCTTCAGCCCGTTGAACTTCGAACCCGTCTGCATCCAGTCGACGATCGCGTCATCCGGGTCGAAATCGCCACCGCTGCCGATCCGGGCAAGATCGAAGTTCATCGACAGGAAGTCATCCAGCGCCACGGTGATGTCCTTGGTCACCAGCTCGATACTGATGCCGAGAGTCCGCTTGTAGATGCCGGCCACGACCTGGGCGTCACGGCGAAGGTTTGCCGGACACAGCAGCTTCAGGGTCGGAAAGCCCTCGCCGTTTGGATAGCCGGCGTCCGCCAGCAACTGGCGTGCGGCCTCGAGATCGAACTTCTGCGGGCTGTCCTCTCCGAGGTTTCCGTCGAAGAAGAATCCCATTGCCGGGTTGATCGAGCCGTAGGCCGGAACACCGCGCCCGAACTCGGACTGCTTGATGAAGCGGTCACGATCGAGGCCCTTGGCCAAGGCCATGCGGACCTTGAACCCTTTCTCTTTCATCAGCTCCTCGAGCGGCTTGTCGAAGTTCTCGACCCGGAAGGGGTCACGGTGCGGATTGACCCAGACGGCCTGGAATCCGACGTCGGCGGTCATGTTGACTTCGAGTTCGGGATTGGCGATGAACCGGTCGATCAGCTCGGATGACGGATTGGCTCCGCCAATGAGGTCGACGTCGCCCGCCTCGATTGCGGCGGCCAGCGGCTCGGGATCGAGAACCGGCGTAATGGTGACCTTGTCGAGCAGCGGCCGGTCCGGCCGGTGATAGTTCTCGTTGCGCTCGAGCACCACGCCCTGCCCCAGCTCGTGGAAGGTGCAGCGAAACGGACCGGTCCCGACCGGGGTCAGACCGTATTGCGCCGGACCCATCGCGGCGAGGGCTCCGCGGCTCACGATGGTCACCGCGCGCCCGCTGGCGCGCTCCAGGGTCTTGACCAGGAACGATGCCTGGGGGGCCTTGAGCACGAACTTGACCGTGTGATCACCGAGCTTCTGGACATCGGCCACGTTGGAAAGCACCCGGGAGTGGATCGACTTCTCGGGATCCCTGGACCGCTCGACCGTGAACAGCACGTCCTCGGCGGTGAAAGGGTCGCCGTTGTGGAAGCTGACACCCTCACGCAGGTTGAACGTCCACTCCAACCCGTCGTCGGACACGGTCCAGTCCTGGGCCAGGTCGCCCTCCGCCACCAGGTCGGAGTTGATGTGCGTCAGGCCGCCCAGAATCTGCGAGGAGATCTGGAATTGGAGGACCTGGTTGATGCGGGCGGGATCGAGGGTCGTGATTTCTCCGCCGCCGGCCCAGGCCGCCCGGAGGTGACCTCCGGAAGCAGCTCTGGCCGGCGTCGACCCGGTCAGAAAATGGCCGGCCGTCAGCACGCCCGAGGCGGCAAGCAGCCGCAGGACGGCGCGTCGACCGAGAACCGGGCCGGACAGCTCCGAGCGGTGCAGTCCGAACATCGGATCGCGTGAATCGAAATCGTGCGCGTCGTCGAAGTCTGCCCGGAGCTTCGGGTCGTCGAACGGGTGGGTCATGGTCAGGCTCCTTTTTCAGGTAGTGAAGAGGCACCGGCACCGGTCTCGGTACAGGCGACCGCGTGGTCGCTGCCGTACGGCAGCAAGGGTGGCACGCGGGTTCCGCAGCCGGCGACTGCCAGCGAACAGCGGGGGTGGAACACGCACCCTGCGGGCGGATCGATCGGGCTCGGCACCTCGCCACCGAGAACCTGGTGGGGACGGCTTCGCTCCAGGTCCGGGTCCGGCGTCGGCACCGCCTCGAGCAGGGCGCGCGTGTAGGGATGGCCCGGATTGGCAAACAGCTCGTCGCTCGGGCCCACTTCGGCAATCCGGCCGAGGTACATCACCGCAACGTCATCGCACAGGTGCCGGACCACGCTCAGGTCGTGGCCGATGAACAGGTAGGTGAGGTTGAGTTCGTCCCGCAGATCCTCGAGCAGGCGGATGATCTGGGCCTGGATCGATACGTCCAGGGCGGACACCGCCTCGTCGCAGATGACGAAGTCGGGGTTCAGCGCCAGCGCACGGGCGATTCCGACGCGCTGGCGTTGGCCTCCGCTCATCTCGTGCGGGTAGCGCCCGGCAAACGCGGCCGGCAGGCCGCAGAGCGCAAGCAGTTCGGAAACCCGGTCGCGCCGCTCCGCCGGCTCGGACATGACATCGTGGACGATCAGCGGCTCGGCAATGATCTGTCCGACGTTCATGCGCGGGTTGAGCGAGCTGAAGGGATCCTGGAACACCGCCTGAACCCGTCGTCGAAACCGCTTCATGCCCGCCGCGTCGAGCGTCGCGATGTCGGCGCCGTCGAAGCGAATCGCGCCGGAGGTCGGAACCTGGAGCTTGAGGATGGTGCGGCCGATGGTCGTCTTGCCGCACCCCGATTCGCCGACCAGCCCCATGGTCTTGCCGCGCCGAATCGACAGAGTGACGCCGTCCACCGCCTTCACGATGGCGACGCTGCGTTCGATGATCAGTCCCTTGCGGATCGGGAAGTGCACTCTGAGGTCCCGAAGCTCCACGAGCGGCGCGGCGATAGCGGGTGGGAGTCCTGCCGTCATCCGGATTCCGGACGAAGCGCCGCGGTCTGCCAGCAGGTCGCGACGTGCCGGTCATCGAAGGTCACGGTGGGCGGCTCTTCCCGTCTGCATCGGTCCACCACGTATGGACAGCGCGGCGCAAAGGCGCAGCCGGGCTGCAGGTGCGCCGGATCGGGCGGACTGCCCGGAATCGGTTCGATCCGCACGCCGCGCGGCCGATCAAGGCGCGGCACCGAGTTCAGCAGTCCGATCGTGTAGGGATGCGCTGGCCGGCGGTAGACATCACGCGCCGCACCGTGCTCGACGATCCGGCCGGCGTACATGACGTTGACCCGATCCGCGTAGCGCGCGACCACTCCGAGGTCGTGGGTGATGATCACGAGCGCAACCCCGAGCCTCCGTGTCAGGTCCTGCATCAGGGCGAGGATCTGCGCCTGGATGGTCACGTCGAGAGCCGTGGTCGGTTCGTCCGCGACGATGAGGAGGGGGTCACAGGCGATGGCGATTGCGATCATGACACGCTGACGCATGCCGCCGCTCAGGTGGTGCGGGTACTGTCGCAGCCGTCGCTCGGGGTCCGCGATCCCGACCATGCCGAGCAAGGACACGGCACGCTCATCGGCAACCGCGCGCGTCAACTGCAGGTGCAGACGCATCGCCTCCGTCAGTTGTCGGCCGATGGACAGGACCGGATTGAGTGAGGTCATCGGTTCCTGGAACACCATGGAGATCCGTCGGCCACGAAGAGTCCGCATGCGCTCTTCGGGAAGGCTGAGCAGCTCGACGCCGTCGAACTCCACCGCACCGCCGACAATTTCTCCGGGCGGTTGCGCCACCAACCCCAGCACGGCCTGGGCCTGGACGGTCTTGCCGCTTCCGGATTCCCCGACGATGGCGACGAGCTCGCCCGCTTCGACGGTATAGGAGATTCCGTTGACAGCGCGAACCCGACCCGCGGGCGTCACGAAATGCAGCTCGAGGCCTCGGACACTCAACAGGGCCATGGACGGGCTTTCATTCGTGGCATGCGCCTCCAGGTCTGCACCGGGATCGACCGGCGCCACAAGGTCGGCGATGGTCCGACGTAGCCCGACTGGCTGTCAACGGGCAGGGGTCGCGCAATGCGTTTCGCTCGCCTCCGGCAAGAGGAAGGCTTTGGCAGGTCTTTCTTCATGAAGTCCTGGATGTGGGCGATCTCCGGTTCGGCCAGGGCAGGCTCCCGGGGCGCGTTGCCCTAATCCGGGTGGCAACGCCTCGAGTGCGGGCAGTCGGGCTTCCGCTGCCCTGGCCCGCTACCCGACAGGACGGTGGCCGAGCGCCCGGGCGAGGACCTCCCTGGTGTTCTTCGACAGGGACGGCAGCGCGAGGACCTCCTCCATCGCGGCCGCCATGCATGCGCGCCGCGCGTCGTCGTAGCGCCGGAAGTGGGTGACGGCGCCGGCGAGGCGTGCCGCCACTTCCGGGTTGCGGGGATCGAGCTCCCGCATCCGCTCGACCCAGAAGCGGTATCCGGCGCCGTCGGCGACGTGAAAGCGTGACGGGTTCCCGAAACAGAAGGCGTAGACGAGGGCCCGCACGCGGTTGGGGTTCCCGATATCGAAGGCCGGATGCGCGAGCAGCGCCGACACCCGGTCGAGCGTGCCGGGGAGGGCGGAGGCGGCCTGGAGGGCGAACCACTTGTCCATGACGAGCGGATCGCCGCGCCAGCGTTCCTCGAAGCGGGCGAGAGCTTCCGCCCGCTCTTCGCACTCGAGGTCCGCGAGAGCGCCGAGCGCGGCTGTCGCATCGGTCATGTTGTCCGCGGATCGGAAGTGGGCGAGGCACTGCGCGCGTGCGGCCGCGGTGCCGGTGGCGGCGAGGTATCCGAGGCAGGTGTTCGCGAGCGCGCGCCGCGCCGCACCCGCCGCGTCGAAGCAGTAGGGCTCGCCGCCGGCGAGAAGGCGGCGCCGCACCGTGTCGAACTCGTCCGCGAGCGCTTCCCCGAGGGCACGGCGCAGGCCCTGCCGGGCTTCGTGTATCGCCTGCACGTCGATGCGCTCCATGCGCTCGGCGAGATAGTCCTCCGAGGGCAGTGTGAGGAGCGCGGCGGCGAAGGCGCCGTCGATGGCGGAATCCCGCAGTACCGAACGCAGGGCTTCGACGAATGGCGCATCGGCGGGCGGCGTGGCGTCCGCGAAGGCGCCGCCCGCGGCGATGAGCCGGTCGAGGCGCGCCAGGGCGAGCTGTTGGCCTGCATCCCAGCGTGCGAAGGGATCGGGGTCGCGGGCGAGGAGGGCGGTGAGCTCCTCGTCCGAACGCTCGATCTCGACCTTGACGGGGGCGGAGAAGCCGCGGAGCAGCGAGACGCGGGGCGGCGCAGGGATGCCCTTCAGTCGGAAGGTCTCGACCGGCCTGCGGACGTCGAGCACGAAGGTGCCGTCGGTCCCGATCGGCGCGGGGGCGCGGTCGGAGTCGGGGTGGAGGACTCGTCCCTCCCGGTCCAGGAGGCCGAGCGCCAGCGGAATGTGCATGGGCTCAGCGGGGGAGCCTTCGGGGATCTCCGGAATCCGTTGTTCCACCCGCAGATCGAGGGTGCGCCGCTGCGGATCGTGTTCGCGCTCGATGCGCAGGACCGGGGTGCCCGCCTGCGAGTACCAGCGGCGAAACTGCCCCAGGTCGACTCCCGTCGCGTCCTCCATCGCGGCCACGAAGTCGTCGGTGGTGACCGCCGCCCCGTCGTGGCGCTCGAAGTACCGGTCCATTCCGTGCCGGAATCCTTCCTGCCTAAGCAGGGTGTGCATCATGCGGATGACCTCGGCTCCCTTGAAGTACACCGTCGCGGTGTAGAAGTTGTCGATCGCCTCGTAGGTGTCCGGGCGCACGGGGTGGGCGTCAGGGCCGGAATCCTCCTTGAACTGGTGGTCGCGAATGAAGCGCGCGTCCCGGATTCGCTTTACCGCCGCTGAGCCCATCGCGGCGGTGAACTGCTGGTCCCTGAACACGGTCAGCCCCTCCTTCAGGCTGAGCTGGAACCAGTCGCGGCAGGTGACCCGATTGCCGGTCCAGTTGTGGAAGTACTCGTGACTGATGACCGTCTCGATGTTTTCGTAGTCCGAGTCGGTAGCACTCTCGGGATCGGCGAGCACGTAGCGGGAGTTGAAGATGTTGAGTCCCTTGTTCTCCATCGCGCCCATGTTGAAGTGGTCCACGGCCACGATCATGAAGAGATCGAGGTCGTACTCGAGCCCGTACTCCTCCTCGTCCCAGCGCATCGCTTTCTCGAGCGCGGCCATCGCGTGCCCGCAGCGCCCGACGTTGTGGGCCTCCGTGTAGATGCGCAGCGCAACGTTGCGGCCCGAACCGGTGGTATGGACGCTCTCGAGGCAGGCGAGGTCGCCCGCGACCAGGGCGAACAGGTAGGAGGGCTTGGGAAAGGGGTCTTCCCAGCGCACCCAGTGCCGCCCGTCGTCCGTCTCGCCGCTTGCGGCCGGGTTGCCGTTCGAGAGCAGCACCGGGAAATCGCTTCGCCTCGCGCGCAGGGTCGTGGTGAAGGGGGCGAGCACGTCCGGACGGTCCGGGTAGAAGGTGATGCGCCGGAAGTCCTCCGCCTCGCATTGGGTGCAGAGGATGCCGTTGGAGGCGTAGAGGCCCTTGTAGCCGGTGTTGCGCTCGGGATAGACACGGGTCCGCACCCGCAGGGTAAAGGCAGCGTAGGGGTCCGCCGCGCCCGCGCCGTCCCGCTCCCGGGCGAAGAAGGACGCGGGCAGTACGAGTCCGCCGTCCTCGTCGAAGCCGTACTCGTTGTCCGACAGGGTGCGCCCCTCGAAGGCGATGTCCACGAGCTCGAGCTCGGCGCCGTCCAGAACCAGAGGAGCATCGGGTGCGACGCCGGGCGCGCGCCGCAGCTCGAGCGTCGAAGTGACGAGCGACTCCGCCGCCGCGAGATCGAAGTCGAGCTCGATCTGGTCCACCAGGAAGGGCGGCGGACGATAGTCTTCGAGCCGTACTTCGCGCGTGGCGGTGGTGGGGGTTGCTGGGGTTGCTGTCACGATCGCGATCCGTCACCTGGTTACGCCGGCAAGGCTGGCAGAGTCCCGCCGGCGATGGAAGCCAATTCCCTGGGCCCGTGCGTCAGGGACCGTCGAAAGAGGGGGCGACGGAGGCGGCGCGGTTCGCGCTCAGCCGCCCAGGGGGTGGTAGCAGGCCGCCTCCCGGGAACCGATGGACCCCAGCGGCGGTGGGCGGGCGGTGCAGTCATGGGCGGCTCGCGCGCACCGGGGCGCGAAGGCGCATCCAGGGGGTGGTCGCAGGGGGCTGGGGAGGTCGCCTTCGAGCGGCTTCAGGCGATGGCGCTGGGAGGGATCGATGGAGGGCACGGAGTCGAGGAGGGCGCGGGTGTAGGGGTGCCTGGGGTCGTTGAAGACCTCCGACACCGTGCCGCTCTCGACGATGCGGCCGAAGTACATCACCAGCACCCGGTCCGCGATGGACTCGACGGTGGCGAGGTTGTGGGAGATCAGCAGGTAGCTGAGCCCCAGGCGCCGCTGGAGCTCGCGCAGCAGGTTCAGGACCTGCGCCTGCACGGAGACGTCCAGGGCGGCGGTCGGCTCGTCGAGGATCAGGAGCTTCGGCTCCAGCGCGAGCGCCCGGGCGATGGCGATGCGCTGGCGCTGTCCGCCCGAGAACTCGTGGGGAAAGCGCCGCAGGTGCTCCGGACCCAGCCCGACCGCCTCCAGTTGCTCTCGCACCCGCTCGACCAGCTCGCGGCCTCTCGTCCCGTATGCCGTGCGCATCGGCTCCCCCACGATGTCCTTGATCCGCATGCGGGGGTTCAGGGAGGAGTAGGGGTTCTGGAATACGATGCTCAGGTCGCGCCGCAGCTCCTGTTCCCGCCGCCCCTTGAGCTGATCGAACTCGGCGCCCTCGAAGCGCACCCGGCCTCCGTCGTGTTCGATGAGGTGCAGCAGCGAGAGCGCCACGGTGCTCTTTCCGCAGCCCGACTCGCCCACCAGGGCCACCGTCTCCTTCTCCCTCACGTCGAAGCTCACGCCCTGCACCGCGTGGATGACCCCGTGCCGGGTGCGGTAGCGCTTGTCGAGGTCGCGGACTTCGAGCAGAGCGCTCACCGTGCCGGCGCCCCGTTTGCCGTCCCGGGCGCCTCGGTCTCGCCCCCGCCGTGGGCGTGGTGACAGGCGACCCGGTGCATGGCGCCCAGGTCCCGGCCGTCGGGGTCGCTCTTCGTGCACACCGGGCTCGCGCGCTCGCAGCGGGGATGAAAGGCGCAGCCGCTCGGGGGGAAGGCCATGTCCGGCACCTGCCCCGGGATGAAGGCGAGCTCGGAGTGCCCGTCGCCGAGCTTCGGGACGGTGGCGAGCAGCTTGCGGGTGTAGGGGTGGGCGGGGGACTCCAGCACGTCGCGCACGCTTCCCACTTCCACCACCCGTCCCGCGTACATCACCGAGACGCGGTCGCACAGCGACCCCACCACGCCGAGATCGTGCGTGATGAAGAGAATCGTGAGTCCGCGCGCGTCGGCGAGCTCGCGCAGCAGCACGATGACCTGGGCCTGGATGGTGACGTCGAGGGCGGTGGTCGGTTCGTCGGCGATCAGCACCTTGGGCTCGCAGGCGAGCGCCATCGCGATCATCGCCCGCTGCAACTGGCCGCCGGAGAGCTGGTGCGGGTAGCGGCCGAGCGCGATCTCGGGGTCCGGCAGGTGCACCGAGCGCAGGGCCTCGAGGGCGACCTCCCGCGATTCCCGCTCGCCGTGGCGATGATGGAGCCGGATCACGTCGGTCAGTTGCCGGCCGATGGTGAAGAAGGGGTTCAGCGCCTTGCCGGGGTTCTGGAAGATCATGGCCGCGAGCCCGCCGCGCACCGGCAGCAGCTCCCGGTCGGGCCGGCCCACCACCTCGAATCCGTCGACGCTGACGTGGCCGCTCACCCTTCCCGGCGGAGGCACCAGGCCGAGACAGGCCATGGCCGTCATCGACTTGCCGCAACCGGACTCCCCCACCAGCCCCATGATCTCGCCCCGGCGCACCGAGAGGTCGGCGCCGCGCACCGCTTCGACGGTCCGAAAGAGCTCCGGGAACTCGATCCGCAGATCGCGGATCGCGAGAACTTCCTCGCTCACTTGAACTCTTGGTGCTTCGGGTCCAGCAGGTCGCGTATCCCGTCGCCGACCAGGTTGACCGCGAGCACCGTGACGAAGATGGCGAGGCCCGGGCACAGCACGGTCCACGGAAAGTCCAGGAACTTGGCGCGTTCGGCCGCCGCCATCAGCCCCCACTCGATGTCCGGGGGCTGGGCTCCGATGCCGATGAAGCTCAAGGAAGCGGCGGCGAGGATCACGTAGCCGAAGTCGAGCGAGCCCTGAACCACCACCGGGGTGAGTGCGTTCGGCACCGCGTGGCGGATCATGACGTTGGTGTGGTTGACGCCCATCGCCCGGGCCGCGCTCACGTAGAGCTCGCTCTTCACCCGCAGCACGGAGCTTCGCATGATGCGCGCGTACCAGGGGAACCACGAGATCGCGAGCGCCACCATCGCGTGGAAGAGCCCGGCCCCGATCGCGGCGGTGATCGCGATCGGCAGCAGCAGCGGGGGAAATGCGAGAAAGACGTCCGCGATGCGCATCATCGTGGTGTCGATACGGCCGCCGAAGTAGGCGGCCAGCAGCCCCATGGGCAGCCCGATTCCGATGGCGAGCCCGACGACCACGACGCCGACCATCAGCGAGGTGCGCGCCCCGTAGAGCACCCGCGAGAAGATGTCCCGGCCCATGGAGTCCGTGCCCAGGTAGTGCTCGGCGCTCGGCGCCTGGAGCTTCTCCGAGAACTTGATCGCCAGAGGATCGTGGGTCGCGATCCAGGGGGCGGCGAGCGCCGCGACGACGATGACGAGGAACACCGTGAGCCCGATGACGAACAGGGGGTGGCTCCCCACGAAATGCCGGATGCGCTTCCAGCGGTGCGCTCCGGTCCAGGCGGGAGCGAGTCCGCCGACATCGGCTTCGAGGGTGCTCATGCGCGGCGCAGCCTCGGGTCGGCGACGAAGTACAGGAGGTCGACGACGAGATTGACGGTCAGGTAGGCACTGGCGAGCACGAGGGTGACGCCCACTGCGGCGGGGAAGTCACTCGCCGCGATCGAGCGCGCCACGTAGCCCCCGAGGCCCGGCCAGTCGAAGACGAACTCGACGACCACGCTGCCCCCGAGCAGGAAGCCCAGGGTGAGTCCGACCACCGTCATCAGCGGGATGAGCATGGCCTTCAGCGCGTAGCGGTAGTAGACCACGCGGCGGGGCATGCCGTAGGCGAGCGCGGTGCGGACGTAGTCCTCCTGAAGGACCTCCATCATGAGGTTGCGGGTGATGCGGGTCACCAGGGGAAGGGTGACGAGGGTGAGGGTGGCGAGCGGCAGCACGATGTGCGCGGCCGCGTCCCTGAAGGCCACGTAGTCGCGGGCGAGCAGGGTGTCGATGAGGAACATGCCGGTCACCCGGTCGAAGGGGTGATCGAGGTAGACCTCGCTCGACAGGCGCCCCTGCAGGGGGAGCCAGCCCAGCTTCCCGTAGAAGAGCATCTGCAGGAGCATGCCGACGATGAAGACGGGGAACGCGACCCCCGCGATGGAGAGCGTGCGCACCGTGTGATCGACGGGCGAGTTGCTGTGCACCGCCGAGATCACCCCGATCGGCACCCCGACGACGACGAGCAGCAGCGTCGTGAGCAGCGTGAGCTCGATGGTGGCCAGCGATCGCCGGCCGATCTCCTCGACCACCGGCTGCTTGGTGCGCAGCGAGATGCCGAAGTCCCCGCGAATGGCTTCGGACACGAAGCGCACGTACTGCCGGTGCAGGGGCTGGTCGAGACCGAGCTCCTTCTTCGCGGCCGCGATCTGCTCCGCCGTCGGGTGGAAGCCGATCATCATCTCGACCGGCGAGCCCGGCAGCACCCGGCTCAGGAAGAAAGTGATGGTGGCCACGCCGATCAGCGTGACCACCAGGAGAAGCAGACGCTGGGCGATGTACCGGTACATGCCCTTCGCCTCTCTGCTTGCGCCGCCCCTACATGCGGCGCAGGTTGTAGACGCTCACCGTCTCGTAGGCGGCGTTGTAGTCCACCCCGCCGAGATCGGCCCGGTGCAGGATCGTCTTCTGGAGGTCCACCAGGCACATCGCGATCGCGTCGTCGTAGGCGATGCGCTGCGCTTCCATGAACTTCTCGACCGCCATCGCCTGGTCGGAGCCCTGCAGCCTGAGCGCCTCGTCGAGGACGACGTCGTAGTCGGGATTGCTGTAGTGGCTGAAGTTGAAGACGATGGGGTCCTCGCTGCGGAACATGGTCTCGAGCCATCCCGCGGGCGTCGGCCAGTCCGCCCACCACAGCACCGCGAACATGTTCGCCGCCGACTCCTGCTTGGTCTGCTTCTTCCACAGCACGGGCCATTCACCCGTGAGCAACTCCACCTCTACCCCGACCTGCGCGGCCAGCGCCTGGTAGAGCTCGGCGATCTGCATGATCTCCTGGCGCCCGGTGTAGGCGTGGTAGGTCACCTTCCACGGTTTCGGCACCCCCGACTGCTCGAGCAGCATCTTCGCCTTGTCGAGGTCGAACTGGGCGACGTCGTGCTCGCCCGAGCCCCACATCGCCTGCGGCACGCAGGACTTCGGCACGGAGCCGTAACCGCCGTAGATGTCGTTGGCGATCGCGGCGTAGTCCATGATGTAGGTGAGGCCCTGGCGGAACTTCCGGTTGTCGGTGGGCGCCATGCCTACGTTAATCATGAGCGGAATGTTGAGCCAGCTGTTGAACACCCCGACCACGAGATCCGGGTCGCCCTCGAGCTGGTGCAGGAGGTCGGCCGGGGCGGTGGAGACCATCAGGTCTCCCTCTCCGCCGCGCAGCATCTGCACCTGCGTGGCGACCTCGGCCACCAGGCGGTAGACGACGCGGTCGAACTCGTCGCCGCTCCAGCCCCCCCAGTAGTCCTCGTTCTTCTCGAGCACGACCTGCTGGGACTTCTCCCACTGCACGAGCCGATAGGGCCCGGTGCCCACCGCGTTGCCTTCCATGAACCAGTCCGTGCCCTGCTCGAGGGCGGCGGGCGAGGCCATGGTGGCCGCGTACTGGGAGCTCGCGACGAGATCGAGCGGTGCGGGATAGCTGGTGGTGATCGTCAGCGTGTGGGCGTCGGTCGCGGTGATCTCGGTGACCGCGTCCCAGATGTAGGCGGCGCCCTTGCCCATCTCCCGCACCCGGTCCAGGTTCGCCTTCGCGGCGGCCGCGTTCCAGTCGCTGCCGTCGTGGAACTTGACCCCCTCGCGTAGATTGAAGGTCCAGGTGAGGCCGTCGTCGCTCACCGACCAGGAGGTCGCGAGCTGCGGCTCCGCCTCGCCGGTATCCGGGTTGTAGTGGGTGAGGGTCTCGTAGATGTTGAGAACGACCCGGGTCTCCGCCGAGTAGTAGATGGCGGGGTCCCAGTCGATGACGTCGAAGGAGTCGAGCAGGGTGACGGTGCCTGCGGCGGAGGCGCCCGGCGAGAAGGCCACCGCGAGCGCGGTACCGAGCGCTGCGAGAAGGTGCTTGAGACGGTCCATGAGGGTGTTTCTCCGTTGTGGTTCTAGGCGCCTCCGCTGGAGGCAGCGCGGGTGAGGCTACACGCTCGCGCCGCGGGCTTACAAGGATGCGAGGCGCCGCGCCGTCGCGCGAGCCCCGGACACGCGTGCTCGGGGCTCCCGCGCCGCACTCGCCCTTCGTCGCGAGCCCGGAGGGCCCGCGGCCCCGGCGTCAGCTCCGGTACTTCTTCGCGATCAGGTGGTCCAGGGAGATGCAGCCCGGGCCGCGCGCCATGATGAAGAGGAGCAGGAAGAACCACAGGACGTGGTGGTTCCAGAACCCGCCCGGGTAGACGAACTGGATGACGATGGTCATCACGAAGAGCGCCAGGGCGGAGAGCCGGGTCGCGAACCCGAGCACCAGCAGGATCGGCAGGATGTTCTCGGCGAGCGCCGCGAGGTGGGCGGCGACCACCGGCATCGGCAGTCCGAACTCGTGCTCGAAGAGGAAGACCGTGCTGTCGGTGACGGTGAGGCCGGTCACCTTTGCGCGGCCCGAAATGAAGAAGAGGGGAGCGATGGCCACCCGCGCGAAGAGCTGGATGAACCAGTCGGGAATGCGGGCCGGAATCGCGTAGAGCCGGTCGAGGAGCGCCGCGAGGCCGCCCGCTCCGCCGTCTTGTGCAGTCATCGTCAATCTCCTTGGTGTTCGACCGGGGCCGCCGGTCAGGGGTCGAGCCGAAATCCGGCGAAGGTCTCTCCCGCCAGCAGGCCGGCCAGGTGCGCCTGCAGGTCGAAGTCCGGGTCTACTGCGCACGCCGATTCGTAGGCGGCGCCGAGGGAGCGGCCGGCGGCCAGCGCGCCGAGGAAGGCGAACCCGGATTCCTCCAGGGTGCGCACCTCGACCTCCGCCCCGGGACGGACCACCAGCAGCCACTCCGCGTCCCCCTCGACTTCGATCGCTCCTTCCGGTACTTCATCCTCGAGCGCGATGCGCCAGATGCGGGAGACGGGATACCGGGAGGCCAGCCGCTGGCAGGAAGGGTGCAGCACGAGCCCGAGATCGGCCATCCGCGCCGGGGGGACGCCCGCAAGGTCATGGGCCCGCAGCGCCTTCGCCTCCGCCGAGATGTAGGCCCGGTGCCATGCGACCTCGAGCCTTCCCACGTCCGCGAACCAGGGGTAGCGGGACGCCGCCTCGTAGCCGGCGACGAACTCGGGCAGATGGAAGCCGTACTCGAGCAGGCGCCCGTGCGCAGGGGGATGCGAGCGGGCGTAGTCGCGAGCCACCCGGGCGAAGAAGTCCCGGCCCATCAGGCGGACGAGGGCCGGGTAGAGGCCTTCGAGGGTGCGCACGAGCGCGGAGGCGATGTTGTTGCGATAGATGTCGAGGCGGGTGCGCGCCCGGGGGCCCTCCTCTTCCCGCCCCGCAAGGGTCCCGGCGATCGCGCCGTCGCCCTCTCCGGCCATCGCCGCCGCGAAGGCCGCCTGCATCGAGGCCAGGGCCTCCGTTGCACGCTCCCTCCCGGAGAAGGACGACACGGCGGAGACGGGGGACGGGCGCACGTCAGGCGTAGCCGGCCGCTACCTCGGCGCGGGGCTCGGAGGCCTCGCGCGCGACCCGGTCGGCATGCCGGGCTTCTTCGAGCAGCGCATCGAAGGGCGGCAGGTTCGCGTCCCGCTCGATGAGGGTCGGGATCGCCCCCCGGCGGGCGATGACCTCCCGGTACAGCGCCCACACTTCCTCGCCCACCGGAGATCCGTGGTCGTCCACCCGGATGACATGACCGTCCGCGTCATCCACGGCGTGACCGGCGAGGTGAATCTCCCCGACCGCCCCCAGCGCGAACGCGTCGAGCCAGGCGAGGGGGTCGAAGCCGTGGTTGCTCGCACACACGAAGAGGTTGTTCAGGTCGAGCAGGAGTCCGCAGCCGGTGCGCCGGGCCAGCTCGGCGAGGAACTCGGGCTCGGGGATCTCCTCGTGCTCGAAGCGGAGGTAGGTGGAAGGGTTCTCGATGAGCATGCGCCGGCCGAGATGATCCTGGGCCCGGGCCACGTTGTCGGCCATCACGCCGAGCGCTTCGCGGGTCAGCGGCACCGGCAGCAGGTCGGCGAGGAAACGGTCGCCGATCCGGCTCCAGGAAAGGTGTTCCGAGACGAGGAAGGGTTCGAAGCGCTCGACGAGCGCCTTGAGACGATCGAGGTGGTCCCGGGGCGGCGCCTCGCAGGAGCCCAGCGACATGCCCACCCCGTGAAGGGAGAGCGGATAGTCCGCCCGGATCGCTTCCAGGTAGCGAAGCGGCGGCCCTCCCTCGAGCATGTAGTTCTCGGGGTGGACCTCGAACCAGCCGATGTCCGGCCGGGTCTCGAGTATCGTGCGGTAGTGCTCGGACTTCAGTCCCACCCCCGCCCGATTGGGCGGGGGTCGATTCGGTTCCGAGGCGCCGGCCGGCGCCGAAGCCGCCACGCGGTCATTCATGGGCGGCGCCCCGCCATCGCGCGGGGTCCGGGGAAGCTCGGGAATCAGCCTTCGGTCAGGCTGCCGCCGACGAGCTTCTCGCAGAGGCCGGCGGGCGTGAGGACCCAGGCGTTCTTCTGGCCGTCCATGGTCGAGCTCCCCTGGCAGGTGGTGCCTTCGCCGGCCTTGCAGTCGTTCATGCCGGCCTTGGCCACGCCGTAGCACTTCTCCATGTCGTCGGCGAGCGCGCCGGCGAGCGGAGCGGCAGCGAGGACCGCGGTCAGCGCACCGGCTACCGCGAACTTGGTGAGAGGGGATTTGTGTTTGGTCATTGGAGGATTCTCCGTGTATCTGAGCGTTTGTCGGTACGAACGAGACCGGGATTCCGGCCCCGATTCGCACGAGTATTCAGGGGGGATTGGCTTGCGAGTTTCACCCGTTTCCGGGGGCGGGAAATGGTAGCGGAACGGGCATCGTGCATCTAGCATTTCGGGTGCGCGGGCGGGGACATCGCCTGCGCCTCATCCGGGGCACGACAGGCAAGGAGACACCATGGAGAGTTCCGAACTGCACTACCTCGGCGCGGTCGAAGCGTTGCGCCTGATGAAGGAGAAGCGGCTTTCGCCCGTCGAGCTGATGGATGCGGTCGTCGCCCGCGCCGAGGCGGTCAATCCCCGGATCAACGCGTTCTCGCAGACCTTCTTCGAGCGCGCGCGCGAGCAGGCGCGGGCGGCGGAGGCGAAGTACACGGCCGGGCGCCGCACCCGGGCGCTCGAGGGACTGCCCCTTGCCGTCAAGGACGAGGAGCCCATCGAGGGCCTGCCCGCGACCTCGGGCTGTGTGGGTCTCCGCGACGAGGTCGCAACCTATACCAGCTACATCGCCGAGCGCTGCTTCCGCGCCGGCGGTCTCATGCACCTGCGCACCACGACGCCCGAGTTCTCCTGCGCCGGGGTGACCCACACCCGCATGTGGGGGGTGACCCGCAACCCCTGGAACCCGGAGTTCACGCCGGGAGGCTCCTCCGGAGGCACCGGCGCGACGCTCGCGGCCGGAGCCGCGACGCTCGGAACCGGCTCCGACATCGCCGGCTCGATCCGCATTCCCGCCGCCTGCTCCGGAGTGGTGGGTTTCAAGCCCCCCTACGGGCGCAATCCTCAGAACCACATCTTCAACCTCGACTTCTACTGCCACTCCGGCCCCATGGCGCGCTCCGTCGCCGACTGCGCGCTGCTGCAGAACGTGATGGCGGGGCCGCACCCGCGCGACATCGCGACAGTCAGGCCGAGGATGCGCCTTCCGCTCGCCTACGACTCCGTGGCCGGCATGAAGATCGCCTGGTCCATGGATCTCGGCTACTTCGAGGTCGACGAGGACGTGCGGCGGAACACCCTCGATGCGCTCGACAAGCTTCGCGACGCCGGCGCGGAGGTCCGGGAGGTCGAGATCGGCTGGACGCCGATGGTCCTCACCGCGGCGATGAACTACCTCGGGCACCTCTTCGGCAACACCATCGCCCCCGTGCTGCGCCGCCACCGTCACGAGATGATGCCCTACGCGGTGGAGTTCGCGGAGTTCGGCATGCGCACCACCGGGGAGGACTACATCGAGAGCCTCGCCGTCGCCGGTGAGATGTACGACACGCTGGGTCCCCTGCTCGAGCGCCACGACGCGCTGCTGTGCCCGACCACCGCGCTCTCCGCGGTGCCCGCAGACCACGACTCGACCCGGGAACGGGTGCGCATCAACGGCGTCGAGGTCGACCCCATGCTCGGGTGGTGCATGACCTATCCGTTCAACCTGCTGTCACGCTGCCCGGTCCTCCAGGTGCCCTCCGGCCGGGACCGCCGCGGCGTGCCCACCGGGGTCCAGATCGTCGGGCGCACCTACGACGACCCGACCGTGTTTCGCGCGGGCGCCGCCATAGAGGCGGCCGACCCCTGGTACGTGACCGGAAAGCACCGGCCGGGTCTTTGACGGTCGCTGTGGTTCGACACGTCAAGAGTCCGGCGGACCGCCAGTCTGTCATCAGAAAAGCGGACTATTGGTTTGCCAGGGAGGTTGAACCCCATGCAGGGCGTTCTTTGCACGTAGTCCGGCTAATCTTGAGCCGTATCCCATAACGATGTCGGTAGTCTTGATCGGTCTATAAGTGGATTCAATTTCTGACACATTGAAAGTCCGAATAAGCATACTTTCAGTGGGCTTGCTCCCTTCTCTCGGGCAACCCGATACTGCCCCCTAGTCAATCGAGGGGTGGGGAGTGATGGACCGATTGAACGCAATCATCGACTCCGTGAATGCCTTTGCCTGGGGCCCGCCGATGCTCGGCATCCTGGGGGTGACGGGCCTGCTTCTCACGCTGGGTCTGCTGTTCATGCCCTGGCGCAAGGTGGGCTACGGTTTCCGGCTGCTCTTCGACAAGGGCAGCGCAGCGGGCGAGGGCGAGGTCAAGCCCTTCAACGCGCTGATGACGGCGCTCTCGGCCACCGTCGGCACGGGGAACATCGCCGGGGTTGCGACCGCCATCGCGCTGGGCGGGCCGGGCGCCATCTTCTACATGTGGCTGATCGCGCTCTTCGGCATGGCGACGAAGTACGCCGAGGCGGTGTGCGCGGTCACCTATCGCGAGAAGGACAAGTCGGGCAAGTACGTCGGCGGCCCGATGTACTACCTTCGCAATGGCGTCGGCGAGTTCGCCCCCGAGCTCGGCAAGTGGCTGGGGCTCGCATTCGCGATATTCGGCGCGGTGGCTGCGTTCGGCATCGGGAACGCGGTGCAGGTCAACTCGATGGCGGTCGCGCTCGATTCGAGCTTCGGGCTTCCAACCTGGCTGACCGGCGTGATCGTCGCGGTGCTGGTGGGCGTGGTGATCATCGGTGGCATACGGCGCATCGGCGACGTGGCGGGCAAGCTCGTGCCGGCGATGATCGTGCTCTACCTGGGGGCGGCGCTCCTCATCATCGCCATCAACATCGCCGAGGTGCCGGCGGCCATCGGCCTCATCTTCACTCATGCGTTCACGCCGGCGGCGGCGACCGGCGGGTTCGCCGGGGCGGCGGTGGCCGCGGCCATCCGCTTCGGCGTCGCGCGCGGGGTGTTCTCCAACGAGTCCGGGCTCGGCTCCGCCGCCATCGCACACGCGGCGGCGCAGACCAACAGTCCGGTGCGCCAGGGCATCATCGCCATGCTCGGGACCTTCATCGACACCCTCGTGGTGTGCACGATGACCGCGCTGGTCATTCTCACTTCGGGCGCGTGGACGATGACCGGCGCGGACGGGGGCGGCCTCACCGGCGCGGTGCTCACCTCGACGGGCTTTGCGACCTCGATTGCGGGCGGCGACTACATCGTCACCATTGCGCTCGCGGTGTTCGCCTTCACCACCATTCTCGGATGGTCGTACTACGGTGAGCGGTGCTGGCAGTACCTGTTCAGCGAGAGGAGCCTGCTCGTGTACCGCGCGTTGTGGGTGCTGGCGGCGCTGTCCTTCGCCAACGTCAAGGTCGACTTCGTATGGAACCTCTCCGACACCCTCAACGGCCTGATGGCGGTGCCGAACCTCATCGGGTTGCTGCTTCTCGCGCCGATGGTGTTCAGGGTGACGCGACAGTACTTCGAGGAGATAGGAACGCCTCTCGCACGGACGCCTGCCCGCTGAGTCTTCCGCTCTGAGACGGGTCGCTCGGAAATGCGTGCGTGACCGGACCGGAGCCCGCGCGAGAATGCGCGGGCCCGCTCGGTGCGCGCTGTTGATCGTCGGACGGAGAGCGGGTCGATTGCCTGCGTTCACTCCGAAGGCGCGTGCTGCGCGGCCACATGTTCGGCGAATCCCGCGCCGGCCCGGGCGTAGACGTTGAACACGGTCGAGGCGCCCGCGCGTTCGAGCGTCTCGATCTCGTCGTGAAACCTGACCGCGGCCGCGATCCGGCCATCGAAGGAGGCGGCTCTGAGGTGGTCGAGGGCGGCGAGGTTGGCGGCGAGGTTCGGTAGCGCCAGCATCACCACCTCGAGAGCGTGGGTGGCCTGAACGCGTTCCCAGAAGTCCGCTTCGCCGGGATCGCCGAGCAGCACGTTGCGGCCCGCCGACTGCTGGCGACGCACCGTTTCCGGATCGAGGTCCACGCCGACCACGGCCCCGCCGTGCAGCGGATGCATGTGGTCGTAGGCCGCGGCGCCGACGCGTCCCATGCCGATGATGGCGATCTTCGCGCCTCCGATGTCGAGCGGCCGGTCGTCGGCAAGACGCTCGAGTCGTTGCAGGCGGGTCCACGCGGTGCTGTATCGGTCGTAGATCCGATGAGCGAAGACGTTGAGCACCGCGGCGATCACGCACGACAGCGACAGCGCGACCGCGATGACGATCAGCCAGCGACCATCGATCCAGCCGTTGGCGAAGCCGATGGCCGCGACGATGAGCCCGAATTCGCTGTAGTTGGTCAGGTTCAGCGACGCGAGCAGCGAGGTTCGGGCTCGGAGCTTGAACCTCGTGAGCAGAAGGAAGAACAGCGCGGACTTGAGCAGCACGAAGGGCGTGATCGCCGCAGCGACGAGGACCGCTTCCATCGTCAGCGGCCCGGACAGTCCGATGGACAGGAAGAAGCCGAGAAGGAACAGGTCCTTGAAACCGAGCATGGTCTTCGCCAGCTCGTCGGCCTTGGCGTGGCCGGCGACGAGAACGCCGAGGACCAGCGCGCCCAGATCGCCCTTCAGTCCGACCAGATCGAAAGCCTCCGCTCCGCCGAGAGCGAGCAGCAGGCCATAGAGGACCAGCAGCTCTCCGTGGCCGACGCGCTCGAGAACGCCGGTGAGCAACGGGCGCAGCGGAATGACGAGCAGCACCAGGAGCGCCCAGATGCTCGGTACCTTGCCCGCCGAGATCGCGAGAAAGACGACGGCGGCCAGGTCCTGCATGATGAGGATGCCGACCGCGATTCGCCCGTGCAGGGACGCCGACTCCCCTCGGTCTTCCAGGACCTTCACGACGAAGACGGTGCTGGAGAAGCTCAATGCGAACCCGATGAGCAGAGAGCGTGAAAGATCGAGGCCGGAGAGGAGGGGTATTCCCAGCAGCGCCAGCATATGGATGGCCGTTCCGAAGACCACCACGACGATTGCCATGTGCACCCCGGTGACGGCCCAGACCTCCGGTCGCGCGAGAGTGCGAAGGTTGAGCTTGAGGCCGACGGTGAACAGCAGCAGGGTGATGCCGAGGTCGGCCAGCTTCTGGAGCACTTCCCCGCTGGCGATTCCATACAGGTTGAGCACGAATCCCGTGGCGAGAAAGCCGACCAGAGACGGCAGTCCCAGGGATCGGGCGAGCAGGCCCAGGATGAACGCCACGCTGATCCAGGCGACGTCTCCCAGGGCAATGGTGATCCACTCGAAGTCCATGTCGTGACCGGAGGTGTCGGGGCAAGTCGAGCGGCGAGCTCGCTACGTCATGCCGAAAGTGGACGGCTCACCGAGCCGGTCTCGTGAGCCGCTCCGGGCGTACCGGAGAGTCCACGGCGTGGTCGGGGCCTTGCCGCGATGCCGACGGTCAAGACGGTCAAGGATGCGTCAGGCGGCGAGCAGAGACTCGAAGCGCGGCATCCAGTCGTCGAAGGGGACGACGAAGTTGTAGCCGCACACGGTCTCGATGCCGCGACCTTCGGTCACCGACCTGATGCGGGCGCCGCGCTCTCGCATGCCTTCCATCGAGGGGCTGTGCGGATTGAAGTGCATCGATTCATCGGGCGGGAACGCGTAGTCGCAGACGAACAGCACCCGCCCGAAGAGATAGACGGTGAATCCCGGGGTGTGCCCTCCGACGTGGAACGCCTCGAGCTCGCCGTGGACGAAGTCGCCGTCGAAGGGATCGTCCACCGGAAAGTCCCGCACGAGCGGGTTGGCGGCGTCCAGCCGATGCAGGTGCACCTCGGCCGCCCAGTGTTCCCGGTACTGATTGCAGGCCCCCATGAAGTCGGGATGGGTGAAGAAGATGTGCTCCACCGCCGGCAGGTTCCGGTTGAACGCCGACGGCGAATCGATCCAGATTGGACCGCTCCCGGTCTCCACCCGATAGGCCGCGTGCTCCAGGCCGAGGCGCGGCACCGACATCAGCCGGGTGACGTGGTCGTTGACCCGGGTGGACGTCACCCGGTAAGCCGCCTCCGCCTCCTGCCAGGTGAGGAATACGCCGTGGGGCTCGCCGCAGAAGGGACACACGTCGGGCCGTCTGCCGATCATGTTGTAGCCGCAGACCCGGCAGACCCATTGCGCTTTCATGACGTCGTCCTCGAGGCGTGCGCTCCCGCCCCCGGGAGCGAGTTGACGGGCTCGACCGGGCCGGCTCTCCGGAGGGCCACGGCTAGTAGTCGAGTCCGCGGTACATGAGGGCCAGCCAGTCCACCACCGCCCCCGGCCTCTCGCTCCCCTCGACCTCGATGGTGTGACGCGTCTTCATGAGGAAGCGGTTCTCGCCGCGCTCGTGGAAGTCGCTCAGCACGATGCGGTCCCGGACCCGGCTTCCGGTCAGCACCGGGCTCAGGTAGCGGGCGCGGTCGATCCCGTAGTTCAGGCCGTAGGCGGAGTCGACGGGGGTGATCCGGTAGTGGTGAGAGAAGTAGATCACGAGGCTCGACATCAGGAAGCCCTGCACGATGGTGCCGCCGAAGGGACTCTCGCGGCGGGAGCGATCGACATCGACGTGCATCCAGTCGGGGTCCAGCGTCGCGCCGGCGAACCCGTCCACCATCTCCTGAGTGATCGTGATCCAGTCGGTCAGTGCGACCTCTTCACCGATGTGGTCGGCGGCGGTATCCATCGTGAGCTGCATCGCTTTCTCCCAGCGGCTGCTTTGCCTTCATCGCGCATGCTACCAGCCGCCCGGATGTCCTGCGGCGCCGCTTGCGCCCGCGATACCGGGGTGGAAGCATTCCCGCCCCTTGATGAGGCGATGACGAAAGGGAGAGTCGTGCGGACCCCGGAGGAGATTCGCGCCTGGCACGCCGAGGTGGAAGGGCGCCCCTTTCCCGAGACGGTGAGCGCGCTGCTCGATGCCGCGGTGGAGCGCTTCGGCGAGGACGAGTTCCTGAACTACTTCGAGCAGGGCGAGCGCCTCTCCTTCGCCGGGACGCGCGAGCAGGTGCGCCGCCTCGCCCACTCGCTCACGGGAATCGGGGTCGGCAAGGGCACCCACGTGGCGCTCATGCTGCCGAACCTCCCCGCCTATCCCGTCACCTGGCTCGCCCTGGCGACCCTCGGTGCGGTGATGGTGCCCGTCAACAACCGCTATACCGCGCGCGAGCTTCGCTACGTGCTCGAGGACTCCCACGCCGAGTTCCTGGTCATCCACCGGGACTACTTTCCGGTGATCGACGCCGTCGATCCCCTTCCGGAGCGGATGGAGGAGGAGCGCATCGTCACCCTCGGGGCCCGGCGCCCCGGCTCGCCGCACCACTGGCCCGATCTGCTCGCGGCGGGCTCGCCGGCATTCCGCCCGCCCGCGGCCCCCGTCCCCGACGACCTGCTCAATATCCAGTACACCTCGGGCACCACGGGCTTTCCCAAGGGCTGCATGCTCTCCCAGCGCTACTGGTCCCAGGCGGGACACGTGGCGCGCGCGCAGGTCGACTTCGAGGTCACCCGGATACTCTGCGCGCAGTTCTTCTACTACATGGATCCCCAGCTCTTCGTGTCTCTCGCCCTGCACGCGGGCGCCGCGGTGTACTTCGCGGATCGCCTGCGCGCGAGCCGCTTCATGGAGTGGGTGCGCGAGCACGACATCGACTTCGTGTTCCTCTTCGAGCCGATATTCAAGCAGCCGGAGCACCCCGAGGACGGCCGCAACCGGCTCGGTCTCGCCTGTCTCTTCGGGCTGACGCCGGAGAACCATGCGCCGCTGGAGGCTCGATTCGCGACGACGGCCCGCGAGTGGTACGGGATGACGGAGATCGGTGCAGGCGTCTACATGCCGATGGACCACGCCCACATGGTGGGCTCCGGATCCTGCGGGATAGCGTCGCCCTTTCGCGAGACGATGCTGTGCGAAGCGGGGAGCTGGCGCCCGGTCGCCCGAGGCGAGGCGGGCGAGCTGTGCGTGCGCGGACCGGGGATGATGCAGGGCTACTACGGCAAGCCGGAGGCGAACGCGGAGAGCCTTCGCGACGGCTGGTTCCGTACCGGGGACCTCTTCCGGCAGGACGACGAGGGGTTCTTCTACATCGTGGGCCGGGTGAAGGACATGATCCGCCGCAGCGCCGAGAACATCGCCGCGCGCGAGGTGGAGGCGGTGCTGCGCACCCATCCGCAGGTGCGCGAGGCGGCGGTGGTTGCGGTTCCCGACGGGTATCGGGGCGAGGAAGTGAAGGCCTACGTGCAGCTCATGCCGGGCCTTGCCCGCAACGAGGTCCCGCCCGAAGCGATCTTCGATCACTGCCGCGCGAATCTCGCGTCCTTCAAGGTGCCCCGCTACCTCGAGTATCGGGACGGGTTCGCCTACGGTCCCGCTGACCGGGTGGAGAAGCACCGCCTCGTCGCGGAGAGCGACGACCTGCGGCGGCACAGCTACGACCGGGTCGACGGGGTGTGGCGGTAGGGGCGCCGCGCTCCCTGCCCTTTCGCCTCCGCCATTCGAGGAGCTCCGAGTCAGCATGAATCCACAGCACGCGATCAACCGCCACTGGTGGGACGAGGTCACGCCCGTCCACGTGGAGAGCGCCTTCTACGACGTCGAGGGATTCCTTCGCGGGAACAGCACGCTGGGACGCGTCGAGCGCGGGGCGGTCGGCGAGGTCTCGGGCAAGCGCCTGCTGCACCTGCAGTGCCACTTCGGCATGGACACCCTGTCCTGGGCGCGTCTGGGCGCCGAGGTGGTCGGCATCGACTTCTCGCCGGCGGCGGTGCGCCAGGCCGATGACCTCGCCCGCCGGGCCGGCCTCGACGGCGTGGCCTGCTTCTTTGAGGCGGACGTGACGAGCGCGGGTCGGGTGTCCGGCGGCGGATTCGACGTCGTGTTCACTTCCTTCGGCACCATCGTCTGGCTCTCCGACCTCGAAGGCTGGGCGGACACCATCGTCGCCAACCTCGCCGAGGACGGGTTCTTCTACTTTCTCGATGCGCACCCGGCGTCGATGATGTTCGACGAGAGCGTCGCGACCCCGACCGTGGCGTACGACTACTTCCACCGCGCGGATCCCGGCCTGGAAGCATCGGGAACGCCGGACTACGCCAATCCGGACTACCGCATCCAGTCGCCGTCGCGCCAGTTCGAGTGGGCGATGACGGAGATTTTCGGGGTGCTCGAGGCAAGGGGTCTGACGATCTTCGAGATCCGCGAGTACCCCTTCGGCGCGTGGCGGCACTTCCCCGACATGGAAGAAGGCCCCGACGGATACTGGTACCGCGCGGCCGGGGAGTGGCGCCTTCCCCTCCTGCTGGGCTTCAAGGCGGGAAAGCGCTCGCCGCTGGCCGCCTGAAGGTCCGACAGCCGCCGCCTCGCGGCGGCGCTCGCAGCGGAGAGGGATGGCGGATCGATCCCCACACGCGGGGAAAGCGCCGTCCCGTCCGGCGCCAGCCTCCCGGAAGAGAGCGCGCCGCGTTCAGACCGGGCGCGAGTCGAGCGCCGAGGCGGCCGTCACGAAGGGGAGGGGGGCTTCGGCCTCATTCGCCGTCTCGGCGGATAGAAGACGAACGCCGCCACCACCGTCGCGCCGAAGGCGGTGTAGACCGCGGTGAACACCCACGAGGGGGCATCGTAGAAGATCAGCCGGTGCAGCCAGTACGCGATGAACCCGTCGTGGCCGGCCGCGCCGGCCCCTTCCGGGCGCAGCGTGAACTCGAGCCAGGTCAGCGGGCAGGTAATGCCGCACCACGATTCGAGGACCACGACCGTGATGGCCCCGAGGTGAAGCACCCGGAAGGGCGGGTGACGGGGCCAGTCCCAGCCGCCCAGCCATCCCGCGACAATCAGCAACTGGCCGCCGACCACGAAGGCGATGAACGCCGCGTGCACGACCAGGACGACATCGGCCGCGGACATCGCCGCCGGTCTGCTCAGGCGTGGCGCAGCCTCGGAATCACGTCGGTGGCGACGCGCTCGAGCACGTCGAACTGCTCCGCGCGGGGCTGGTCGATGACGAACTCGTTGATGCCGACCTCCCGGTAGCGGCCCACCACGTCCTCGAAAGCGCCGGTGCTCTCCCACATGTCGGGCAGTCCCTGCTCGGCCATGTTCGACGCCCAGCCGTAGAAGGAGCGCCGCACGCTCGTCGGATCGCGCCCGATGTCCGCGCAGTGCTCGTCGAGAATGCGGTTGCGCTCCGCGATCTCCTCGATGCCCCCGAGCGAGTTCCAGGTGTCCGCGTACTCCGCGCAGATGCGCAGCATGCGGGACTTGTGGGCGCCGAGGGTGAAGGGAGGACGGGGCTTCTGAATCGGAGCGGGTCGAACGTAGGCGCCGTTCAACTGGTAGTAGCGCCCGTCGAAGGTGGTGGTCTCGTTGCGCAGCAGGCTGTCGATGACCTGCACCGCCTCGCGGAAGCGCCGTACCCGCTCGCCCGGGGGCGGGAGATCGATGCCGAAGCGGCCGTGCTCTCCGTGGGTGTAGCCGGCGCCGATGCCGAGCTCGAGGCGCCCGTGCGACACGTGGTCGACGGTCATCGCGCACTGCGCGAGCAGGCCGGGGTGACGGAAGGTGTTGCAGCTCACCAGCACCCCGATCCGGATCCGCTCGGTGCGGGTGGCGAGCGCCGCGAGCAGCGTCCAGCCCTCGAAGTAGGGGCCGGTCTCGTTGCTGGTCTGGTTGAAGTGGTCGCAGTCCCAGACGCTGTCGAAGCCGAGCTTCTCGAAGAGTTGCCAGCGCTCGGCCAGGGTGTCGAAGCTCAGGTTCTGGTCGGTGCAGATTCCGAAGCGCGTCTCCACGCCGTTTGCGCTGCTCATTGGCTTCCTCCCGACGGCTCAGTGCTTGAAGAGACCCAGGATGGCCGCTTTCTCCAGGGTGTTGAAGTTCAGCATGAATCCGACCACCGCGGGCGAAGTGTCGGCTTCCACCGGCAGGGCCTCGGTCCCCACCGCGTGCACCGTGAAGAAGTACCGGTGGGCGTGGTCGCCTTCGGGCGGGCAGGGGCCGCCGTAACCGGGCGCCCCGAAGTCGGTGCGGGTCTGCAGCGCGCCGTCGGGCAGGAGGCCCGCCTTCGGGTCGCCCGCGCCCAGGGCGAGCTCGCTGACGTCGGCCGGGATGTTGACCACGACCCAGTGCCAGAAGCCGCTGCCGGTCGGTGCGTCGGGGTCGTAGCAGGTCACTGCGAAGCTCCGGGTGCCCTCCGGAGCCCCGCTCCAGCGCAGGTGCGGAGACTTGTTGCCGCCGGCACAGCCGAACCCGTAGTCCTCGGACAGCACGTGGATGGGCTCGAGGAATGCGCTGTCCTCGAAGGAATTGCTGCTCACGCCAAGCGTCATGCTCCTCTCCTGTGCATGGACGGCGGAAGGCTCGCCGAGGGCTAGGGTTCACCGCCGGGGGCAAAAAGGCAAGCCCCGGACCACCTTCGCCGGCATGTCCGCGGGCCGGCCCGGCAAGTGGTCTATCATCACGCGGGAAGCGGATCGCGACGGAGGGCGCGCCTTGCCCGAGTTTCTGCACTACATGGGCAACGTCTTCGTCCCCTTCAACTTCCTCGTGCTCATCCTGGGCACGGCGGGCGGCCTGATCATGGGCGCGCTCCCGGGCCTCAGTCCCACCATGGCGGTCGCTCTGCTGATCCCTTTCACCTTTCACATGAGCCCCGCCAGCGGTCTGATTTTGCTCGGCTCGGTGTACACCGCCACCGTCGCGGGCGGGGCGGTGAGCGCCATCCTCCTCCGGATCCCGGGCGCGCCGGCCAACATCGCAACGACCTTCGACGGTCACCGCATGGTTCAGCAGGGGCGCGCGGCGCAGGCGCTGCAGCTCAGCTTCCTCTCCTCCGGCATCGGCGGCGTGCTCGGCGTGCTGGTTCTGATCTTCTTCACGCCGGTGCTCGCGAAGTGGGCACTCGGCTTCGGGCCCTCGCACCTCTTCTGGACGGCGGTGCTGGGGGTGACGGTGATCGCCTCGCTCGCATCGGGGTCCGTCGTCAAGGGGCTCGCCGCCGGGTGCATGGGGATGTGGATCTCCTCCATCGGCTACGACGGGGTGCAGGGGGTGCATCGTTTCGCGTTCACCTCTCACCTCGACGGCGGCATCCACATCATCCCCGCCCTGGTGGGGCTCTTCGCCGTTCCCCAGGTCATCGACATGCTCGCGCGCTCCCCCGGCGGCGGCTCCGTCGCCGCGGTGCTGCGTCATTCCCTGTGGCAGGCGCTGCGCCAGGTCGCTCGCGCCCCGCGCACCCTCGGCATCGGCTCCGTCGTGGGCGTGATCATCGGCCTCGTGCCCGGGGCGGGCGGGCAGATAGCCGGACTCGTCGCCTACGACCAGTCGCGCAAGTTCAGCCGGACGCCGCATACCTACGGAAAGGGGGAGCCGGAAGGCCTGATCGCGGCCGAGACCGCCAACAATGCCATGGTCGGCCCCTCGCTCGTGCCCCTGCTCACGCTCAGCATCCCGGGCAGCCCCACCGCCGCGGTGCTGCTCGGCGGACTGCTCATCCACGGGATCTTTCCCGGCCCGGATCTCTTCGAGTCCCACCCCGAGGTGTCGTGGACCTTTATCGACGCCATGCTCGTGGGCCAGGTGCTGATGGTGGCGCTCGGGCTCGCCCTGTGCCGCCTCGCGGCGCGGGTGATCCTGCTGCCCGAGAACTACCTCGCGGCCGCGGTGATCGTGCTCGCGGTGTTCGGCACCTACAGCGTGCAGCACTCCTACTCGGACGTACTGATCATGGCGGTGCTGGGTGCCGGAATGTGGGTGCTGGAGAAGTACGGATTCGGGGCCGGGCCCCTCGTGCTCGGCATCGTGCTCGGGCCGATCGCGGAGGAGAACTTCGTTTACGGCCGCACCATCGCGCAAGCCGGCGACGGCGTGCTCCCGTACTTCTTCGGCGGGGCCTTGAACATCGCCCTGATGTCGCTCATCGTCCTCTCCATAGTGGGCAGCGTGATCCTCGAGATGAAGGCGCGACGGCGGGAGCGCGGACGGGAGGCGGCATCGTGACGAGCCGGGTGGTCAGCGCCCTCGGCGCGACGGGCGGCGACTTGCTCGCCTTCGCCTTCGCGCTCATCGCGACGATCGCCTCCTTTGCCGGCGAGGACCCCGCCGCCTACGCCTTTCCCCGCCTGCTCGCGGTCCTGATGCTCGTCTTCTGCAGCGCAAACCTGGCGCGGTGCGCCATCGCGCGATTCACGGGGGAGTCCGTGCTGACCTTCGATCTCGCCCGCAAGATCGCCCCCGGGGTGGCGGTGTTCGCCGTCTATCTCCTGGTGGCCCGGGAGCTCGGCTTCTACCTTGCCGCGCTGCTCGCCTTCTTCGCAGTATCCTTCCTGTACAGTGCGCACCGGCATCCCGGACGTATCGCCATCGTGACCGGGGCAGTGATCGGCGTGCTCTATCTGATGTTCTCGGTGCTGCTCAAGGTGCAGGTGCCGAGAGAGTTCTTTCTCTGACCGAGGGGCCCGTACCCTCAAGGAGCGAATCCGTGAACTGCATGCTGATTCTCAGGAGCATTCTCGCCGCGACGATTGCCGCGGCCCTTGCCGTGGTGGCGCCGCTCGCGACGGCAGCCGAGTACCCCGACCGGCCGATCGGCGTGACGGTGGCCTACGGCGCCGGCGGCGCCACCGATTTCCAGGCGCGTATCGTGACGATGATGTCCGCCCAGGAGGACTACCTCGGCCAGCCCATCTACATCGTCAACAAGCCGGGCGCGGGCGGACAGCGCGGCTGGAACGACTTCGTTACCCGGGCCAAGCCCGACGGCTATGAGCTCGCCGCCTACAACGTGCCGCATTTCATCGCGCAGTCCATCGCGTTTCCCGACAAGGTCAAGTACAACATCGACAACCTGGAGCCGATCGCGAACTGGGGCGCGGATCCCGCGGTGCTCATCGTGCCGAATGACAGCCCCTTCGACAGCGCCGCCGACCTCGTGGAGTACGCCAGGGGCAACCCCGGGAAGCTCACCGTGAACGGAGCGGGCAAGTTCGTGGGTCACCACATCGCGTTCCTCCAGTTCGCCAAGGCGACCGGTGCGGAAATGACCTACGTGCCTCATCCCAAGGGCGGGGCGGGCGCGCTCAAGGACGTGATGGGCGGCCAGGTGAAGGCGGGCTTCAACAACCTGTCCGACGCCTTCCGCTCGCAGGCCAACCTCAAGGTCCTCGCGGTCGCGGACCTCGAGCGGCACGAGTTTCTGCCCGACGTGCCCACCCTGCGGGAGCAGGGCATCGATGTCGACGATTCGAGCGTGAACTTCCGCGGAATCATGGCGCCGGCGGGCACCCCGCCCGAGATCGTCGCATTCCTCGCCGAGCGCGTCCCCGAGATGTTCAACAACAAGCGCCGGGTCGCGAAGAAGATGAAGGACGGCGGTTCGCCGCTGCGGGTGCTCGGGCGTGACGAGGTGGCGGCGATGTGGAGGGAGCGCCAGACCTACCTCACCGATCTGCTCGCGGGTCTCACCGAGTAGCAGCCCGTGCCCCACGTGGCCCCGCGACCGGCGGGGCCGCGTGCGGCGTTCCGGCGGAGTCCCTACGCCGCGAGATCCGGCGGGGCGGAGTAGCCCCCGAGCGCGGCCTCGATGCGGCGGGCGAGGGCGAAGGCCACGTCCTCCCGCCAGGGGCGCGCGACCACCTGCACGCCGATCGGCAGCCCGTCCCGACCGGCGCCCGCCCGCACCGTCACTCCCGGCCACCCCGTGAGGTTGTAGGCCATGGCGTGGCTCCAGGCGCGATAGACGTCCTCGGGGAAGAAGCCGTGCTCGGGCGCGCACCAGGACGAGATCGGGCACACGATGGCATCGAAGTCGCGCATGAAGGCGAGCATGCGGGCGCGCACCCGCTCGAGCTCGCTCATGAGGTCCGAGAGAAGGCTTCCGGGAGGCGGAGTGGGGAAGTCGAGCGCGTAGCGCAGGAGAGGCCCGGGGCGCTCGGTGCCGGCGCGCGCGAGCGCGCTGCGCACCGGGGCGCCGCCTTCCGCGGCGCGGAGGCGGGGGATGAGAGCCACCGCATCGGGGATCGCTTCGGGAAGCGCCCGGGACACCCGGGCTCCCGCCGACGCTACGGCCGCGGCGGCGTCATTCACCGCCGACTCGATTTCCGGCGTGGGAGCGATGAGTCCGTTGTCGGTGTAGGTCGCGACGCGCAAGTCTCCGAACGCGACCGAGCCCGAGTCGCCGAGCGGCATCGGCACCACGCTCGCATCCTGCCAGTCGACGCCGGACACGATGCCGAGGGCCAGCTCGATGTCCTCCACCCGGCGGGCCATCGGCCCGATCTGGGCGAAGGTGTCCAGCGCTCCGTAGCTCGAGGGGATGTGCCCGGTCCCCGGCACCCGCCCCGAGGTCGGCTTGATGCCGGCGATGCCGCAGTAGTGGGCGGGCTCGCGGATGCTGCCGCCCACGTCGCTGCCGAGGTCCAGCGCCGCGCCGCCCGCGGCGATGATGGCGGCCGCCCCACCGCTGCTGCCGCCGGGCGTCCGGTCCAGGCGATAGGGGTTGCTGGTGCGCCCGAAGAGGAGGTTGTCGCTCTCTCCGCCGAGGGTCAGCTCCGGAGTATTGGTCTTGCCGAGCACGATCGCGCCCGCCTTGCGCAGCCGTGCCACCACCGTCGCGTCCCGTTCCGGTACATGACGGGCGAGCCCCAGGGTGCCTCCGGTGGTGAGGATTCCCGCGGTCTCGATCGAGTCCTTGATGGTGACGGGGACGCCATGCAGCGGCCCGAGCGGAGCCCCCTTCGCCTGCCGCGCATCCGCCGTCCGGGCCTCTTCCACTGCCCGCTCCGCGGCGAGGGTCACCACCGCGTTGAGGGACGGGTTGACGGCCTCGATGCGCTCGAGGTGCATCTCCACCACCTCGAGCGCGGACATCTCCCCGTCGCGCACCACCCGGGCAATCTCGCAAGCCGACTCGAAGCACAATTCGTTCATGACACCTCCCCGCGAGCGCCGAAGCGCGCTTCCATCTTGCGTCGGGCCTGCACCGCTTCCGACCTCTCGTCCATGTCGACATCCGACCACGAGACGATCTCGCCCGCCTCTATCGCTCGCAGGAGCACCGCATCGTGGGCGAGGCCGATCGGAAGGGCGGCGCGCTCCAGCGAGGTGCCGGCGGGCAACAGGGTGCCGTAGACGGTGCGGCCGCCTTCACCGTCGAGGCGCTCGCCCGCCGCGAGGTCACGCTTCGCGGTCGCGACCGCGTCGCCTTCGAAGCGCCGCGCCGCGCCGGTGGCCCGCCCGAGGAGCGCGGCGGAGAGAATGGACACGTTGAGCTCCATGCCGATGAGGTGAAAGGGCTTGTACATGGCGGAGTATCGGCCGCTCGCGTCGGTGTTCATGCCGTACTGCCGGAAGCAGGCGGCACTGTAGGCGTTCGGCGCCTCCACGACCACGTAGACGCCCCAGCGAAGGTCCCGGGCGACCGGACGCCCGTCGCGCTCGAGGGACGAGACCACCTCGACCTGCCCCTTGTGATGGAGGAGGCCGCCGTCGCTGCGCGGGCGCAGCACGTGGGCGAGGTCGTCCATCCCGCAGGGCGGAAATCCGAGGCCCTCGGGCGGGGGCGCGAGACCGGTCGCGTTCGCGATCGCCGCCATTTCGATCGCGGACTTCGTGCCGTCGAGGAAGGAGTTGAACATGCGCGCGTTCATTCCCGCCGCGGCCGCCTCCTCCGCGCTCAGTCCGTAGTGGTCCCAGACCGTGTCCGGGGTCGAGGCGTGGTAGGCGGGCAGGTACTTCGTCCCCTTGCCGGCGGCCACCACGTCGAATCCGCAGCAGCGCGCCCACTCCACCATCTCGCAGGTGAGCGCGGGCTGATCGCCGTAGGCCATCGAGTAGACGATTCCGGCCTCGGCGGCTTCGGCAGCGAGCAACGGACCGGCGAGCACGTCCGCCTCGACGTTGACCATGACGACGTGGGCGCCCGCGGCCGCGGCGGCGCGCGCGTGCGCGATGCCGGCGGCGGGATCGCCGGTCGCCTCCACCACCACGTCCACGTCCGCCCGCCGGATGAGCGCGGCGGCATCGTCGGTGAACGCGGTATCCGCCGCCAGGGCGTCGCTCCAGCCCACGTCCCGGCAGGCGCGCCGCGCCCGGTCGGGATCGAGGTCGGCAATCGCGCTCACCCGAAGACCGGGAGTGGACGGCACCTGGGAGAGGAACATCGCACCGAACTTGCCCGCGCCCACCAGGCCCACCCGCACCGGTTCATTCGCCTCCGCGCGCCGGAGCAGCTCCTGGTACACGTACATGATTCCTGGACACCCGCCGTGGCGGCCAATGGACGCTGATCGTCCACGTATGCGCAAAGCGTCGCAACATCGACACTCGCCTTCGACGTGGTGGGAGGGGCATCGACGTACCGCTCCGCCAGGGCGGCGGCCCCAAAGCGGCCACCCGGCTACCCGCGGGAACGCGCTCCGCATCCGCCTCCCTGGCCCGGCCGCCCCGGTCGAGCGGGGCTTCGAACCGCGCAGCGAAGCAGGTGGCTGACACTGCATCGAGGCGGCTCGAGGGAGTACGGTCCGCCAACGCGAGCAGGTTGGCGTCCGCGGCAGGAAACTGGTGCAATGTCGCGGCTGGATTGGCGTCGCCGGGCGGGCGATACGGCGCCCATCCCCCGCTTCGAGACGCTTGGGAGAGAAATCATGCTGGAAATCTGGGGCAGAAAGAATTCGAGCAACGTCATTCCGGTCATGTGGACGGTGAGCGAGCTCGGGCTCGAGCACACCCGCCACAACGTGGGAGGATCCTTCGGCGGTCTGGATACGGACGATTACGGGCGGCTCAATCCCAACCGCACGATACCGACCATCAACGACGACGGCTTCGTGCTGTGGGAGTCGACGTCAATCGTGCGCTACCTGTCGCGGCGCTACGGCACCGGCACGCTGTGCCCCGAGGACCCGCAGCAGGCGGCCCTTGCCGACCAGTGGATGGAGTGGTTCAAGGCGAACGTCCTTCCGAGCCTCATACCCATCTTCTTCGGCCTCGTGCGCATGCCGAAGGAGCAGAGCGATCCCGAGAAGATCGCCGAGGCCGCGCGCACCGTGGGCGAGAAGCTCAGGATCCTGGACCGCCACCTGGAAGGACGGCGCTTCGTCGTGGGTGACGATCTCACCATGGGCGACATTCCGGCCGGGACCTGGGTCTTCAAGTACTTCACCTTCCCCATCGAGCGGCCTTCGCTCCCCAACGTGGAAGCCTGGTACGCGCGCCTGTGTGAGCGCGCGCCGTACCGTACGCACGCGATGAATCCCTTCGGCAGCTCGCCCGAGGAGTGGCTCGAGCTCGAGCGAGCCGGAGCCTGAAGCCCCGGCGTTTTTTCGGGACGAGCCCCGAGGGTGCCGGGCTTCGGTCCTGCGATGCCGGAATGGCAATCGCTGGGGAGTGCCCGCCATCCTTCGCCACGGAGGCGCCTTCACTCGCGTCTCCGAGCGTGCGGAAAAGCGCAACCCGTGCGGATACGGGTTCTCTCCGCGCGCCGCCGCCGCCGGCGGGAGGAGCCGCCACGGCGCGGCCTCAGAGCTCGCGGGCCACGAGCGCTCCTTCGGCCATGGCGACGTCCACCTCTCTCGGCGACAGCGCGTCGCCGGCCACGAGCACCCGTCGCCCGTCCTGGCGGAGCGCGTCGGCGAGCTCGTCGCAGGCGTGGGGGGCCTCGCACACCACCACCTGCGCAATGTCGGAGAGCGTCGACTCGGAACCGGTGTAGACGTTGCGCACCACGATGCCCCCGGCGTCGACGCGGACCACGTCCGAGTTCGCCAGCATCGTGACGGAGTGCTCGTAGAGGCGTCGATAGAGCGGCACGCGGTTGGTGATGTCCAGGTCGTCGGCGACCGCCAGCGAAGGCGTGACGAGCACCACCCGGCCTCCGGCCACCGCCAGGTGTTCGGCCGCGGAAACCGCCGCGCCGCCACCGCTGCGGTCCCAGACCAGGGCCGGCGCCGCCGGCGCCGGATCGGTGTCGAGAATGTCGTGGGCGGTGCGGACGCTCACCCCGTGCTCGGCCGCGCCGGGCACCGAGACCGGAGCGGGGCGGGCGCCCGCCGCGAGCACGACCGCGTCGGCATCGCCGATGTCTTCCGGCGAGTCCACCCGGTGCCCGAGACGAATGCGCACCTGCAGGCGCTCGAGCTGACCGCGCTGCCACTCCACGATGCGGTGGAGCTCGCGCCGCGATGCGAGCCGGGTCCAGGTGCGAAGCTGCCCCCCGAGGTGCCCGGACCCTTCGTAGAGCGTGACCCGGTGTCCGCGCAGCGCCGCGACCCGCGCCGCCTCCAGCCCGGCCGGTCCGCCGCCCACCACTGCCACGTCGCGGGGCTTTGCGGCCGGGGCGGGAGCGCCCCACTCGTGCTCACGTCCGGTCCGGGGGTTGTGTATGCAGCCGATCGAGCGCCCGGAGAGCCCGTTGCGGATGCATACGTTGGCGCCCACGCAGGGGCGAATGTCCTCGGGTCGACCCTGCCGGAGCTTTTCGATGAGATCGGGGTCCGCGACGTGCGCCCGGGTCATGCCCACCATGTCGGCCTCGCCGTCGGCGAGTATCCGCTCCGCCTGCGCGGGATCGGTGATGCGCCCGACCGTGAACACCGGAAGCTCGACCGCGGAGCGGATCCCGGCCGCGAGATGCACGTAGAGGCCCTTCGGGGCGGGGGTCGGAGGCCAGTGCTCGGCGCGCTGAATGCGGTCCATGTTGGTGCCGGCGATGACGTTGAGGTAGTCCACCTCGCCGTCGCTCTCGAGCGCCCGGGCCACCTCCTTCATCTCCGCGAGGCCGAGCCCGCCTTCCACCAGCTCGTCGCCGGGGATGCGAATGCCCAGGATGGCGTCGTGCCCGAGCGCGTCACGCACCGCGGAGACCACCTCGCGGCAGAAGCGCATCCGGTTGGCGAGGCTGCCCCCGTAGCGGTCGCGCCGCCGGTTGGCCGCCGGAGACAGGAAGGCCGCCACCAGGAACCCGAACGCGGCGAGGATCTCGACGCCGTCCATGCCGCCCCGCCGGCAACGTTCCGCGGCCGCGCCGAAGGCCCCGACAATCTCCGCAATCTCGTCCACGCTCATCGCGTGGGGACGCTGGCCGTTGCGTATGAGGTCGCCGCTCACCGCCGAGGGCGCCCACGCCGGCACGCCGGGAGCGGTCGATGGGATGGTCGCGGCGCTGTGGCCGAGCTGGGCGAGGATGGTGCCGCCTTCCTCGTGGACCGCGCCGGAGAGCACTCGGTAGCCGTCGATGATCGTGTCATCGACGTTGACGAGCGTGCCCTCCGACCCCAGTCCGCCGGTACGGTGGACGGCGGTGCAGCCGGTGATCTGGAGCCCCGCCCCGCCGCGCGCCCTCGCCCGATGGTAGGCGGTGTAGCCCGGTCCCGGAGCGCCGCCCTCGGCCATGCGGATCTCGTGGGCGGTGACCAGCACTCGGCAGCGCAGGCGCCGGGGCCCGATGCGGATGGGGGAGAGCAGATGGGGAAAGCGGGACGGGGTCATGGCATCGACTCGCGTCATCGCTGTGTGGGCGGGGCACGTGAAGTCTATTGACCCGTTCCGAACCCGTCCATCACACTCGATTCGGTCGAAGGCAACAGCACGGTGCGCCCTTGGCCGCCCACGACGAGACCGGCGAGAGGCCGCAGAGCCGCGCGGAGCTGCTCGCTTCCGCGGAGGCGCTGCGAGCGGCGGGGGAGCCGGAGGAGAGGTGGCTGCCGCTGGTGGAGCGCGGCCTCGCGCTGAGCGGGGCGCGGCGGGACATCCCGTGGGCGCGCCTCGCGCTCATGAGGCCGCCGCCCATGCAGGAGCTCTTCAGCGGCCGGATCTACGCCGGGCGCTGGCTGGGTCCGGATGCGGAGGCGCTGCGCATCCTGCGCGAGAGCCCGAGCGAAGACGAATACGCCCGTACCCTGTGGGTGTATGAGCGGCGCAGCATCGCCGAAACCCGTGCATTGCTCGAACGCGCCCGCGCATGGCGCAGCCCGGAGGCGGTGCTGCGCGGGGTGTCGGTGGCGGCGGAGACCCTGCAGTACTACCACGGCCTCTACCGCGAGGCGCACGCCGCGCTCGAAACGCTGCTCGCGCTGAGCGAGGAGTTCGGTTCGCGCGAGGAGCAGGCCAAGGCCCTCATCCGGCTCGCCCTGGTGCGGATACCGCTCGGAGAGCTCCCGCTCGCGCTCGGGACGGCGGCACGGGCACGGGAGATGGTCGAGAGCTTCGGGGCCGGGCACATGCTCTACGAGCACGCCGGCACCACCAAGGGCGGAGACATGTATCCCGGGCCCTCCATGGACGCCAACTTCGCCATGTACCTCGAGCGCGACTGGCGCGAGGTGGCCCGGCACTGGGAAGCGGCGGTCGCGATCCGGGAGCCGGGCGGCAGCCCTGTCTACGTCATCGAGGCGGGGATGGCGGCGCAGGCCTGGGCGCGCGCGGGCGAGCCGGCCCGCAGCCGGGCCCTGCTCGACGCCCTTACCCCGATCCTCTCTCGCCTCGAACCCTGGGACTGGGCCTGCAACGGCGCGGTCGGCCGTGCCACCCACGCGATCTGGGAGCTCGGAGCGGCGGAGTACGCGGCCGCCTACCGCGGCTTCGCGCTGCGCCTGGTGGCGGAGCCCGAGGTCGGCGACTGGAACGCCTCGTCCAACGAGCTGTCGGTGGCGTGCATGGCGGCGCTGCTCGGTGACGCGGCCGAGGCGCGGGAGTACTTCGAGCGCGCCCGGGTCACGCTGCATGCGAGCGGCCAGCATGCCCTGCGGGTAGCGGTCGACCTCTACGAGGCGCAGGCGCTCGAGCGGGCGGGCAGCGCCGAGACCGGGCGCATGCGCGCGCTCATCGAAGCGGTGATCGCCCGTGCGCGCCAGACGGGCATGGAGGGTTGGGAGGAACGCGCCCGCGAGGTCGCATCCCGGGCGGGGCTCGCGCTCCGCTTCGACTGAAGGAAGGGTCGGGCCGGGCGCGAAGGGGCCGGCGCAAGGGCGGACGCCCGGCTCCGTGCCGGGCGACGCCGTTGCGGTGTGGCGGCGTTGCCTGCGGAGGGCAGCCAGCCGCGCGTTCCCGCTGTCGAGTCGCGCCTGCATCCGGTGCACGCGGAGCCCGCGGCCTTCCCGTGCCGCGGGCGTCCCGACATCACAGGTGGGGAGCGCGTCCCGGGTCGCGCCCCGGTATTGCCGGAGCAGCGGCCACCACGTCCTACATCATCCCCGCCTTCTTCGCCTCCGCGAGCCAGGCATCCCAGTCCGCCTGGTTCGCCGCGATCCACTCGTCGACGTGGCGCTGGATGTCCTCCTCGGTGTTCTCGCCGTCGTACACCTTGAGGTTCTGGGCGCTGATGTCCGCATTGGAGACCTTCACCAGCTCGAACCACTTCTTTGCGGCGGGATTCGCCTCGAGGAACTTCGTGTTGGCGATCACGTGGATGGTGTTGACGGCGAAGCCGAGGTTGCCGAGACCCTCGATGGTGGTCTGGCTCTCGTCCACCCCCGCGGGATGGTCGGTGTAGGGGACGTTGAGCCAGCTCACGTCGCGACCGGGGCGGAGAATCCCGCTCAGCCACATCGGCGTCCAGGTGTAGTAGAGCGTCGGCTCGCCGGCCTCGACGCGCGCGATCGCGTCCGGAATGATCGCGAAGTAGCCGCCCTGCCGGTGGGCCACGGTGTCGCGCAGGCCGTAGGCGGTAAGCTGGTGCTCGATGACCCGCTCGCAGCCCCACCCCGGCTCGCAGCCGTAGAGGTCCGCCATGCCGTCGCCGTCTGCGTCGAAGATCTTGGCAACCTCCGGATCCTTGAGCTCGTCGAGCAGCTTGATGCCGGTCTCGTCGGCGGTCTTCTTGTCGATCAGGTAGCCCTGAAGAGCGCCCTCGATCAGCACTCCGACCTTCAGCATCCTGTCGTCTCCGCCGCTCTCCTCGTGGAACGCCTTGTGCAGCGGGTACCAGTGCGCGGGATAATAGTCCGCCTCGTCCTGGGACACCGCGACCTGGGCGAGCTGTACCTGGGCGAACTGGAGCTCCTCGAGCTCGTAGCCGAGCGCCTCGAGGCCCCGACCGACGATGTAGGTCTGGAACAGCTCCTCGGTGGCGTGGTTGATGATGGGGCGCACTTTCACGCCCTCGCCGGGCATGTCTCCGGCCGTGGCGGCGCCCGCGAAGAGCAAAATGCCCGCCGCAGTCCCCGCGGCGACGGATTTCCGCAGCAGGGAGCGGCAGTGATCGAATCGATGCGTCATGGTCGTCTTCTCCCGGTTGGCTCAGAGATTCCCGCGGGGTTGGCGCACCCCTCCCGCGGCATCCAGGACTCCCCTGACCGGCCGGTCTCCTGACCCAGGCAACGCCCGCATGGCCTGCCTGCAATGGCCGGTGCCCCGGCATTATCTCCGTTTGCAGCTTCACGTTCACTCGCCCCTTGCCGGCGGGTGATGGTTCCGGATTGCTGATAGGATGATCCCGGCGATTCGCGGGATACCACTGCCGCGAAGCGCCCGGAACCAGGGAGGCCGCCATTGCCCCGCGCCGAGCCGTCTTTGTCGAGCGCCGCCGCGCCGCCGCCCATCGAGTGCCGCAACCTGTGGAAGATCTTCGGGGACCGCGCGGCGGAGGCGCTTCGCGCGGCGAAGGAGGAGGGACTCGGCAAGACCGAGCTCCTGAGCCGGCTGAACTGCGTCGTGGGGGTGGCGGACGCCACCTTCAGCGTCGGCGAAGGGGAGATCTTCTGCATCATGGGCCTGTCGGGCAGCGGCAAGTCCACCCTGGTGCGGCACATCAACCGGCTGATCGAGCCGACCGATGGCCGCGTGCTCTTCAAGGGCGAGGACGTGGGCGCGCTGGACGAGGAGCAGCTTCGCCACCTGCGCTCCACCCGGATCGCGATGGTCTTCCAGCACATGGCGCTGCTCCCGCACCGCAACGTGCGCGACAACGTGGGCTTCGCCCTGGAGCTGCGCCAGGTCCCGAGAAAGGCCCGGGCGGAAGTCGCGGAGCGGGCCCTGCACATGGTCGAGCTCGCGGGCTGGGAGAATCACTACCCGGACGAGCTCTCCGGCGGGATGAAGCAGCGGGTGGGCCTCGCGCGGGCGCTCGCCGCCGACCCGGAGGTGCTGCTGATGGACGAGCCCTTCAGCGCCCTCGACCCCCTCATCCGGCGCCAGCTCCAGGACCAGTTCCTGGACCTCGCGGAGAAGATGAGGAAAACGACGGTCTTCATCACCCATGACCTCGACGAGGCGATCCGGCTCGGCAACCACATCGCGATCATGAAGGACGGCCGGCTGGCGCAGATCGGCACTCCCGAGGACATTGTCACCAATCCCCGGGACGACTATGTCGCCGACTTCGTGGCCGGCATCTCGCGCCTCAAGCTGGTGTACGCGCACACCGTGATGCAGCCCATCGACGCCTGGCGGGCGAACGGAGACGGCGATCTCGAAGGCGCTCCCGTGGCGCCGCCCGACGTCGACCTCGACCACCTCGTGAACCTCGCCTGCGACACCGACCTTCCGACGGTAATCGAGGCCGACGGCAAGGCGATCGGAGTGGTGACCAAGCGTGCCCTGCTGCGCGGCATTCAGGGCCGGAGCGAGGCGGCCCCGGCATGAGCCGCGAAGCGACCTTCCTCGACCCCTTTGCGGAGACCCTCATCCCCCTCGACGGCTGGGTGGACCAGGGTATTCGGTGGCTCGTCGACAACTACCGCCCCCTCTTCCAGACCATCAAGTGGCCGATCGACCAGATGCTGAAGGGCTTCGACTGGGCCCTGAACTCGGTGCCTCCGACGCTGATGATCGTCTTCTTCGCGCTCGTCGCATGGCAGATCGCGGGGGGACGCCTCGCGATCGGGACCATCGCCTCGCTGATCCTGGTCGGGCTCATCGGGGTGTGGTCGCAGACCATGACCACCCTGTCGATCGTGTTCACCGCGCTCGTCATCTGCCTGCTCTTCGGGATCCCGCTCGGCATCCTCGCCGCGCGCAACGACCGCTTTCAGGCCTTCATCCGGCCGGTGCTGGACGGCATGCAGACCATACCCGCCTTCGTGTACCTCGTGCCGGTGGTGATGCTCTTCGGCATCGGCAACGTGCCGGGGGTCATCGTGACCATCGTCTTCGCCATCCCGCCCGTCATCCGCCTGACCAACCTCGGCATCCGCCAGGTGCCGGCGGACGTGGTGGAGGCGACGCTCGCGTTCGGCGCCCGGCCCGCTCAGCTCCTGCTCAAGGTCCAGCTTCCGCTCGCGATGCCCACCATCATGGCGGGGGTCAACCAGACCCTGATGATGTCGCTGTCCATGGTGGTGGTGGCGTCCATGATCGCGGTCGGCGGGCTGGGACAGATGGTGCTGCGGGGCATCGGGCGCCTCGACATGGGGCTCGCCACCGTCGGCGGGCTCGGCATCGTCATCCTCGCCATCGTCCTCGACCGGATCACCCAGGCCGTCGGCGAGGAACGGCGCCGGCGTGTCCACGTGCCCTGGTTCCGGCAGGGTCCGGCCGGCATGGTGCTGAAGGTTCTCGGCTCACGGGAACGGCGCATCGGTCCTTCGCTGCCACGATGACGACGTAGTCTCCCGAGCGCAGATCCCGCGACCGGGGACCTGCGTCGTGCTCGAGGAATGAGGCCTCCTCACTCTGTTCGGCTGTCGATGTCGATCCGGAAGAGGACGCTCGCGTGCATCCGAGGCCCGGAAGAACCCGGCCTCGAGCGTCGTGATTCGGGTTCAGTAGCCCGGCGGCGGCGTGAAACGGCAGTAGCCTTCCTCGATCAGCCCTGCCATGTGCAGGCAGGTCAGGTCGTCGTAGCGGCGCCCGATAATCTGGATGCCGACGGGCAGGCCTTCCGCCAGGCCGATGGGGGCGACCGTCGAGGGCAGGTAGTAGCCGCAGGGGTAGCCGGCCCAGAAGAGCTGATCGACGACGGGCTGCGTCTTCCCGTTGACGGTGATCGTCCGGTCGTGCCGCTCCCCCGCCTGGTCGTGGGGGAATGCCGGCGAGGAGGCGGCGGGGCAGAGCAGCAGATCGAAGGTCTCGAACCACCTCTCCCAGCCGGCCATCAACTCGTGGCGGCGCTCGTTCCATCGGAGCCAGTCCCGGTGCAGCATGGTCTGGGCTTCCAGCATCCGGCGCCGGTAGGGAATCGCGTCCTCCGGAAGCCGGCGCAAGTCCTCGCGTGCCTGCGCGATCATCGCATCGCTCATCCGCTTGGACGTCGCGGCGCGCAGAAGCATGGTGTAGACCTCCATCGCCTCCCCGGTGGCGAACTCGGGCTTCGCATCCATCTCGACCGTCGCCCCTTCGCGCTCGAGCCAGCGCGCGAGCGACGCGATGGCGTCCTGGTAGGCGTGCTCCACCTCGGCCTGGGGATCGCTCAGCAGGACGCCCACGCGGTAATCCCGCAGGCGCTGCCGGCGCGGCCCCGGCAGGTCGAGGCGCCACCCCCGGGCCTCGGGACCGTCGGCGCCGGCGAGCAGGTCGAAGGCGAGCTTCAGGTCCGACGCCGACCGGGCCAGGGGTCCGACGACGGCGATGTCGGTGGCGGCGTAGTCTCCGGGCAGCGACTGGCCCCGGCCCGAGACGATGTCCCAGGTCGGCTTGTGGCCGAACACCCCGCAGTAGTGCGCCGGATTGCGGATGGAGGCCCCGATGTCGGAGCCGGTTTCCAGCCCGGTGAGCCCCGCGGCGAGCGCCGCCGCCGACCCGCCGGACGACCCGCCGGGGCTGCGGGTGAGGTCCCAGGGGTTGCTGCAGGTGCCGTAGATCGCGTTGAAGCTCTGCCAGTCGCCCAGCATGAAGGGGACATTGGTCTTCCCGAAGACCACCGCGCCGGCGGCGCGGTACTTCTCGACTACGGCGGAGTCCGTGCCCGCGACGTTGTCGAGATGCTCCGGATCGCCCCAGGTCGTGGGCGCGCCCGCGAGGTCGAAGCTCTCCTTGACGGTCACCGGCAGGCCGTCCAGGGGGCCGATGGTCTCCCCCGCCGCGCGGCGTCGGTCCGAGGCATCCGCCTCCGCCCGCGCGCGCTCGACATCCTGCCAGATGAGGGCGTTGATCGACGGATTGTGCCGCTCGACCCGGGCGAGGAAGTGATCGAGCAGCTCCCGCGCCCCGATCTCGCGCGCATCGAGCAGTGAGATGAGCCGGGTGGCCGGCTCGTAGTGGATTTCCGTCATGTCGGGCTCTCCATGTTCCGTGGATGCTCGCGCCGCCGCCATCGCTTTTGGTGCGCCCGCCGGTCACCTCGACACGACGGGCTCCGCTCCCGGATCCGTCGCCTGGAGGGCGCGGTGATCTGATGGCTATGCGGCGGCCGATGCTCTCGCTTCCGCGCGGGCGGCGACGAGCTCGTCGAAGCAGTCGTCGGCCAGCGGCTCGATGGGGGCGAAGTCGCGGTGGGCGATCCACTCCGCGCGCCGGAAGCGCCGGATGTGGTTCTCGACGTGGCACAGCGAGAGGTACACGATGGTGCGCCCGAAGGGGCTGATGTTGGGCGGGCTCGCATGCACCATCAGCGATGAGAAGAGCAGCAGGCTCCCTCCCGGGCCGGTGGGCGCCACGCAGCCGCCGCGTTCGGCGAGCTCCGCCACCTTCTCCCGGCTGAGCGTCCACAACGGATAGCTCGTCGTCTCGAGGTCGTGCCCCGCCTCGACCACGCCGTGGCGGTGGCTGCCCGGGATAAGGAGCAGCGGCCCGTTCGCCGCCGTCACGTCGTCCACGAAGACCGCAATGTTCATCGCGCGCGGCGCGGGCATCTCGTCGTCGCGCCTCCAGGTGCCGTAGTCCTGGTGCCACTGCCAGACCTCGCCGTCGAAGGCGGCCTTCGCGTTCACCTTGTACTGGTGCATGTACACCGGTCCGTCGAGAATCTGCATCACCGGGCCGATGAGGCGCGGATGGCGGCCGAGCCTCCGAAACGCCTCGTGGTAGCGGTGGGCGGCGAAGGCGGTGCGCGCCACCCCGCTCGACTCGCGCCACACCTCTTCGCGGTCCATGGCGTAGACCTCGTCGGCGGCGGACCTGAGCACCGCGACCTCGTCCGGGCTGAACACCGAGGGGATGAAGACGTAGCCCTCCTCGTCGAATCGGGCGAGTTGCTGGGGGTCGAGCTTCATGGGGCGTTCTCCTGTCCCGCCTCAGGGCGAGCAGCCGACCGGGCTCAAGCATTGGCGCCACCGGACTGAGAGAGCGGGTCGGCTCGCCTGGAAGGGAGACGGATGCTGCGCCTGGCGCTCCGGGCGACGGGTGAACCGGAAGGTCAAGGCTACCGCAGCCGGGCAGGATCGCAAGCGGCTCGCCTCGACCGAAGCCCGCGACACGGGGACTCTTCGGTGTCAAGCCGAGCGCTTCGCCGCGTCCCGCCGGTGGTCCCACAGGTACAGCGCGCCGCCGGCGAGCAATCCCCAGAACGCGCCGCTTATCCCGAAGAAGGTCACCCCGGATGCGGTGACCAGGAATGCGATCAGCGCGGCGACTCGGTCCGCCTCGACGGAGAGCGCCGTAACCAGTGACGCCGCGAGCGCTCCGAGCAGCGCGAGTCCCGCCACTGCCTCGATGAGAATGGGCGGAGAGACGTTGATGAACGAGACCGCCACCGCGGCGGTCAGCCCCCACCCGACGTAGGCGATGCCCGCGACCACCGCCGACCAGTAGCGCCGCGACGGCTCGGGGTGGGCCTCATCTCCGGCGCAGATGGCGGCGGTGATCGCGGCGAGGTTGACGGCGTGGCTGCCGAAGGGGGCGGCGATCAGGCTGAAGGCCCCCGTCCATCGGAACATGGAGCCGGCGTCCGGCTTGAATCCGAACGTGGACAGGACCGCCATGCCGGTGATGTTCTGGGAAGCCATGGTGATGATGAATAGGGGCACCGAGATGCCGATCACCGCCGACAGCGTGAAGCTCGGCACCACGAGGGTCGGCTCGACCCAGAGCGCCACTCCTCCAACGCCTTCGAAGTCGGGGCCGAGCGCGATGAGGAGGACGGCGACGAGCACCGCGACCGGCACCGCGAGGAGCCGGTTGATCCTCGACATGACCACCCAGGTGAGGAACACCGCGAGACCGAGGACGGGAAACTGGGCGATGGCCTCGAAGGGCGCGAGACAGAGCGGGAGGATGACACCCGCGAGCATGGCGCTCGCCAGGGGAACGGGGATGGCGGAGATGGCCCGCCCGAGCTGCTTCCACAGCCCGGACAGGATGACCAGCATCGCGGTGACCACGAAGGCCCCCACCGCCACCGGGAAGCCTCCCTCGGGGACGCTCAGCGTGGCGAGAAAGGCGGCGCCGGGGGTGGACCATGCAACGCTTACCGGCATGCCGGTCCGGAGGCTCAGGATGATCGCGCACACGCCCATGGATACCGACGCCGCCATGAGTCCCGATGCGGCTTCCTCGGGCGAAGCGCCGACCGCTCTCAGTCCCTGGACGACGACCGCGAAAGAGCTGGCGAAGCCGACGAAGGATGCGAGCAGCCCCGACGCGAAGGCCGGGAGCGAGAAGGCCCGCGACGCGGCGTCCCCCGGCCTTTCACCCTTCGTCATCGACATTGCGCATCCCTCCCTGACCACTGCTTCACTCGGAGCGCCGTGGCACCTTCGACGCCGGATTCCGTGGCGGCCCGGCCGGCGGCCGGTACGAGGCGCCGCGCGCGCTGATGGATACCGGGCGCCCGGGCGTCCCCGGCGAGCCGTGACACGTCGATGTGCTCCGAAGGGCGGGGACGGTGAGGCAGGGGGCGTCCATGCGTCAAGGGCCGGCGACGGCGGACGCAGGCTCGTGGAATGCGACGCCTCGAGCCGAGACCTTGAGGCTTGGCTCGCTCCGCGCATTCACGGCGAGTTTTCGATGAACCCGTCCCGCTTGAATCGCGCCCGGGTCTCGATCAGCATGCCCGCGGGCCTGGCCTGGCCGGTGTGCATTGCTAAGGGGAGTGGAACATGCCGGTGGTGAGAGTGTCGTTCTACGAAGGCCGCAGCCGCGAGCAGAAGCGCGAGATTGCGGAGGCGATCACGGACGCGCTGGTGCGGGTGGCAGGCTCGCAGCGGGAAGCGTGCAATGTTCTCTTCGACTGCTTCGCCCGCGAGGACTGGGTGATCGGGGGAGCGCCCGAGTACGCCCGCTCGAGCGCGAAGGAGGGCGAATCCGGCGATGCCGAACAGATGGCGCGCCAGCTCGCACGCGTGCTCCGCCCCGAGGTCGGCAGCGTCACCATCCGTCCCCACCGCGTCGAAGGAGAGAGCGTCGAGGACGTGATCCGCGCCTTCGCGGCGAAGGTCATGCCGCGGGTGGAACGCCTGACTCGCGCCTCGGGAGTGCGTTGAACGCGACTCCGCCGGGTGTCCGACCCTGCCTGGCTCACGAGGGGCGCGTGGCCCCTGCCCGCCGCTCGCGGCACCCCGTCGCCGGGCTGGCGGCACCTCTCGCGAGCCCGGCGGCTCAGCGCTGTCCCATGTGCTCGTTGGTGTCGCCGACGATCACCTCGAGGTCCGTGATCCGGTACCCGTTGGCGGGATAGAGATCCTGGGGGCAGGCGGAGAGGGCGCCGATGAGGTCCATCTCGGCCCTCATGACGATCCGATCGCCCGCCCGGGAGATCGCCGCTTCGGTGAAGTAGCGCCCGTCCTCGAGAAACACCGTGTTCATGAAGACATTGAAGGGATCCGGAAGCCACCAGTCTTCGAGCCCGATCTCGCGGAGCGCGCCGACCAGGTTCTCGGTGCAGCTCGGGTGCCCGATCACGTGAAAGTCGAGCTCGTAGCGGCCCTTGTCGCAGGGGTGAGAGACGATGTCGTGGGCTCCGACCCGGTCCTCGACGATGGTGGCCATCGGCCGGCCCCGCGTGCTGAACAGGGGATCGCCCTCGCGCACCTGGAGACGGCCGCACCGGGCCCGGGTGCAGCTCGTCGACAGCCGCTCGTGAGGGTCCGCGGCGGAGAAGAAGACCAGGTCCCCGATCTGGCGACCCTCGATGTCCACGATGGTCAGTATCTCCCCGGCCCGCACCCGGAAGGACCGCCCCTCGTTCGCGGGAACCCGGATTCTCGTCTGCTCAGGCATTGCGATCCGCTCCGTAGGGCACCATGCGCGCACGGACGCTGAGGGTGAGCGCTCCCGCGCGGACCAGCATTACGCACCGCACGTCCTCGGCCATGAGCAGCGCCAGCCGGTCGCCCCGCCGCGCCCGCGAGGGAGCGGTGACCAGCGAGCCATCGGGCCGGACCTCGACCGGTGAGAAGAAGTCCACGCCGTCCGGCAGCGACCACTCGGGGATGCCGTTTCTCTCGAGCGTGTCGACGAGACCGGGGGGCAGACTCAGGTCGGCGCCGCAGCTCGAGAGGATGTCGTGGGCCCTGACGTCGTCCTCGCAGATCCGGGCGAGCACCCGCCGTCGATTGCTGACGAGATTCGACATCGGCCCGAGGAAGAGGTGGCCCTGTGCGATCCGGGTATGGGCCAGCGAGAGTCGTTCGGCCGGGTCCCCGCGGGACAGCAGGACGAGGTACAGCCGGGTGGCCTCGCGCTCGACGTCCGCAACCAGGTAGCTGCCGCGGGAGACCTCCGCCACGAGACCCTCGCCCGACTCGAGAGGATGCCGGTCGAGCTCCGTCAGGATCCCGCGCTCGGAGCCCCTAAGCTCACCCATCCCACGCTCCCCTTGAGCCGGGACATCGGCGAGACGCCGGCCCCGTCGAGACGAACGAGTATACCCGTGCTTCCCCATGGCAAGCGCCCTGGTTCCGCCGGCAATGGTCTCGGGGGTTGCCGCCACGTCAGGGGAGTCGTCCGCCGGCCGATACATCCGACCGAAGACCGGGGCGAGGGGAGTCCGCTGGCGATCGCTCAAGCGTCGCTTGGGCTAAACACCGGTTGCACAACGGCTTTCATCGCCCGATAGCTTGAGCGGTCAGGAAGCGCGATTGGGACGCCCTGCGGTGCGTTGGTCTCAAAACCCACACACCGGCAACTTCCAAGAGCCGGCTCACCGCAGCATGAACATCGCCCCGCACGGGTACCGGCTGGCGGCGGGAGCAATGGCTTCGCTGAGCTCCTCATGAGCTGAACTTCCAGGTGGTCAACAGTTTGCTGTCGATCGTCGAGAGGATGAGCCGAATCTACTTTCGCCTCCGATAGAACTCGACGAAGAAGCGCACCGGTCCCTCCGTTTCCACCCGGTGCGGCACCTCCGGGACGATGACCGCAGGGGAAGCGGGATTGATACGGAATGACCGCTCGATCGGGGCGCCGACGTGGTAGCGAAGCGCACCCGAGAGCACCCGGATGCGGGCCCACGTGCCTCGCTTCGTGGTGTGGTCGGAGCGGAGCCCCGCGGGCACGCTTCCCTCGTCGAAGTCCGGCGTCCGGCGATGCGATTCGTAGTTCTCCGGCCACTCCATCCGGTCGCAGCGCAGGCAGTCGAGCTCCCGGCCGAGCATCGACTCGCGCCCCTCCGCGCTCGTCACCCAGGGTCGGCTCACGAAGGGAGGCCGGTGCCGCACGTGCTGGCCGTGCCCGCAATCGAGTTCCGCGACCCAGTCGCCTTCCTCGTCGCGGTGAAAGCCGATGATCGTGCGCTTCATTCACCGAGAGGGTCAGAGGAGCCGGTCGACCAGGGCGGGCGGCGACGGCGCTGTTCGGGACACGCATGCCCCGGCGGCACGCCGTCGCAGCCTCACCAGCGTTCCCAGCGCACGACGTCGTCGAGTCGGCGTCGGCCTCCCTTGCGGCCCGGGCGCGGCCTTTCGTCTCCGGGTCCGGGATAGCCGAAGGCGACCAACAGGTGCAGGTGCCGGTCGCGGGGGAAGCCGAGCAGGGTGCGGGCCTTCTCCATCTCGTACACGGTGCCGAGGCAGGAGACCACGCCGAGCTCCCACGCCGCGAGCTGCATGCATGCGGCAGCCTGGCCCGCGTCGAAGAGGATGGTCTGCTTCTGCGAGGGCAGAGGGGTGACCAGCGCCACGCAGAGCGGCGCGCCCGCGATGTAGGTGAGGTTCGGGCTCGTGGCGGCGAGCGCGCGCAGCGTGTCACGCTCCCGGATTACGAGGAAGTGCCAGGGCTGGTCGTTCTTGGCGGACTGGGCGCGCCGGCCCGCGTGCAGGATGGTGCGCACCACTTCGTCCGGCACCGGATCGTCGCGGTAGGCGCGCACCGCGCGCTTGGTGCGAATGGCTTCGAGCACGTTCATCGCTTTTTCCTCCATCAGTCATGTCCGGGTGAGCGGCGCCCGGGCCTTCGCCGCCTTTCGGGTGAGCGGCCCGCTTCAGGGTTGCCCGTAGGCGCGCACCGCGTCCCAGTTGATCTCCACCCCGAGCCCGAGCCGGGTGGGGGGCGTGATCTCGCCGTTCTCGAGGACGAGGTCCTCCGTTGCGAGCTCGCGACGGAGCTTCTCTATGCAGAGCTGCGGGGGCAGGTACTCGATGAAGGCGATTCCGGGCGTGGCGAATGCGAGGTGCGCGGTGGCCGACAGCGACACCCCGGTCTTCCAGCAGTGCGGCACCACCGGAAGCCCCCGCTCCGCGGCCATCTTGCACACCGCCTGCGCCTCTCCCACCCCGCCGACGCGCCCGACATCGGGCTGCACCACGCCGACCCGGCCGCGCACGATCAGGTCCTCGAACTCCCAGCGGGTCGCGAGCCACTCCCCCGAAGCGATCCGGAAGGGCGCCCTCTCCGCGAGCTTCGCGTGCTCGTCGAGAAAGTCCGGCCAGATCGGCGTCTCCACGAAGTAGAGATCGAACTCCTCCCAGTCCCGCAGGACCGACCACGCGGTCTCCGCGTCGCGCCAGAGGTACTGGACGTCGACCATCAGCGTGATGTCGGGACCGAGCGCCTCGCGAACCGCCGCCACCACCTCGGTGTGGCGGTCATAGCTCTCGTTCATGCCGTCGTGGGCATAGGGACCGGCCATGGTGCACTCGGCCTTGACGGCCCGGAAGCCGAGGCGCTTCGCGTTCTCCGCCGAGGCGCAGAGCGCGTCCCGGTACGCCTCGAAGCTGCTGCCCGCCGGCTGCAGGGAGGCGTAGGGAACGAGCGGCGTGGGGCGGCGCTTGCCGAGGAGCTTCCACAGCGGCTCGCCCGCGATCTTTCCGCACAGGTCGCGGAGCGCCATTTCGACCGCGCCGAGGGCGTGGATGACGGCGCCCCGCCGGCCGTTCATGGCGGTCGTGGTGTACGCGAGCTCCCAGAGCGCCTCGACGTCGCGCGGATCCCTGCCCTTGAGCAGCTCCGCCATGCAGAGCCCCATGGTGTGGGTGCCCGGCGCCTCGATGCAGGCCCGCCCGATCCAGGGGTTGAGATCGCTCTCGCCGTAGCCCTCGAGGCCCTCGTCGGTCCTCACGACCACGAGGAGGCTGTCCTGGGCCGAGGAGGTGAGGCCCGGGTCGAAGTCGTCCGCGACCAGCACGTGACAGTCGATGTCGGTGATCTTCACGCTGCGCACCCTTTCTTGCCGTCAGCCGCCGATCAGGGAAACCCCGAACGAGGCGCAGGTCAACCTCGTTCACTTGCCTTGGCGGCGCGAAGCGACCCGGTCCCCGACGAGCGCTGCGATGCGCTCGAGAGCCGACCCCAGGTCGGCCTCGTCGATGACGAGCGGCGGGACCAGGATCAGGGCGTTGCCGTGCCGGCCCCCGCCATACACGAGCAGACGTTCATCGAGACACCGGCGCTGCAGCCGGCCGACCCGATCCGCATCGGGAACTCCATCTTCGTCCACGAGCTCGATCGCGGCCTGGGCTCCGACCACGCGAACCTCACGGACCGTCCGGAGCTCGTCCAGGGGCGCCAGCCGGCGGCGCAGAAGCACTTCGATCGTGTTCTTCGCGCGATTCAGCAGTCCCTCGGTCCGAATCGTGTCGATGGTCGCGACGGCCATGGCGCAGGAGAGCGGATTCCCCTGAAACGTGCTCGTGTGCATTCCGGGAGGCCAGGCCTTGAGGATGTCGGATGGCCCCGCGACCGCGGAGAGCGGGAGTCCGGCGGAGAGAGCCTTTCCCATGACCACGAGGTCCGGTTCGATGCCCGAACGCTGGAACGAGAACCACTCGCCGCAACGGCCGAAACCGGACCAGATCTCGTCGGCGACCAGAAGCACGCCATGTGCCCGGCAGCGGAGCTGCAGGCCGGCCAGGAATGCGGGCGGCGGAGCGATCACGCCACCGACGCCCTGGACCGCCTCCACGATCAGGGCGGCGGGCGGATCACCGGCATCGGCCAGCTCCGCCAGGCGCGCATCCAGGGCTGCCAGGCAGGCTTGGGTGTCGTGCGACGATCCCGTCGAATCGGCGGCGCAAGGATAGGGGAGGAAATCGACGATGCGGTCGAGGGTGCTGAATGGCTCTCTTATCCTCGCGCCATGAGTGACCGACAACGCGCCGAGCGTGCGGCCGTGATAGCCTCCCGCGAAGGACAGGAGCCTTTGACGTCCGGTCACGTACTGCGCAACCTTGATCGCCGCCTCGACCGCCTCCGCCCCCGAGTTGACCAGCTGAAAGCAGGCGAGGCGCGCCGGCAGTATCGAGGCGAGCCGCTCGTACAGCTCGACCCGAAACGCAGACGGCAGGCGCGTGCCCGTGTGAATGATTCCGGTGTCGAGAGCCCGGACTACGGCGGCGCGATGTGCCGGGTGACCATGTCCCAGATTGCTGGTCGCCGAGCCGCAGACGAGGTCGAGATAGCGCTCGCCGGTCGTCGTGGCGAGCCACGCCCCCTGTCCCGAGGTGAACACCGGCGGACTGTCCGTGGTGCGAAACGTGTTCGCGGCGGAACTCTCCCGCTGCCGGGTGATGTCGAGGATCTCTTCGCTGGAGTGCGTCGTCTTCATCTTCATCGGTCGCTGCGCAAGCGCGTGAGCGCGCTTTCGCTCCAACGCACGGTGACCTCCTCGCCCGGCTCCGGCAGCCGGGTGGGTGCCTCTCGCCGGTTGATCTCCACTTCGATCTCCTGCCCATCCGTCGCCTGCGTGCCGATGACATGCGTGGATCCGGTGAAACGCACGTCGGATACCCTCACCATTGCAGAGTTGAATGCATGCATTTCAGTGTCGGGAGACACCTCGATGGCCTCGGGACGCAGCGCGAGAGCAACCGGCACGCCGACCTCAAGCCCCGAAGTGGCGGCCATTCTCATCTTTCCGAGTGCTCCGGCATCGCACAGCGCATGTCCGTCGCCGACCTCGGACACGACCGCGTGCACGACGTTGCAGTGACCGATGAATCGCGCCACGAACTCCGTCCCGGGACGGTCATATACGGTCTGGGGCGGACTCAACTGCTCGATCGCACCGTCGTTCATGACCGCGATGCGATCGCTCATGGTGAGAGCCTCTTCCTGATCGTGAGTCACGTAGACGAAGGTCAGTCCGACTTCCCGATGCAGGTGTTTCAACTCTCCCTGCATCTGCTTGCGCAGGTTTGCATCGAGCGCGCCCAGGGGTTCGTCGAGCAGAAGCACGCCCGGGTTGATGATCAGCGAGCGGGCAAGGGCCACACGCTGGCGCTGTCCGCCGGAGAGTTGATGCGGCAATCGCGCGCCCATTCCGGACAGTCCGATTCGCGCGAGCCACTCCTGCGCCGCCGCGTTTCTCTTCTCGCGCGAGATACCCCGCATCTTGAGACCGTATGACACGTTGTCGGCGAGTGTCTTGTGGGGAAAGAGGGCATAGTCCTGAAACATGATGCTGGTGTCCCGCCGGTGAGGCGGCAGCTCGGTCACGTCCGTCCCGCCGACGAGTATCGCTCCACCGCTCACGGCTTCCAGTCCGGCGATCATGCGAAGGAGTGTCGTCTTGCCGCATCCCGATGGACCGAGCAGAGTGAGGAACTCACCGGCCTCCACTTGCAGGTCGAGCGGGCGAACGGCGGTGACATTGCCGAAACGCTTGCAGACGCTGCGGAGCTCGACGCTCTTGGCGTGCTCTCCTGCCGGCATTTCAGGTCTCGCGCCAGGGAGCCGAGGGCGGGCAGGCGCTCAGCGTGAAGGGTCGTCCCGCTCGCCCGCCGGCGGAGGCATGCCCTTGCCCCGCCCCCTGCACCGCTCGATGCTCGCTGCCGGCACGACCTTCATCATCCATAACCCGCACGTTACACTGACCCGGGGTCGACGCTTGCGGCAGTGGAGGCTGCGAGTCGTGGATGCCGGCGACCCGTGTACTCGACTCCAGGCGCCCGACGCGAGGCTTCGTTCCTGGCCCGGCGGTCCCGGCATTCATGGACAAGACGGAATCAGGACTTGTACGAAGAAGACGATAGACTGCCTCAGACGCTCTCATACTTCATCCTGAACAGATTGCGCTGGCGAATCATCACCGGCGAGATCAAGCCGGGCCAGGCCCTGCGTGAACTGGACATCGAGGCCGACTACGGGTCCAGCCGCGGACCGGTGAGAGAGAGCCTGAGGATGCTCCTTCAGAGCGGCCTGGTGGAAACGCAACCCCGGCGCGGGTTTCGTGTTCGCGAGTACACCTCCGCCGACGTACGGAACATCTATGAACTGCGAGCCACCCTGGAGGGAATGGTAGTGGCGGCGCTGGAAGGTCGGAACCTGGCTCCGTTGTGTGAATCGCTTCGCGGAAGATTGAAGATCATGGAGTCCTACTACAAGCAGCGAGACACGGACAAGTACTTCCGGGAAAACAGCAGGTTTCATCAATGCATCATCGACTTCACTGAGAACAAGCCCATCTCGCAGGTATTGTTCTACGTCAACGAGATCTCTCTGCCCGTTCGCTACCGGTTGCTGTACGAAGGCTCCCTCTCTTCCCGGCGTTCGCTCGACTATCATGAGGAAATCACCGCCTGCCTCGAGGCCGGAGACATCGTGGGCGCCAAGATGGCGACCGAGGCGCACATTCTGGAGAACCTCGAGCGGGCCACCGCCCTCTATGAATCATGAATCCCCGCCCTCTACCGAGAGCGGGGCTCTCTCGGGATCGGGGGCGAGGGTCGGAGCCTCGCGGCGCGGGTTCGAAGGCGCAGTACCTGTCTCATCGGTCCGACGCGGAGTCTCGTTCGGGGTCGGCGGCCCCGCGGCGAATGCGATGGTTGATGGGGGCGAGAAACTCGCGAACCCCCCACGCGCCGCCTTCGCGCCCTATACCGGCGTCCCAGAATCCGCCGGTCGGCACGTCGGCGCCTTGAATCGCCGTCGAGTTGAGCCCGATGCTGCCGAAGCGCAGCCGCCGCAGGCGCGGCAGCAACTCCTGCGGATCGGCGGTATAGAAGTAGGCGGCCAAGGTGTGTCGCTCGGTCTCCATGCGACGCAGCAATGGATCGAGGGCGTCGAAGGAGCGGACGGAGAGCGCCGGCCCGAAGCTCTCGCAGGCGTCGAACCAACTGCGCTCGTCGCACTCCACTACCGTTAGCGGAAACAGGAAGGGGGCTTCGGGAGGGACGGGAGAAGGTCTCGGCGACAGCAGCCTCTCCCCGGCGCGGAGCGCCGAGTCCACGGCATCGTTCAAGTCCCGGGTGGACTCGAGGGTGCGCAGAGGACCGAGGTCCACCCCCGCCAAATCGGAGGGCCCCGTCTCGAGCCGCGCCACCCGATCCAGCAGGCGCTCCCGGAACTCCGCATAGCGCGGGGCGGCGACAAAGACCCGGTTTACCGATGAGCAGGCCTGACCGGCGGCCTTGAGCTTGCGGATCACCAGGTCGTCCAGGGCGAGATCCAGCGGTGCATCCTCGCAGATCACAAAGGGGCAATTGCCGCCCAGCTCGAGCACGATCCGCTTGCCTTCGTGCGCCGCCGCCGCGGCCAGGCGGCGACCCACCCCGGTGGAACCGGTGAAGCTGACGACGCCAATCCGATGATCGGCGATGAGGGCTTCGACGCATTCATTGTCCTCGGGGGTGATGAGCTGAACGAAATCTCCCGCTCCGGCCTCGCGAAAGGACTCCATGAGCGCTCCGGCGCACAGGACTCCGAGTCGAGACGGCTTTACCAGGGCGGTAGCGCCCGCGGCCAGGGCCGGTCCGATCTTGCGCGTCAGTCCTGCCAGCGGATCGTTGAATGGAGCGATGAGCAGAGCCGCCCGGTAGGGGACTTCCCGGACGAGACGCTCGGGGTCCGGCCGCCACTCGAAGCTCGATTCGTCGAGGGTCGCGCGTGCGGCGTCCAGGAACGACGCGGCGTAGTCGACTTCGCCAAGGGCCTCTTCGGGCTTCTTGCCTACCTCCCGCACGACGAGTTCGGCCAGCTCCCGACTCCGAGATGTCAACGCTTCGGCGCACCGGCGGAGCAGTCGGCGCCGCGTCTCGACCGACTCGAGGCCAGGGAGCCCGCGATCGACGATCTCGACGGCGTGCTCCACTTCCCCGATGGACATCGCCGGCCATCGGTCGAAGACCAGTCCCGTGTTCGGAGCGACAACCGGAAATGACGCCGTCAACTCTCGCTCCGCTCGCCGAGTGCAGGGGCCGCCGATCAGGACCCGCGCAGCAGGGTGAAGATCCGTTCCAGCTCGGCCGCCGGCTTGCCGAAGCAGAGGCGGAAATGATCCACGTAGGTCGGACCGAATACCTCTCCTCTCAGCATGTAGACGTTGCGCGCACTGCCCGCCACCTCGAACGCATCGATGCCGTCGGTCCGGGGGAAGACATAGAAGCTCCCCTCCGAAGGACAGCAGTCCCAGCCCCGGTCGCGCACGAACCCCATGCTCATCTCCCTCTCCCGGCCGTAGTCCGGCAATTCGTCCCCCGCATCCAGCAGAGCGAGGACCGCCGCCTGCGAAAGGCTCGATGCCGTACTCGCCGCCGTCTGGTGCGCCGACACGATGTCTTCGAAGAGTTGCCCTTGCGCGGCGCACACGCCGACGCGCAACCCCTGCAGGTGATGGCTCTTGGAAAAGGAATTGACCACCACCAGCCGCTCGTAGGCGGAGCAGGTGCTCTCATGCCACTTGTCTCGCGCGAACACGACGCCCGAGAAGCTTTCGTCGATCAGGAGGAGCGCTCCGAACTCGCGGGCGACGCCGACGATTTCGTCGATCTCGTGGCCCGGATGGATGCGGCCCGTGGGGTTCGCGGGGTTGCTTAGCAGGACGGCCCCGGCTCCGGTCTTCGCCATCGTCGCGGCGAGCGCGGCGGGATCGACGGCGAACCCGTCTTCGAACCGGGTCTCGAAGAGTACCGGCTCCATGAAGAGCATCCGGACGATATCCGCGTAGGAGGGCCAGCAGGGCGCCAGAATCGCTACGCGATCACCCGCACGGCAGGAGGCGCGAAGGGTCGAAAGAACGGCCGCTTTCGCGCCGGCCGTGATCAATACGTCGTGATTCGGCAGATTCCACTTGCCCAGCATGGTGTCGTGAATCACTGCCCGCAGCCTGCTCGAGCCCTGGGGAGGCGGCAGGAGCGTGCTGGCCATCTCCAGGTTCAGGTTCGCCGCGCGTTCCTGAAAGGTTGGCGTGCTCAACGAGTAGACGCGCTCTCCGGAAGCGCGGGCCGCCTCGACCGCCGCCGCCAGGGCGAGGGTGGGCGATCGTTGCATGGTCATCACGCCTCTCGCCGCGTGAAGAGGACCTGGGCGGCAATCCCCATTCCCATCGAGAACAGGAACACGCATACGCCCGCCGCGTTGATCGTCGGGTCGAACCCGGTGACCAGTGTCGTCCAGATCTTGATCGGCAGGGTGATTTCGAAGTTCGTCAGGAAGTAGGCGATGACGAACTCGTCGAAGGCGAAGGTAAAGGTGATGATCAAGGTCGCCACGAGGGCAAAGCGGCAGGACGGCAACACGATCTCCACGATCGCACGCGGTCGCGATGCGCCCAGTGCCCAGGCCGCCTCCTCGTGGCTCCTCGGGATTTGTGCGATTCGGTTGCGCAGATTGAGGATCGCGAGCGGTAGAACGAAGAGCGTCTGGCCGACGTAGACGAGCCACAGCGACGGATCCAGTCCCAGCGACACGAAGTACAGCCGCAGACTGATGCCGATCAGAACCAGCGGCACCGCGAGCGGCGCCAGAACGAACAGTGTCGCCACGGTCTTTCCGGGAAAGCGCGCGTTGACCAGAGAATAGGCGCAGGTGAATGCGATCGCCGTCGCCGTCACGCTGACCGCACCGGCGATGAGGACGCTGTTGGCCAGTCCGGTCGTGTACTGCGGATCGGCAAGAAGGCGTTCGTACCACTGCAACGTGAAGTCGCGGAAGGGCATGACCTGGTAGCGCCCGCTGTTGAAGGAGAACACGAACATCACGGCAATCGGGAGATAGATGACAAGGGCCGAGACCGCGAAGACCGTGGCGAAGATCCCGCGAACCCATGCCGGCTCTCTCCCGGCGCCGTTCATGATTGCAGCCGGACCTGACGAACCAGGAGCAGCAGGGGAAGCGCGCAGACGACGATGACGAGGACCAGTATCACGGCAAAGGTTGCGGCCATCGCCAGGTCGTAGGTCCCCTTGAGCGTGGAGAGCATAATCTGCGCGAGCACGGGTTTCAGGCCGCCGCCGAGCAGCGACGGTACGGCGTAGTCGCCGACACAGACGATGAAGGTCAGCAGTCCGCCGATCAGCCATCCCGGTGCGCTGAGGGGAAGCACCACCTCCTTGAAAGCGTGCCAGCGCGTGCCCCCGAGGTCCGCGTTCGCTTCCAGCAGCCGGGCGTCGATAGTGACCATCACGCTGAACAGCGTGAGTGTGATCAGCATTACCCCGAAGAGCGTCAGTCCGAAGATCGAAGCACCGATGGAGTAGAGGAACCCGAGGGCTACCGGCACGCCCAGAAGCTTGCTCAGAATGTAGGCGATCACCCCGCTGTCCGACAGCACGAGCTGCCATGCGAAGGCGCGGATCATGAAGCTCGTCCAGAATGGTGCGACCAGGACGAAGAGCAGGAAAATCCGAAGTCTCGGTCCGACGAGGAAGACCAGGAAGTAGGAGAGAGGATAGGCAATCACGGAGGAGAGCAGGACCACGGAACCGGCCAGCAACACGGTGCGGCCGAGCGCCCCCCTCAAGTGCTCCGTCGAGAAGAAGGTCCGGTAGTTGGCCAGCGTCGCTCCGTCGACATCGGGGGAAGTCAGGCTGAGGCCAGCCGTGTAAGCGATGGGCAGGACGAAGAAGCAGGCGATCAGCAGGATGGCGAGCGCAACCCCGTGCCAGAGGTTGCGGACAGGATCGCGTCGGCGCCTCTCCGGCTCGGCCGGACTCACCATTCAATCGCGACGACGCGCATCGGCGCACCGTCCACGCAAGTCATCTTCAAGGGGATGGACATGAGAAAGGGCCGATCGGTCTTGATCGCCCCGATGTCCTTCAGGTCTTCGATGTAGGGAATGTGGTTGCGGAACATGGCGTGATGCGCGACGAACTCTTCGTTGCGGACGTGTCGGTCGAGCATCTGCCTGGCGACATAGTCCTGAGGGAAGTCGAGACAGACGCCGGCGGGTTTCCGCTCCGCCAGCCAGTGCGCCGCATCCTCTTCCAGGTTGGGCGCGTTCACGTGCCATGTCCTGCTTTCATAGCCCATCTTGTTCGTGAGGTCGCTGCGCAGGATCACGAGGTCGCCGGCGCGGACGTGTCCGCCGCGCTCCTCCATCATTCTCCGCGTGAGCGGTTGCGGCAGGTTCAGGTCGGAGAAGTCGATGATGGAGGCTTCGCGTATGAACAGGTCGAGCCCGCGATTGGGCAGCTCGTGAATCGTCGGTCCGTCCCGGTACATGTGACAGGGAGCGTCGCAGTGGGTGAAGCCATGCCCACCGAAGACGAAGTGAGTCTCGTCGGCACCGTCGCCGTCCTCGAAGCTCCTGCCCGGGAAGACATCCAGCTTCCAGCGCCAATGGTTGAACAGCGGGGTTGAGACGTCATGGATGACGGGCCGCTCGGAACGCCATCGGGTGAGGGCGATCGGGCGGCAGGGGCCGGTGGTCGCCTGCGGGACCGCCAGAGGAATGGAGGCGAAGAAGACTTCGTCCTGCCGGATGGCGCTCAGGTTCTCGCAGTTCTCGGTGAGCAGCAGTCCACGCTCATGGGCACGCCGGCGGAAGGACTCGTTCCGGTTCTCGATTGCTCCTTCGCCACCGGGCCGGCGTGCTTCCACGCTGTCACAGGGCAGATCGACCGCGACATGAAGGTAGCCGAGATCTTTCGCCGCATCGGCCACCTCGGGGTCGAGCACCGGAGCCTTTCGCCAGTAGCCGGCCCGGCGGTTGGAGATTCTGTCGGCGTGTCCGGTCTTGAGAACCAGGAGGCGGCGTTGCTGTGCGCCTCCGACCCGCTCTCGGAGCGCAAGAGGGCTGACTTCGCGGTCGTTCGTGAAGTCGGCGACTGTCGCGACGCCGACGAAGTCTTCCAGCGAGTAGTCGTCGAGCCTGGCGGCACCGCGGATCTTCCAGCCCGGCGCGCTGACCTGGGAAAACCCGGTGCCGTACCACTTGAGCCCGAACTCCTGAAACTCGTCGCCCTCGTGATAGGTCTGGGAGACGAAGGGATAGGAGTCCCACCGCCAGTGGGGCTCGATCATCGCCGCACAGTCGATGATCGTCATGCCGCGCTCCACTGGCGGTTCGCCGCCGGCCACTGTATCGCTTCGCTACACCCGGAGCTCGATCGAAGCGCACCGCGAACCGGGTGGCCGGATCCCGCGGAAGTCGTTCTTCCGCGGGGTTCGAGTCCACCCGGCGACGCCTGCGGCAACGCGCTCATGCGTTCTTGAATCTCTCCCATGCGTCGAGCCAGGCCCCTCGATTGGCCGGATCCTTGCGAGGCGAAAGATTGGCCATGAACACGTCGGTGAACTTGTCCAGATCGGCAAGGTTCAGCAGCTCGCGCTTGTCCTGGGGCAGCATCGCTGCCGCCTTCTTGTTCGGCACCATGCTGTAGTAGGTCCTGGCGACCGCGAGCCTGGCCTGGAACTCGGGTCCCGTGACGTACTGGAGGAACTTCCTGGCGGTATCGGGGCGCGGCGTGTTCGCGGCGATGCATACCGCCTGGTCCCAGGTGACTCCCCCTTCCTGCGGCACCAGGGCCTTGAAGGGCAGCCCGTCGTCGTACATGCCGGCCTGGACCCATTCGCCGGCGATCGCCAGATCGTAGCTACCGCCCGCCATCGCCTGGATCACCTGCGAGGTGTTGCCGACCAGGCCGACCTGCGGGCGCAGGCCCATGAGGGTGGATTCGAGCTTGCCGAACTGTTCGTCGGACAGATCGTAGGGGGTCGCGTTGCCGTTGTACTTCGACAGGCAGCCCATGTTCGGCAGGAACCAGTCGAACAGGGCGACCCGCCCCTTGGCCCGCTCCTCCCAGAGGACGCTGTAGCTCGAGACGTCGCTCTCGGAGTACTTGTTGTGGTTGTAGGTGATGCCGTAGTAGCCGAAGCGATTCACGATGGCGTACATCTTGCCGTCCGTCCACACGGGCGGCCACTTGGCGATGAGATCGAAGTAGTCGTCCAGAGCGTAGTCGGAGGGGTCGAGCTCCATCAGCAGCCCGTCCTGCACGGCCCTTGGTATGTAGGCGCTGGTCGGGGTGATGATGTCGAAGGTGCCCGGTGGCGAGGAGGCAATCAGGGCGACCATCTCCTCGTCCGATCCGTCGTGGATCTTCAGGTTGACCTTGATACCCGTCGACTGCTCGAAGGGCTCCAGCATGCCGGGCTCTTCGTAGCCGCCGAAGGCCAGCACATTGACCTCTTCGGCAGCCCGGGCCGCCCGTGTCCAGAGCGACGAGCCGGCGAGCAGGGCAGTGCCGGCGAGGGCGCCCTTGCCCGCTGTCGCAAGCACCTGACGCCGCGTGACTCTGGAGCGATCTCGCTTCTTTCCGGACATGATGTTCTCTCCCTCGCATGACACCGCCTGCACAATCGGCGGGCGTCAATATTGTAGATTGTAGACAATTTGGCAGGGCCGCAATATGATCCCTCCACCAGGGGTTGTCAAGGGATTCGAACGCGGCCGAATCGGACGCGAGGCTCCGTGTGGACGAAACAAGCGTAATCTCCCTGACCCATCCGATCGTCCGGCACTGGAACTGGCTCGGCGATACTCTGCGCCGAGAACCCGAAGCGGGTTTTCTGGCCGAGACCGGTGTCGACTGGCCCAAGCACGGCTTCACCCATGTCGACGCCCCCTGCCACATGGTGCGCGGCAGCCTGACTCTCGATGAGTGCGGGCTCGATCAACTCTGCGGCGAGGCGGCGGTGATCGATGTCTCGGATCGCGTGCCTTCCCGGCCCGTGACCGCTGACGTGCTCGAGTCGCGCGGGGGCCACGTGCGCAGGGGCGATATCGTGGTACTGCGTTCGAACCTGCACCAGCGCTTCCCCAGCACGACCCCCGAATACTGGCAGCAGTCCACCTGGCTCGACGCCAGCGGATCGCAGTGGATCGTCGAGCACGGCGCCAAGGCGCTCGTGATCGACTTTCCGCAGGATTACAACGCGCGGGACATGAACGACCGGCTGGTGACGAACGACGAGTTCGTCGAGCACCAGATCGTGCTGGGCGCGAAGCTCATGCATCTGGAGCACGTGGTCAACCTCTGGAAGATCGATCGGGAGCGCGTGTTCCTGATCGGATGGCCTCTGCGCCTGCCGAAGGCCGACGGCGGTCCGGCCGGGCCCGTCGCCCTGACCCGTTGGCCGTCCCCGGACCCGCGTATCGTCGACCTGTCGCTCCCCATCCGGGCGGACTGGCGGGGTCGCGTCTCGGTCGGACTGGCCAAGACCTTCGAGGCGGGTGACCCGGTGCAGGAGACCGGGGTGAGGTTCGAGGGCCATTCCCACACGCACGTCGTGACGCCCAGGTACGTCGATCCGGCGGGACCGGCACTCGACGACTTCTTCGGAGCGCCGCTCGTCGGTCCTGCCGACATCGTGGATTTGTCGGACATGCCCGCCGATACGCCAATCGAGCCCGGCGCGCTGGAGCGCAGCCTCCCGCACGAGCGAGGCGGAGAGATCCTGATTCTGCGCACCGGTTTCGCCGAGGGTGTCGCCTACGACGACCCGACGTGGCCGGAGCGCTCTCCGTGGCTGGCGGATGGGGCGGCGAAGCTGATCGTGGGCCGCGGCTACCGGGTCATGGCCGCCGACTTCGAGGTCGATGCCGGCCGCAAGCGCCTGCGCGGAGGTCCGGCCCGGCTCAGTGATCTGGATGCCGAAGCGACCCTGCTCGGCGGCGGGATGGGGCTCGTGAAGAACGTCACCAACCTCTCGGCGCTACGGGCGGACAACCCCTGGCTTGCGGCGATGCCGCTCAACCTCCCGGATGCAGAAGCCGCGCCGGCGCGCGTGCTGGGTCTGGAGTGGGGGGACGCGAGTCGCCGGTGACACCGGGCGCCATGATCGGACGGATCGGTCCCGCCGCTCTCATCGCACTGGCGTGAACGATCGGGTAAGCGAATCGAAGCGCCCCGATGTCTGAGCTCTGCGACCTCAGCGCCGTCGAGTTGCGGCACTTGATCGGAACCGGGCAGCTATCGCCCGTCGAGTTGCTCGAGAGCTGCATTCGCCGCATCGAAGCGGTGAATCCGTTGCTCAACGCCATCGTCAACTTCTGCCCGGAGCGGGCGCGGAGCGAGGCCGTCGCCGCGGAGCAGGCCGCCGCCCGCGGCGACGACCTGGGACCGCTGCATGGCCTTCCCCTGGGCGTCAAGGACCTCAATCATGTGGCCGGCATCAGGACGACCTTTGGATCGCCGCTCTTTGCCGATTTCGTTCCCGGTGCCGACGAAGACGTGGTCGCGCGCATGCGCCGCGCCGGCGCGATCGTCGTCGGCAAGACCAACGTGCCCGAGCACGGCTTTGGCGCGACGACGCTGAACCCGCTGTACGGTGCGACGAGCAACCCCTTCGCTCCGGGCCTGAGCGCCGGGGCATCGTCGGGCGGCAGCGCCGTCGCTCTGGCCGCGGGCATGGTGCCCCTGGCCATGGGTTCGGATTTCGCCGGCAGCCTGCGGACTCCGGCTTCGTTCTGCGGGATCTCGGGGTTTCGACCATCGCCGGGGACGGTCGCCCAGATCCGGCGGCCCTTCGCCTTCAGTCCTTTCGACGTAGAGGGACCCATTGGGCGGACCGTGGCCGACTGCAAGCTCCTTCTCTCGGCCATGATGGGACGGGACGCTCGCGACCCGCTGTCCCGGGCGCCGGAACCCGCGATGCGCGAGGCACCTCGCACGATCGATCTGACGGGCTTGAAGGCAGGGGTTTCCGAAGACCTCGGGTTTGCCCCGGTATCGAAAGAGGTGCGCCGCACCTTTCGCGACAAGCTGACCGCCTTCTCGTCGTCCTTCCTCGCCTGCGAGGAGGGAGCACCCGACACGACGAACGCGGATCGTGCGTTCTACATCCTTCGCGGCGTCGGGTTCGTGGCCGACTTCAAGCCGATGTACGAGGACAATCCCGGTGCCTTCGGGCCGGTGATCGTCGACGAGCTGACCCGGGCCGGGCGATTGACCATCGACGACATCGGATGGGCGGAGAAGGAGCGAACCCGAATTCTGGCGAGCGCCCAGGCATTCTTCGAGAACCACGATCTGCTGATTACTCCGGCCGCGTCCGTGCCGCCTTTCCCCAACGACGAGCTCTACCCGAAGCAGATCGACGGCGAGGACATGGGCGGTTACCTGCGCTGGGAGGCCATCGCCTACGGCGTTACCATGATGTCGAACCCCGCCATGGTGATCCCTTGTGGCCTCGGTCCGGGGGGACTGCCCTTCGGCCTTCAGATTGTCGGTCCCCTGGGACGGGACGCCTGGCTCCTGGATGTCGGACATACCCTGGAGAGCCTGTTCTCCACCATCGAAGGGCTCGGCCGGCCGCGACCGGACCTGAGTTTCCCGGAGCGATCCTGAAGCATGGAAGCGTTGATTCGTGGGGATGCGGGACGGATCGGCTTTCTCTGGCCGGCCGACGGGTTGAACGACGACGAGTTCTGGAGCTGTCTGCCCGATGGCGTCGCTCTGCTGACAGCCCGGTATGCGGTGGCCGGTGACCTGTCCGCGGAATCTTTCGAGGCCGACGCCGATCTCGCACCAGTTCTGAGCGCGGCCCGGCTGCTCGCGCTCGCCCACGTCGATGTCGCCGCGCTCGGCGACTGTGCCGGCAGCTTCATTCTCGGACGCGAGCACGAGCGGGTCATGACGCGGGCCGTCGCCACCGAGCTCGGCCGGCCGGCGACGGCCATGAGCGCTGCCATCGTGGCCGCGTTGCGTGTTCTCGGCGTACGGCGCGTGGCTCTCGCGGCGCCCTACTCGCCCGATGTCGTGGACCGGCTGATTGCCTACCTGCACGGGCAGGGCATCGGGGTGACGCGCCATCAGGCCCTCGACCATCGCAGTGAGTCCACCATCGAGCGGCTCACGCCGGAGTACTGGCACGGCGTTGCACGGGGGATCGGGAGGCCGCCCGCCGAGGCTGTCGTGCTCGGCGGCGGAGGGGTCCGCGCCGCCGCGCGGCTGAAGGAGATGGAAGACGAGCTGGGGATGGCGGTCGTCACCGGCCCCGGGGCGTTGGTCTGGCACGCCTGCCGGTTGATGGGAGCGGACGCGACCCGGTCCGATTCGGGAAGCCTGTTCTCCCGGCATGGTGTGGCGCCGGTCGAAGCGTGAGGGATATGCCGATCGACTCCGACACCTTTCGGCGCGCGGAGTCCGTCGCGACAAAGACCTTCAGCCTGTCGGCGGATCCGCCGATCTTCTCTTCGGGATCCGGCGTGCGCCTGAGCACATCGGAAGGTCGAACCTATCTCGACTTTGCGGCCGGTTCCGGAGTCTCCAACGTAGGCCACGGCAACCCCGCGGTCCTGGCCGCGGTGCAGGCGCAGTTGCAGAGCGGGATTACGCACATCGGGCCTCACTTCCATGCGAGCGTGCAAGCGCGTTTCTTCGAGGAGATGCTTCAGGTCCTGCCGGGCGACCTCACTCGACTGCATCCCGCGACCAACGGAAGCGAAGCGACGGAGATCGCGCTGAAGGCGTGCATGCATTACACCGGCGCGCGCACCTTTCTCGCCTTCACCGGCGGCTATCACGGCCGCACGCTGGGGGCGCTGGCGGTGTCGCATGCCAAGGGCTCCAACGCGGGCTTGGGTCCGTTCTCCCCCGCCACGGAATTCGTCCCCTATCCCGATTCGAACGACGACGGAGACTCTGCCGCCGCTACCGCCGTCCGGTCGATTTCACGACGTGCGGGAGACGCCCCGCCGCTGGCCGGGGTGATCGTGGAGCCGATTCAGGCCACGGCGGGCGTCGCCATTCCGCCGGCGGGCTTTCTCGAAGCCGTTGCCACTGCCGCCCGGGAAAGCGGCGTACCCCTCATCCTGGACGAGATCTTCACGGGGTTCGGACGGACCGGACACCTCTTCGCGTGCCGGAGCTCCGGCGTCATCCCCGACCTGCTCCTCATGGGGAAGAGCATGGGTGGCGGTTTTCCCGGAGGTCTGGTCGCGGGACGCGAAGAGATCATGTCCGCCTGGCCGCGCGGTGCACAATCCTCCACGTTCCAACTGCATCCGGTCACCGCCGCCGCCGGCAGGGCGGCGCTTCGCTATCTGATCGATCAGGACCTCTGCGCCCGGGCCCGATTGATCGAGACCTGGTTCGCCTCGCATCGCGCGGCGCTATGCGCCTCTCCCTTGACCAGGGAGTGGCGTGGCGCTGGCGCCATGTTCGGCCTCGAGTTGCGCTCGGTGGCCGGTGTCTCCTGCGGCGAGGTCGCCCGCCTGACTCGCCTGGCCGCTCTGCACCGAGGGCTGTTGACCTGGGAGTGCGGGACGCGTTCCGAGGTCATGGGGCTGATGCCGCCCCTGATCGCGTCGGAGCGGGAGGTCGCCGACGCGTGTGGCAGAGTGCGCGACGCCTTGTCGGAGGTGGAAACCAGGCTGCTCGGCGAGCCCGCGCGTTGAGCAGGATTCGGCGGCCGGCCGCTCGGGACGAGGGCGCCACGGGACGCGTTGTGGATTTCACCCATGCCTCGCCAGGACAATGTCCACGGGCGCTTCGCGCGGTACCCCGGGACTCGCCCATCACCGCGCTGGCGTTCGTCGTTCCGTCAACGATCACGCGCCTGCAATGCACCTCGCCGCCGCCGTCCGACATGAGTGCACGATGTGAGAACAGATTGGGCAGGATGCCGATGAGACACGCGGGCGAGGCCGCCTGAGCGGGAGGCTCACGGAATTGCGTACCCCGGTTTCAGTCATCACCGGCTTTCTCGGGAGCGGCAAGACGACGCTGCTGAACGCGCTGCTCCGCCATCCCGAGATGCGCGACACCGCGGTGCTGGTGAACGAGTTCGGAGAGATCGGCATCGACCACCTGCTCGTGGAGGAGCTGCTCGACGAGAAGACGGTCCTGCTGAGCGCGGGCTGCCTGTGCTGCACCATCCGCGACGACCTCGTCGGCAGCCTGGTATCGCTCCACGAGCGGCGCGCCGCGGGCGAGATTCCGCCCTTCCGGCAGGCGGTGATCGAGACCACCGGGCTTGCGGACCCCGCACCGATCCTTCACACCCTGCTCGGGCACGAGGCGCTGGAGGATCGGTTCCGGGTGGATGCCATCGTCACCGCCGTCGACGCCGTCAACGCCAGCTTCCAGCTCGACCGCTACCCCGAGTCGCTGCGGCAGGCCGCGGTCGCGGATCGGCTCGTGCTCACGAAGACGGACCTCGCTCCGGAATCGCTCGCCGACGCATTGCGCGCACGCCTGCGCCGGATAAACCGGGGCGCACCCCTCATCGAAGCCCGGCACGGGGAGGTGGCGCCGTCGCGACTCTTCGGGACCGGTCACCCGGCGGGAGAGAACGGAGGGCGCGGGATCGAGCGCTGGCTCAACGAGCCCGCCTATCGCGACGCAGAAGGCCACGCCAACCACGACGTCAACCGGCACGACGACCGCATCCGCGCCTGGTGCCTCGAGGCGGAGCGGCCGCTGCCGATGGCGCGCTTCATCGCCTGGGTCGAGCGCCTGATCGAGCGCCATGGCGACGCGCTGCTGCGCCTCAAGGGGGTGCTCGACGTCGAGGGGAGCGAGGTGCCGGTGGTCGTGCACGGGGTGCAGCACGTGTTCCATCCCCTCTCCCGCCTCGACCGCTGGCCTTCGGGCGGGCGGCGCTCGCGAATCGTGGTCATCGTCAACGACCTCGATCGCGAGCAGGTGGTGGAAGGCCTCGACGACCTGCTGTGCTGAGCATCACCGGCGGCTGATCGGGCCGCCGCCCGAGGGCGTCCCGGGCATCGGCGCTTGCGCTAGACTGCGTCGCGGCGGAGCGGCCAGGGCGGACGGGAGGACACGGTGAGCAGCGAGCTGGTCTCATTTCAGGCGTACATCGACGGTGAATGGTGCGATGCGGCGAGCGGCCGGCGCATGGTGTCCGTCAATCCCGCGACGGAGGAAGCGTGGTGCGACTTCCCCGACTGCCAGGAAGAGGACGTGGACCGGGCGGTGCGCGCCGCGCACCGCGCCTTCACCGAAGGCCCCTGGGCGACCACGACCCCGGTGGAGCGCGGCCGGATCCTGAAGGCCATCGCCGCCGCCCTCCCCGAACACAACGAGCGTCTTGCCCGCCTCGAAGTGTCCGACGCCGGCAAGATCTTCACCGAGTCCACCGGATTCCAGAAGTTCTGCGCCGACTTCTTCATGTTCTACGGAGAGCTCGCGGACAAGGCGGTGGGACACACCTTCAGCGTCCCCTTCCCCGGCATCCAGTCCTACACCCACCGGGTGCCGATGGGGGTGGTGGCCGCGGTCATTCCCTGGAACAACCCCCTCTGGCTGCTCTCGCTCAAGCTCGGACCCGCGCTCGCCGCCGGAAACACCATCGTCATCAAGACCTCCGAGCTCTGCTCCGCTCCGTTGCTGGAGTTCATGAAGATCGTCGAAGAGCTGGTGGACATCCCGCCCGGGGTGGTCAACTTCGTGACCGGAAGCGGGGAACCCTGCGGGCGAACCCTCACCAGCCATCCTCTCGTCGCCAAGATCGCGTTCACCGGCGGCCCCGCCACCGCCCGGCGCATCGTTGCGAACTCGGTGGACAACCTCGCCGAGATCTCGCTCGAGCTCGGTGGCAAGTCGCCCGCGCTCGTGTTCCCCGACGCGGACCTCGACAATGCGGTGGCGAGCCTCATGGCCGGGGTCTTCCTCGGCTCGGCCGGCCAGAGCTGCGTGGCAAGCTCCCGGGCCATCGTGCACGAGGACATCTTCGACGAGTTCCTCGAGCGCTTCACGAGCGCCGCGAGCGCGATCCGCATCGGCGATCCGATGTCCACCGAGACCCAGATGGGACCGCTCGCCACCGAAGGCCAGCGCGCGCGCATCCAGTCCGCGGTCGATTCGGCGGTGACGGCGGGAGCGGAGCTGCTCATCGGGGGAAAGGCGCCCGATGCCCCGGAGCGGGGCTGGTTCTTCGAGCCGACGGTGCTGCTCTGCCGCGACCACTCGCTGCCCATCGTCGACACCGAGCTCTTCGGACCGGTGATCACGGTGACACCCTTTTCGACCGAAGCGCAGGCGATCGCGCTCGCGAACGACACGAAGTACGGCCTCGCGGCGGGGTTCTTTACCCGCGACCTCGGCACCGCGATGCGCCTCACCCGGGCGGTTCGCGCCGGCATCCAGTACGTGAACTGCTACCGGCTCGGCGCCCCCATGGCGCGCATCGGCGGCTTCGGGGACAGCGGCAAGAGCCGCGAGGGCGGGCTGGATGCGATCTACGAGTACACCAAGCCCGCGAACGTGTGGATAAACACGGCGGTGTGAGGGGATCGCGGAGGTCGCGGCGGCGCGTCCGGCCTCCGCCCGTCGCCACGGGCGCATCCGGACGGATTCATGCGCCATGGCTCCGCCGTCCCCGGGCGTCCCCGCGGGATGCTTCGGACGGACTCGGACGGACCCGGTTCCGGTGCCCGTCGTCTCCAGGGGAACGCGTCGCGTCGAATCGCATGGCCATGATTCGGGTGCACGGGGAATCACGATGAGCGGGAGGACGTGGAATTCCGCCGTGCGGCACTACGCTCCGGCGGCGGAGCGCAACCGCGGCCCGATTCTCGAGGTGCTGCGGCGCCTCGTCCCGGACGGGGCCCGGGTGCTCGAGGTGGCGAGCGGAACCGGCCAGCACGCGGCGTTCTTCGCGGCCGGGCTGCCCGCGACCCGGTGGCAGCCCTCGGAAGGAGATCCTTCCGCCCTTGCCTCGATCGCGGCGTGGGCGGAGAGCGAGGGCGCGTCCAACGTGTGCGCCCCGGTAGTGGTGGATGCCGCCTCCCCGGACTGGCCCGTCGGCGTGTTCGACGTGGTGTACTGCTCCAACCTCATTCACATCGCCCCCTGGGCCTGCACGCTGGGCCTGCTGCGTGGAGCGCAGAGGCACCTTTCCCCGGGCGGGCTGCTCGTGCTCTACGGGCCTTTCCGGGTGGACGGGAGACACACGAGCGAGAGCAACGTCGCCTTCGACCGCGGGTTGCGGGCGCAGGACCCGCGCTGGGGGGTGCGGGACCTCCGCGAGGTCGAGGAGATAGCGGCCGAACGGGAGCTCTCCTTCCGGGAGAAGGTGGCGATGCCGGCGAACAACTTGGTGGTGGTGTTCGAGCGGGGAGGGGACGGGGCGGCCTGACGCGGCCCCTTCGTCGTCTCCCCGTGGAATCGAAGGCCGGATGCCGCGGCGCCGGAACGCGAGCGGTCGGCATCCGGCGCACGACTCCCATCGGCCCCTTCGCGCCGCTCAGCCCCGAGGCCCGGGAGCGCAGCCTGCAGGAAACCCTGCGGGGGGCGCCGAACCGAGAAGACATCTGGGTCTTCGCCTACGCCTCACTCATCTGGCGGCCCTGCTTCGAAGCGAGCGCGACGCGGCGCCTGCACCTGCCCGGGTACCGGCGCGCCTTCTGCATCTGGACCGTGCAGGCCCGGGGCCGGCCGGATCGCCCGGGCCTCGGTCTCGGGCTCGTGCCGGGCGGCGAGGGCTGCGATGGCGTGGCGCTGCAGGTGCCGCCCCGGCGGCGGATGAAGTCGCTGCGCGCGCTGTGGTCGCGCGAGATGCTGACCGGCGTCTACCGTCCCCGCTGGCTCTCCGGGCGGGACGAGGCCGGAGCGGCGCACGAGGTGCTCGCCTTCGTTGCCGACCCCGCTCACCCTCAGCATGCGCAGGGTCTCACGGAAGACGAGCGGGCCGCTTTCATCGCGTCCGCCCGCGGCGAGCTCGGGACCTGCATCGAGTACCTGCACAACAGCGTCACCGCTCTCCGGGCGGCGGGAATCAGGGACCCCGATCTCGAGGCCATGATGGACCGGACCCGCCGGGCCGCGGGCGGCACGCCGGGCGGGTCGGACTCATCGCGCGCGCCGTAGCGCCTTCTTCTTTGACATTGCCGCCGAGGGGTGATTTCCTGTCGCGCTTTCGGAGCCGGTTGCAACCTGCCGATGAGCGATGCGAACCCGAGGGGCGGGACCCCGAACGAGTGCAAACCCCTCGTCTGCGTACCCGCGAGCCACGTCGAGATGCGGCCCGGGGGCTACCGGGTGCACTCCGCCGGCTCGAACTGCGTGGAGTCGGTGGAACGCTTCTCGGAGTGCGTGCCGATCATCCTGCCCGCTCTCGCCGGCCGGATCGACGTCGAGCGCTTCGCCGCCCGCATCGACGGGTTGCTGCTCACCGGAGGGCGCGCCAACATCGAGCCCCACCACTACGGGGGAGACCCCTTCCCCGAGGACGAGTACATCGACCCCGGACGCGACAACACGGTGCTGCCCCTGGTGCGGGCATGCGTGGCCGCGGAGGTTCCGGTGTTCGGGATCTGCCGCGGCATCCAGGAGTTGAACGTCGCGCTCGGCGGTACCCTGCACTACCGGGTGCACCAGGTGCCGGGCATGGACGACCACCGGATGCCGCAGCGCGAGAACCTGACCTCGGAGGAAGTCTTCGAGCTGCGCCACCCGGTGCGGCTCTCGAGCGGCGGAAGCTTCGAGCGCCTCATGGGATGCCCGGAAGTGATGGTCAACTCTCTGCACGGGCAGGGCATCGATCGCCTCTCTCCGCGTCTCGAGGTCGAGGCCCGCTCGCCGGACGGGCTCGTCGAGGGCGTGCGCCTTCGCGACGACTCCACCTTCACGGTGGGCGTGCAGTGGCACGCGGAATGGAAGCCCGAGGAGCATGCCCTGTCGCGGGCGCTCTTCCACGAGTTCGGCGCCGCCGCCCGGGTCCGCGCTCGGCGCCGCGTCGAGGCCGAGACGTCCTTCGCGGCCATCGCGGCGGAGTAGCGTCCGGATCCCGCCGCGCGTCTTCGCCAGCCGCGGTATCTCGCCGTTTTTCGGAGCGAGGGCGCCAGGGCGCCCCGGTAGCGGGTCGCGCGGACCGAGAGGTGCTGAATTCGTAGCCGACACTGCGTCGAAACGGCTCGAGGGAGCACGACCCGCCAACGCGTGCGAATTGGCGTCCGCTGACCAGGAATGCGTCGAGATGCTGCTAGGAGCCGAGGCGGGCGCGTGCGATGATCGCGGCGCCATGCGGGACGTGTACATCAGCAGCCTCGAGGAGATGCCGCGCCACGTGCGCGAGACGGGGTCGAGCCACGTCCTCTCCCTGGTGATTCCCGAAGACAACCCGGCCACCCCGTCCGAAGTACGCTCCGAGCATCACCTCTTCATCGGCTGCCACGACATCGTCGAGCCCTACCCGGGCGCCGTCCTGCCCAACGCCGGCCACGTGCGGCTCATCATGGACTTCGCCGCCGCGTGGGACGGAAGCGCGCCGATGCTCGTCCACTGCTTCGCCGGAGTGAGTCGATCCACCGCGGCCGCGCTCATCGTTGCCTGCGTGCACGAGAGGGGCCGCGAGCAGGAGCTCGCCCGCAGGCTGCGCGCCGCCGCCCCGCACGCGCACCCCAACCGCCGGATCATCGAGCTGGGCGACGCCGCTCTCGGCTGCGGCGGTGCCCTGGTGTCCGCCGTCGAGTCCATGGGCGCCGGCGCGTGGCGGGAACGCGCGCCGCTCGCCCGGCTCTCCTTCTCTTCCCGGGCGGGCGATGCACGCCCCGCGCCCGTCCCCGAGGGGTAGGCTCTTGCCGGCCTTCGAGCGCGAGGAGCTCCTCCGCATCCTCGATTCTCCGCCGCCGGGCCTGCGAGTGGAGGAGGCGGGGCGAGTGGCGGAGCACGTGTTCGGGGTGCGGGGTCCGGCCACCGCCCTGCAGGGGGAACGGGACGCGAACTTCCTGATCCGCGGCGAGGACGGAGACCGGCTGCTCAAGGTCGCCAACGAGGTGGAGCCGGACGCGCTGCTGGACTTCCAGGGCGCGGCGCTCGAGCACATCGCGGCCCGCGACCCCGCCTTGCCGGTCCCCCGGGTGGTGCGCACCCGGGCGGGGAAAGGATGGACCCACTGCGAGGCCGCGGACGGAACGCGGCTGCGGGTGCGCATGATGAGCTACCTTCCCGGTCAGCCGCTGGACCGCGCGCCCTGCGACTCCCGGCTCTTCCGTGACGCGGGCGCGTTCGCGGCACGGCTCGACCGCGCGCTTCGTGCCTTCTTCCATCCCGCCGCCGACCACCCCCTCGCCTGGGACCTCAAGCGCGCGGACCGGCTCGCGGGGCTCTGCGAGCACGTCCGGGAGCCCCGGAAGCGCGAGTTCGCCGAGCGGAGCTTCGAGCGCTTCGCGCGCCGCGTCGCGCCGGAGCTCGCGGGCCTGCGCGCCCAGGTCATCCACAACGACCTCTCCTATCACAATGCGGCGGTGGACCCCGCCTCGCCGTGGCGCGTCTCGGGAGTCTTCGACTTCGGTGACCTCGTCCACGCGCCGCTGGTACAGGAGCTTGCGGTGCCGGTCGCCGAGATCCCCTTCGAGCGTCCGTCGCCGCTCGAGCGCGGCGCCGAGATCGTGGCCGGATACCACAGCGTCACCCCCCTGGAGCCGGGCGAGATCGCCCTGATCGGGGACCTGGCCGCCATGCGCCTCGCCGTGTCCATGGTGCTTGCGGCGTGGCGGCCCTATCCCGACCCGCGCCCCGAGTTCGAGAATCTGGGCGATCAGTCGTGGCGCATGTGCGAAGCGCTCGAGGAAGGCAGGGACCGCCTCGAGGGGCTGTACCGCGCGGCCTGCGGCCTGCGACCGGCCCCGTGCTCCGGGCACGCGGCCGCGAGCGCGCTCTCGAGCGAGGCGCTGCTCGCACGGCGGCGTTCGAGCCTCTCGCCCGGACTCGGGCTCAGCTACGAGCGCCCCGTGCACGTGCTTCGCGGAGAGGGGGTCTGGCTCTACGGGCCGGACGGCGAGGTCTGGCTCGATGCGTACAACAACGTGCCCCAGGTCGGTCACTGCCATCCCCACGTGGTTGACGCGATCGCCCGCCAGGCCTCCCGCCTCAACACCAACACGCGCTATCTCTACGCATCGCTCGTGGAGTACGCGGAACGCCTCGCCGCGACGATGCCGCCGGAGCTCGATACCTGCTTCATGGTCTCGTCCGGCAGCGAAGCCAATGATCTCGCGTGGCGCATCGCGAAGGAGTGCACCGGCCACGACGGTGCGCTCGTCATGGAGCGGGCCTACCACGGCGTCACCGACGCGCTCGTGCCACTTTCTCCGGAGGACGAAGACGGCGCCTCCGAGCTGGCCCCCCACGTCGCAACCCTGCCCGCTCCCGACGAGTACCGCGGGCCCTGGGACCGGAGCGTCGCGGACCGTGGTGAACGCTACGCGGCGCTCGCGGACGGCGCGCTCGAAGCCCTGGCGGCGAGAGGACACGCTCCGGCCGCGCTCTTCGTGGACACCGTGTTCGCAAGCAACGGCATCATCGATCCCGCCCCCGGCTACCTGGAGGGACTGCGGGCGCGGGTGCACGCGGCGGGCGGACTCTTCGTCGCGGACGAGGTGCAGGCGGGCTTCGGTCGCAGCGGCTCCCACATGTGGGGCTACGAGCGCGGCGGGGTGGTGCCGGACATCGTCACCCTCGGCAAGCCGATCGGGAACGGCCATCCCATCGGCGCGCTCGTGATGCGGCGCGAGATCGCCGAACGATTCGCCGCCCGCGCCCACTTCTTCAGCACCACCGGCGGCAATCCCGTCTCCTGCGCCGCCGGGCTCGCGGTGCTGGAGGTCATCGAACGCGAGGGTCTGCGCGAGAACGCGGCGCGGGTGGGGGCGGAGCTCCGGGCGGGCATCGAGGCCCTCGCGCAGCGCCACGCCCTGATCGGGGACGTGCGCGGAGCGGGACTCTTTCTCGGGGTCGAGCTCGTGAAGGACCGGCAATCCAGGGCGCCGGCCGAGGCCGGGACCCAAGCGGTGCTGAACGCGCTGCGGGAGGACGGCGTGCTGGTCGGCCGCGAAGGGCGCCACGGGAACGTGCTCAAGATCCGTCCCCCCATCGTGTTCCAGTCGAGTCACGTCGAGCGCTTCCTTGCGGCCCTCGACCGGGCGCTCGAAGCCGCCTCGGGAAGCTAGGGCGGCCGCGAAGGACAAGGGGACGGCACTCACTCCATACGCTACCCGGTAGAGCGATGTCGGGATTCATGTGGTTTCTGAAGCTTCGATGGGTGCTGAGCTGCGCCCTGGCGCTCTTCGTCGGAGGGTGGGGCGCGAACATCGAGCTCAAGGGAAGGGCGCAGGCGGACGCGTTCTGCGAGTGGGCGCAGATTGGCGCCTCCGCCGGGGAGATCGCCGGGGCGGCGGAGAACCTCGAAGAGGAAGTGCTGCTCCTGGTGCGTCCCGACTCGGTCTCGGTCGGCTTCGGCGGCGTGCTGCCCAAGTCCTTCCACGTGTGCAGCCTCCAGACGGAAGGCGAGAGGGTGTCCGGGAAGGAGCGGCTCTTCGTCAACGCGCTCTTCTGAGCCCTCCGGCGATCCGCTACTCCTGCGCGGCCCGCCGCCTGGCGCGCGTCAGCGAGCGCGGGAACGCGCGGACGATCGCACCCCCGGCCATGGCGCCGCCGCCGGCAAATCCGTCTCGCGACGATGTGTCGCGGCGAGCTCGAGGGCGGGGATTCTCCGGCCGTCAGACGGGAGCGCCGTCCTCTCCTCGGGCGGCCCGTGCTCCCTCGTCGCCCGCTCTCGCCTCCGAATGGGAAGCGAGCACCCGACGGGGGCGCCGGCGCCGGCGTTTCTTTTTCTTCTTGCCGATGACCGCGCGATCGAGCTCGCTCATGCGCCGGCAGCGGTCGCAGTGACCGCAGCGAGGAGGGTCTTCCTCTCCGAACCACTTGCGGATGAACACGCTGCGGCACTCGTCGCTCCCGGCGTACTCCGCCATCGCCTGCAGCCGCCGTGAGTCCTGCCGCTGCTTGGTGTCGAGGCGGGCCGCGAGATCCTCGATGCCGCTCACCAGCGCCTCGGGCTCGACCCGGGCGTGGTAGCGCTTCTCCGCGTCGCGCTCGATCAGTCCCGCTTCCTCGAGCTGGCCGCATATCGCGCGGCAGGTGGTGACCGGCACCTGCGCGCCGAGCGCAAGGTCTCCGACCTCGGCGCTTCGGTTGTTGACGAGCCACGCGCTCAGCGAGTGGCCGATGCGCCGGAGCTGGCTGAATGTTGCGTGGCTGCGCTCGTTCAGGTGCTTCTGGATGTCGAGATCGGCGGGGTCGTAGAGCACGATGCACTCGGAGGTGCGTCCGTCCCGCCCCGCCCGGCCCGCTTCCTGCACGTACTGCTCGATCGATCCCGGGACCTGGTAGTGCAGGATGTAGCGGATGTTGGGCTTGTCGATTCCCATGCCGAAGGCGGTGGTCGCGACCATCACGAGACGCGGGCCGCGCCGGGTGAAGCGCTTCTGCGCCTTGACCCGCTCGGTCTTGGTCATCTTCCCGTGGTAGCGCACCGCGGGGATGCGGGCGCGGCGCAGCGCGGCGTATATCTCGTCCACCGCCTTGGTGGTCGCGCAGTACACGATGCCGGGTCGGGTCAGCCGCTTCAGGAGCTTGCCGGCGGCGACGAACTTCAGGTTCCCGTGCGCGACCCGCGCGGACAGGCGCAGATTGGTCCGGTGGGGAGGAGCGGATACCACCGCGGCGTGGTGCATGCCGAGACGCTCCATCAGGTCTTCCTGCACCCGCGGGGTGGCGGTGGCGGTGAGGGCGAGGATCTGAGGATTCCCGAGCGCCGCGCGTTCCAGGCCGACCCGCAGGTAAGCGGGCCGGAAATCATGTCCCCACTCGGAAATGCAGTGCGCCTCGTCCACGCACAGGAGCGCGGGACGCGTGGTCTCGAAGACCTTGCGCACGTCGGCGGATTCCAGCGTTTCCGGAGTGGTGAGCACGATGAGCTGGCCGCCCTGCTCGAGGCGGGCGAGCGCGGCGGCGCGGGCGCGCTTTCCGAGGGTGCTGTCGAGGCGCACCACCGGAATGCCGCGGGTGAGCAGGGCCCGCTCCTGGTCCTGCATCAACGCGATGAGCGGGAACAGGGTGACCACCGGGCGCTGCGCAAGCATCGCCAGCACCTGGTAGATGAGCGACTTGCCGTAGCCGGTGGGCAACACCACGAAGGTGTCGCGCTCGGCGAGCGCGGCATGAAAGGCATCCACCTGCTCGGGATGCAGGTTGCGAATGCCGAAGCGCTCTCGGGCGACCCGGCGACAGTCGCCGAGGGTGGCGCCGCCGAAGGTCGCGTCCGGGTCGAACGCGCTGGCGCGCCGCCGGGCCGGAGTCTTCCTTCGCGTGCCGCGGGCGGGGGGCCCCGGGGCACGGGGGGCGGCGGGCGGCGTTTCCGCGCCGTCGACCTGCACGCCAGGGTCGGAGTTTTCCACGCTCGTGGGCATTGCCATGCGTTTTTCCTTGAGTGTGGCAGCGACGCCGGTGCGCCCTGATGCTCTGCGTCCTTCCATCGGCCCCGCCCGCGCACTCCCCGCAGCAAGGGATCGGGCTCAAGCCGCTTGAGCAGCCTCTTGCCTCGCGTGCCGCGCCGGCTACCGAACCCGCCGCCTCCCGGAGCCTCGAGCGAGAGGCCCAGAGAGCAGGCACACGCCTCGAATTCTTGTGGCGGCCCTTATCGTTGTTGGGCTGGTTCTCCCGGGCCCCCAAGGCGCTTCGCCTCGGCCCGCGGAGGAAACGACGCTATTGTATGCCGGAAACAAAGCAAATGCGCTACCCCCGGCGCGGCGCGCGCCGGAGGCGCCCGGTCGATGGCGCGGGCGGTATCCCGGTCATCGGGGACTGGTGGATAATCCCCGCAGCGTCCGAGCCGGGAGCACTTCGTCATGCGACTCCGAGATCGCGTTGCCATCGTTACCGGCGCCGGTGCGGGCAACGGTCGGGGAATTGCGTTGCGGTTCGCGGAAGAGGGCGCCCGCATCGTGGCCGCCGATCTCGATTTGGCGGCGGCGCGGGGCACGGCGGACCTGGTCGCGGAGCGTGGTGGCGAGGCGGTCGCGGTGCACGCGGACGTGAGCCGGCGCGCACAGGTGGCTTCCCTGGTGGACGCGGCGACGGAGCGCTACGGCGGGGTCCACATCCTCGTCAACAACGCGGGGGTGGAGACGCTGATCCCGCTGCTCGATCTCGAAGAAGAGGAGTGGGACCGCGTCATCGACACGAACCTGAAGGGGGCCTTTCTCTGCGCCCAGATCGCGGCACGCGCGATGGTCGCCGCGAAGAGCCCGGGGGCGATCGTCAACATCGCCTCGATCAACGCGAAGATCGCGCTCGCCGGCCAGGCGCACTACACGTCTTCGAAGGGCGGGCTCATCATGTTGACGAAGTCGATGGCGCTCGACCTCGCGCCGCACGGTATCCGCGTAAACGCGATCGGGCCCGGAGTCATCGAGACCCGGATGACCGAGCGCTCCCTCGCGGATCCCGAGCGTCGCGCGATGCTGCTCTCGAAGGTTCCGCTCGGCCGGGTGGGACAGCCGCGCGACGTCGCCAACGCGGCGCTCTTCCTCGCTTCCGACGAGGCGAGCTACATCACGGGCACCACCCTCTACGTGGACGGCGGGTGGCTGGCCGGGTGATACCCTGACCGCTTATGTCTTCCGACGCGACATCCCGGCATTGCGACGTGCTGGTGGTGGGTTCCGGGGCGGGTGGGCTCTCCGCCGCGGTGTGCGCCGCCCGGCTCGGGCTCGAGGTCATCGTGGTCGAGAGGGAGCCGGTATTCGGCGGCACCACCGCGATTTCGGCCGGCGTCATCTGGATTCCCTGCAGCTCGCATGCGGCGCGCGCGGGAGTCGGGGACTCGCGTGAGTCCGCTCTCGCCTACCTGGAGAACGAGGTCGGCAACCGTCTCGACCGCGATCTCGCCGAGGCCTTCCTGGAGCACGGGCCGCGGATGCTCGATTTCCTCGAGGCGAAGAGCCACGTTTCCTACGCGCTCGCCGCGCCGTGGCCGGACTACCATCCCGAGGTCGGCGATGCGATGCCGGGCGGGCGTTCCCTGTGGGTGGACCACTTCAACGGCCGCCGGCTCGGCGCGCACTTCGCGAACCTGCGCCGCCCGCTCGAGACCACGATGATCATGGGCGGCATGAGCATCGCGCGCGAGGATGTGCCGCACTTCCTGCGCATGACCCGCTCGCTGCGCTCCGCCCTCTACGTCGGGCGTCTCTTCCTCCGGCATCTCTTCGACCGGATCGGACATTCCCGCGGCACGCGGATCGCCAACGGCAACGCGCTGGTCGCGCGTCTCGCCCTGACGCTGAAGGAAATCGGCGTGCCGATGCTCCTCGCCTCACCGGTGACCCGGTTGCTGCGCAGCGAAGGCAGGGTCACGGGAGCGGTGCTCGACCGCAACGGCCGGCCGGTGGAGGTGCACGCAAGACGCGGAGTGGTGCTCGCATGCGGCGGCTTTCCCGCCAACGAAGAGATGAAGGAACGCTACTATCCGCATCTGCGGGCCGGGAAAAACCATTACTCCCTTCCCCCGGAAGGGAACAGAGGGGACGGTATCCGGGTCGCGCGCGAGGTGGGAGCCGCGTTCTCCGCGGATTCGGGCAAGCCCGCGGCGTGGACTCCGGTCTCTCTCGTTCCCCGGTCCGGGGGCCCGGCGGAACCCTTCCCGCACTTCATCGATCGCGGCAAGCCGGGCGTAATCGCGGTGGACCGGCGGGGGCTGCGCTTCGTGAACGAGGCGAACTCCTACCACGATTTCGTGCTCGCGATGTTCGAGGCTTGCCGGGACGAGTCGCGCGTCGAGATCTTCCTCGTCGCGGACCATCGTGCGCTCCGTCGCTACGGGCTCGGCGCGGTGCCCCCATCGCCGGGGCGAATCGCCCCTCACCTGCGCTCGGGATACCTGCTGAGCGGCGACAGCGTGGAAGCGCTGGCCGCCGAGGCGGAGATCGACCCCGGGTGCCTGAGCGCCACGGTGGAGCGCTTCAACCGCGAGGCGGAACGCGGTGAGGACTCAGAGTTCGGCAAGGGGGCGAATGTCTACAACCGCTTCAACGGCGATCCGACACACCGCCCGAATCCCTGCCTCGAGCCGCTGCGCACGCCCCCCTACTACGCGGTGCGGGTCATCCCGGGGGATCTCGGCACCTTCATGGGCGTGAAGAGCGACGCCTTCGCCCGCGTGCTCGATGAGGCGGGGAAGCCGATCCCCGGCCTCTATGCCGCCGGCAACGACGCGGCGAGCTTCATGGGCGGAAACTATCCCGGGGCGGGCATCACGATCGGCCCGGCGATGACCTTCGGCTACATCGCCGCCCACCACCTGGCGGGGGTGGAGCCGGGCACCGATCGAGCAGGCACCGGCGAAGCGAAGAGCCGGTAACGAGCAGGAGAAAGGCATGGACCAGGAGCGCATCGAGAAGGCGGCGGCCTTCATGCACCAGACCCACATCGACGGCACCGGGCACCAGCGGATACCGGAGGCCATCCGGCCCCGCGATCTGGACGAGGCCTACGCCGCCCAGGTGGTGTTTCATCGCCTGCGCGCCGGCGCCGAATCGCCCGCGCTCGCCGGCTACAAGATTGCGGCCACGTCGAAGGCGATCCAGGAGCAGGTCGGCCTGCACGAGCCCTTCCTCGGCGCAATCCTGCCCGGCATGGTCCACCGCTCGCCCCATGCGCTGGACCTCGACGACTACCAGCAGCTCGGCTTCGAGTGCGAGATCGCGGTGGAGCTCGGGGCCGACCTCCGTCCGGACGGCGCCCCCTTCGACCGGGATGCGGTGGCGGCGGCGGTGTGCGCCGTGTACCCCGCCTTCGAGCTGCTCGACATGCGCAACTGCATTCTGAGCGGTATCGACGCGACTTCGTCCATCACCGACAACGCGATGATCAGCGGCGTGGTGCTCGGACCCCGTACCGAAGCGTGGCGCGAGTGCGGGATCGGCGATCTCGCGGGTCGCCTGAGCGTCAACGGCGAGACACGCGGCGAGGGCAACACCCGCGACGCCCTCGGGCACCCTCTGGAGGGCCTCGCCTGGATCGCCAACAACCTCGCCGGGCGCGGCCTGTCCATGCGCTCCGGCATGGTCGTAATCACCGGCAGCATCATCGCCACCCAGTTCCCCGGGTCCGGCGACCGCGTGGCCTACGAGGTCGAGAAGCTGGGGCGGGTGGAGCTGCAGGTGGGCTGAGACGCAGCGCGGAGCAGGTCCGCGCGCCGCTGCCTGGCTCAGTCCACGTAGAGCGTGCCTTCCATGCTCTTCGTCGCGACGCCGCCGGTGCGGATTCCGGTCGCACGGCCCTTCACCACCGTCAACTCCGTGCGGATGAGGCTGGGCCGGCCAATCTCGCAGCCCTGTTCGGCGATCACCGTCCGGGCGCCGTCGGGGGAGGGATCGATGAGCGCGTGGCGCAGCAGGTAGCAGGCGAGCGCGCGATTGGTGGTGCCGGATGCCGGCGCCTCGGGGGTGCCGACTGCGGGACAGAACTCGCGGCAATGGATGCTGCTCTCGGGACGCTCGGTCTCGGTCGTGAAGAGCGCAAGAGTGTGGACTCCGAGTTGCCGGCAGCGCTCCGCGATAACGCCGAAGTCCGGCTTCAACGCCCGCATGGCGTCCAGACCCGCGACGCGTGCGACGACGTGGGTGAACTCCGAGCGGGTGAGCTCCACGGGCGGATTGGCGGCGAATGCGTCCCCGCTCACGCCGAGCATGGGTGCTATCTCCGCGATCCCGAGGGGGCTCGGCTCGAAGTCCACGGCATCGAGCGAGAGCATCACCACGACGCGGCCGTCCTCGCGCCGGCGCACTTCCACCGGCGCCGGGCCCGCCGGCGTGCGAAGCGTGACGGTGGCCGCCCGCCCGCCGTCGAGCGCGAGCTCGCCCCGCTCCACCAGCCACGTCATCAGGCCCACCGTGCCGTGTCCGCACATCGGGTACTCGGTGAGGGTGGAGAAGAACCTGACATCGACGCACGAGCCCTCCATGCCGGTGATGAAGGCGGTCGCGGGAGCGCCCAGCTCCCGGGCGATGCGCTGCATGCGGCCGGCATCGAGGTCGCCGGCGTCGGCTACGATTCCGGCGACGCTGCCGCCGAGGGCGGTATCGGAGAACGCGTCGAAGAGCGCGCTATGGTGCGCAGTCATCGGAAGAAGCGGCGATATGGACCCGGCCCCGAAACCACCGCAACCACTGCCTCCACGGAATGTTCCCGCCTGGACTGAAGAACGGATGGAAATCGGGTCGCATGGTACGCCGTTCCCTGCATGAAATGGGACGCATGTGGCCGGGTGAAAACTGTCAGCACGATCTCGGCTCTGGCAGCCCGCGCCAACGAAGTCCGGTCCTGGCTCTCGTGCGTCGCGCAAGGCGCCCGCAGCACGACTCTCGTTTCGGGAGCGCTTTCCGGGCGGGCGTCGCGGCTGGTGCACGGGTACCGATGCCGCTCGAGGTGCAGTCGAAGGCGCCCTGGCCGCCTGCTTGGTAGCATCGACAGCCTGTAGACTCGACGCGAAGAAGGGGAGTGGTGGAATGGCCAATCTGCAGAGCTTCTTTCGGCGCGAGGAGTACGAGCAGCGCTGGTCCAACGTCGACGCGGCGATGCGTGCGCTGGAACTCGACGCTGCCCTGGTATGGGGTCGCAGCGGGGGAACCTACGAACGTCACGGTGATGTCCTCTACCTCGCCAACTACTACTCGAACCAATCGGGCCAGGCCTGGGATCGCCTGCACGAGGACATCAACGGCGGCGCGATTTCGTGTGTGATCCTGAGACCCGGAGAGATGCCGGAGCTGGTCGCGGACGAACCCTGGCCGCGTCAGCACATGATTCCCACGGATCGAATCGCCTGGAGTTTCGATCCTTTTGCCGAAGCGCTACGCAGCCTCGAGAGCAGTGGGCCAATGAGAGGAAGGGTCGGGATCTCCGGCTCGGACTTCGTCGGTTTCAAGTACTGGAAGCAGCTCGAGGCGGCCACGCCCGAAATAGATTGGGTGGTGTGCGACGAACTGGTGGCCGATGTTCGGGTCATCAAGAGCGCACGCGAACTGGAGGCGTTCCGAATCGCGGGCGAAACCGTCACCGTGGCCCTGGACACGGTCATCAAGGCGTTGCGAAGCGGCAGGAGCGAAGCGGAGGCCGCGGGTGAAGGCGCGCGCGAAGTGTTCCGTCGTGGTGGCCAACCGCACATGATTCCAATTTCGAGCGGAGACAACATCAGCTACTTCGTCTCCCAACCAGTCCCGGGATTCGGACCGTATCAGCCGAAGGAAGGGGACTTGGTCCGCGCCTGGGTCTACGGCCCGATGTTCGAGGGGTACTGGCTGGACCCCGGCCGCACGACAGTCGTTGGCCGTCCCACGAACTCACAGCGCGACCTGGTCGAGGCCACGGCGGGTCTGGTCGAGCAGTGCCGTGCCGCGATAAGGCCTGGCGTCACCGTGGCCGAAATCGTCGCCCTTGGCGACAAGCTGCAGGCGGAGTTTGGAGGCATCAAGGATCAGGCCGCCGAGAAATGGCCACTTTACGGCCATGGCAACGGCCTTTTCTGGGACGAGCCTCTGCTTTCGCACGGCTACCGGGGCAAGCACACGGTAATTCGGGAGAACATGGTGATGTCGACCGAAACCTTCATGGCCGGCGAGGGCGTTGGCAGCGCCGGGTTCGAGCAGAATTTCATCGTTACCGCCGAGGGCACCGAACTCATCACCAACACTCCGCTGATGTGGTGGGATTGACAGCGTCCGGACGCCACCTGCGGATATGTGGGCACCCCAACGCGCTCCTGGCATTCGGATACGGCGGAGCATCAACATGCCGGTGAGGCTCCGCCATCCTCCGTGGGATCCATGTCCCGCTTTCCTTCATCCTCCAGCTCAAGTCCGGTGGTGCCAGGGCGCGGCGCGCTCCAGCTCCCGGGCGAGGCGGAGCAGGGTGCCCTCGGCGCCGAGCGCGGCCCCGATCTGCACCCCGACCGGCATCCCGTCGGCGTCGCGGCCCAGCGGCACCGATGCCGCCGGCGCGCCCGTCGCATTGAACAGGGGGGTGAAGGGGATCTCGTTCAGCAACTGCTCCAGGTACGCGCTCCAGTCCTCGCCCTGCATGTCGATGTACCCGAGCGGCAGGGGCGGATGGGCCAGGGTCGGCGTAAGCAGCACGTCGTAGCGTTCGAAGAAGCGCCCGAGCGCTCGCGCGCTGCGTTGCGTGGCGAGCACGGCGGAAACGTAGTCCGAGGCGCTATGCCTCCGGGCGGACTCGCTGCCCGCAAGGGTGACCGGCTCGATCAGCGATTCGAGGGCGATGCCGGGGTGCCTCGCTTCGATGCCGGCAACCAGGACGCGGACGTTGGCGCTGAAGAGCACGTCGAAAGCGGCGCGTAGCGCGTGTCCGTCGACGGGCGGGCGGACTTCCTCCACCCGGCAACCCACTTCTTCGCACAGGCCTGCGGCCTCGTGGGCGGCGCCGCGGCAGGCCTCGGCCACCGGCTCTCCCGCATAGCCCTCGCTCCACAGTGCGACCCGCAGGGCCGGCATCGGCCCCTCGAGGGCGTCGAGGAACGAAATCGGCGAGGGGGGTGCGGCGTACGCATCGCCCGGCATGAGGCCCGACGTGATATCCAGGACCAGGGCGGAGTCGCGCACGCTGTGCGTCACCGCGTGGCCGGTGCTGAACCCCGCCAGCCCCTCGGCCTGGTCGTTGCCGAGCGGCACCCGGGCGCGGGAGGGCTTCAGGCCGAAGAGGCCGCAGTTGCTGGCCGGTATCCGGATCGATCCCCCGCTGTCGGTCGCGTGGGCCGCGGGAAGCATGCCCGAGGCCACCGCACAGGCGGAACCGCCGCTCGACCCGCCGGCGCTGCGCCGGGCGTCGAAGGGGTTCGGCGTCGGGCCGAAGAGCGCCGGCGAGGTGCAGATGTTCAGTCCGAACTCCGGGGTGTTGGTCTTGCCGAGGACGACCAGGCCCGCGGCCCGGTGGCGCCTGACGAGCTCTCCGTCGTGCGCAGGGACGAAGTCGCGGAAGGCACGGCTTCCGTGGGTCGCGGGGGCGCCGCGCACCCAGGTGTTCAGGTCCTTCACCAGCCAGGGCACACCGCGCAGCAGGCCTTCCGGCAGCCCGCGGCGCAGCGCTTCCCGTGCTTCGTCGAAGAGCGGCGCGATGACCGCGTTGAGTCTCGGGTTCAGCGCTTCGATCCGCGCGATCGCGGACTCGACGACCTCTTCCGCCGAAACCTCGCCCCGCGCAACGAGGGCGGCGAGGCCCGTTGCGTCGTGGCGCCGGTACTCCTCCTCGTTCAGGGCGGGATGCCCTCCGTCAGCGTCCGGCATTTCCGGGTGATGCCCACAGTTGTCTGGCAGTCAGGCATCCGGACGGTGCCACGATCTCGTGGGCGCCCATGCGCCCGGGCAGGCTGCGCGCTCGGCGGCATCAGTTCGTGATGCGCAGGTCCGGGTCGCTGAAACGGCGGAAGTGCTCCGCCTCGATGCGCCCCTCGCGGGGCCACGCCCGGGGGAAGTAGCTGCTGTCCATGCTCGCGCCCACCTCCAGGTCATGGCCGTGGAAGTGGGGACGACCGGCCGAGGGGCGCTCGCCGTAGCGGGCATCGTCTCCCATCCAGATCGTGGAGAGGGCGCGGCGCATGCTCCGGTCCGCGTTGCCCGCGGCGCCGTGCACCGTGAATCCGTGGAAGGCGATGGCATCACCCGGCTCCACGTCGAAGGAGAGGATCTCGTACTCGTCGCGCCGGGCGTCGATGTCGGGCATGCGCTCGAAGCGCTGACCGATCGGGCTCGAATAGAGGTCCTGACCGAATCGGCTCAGCTCGGGGGCGAACCAGCGCCCCCAGCGATGGGAGCCCCTGACGAGCTCGAGGCCGTTCTCGCGCCGCACCGTGTCGAGGGGCCACCACAGCACGCAGACCTGGGTGCCGTCGATCCAGAAGAAGGGCTGGTCCTGGTGCCAGCGGGTGCGCTTGGGCGTGCCGGCCTCCTTGACCCACAGGGTGTCGGCCCAGAAGTTCGCCCGCCGTGAGGTCATCAAGTGCGCCGCCACGGCGGCGGCGGGCCCGTTCAGGATGAACTCGCGGTACTCGGCGATCTCCTGCGCCATGCAGATGTCGGAGAGGAAGTACCCGGACTCCCCTTCCAGCGTCTGCACGGTATGCAGGGGGGTCGGGGCATCCAGGTTGCGCGCCACGCCGCGGCGGAGCAGTTCGATCCAGTCCGGATCGACGAGGCCCCGCAGGCACACCGCGCCATCCTTCCGGAAGCGCGCCACGGACTCCGGGGGAATCGCGGCCAGGGGTTCCCGGTTCATGGATGCTTGCTCCTCTCTCCCTCCTGCTCCGCCCGCCGGCGCTCGGGACGCGCCCGCTCCGCTTCTCGGGGCCGGAACGGCGCCCGGCGTACCCGCGACCTTCTCCACCCGGGCGGGAATCGGTCGCTTCCGGTGCGGACGGGCGACGCGCGTGCGCCCTGCGAAGCGCAGCCTACGAAGGGGTGCGGGGGGCGTCAACCGGCCCGCCGCCCGGGCGCCCGCGCACCCGCCCGCCAGAGGACCAGTCCGCCGGCGACGATGATCGCGGCGCCGACGACGGCGACCGCGTCGGGGAACTCTCCGAACACCACTGCCCCCGCGATCATCGCCCACAGGATCTGGGAGTACTGGTAGGGGGCCAGGGTCGACGCGGGCGCGCGCCGCAGCGCGGCGAGGATTGCGATATCCCCGGCCGCCGCCATCAGACCCAGGGGAGCCAGCAGCAGCCAGTCCGTGGGCGCGAACGCCGACCACGCCGGGATGCCGAAGGGAGTGAGCAGCAGGGCGGCGATGCCTGCACTGTAGATGAGGATGGTCCAGTGGTCCTCCTCTGCGCTCAGGCGCTTGGTGACGATCTGCGCCACGGAGAACGCGGCGGCGGCGAGAAGCGGGAAGATCGCCCCCCAGTGCAGCACCCCGAGTCCGGGGCGGAGCACCACGATCGCCCCGGTGGATCCGAGCAGGACCGCCGCCCAGGTCAGGGGTCGGATGCGCTCGCCGAGGAGGGGCCCGGCGACGAGCGCGATCATGAAGGGCGCGGTGCTCACGAGCATGATCGACTCGGCGAGCGGAACGTGGCGCAGGCCCGCGTAGAACAGGAAGGTGATGCTCATCCAGGCGATGGAGCGCAGCGCGAGGAGCGGCAGGTTCCGGGTGCGCAGCCGCTCCCGGCGCGGCGCCGGCAGGATCGCCGCGAGCACCACGAAGTGCAGCAGGAACCGGATCCACGCGATGAAGACGATGGAGTGCGCCGCGAGCAGGTGCTTCGCGACGGTGTCCATCCCGATGAAGAGCGCCATCGCGGTGAGGTAGAGGCCCACCGCGACGGCAAGGGAGTGGGGCAGGATCGGAGTGCCCGAATCGCCGGATCTCATCCCAAGTTCCGTCCTCGCAACGCCGCCGAAGGCCATGCCCGAGCGGTCTCGTCCCTCGTGTACCGGACGCCTTCGAGCTTCGCACCCGGCTCGTTTCATTGATACTTGAATTTGTGAACAATGCCGGTTTCCCGCCCGAGCCGAAACACCGGGAAGACCGGCACCATGGCCGGGAAGGGTGGGGAGACGGGGTGATGACGAAGCGCGCGACAACCGACGACTTCACCACCGATCCGTGGTGGTGGGAGGCGGCCCGGCCCTGGCCCTCCGGGGATGCGCCTCTGCCCGGCGCCGTCGACGTGCTGGTGGTCGGGGCGGGCTACACCGGGCTCTCCGCCGCGCTGACGCTGGCCGAAGCGGGCCGGGAGGTGCTGGTTCTCGACCGCCTCCTGCCCGGCGAGGCGGCGAGCTCGCGCAACGCGGGCTTCGTGGGCCGAAGCCTCCTCGGCGGCTTCGGCCAGATGGCGAAGAAGCTCGGCATTGCCGAGACGGTCACCCTGCACGGCGGCGCGGAAGAAGCCTACGACTTCGCCGTCGACCTCATGGGGCGGCTCTCCATCGACTGCCATCTCGCCCACCGCGGCCGGCTCCTGCCGGTGTGGAACCAGGCCCAGTACGACCAGACCGCGGCGGAGTTCGAGCTGCAGCGGCGGCATCTTCGAATCGAGGGAGGCATGCTCTCGGAGCGCGAGCTCGCTCAGGAGCTGCGGGTATCCGGCGCGCGGGGCGCCCTGCTGATCGAGAACACCTCCTCGGTGCATCCCGGGATGTACCACGCGGGCCTGCGCCGGGCGGCGGAGGCGGCGGGGGCGCGGGTCACCGGGGGCTGCGCGGTCACGCATCTCGCGCGCGAGGCGGAGGGCTTCGCAGTGCGCACCGGGCGCGGCTCCTTCCGGGCGCGCGAGGTGGTGATCGCGACGAACGCCTACACGGGAGGGCTGACCCCGTGGTTTCGCCGTCGCCTGGTGCGCAGCAATGCGACCATGGCCGCCTGCGAGGCGCGGGATCCGGCCCTGCTGAAGAGCCTGGTGCCCGGTGACCGCACCTACATCGACTACTCCCGCTACCAGTTCAACTTCTGGCGCATCGCGCCCGATGCCCCGTCCCGACTCCTCTTTGGCGGCCAGACCGGCCTCATGTTCAAGCGCCCGGAGGAGATCGCGCTCCTGCTCCAGGCCGATCTCGAACGCATCTTTCCGCCGCTCGAGGGAACCCGCTTCACTCATCTCTGGAGCGGCGAGGTCGCATTCACCATGGACCGCCTCCCGCACCTCGGCGTGCACGAAGGCGTGCACTTCGCGCTCGGGTGCAACGCGGCGGGCCTGCCGATGGGCACCTGGATCGGGCACAAGGTCGCGCTCAAGCTCCTCGGCGACCCCGACGGCGCGACCCCCTACGACGGCCGCCGCTTCCCCCTGTCGCCCAGCATTCTCGGCTACCCGTGGTTCATGCCCCTCCTCACGACCTGGGCCCGCTGGCAGGACTGGCGCGGCGCCGCCGCCAGGGGGCACTGAACCGGCCGGCAGACCCGGTCGGCCCTAGCGCCGCAACGGCTGCCCCTTGCGGTAGGTGCCGACGCGCCAGAGCCATTCCGCCGGGCCGAAGCGAAAACGGCCGAGCCAGGCCGGCGACCACCATAGCTGCAGCCCCCAGACGCCCAGGCAGAAGATCAGAATCCCGGTGCGGGTCACCGCGACGTCACCCGGGCCTCGGCGCGTTCGATGAAGAGCAGGATGCCCGCGCCGAAGAGCAGGGAGAAGAGCCCCATGAACTTCTGGTCGACGAAGATCTCCCCGAAGACGCCCACCGCCCAGTCCCAACCGGTCTCCGACCCGCCGGCGTCGAGGTTCTGGTACGGCGCCAGCCCCATCTTCATGGCCACCGCGTTCATCAACAGGATGCCCAGCACCGCCACGCCCCGGACGAGGTCGAGGCTGGTGATTCGCGCCGATTCCCTTACCGGACCGGAGCCGGGGCGGTCTCCTTCGCGCGGAACGCCGAGGCCTGGCCGCTCAGTCACTGTCCATCCGAGTACGTCACGCGGTGACGGAGCTCCATCACGCGGTAGCGGGCAAGGAGTTCCAGAGCGTGGACACGCATGAATACCCTGGATGCGATTCCCCTCTGTGCCGAGTGGCGTCGTACACGAACTCCTCGAGCGCCTTGCGCGCTCTGAAGATTGCCCGCGCCTTGTTCGGCGGTGTCGTGGTGTGGATTCGGCTTCGTCCCGGCGTGAAGCCCAGCCCCTGTACTTCCATCTTCGTCGCCTCTTGCCCGTGGCCGCCAATGCGTGCCCTGTCCCCTTCGTCGCCCTCGGCAGCCGGGCACATTGTGGATCACCAGTCTCGATTGACCGTAATGCAAGCCGTAGCATGAAGAGAGCGAGTGCCGGGGGGCCATCGGGAATGCGGATTCCGCTCAACGATCTGTCGGGGCGTCATTTCGACGTCGCGGTCATCGGCGCGGGCATCAACGGGTGCGCGGCGGCGCAGGAGCTCGCGGGCGGAGGCTACTCGGTGCTGCTCGTCGACAAGGGGGACTTCGGCGCCGGGTCGAGCAGCCGATCGACCCGCCTTCTGCACTGCGGACTGCGCTATCTCGCGCCCGGCGGATCCCCTTATCGATGGGTCGCTCGCCCGGGCCAGCTATTGACCGCTCTCTCGCTGACCAAGGCCGCGATGCGGGCACGAGAGGAGTTCGTGCTGAACGCGCCTGAGCGGGTCCGCAAAATGACCTTCGGATTTCCCGTCTGGAAGGGGATGCCGTATCGGCCGTGGCACGTGGACCTCGGGCTCCGGGCGGTCGGGGCGTTCGCGTCGGCCTCGGTTCCGCTCGACCGGCGCTTCATTGCGCGCGACGCCGTGGGAAACGAGCCCCTGTACCGCGACCTCCGCGACCGGAACCGGCTCATCGGAGTGAACGTGTACACGGAGTACCAGATCGACTGGCCGGAACGGATCGCGATGGACATGGTTCGAGACGCTACCCGGCTCGGAGCGCTGTGCCGCAACTACACGCCCGTCGTCGGTCTGGCGCGCAGCGGAGACGCATGGCGCTTGCGTCTGTCGGACGCCCGCGCCGCGACGGGCGAAGCGCAGGTCGACGCCAGGGTCGTGCTCAATACCGCCGGCATCTGGATTGACCGGGTCAACGGGCTCGCGAGCGATTCCAGCGTGCGGAAGATCTTCGGGACGAAGGGGGCGCACATCGTCGTGCGACTGCCGGAGGAGTGCCGCGATCGCGGCATCATCTCGTTCAATCGCGCCGGGACCGAGCCGGTCTATCTCGTTCCGTGGCGGCAGGGTCTTCACTACATGGGCGTCACCGAGACGGTCTACGAAGGGGACATCGACGACGTCCGCGCCGACGACGAGGATGTCGAGTGGCTGCTCGGCGAGCTGAGCTCCTTGCTGCCCTCGCTGCGGACGAGGCGGCGCGACATCCTGTACTCGTGGGCGGGGGTGCGCCCGCTCACTCATGATCCGGCGTACCCGAAGGGCTCACGCTCGCGCGAGATTCACGATCTCGGGAGCGAAGGCATGCCCGGGATGCTCGCCTTGACGGGTGGGCCCGTGGCCACCCACCGCTCCGCGGGTCTCGCGCTGCTCGAGGCGGTCCGATCGCGAGTCCCGCCCAGCGGAAGCCCGAGGGCCCCGAGCTATGCCGCCCATCGAGCGCCCGGCCGCGAAGGCTCTCCGGCGCTGCAAAACGACGATGACCGGGTGCGCATCGCGGACCTGCGTGACGCGGCGGAGCACGAGCAGGTCACCTCGCTCGTCGACCTGCTCGCCCGCCGCACCGGCGTGGTCTGGACCGAACGCCAGGGAAGAGAGGCGGCGCGGGCGGCAGCCGACGCCGTCGCCGACCTTCTCGGCTGGGACGGAGCACGCATCGAGCACGAGGTGGAAGGCTACCGGGCCTACCTCGCGCACACCCACCGGAGCGGGTGCGATTCCAGTTGACCGTCCGCATAGGAGCGATCCCGCATCCGCGCGTAGTCCGAAGCGCATCGTTCTGATCGACGGAGAAGACCTGGCCCGCCTGATGTTCAAGCACAATGTTGGTGTGCGCACCAGGGTTCCTCACGAGATCAAGCGAATCGACGAGGACTATTTCGATCAGGAGGCCGTGTAGGGCCGTTGTACCGGCAAGATCTGGAATGGCTCCGGTGCCAAGCCTCCGGCCTCGGAGTCGCCGGCCGGGTGAATATGGCTCACAGGGGCGCTGCCGTCCGCAGCCACCACGGGGTCTGTAGGGGTTCCCGGCCCGAAGGCGGAAACGCGGTCACGCTCGCGGCGGGAGGTGCTTCGTGAACTTCCGGGGGTTGATCGGTGCCGGGACCGGTGCCTTCCAAGCCCCACGTGTGCATGGTCACCATCACCGCGTGGTCGTAGTCGATGCGCTCTCCATGCCAGTGCGCCTTTGCGGTCTCGGAGCTTATGGCGAGCCCGAGAGCTTCGTTCCGGGCGGCGACGGTGCCGGGCGAGGATGCCTCGCTCGGTACCGGCGCTCGTACCGGGTTGCCGTTCGGGTCGGTGAAGCGCAAGGCCCCGTCGTCGAGGCGCCTTACGTCGAAGCCGCCCTCGTGCACGAGGCGGTGGTGCGCCGGGCACAGCAGCACGAGGTTGTCGAGCGTGGTCTCTCCTCCCTCGGCCCAGTGACGTACGTGGTGCCCGTGCAGGCGATGAGTGGAAGGGCAGCCGGGGAAGCGGCAGCCACGGTCGCGGCTCATGAGGGCGCGGCGAAGTGCCGGGGGGATGCTGCGGGTGCGCCGCCCGACGCTCAGCGGCTCTCCCCGTGGCCCGTCTACGGTGGCGACGATGCTTCCATCACAGCATAGTCGCCGTGCGGTCTCCGCCGCGATAGCAGTGTGGTGCTCGATTTCGCACCGGCCCGCCGTGCCCCGGGCGAGCACGTCGGCATCGACGTGCACCACCACTTCGTGGCGGTGCGGACTGAGTGCCGGAGCCTCTCCCTCCTCGAACATCCGCTCGGCCATCCATGCCAGCGCGTCTGCCCGGCGCACAGTGTGGGAGGGGCGGACTGAATACGTCCCACGTGGGACGTCTGGAGCCTCACCCTCGCTACTCCACTCCGAGGCAGGCTGCTCGGCGGCGTGAGCCTCCATCGCTGCATCGAGCGCGCTCAGGATTCTCGCCCCGGTCTCCGGCGGAAAACGCCCGTGCAGCACCAGCGTGCCGTCGTCCTCGTACCAGTACTTCAGCTCCCGATCCTTGTGCTGG
>JAJEAD010000072.1 GCA_022824305.1 Gammaproteobacteria bacterium | reverse complement strand
GCCCGTCGCGCCGGAGGGAGCGCCGCCGATGGCTGCGAACCGGCACCCTTCCGATCAGGCGCGAAGCCCGGTCCGCTCGTCGAAGCCGAGCATCAGGTTCATGCACTGCACCGCGTTGCCCGATGCGCCCTTGCCCAGGTTGTCGAGGCGTCCCACCAGCACCAGTCCGCGGGACGCCTCGCCGAACACCATCAGCTCGAGCCGGTTCGTGTGGTTGCAGTCCTCGATGTCCAGGAAGCGGCCGTCCCGCAGGGCGTCGTCGGCCTCCGCGGGCGAGAGCGCATGCACGAAGGGCTCCTCCCGGTAGCGCTCATCCCAGATCTCGAACGCCCGTTCGCGCGTGAGGCCCGGCGCGTGCCCGGCCGGCAGGGGTACGCTGACGAGCATGCCGCAGCGAACGTGGTCCACCGAGGGCACGAAGAGGGGCGGCGCGCTCGCGCCGCTGAAGCGCTGCATCTCGGGCAGGTGCTTGTGGGCCCGGCCGAGCCCGTAGAGGCAGATCGGGATGCCGGCGTGGCCCGGCCGGTCCCCCGGGGAAGTCGCCTGGTAGCGTTCCACCATCTGCCGGCCGCCGCCCGAGTACCCCGATACCGCGTTGACCGTGAAGGGCGTCGATGCCTCGAGCGCGCCGGCATCGATGAGGGGTCGGACGGCGAGGACGAAGCTCTGCGGATAGCATCCGGGGTTCGCAACCCGCGCCGCGCCGCGGATGGCCGCGCGCTGGCCCTCTCCGAGCTCCGGCAGGCCGTAGGTCCACTCCGGGTCCACCCGCCGGGCGCTGCTGGTGTCGATGATGCGCGTTCCCCCGTTGCCGGCGAGACGGATGGCGTCGGCCGCCGCCTCGTCCGGCAGGCACAGGACCGCCAGGTCGGCGCGGCCGAGGTGGTCCGCGCGGGCGGCGGGGTCACGGCGCCGGGATTCCGGGATCAGCAGGAGCTCGATGTCGGACCTCGAGCTCAGCATCTCGCGGATGCGGAGCCCGGTAGTGCCGGACTGGCCGTCGATGTAGACGAGGGGCTTGCCCATGGGGAGATGATCCCGGCGCGGAGGCGGCGTTCGGGCTAAACATACCGCAACGCCTCCCGCGCTGCGCGAGTCGGCGGCGGGGGGTAGTGCCTCAGTTTGAATTCTCTCCTACTGCGACACGTTGGAGAGGTGCCCGCTCCGGGTGGAGAGCAGGCTCATGACCTGGACGGGGGCGGTGGGCGCGACGATGAGTTCCCATTGCCCAAGCGCCCGGTCAGGAAGGGCGCGCCCACCTCAAGCTGCTGAGCCGAAATCAGCGTCGCGGTGCCGGACAGAAGCCAGATAGTCACCGAACTCGCTGACAGGTAGCCCTCACCATCCACTCCCCGTACGAGCACTTCCACGCCGGTTGGGTTCGGGTTGATGACGCGCAGGTAGCTGCGCACGCTCAGATTGGAGGCGGGGTTGAAGAAGGGCACGGTGTACATCCCCGGCAGATCCGGGTGCGCCTCGGCAACATGGTGCATGCTGGTCAGGAACCCGTCCGGGGTACGGATGTAGGCATAGGCTGGGGTCCGGAGCGTGCTGCGCAGTTCCACGCGCCGCATGCCGGTGCCCTTGCCGATCCCGCCAATCAGTCCTATGGAAGGGTTTCCCTGCTCGAGTCCCTGGGAGTTGAACTGCTTGGACTCGAAGGCACCCATGTAGAGCGTGATGGGGCCGACGCGCCAGCCGGTGTCGTCGATGGCCTGGATGCTCACCTCGCCGGCGCGGGGGGAGCGGTTCAGGATGCGGATGAAGCCCTGTTGGGAACCAGAATCGGCACTGGGCACGGCTGAGAGCACATGGGCGGGCGGAGCGCTCGAAGGCCGCAGCCATCGGTGCACGAACGGGAAGAAGGCGTCGAGGGGCGCGAAGAGGTCTCCGCGGGTAGTGCAGTTGGGAAGCCCGCCGGAGAGCACGCCTACGAGGTGGTAGCCATCGAACAGCCCGGCCCCACTGCTGCCGGCTTCCGTGAGGCCACGGCTCCAGTTCACCTTGAGCGCGTTGTACAGGGGGCGCTCACTACGGTTTCCGCGAGCCGGAGTCTACCCGAATGCATCAAGGAAACCTTGATACACTCCACTCTCCCCTCATCGACCATAGCAAGGGGGATGCCTCATGAAGTCAGGTCCTGATGGACAGAAGCGCCCGGCCGACGTGGTGGGGTGCGCGGTCGCGGTGGCGCGGATCGCCACCGGCGAGACCGAGGAGACCACCCAGCAGCCCGCCAAGCGCAAGGCCGGCCAAGCTGGGGGCCGCGCCCGCGCCTCCACGCTCACCTCCGAGCGCCGCTCCGAAATCGCACACAAGGCCGCCAATGCACGCTGGACCCCGCAGTCGTAGTTGGTCGAATGGCCTCCCTGCTAGAAACTTTGAACCGTTTGGGGAACGAGTACTCCGAGGAGCACGGTGTAGATTTCGCCATTTACTTTGGTGAAATGAGGAGTCCTCACGACAAGTTTGTGATCCGTACCTGCTACGAGCGAAGGAGGCGTTCCAGCCTCATGCTCATGTTGGCCACCAGGGGAGGGGATGCCTCTGTTGCCTATCGGGTCGGGCGTGCCCTGCAAGACTGCTATAGACCGAAGAGTGCAGACGGTGAAACCGGGAAACCACAATTCACTGTATTCATACCTACTCTATGCAAGAGCGCGGGAACCATCCTGGCGATCGCGGGCTCCAAGCTCATCATGTCCGAATTGGCAGAACTTGGCCCGATCGATGTTCAGCTAAGGAATCCACTTGAAGTGGGCGAGAGGACTTCCAGTCTGACGCCGATTCAGGCTATCGAGAGCTTGTCCATTCACTCCAAAGCGTTGTTTCGACAACACTTTCGGCAGTTGAGGTTCAACACTTCGCTCACGTTCTCGACGAAATTGGCCGCCGAAACAGCCACTGCGTTGACAGTGGGCTTGCTCAAGCCGATGTACGAGCAGGTCGACCCGATCCGGCTTGCCGAAGTTGAGAGGTCGCTGAAGATCTCCAGTGACTATGCTCAGAGACTCAGCCATCCCCTATCGGCGTCCAATCTCCAGGATGAAGCGATAGAAAAACTTGTGGGGAGCTACCCTAGTCATGGATTCGTAATTGATCGGAAGGAAGCGACTGAATTGTTCAAGGATGTAGAGTTGCCCAGCGAGCAACTATTGGCGATTGCGGATGCGGTCGAGTTGTTCATGAGGTGGATGCTGGAAGAAAGCACAGGGCAGTCATACTTTGCCTTCCTCGGAGATGAACCACAGGAGAAGCCTGATGAAGACCATGCAGGAACGCATCCAAATGGAGAGGGAAAAGCAGACGAGCAGACTCCAGGAGATTCTCTATCCCGAGAGGGATCCAGTCCCTCAAGCACAACCGGAAAGAAGAAAACCCGGAGCCGGGGTGCCAACAAGAAAAAGCGGGGAGGGACAGGGGATGTTCAAGAGTCAAACTGAACAAAATGCTTGACAGCTAGTCATCATGCCCTCATGCTCGGGGGCATGAACCGACTACCTCGAAGCAAGCGGGCTCAGATCCTCTCCATGCTGGTGGAGGGGATGTCGATGCGCTCCACTGCCCGTGTGGTCGAGGTGTCGACCAACACGGTGGCCAAGCTCCTGGTCGATGCGGGCTTCGCCTGCGCGGCCTACCACGACGAGAAGGTGCGCAACGTGAGGGCGCGCCGCGTCCAGTGTGACGAGATCTGGTCGTTCGTCTACGCGAAGGAGAAGAACGTCCGGCGGGCCAAGGCGGCTCCGCCCATGGCCGGTGATGTCTGGACCTGGACCGCGATTGACGCCGACAGCAAGCTCATCATCGCCTACGAGGTGGGCGACCGCTCAGCAATGACGGGCATCGACTTCATGGACAGCCTGCGCTCGAGGCTGGCCTACCGGGTGCAGTTCACCACCGATGGCCACCAGGCGTACTTCGAGGCCGTGGAGGGCGCCTTCGGCGGCGATGTCGACTACGCGATGCTGGTGAAGCTCTACGGCCCGTCAGGCGAGGGTGAGAGCCACGAGCGCAAGTACTCGCCGGCCGAGTGCGTGGGGTCCTACACCCGCACCGTGGAGGGACACCCGGACGAGCGCCACATCAGCACCTCCTACGTGGAGCGCCACAACCTCACCATGCGCATGGGCATGCGGCGGTTCACCCGCCTGACCAACGCCTTCTCCAAGCGCATCGAGTTCCACCTCCACATGCTTAGCCTCTACTTCCTCCACTACAACTTCGTCCGGGTGCATCGCACGCTGAAGGTGACGCCGGCCATGGAGGCGGGTATCACCGACACCCTCCGCGACGTGGACTGGATCGTCGAACTCGTGGAGAAGCGCACGCCTCCGCCACCGCCTCGTGGCCCCTACCGAAAGCGAGAAAATTCAAACTGAGGCACTACCCGGCGGGGCGAGTCCTGGCCGGGCGGGATCGGCGCCGCTATCATCGCCGCACCCGAGGCGGGGCGTTCCACCCAGGCTTTCCTCGACATGCAGCACTTGCAACCCGGGGTTGCCGGCAGTGAAGACATCGTGCCCGAAGCGCATCACACCGCCTCCGCCGTGGGCAATGCCGGCATTGACGTGGTCGCCACCACCGCCCTCATCCTCTTCCTCGAGGAGGTGAGCCACCGCGCGGTCGCCCCGCACCTGGACCCGGGAGAAGCGACGGTGGGGGTGCGGGTGGCGGTGGATCACTTGGCTCCCGCGCGAATCGGGGAGGCGCTCTCCGTGCGCTGCGAGCTCGCCCGGCTGCGGGGACGGCGGCTCGTGTTCTCCTGTGAAGTGCGCCAGGCGGACGTCCTGGTAATGCAGGGCTGCCACCACCGGGTCGTCGTGGACCGGAGCCGTTTCATGGCAGACGCGCAGGCGGCAGGCTGAGGGACGCCCGACTCCGATACAATCGCCCGCCTCCTGCGTCTGCCGGCAGGGCCCGAAACCCAGGAAAAGAGCATTGAAATGAGCAGCAGCGACCTCTACGACCTCGGAGACCGTCCCCCGCTCGGCGAAGTGCCGGGCCGGATGCATGCCTTCCTGGTTCGCCAGGACCGATTCGGCGAGCCCGCCAAGGCGTGGCAGCGGGAGGTGATACCCGTTCCCGAGCTCGGTCCGCAGGACGTTCTCGTCTACGTCATGGCGACCGGCATCAACTACAACAACGTGTGGGCGGCGCTCGGCTACCCCATCGACGTGATCGCGGATCGCCAGAAGAAGGGCGAGCCCGAGGACTTCCACGCCGGGGGCAGCGACTGCTCGGGAATAGTGTGGGCCGTCGGCGACGAGGTGACGAACGTCAGGGTCGGCGACGAAGTGGTCGTGCACAGCGGCTGGTGGGCGCCGGACGACCCCTGGGTGCTCTCGGGCCGCGACCCGATGCTCGCGCCGAGCACGCGCATCTGGGGCTATCAGACCAACTACGGCAGCTACTGCCAGTTCGCCCGCGCCCAGTCACACCAGTGCCAGCCGAAGCCCCCGCACCTGAGCTGGGAGCAGGCGGGGTGCTACCTGCTCTGCGCATCCACCGCCTATCGCATGCTGATGGGCTGGTCCCCGAATGTGGTGGAGGCCGGCGACCCGGTGCTGGTCTGGGGAGCGGCGGGGGGTCTCGGGAGCATGGCGCTCGAGATCGTTTCCGCGCTCGAAGGGCGGGCGGTCGCGGTCGTCTCCGATGACGCCAAGCGCCGCTTCTGCCTGGATCACGGCGCGGTCGGGGTGATCGATCGACGAAACTTCGATCACTTCGGGCGGATGCCGGATACCGAAGGCCCGGACTATCGGGATTTCATCAAGGGGGCGCGCGCCTTCGGCAAGGCGATCTGGGAGGTGCTGGGAGAGCGGGCCAGCCCGACCATCGTCTTCGAGCATCCCGGCGAGAGCACGTTGCCGACCTCCGGGTTCGTGTGCGCCACGGGCGGCATGATCGTCATCTGCGCCGGCACCACCGGCTACAACGTGACCCTGGACCTGCGCTACCACTGGATGATGCAGAAGCGCTTCCAGGGCAGCCACCTCTCCAACGACGAGCAGGCGGCGGCGGTCAACCGCCTCATCATCGAGAAGAAGGTGGATCCCTGCCTCTCCGCGACCTACTCCTTCGACGAGATCGGCGAGGCCCACCAGCTCATGCGGGAGAACCGGCATCCCTCCGGCAACATGGCCTGTCTCGTGAACGCCACCACGCCGGGGCAGGGCGCGAGCGCCTGAACCGCTTGCCCGCGCGGCGCTGCCCTCAACGCTTCTCGCACGCGGCGGTATCGGCAAGAACGAGCGGTGGGCCTCGAAGGGTCCGCCGCCGTGCAGTGCACGACCGCGGCCTCGTCAATCCGGCCCTGCTCCTCCGGCAGCCACGAACTCCATCAGCCACTGCCAAGCACCTCGACGACTTCGGCCACAACCTGAAAGTGTCCATCGTCGGTGCCGGTCAAGACGATCGGCTCGAAGTCGGGGTTGATGGGGTTCAGGCTGATCCTCGCGTGACGCCATGAATCTCCATCGGCCACTTTCTCGCTCCGGTAGCGCTTGACCGTGTAACGTTGGTCGCTCTCCGGATCGGTATCGTCGCGCATCTGGACGAGCACGATTTTGCCCTGGCGCGTGCCCTCCACCGGCGCCCGAAAGAGGCACCAAGCCCCATCGGAAATCGTCGGTTCCATCGACTTCCCGACTACCTGGGCGACGAACATGCCACGTTGGAGGCGGCGTGCCGATTCGACCTCCACCCATTCGAAGTCGTCGTCTTCGACGTGCTGGATGTCGCTGAACGCGCCTGCGGCTGCCTTGAGCGGTACCAGGGGCAGACAGGTCACATAGCGTTGCTCAGCCGGAGGGTCGATGAGCCGCAATGTCGGCGGCAGTGCGCCAATCGCCCCGCGCTCGGTGCCGTCACCATCGGCGCTCCTCAAGCGCCGGTACGCCTCTGACGACATCCAGCCCGTCACGATATTCTGAAACGATTCGTCGTTCATGAAGCGGACGAAGATGTCCTCGTTCTGGTCCATCCGTTCCGCGAACAGGTTCTTGAGCAGACCCTTGAACACCAACTCGAACTTGTCGCCGGGGTTTACCGCGGCCGCCTGCCGAACCTCGTCGTTCGTCATTGCTGCTTCGACGACCTGGTCGAAGAAGAGCTGATCCGCCTGATTGAAGTCGGTGCCGAAGCGGTCATTCACGATGTCGATGAGCTGAGAGAGCGGGACCGGCTTGGGACGCGCCAACCCGGTCCCGACCTCCGTCGGCCCGTCGAGCGGTCGTGCCTCTCCCTCCTTGAGCGAGATGGAACCTTCGCTGATTTTCTGCAGTCGGTAGTACTCGAGCTGCACTTCGTCATCGAAGCGGTACGCCGGTCCGCTCCGGCGGCGTGGCAACTTGGCTTTCAGGTGCCGGAGGAACACGTACAGCCGCTCCAGGTCGGAGTCCTGGTACGGAATCACCTGGCTGAGAAATCCGTACAGGTTGAGGAACGCCTGGACCTTGCCCCGCCAGTCTTCCGCCTCTTCCTCGTCTTCCTCACGACGGATGGCGAAGCGCGACACCGCGGGATCGAGTGCGGCATTCATGGTTTGGTGATCCGATGCACTCTGCCGCCGTTTGGCCTTGAAATAGACGATGCAGAAACGCTCGACCTCCTCGTCGAGATAGACGCCCGACGCATCCAGCTCGGCCTTGATGGCGTACATGCGTGCCGGGTCCACTTCCTCGCCCATCTCGGCGCCTTCGTAGTAGGCTTTGAAGGCTTCCTGGATCTCCTCGCACTCGTTGACAAAGTCGAGAACGAACGTGTCTTCCTTGCGCGGATGCACGCGGTTCAGGCGGGAGAGCGTCTGCACAGCCTGGATCCCTGCGAGGCGCTTGTCCACGTACATCGTATGCAGGAGGGGCTGGTCGAATCCGGTCTGATACTTCTCCGCCACAAGCAACACCCGACACTCCTGCGTCGCGAACTTCTCGGGTAGCTCCTTCTCGGAGATGCCGAGATTCATCCCCGGCTCGGTGTAGGTCACACCCGCGATCTTGTCGTCCTCCACCGTACCGGAGAATGCGACCAGCGACTTGATGGCATAGCCCTTCTCCCGGATGTAGCGGTCGAAGCTCTGCTTGTAGCGGACCGCTTCGAGGCGTGACCCCGTCACCACCATCGCCTTGGCCCGGCCGCCGATCCGGTGTCGCGTGACGGCCTGGAAGTGTTCGACCATTACCTCGGTCTTCTGGGCGATGTTGTGCGGATGCAACTTCATGAAGCGGGCCAGCGCCCGTGCCGCCTGTCTGCGCTCGACGTTGGGATCGTCCTCGCAGGACTTGAGCAGCCGGAAGTACGTCTCGTAGGTGGCGTAGTGCCCGAGCACGTCGAGGATGAATCCTTCCTCGATGGCTTGGCGCATGGTGTAACGGTGAACCGGATTGCCGTTGCGACCGAACACGGCAAGGGTCTTGTGTTTCGGTGTGGCGGTGAAAGCGAAGAAGCTCAAGTTCGCCTGCCGGCCGCGCTTGGCCATGCTGCGGAACAGCTCCTCCATGTCTTCCCGGCCTTCCTCGGCCGCACGTTTCGCGGCTTCTTCCCGTAACCGCTCGCCGCCGAGCACTTCCTTGAGATCGGTGGCGGTCTCGCCGCCCTGGGAGCTGTGCGCCTCGTCGACGATGACGGCGCAACGACGGGTGGGGAGCGTCCCGGTGCCGTCCGCCCCCCGTTCCTCGGCCATCCTGAGTAACTGCCGGGAGACGAACGGGAACTTCTGCAAGGTGGTGACGACGATAGGCACCGCGCTCTCGAGCGCCTCGGCGAGCTGGCGTGAGTCCTGGTCGATGCGCTGCACGACACCGCGCTTGTGCTCGAACTGGTAGATCGTGTCCTGGAGCTGTTGATCGAGCACGACGCGGTCCGTGAGCACGATCACGCTGTCGAAGACGCGCTCGTCGTCGGCGTCGTGCAGCGACGCGAGCCGATGGGCCAGCCATCCGATGGTGTTGCTCTTTCCGCTACCGGCGGAGTGCTCGACGAGGTAGTTGTGTCCCGCGCCCTCCCTGCCTGCGGTGTCCACGAGCTGTCGCACGGCTTCAAGCTGATGGTGGCGGGGAAAGATCATCGTCTCCGCCTTGACCCTGTTGCCCCGCTCATCGCGCTTGTCTTCGACCTGCAGGTGCATGAAACGGGCCAGGATGTCGAGCAGACTGTCTCGTTGCAGTACCTCTTCCCACAGATAGGCCGTGCGATAGCTCCGACCGGCCGGATCGGGCGGATTGCCCGCCGCCCCCGCGGATCCCTTGTCGAAGGGCAGGAACTGCGTTGCCTTGCCGGCCAGCCGGGTGGTCATGAGCACGGAGTCGGTGTCTGCAGCGAAGTGGGCTAGTGTGCGGCGCTTGAACTCGAAGACCGGCTCGCGCGGGTCGCGGTCCCGCTGGTACTGCAGGCGTCCGTCCTCGATGGTCTGGCCGGTGAGCTGGTTCTTGAGCTCCAGCGTCGCCACCGGAATGCCGTTCAGGCTCAATGTGACGTCGACCGACTGCTCGGAGCGCGGCGAGAAATGAAGCTGGCGGGTGAGGCCCAGACGGTTGGCGGCGTAGCGGGCCTCGAGCTCGGGATTCAGTTTGTGGGCCGCCTTGAACCAGGCCACGCGGAGCGTGCGGCCGTAGCACTTGAATCCGTGCCGCAGGGTCGCAAGCGAGCCGTGCTGGTCCATCCACTTGCACAGATCGCCGAGGACCTGCTCGCCGGTCCCATCGCCGTGTAGTCGTTCCAGCTTGGTCCACTCTTCCGACTGGGTATCACGGATGAAGGCGAGGACTATCTCGGGGAAAATGGCGCGATCTCGGTCGAATCCCTCGACGGCGACCCGCACATAGCCGTTGTCCAGCAAATGGGCTTCGATAACCGCCTCGAAGGCGGCTTCGTCGGTCCGTTTCACTTCACTGGCGCACTCGAATGCGTGTTTCTTCCACTAGCCAGAGCTGACCACGCTCTCTACTGCTGGAATGATACAACCCGTTCGCTGGCCAACGCTGCGGCATACGAGAGTGTCGCTCGGACGGCTTCAGGTGAAACCGATGGGTAGCTCCTTGTGATTTCCTCCGAATCCATACCGGCCGCCAGATTGTCCAGAATCGTGGTCACCAGGATTCGCGTGCCGGCGATGCACGCCTTGCCGTGACAGACTTCGGGATCCACGGTGATGTGATCGCGCCAGTTCATGGTTCGCTCTCCTCTTCATGACTTGAGCGCGTCGGGATTCTTCCCGGCCAAGGCGTCATCCCGCTCCTGCGAATAGGAGATGTGTTTCGATGGCAGTCTCGAAGGCGGCTTCGCCGGCCCGCTCCATGGTCCTCATTCGAATTCCGAACGAAGCACGCCAGATTGGCGGATGATCGACATCAGCGTGCCGGTGCGCAACTCCACGTGATCCGGCACCGGCACGGTCACCGTGCCTTCCGCGTCGGCCTTCTGCACCACCACGTGGCTGCCGCGCCTTCTGACCTACGCGAAGCCGTGGGCCGCGAGAATCCGGTAGACCACCCGGCCCGAGAGAACTCGCAGCCTAGCCAACAGCGACCTCGACGTGGGTCACGTAGACTTCGCTGCGCAGGCGCCTGCCGACTTCCCCGACGGAGGCGGTCTCGAAGAACAGGGTCAGCGCTTCGGCGAGGTTGTCGCGGGCTTCGGCCACGGTATCTCCTTGGCTGGCAACGTCCACTTCCGGGCACAGGGCGACGTATCCGTCGCCCTCCCGCTCGACGATCGCGGTCAAGCGTCTGTTCATGGTGTCCTTCCTCTTCTGAACATCTGCGGGGAATTGCCTATCAGGAGCGGTGGGAGATCTGCCCAGTTGGCGGTCTCGGAGGCGGTCTTCGTACTGTGTCGATCTTCACGGCGCCTTTGCGAGTCCCTGTTGCAGCCACCAGATCGCAACCTGGCAGTACGGAGCGAGTTCACCGGCTCCAGCCGTGTACTTGTCTCTCTTGTGTTCTATCCGCGCTCTCGGCACGGGGCCTTGAAGCCTGCGCTTCTCTTGTTTCCACCACTCGAGAACCGCATCCAGGACTCCCTTCCGTCTCCACTTCAGCATGGGAAGGTTGAGGTTCAACACATTGTTGAGTTCGCGATCGAACTGGCAGTCGTCCGACACGATGGTGCCGTCGGCTCGGTAGCTCAGTCTCGCTGCGATGTCACGGTCTGAGTCGGCGGGGTTCCAACGCAGATCCTGGTTCCCCTTTCGTGTGTCGCAGTGCTGGAGTTTGCGCGGCTGGCCTTCTCCTCCAGGACAAGCGCCGAGCAGGTTTCGATACCTGAGTTGCTCGCCAGGATAGTACGCTTGGCATCGCCAGTGCTCTATCTTCATCGAGCTCGCATCCGGTTCGATGCGTCCCATGCAGTAGCAGCACAGGCCCCGTTGCTCCGTCGACAGCGAAGGTCGAAGCGCGTCCTTGTCCGCGTAGTTGTCGTAGTCTCCATGTGGAGTCAGGCGGTGCGTGGTCAAGCTCGTCGGCTCCGGTCCCTTGGCGATCGCTCTCATGCATCGCCCGTCATGAAGTCGAGTAGGGTTCGGATGCGCGTCACCTCCGGGTCGTCTCTCCCCAGAAGGTTCGCCAAGCCGGTGAGCAACGCATGGGCATCGTCGTAACTGTTGTCTCCGATTGTCCGAGATATCTTCGATAGCAAGATCTTCACTTTCTTGTTCCTCGGATCCGCGTCCATAATCTCTTCCAGCACCCGACTTGAATCCACGCCGAACGAATGGGTCGGCGAGTAGACCTCCCCCTCGGCCATGATGTGGATTCGGTCGTGCTCAAGCTCGCCGATAATCTGCGGCGAGTGCGTCGTCGCGATGAACTGGCACTTCGGGAATGTCTTGGTGAGGTTCCTGATGATGCGCCGCTGCCATCCTGGATGAAGGTGAAGTTCGATCTCGTCGATCAGAACGACCGCTTCAGCCTCGGCGGCGGGGTCGGTCATTTCCGGGTTGGCCTGCGCCAGGCGGCGGGTCAGGTCCATCACCATCGCGAGCACGCCTCGCTCGCCGTCGGAGAGTAGTCGGACCGGCAGCGTCGCGGCGCCGCGATCGACCAGGAGAAAGCTGCCACTTGTGCTCTCTCCGCCCAGACGCGGGTTCCGGTAGTCCGGGAGGAATCGTGTCACCGCCTTGTCGAATGCGCTCAGCACGTGGTTCGCCGCGGGCTGCTCCATACTCAGAGTCTCCTGTACTCGCATCCAGTCCTCGAACTCCGCGAGATGGAGCCCCCTACGATTCGACAAGGCGTGCGAGAATGCGCTTTTGATGCCGCCATCTGTCGCACTCTTTGGAGGCGCCCTCGTCGACGGTGCTGCGCGGCTCGTCGAGAACAGGATGGCTAGGGGGCGTCCCCCCGGCTCGCCCCCGGCTACCGCTGGCGGGGATGCTCCAACGAACTCAGCCCAATCGGGCGTGTTATGCACTTGTTCACGAGGCATGCCCGCCTTTTCCTCGCGCGGTACGGAGCTCTTGCGAGACTTGTGAAGCGAGTAGCTGTATCGCGCAGTCCGCACATCGGCTTCGACATCACAAGCAACATCCAGGGCATTCGCACCCATGCGGATGTCGAGCAAATGAAAGCCCTCCGGGCGTCCTCGAAGCGTGTTGGTGCGCCGAACGAAAGCGGAGAGGCAAACCGCCAAGGCATCAAGAATCGTAGTTTTTCCTACGCCGTTGGTGCCTACAACCAAGTTGAAACCGGGCTGGAAACCAAGCTCCGCTACCTGGATCGCACGAACATTCGCCAGACTAAGGCGCGTCACTCTCATGCTGTGTGCTCCATCTCGATCTGGCCAGTGACAGCTGTTGCAATTAGAGAAGCGCGACGTTCCTTCAGGAGTGAGATGCTCCTTTCTGTAACCTTCCGCAGTTCATCCAGTTGCCCTGAGCTGCTCGCGACATAGTCGACTATCGCGTGCTGTTCTTCGAGTGGTGGCACAGGGAGCACTACAGCAAACAAACCTTCCGGGTAGAGGCGCAGTCGAGATGACCAAACACCCTTCGAATGTCGTGTCACCTCCTGAGCGAAGACTGGCAGACGGACCAGAGCATCAATGTAGCTGGAATCAAGTAGAGTACCAGGAACATATACGTTGTATGCCGGGCTGACGATGCCGTCTACTGGCGCCACGCCCATCGCCCCCATCCATGCCCAAAGTGTGTTGACTACCAGGTCGCCCGTAGCGCAACGCTTGTATCCCTCCGTCGTCGCTGCCTCGAACATGTTGACATCTTTCTCCGAACGTGGGGTTACGCCAGTGAGATGGGATACGGTAAGGAGCTCCTCGTCACCTGTATCGGAGCGCTCGTCACGTTCTTCGAAAAGCCATCTGGCGCGCTCAGTCGTCCAATGTGCTGGAATCTTACCAAGCCATGGGACATCAGAGTTCCGGAACGGGGCATCTGGGTTCAGGCCCGTGGTAACAGCGCGGGCGATGAGGGCTTGACGTTTCTCCGCGAGTAGGGACAGCACTTGCTCCTTAGCCACTACTAGTGCATCCAACCAAGCTAATTCGGAATCGAGGTAGGTGGCGATGGCGTGCTGTTGGGGAAGCGGTGGCACTGGCAACCTCAATGATCCGATTCCGGACTTTGGGATTCCAAAGCGCGTTACGCCGTTCGCAGTCAACTCCAACTGTACTCGTACCGGATTTGCCTGGAGGCAGCGAAACAGAAAGGCTCCCATCACCTTGTCCGGAAAGGCGCGAATGAGTGCGAGGTGATAGCCACAAACGAGATCATCACTCGTTTGCCGAACCAGAGCAGGAACACCGATGTCATCCCATGACTCTGAGTCCTTGGTGATGAGAACGTCATCTACTCTCACGCCGAACTTCTCAATCTCCGCCTCAGAGGCGGTGGCACGCATGAAGTCAAGGTCGAGAGTAATGAACTCACTGTGGTAAACATCAGCGTAATTGCACAGCCGCACAGGATGTTCGTACTCGTGTGTCACTTTGTCGACATTACTGATTACGTAGTGGGCAACGGTGCGAAGTGGCTTGACCTCCCAATTTTCCGGAAGGTCATCCGTCCAGTTCAATAGACTCATTCCACGACCTCGCTCAGCAGGCGTGCAATCTCCTCTTCTGCTTGTTTCAGGTCCGCATCGATTTCATCCAAGGACCGTGGCGGCGTATACTTATAGAAATGGCGATTGAAGTTGATCTCGTAACCGATCCTATCTTTCTCCCGATCTATCCAGGCGTCCGGCACGTGAGGGCGGATTTCGCACTCGAAGTAGTCGTCGATGTCGTCCTTGAGGGGTACGTTCTCGAAGTCGCGCAGTGCAGGGTCTGCCTCGAAGTGGTCCTTTCTCGTACCGTTCAGGACCGCTTCGGCGTCCGGGTCCTTATCCGTGAATACGCTGCGGAAGAGATTTCGCTCGGCTGCCTTCCAGCGTGACTCGTTCGCGCGCAGAAGACTCTCAATGTCGCGCCACACTGAATTCCAGTTGCGCATCGGCTCCCGCCCCAGCGTCTTGTCGATGGCCTGTACGTCGTCGAGGAGATGCGGGCTGGCATCGAGGAAGCGAGCCTTGTCTTCAATGGTCATCCGGTAGCATAGGCGCAGCGGTCTTTCGACCGTGACCCGCGTATAGCCGAAGTCGTCATTGTCGAAGAGCTTTGAGCGCTCGTTCTCCTCGAAGAACCCGTAGAGACGCACGATCTCCTCGATTTGGTGCGCCGCAATGTGGCGACGCTTGTCGCCGAGGCTGCGCTTGCTTTCCGCGCTGCCGCCGGGTGTCCAGAGCTCGCGCGCGTCGAGAAGCTGGATCGTGCCCTTGCGCCGCCGTTCCTTGCGGTTGGTGAGGATCCAGACATAGGTGCCGATACCGGTGTTGTAGAACATCTGCTCGGGTAGGGCGATGACCGCCTCAAGCCAGTCGTTCTCGATGAGCCACTTGCGGATGTTGCTCTCCCCCGAGCCGGCTCCCCCGGCGAAAAGTGGCGAGCCGCTGAAAACGATGGCGAGTCGGGAGCCGTGCTTGTGCTCCTTCGGGCGTACGGGCTCGCGTTTGTCCCACATGTGCTGCAGGAAGAGCAGCGTGCCGTCGTTGACGCGGGGCAGTCCGGCACCGAAGCGGCCGTCGAGCCCGCGCTCGTCGTGCTCCTGCCTGACCTCCCTCTGCTGCTTCTTCCAGTCCACGCCAAAGGGCGGATTGGTGAGGAAGTAGTCGAACTTCTCTCCTTCAAACTGGTCCTCGGTCAGGCTGTCGCCGAAGCGGATGTTGTCGCCGCTGCCGTTGTGGTCCACCTGCTTCATCAGCATGTCGGACGCGGCGGTGGCGAAGGCGCGCTTGTTGTAATCCTGGCCGTAGACGAACAGCCTTGCCGCGCCGTGGTGCTCGCGCAGGTAGTTCTGCGCCTCTGCGAGCATGCCGCCAGTGCCGCATGCGGGGTCGAGCAGCTTGCGCACGGCTCCGGGTGTGGCGAGCAATGCATCGTCCTCGATGAACAGAATGCTCACCATCAGTCGGATGACCTCGCGCGGAGTGAAGTGGTCACCCGCGGTCTCGTTTGCCAGCTCGTTAAAGCGGCGAATCAGGTTCTCGAAGATGAGCCCCATCTGCTCGTTGGGGACCGCCGCGGGATGCAGGTCCATGTCGGCGAACTTGGAGACCACGAGGTATAGGATGTTCGCCTCGTGCATCTTCTCGATCTCGCTCTCGAACTCGAAGGAATCGAAGATGTCATGCACGTTCTTCGAGAACTTTCTTATGTACCTGCGTAGATTCCACTCGATGTTGTCCGGATCGCCTTTGAGCTTCCTGAAGTCGAGCTTCGAGCGGTTGTGAAATCGCTGGCCGGCGGCGCGGTTTAGCCACGACTCCAGGGCTTCACCATCGAACTTGGCTTTGCGTCGGTCCAATTCCTCCAGAACCCTTGCCTTGGTCGGTGCGAGCACGCAGTCGAATCGGCGCAGCACGGTCATTGGTAGCATGACGCGCTCGTACTGCGGTGGCCGATAGGGACCGCGCAGTAGGTCGGCAATCTGCCAGATCAGGTTGGCGAAGTAGTTGTGGTCAGGCATTTTCACTGAGGTACGCGTTAGTGAAGCGCACGTTCAACCGTTCCTGTGTTTTACGCATTCGTGCTTGTGCTGCCCTTGCTCGGGGTTTGGCCAACATCCACCGCACTGCGAGACTCGCATCGTCTAGCGCCGCTTCGAGGCATCCATCGAACCGACGTAAGAGTGCCGCCCAGCCGGAGATGTAACGTGCGTGCCCCCCTGGTGCATTGTGCAGCTCTTCCCGTCCGTCGACCGAGCATGCCTCGCAGGTGAGTGCTGCTCCCAATTCCGCGACGAGCTCTTCGTAGGCGTAGCGTTCATCTTGATCGAGCTTGCCGATTCCCGGGAACACCGCCGGCTCCTTGCGTCCCAACCTCTTGGGATGGGCGATCGCATGAACGTGCTCGTGAAACAACGTCGCCCAGTAGTGATGGGAGGTATCGAATACTGACTTTTGGGGAATGACGATCCGATCCTCTGCTGGCCTGTAGAACGCGCTATATCCCGTACTGTGGCTGACCTGTACCCCCATTGGCTCAGGGCTGGAAGAGAGCTTCTTGCTCAGTGTGATCGCAGCTTGTGAGTCTCTCTCGGAGTCGTCACCGGTCTTCTCGTCGCGCGCCTGCACCGACACGCCGATTCGGGTCAACTCGCTGGGCTCAATCTCGTCGATGTTCACGGTCAACCGCTCTGTCCAATCCTTGTACGACTTCGAGCGTCCCGATTGGGGGTCGGCGACGAGTGCCACGAACCTCTGCTTCCCCCCCGGGCGAAGCTCTACCTGGAGCTCATCGATTGCGCGATTACCTATCCAGTAGTTGGTGCGATACTTCTTGTGGTCGCGCAAGGCCAGCAGCCGTAGCTGATCGCGCAGTCCGAATGGCACGGCAGGGGCGCGGATGTTTGCTGGCCGCGCTTCTGCGCTGTGGCGCATTGCCCCGGTGTACACGTCGTGCTTGGGGTTCCCCCAGGGCCGTACCCACGGCAACTCCGCTTCGCCGTTTGCCCACGCATCACGCACTGCCCTGATGACTTCCTGTCCTGAGGACCACGGCGTGGGAATTTGACTCTCACGCGTGATATCTCTCAAGCTGGTGATGTCAACCAAGTCCGGGATTGGAATTTGCATACTGCCTCCCTTCTGCGAACTGCTCCGTGCGGTTTACCTTCGGCTCAGCGGTATCGAATGGCTCCGGTTGGTGTCAGGGCTTTGCCCGGCTCGCCCATGCGCCGCCCTGTAGTTGAAGCGGCCCGGCACGGTCATGGGCAACATCGCGCGCCGTACTGGGGCGGCCGATTGGGGCCGCGCAGCAGGTCAGCGATCTGCCAGATCAGGTTGGCGGAGTAGTTGTGGTCAGGCATCGTGCCCCTTCACCGACCAACGATAACCTCGCAAGGCTCAACCGGCCAATTCCGTCTCCACTCGGTCCCCCCGTCCGCGCGTGCGCTCAGTCCTCCTCCCACCAGCGCCCGCCGAGCACCATGCCCTCGAGCACCAGGCGCTGCCTGCCCTCGCGGGTGAGGCCCTTCACGTCCTCGAACTCGAAGCGGCCTTCCGCGAGATCGAGAACCGTTGCGTCGCCCGGCGTGCCGATGGCGAGCGAGCCGAGCTCCGGCTTGCCGATCGCGCGGGCCGGGCCCGAGGTGGCGGCGGCGATCACGTCGGGAAGCGGCATGCCGAGCGCGAGGAACTTCGAGAGAGTGACCAGCTCGTCGTAAGCCGGGCCGTCGATGCTGAGCGTGTGCACGTCGCTCGAGATGCAGTCGGGCTGGAAACCGGCCTCGAGCATCGCCTCCGCGGTCACGAAGCCGAAGGAGCCCGCGCCGTGGCCGATGTCGAAGAGAACGCCGCGCTCACGGGCGGCGATGATCTCCTCGCGCACCTCGCCGTCGCGGGCTCGCGCCGGCGCCCCGGGGAAGGGACGGAAGCAGTGGGTCATCACGTCGCCGGGACGCAGGCGGCTCACCACCTCGAGGCGGCTCGGCGGAGGGTTGTCCAGGTGGCACATCACGGGAATCCCGGCCTCGTCCGCGACTTCGAGCGCGAGGTCCAGCGGCGCCGCCCCCCGCCCCTCGCTCGCGGCCATGCCCACCCGCACCTTGATGCCGACGATGAGATCGGAATGCCGTTGCGCGACGTCGAGGCAGACCTCGGGGTGGAGGAGGCGGAAGTCGCCGCACTCGCCCACCATCACCTCGTGGCTGAAGGCGAAGATGCCCGCGAAGGAGATGTTGAGGTAGGCGTGGATGCGCGGCTCGGTGCGCTCGATGACGTGGGCGCGAAAGCCGTGGAAGTTGCCCGGGCCCGCGCTGCCGGCGTCGACCATGGTGGTGGTGCCCGCCTGCCGGGCGTAGCGCACCGGATCCACCCCGAGCGACGTGCCGCCCCAATAGATGTGGGTATGCAGATCGATGAGCCCCGGGGTCACCAGGCGGCCCGACACGTCGCGGACCTCCCGGGCTTCTCCGGGATCGATGTGCTCCTCGATCGCGGCGACCCGTCCGTTCTCGAAGGCGATGTCGGAGCTTCCGTCCCGTCCTTCGGCGGGGTCGAGCAGTCGCCCGCCCTTGAGTATCAGGTCGTACACGGCTTTGCGCGACCTCCGTGACAGCGATTTGCGGGTGTTGGCGCGTTCCGGGCGGTGCGCGGGATTGAGGCGAATCCGATCGCGTTCTCTCCTCGCCGCAATCGAGCGCCGATCCCCGGGTCCGGGCAAGTGTCCGCCCTGGTCGATACTCCGTCAACGGGAGGCAGATTCCCGTACCGGGCCGCATCACGCGTGAGGGAAAGCCCTTCACCCCCCGGCCCCTCTCCCGGTGGGAGAGGGGGGAATGCCGGCGAAGCGCCCCGCCGGGTCATGCGCTCGCGCTCAGGCGATCCACCGGCGGAAGAGGCCGACGAGCGGCAGCGGAAGCACCGCCAGGAGCATGACGGTGAGCGACACCGACAGGCCGTCGGGGCCGAACCAGTCGATGGCGACGCCTGAGACGGGGGGGAGGAGCAGCGCGCCGACGCAGAACAGGATGCTGCGCACGGTGGCGGCCTGGCCGAGGTCGGGACCCCTGAAGCGCCTGCCCATCATCGCGAGCGAGACGGTGTACACGCCGCCCATTGCGGCCCCGAATCCGAGCATGATCACGATGTTCCAGGGGGTGTGGGCGATGCCGAGCGGCAGGGTGGCGGTGCTGAGCGCCATGAGCGCCACCATGAAGAACATCAGCAGCATGCCGTTCATGTGGTCGGCCAGCCACCCGATGGGCGGCTGGCTGATGATGACGCCGAGCGCGAGCACCGAGAGCAGGGAGATCGCCTGCCACTCCGGCAGACCGGCGCCGGTGCCGTAGATGGGGAGGAAGGTGAGCATGACCGCGTCGGCGCCGGAGAACACCAGGTAGACGGTCATCATGACCGGAGCGAGCGCCACGAAGCGCAGCAGGCTGGCGGAAGGCCGTCCCTCGAGACGCGGCGCGCCGCGCCGGAACCAGGCCATCGGCACTGCCGCGGCCGCCATGAGGCCGGCGCAGACGAGAAAGGGGGCCCAGCCCTCGGTCCCGATCCAGGCGAGCAGCGCCGGCCCCAGCGCGAAGCCGATGGAGATGACGGTGGCGTACACCGCCACCGTGCGCCCCAGGCTGCGCTGCTCGGCGATGTGGCACACCCATGCCTCTCCCGCGATCCACAGGAAGCTGAGTGCGATGCCCAGCACGAGGCGCAGCCCGAACCACACGTAGACGTCGACGTAGGCGGGCAGCGCGATGAAGACCCCCACCGATGCGACCAGGCCCCAGAAGATCATCGAGGCCGGTCCGAATCGGCGCAGCAAGGGGCTCACGAAGGGCGCGGCGAGGAAGACCGACAGGTACTGGGCGGTGACGTTGATGCCGATGGTCGTCTCGTCCGCGCCGTGGCGTTCGAGGATCAGCGAGAGCAGGGGCAGGGTCATGCCGTGGATCAGGGCCGCCACCGCGAGCGAGACGCTGATTGCGGTGACGGCCCGGATTCGCTCCCAACGCTCCGGGCGGACGGCGTTCATCGTGGAGGTCGCACCGCGAAGGAACGGGTTTCGCGAGGCGTCCCGGTCCCCGAGCCACAGGGGAGGCGCATCGGCGGAGGACGAGGGCGGGCTTCGGAGGCGTGGGAGGCGGCGCTACGAGGAGGAGGGTAGGGGCCGGAAGGACTCCAGCATCTCCAGGATGTTGTCGTCGCGCCACGATTCGAGCGTCGCCATGTCCTGGTGACCCGTCATGTCTTCGACCTCCGCCACCGCCTGTGCCTCGAGGCGGGCGGGCCCGCCCCATCCAAAGTGCTCGATTCCGCCGCGGATGCCGCGGCGCCCCCCGCCCAGGTGCTGGCAGAGCAGGGGACCCATGAAGGCCCAGCGCAGGCCGGGGCCCCACATCACGGCGCGGTCCGCCTCCGCGTAGCTGCAGATGCCCGCATCGACGAGGCGGTGGATCTCCTCCCCGATGACGTGCTGCAGGCGGTTGGACACGTAGAACTCGATCTCCTTGCGCAGGAGCAGGGCGTGCTTGCCGATCCCGTCGTAGAACGCGACCGCCCAGTCGAGCACGGCGCGGTCGGTGCGCTCGCCGCCCACCACCTCCACCAGGGGCAGCAGGTAGGAGGGCGTGAAGGGATGGCCGACGATGCAGCGCTCGGGCCGGCGGCACCGGCTCGCGATGAGCGTGGGCAGGAACTGGGAGGAGGAACTCGAGAGCACGATGTCGGATGGCGCGGCGGCGTCGATCTGCTCGAACACCGAGATCTTGAGCTCCTCGCGGTCGAACACGCTCTCCTGCACGAAGTCCACGTCCGCCACCGCCGCGGCGAGCCTGCTCTCGAAGCGCAGGTTGTCGGGGCTCGCGCCGGTCGCGAGCCCGAGCCGTTCGAGCTTCGGCCACGCCGCCGCCACCCGCTCCCGCAGGGCGTCCTCGGCTCCCGGCGCGGGGTCGCAGGCCACCACGTCCATGCCGCGCGACAGGAAGAAGGATGCCCAGCCTCCCCCGATCGTTCCCGTGCCCACGCACGCGACCTTCTTCACTTCGCTCGGCGCCGGACCTGCCATCGACCTTCTCCCGTTGCGGCTGATAACCTTGCGCGCCCTAGCCTACTGGGCTTGGCCGGGGAGGCAAAGCATTGACACCTGAGGCGATTGCCTGGATCGATACCGTGGCGCCGGAGGCCGCGCGCGGGCGCACGCGCGAAATCTACGAGGGGCTCTCGGCCCGCAACGGCCGCGTGCACAACCTCTACCGCGCCCACAGCCTGCGCCCGGAGACGATGGAGGGCGCCGATCTGCTCTACCAGGCGGTGCTGCACTGCGCTGACAACACGCTCGAGCCCTGGCTGGGCGAGCTGATCGCCACCTACACCGCCGCCCTTGCCGGGTGTCGCTACGCCTACGTGAACCATGGGGCCAACTTCGTCCACCACTTTCCGGACAAGGCGCGGGGCAGACGGATCCTCGACCTCATGTGGACTTCGTTGCCGAGGGAGGAGCTCGACGCCAGGACCCTGGCTCTTCTCGACCATGCGCGCAAGCTCACCCTGCGCCCCCAGGACATGAATGCGGAAGACGTCGCCGCGTTGCGGGCGGCGGGAGTCGACGACGGCGAGATCGTGGAGGCGAACCAGATCTGTGCGAGCTTCAACTACTATGTGCGCTGCCTGAACGGGCTGGGCACCGCGCTCGACGAAGAAACAGGGCTCTTCCCCGCCTAGGCGGCACGGGACCGGCCGGAGCGGGAGACCCGACGAGGCAAAGGGAATGAAGACACAGCTCGACACCGACACCTCGATGGAGCCGGATTGGGACGCCCCGATCGAGGTGCGGCTCACCCCGGCCGCCATCATCCATGCCCTGTTCCCGAGCGCGGACGGCGTCCACACCGGGTGGGAATCCTGCGTCGACCACGGCCTGGTGACGCAGGAGACGAACGCGGTGGACGACCTCAGCGGCAACTATTGCCGGCTCGCCAAGCAGGAGTACGTCGAAGACCACAGTCCCGAGGTGACCTGGCACGACTGGGTGGTCGAGCTCAAGCTCGGCGAGACCTATATCGCGGCGCACTGGCGCACCCAGCACAGCTCCAATCCCGCGGACTGGGACTGGTGCGTGGGAGAGGCGGAGAACGCCTTCGCGAACGCCTGCGTGCTGGTCGGCAAGCGCACGCGGCGCGGTCTGACTGTCGAGGATCCGCCCAACACCATGCCTGTCGCCCACACCCGGCACTGAAGCCGGATCCACCCCGGGGCTTTGGTCCCGGCGCGGCGCCGCGGCACGCGCGCCCCGATTCCGCTTTCACCGATCCCGGAGGAACGCGAGTGTTCTACGAGACGAGAGACAACCGGCACGGGCTGCCTCACGATCCCTTCAAGAGCTGCGTGGTGCCCCGCTGCATCGGCTGGATCTCGAGCATCAGCGCCGAGGGGGTGGTCAATCTCGCGCCCTACAGTTTCTTCAACGCGATCTCCACCGATCCGCACATGGTGGCCTTCGGCAGCGGAGGGCGGCACCCGCACGGCGGCAAGGACTCCATCTCCAATGTCGAGGCGACGGGGGAGTTCGTGTGCAACCTCGCGACCTTCGATCTGCGCGAGCAGATGAGCCGGACGAGCGCCACCACCGCGCCGGAGGTGGACGAGTTCGACTACGCCGGGCTCGAGGCCGCGCCCGCAACGCTGGTGCGGCCTCCACGGGTCAGGGCGGCTCCGATCCACCTGGAGTGCGTGCACTACCGCACCATCGATCTTCCCTGCCGCGACCCGGACCCGCTGGCCCGCAACGGTCTCGTGATCGGGGAGGTGGTGGGGGTGCACATCAACGACGAGATCCTGAGCGACGGCATGGTGGACATGTCGAAGTTCCGGCCCATCGCGCGGCTCGGATACATGGACTACTCGGTTGCGGACAACGTGTTCACGATGCCCTTTCCCGACTGAGAAGGCCCGGCATCGGAGTCCGCTCTCCGTACGGAATCCACCCCCTCGAAGCCCGCATGACCTGCGGCGTTTCGGAACGGAATCGAGTCCTGCACTTGGAGCAGGCAGCTCCTCTCCCCGAAGAGCGAGGCCGCCGCCGTCCTTGCCCCGGGCCGCGCGCCCCGCCATCATCGGTGGAATGAGCCGTGCCTTCGTCAAGGAGCCCGACGGCGATCAGGTCGTCGATGCGCCGCCCGAGCGGCGACACAGCGACGCGCCCAACTACATCACGCCGGAAGGGCTCGAAGCCCTGCGGGCGCGGGTGGCCGAGCTCGACGCCGAGCGGCGCGCGCTCGAGGACGAGCCGGAGCGCCTCGGGAAGCGGGGCGATCAGCAGCGGATCGAGTCCGAGCTCCGCTACCTGAACGAGCGTGTGCAGCGCGCCATCGTGGTCCACCCGCCCGAGACGGCGCTCTCCGTCGTCGGAATCGGCGCCGAAGTGGAGCTGGTCGACGAGCACGACGAGCCCCATCGCTTCGTGATCGTGGGAGAGGACGAAGTGGATATCGAGGCGGGGCGGGTGAGCTGGCGCTCCCCGCTCGGACGGGCGGTCCTGCACTGCGGGATCGGCGACAGCGCGGTTTGGAAGCGTCCGGCGGGGGACCTCGAGGTCGAGATCGTCGCGGTGCGCTACTCGAGCCCCGAGCGCACCTGATTCGCGGACTCCGGACGCAACGGATGGCGGCAACGGCTCCCGGACCGGTCTACACGGTGGTGCGCGGCGGGCGCATTCTGGACGTCGCCGCCCGACGAGCGGAGCCGGGCGACCTGCTCGTCGCCGACGATCGCATCGAGGCGCTCGGTCCGCCCGGCCTGCCGGCTCCGCCCGATGCGCGCATCATCGACGCCACGGACTGCCTGCTCATGCCGGGCCTGGTCAACGCACACACCCATGGCCACGGCGCGCTCACCAAGGGCGCCGGCGACCGCTGGACGCTCGAGCTCCTGCTCAATGCCGGCCCCTGGATGAACGCCGCTCCCAGCCTGGAGCACAAGTACCTGAGCGCCCTGCAGAACGGCCTCGAGATGCTCGCGTCCGGCTGCACCGCCTGCTACGACCTCTACTTCGAGTTTCCCGCCCCCACCCGGGAGGGTCTGGAAGCGGCGGCACGAGGCTATCGGGACGCCGGGGTGAGGGCGGTGCTCGCGCCGATGGTCGCGGACCGCACCTTCTACCAGGCGATTCCCGGGCTCCTCGACGCCCTTCCCGAGCCCCTGCGCGGCGCGGCGGGGAAGAGCCGCCTCGCTCTCATGGAGACGACCCTGTCCGCGTGCCGCGAGATCCTCCACGGCTGGAGCGTCGACCGCGACCGGGTGCGCCCGGCGCTCGCGCCCACCGTGCCCCTGCATTGCTCCGACGAGTTCATCGTGCAATGCCGCGACCTCGCGGCGGAGTACGGGGTCGGACTGCACATGCACCTCGCGGAATCCAAGATCCAGGCGGTGGCGGGCATGCGCAAGTACGGCCGCACGCTGACCGCGCACCTCGACGCGCTCGGGTTCCTCGGGCCGGGCTTCACCGGCGCCCACAGCGTGTGGCTGGACCCCGACGACATCCGAAGGATCGCCGACCGCGGCGCGTCCATCGCCCACAATCCCGGCAGCAACCTGCGCCTGGGCTCGGGGATTGCCGCCGCCCGGGAGATGCGCGAGGCGGGGGTCAACGTCGGGATCGGCACCGACGGGAGCAACTGCTCCGACAACCAGAACATGTTCGGCGCGATGCGCATCGCGTCCTTCGTCTCGCGGGTGCGCGATCACGACCCGGCCCGCTGGCTGTCGACCGACGAGGTGCTCGGAATGGCTACTCGAGGGAGCGCCGCGACGCTCGGCTTCGGCGATGCGCTGGGCCGGCTCGCGCCGGGCGCGTTCGCGGACATCGTGTTCATCGACCTCGGACACGTGCACTACTGGCCGCTCAACGATCCCGTCAACCAGCTCGTGCACATCGAGGAAGGGAGCGCGGTGCAGCGCGTGATGGTGGGCGGCGAGCTGCGCTACGGCCCCGACGGATTCCGTGGCATCGACGTGACGGAAGTGCGCCGTCGCATCGACGCATCCGTGGAGACCCTGCGGAGCGCCGGCGCCGACCTCAGGCGCGGCGCCGAGGCGCTCGAAGGCGCGGTCTCGCGCTTCTGCGTGGGGCTCGCCCGGGAGCCCTACCACGTGCACGCGATGGCGAGCGCGGGCGAGTCGCGCTGAGAGCAGGCGCCGGCGACGCTCAGTCGTCGCCGGCGAGACGGACCATGGCGTCGAGCAGGGTCTGGCATCCCGCCGCGAGATCCTCGGGCGTCGCGTTCTCGATCTCGTTGTGGCTGATGCCGTCCTCGCAGGGCACGAAGATCATGCCGGTGGGCGCGACGCGGGCCACGTAGCAGGCGTCGTGGCCCGCTCCGCTCACGATGTCCATGTGCGTGAACTCGCCGGCGGCCGCCGCATCGCGCACCGCCGCGACGCAGCGTTCGTCGAAGGGAGTGGCGGGGAAGTGCCAGATCTGCTGCAAATCGAGATCGAGCCCGGAGGCCTGCGCAATCGAGGTGCAGGAATCGCGCAGCTCGGCGTCCATTCGGGCGAGGGTCTCCTCCACCGGGTGACGGAAGTCGACGGTGAAGAACACCCGGCCGGGAATCGTGTTCCGCGAGTTCGGCGACACCTGGAGCATGCCCACGGTGGCGCAGGCGTGAGGCTGATTCCCGAGGCCGATGCGATTGACGGCGTCGACCATGCGCGAGGCGCCGACCAGCGCATCGCGCCGCCGCCGCATCGGGGTGGGGCCGGCATGGGCTTCCTGCCCGGTCACCGTGATCTCGTACCAGCGCTGCCCCTGGGCGCCGGTGACGACGCCCACCGTCTTCTCTTCCGCCTCGAGAATGGGGCCCTGCTCGATGTGGGCTTCCAGGTAGGCGCCGACCTCGAAGCCGCCTACCGGGTGCTCCCCGGCGTACCCGATGCGCTCGAGCTCGTCGCCGAAGCGCTTGCCTTCGGAGTCGGTGCGGGTGAGCACGAAGTCGAGGTCGAAGGCCCCGCCGAAGACGCCCGAGGCCATCATCGCGGGCGCGAAGCGCGAGCCTTCCTCGTTGGTCCATGCCACCACCTCGATGGGCGCGTCCGTCTCGTAACCGTAATCGTTGAGGGTGCGCACGAGCTCCAGGCCGGCGAGCACGCCGTAGGCGCCGTCGAACTTTCCTCCCGTGGGCTGGGAGTCGAGATGGCTGCCGGTCATCACCGGGGGGCGCTCCGGATTGCGGCCCGCCCGGCGCGCGAAGATGTTTCCGGCCCGGTCGACCCTCACCGCGCAGCCCGCCTCCTCGCACCACCGCACGAACAGGTCGCGGCCCTCGCGATCGAGATCGGTCAGAGCGAGGCGGCAGACCCCCCCCTTCTCCGTCGCGCCAATCTTCGCGAGCTCCATGAGGCTTTCCCAGAGACGCGCGCCGTCAATCTTGAGGTTGTCCACTGTCGAGTCTCCTGAATCCGGGCCGGGCTGGACGAGCCAACTCTATGCGATTCCCGTCTCCACCGGGACTCCCGGGGCGGGACGAGCGGCGACCCCGCCGCGTGATCGCGCGCCCGATTCCACCTATGAGCAAGGCGGGCGTGGAGACGCCGGGGCCACGGCCGTGAATCGCTGAGGTGTCGCGGCTGGCCGCCCTGCCTCACCGATTTTCGTCACGAGGGCGTCGAGTTGCCGTGGTAGTGGGCGTGCGCTTAGGAGAGGCGCTGAAGTCGTAGCCGACACTACGTCGAAGCGCCTCGAGCGAGTGCCGCCCGCTACCGAGAGTAGGTCCGCGCCCGCAGCAGGAGATCGCTCCGATATCGCGGCTAGATTCCTGCCTCGGGCGCCGCGAGCACGATGTAGAACACGTCGTCGTCGAGTCCGAGATCGTGCAGAGAGAAGCGGGCTTCTCCCTCGCCATCGGCGAAGCGCGCGAGAAGTCGCGCCACGACGGGGAGGTTCCGGCGCATGACGATCCCGTCCACCTCGAAGCGTTGGGGCAGGTCGCCCGCAGGGACCAGGCGCACGCCGTCGAGCTCGAGCGCGAGGTCCCGATCGATGAGGGTCATGATGCGGGCGCGATCCCGGTCGCTTACTCCGCGCCAGTAGAACAGCGCTGCCGCGGCGTCCCGATCGTGGTTGCGGAAGGCGTGGTCGAAGGCCTCGAGGAAGGCGATGAGGTTCGCACTGAGCGCGGTCTGCGCAGGAAGGACCGGTGCACCGAGCAGCAGGCCCAGGACGAGCAGTGCGGCAACGCAGCGGCGCCGGATCGCCCCGCACGGGCGTCCCCGGCGCCCTTCGTTCATCCGCCTGTCACGCGCTGGCGCGCAACGCCGCCACCGGGGCGGGCGTCTGCACGCTCCGCCCGTTGCGCAGCGCGGGGATCATGCGCCGGGCCTCGAGCGCCCGGCCCGGGTCGACTTCCGCGACGATCACGCTCTCCGACTCGCCGCCGTCGGCGAGCACCGTTCCCCAGGGGTCGACGATGAGCGAGTGTCCGTAGGTGGCGGCCTCTCCGTGGTCCCCGTACTGGCAGGGAGCGACGACCCAGGATCCGGTCTCGATCGCCCGGCTGCGCAGCAGCACGTGCCAGTGGGCCTGGCCCGTGGTCCTCGTGAACGCGGCGGGCACCGTGAGGACGCTGGCCCCCGCTTGCGCGAGCGCGCGGTACAGATAGGGGAATCGCAGGTCGTAGCAGACCGTAAGCCCGAGCTGGCCCCAGGGCGTGGGCGCGAGCACCGCGTCGCGTCCCGCCTCGAAGACTTCGGACTCGCGGAAGCTCTGACCGCCTTCGAGATCGACATCGAACATGTGGATCTTGTCGTAGCGCGCCACGATCGACCCGAACGCATCGATGAGATAGGAACGGTTGCGGGCGCGTCCGGGTCTCGCCTCGATGGCGAGCGACCCGAGCAGCAGCCAGACGCCGAGCTCGGAGGCGAGCGCACGAAAGCGGGCGAGGGCGGGATGCCCGTCTTCCGGAAGGATGCCTACCTCGAGGCGGCGCTCCCGCATGTCGAGGCAGGAAAGGAACTCGGGCAGACAGATGAGGTCGGCGCGGCGCCGATGCGCTTCCCGTATCAGGCGTTCGCACTGCGCGATGCTGGCGCTCATGTCCGCGACTGCGCGGTTCTGCACGCAGGCGACGAGGAAGGACTCGCTCATGAGCGGGTTCTCCGGAAGCGTGAGAGACGGCTTGCGAGAATAGCACGCGAGGGCCCCGGGCCTTCGGCCGCGCCGGCCCGCCGCGGAGGGTCGCCGAGCAATGCCGGCCGCAATATCTCACCGATTTCTTGGCAAGCGGACGCCAATCTGCTCACGGTAGCGGGCCGTACTCCCTCGAGCCACCTCGACGTAGTGTCGGCTACGACTTCAGCGCCTCTCGGCCCGTGCGGCCCACTACCACGGCATCGTGGCGCCCTCAGCTTCCGAATATCGGTGAGACATCGCGGCGGGTCAGATGACCCTTCCCTCGGCGTCGAACAGGTGCAGGCGCTTGCGACCCACCCGAACCGGGATCTCTTCACCGGCGTGGACGCTCAGTTCCGGCGGAATGCGCATCGTGATCGGAGCCTTCGAGAACCCGGTCTGGAGATAGACGAGGGACTCCGCGCCGAGCTTCTCGACGATCTCCACTCGCCCTAGAAAGTCGTGCTCCGATTCGGCGGCCACTGACAGGTGCTCGGGACGGACGCCGAAGGTGACCTTTCCCTCGGCCGCTTCGCGCCCGATCGGCAGAGAGACCGCTCCGAAGCGGACGTTCGCTTTCCCGTTTTCCCCTGCCTCTATCTCCGCCGGAATGAAGTTCATCGCGGGCGCGCCGATGAACCCGGCGACAAAGAGGTTGGCGGGAGCGTCATAGAGCTCCACCGGTGCTCCGATCTGTTCTATGTGTCCCTGGTTGAACACCACGATCCGGTCGGCAAGGGTCATCGCCTCGGTCTGGTCGTGGGTCACGTAGACCATCGTGGCGTCCAGGCGGTCGCGAAGCCGGGCGATCTCCAGGCGCATCCGCACGCGCAGTGCGGCATCGAGGTTGGAGAGCGGCTCGTCGAAGAGAAAGACCTCCGGGTCGCGGATGATCGAGCGCCCGATCGCCACGCGCTGGCGCTGGCCGCCGGAGAGCTGTCTCGGATAGCGATCGAGGAGCGCCTCGATCTGCAGAGTCTTCGCGACATCCGTCACGCGTCGGGCAATCTCGTCCTTCGGAACCCGGGCCAGGCGCAATCCGAACCCGATGTTCTCCGCCGTCGTCATGTGCGGAAACAGGGCGTAGGACTGGAACACCATCGCCACTCCACGCCGCGAAGGGGCAACATGGGTCACGTCGCGATCACCGATCAGGATGCGTCCCGCGCTGACGCTCTCGAGCCCCGAGATGGTCCGCAGCATGGTGGACTTGCCGCAGCCCGAAGGACCTACGAAAACCACGAACTCCCCGTGCTCGATCTGAAGATCGACAGCGTCGACGGCAATGACCGCACCGAATCGCTTCGTGACGTCTTCCAGGACCAGGCGCGCCATCGTCAGCCCTTCACCGCGCCCATCGTCATGCCCTTGATGAAGTAGCGCTGAAAGAACAGGAACACGACGAGCGTCGGCAGGCTCGCGATCAGCGAGAGCGCTCCCTGCACTCCCCACGCCACCGAGTACTGGCCCCTCAAGTTGACGATGCCCAGCATGATGGTTCGCTTCTCGTCCGACTGGGTGAAGATCAGGGGCCAGAGAAAGTCGTTCCAGATCCAGGTGAACTGCAGCGTCGCGAGCACCGCGAGCGCCGGCAGGCTGAGAGGCAGCGCGACCCTGATCAGCACCTGCCACTCGTTCGCTCCTTCGAGGATCGCGGCTTCGCGCAGCGCATTGGGAACGGTGGCGAAGAAGTTCCGCATCAGCAGCGTGCAGATGGGAATTCCCATCGCGGTATGGATGACGATGAGAGGCCACAGGGTGTCGATCAGGTTCATCGCGTTGAAGAGCCGGAACAGCGGGATGAGGATCACCTGCGGGGGAAAGAACATGCCGGAGACAATGACGAGAAAGAGCAGGTTGCTGCCGCGGAAGGGCAGCTTGGCGAACACGTAGCCCGCAAGCGCGCCCAATGCGATCGATGCGACGGTGGCCGGGGCCGAGACCAGCACCGTGTTGAGCAGATAGCGATGCACGGCCGGGTTGGCCAGCACTTCCGCGTAGTTGCCGAGGTACAGTTCGGCGGGAATCGACCACAGCGCGCCGAGCGCAATCTCGCGGGTGGTCTTCACGGAAGACAGAAGAACGCCCGCGGTAGGCGCGAGAAAGAGAAGCGCCAGGACGATGAGCGCGACGAAGATCACCGCCGGCCACGGATTGAAGGGCGGGCGGGCGGGAGGCAGGACCGCCGCGTCAGCCATAGAGCTCATCCACCTTGCGCAGTTGACGGAAGTAGACGCGGATGATGGTGAGCGCGATCAGGAACAGCACCACGGAAATGGCGCTGCCGTATCCCATCAGGTACTTCTTGAAGGACTCGTTGTACATGTGCATGGCCAGCGTGTCGGAGCTGTTGAAAGGTCCGCCGCCGGTCATGATGTACAGAATGTCGAAGCCCTTGAGGGAGTTGATGACGCTCAGCGCGATCACCACCACCGTGGCGGGGGTGAGCAGCGGTATGACGACCATCCGAATGCGCTGGGCCGTGGTGGCGCCTTCGATCTCGCACACTTCCAGCAGGTCTTCGGGGATGGTCGTGAGCCCGGCGAGAAAGATGACCATCGACAGACCGGTCTGCTGCCACGACCAGGCGACGATTACCGACCAGAGCGCGGTGTCGGGCTTGGCGAGCCACGCGTAGCGGAGTCGCTCGCCGCTCATCGCTTCCAGGACGGTGTTCAGCAGTCCCCAGTCCGGCTGGTAGATCCACACCCAGATCTGTCCCACCACGACCGCGGACAGGCAGATGGGCAGGTAGAAGATGGACTTGAACGCGGCGGAGCCGGGAACGCTGCTGTCGATCAGAAGCGCGAGCCCCAGCCCCAGGGCGGTCGGCAGCAGGATCGCCGCGATCATCCACAAGGCGGTGTTGATCGCGGCCTGATAGAACAGCTTGTCGGTGTAGATCTTTTGGAAGTTGTCCAGCCCGACGTAGTCGTAGTCGGGGTTGAAGCCGTTCCAGTTGGTGAAGCTGTAGTAGAAGGAGCTCGCCAGCGGCCAGATCACGAAGACCGCGAACACCGCCAGCGGCAGGGCGAGCAGCACCGCCCGCCAGAAACGCTTGTCCCCTTCCATCCCGCCTGCGCTCGCATCGGGATCCGGTCAGGGCCGGAGTTCCCTCCGGCCCCCGGCCTCGAGTCGTGCCTTCGCTATTCCTGGAAGGCCTGTGCCGCGTCGTCGGCGACCTGCGCGAGGATCTCGTCCACCATGCTCGGATCGTCCATGAAGCGGGAGAACATCGAGAGCCCCACCTCCGCTACCGGCGGCGGAGTCGCGAGGTCGTAGTTGAAGGCGAACACCTCGGCCGCCGCGACGGTTGCGAAGGCGCGTTGCATGACGTCGTTGTAGTTCGCCGGATCGACGTTCACGTTGGCGGACAGCGCGCCGAACTGGTCCGTCCAGCTCGCCTGCACGTCGGTGCTCGACACCATGTAGCTCAGGAAGGCCTCGGCGCCCTCGGGGTTGCCGCCGTCGTTGGAGATGACGAATCCGTCCACCGGGCCGACCACCGCTCCCGGCACCCCTTCGGCGATCGCGGGGAAGGGGAAGAAATCGTAGTCCTCGCCGGGCGTCAGGCCGATGCCGTTCCAGTAGCCGGTGATCCAGGTGCCCATCAGGGTCATCGCCGCGTCTCCCCGGGCCACCTTGTCGGATGCGTCGGTCCAGGTGTCGGCATTGGAGTTGGGGGCGAAGTACCCCTTGTCGACCAGCTCCTTCCACATCGCCATCGCGGCATGGACCTCGGCGTCGTCGTAGCGGGCGGAACCGTCCATCAGCCCCGCGCGGTAGTCCGGGCCGGCGGTGCGCAGAAGGAGATAGTCGAACCAGAACTGCGCGGGCCAGCGGTGCATGGAGCCGAGGGCGATGGGCGCCACGCCGTGGTTCTTCAGGGTCTCGCACACGGCGAGGAACTCGTCCCAGCTCGAGGGAAGCTCGGCGACGCCGGCGTCCGCAAGGACCTTCTTGTTGTAGAACATGCCCGCGTAGTGGTAGTTGAAGGGCACCAGGAAGCGCTGGCCGTTGTACATGGTGGCGCTGTCGGCCACCGACTTTGCGACGACGTCGTCGAGGCCCTCGCGATTCCACATGTCGTCGATGGGATGGAGGCTGCCCGAATCGACGACGAACTGCGTACGCGCCCCCGCCCAGTAGCTGAACACGTCGGGCAGACTGTCGCCCGCGGCGCGCACGAGAATGTCGGTCTTGAAGTCCTCGTGTCCGATCGGGCTGTTCTTGATCGTGTGGCCGGTGTCCGCCTCGAACCTGGCGATCTGCTCGTTGAGTGCCTTGAGGCCGAGCTCTCCGGTGAAGTAGTGCGTAATGGTGACTTCGCTCTGAGCGAACGCCGATGTGCCGAGCGCCAGTGCGGGCACCATCGCGGCCGCGGCGAGCAGCCCGCGCCTGTTGAGCAATGACATTGTGCTGTTCCCCCGTCTGGTGTGACAGAAAACCTGAGGCTTCTATATATCAACAACTGGCTCTACAGTCACACGATCTCCTGTCAGGAATGCCGATATTACAACGAGATAGAACAAGATTCAACGGACCAGCTGTCATCCTAGGCGCTATACATCGGAAGGGAGCCACAAGAGGAGAGTTGCATTCGGGGAACTTAACCGTAATTGGCCCTGGCAGGGGGCCTACTGGGGAGTGTTTCCAGATAACTCTTTTATTCCAGAAGCTTAGACAGCCACAAGGGCTATACAGACGCATTGTCCTCCACCCTCTCGCCTATAGGCAGACCTCAGGGTATTCTTGGCCTCCAATCCGGCCCTGCGGACCATCGGGCGGGGCGCGTTGTATCGAAGCCGGGAGGACGGGAGTCCGGCAGGGCCGACGAGAGGAGGAATGGCGATGGGCACGCGGGAGGAGCGCCGGCGCCAGCGCGCGGTGATGGCGACCGACAGCGAGTGGCGGCTGGTGCGAGAGCGCGCTGCGGCGGCGGGGATGGACGTCTCGCGCTTCATCGTGGAGCGCCTCAGCGCACCGGCGCCCGAGCACGACGTGGAGGCGCGGCTGCGGGCCCTGGTCTCGGCGGCGGGGCGCATCGAGCGCAGCGTCGGGGTGCTCCACGAG
>JAJEAD010000013.1 GCA_022824305.1 Gammaproteobacteria bacterium | reverse complement strand
CCGCCACCGCCGCCTCCCGCCCCCGCGCCGAAGAGCGCAGCCGCTGGCTCTACGGCCCCGTGGTCGACTTCCTCCTCCTCGGTGGCGGGAGCTTCCTCGTGCTCGGCGCGATGGCCGCTTTCTTCCCACGCGACGAGGCATCCCGGGTCGCGCTCGCGGGCGCGATGCTCTTCCTCGCCCACTTCGTGAACCACCCCCACTTCGCCCACTCCTATCAGATCTTCTATCGGGGGTTCGTGCGCAAGGCGTTCGGGCCCTGCTGCCACGATGATCTCGCGCGAGCCGAAGACAAAGCTCCTCTCTCCTCGGGAGAGGGGTTTGGGGTGAGGGCAGAACGAGAATTCACTGGCGGATTAGCCTCTGGACTGGCCTCAGAGGTAACCGGCGCTCGCGTCGGTGAGGCTTGGCGCGGTACGGCGACCAAGCTCGCCGACCTCCTGAACCCCGAGACGCGCCGCCATCTGTTCACTGCATCCGGCCGTCCCGCCCCCATCGCAGCGCGGGACGGCCAGACCCAAACCGGCGGCTGGCACCGCCGGCCCATTCCTTAGCACTCCCACACAAGGAGTAATGCCATCATGAAGAAGCACACACGCGTGCACAAGTCGCGGCGGTTTCGCCGTTTCCTTCGGGCCAACGAGGCCGTCTCCGCCCTGGAGTACGCGATTCTGGTCGGAGTCATCGCTGTCGCTGTCGCGACTGCGCTTGTCGCGTTCGGTGGCAAGATCTCGGACGCAATAGCTGGCATCGGCACCGACATCGGCGGCACGACTACGGCCGGTTCACCGACAATGACTCCGTAACCGGTGCTCCTCCTGTCTCCTCACTACGAATTTCTCGTAGTGAGGAGGCTCTCCCCCCTGCCATCGGTTTGGGGGGCACCACGAATCCGACGTACATCCCATGAGGCTCCCAGAGCTGTTTCAAGTTGCATTACGGCAAGGGGAGTTGCGGAAAGGGACACGCCTTGAGTGGTGGAGATTTCCCGCGCACGGGGTGAGAAGACATTCTGGAGAAGTGCACCTCGCAGCCGCGTTTCCGTTCGGCGGAGCTGAGAGTCGATAAGGATGATGCAGAGCACGGCAGACATCACGATGGGAATGCAATGCGTTCAACCACGTGCTCATCCCGCGTGGCTGCGCAATGCCAAGTTTGACGGTGCCTTCATCCTCGGAGGGATTGCACTCGCCCTCGTCTCCGGCGCTGCGATCGTAATCGAGCCGTCGCTGTTCTATCCCATCCTTCTCCTCGACCTGTGGCTGCTCGGATACCACCATGTGATCGCCACCTTCACCCGGCTGTGCTTCGACCGGGCGAGCTTCGAGCAGCGTCGGTGGATGATAGTGCACCTTCTTCCAATTGTTGCCGCGGTCACCATCCTCGTTGCCTGGCAGGTCGGACTCTGGGTCATCGTGACCATCTATTTCTACTGGCAGTGGTGGCACTACACGCGTCAGAGCTGGGGCATCTCCCGAGCGTATCGACGGACCGACCCCGAAGCGCTGTACGAGCACGGGTGGCTCGACCACGCGATTTTCTACTCCATCCCTGTCTACGGAATCCTGCTCCGGTCGAGCCAGGACCATACGCATTTCATCGGCATGGAGCTGTGGATGCTGCCCGTTCCGGCCTCCGTCGCAGACATCGCGGGCGTCGCCGCGGCTGTGCTGATGACGGTGTGGGCCGCGAGGCGGCTTCTGGCCCTGTTCCAGGGACGGCTCGCTACTGTCCACACCCTCTACATGCTGACCCACATCGCGATCTTCAGTATCGCCTACGTGTGGCTCGACGACATCACGTTCGGTTGGCTGATGATCAACATCTGGCACAACTTCCAGTACATCCTCTTCGTGTGGATGCAGAACCGCCGTCGCTTCGAGAAGGGCATCGACCCGCAGGCGCGTTTCCTCTCCTGGATCAGCCAGCCCGGGCGACTCTGGCTCTACCTGCTGACCTGCATCGCGATTGCCGCGGCCGTCTACGGCGGCCTGCTCAGAGCCATCGACTGGCTGTTCTTCGCCGGCGTCTCCGCCACCCTCGTGCTCTACCAGATCGTCAACTTCCACCACTACATCGTGGATGCGCTGATCTGGAAGACCCGAAAGCCTGCCCCGACCCGCGTCCCGGCCCATGCGAGCTGACGGGCTGGATGCCGCAATGACCTTCCTCTACTTCGGTGACGACTCGAACATGCTGACGGAACGTTTGCGTGCGCCCAAGCGTTGTCCGAGCGCGAGGTGTATCGGAATCGCCGAAGCGCCCGACGTTCGCCGCAAGTGCAGGGCTTCAAGCCACACCGCTGCCGGCAGCAAGTATGTATGTAGTGCCGTGTCAGCGTCAGTCCAGCGAGGTGCGGTCCTCCGCCGCGGCCGTCTCGCACAGCCGCGCCACGCGGTCGAGCATCTCCTCGCCGCTTTCGTATTCCAGAATCCACTCGCCGACCTCACCCAACCGCTCCGGGTCGGGGATTCCTTCCAGTTGCTCCGCGAGCCGGTCTGCGGTCTCGGGACCAAACTTCCGCGCCGCCTGCCAGCGTATCACGGCGGCTTGGCCTTCCATTCGGCCTTCGGCCCTCAGCTTCGCCGACCAGTCATCCATCACTTGCAGCATCATGATTCCCGCCTCCCTCACGTTCACCAGCTCCGGCAGCTTCAGCTCGATGCCGTGCATGGGGAAATGCACCTGCCCGAGCCATGTCCAGAGACCCTTGACCAGGCCGTGGTGCTCCGATTCCGACCACTGCGCGCAGATGTCGTAATACTCCACCGCCGCCGCCCTGAGGTCGCGGGTGCGTGCGAGCCGAACGAGCTCCGCCATCCAGTTGGGTGCCTCGGGCAGGGGGCCAGTATAGCGGCCCACGTTGAGCACGAAGTGGCGCTGCACGGGCTGGTACGGCGCACGGGATGCACCCGGTGAGTATCACGCCGCTCGGAATGGATCGCCGCAACTTCTTCGGCACGCAGTCCGTCGAGAAGCCCGCTTCGTTCCCGCCGCCCGTCTCCGTCGTGGTCCCGACGTTCCGGGAGGCGGCAGGTCTGCGCGCGCTCGTCGAGCGGGTGCAGGGCGTGCTTTCCGGGTACGGGTCGGAGTGGGAGCTGCTTCTCGTCGACGACGATTCCGGCGACGGCTCCGAGGATGTGGTCGCGGAGCTTGCGAGGAGCGCCCCGGTTCGCCTGCATGTGCGCCGCGAGCCGCCGCGGGACCTCTCGCTCTCCGTCCTGCTCGGAATCCGTCTCGCCCGCTTCGATCGGGTGGTGGTCATGGACGCCGACCTCTCCCACCCTCCGGAGCGCATCCCGGCGCTGCTCGGCGCCCTCGACACGGGTGCGGAGCTCGCCCTCGGCAGCCGTTATGTCCCCGGAGCATCCGTGGACCGCGGCTGGAGCCGGGGCCGGCGCTTGAGCTCGCGACTCGCGACCGCGCTCGCACAGCCTCTCGTTACCTGCGCCGACCCGCTCTCGGGCTTCTTCGCCGCGGACCGCCGCCTCCTGCCGGCGCCCGAACGCCTGCGTCCCGGCGGTTACAAGATTGCGCTGGAGCTCATGGTGCGCGGACGGCTGCGGGTCACCGAGGCGCCCATCGTCTTCAACGACAGGCGCATCGGCTCCAGCAAGATGAGCTTGCGCACGCTGGCCGCCTATCTCCGTCAGCTTGCGCGGCTCTACGGCTTTCGCCTCGCCGGCGCCATGCACCGAAGCGGACGCGGACCGCGTCGATTCGACGACGCCGGAACCGGAGCGGCGCCGTGAGCGGCGAGCGGACGCCCCAAGGGGAGATGCCTCCGGCGACCCCACCGCTCGTTCCCGTGATCCTGTCCGGCGGCGCCGGAACGAGGCTCTGGCCGCTTTCGCGAGAGCACCATCCCAAGCAGTTGCTCCCGCTGCTCGACGACGACACCCTCCTTCAGGCCACCGCGCGGAGACTTGCACTTGTCGAGGATGCGCAGCGCCCCATCGTCGTGTGCAACGAGGCGCACCGGTTCGTGGTCGCCGAGCAACTGCGCGCAGTCGGCGTGACGCCGGGCGCAATCGTGCTGGAGCCGGTGGCCCGGGACACGGCGCCGGCGATTGCCGCCGCGGCCCTCGAGGTGCTCGCCCGATGCGAGGAGGGTGAAGACCCCGTTCTCCTGGTCCTGCCCTCCGACCACCTGATACGGGACGATGCCCGGTTTGCCGATGCGGTGCGCCTCGCGTCGAGGGAGGCGGCTCGGGGATGCCTCGTGGCGTTCGGCGTCGTCCCCACCTACGCGGAGGTCGGCTACGGCTACATCATCGCAGGCGAGCGCACCGGTGCGGTCGGCGGCGCCCGGGCGGTGAAGCAATTTCGGGAGAAGCCTGACGCGGAGACGGCGGCTTCATGGATCGAGTCCGGCCACTGCTACTGGAACAGCGGCATGTTCGTGTTCGGCGCCCGGTCCTTTCTGCGCGAGCTGGGCGTTCATGCACCGGCCATCCGCAACGCGGTCGAGAAGGCCCACGAGCACGCGACGCCGGACCTCGAATTCTTGCGACTCGATGCGCCGGCCTTCGGGCGCTCGCCGGCCCTCTCCGTGGACTACGCGGTGATGGAGCCCACGTCGAACGCTCGGGTGGTGCCTCTGGACGCAGGGTGGCAGGACATGGGGTCCTGGGCGAGTCTCGCGGCGCTCTCGCCCGGGGATGAAGCAGGCAACGTGGTCCGGGGCGATGCCGTCGTGCACGGTACCCGCAACACGTTCATCCACGGCAGCGCCCGACTGGTGGCCACCGTCGGGGTGAAGGACCTGGTCATCGTGGACACCGCCGATGCGGTGCTGGTCGCGGACAGGAACGCAGGCCAGGACGTGAAGGCGGTCGTTCGGCAACTGGAGCGGGCCGGGCGCGATGAGCACCGCACCCACCGCAGGGTCTATCGGCCCTGGGGAAGCTATGACTCCGTGCATGAAGGCGCGGGCTTCAAGGTCAAGCACATCACGGTTCGGCCGGGTCAGAAGCTCTCTCTCCAGTCCCACCGCCATCGAGCCGAGCACTGGGTCGTGGTGCGCGGCGTGGCGCGGGTGACGCGAGAAGACGAGCGCTTTCTGGTTCGGGAGAACCAGTCCACCTTCATTCCGAAGGGCGCTCCACACCGCCTGGAGAATCCGGGGGAGACGCCGCTGGAGCTGGTGGAGGTGCAGACGGGCGACTACCTCGGCGAGGACGACATTGTTCGGTTCGATGATGATTACGGACGCTGACGAGCCCGGGATGGATGCCGCGTCCCCAATCCGCCGCACACGCAGCATCTCGCGACGCCGCGGGACGCGTACGGATGGGAGAAGCTCATGAGCGCGCAGTCCGGGCGCACGTGGCCCGCATCGCAGCTCGAGCGCATTCTGCACCCGCAGGCGCCGGAGTCCGCACCCTGGCGTTACCTGCCGCTTGTACTTGCACTCGCGTTCGCGATACGCGCCGGCGTCGCGCTCTCGGGCGACTTCGTGCTCCACCCCGACGAGATCATGCAGTACCTCGAGCCCGCACATCGGCTCGTGTTCGGATCCGGAGTGACGTACTGGGAGTATTTCTACGGCGCACGCTCGTGGCTCGTGCCGGGGTTCGTGGCCGCGGTGCTGGCCCTGTTTGATGCACTCGGACTCGGCGAGCCGCAGTATTACATCGCCGGTGTCAAGCTCGCGTTCTGCGCCATCTCGCTGGCGATTCCGGCCGGCATGTACCTCTTCGCGCGGCGGCACTTCAGCGAAGCGGCGGCGCGCGCCGCGTTGGTCGCGGGCGCATTCTGGTACGAGCTCGTTGGGTTCGCGCACAAGCCGCTGACCGAGTTCGTCGCGACCGCACCGCTGATGGCGCTGCTCGCGTTCACCGTGCGCCCGGCCGAGGTTGCACGGACGTCGGCCGTGTGGCCAGCCGCCGCGCTCGCGGTACTCGCCGGCGCGGTGCGGCTGCAGTACGTGCCGATCGCCGCGCTCCTGCTTGGCATCGTGCTCGTGCGCACCCGGAGGCGAATACAACTCGTGCTGATCGCAGCCGGGCTCGCACTCGCGGTGGGGATCTTCGACGCTGTCGCCTGGGATGGGCGTCTGTTCCACTCCTATGTCACCAACGTGCTCTACAACCTGATTCTCGGCGCGATGCGCGTCGGCGAAAGCCCGCCCTGGCAGTACCTCGAATGGCTCGCACTCGCAGGCGGCGGACTCGGCGTGTTGTGCATTGCGGCCGCCGCGTGGCGGCCGGGGCGTTACGGGCTCCTGCTCGCGCTCATCGCTCTCACCTTGGCGATGCACTCGTTGCAGCAGCACAAGGAGTACCGCTTCGTCTTTGTGGTGGTGCCGCTGTGGCTGCTCATCGCAGCGGATCTGACGGCGCGGGCCGGTGCGGTGATGGCGGGCCGGGCCGGCGGACGTGCTATCGGTCCACGCCGTACAGGATCATCCCCGGCAGGCGTTTACGCCGCAGTGTGCGCCGGCGTGTTCGGCGGAGTCTCCGCCGCCGGAATCCTGAACGCCCTGCCGGGGCAAGATCGAGTGTACCGCGCGTGGTCAGGGGAGACCGGTGCGGTACGCTTCGTGCGCGATCAGGACCCGATCTTCGCCGCTTACCGCTGGCTGGCCACCGCCTCGGGCGTTGAAGCGGTGTGGCAGCTTGACCGGGGGCACCACCAGCTCCCCGGCTACTACTACCTGCACCGGAGGATCCCCTTCTACGACGGGCAGATGCGCCCGTTCATCGAGCGCAGCGGAACCGACGTGACCGCGCTCGCGAGCCATCTTGTGACAGAAAAACCGACGCTCCCCGTGTCCGGCTACTCCGTCGAGCGTACCTTCGGCACCGTGCGGATTCTCCGCCGCGACGTGGACGCACCGCCATTGCGCCGGTGGCAGGAGTACGCACCGGTGCTGATCTACGACATCAATGACGCAATCATGCGTCGGTTCGATCCGCAAGCCCCGTTGCCGCCGGCGAATGTGGGTATCCGGCTTACCGAACCGCTACTACCCACCACGCGTACGGATGTCCGGCCGTGAACGGCGCGGGATTCGCATTCACCTCGGGATGACCCGCCGACATGGTTTCCATTCACGCGAGGGTGCGGAGTCAGTGGTTGCGCACGGCGGCATGTCCGAGAATCGGAACAGCCTCGACCTCGTGGCAATCTCGCGTGGCGCAATGGGCGCAGCACGGCGAAGGACGCAAGGGCCGGGGGCTCGTCCTGCTGGCCGTCGTCGTCTACACCCCTGCGCTGTTGTTCGGCGGCTTCGTCTGGGACGACTGGATCTTCGTCACCGAGCCGCTCGTGCGCCGCCTCGACGGGATCGTCTCCATCTGGCTCTCGCCTTCGGAGATTGTGCGCGAGAACCACTACTGGCCCGTCACCTACACCACCTTCTGGATCGAGCACAAGCTCTGGGGGTTCAGCCCCGCCGGCTACCACGCCGTCAACATCGCGCTGCATGCGTTGAACTCGGTGCTGGTGTGGCGCCTGCTGCTCAGACTCGGGGTCCCGGGCGCATGGCTCGTGTCTGCGGTGTTCGCGGTCCACCCCGTGCACGTGGAGTCGGTGGCGTGGATCATCGAGCGCAAGGATCTCCTCTCCGCCCTCTTCTATCTGGGCGCGGTCCATGTCTGGCTCCGGTTCACCGAGGTGCCGCATCCGGGACGGTATCTGCTCTGCCTCGCGCTCTTTGCCCCGGCGCTGCTCTCGAAGTCCATCGTGGTCACCCTGCCGGCCGCCCTCCTGCTGCTTCGATGGTGGCAGGTCGGCCGTGTCACCTGGCGCGATGTCGCATGGGTCGTGCCGCTGTTCGCGCTCGCCCTTGGTGTCACCCTCGCCGACCTCGCCTTCTACCGCGACCGAATCGACTCCGCTCTGGACTACTCGCTGGTCGAGCGCGCCCTCATCGCGGCCCGGGCCCTCTGGGTCTACGCCCATCAGCTCGTGTGGCCGGCGTCCCTGCCGGTGCTCTATCCCCGCTGGGAGGTCCACCCGGGCGACCTTCTCGGATGGCTCGCCATCGCCGCCCTTGTCACTCTCGGTGTGGTGCTGTGGCTGACGCGGGATCGGATTGGGCGCGGACCGCTCGCAGGCGTGCTCTTCTTCGCGCTGACGCTGTCTCCCGTCCTCGGCTTCGTGGACTTTCGCTTTATGAAGCTTGCCTTCGTCGCCGACCGCTTCCAGTACCTGGCAAGCATCGGCCTGCTCGCGGTGATCCTGGGTGTAGCGGTCCACCTCGCCGTCCGGCTCAATCCCCGTAGCCGCGCACTCCCCGCACTCTCCGTTGTCGCCGCTGCCATTCTCGTGGCGCTCGGTGCGCTCAGTTGGCAGCAGTCCGGGATCTACCGCAACGACCTTGCGTTTGCCCGTCACATCGACGCGACCAATCCGCGGCACTACGCCGGACAGCTCATCCTGAGCGGTGAGCTGGGCGTTGCGGGCCACCACGAAGAAGCCCTTGCAGCAGCGCGAAGAGGAGTCGCGCTCGCTGAAGGCCGAAGAGGGGTCCAGACGCACGGGACATACCTCGCCTTGGGGAGTGCGCTGCTCGCACTGGATCACCCTGTCGAGGCGGAGGCAGCGTTTCGCTCAAGCCTTGCGGTCTGGCCGCGCAGCGAGAGGAATCGACCGCGACTTCTCCTTGCCCGAGCCCTGGTGCGCCAGGCACGCTACGAGGAAGGGCTGGCGCTTTACGAGGCGCTGATCCGGGAAGACCCCGACGACGACGCGGCATACCTCTACCAGGGGATGGCGCTCCTCGAATCCGGCCGCCACGAGGACGCTGCCAAGTCGTTCAACCGAGCGCTCGCCGTGTTGCGCGACCTCCGGACCGAGACCGCCCTGCACGTGCTGCTCGGTGAGGCGCTGCACAAGCTCGGGCGTCTCGATGCCGCGGCCGTGCACCTGGACCGGGCGCTTGCGCTCGAGCCCACCAACGTCTGGTTCCTCCTTGCGCGGGTCGACCTCGCACGCGATCGGCAACGTGCCGCCGGCCTCCCGGCGGACGGTCACGATCGTTCGGCGGTGCAGACCGTCAGGCGGGAAAGGCGCGAGTCGTGGACGGAGGAATTCCATGTCCGGCTCACCGAAGCGCGGGAGCGGTGCGAGGCCGCGATCGAGCAGGAGCCGGAATCTGCGTTCGCTCGGGTTGCGCTCGGTGAGGTATTGCAGCGCATGGACGAGTTCGAGACTGCGGCGACAGTGCTCGAAGAGGCACTGGCGCTCGCCCCGAGCCGGCCGGTCGCGCGCGATGCGCACCTGGCGCTGGGCGAAGTCTTCGAAAAGCAGGGACGTTTCGAGGCCGCTGCCCGGCACTGGCGAAGCGCGCTCGACATCCACCCTCTCGACGCCACGGCACTGGAGCGCCTCGCGGTGCTTCGTCTCCGGGAGGCGCGATACGAGGACGCCGTGCCGCTTTACCGCAGGCTCGTCGAAGCGACCCCCTTCGTTGCGCAAGCCCACGTGAATCTCGGCGAGGCCCTGTATCGCGCCGGCCAACACCCCGAGTCGCTTCTCGCCCTTGAGCGCGCCCTGGATCTCGCGCCCGACCTGGAGGCGGCGCGGGACCTTCAATCGCGGGTATTCGAGGCGCAGGCCGCCGCATCGGCAAGCCCCACGGCCGCTGCTCGACAGGTGGTGCGCTCGTGATGCGCGCAGCCAAATCCGTCCTGCCCTCATCGGCCAGACCGAGCAAGGGGAGTCCGTGCGTGCCGAATCCACGGCACGCGACTCGGGAGAGCCACGACCACCAGGCTCTCCCTGTTCTTCATCGGCTTCGCGCGCACGAGTCTCCGGGACACTCGGGGCACATCGTGGCGTGGGGCGCGGGCGAGACAACCACCCATCCGAGTGTGCGAGCTCCGCGCGCGGCCCCGGTGCGTCGATGGCTGCGAGACGGCGCAGCTCGCGGGGCTTCCAGTCGGATGCGCGGTGCGGGAGTCCGATGGATACGCGCGGCTCGCTCGCGCTACGCCGACGTATCGGAGACTGCTGCGCGGCTGTTGCGCTTCGGGCTGGTGGGTGCAAGCGGGTTCGCCGTCGACATCGCCTGCTACCTCGCACTGCAATGGGTCGGACTCGACCATCGTGTCGCACGATTCGTCTCGTTCTTTCCGGCGGCGAGTTGGAACTGGCTGCTCAATCGGACAGTGACTTTCAGCGAGCGAGCACCCGACGCCCGTGCGCGCCAATGGGCGAGGTTCGTGACGAGCAGCGTCGCCGGCCTGGCGTTGAACGCCGGCAGCTACGCCGTGCTGACGAGTCTCACCACCTTCTTCGATCACCACCGGATGCTTGCACTGCTGCTTGGGATCGGGCTCGGGGGGTTCGTGAACTTCGCGCTCGCGACACGGTACGTTTATCGACCGCGTGTCTCGGACACGAACCGTACCGGTCCGCCTGCTACACCATCTTGGTCGGCAGGCCGAGATGCCATCGATGCATTGCACAAGGCGGGTTACGACGACAACCGCCCGCTTCTCCCGAACGACGGGATGGGAGGGCGGTAGACATGAGGGGAGCCGACATCAACGGCATCGCAGCGGTCGAGCGCGCGCCCGACGTTCGCCGCGAGTGCAGAGCTTCAAGCCACTTCGCCGCCGACGGCAAGTATGTGTGTAGTGCCGTGTCAGCGTCAGTCCGGCGAAGCGCTGTCCTCCGCCGCGGCCGTCTTGCACAGCCGCGCCACTCGGGCGAGCAGCTCCTCGCCGCGTTCGTATTCCAGAATCCACTCGCTGACGTCGCCCAACCGCTCCGGGTCGGAGATTTCTTCCAGTTGCTCGGCGAGCCGGTCTGCGGTCTCGGGACCGAGCTTCCGCGCCGCTTGCCGGCGCATAACCTCGGTTTGGCCTTCGGCCCTCAGCTTCGCCGACCAGTCATCCACTACTTGCAGCATCATGATTCCCGCCTCCCTCACGTTCACCAGCTCCGGCAGCTTCAGCTCGATGCCGTGCATGGGGAAATGTACCTGCCCGAGCCATGTCCAGAGACTCTTGACCAAGCCGTGGTGCTCCGACTCCGGCCACCGCGCGCAGATGTCGTAATACTCCACAGCCGCCGCCCTGAAGTCGCGGGTGCGTGCGAGCCGAACGAGCTCCGCCATCCAGTTGGGTCCCTCGGGCAGGGGGCCAGTATAGCGGCCCACGTCGAGCACGAAGTGGCGCTGCGCGGGCTGGTACGGCGCCCGGGATGCGCCCGGTGCGGCACACAGACCTGCGACCTCCTCGTGCGCCGTCCACGTCCCGGGGCCGTAGTACACCACGATGGGAAGCACCGGGGGGTGCTTGGCGAAGGAGTGGCGCAATCGGTCCTGATAGAGCATCGCGGTGCAGACCAGGACACGCGCCGCCATGGTGCGGTCCACCGTGGACTGGAACTCGAGCGTGACCAGGACCGAGCCCGATCGGTCGTGCATGTCCACCTCCCACGCCCGGTCCGGGTGGCGTTCGCGGGCGTCGTCGGTGACACGTTCGCACCGGTGCGGGCTGGCGTCCCGGCCTCGGCTCCGCCCGCGGTTACCCGCGCCGGCGCCTCGGTTCTGCTCCGCGCCGCCCGTATCGCGAGACCTTCCGCGTCAGAACAGCCCGAACATCCGGCCGGCAATGGCGAGTATGAACGCGGACTGAAATCCCAGGATCGCGAGGATCCATCGAATGTCCGTCTTGGTCGCGAGTTGGTCATGGTCGGCCACAGCCGCGCCCCGCATC
>JAJEAD010000041.1 GCA_022824305.1 Gammaproteobacteria bacterium | reverse complement strand
TGATGTAGCGGATCTTGGGGGCGTCTGGCGCGGCCGCGGTCCGCCGGGGAGGCCGGCGGACCGCGGCACGGGCTCAGACGGAAGGGCAGGCTCCCGCCCGCCGCAGGCTCAACGGTGCCAGTCCGCCACGTTCCACAGCTCGGAGTCCCACGCGTTCATCCGCACCCCCAGGAGGGTGTTGGCGTGGGCGGAGACGCTGCCGCGCCAGATGAGCGGAATCATGTAGTGGTTGCCCACGATGATGTTGTTCATCTCCTTGGCGAGCCGCGCCCGCTCCTCCAGGGAAGCGGTCTGGGACATCTCGGCGGAGAGCGCGTCGTACTCGGGCACGCACTGGCGCTGGATGTTGGGGCCGAGCCACTGGTTCTCCGGGCCGGGGATCTTCTCGCAGGTCCAGTTCGCCATGTAGGACTCGGGGTCGGTGCCGGAGAAGTTGTTGGTGTACATCTCGATGTCGGAGTAGAACTTCATGTAGGTGTCCGGGCTCGCCGGATCGCCCCCGAAGAACACCGCCGCGTCGATGTTGCGCAGCTCCGTCTCCACTCCGATCGCCTCCCACATCTGCTTGATGAGGGCCTGGGTGCCCTGGCGCACCGAGTTGGTCGAGGTCTGGTACAGGATCGAGAGGCGCACTCCGTCCTTCTCGCGCACCCCGTCGCCGCCCGGCATCCAGCCCGCCTCGTCGAGGATGCGGTTCGCCTCGTCGGGGTTCGGGGTCAGGCACTCGTCGTTGGCCATGGACGCGTAGACCGCCGGTGCGGGCAGGACGTTGCAGGTCGGCTTGCCGGCGGCTCCGTAGCCCGCGTCGACCAGGATCTGGCGATCGATGGCGAGGGAGAGGGCACGGCGCACCGCGGGATCGGAGAGGAAGGGATGGGGGTTGGCGCCGTCGAGGTAGAGCGAGCGCTGGTCCGGCCCGAGGGCGGGGTCGTTGTTGGTCTGGTTGACCATCAGGCGTTCCACCGAGGTGCCGAAGGCGGTGACGACGGCACCCTTGCCCGCCGCCTCCATCTGCGCGAGCACTTCCGGCTCCACCTGCAGGTTCCAGGCGTAGTCGAACTCGCCGGTCTCGAGCACCGAGCGCGCGGCGGACGCGGCGTCGCCGCCGCCCTTGAAGGTGGCGGTCGCGAAGGCCGGCTTGTCGGCCTCGCGGAAGTTCTCGTTGGCGGACAGGGTCACCACGTCGTTGGCCCGGAACTCATCGACCTTGAAGGGCCCGGTGCCGATGGGATTGAAGTTCGCCTCGGTGCACTCCTGCGCCTTGAGGCCCAGGCAGTCGGCGAACTGCGCCTTCTGGATGACGGGGGTGGTCGAGCCGACGAAGGCCCCGTAGGGGAAGGGCTTGGCGACGCCGAAGTTGATCTTCACGGTATGGTCGTCGAGCGCCTCGAGGCCGGTGACGTCGGAGAGATAGGAGAGGGAGGTGCAGCCGCCCTCGGGGTGCAGGCAGTACTCGCCGGAGAACACCACGTCGTGCGCGGTGAGCGGGCTGCCGTCGGACCACACGATGTCCTTGCGGAGCTTCCAGGTGATGCTGCGCAGGTCGCTTGCGACCCCGCCGTTCTCGATGGTGGGGATCTCTTCGACCAGCACCGGCACCATGTTGCCGTTCTCGTCGTAGTGGGCGAGCGGCTCGATCACGAGCGACGACGCCTCGATCTCCTTCGTGCCGCCGGACAGGTAGGGATTCATGGACGAGGCCGCCTGCCAGTACAGGATGTTCAGGTGACCGTCGCGGCCGCGTTGGGCGTGCGCGGCGGACGACACCATTGCCGTCACCGCCAACGCCGCGATCAGGGTAGTGATGCTTTTCATTTTGCTCTGCTTCCTCTTTCAGTAGTGGATTGAAGATGGACATGCAGCGGGGACGGGCCCGGATGGACGTTCCCCGTTTCGGGCCGCTCTATGCTACTCCTCATGGCCGCCGCTGCGGCACGAAGAACGCCGTACTCGTCTTGGCGAGCCGGAGAATCACCCGGCCGCCGTCCAGGAGCATTTCGTGCTTCCACGGCACCGGCCTCGGCTTTTCGCTTTGCGGGGATTCCCTTGATTCGCGGGAATCCAACCGAGCCGCACAGGTCGCATTGGACGCACAGCTCCGGCCGGAATGAAATGCTCCCGGACAGCCGCCTGGACCGCCTCGACATGGAGGGTGACCATCCTCCTCTACTCGGCGAAGTGGCAGGCGACCCGGTGGCCGGGGCGAAGCTCGCGCCACTCGGGTTCCCGCTCGCGGCACTCCGGTGCCGCCATGGGGCAGCGCGTGCTGAAGCGGCAGCCGGAGGGCGGGTCGGCGGGGCTCGGCACGTCGCCGCTCAGGATGATCCGCTCGCGGTGCGACTCGAGCTCGGGGTCGTGAATGGGGACCGCCGAGAGCAGCGCCCGCGTATAGGGATGCAGCGGTTCCCGGTAGAGCACATCGCTCGTGGCGAGCTCGACGATCTTGCCGAGATACATCACCGCGACGCGGTCCGCGATGTGGCGGATCATGCTCAGATCGTGGGAGATGAACAGGTAGGTGAGGCCGAGGCGCTCCTGCAGGTCCTCGAGCAGGTTCACGACCTGGGCCTGAATGGACACGTCGAGCGCAGCGATCGGCTCGTCGCACACGATGAACTCGGGATTCAGCGCGAGCGCCCGGGCGACCCCGATGCGCTGGCGCTGCCCGCCCGAGAACTCGTGCGGATAGCGGTTGGTGAATCCGGGGTCGAGCCCGACGGACTCGAGCAGCTCCTCCACGCGCGCCTGCAACGCGCGCTTCCCCTCCGCGCCGTGCTCCAGCAGGGGTTCCCCGATGATGGTGCCCACCGTCATGCGAGGGTTCAGGCTGTCCTGCGGATCCTGGAAGATCATCTGCATGCGTGGACGCATGCGGCGTAGCGCCTCGCCTTCGAGCGCGGTGATGTCGGTTCCGCGGAACACGATGCGTCCCGCTGTCGCGGCGTAGAGACGCAGGATCACCCGTCCTGCGGTCGACTTGCCGCAGCCGCTCTCGCCGACCAGGCCCAGCGTCTCGCGCTCGCGGATCTCGAAGTCCAGCCCGTCCACCGCCTTCACGGTGCCAACCTGGCGCCGGAACACCCCCTGCATGATGGGGAAGTGCTTGGTGAGCTTCTCCACCGCGAGGAGGGGCGGCGCGCTGTCGGTGCTCACGGGCGGCTTCCGGAGCGGGGGCGCGAATCACGCGGCACGGGCGGCTCCCGTCTCCGGGTCCAGCCAGCACGCCACTTCATGTCCTTCCGCGACCGCTTCGAGCAAGGGGTTCTCCTTCCAGCAGCGTTCGAAGGCGTGCCCGCAGCGCGGCGCGAAGGGGCATGCGGCCGGGGCCTGCGCGAGGTTCGGCGGCTGTCCGGCGATGCTCTCGAGCCGTTCCGACCGCGTCCCGTCGAGGCGCGGCAGGGTGCGCAGCAGTCCGCGGGTGTAGGGATGCCGGGGGCGGGCATAGAGCTCATTCACTCGCGCACGCTCCACCACCAGCCCCCCGTACATCACCATCACCCGGTCTGCCAGGCCCGCTACCACCCCGAGGTCGTGCGTGATCCAGATGATCGCCATGCCAAGCTCACGCCGCAGCCGCTTCACGAGGTCCAGGATCTGGGCCTGGATGGTGACGTCGAGGGCGGTAGTCGGCTCGTCCGCGATCAGTACCCTCGGCTCGCACGCGAGCGCGATCGCGATCATCACCCGCTGGCGCATGCCGCCCGAGAACTGGTGGGGAAAGTCGTTGAGGCGGCTTGCCGCCATCGGAATGCCGACCAGCTCCAGCAGCTCGACCGCACGGCGCCGCGCCGCGGCCCGGTTCATCCCGAGATGCACCCGCAGCGGTTCGGTGATCTGGTAGCCGACGGTGAGCACCGGATTCAGGGAGGTCATGGGATCCTGGAAGATGAACCCGACGTGGGCGCCGCGCACCCGCCGAAGTCGTTCCACGTCGAGCGCAATCAGGTTCTCGCCCTCGAGGAGCGCGCGTCCCGAGACGATCTCGGCCGGAGGCATCGGGAGCAGCTTGAGCAGCGACATCATGGTCACGCTCTTCCCCGAGCCGCTCTCTCCCACCACCCCGAGCAACTCGCCCTCGTCGAGGTCGAAGCTGATGCCGTTGACCGCGTGCACCACGCCGTCCTGGGTGTGGAAGCGGGTGCGGATGTCCCGCACCTCCAGCACCCGGCGAGCATCTGATACGGCGGCCATGGGTCGGTATCGCTTCTAGGGGTTGAGACGACAGCCGACGAGAGCGTCGTGTACAGGCCCCGGAGCTGTCGGTCGCCACTCTAGCCCGGATGAAAGGGCGGGCCAACCGGAAGACATTGTCCGGCCAAGCGCAGGAGCGTGGCGTGGACGGCAGTGCCCGGCTACGGCACGAGGTCGGAACGGCTGCCCTTGACTCCAGAACTCGAGGAACGAATGCCGGTTCGGAATCCTCCCGCCCGGCGCTTGACCGCCAACGCGGTAGGGTAACTTCACACTGGACGTTGGATTCGAATTGCGGCAAGGACCGCGAGATGAATTCGACCTGGTGCGGGGAAGGCGAAGAGGGGCGCATTGGAACGGGGTGACGGTGGGAACTGCCGACGGAAGCGCTCCGGAGCAACCTGGCGAAGAGAGCGTTGCGCAGGTTGGTCGTAATTGGTGGCGTGTCTCAACCATGAAAATCGTCAATTGGATCGCGGATTTTCATGGTCATGAGTTTTCGTGTCTAATCGTCTGCCATGATCCCTCGACCAGGACACCTGGAACGCATTCGGGCCGCCCTTTCCCGGAGCCCGGTCGCGATCCTCGTCGGTCCCCGCCAGTGTGGAAAGACCACGCTCGCCCGCGAGCTGGTCCCGGAGGACTCGGCGCGCTACTTCGACCTGGAGAATCCGGTGGATCTCACCCGGCTCGACCAACCGATGACGGCTCTGGAGCCTTTGCGCGGACTCGTAGTCATCGACGAGGTGCAGCGGCGGCCGGACCTGTTTCCGGTCCTGCGGGTTCTTGCCGACCGCAGGGGGGCGCCGGCCCGCTTCCTGATCCTCGGCAGCGCCTCCGGCGACCTGCTGCGCCAGTCCTCCGAGAGTCTCGCAGGACGGATCGAGCGCCTGACCCTGGGCGGCTTCCATCTGTGCGAGCTCGGCGCCGATGCAGCGCCCGCCCTGTGGTTGCGCGGCGGACTGCCTCGGTCCTACCTGGCGGCCAACGATGCCGACAGCGGCCTCTGGCGCGCAGGCTTCATTCAAACTCTGCTGGAGCGCGACCTGCCTCAGTGGGGTGTCCGGGCGCCGGCTGTCGCGCTGCATCGGTTCTGGACCATGCTGGCCCACTTCCACGGACAGACCTGGAACGCCACTCAACCCGCTCGTGCGCTGGACGTGAGCCCATCGACCGCGCGCCGCTATCTCGACCTGCTGACGGACGCCTTCATGGTCCGGCAGTTGTCCCCGTACCACGCCAACCTCCGAAAGCGGCAGGTCAAGGCGCCGAAGACGTACATCCGGGACAGCGGTCTGTTGCACCGATTACTCGGTATCCAGAGTGAGAAGGAGCTGCTCGGTCACCCCAAGGTCGGCGCATCATGGGAGGGATTCGCGATCGAGCAGTTGATCACGCTCCTGGAACCGGAGGAGACCTGCTTCTGGGCGACCCATCAGGGGGCGGAGATCGATCTGGTGCTGCGAAAGGAAGCCCGGTGGATAGGTATCGAGTGCAAGCGGACCGACGCCCCCCGCATGACCCGCTCGATCCGCGTTGCTCTCAACGAGCTGGGCCTCGAACGGATCGCCGTAATCTATCCCGGGCGGAAACGGTACTCTCTTGGGGCGCGGGTCGACGTCGTGCCACTGCACGCGCTCTACTCCGCGGAGTCGGCGGCCGAGCTGCTTGCGTGATCCTAACCCGCGTGCCGAGTGCTGCTCGGCGACGCACTGCGGTCTGCCCTCGGCTTTCGGCCGTATCGCTCGTGATGTACTCGCATGAAGCGATGCTCTCCGCCCTCATGTGCAAGCGCCGGCAGGCCTATGGTCGGTGTATCGGCACGTCGAGAGCTTGGCCGTAGCTACACGTCCCATACGCCGGATGGAAGGAAGGCAGCGCGCCATCGAGGCGAGTCCAACGGATACGGTAAGTTGCTTCGAGGATCGGTGTTTGACCAGGAGCGTGGATATGCTTGGTAACTGCCAGACTCGATCCCCCACAATGAGGACCGAGCCGGCAATGATGTAGAGGTGGCTCTCTGGCCTGCCCCGATCCCGGAGTTTGCTGTGGCCGGAGCCGTTACGCCCACTTCGGCGTTGAAGCGGGCGCCGGGGGCGGCGATCATCGGAGGCATGACCGGCCCGGTCGCTGCTCCCGAAGGAAGCGCTCGCATGAACCTGATCGACGATATTGTTGCCTCCCACGACGACATGACCGAGATCCGCCGGGATATCCATCGCCACCCCGAGCTCGCCTACGAGGAGCATCGCACCGCGGACATCGTGGCCGAGCGGCTGAGCGCGTGGGGAATCCCGATCAAGCGTGGTCTCGGCGGCACGGGGGTAGTCGGAACCCTGAAATGCGGGAAGGGCAATCGGGCGGTGGGCCTGCGCGCGGACCTCGATGCGCTCGCGATGGAGGAGCGCAACACCTTCGAGCACGTCTCGCGGCACCCCGGCAAGATGCACGGCTGCGGGCACGACGGCCACACCACGATGCTCTTGGGGGCGGCGCGGCACCTCGCCTCGCACCGGGGCTTCGACGGCACCATCCACTTCATCTTCCAGCCCGCGGAGGAAGGCGCGGGCGGCGCCGCGGCGATGATCGAGGACGGCCTCTTCGAACACTTCCCGGTCGAGTCGGTGTGGGGGATGCACAACTTCCCCACCGTTCCCGTCGGCCACTTCATCACCCGCACCGGTCCCTTCATGGCGAGCTCGGACACCGTGCGCGTCGAGGTCAAGGGCGTGGGCGGCCACGGGGCGATGCCCCACCTTGCGCGCAGTCCGGTCAACGCCGCGTGCGCGATCATCGAGGCGTTGAACGACTTCGTCGCCCAGGAGATCGACGCCCAGCATGCGGCCACCTTCACGGTGGGCCGGATTCACGGCGGCGACGCGATCAACGTCATCCCCGACAGCGTCGAGTTCGCCGGCACCGTGCGCTCCTTCTCCCAGTCGGTGCGCGACCAGTTCGACGAGGGACTGCAACGCATCGTCCACGGCATTTGCGCCGCGCGCGGCATCGAGGCCGAGGCGGTCTACGAGCGCAACTATCCGCCGCTCATCAACCACGAGGAGGAGACCGCCATTGCCGCCAGGGCGGCGGCCAAGGTGGTGGGAGCGGAGAACGTGGACGCGGCCGCCAAACGCATCATGGGCTCGGAGGACTTCGCCTTCATGCTGCTGGAACGCCCCGGCAACTACATCATGATCGGCAACGGCGAGGGCGAGCACGGCGGCTGCATGGTCCACAACCCCCACTACGACTTCAACGACGACATCCTCCCCATCGGCGCCACCTACTGGGTCGAGCTCGCGCGCGAACTGCTGCCCGCCCACTGAGCGCGAGATCCGCCCCCGACCGGTCCCCGCCAGCCCGCCCTGGCGAGGGGGTCGGGACATGGTGAATGTCCTCGACCGCAAGCCGCTTGGACTCCTGCTCCGAGCCTGTGGTATCAATTCCCGGAGCCGGCACGGACGAGTCCGGGCGCTCCGGACACCCGAACACGGGACGAACACGACATGACTTCCATGCCCCCGAGTCTGTGGGCGCGGACCGCGATAGCGGGTCCCGAGTGCCCGCCCCTGGTCTCCACCGAGGAGTGCGATACCGTCGTCGTCGGCGCGGGCTACACCGGCTGCTCCGCCGCCCTGCACCTGGCGCGCGAGGGCCGGGCGGTCCGGGTGCTGGAAGCCGCCGAACCGGGTTGGGGCTGCTCGGGCCGAAACGGCGGGCAGGTGAATCCCGGGGGAAACCGCGCGACGCCCGACGAGATCATCGAGACTCTCGGGCGGGAGTGGGGAGAGCGCTTCATCACCATGGGGCACGAGACCTGCGATCTCGTATTCGAGCTGATCGATCGCTATCGCATCGACTGCGAGGCGCTCCGGCCCGGCTACGTGCAGGGGGGCTGGGGCAACACCGGGCTCGAGTATGAACGCGACTGGGTGGCGCAATGGAACGCGCGCGGCGTCGAGACCCGCCTGCTCGACGCGAACGAGATTCGCGACCTCATCGGCAGCGATCACTACGACCATGGACTCTTCGACCCGCGCGGCGGCAACGTGCAGCCGCTTTCCTATGCCCGCGGCCTCGCGCACGCCGCGATCGCCGAGGGGGCCGTCATTCACGGGAACTCGAAGGCGACTCGGATCGAGCGGTCCGGCAATGACTGGCGGGTGAGCGTCGAAGGCGGCTCCAGCTTGACCGCGCGGCACGTGCTCATCGGAACCAACGGCTACACCGACGACCTCTGGCCCGGCCTCCGGCGCAGCGTCGTTCCGGTGTGCTCCTTCGTCGCCGCCACCGCGCCCCTCGGGCACAACGTGCTGCCGAGGGTCCTTCCCGGCCGCCACGCGGTGTCGGAGAGCGGCCGGGTCATCGTCTACTACCGTCTCGACCGCGATGGCCGCTTCGTGATCGGCGGGCACGGCAACCTGTTCAACGTGGACACGAGCGGTGACGACTCCCACGTGAGGGCGGTCGCCGAGCGGCTGTATCCCGAGCTCGGCGGAGTCGACTGGGAGTACCACTGGGCCGGCTGGCCCGCGATGACCAGGACCCACCTGCCGATGCTGGTGGGACTGGCGCCAGGGGTCTTCGCCGGCCTCGGCTATAACGGGCGCGGGGTGGCGACCGCCACCATGATGGGGAAGCAGCTCGCCCTCGCGGTGCTGGGCGAAGCGCCCGCGCTCCGGGTCGAGCCGCTATCCACCTTTGCGCTTCACCCCCTGCGCCAGATCGGCATCAGCTATCGGCTGATAGTGGGAAGCTGGCTCGACCGCCGGCCACGTCGCAAGGCGGCCTGAGGGGTCTTTTGTCTCTCCCCGCTGCGTCCGCGGAGTTCCCCCTCAGCGAAGGCTCGCCACCTTGTGGTGGGCAATCCAGTCCGCGTCGAGCTCGAATCCGAGACCGGGAGCGGTCGGCGCCCGCACCATGCCCTCGGCGCCGGGGCCCGGGTAGGCGCGCAGGGCGAAGTTCTGCTTCTCCACCGGCATGAGGTGCTCGTAGAAGTCGCAATTGCCGACCGAGAGCATCACGTGCAGGTTGGCGGCGTTCAGCAGTCCGTTGCCGGCGGTTCCGATCTCGCAGTTCAGACCGAAGGCCTCGGCGAGTGAACAGAGCTTCCTCAATCCGGTGATGCCGAGGCGGAGCGCGGAGCCCCGCACGATGCGAAGCGCCTGACGACGGATGTAGCGCGCGGCATCGAAGAGCTGCGCTTCGCTCTGGTCGGTCATGGAGAGCGGGGTGCGCAGACGCCGGCTGAGCTCGGCAATGGCATCGATGTCGTGGTGCCGCACCGGGTCCTCGTACCAGTGGAAGCGGTGATCGTCGAGGGCGCGTCCCGTTTCCAGGGCGGTGCGGAAGTCGTAGCCGCAGTCGGGATCCAGCATGAGCGGAAAGGCGTCTCCGGCGAGGTCGCGCACCTTGCCCGCGATCGCCGTCACCTCCCGCGGCCCGAGCCGGCCGGGGTGGATCTTGTAGGCGCGAAAGCCTCGCGCGAGAGTCTCCTGCGCCTCGCCGACGAAGCCGTCCACGCTGTCGTATGCGGCGGGGTAGGCGGCGTAGGCCGGGACTTCGTATCGCTGCGCGCCCAGCAGCTTGAACACCGGCACACCCGCGGCCTTGCCCGCGATGTCCCAGAGCGCGACGTCCACCGGCGCCCACGAGGTTTCGCTGAGGAGGAACCGGGTGGCGAGGAATTGCATGCGCCTCCACAGCCACTCGCGCTCGAAGGGTTCGCGGCCCACGAGCTCCGGCTTGATCACGTCGAGGATCGGCCGGAAGTGGGGCTCGGCCGGAATCCAGGCGCCGATCAGGCAGTTCCCCTCGATTCCCTCGTCGGTGAACACCCGCAGCACGCCCTGCTCGACGGTGCGCGCCGGATGATGGCCGTCCTGCAGCGCCATCGCGGAAAGCTCCCGCCTCACCACGTCGATGCGCAGGTCGGTGACTCTCATGTCCCGCGCAGCGCCCGCCACACGCGTTCCGGGGTGGCGGGCATGTCGATCTCCCCGGTGCCGGCGGCGTCGGCCACCGCGTTCATGAAGGCGGCGGGGGCGCCGACGCAGCCGAGCTCGCCCGCCCCCTTCGCGCCGATCGGGTTGTTCCCGGTGGGGATGTCGGCCTCGTGCATCTCGAACTCGGGGAAGTCGTCTGCCCGCGGGAGGGCGTAGTCCATGAGCGAGCCCGAAAGCAGCTGCCCCGAGCCCTCCTCGTAGCGTACCTGCTCGATCCAGGCCTGGCCGAGGCCCTGCGCGACTCCGCCGTGGAGCTGGCCGTCGACGATCACCGGGTCGATGCGTCGGCCGACGTCGTTCACGCCGACGAAGCGCTGGATCTCCACCGCCCCGGTTTCGGGGTCGATCTCGACCTCGCACGCGTAGGCGCCGTTGGGGATGGTGGCGACGCTGCCCTCGAAGTCGGCGCTCGCGCTGCACTCGCCCGCGTGCTTCGCGCTCCCGGCGAGCGAGGCGCCGAGCTCGAGGAGCCCGATGCCGACATCCGTGCCGGGCACGGCATAGCGCCCGGAGGCGAAGCGGATGTCCTCGCTCGCCGCCTCCAGGGCTTCGGCGGCACGGGGTTTCAGGTTCTCCACGAGCCGGTCGGCCGCCCGCAGCAGGGTGGTGCCCGAGCACTGCAGCGAAGCCGAGCCGCCGGTTGCGGCGCCGCGCGCCGGAAGCAGACCGGTATCGCCCTGAACGAGCTCCACCGCCTCTACCGGCACTCCGAGATGCCGCGAGAGGAGGAGGGGGAAAGTCGTCTCGTGCCCCTGGCCGATTGCCTGCTGACCGGCGTACAGGAGGAGCCGGCCCTCGGCGCTCACCTCCACTGCCGAGGTCTCTCCGGTGCCCGCGCCCGCGGTGTGCAGGTAGAGCCCGACGCCGAACCCCCGGCGCCGCCCGGCGGCCCGGCTCGCGTCCCGGCGCGACTCGAAGGTATCCCAGTCCGCGGCGCGGAGCGCCGTGCGCATCACGCCGGGAAAGTCGCCGCAGTCCCAGGTCTCGCCGTTCGGCGCGCGGTAGGGCATTTCCCCGGGAGTGACGAGATTGCGCTCACGCAGCGCCATGCGATCGATCCCGGTCTGCCGTGCCGCCGCGTCCATCAGGCGCTCCATCATGTAGACGCCTTCCGGCTTGCCCGCGCCGCGAAGCGCGTCGACGGGAGCGGTGTGGGTATACGCGGCGCGCATCGTCAGGTCGAGAGCGGGGACACGGTAGAGGTTGGGCAGGGAGCGGCCGAAGCCGATCACCGGGGACGCGGTCGCCATCGCGGACGCGTACGCGCCGATGTCGCCGTGGGTGACGCAGCGCAGCGCCAGTATCCGCCCCTCCGCGTCGAGGGCGAGCTCGGCGACGCTGCGGTGGTCCCGGGCGTGCGTGTCGGTGAGCGCGGCCTCGGCCCGCGTGGACACCCAGCGCACCGGCGCGCCGAGCATCCGCGCCGCGACGAGCACCGCGCTTTGCTCCGGGAAGCTCACGAGCTTCATGCCGAAGCTGCCGCCGACCTCCGGGGTCACCACGCGCAGCCGGACTTCCTCGATGCCGAGCGTCGCGGCAATCAGGGTGCGCATCAAGTGCACGCCCTGGCTCTGGGTGTCGAGTCGATACGTCCCGCGCACCGAATCGTAGCGCCCGATGGCGGAGCGGGTCTCGATGGGAGCGGCCCACATCCGGTTGTTGGTACGCTCTACCCGGACCACGTGGGCGGCGCCTTCGAACGCTGCCGCCGTCGCCTCGGCGTCGCCAATCCTGCGTACCGTCGCGACTTCCTCGCTTTCGCGCGGGTCCAGCGCCGCGGGCAGGGGCTGGTAGTCGATCTCCACGCGCTCCGCCGCATCGGCGGCGGCCTCGGCCGAGGTCGCCACCACCATCGCGACCGGGTCGCCGACAAAGCGCACGTGTTCAAGCGCCAGCACGTTCCGGGTCGGAGCGTGAAAGGGGGTGCCGTCGCTGCTTTCGATGGGGCGCGCGCAAGGGAGCGGCCGCACGCCCTCCGCAAGGAAGTCCTGCCCACTGTAGACGCCCCGCACACCGTCGCTCTCCCGTGCCGCGTGCGAGTCGAAGCTCACGATGCGGGCGTGCGCATGCGGCGAGCGCACGAAGACCGCGTGCAGGCAGTCCGCGGCGTCGAGATCCTCCACGTAGCGCCCCGTTCCCCGCAGCAGGCGCTCGTCCTCGAAGCGGTGCATGCCGGGCCTCGCCGTGAACGGTGGGGAGCGCATTCTACGCCGGACGGGCCCTCCGGCCCGTCTACCAGGGCAGACGCTCTCCCCGGTAATCCCAGAGCGTGCCGGAGCGTTCAGGGCCGCTCTCCGCGATGACCCGGCGCATGCCCGCAATGCTCTCCTCCGGCGAGACCGGCGCCTGCGCGCCACCCATGTCGGTACGCACCCAGCCGGGGTGGAGGGCGAGCACCGTGATGCCGCGCCCCGCGAGGTCCCTCGCGAGGTTGACCACCACCATGTTGAGTCCGGTCTTGGAGGACTGGTAGATGTAGCCGCCGCCCGCGTCCACGCTCGCAATCGATCCCGAGATGCTCGACACGAAGGCCATGCGGCGAAGTCCGCTCGCCGCCACGTGCGGGACGAAGGCTTCCGCGACGCGGTAGGGCGCAATGACGTTGGTACGCCATACCTGCTCCCAGGAAGCGTAGTCGACCGAGCCGAAGTCCTGCTCCCCGCCGAAGATCCCGGCATTGTTGATGAGCAGGTCGATGGGCTCGGGCGAGAGCGCGGCGGCGAGGGCGCCGATGGCCGAAGCTTCGGTGACGTCCAGCGGGTGCACCTGCGCATCACGGCCCTCGAGAGCGTGCGCCAGCTCCTCCGCCCCCGCCGGGTCGCGGCAGCAGGCGTGCACCCGCCATCCGTCGGCGGCGTAGGCGCGCGCGAGCTCGAGGCCGATGCCGCGGCTCGCGCCGCTGATCACTACGGTGGACATTCCCGGATCCTCCTCACCACGGGTAGACCGCGCCGGTGTGGCGCCGGAAGCCGCCCGAATCCGCCGCCCCCAGCCGCTCGATGAGGGCGCACAAGGCGGACACGCTCTCTTCCGGCCTGAGGTCGGCGTCCGGCCCGCTCATGTCGGTCGCGACGTACCCCGGGGACAGCGCGACCACCGTGACGCCTTTCCCTCGAAGGTCGAAGGCCATGCCCCGCGTGATCATGTTGAGCGCGGCCTTCGTGCTGTTGTAGGGGTAGTAGCTGGGGTTGTCCTCCCTCGACAGGCTGCCGTTGCCGCTCGAGATCTGAACGATCAGCTTCTTCTCGCTCGCCGCCACGTGCGGGGCGAATGCCTCGCACATCGCCATGGTGCCGAGCACGTGCACGCGGAGCTGCTCCATCCATTGCTCGTCCGAGAAGGCGCCGAAGCTCTCTTCCTCGTCTCCCGCCCACAGGCCGGCGTTGTTGACGAGGAGGTCGATGGCGTTTCCTTCGAGCTCACGGGCGAGCTCGAGGATCCGGCCGCGGTCGCCGACGTCGAGCCGGAATCGCTCGATGCCGGCGCACTCGAAGGGCGAGGCGCCGTCCGGATCGCGCATGGTCGCGATCACCCGCCACCCCCGGCCCGCGTACTGCCGGCAGAACTCGCGTCCCAGACCGCGGCTCGCTCCCGTGACCAGCACTGTCGGCATGGCAATTCCCCCTGGTGGCGAGGCCGGTGATGATAGAGCCTTCCGCGTTCAGTGCCACGCGTCCGGCATGCTCTCCTTGCGCTTCGCGATGAACGCGAGGAGCGCTTCGTCGACGCCTGCGTCGAGCGGAGGCGCTTCGTACTCGGCCAGCATCGCCTTCCACCGCTCGCACGCGCGGGTCGCGGAGTCCCGGGATCCCTTCTCCTGCCATTGCTCGAAGCTCTCCGAGTCCGACATGGTCGCTTCGTAGTAGGCGGTCTCGTAGTTGGCGAGCGTGTGCGAGGAGCCGAGGAAGTGCCCGCCGGGCTGCACCTCTTCGTAAGCGCCGCGCGCGAGCGCGTTGTCGTCGGTCGGGAGGCCCGCCATCAGGGTGTGCAGGGCGCCGAGGCGGTCCGCGTCCTGTATCAGTTTCTCGTATCCGGTCACCAGGCCCGCCTCCAGCCAGCCGGCGGCGTGGAGCACGTAGTTCGCGCCGCCGATCACGGTCGAGTGGATGCTGTCCGCGCTCTCGAAGGCGGCCTGCGCGTCGGGGACCTTGGAGGCGGTGAGCGAGCCGCCGCAGCGCAGCGGCACCCCGAGGCGCCGCGCGAGCTGGCCGACCACGTAGTTCGACATCGTGGCCTCCGGCATGCCGAAGGTGGGCGCGCCGGAGCGCAGCGACATCGACGAGAGAAAATTGCCGAGCACCACCGGCGCGCCGGGACGGGCGAGCTGGCTCAGGCCCACCCCGGCCATGCCCTCGGCCAGGGCCTGCGCGAGCGCGCCCGCGGTGGTGACCGGGCCCATCGCGCCGCCGAGGATGAAGGGCGCGATGACGATGCCCTGGTTCGCGCCGCAGTAGGTGCGGATGGCGTGCGTCGCCACCTTGTCGAACATGAGCGGCGAGTTGGCGTTGATGTTGCCCATGATCACGCAGCTCCGCTCCAGGGTCTCCGCCCCGAACAGGATGCGCGCCATCTCGACGGAGTCCTCGCAGCGCGAGAGCTCCGTGATCGAGCCGAGGAAGGGCTTGTCGGACCAGCGGATGTGGGCGTACACCATGTCGAGGTGGCGCTTGTTGACGGGCACGTCGCAGGGCTCGCAGGTGGTGCCGCCCGAGTGGTGCAGCCAGGGCAGCATGCAGGTGAGGCGCACGAGGTTCCGGAAGTCCTCGATGGTGCCGTAGCGCCGGCCCTGCTCGAGGCAGCGCACGAAGGGCGGACCGTACACCGGGGCGAACACGCAGTGCCGACCGCCGATGCGCACGCTGCGCCGGGGGTTGCGGGCAAGCTGCACGAACTCCCGCGGCGCCTTCGCGCAGAGCGAGCGGGCGAGCTCCGCGGGAATGCGGACCCGCTCCCCTTCGACGTCGGCGCCCGCCGCGCGCCAGAGCGAGAGCGTCTCCGGATCGCCCCGGAAGTCCACCCCGACTTCCTCGAGCAGCGTGTCCGCGCGCCGCTCGATGCGCACGAGCGCTTCCTCGTCCGCGAACTCGTACCAGGGGATGCGCCGCGTGAGGTAGGCCGGGGGCGATACCGCCTCCGCCCGTCTCGCCTGCCGCTCCCGGCGCCCGAGCCTTCTCGTTTCGCTCATTCCGGAGCTCGCGCGAGATCCGGCCGGCGCCGACAGGAACCCGTTGAATTGCAGGGAGTTCGCTTCATCGGCGCGCTGCCCTTCGGAAGAAGGTCTGCTGCGAGCATAGAGGCTCGCGCCGCCGGCGTACAACGCCGGTCTCCAAGCCCTGGCCGCGCGCACGTGCGCCGTCGGGACCGGCACGACAGCGTAAGATCGGGAAGCGCACGGCAGGTCGACGGAGCGAGCGGATGGACAGTGGTCTCTGGAGCAGGAGCGCGGTGGAACTCGCCGCGATGATCCGGGCACGCGAGGTGTCCTGTGTGGAAGTGACGGAGTCGGTGCTCGAGCGCATCGACGCGCACAACGGTCGCCTCAACGCGATCGTGTCGGAGTGCGCCGGGGAGGCGAGGCGGAGCGCCCGGGAGAAGGACCGGCAAGTGGTCGAGGGCGCGGAACTCGGCCCCCTGCACGGGGTCCCGGTGACGATCAAGGAGAACATCGACGTCGCCGGGCAGGCCACGACGAACGGCCTGCCCGCCTTCGCCGACCTGATCGCCCCGGACCACTCGCCGGTCGTGCGCAACCTGCTCGACGCCGGGGCCATCATCGTCGGCCGCACCAACACCCCCGAGCTCTCGATGCGGGCGACGACGGACAACCCGCTCCGGGGCCGGACCTTCAACCCCTGGGACGCGCAGGCATCTCCCGGGGGCTCTTCGGGCGGCGCGTCGGCCGCCGCCGCGATGGGATTCGGGCCGATCCACCACGGGAACGACATCGGTGGCTCGCTGCGCTATCCCTCCTTCGCGTGCGGCGTCGCAACCGTGAAGCCGACCTTCGGGCGGGTGCCCGCCTTCAACCCGAGCGCCTCGGCCGAGCGCGGTCTGCTTGCCCAGCTCATCTCCGTCCAGGGCGCGATCTGCCGCGAGGTGCGTGATGTGCGCCTCGCGACGAAGGTGATGTCGCGCGGCGATCCCCGTGACCCGTGGTGGGTGCCGGCGCCCTTCGAGGGGCCGCCCCTCGATGCGCCGATTCGGGTGGCGCTCACCACCGAGACCTACGGCTATCCGGCCCACCCCGAGATCCTCGCGGGCGTGGAGCGCGCGGCGGACCAGCTCGTCGACGCCGGGTATGCGGTCGAGCGGGTCGAGACCCCTTCCGCCGAGCGGGCCGCGGGCGCGTGGTTCGACGTGCTCGCGAGCGAGATCCTCCACTTCCTGGGTCCGATGTGCCGCGAGCACGGCAGCGAGACCGTCCAGAGCATCTTCGACAACTACGCCCGCATCGGAAACCCGGTCGACGCGGCCGGATACCGCGAGGCCATCGCCGCGCGCACCGCGCTGACCCGCGAGTGGAACGTGTTCCTCGACCGCTATCCGCTGGTGCTCTGCCCCTTCCTGATGCGCCCCATGTACGACTGGGACTACGATGCGCAGGGCCTCGGGCAGCTTCGGGATCTCTTCCGCTCCGCGATCTACAGCCTGACGGTCAACTACCTCAGCCTGCCCGCGGGAGTGGTGCCGATCGGATTCGCGGGCGGCCGGCCGGCGGGGGTGCAGATCATCGGGCGCCGCTTCCGCGAGGACCTGATCCTCGACGCGATGGAAGTCGTCGAGGCGTCGGTGGGTGTCCTCGCGCATACCCTCTGGGAGCGGGAAGCTTAGACAGCGTCGTCCGGGGTACGGGTGAGGGAGGCTCGAGTGTATTCGACGTGCCTCGGCCGGGGGATCATGGGTGCGTTCTCGATGCGTTCATGCTGGACCGCTCCAGATCGAGTTCATCCCCCAGTCGGAATCCGGCTGTCCACTGCAAGTGAGATTTCGAAGGAAACAGCCGGCTGAAATCTTCCTCACGTGATTCGGGTCGACTCGATGAAGTCGGCGAGATCCGAGAGGCGGTGACCCCAGATGATCGCGAGCCCTTCGGTCTGGGCGGTCTCGAGATTGACTGGGTTGAACACCCCGCTTATCACGGCGCTCGGGACGATCTGGCGATTCCCGAATCCGGCGAGCCAGGTTCGTGCCTTGCCCGCCGCCTCATGGTTGATTCGCTTGTAGGAGTTCACCGCACTGTTGGATACCTTGCACTCCACTGGCATGGTGCGGCGGTCGTGTAGGCGGATTACGAGATCGGCGCGTGTATCACCGAGCTTGCTCTCCCCACAGAATTCGCCAGCGGCAGGGGCAGAGTCCAGGGTCCTGATGCTCCGCGAAGACACCTCCGTGAAGCCAATCTCCCGCAGCTTGTCCTTGACCTCTTCCTCCTGACCCTTCTTCGCTCCCAATCGCCGGGACGTTTCGACTTTGCGAGTGGCGACCAGCGCGGCCGATGCAATCACTGCCCGATCACGTTCGTGGGAGGTGGGATTCCGATCTTTCCGGAGCCAGGGAAATCTGTGCGGGTCTATGATGTGCAGGACCGTATCGCGGACGCGACGAGCCTCCACGATATCGTTGCGCAGTGCGGCGGCGGAGAGTGTAGTCTCGGCGAGAGTCTTGAGGTCGTCTTCGGACACGGGAGGCGCGGCCAGATAGCGGAAGGCGGTGCATACATCTTCGTTCCCGACCAGCTCGGACATCGTCTCGGAGTCCAGAGGTTCCTCCGCCAAGGAAGGCAAACGATCGATGATGCGGCGAAAGATCGGCACGAAGTGGTTGAAGAACTCGGAGTAGAGGGCCAGCGGCTCGTCCAGCCGTTGTCTCCGGAACAACGCCCTGGATACTCTGGCGTCATCTGTCAACTCCGCCTGCGTCCATCTCTTCGGCTCGCTCATACAACTGCCCCAGGGAGGGGATGGGGATCCTCTCGATCTCCTTCGGTTCGAACTTCGTGAGTCCGCCCGCGTAGGTGCGCCCGGAGGACACGCACACCGTATCCTGGAGCCAAGCGGAGAGGGCGTCGAGTACCGGCGCGGGCAATGGGTCGCGCGGATAGATGCCATGTGCGATGTTGAGGTGACGGGCGCCACAGGGGTTTCGCACGAAAGCCGGCGGCCGTCGCGCCATGTAGGTGCAGAGGATGGGGGCCGGGGCTCTCAGCGCGACCGCCCACCAAGCGCGCCGGTGTCTCGCGATGTAGGACCTGTCGGCTCCCCGGCGCTTGGCCCATGCGAGAAAGCGCTGGACCTGACGATGCTCATTCTCACAGAGTTCCTCGAGATCGGTCGGGAGATCGATCACTCGGCGCAGCTTGGCAGTGCATGACAAGAGGGGCGCAGCGTCGAAGAGCTCGCGGGCCTTGGTGATGGCCGGGACCAGCACGGACGGCGGCAAGGCGCTGGCATGGGCTCCGGCGATCCATACCGCGTTGCAACCGGTTACCTGGCCGCGATGGACCCGGCACAGCTCGCCGAGACTCATGCAGCCATGCGGGCGCGGCGCGCGTGGCGGGGACCGCAGCAGCGAAGACCAGCGGCGAGTCTCGTCGAGACGGGATCGGGCCACGGGCCGTCCGATCCTCAGATCGTCCAGTTCGTCAATCGTTTCCACCGCACGAAGTCGTATGCACTCTCCACGGTGCCCGATTCGGAAACAGGTGATGGCGCCCGTGGTGGCCGCGTCGGCAAAGGGCATGGCCGTGGGAGCGATGACGTGCAGGGAGGTGCCCCCGAGACCGTTGGCGAGCAGCTTGCGCAACAGCTCACCGTAGTTCACGTCGAGCCACTCTGCCGACGTGACAAATGTGCCGTAGTCGCCCGTCCTCGCGAGATCGCAAGTCTTCACGAAGAAGTGGACGTGCAGGCCCGCTAGCTTGCTGGCCTTGAATCCACGGGTAGCCGCGGCACCGGCCATCCAGTCCTTCCAGTGCGCCGCGATCTCGTGGTGACGGACATAGGGAGGGTTGCCGAGAAAGAGTGTTCGGCCGTCAATCTCGGGAAGCTCGAGCGTGCGATAGTCTGCGAGATGCAGGGTCAGACGGTCCGCCATCCCGGCGATGGCCGCATTGGCGCGCAGCAACAGCGCGGGCAGCGGATCGATCTCGACGGCAACCAGCTCGGCGTCGGAAAACGCCTTCCCCGCGGCAATCAGAAACCGGCCCGATCCCGCTCCGGGATCGACGATTCGCTTCGGAGTGCCCTCATCTGTGCTCCATCTCACCATGGCGTCAATGATGGGCTGCGGGGTATACACGGCCCCTTGCTTGCGACGGACTTCCGGGGGACGCAACCGGCAGAAGGCGTTGCCGAGGGGATCTTCGCCGCAGGCAATGGCTCGGGACGCCTGCCTCAGACCTTCGCCTTCGGAGGCGGAGGCCGGGACGTCCGGCACCAGGGCGCGTTCAAGGTCGGTCAGCGGCGCATTCGGACCGGCCAAGGCGAAGGCGAGCGCCGCAAGATCGGCCTCGGACACCAAGGGGATCATCGCCTCGTCTCGTACGGGCGCTTCTCGCCCGCGCTTTGCGGCCGCCTCTTGCGTATGCTCCCCGTCCGCCCCACCTTCCATCAGCGCCAAGCGGTACTGCGCCACGTCACTCATGATCCTCCCCTCCATGGGATGTGATGCTGAGGTGTCTTCATTCGCAGCAGATGACGACAGCATAGGCGGGGACATGCGGGCTGTAAACCTTGCTGATCCCGCTCCGCACCAGACTCTTCACGAGGCCGAGACAGTTAGTGCCGGCGGCGATGTGGCCACCGCACCCAACCGGATGCGCTTCCATTGGAGCGTTACCCACTACGCACCGCAAGCTCGCCAGAGCCAGCTCCCCTTCGGCGCTACGCACCCAGCGTCGAGGCATTTCGATCGGCCGCACTTTCACCGGCGCTCCGTGAAACAGAAGAAACGCTGATCCGGCTCGCAGGCGGCGCGGTCGAGATCGCCTGGCCTGGGCACGGACAGGCCAGAGTACGCCTTGCCAATGTTGGCATGTGCAGCTACATAGGCGGTCATGGCCTCCGTCAGCATCCGGGAATTGAAGAATCGCCTGAGCGAGTATCTCCGCATGGTTCGCCGGGGCGAGCGGGCTCTGGTCACGGACCGGGAGGGAGCCGTGACCGAGTTGTGTCAACCCGTCAATCGGCCCGAGGCTGCGGCGAATCCCGAGCGGGTACGCCATACCCATTCCGGCAGGGTGCGTCCGGGAGCACTCAATCGCGCGAACCTTTATCCGCGAATGCCGCGGGCTCCGTCGCCGGGCACTGCGCGACGGCTGCTCGACGAAGAGCGGGGCGAGCGGCAAACTTCTACGCGGAGTCCGGCGCCGTTGGCAGCGAGCTCGGATTCGACGTGGTGCCGGCTGACTGAGCAAATGGAATCGTGAGAGACCACGCGCAAAGCACCGACTATGTGCCCGTCGGCGCCACCGTCATTGAAGACACCGTGGTTCCCGCGCGCATGCCGTGGAGCGGGCGGGTGGACCGCGGCGATTACCTGGTGTTCGTCGATCTGGAAGGGCAGCAGGCGATCGATTTCCTCTGCTTCAACGCGCACGACCCCCGGGAGCGCTACCACGCGCCGAACACCATCAAGATTCCGGGCAACATCTACCTGGGCCTTGATTCGGTGCTGTGGTCGGTCCGCGCCCGCAAGATGATGACCGTCGTCGAGGACACCTGCGGCGGGCACGACACCATCTTCGGCTGCTGCTCCTTCGAGCTCGACGACGTGCGCTACGGCGCACGCAATCCGCGGGCATGCCAGCAGAACTTCGAGTCCGAGCTCGTCCGCCTCGGGCTTGACCCGACCCTGGTCGCGCCCAACGTCAACTTCTTCATGCGGGTGCCGGTGGACGCCGATGGAAGCGCCGCGATCGTGGACGGATGGTCCCGGCCCGGCGACCATGTCACGCTGCGCGCGGAGATGGACGTGCTGGTGGTGATCTCCAACTGTCCGGAGGAGATGAACCTCGCCACCGGCACCGGTCCCACGCCGGTGCGCGCGATCCGCTATCGAAATCGAATCGGGGAGACGCAATGAACGCTGCCGTCGAAACGGAGTCCGCTTCGGGCTGGGGCATCACCAACGACTACGCGCGCCTGCGCGACGTGCTGCTCGGGCGGCCCGAGTACTACCGGTGGGTGGACGCCGGCCCCATCATCCAGCGCACGCTGCTGAACCAGGAGCACACCGGCATCAGGTTCGACCTGCAGGTCGCGATGGCCCAGCACTCCGAGATGGTGAGCATCTACGAGGGCGAGGGCGTCAGGTGCCACTACATCGATGCCGATCCGGTGCTCCATCGCAACTTCTTCGCGCGTGATTCGAGCGCGATGTCGCCCTGGGGGGCGCTCATCTGCCACATGCAGCTCAAGTGCCGGCGGGCGGACTATGTCACCGCCATCCGTTTCTACCAGGAGAACCGGATTCCGATCTGGCGCTACGCCAGCGCCGGCCACTTCGAAGGCGGCGACTTCGTCATCCTCGAGCCCGGCACCGTGCTCATAGGCTTCTGCGGAGAGCGCTCGGAGCAGGAGGGCTCGGAGCAGGTCGCAGGCTTCGTGCGCGAGGAAGGATGGGAGGCGATGGTGGCGCCGATTTCCCGCGAGTTCGTGCACATGGACGGTCTCGTGGTGCCGCTCGCTCCGAAGCTGCTGGTGGCCTGCGTCGACGCGATGGAGGAGTGGCTGGTACGCTGGCTGCGCGGGCGCGGCTTCGAGTTCGTCGAGGTCGGCTACGCGGAGGCGAAGAACCTCGGCGTCAACCTGGTCGCCCTGGGCAACGACAAGGTGCTCTCCATGAAGGGCAGCACGCAGCTCAACGAGAAGATGCGCGCGCTCGGCTTCACCGTCTACGACCCCGACATGTCGATGTTCACGCTCGGCGGCGGCGGGGTGCACTGCCTGTCGCAGGCGCTGCGCCGCGACGCGGCTTGAGGAGGGCGGCGGGGCGCGGGGACGCCCCCGCAGGGGCGCCTCAGGCGCCGGAGGCGTCGAGCGGCAGGGCGACCCGGGTGCCGGTGCGCATCGCCCGCGTCACCGCGTCCGTCCACTCCATGTAGGCGAGCGCGCTCGCGAAGTCGGTGTGGGTGACGGGCTCGATGCCGCGGATGGCGTTGATGAACTCCTCTTCCACCCGCCATCCGCCCCGCTTGCGCTTCGGGATCCTGATGCGGGAGAGGCCCGGTTCCCCCCGTCGCCCCGCTTCGAGCACCATCACGTCCGGATCGCGTACCGGGCTCCGTGCGGCCGGAGTGCTGCGCAGGCGCAGCGTGCCCTCGGTGCCGCAGATGTAAACCTCGACCGGCGGCAGGTGTCCGGCGACGGTGGACATCCCCAGGCGCAGGTAACCGCCCTGCTCCATCTCGCAGACGATCTCCACGTGGTCGGGAATGCTCATCGCGCGGCGGCGGCCCTGCCCGTCGAGGCGATGGCCCACCACGCTTCGACCCAGCGCCTGCACGCTGCGCGCGGGACCGAACCAGCGCAGGATCGCCTCGTACCAGATCCCCATCGACATGACGTTGTTGCCGGAGACCCCGCGGTCCTCGCGCCAGTGCATCGGGGTGTCCCAGGCCGGGAAGCCGCCGTCGCTGATCCGCGCGTCGATCGCGATGAGATTGCCGATGTAGCCCTCGCTCACCATCTCGATGATGGTGCGGTCGAAGGGCAGGGTCATCGGCGAGGGCACGATCTGGGCGACCTGAGCGGGATGGCAGCGCGAGACGTCGAGCATCGCCTGCGCCTCGACCGCGTTCATCGCCATGCGGGCCTCGCAGAGCACGTGCTTGCCCGCCTCCAGCGCCGCTATCGTGAGCGTGGCGTGCATGTAGGGCCAGGTCCCGATGCACACCGCGTCGACACCCTCGTCGTCGATGATCGACGTCCAGTCGTCGTGTACCCGCGGGATGCCGAAGGCCTCCGCCACCCGGCGCCCGGAAGCGAGGGAGCGGTTGGCGACCGCGACCAGGTCCACTCCCTTCAGGGCCTGGAATCCGGGGATGTGGCGACGGGTGGTGTTCGCGCCGGCGCCGATCAGGGCGACTCTGATGTTCTGTTCGCTCATGCCTCGAGGTGTTTCCTGGCGGCCGAAGAGATCGCGATCTTCGCATGCCCGCCGCGCCGGCACACGAGGCGGTCGCGCGCTATAGCGTTCGGATCGCGCGACGCGCCGGCCCGGCGGCGACGGCTTGCGGCCTGCCGGACCCGCGTTCGTCGGCTGCCGCGTCGCCGTCCGCGACGGGGGGCGGACTGACGGGCGGAGACGGGCCTTCGTCCGGTGCCGGCAACCAGGCGCGAAATCACATCGGCCATGGTGACCCTTGCCCCGGCGCAGGGGCGACGCGTGGTGGTGCGAGCGCGCGATTCGGGCAAAATGACCCGCCACGAATCTCGAGGCCCACCTCCCGCCGCCTCGGAGGTCCTGATGCCCCGCCGCGAAGGCCCCCTGTCGCGCTTCACCGTGCTCGACCTCACCCGCGTCCGGGCCGGGCCCACCGCGGTGCGTCAGCTCGCCGACTGGGGCGCGGACGTGATCAAGGTCGAAGCGCCCGAGCACGCCGACTCCGCCCCGGTCTTCGGAGGAGGGCGCGACGGCTCGGATTTTCAGAACCTGCAGCGCAACAAGCGCGCCATCACGCTGAACCTCAAGGCCCCGCGTGGCCTCGCCATCTTCCGCAAGCTGGTCGCCGGCGCCGACGTGGTCGTGGAGAACTACCGTCCGGAGGTCAAGCGACGACTCGGCATCGACTACCCGGCGCTTCGCCGCACGAACCCGCGCCTCGTCTACGCCAGCATTTCCGGATTCGGGGAGGATGGACCCTACGCCGGGCGTCCCGGATTCGACCAGATCGCCCAGGGCATGGGCGGGCTGATGTCGATTACCGGCCTCCCGGGACAGGGGCCGGTGAGGGCCGGAATCCCGGTCGCGGATCTGGGCGCCGGGATCTACTGCGCATTCGGGATCCTGGCGGCGCTGCTCGAGCGAGAGCACTCCGGCGAAGGGCAGTGGGTGCGCACCTCGCTCCTCCAGGCCCAGATCGCGTTGCTCGACTTCCAGGCCGCGCGCTGGCTCATGGACGGGGAGGTGCCGCCCCAGGCGGGTAACAACCACCCCACCACCATTCCCACCGGCGTGTTCAGGACCGCGGACGGACACATCAACGTCGCGGCGGCGGGAGAGAAGATCTGGCGCCGCCTGTGTCGTGTCCTGAACGTGGAGCACCTCGAGGCGGACCCGCGCTTCGCCGACGCCGAAGCACGCTCGGCGAACCGGGACGCGCTGCACCGGGAGCTCGGGGAGCGTCTCGTCGAGCGTGAGAGCGCGCAATGGATCCGGGAGCTGAACGACGCGGGGGTGCCCTGCGGCCCCATCAACCGCATCGACGAGACCTTCGGCGACCCCCAGGTGGAGCATCTCGGCATGGCGCGGCCGGTCGCTCATCCGCGCCTTGGCGACATCAGCCTGGTGGGCCAGCCCATTCGCCTGAGCCGCGCACCCGACCCGCCCTACCAGCCCGCTCCGGATCGCGGCCAGCACAACGGGGAGGTGTACCGCGCGCTCGGCATCGGCGACGAGGAGCTGCGTTCCCTGCGGGAACAGGGAGTCATCTGAACGCTGCCGGGGATGCCTTCGCCGCCGCGTCGGCAAGTCAGGGATTTGGCGGAGTCACTCCCGCATTCCTGTCGCCGCTCTGCCTGCCCCGATACCCTCGACCGGCGGCGGTGAGTGCGGTCGGACGGAGCCTCCCTGCGGTCTTCACGTAGGCGAAAGCCTCCGGGGCGGGCAGAATGCACCCCTTCCCGGCACCGGCCACCGACGAGCGCTCCCGGCCGCCGGGCCTTCTTCGGCTTCGAGCAGGACTCTCCAACATGACGATCGCAGTGCCCGAATCTCTCATCGCCCGCGTCTCCGACGGCATCGCCGCCCTCACCTTCAACCGTCCCGGGAAGCACAACGCGATCAACTACGAGATGTGGTGCGGAATCGGCGCCGCGATGCGCGCGTTCGAGGCCGACGACGGAGTACGGGTGGTCGTGGTGAGCGGCGCGGGAGGCCGGGCCTTCTCGGCCGGAGCCGACATCTCGGAGTTCGAGAGCCAGCGCAACGCGGAGACCCTCGCCGCCTACAACCGCGCCGCCGCCGAGGGCTACGACGCGCTCCGGTACAGCGGAAAGCCGACCATCGCCCGCATCGACGGCTACTGCATCGGAGGCGGGCTCGGCATCGCGCTCGGATGCGACCTGCGCATCGCGTCGGACCGCTCCCGCTTCGGTATTCCCGCGGCCCGGCTCGGGCTCGGCTACGAGTACGATGGCCTCAAGGAGCTGGTGGACCTCGTGGGGCCCGCGGCGGCGAAGGAGATCATGTTCACCGCCCGGCGCCTCGACGCCCGGGAAGCGGCGGCAATCGGGCTCGTGAACCGTGTCGTCGCCCCCGAAGAGCTGGAAGCGACGGTCGAAGAGTACGCGGGACAGATCGCGGAGAACGCGCCGCTCACGGTGCGCGCCTGCAAGCGCATCGTGGCCGAGGCGCTCAAGGACCCCGAGCAGCGCGACCTCGCGCTCTGCGCGCAGATGGTCGCCGACTGCTACGCGAGCGAGGACTACGTGGAAGGGCGCCGGGCCTTCATGGAGAAACGCCGCCCCCAGTTCAAGGGGCGCTGAGGCGGGGGCGCCGGAGGGCTGCTTGCTTCTCCACTTCCGCCTTTCTCATTCCGGCGAGCCCGCTGCCCACGACCCTTTCTGCCATTCATTCGCAAGCGTTGGGGGTCAAGACCGACACGCTGAGATTCGGCAGGTGATCGTTCACTTGGCCACCTCTTGGAGCAGAGTTGGCCTCCGCCTTGCGGTGGACATCGAAAACCCTTTGACGATCTTCATGTATTCGTGCCAGCGGTGAATCGGAAGCTCACTTTCAGGTCGTTCATTTGCCTGAACGAAATTGAGCGGTCGTGCTGAAGCCGCCCGACCACGATTCCCGGGTGAACTTTCACCTTACGTGCAAATGCCTTGACGGACGCCTTGCTATGCAAATCCGCGAGTTCGGATGAGTATCGTGGCGGGATGAGGCAGTCGGCTGCCCAGGCGTTCGCCTCCTCCTCCGCACGATTGGCGCTGGGCTTGGAGATAGGGTCGTCGAGCCAGACTGATTTCTTGTCGGAGGCGTGGAGCAGAATGTGCGCCGCTTCGTGAAAGAAGGTAAACCAGAATCGGTCGTTGGTCTTGCCGAAGAGTGACAATTGGATTAGCGGGTGTCGGGGGTTCAGCCAGCGCGCTACACCGCTGACTCGCGCGCGGGGGATCGCCGGCACCAGCACGAATCCGACTCCGGATTCGTGAAGCAATGCGCGAACACGCGGCTCAAACGCCTCCGGGGGCTGCACCGTGAGTGTGCGAATCTCTTGGAGGGCGGACTCGAAACCGGACCGATCATAGGTCCGAGTGGCCATCTTTACGGCCTCTCGCTCCCCAAGTCGCAACCACGCGGATATCGCTCCGATATCGCTCTGTTCTGTGCGACTTCTCCGAAATGTGCATTCCATCTCAAGATAGTGCCGTCGCCATTCGTCTGGTGAAGCGACGCCGAAGAAGCGAAGACATTCATCCACCAGGCCAGGCCTGGATCTGGCGTCGATGCGGCGCTTGGGGATCGCTCCTGCGTTCATCAATTCCTTGATCGGTAACTCATCGAGCCACGGGACCCACCTTGCGTGGCGGCTTGCGGACTCGAGGCGTACGGTGCGCTCTCGAAAGCGGGCTTCCCGCGTCAGCCAGAATCCGGCGCTCGGGCCCAGCACCTGACCGAGGCGCAACGCCGCTTCTTCGGTCAGCGGCACCTTGCCCTTGATCACTTGGTTGACGTGCTTGTGGCTGAAACCCAGCCGAGTGGCAAGTTCGGCCTGAGTCCAGGCCCGCTCTTCGATCATGTCGAGAATGGTTTCGCCGGGCGGAGAGGTCCAGTCCGGCGTGAACGGAGGGTCTTGGTCAGTCATGGTAGTCCTCTATGGATTCAATGCGAATCGCGGTCACCCGAGACCAGTCGACACCGCCATCTTCGCGACGTGGGCATGGCTGCTGGTCTGCCGAGAGCACCAATCGCATGCCGCCGGCCAAGACCAGCGCAAGTTGATCTTTTCGCGGTCCCGACAAGGGGTGAGGTCGGCCGGCGTGCAGTTCGGCGACGCAATCCGCTGCTTCCAGATCGCTCAAACGCGCCCGCAGCTTCCTCGCACTTGCCGGCCCCAGGCGGCGTTCGGCACGTGCGCGTTTCTCGCAGAGCTCCCGGAGCTTCCTGTTCCGGAAACGGATTTCCATGTCTGTCGATGTTATCGCCATTTACCTGTAAGGTAAATGCACTTGGGACGCAACGAGCTCCAACCTGGCCGCGCCCGAAGAGCTAGAAGCGACGGTCGAAGAGTACGCGGGACAGATCGCGGAGAACGCGCCGCTCACGGTGCGCGCCTGCAAGCGCATCGTGGCCGAGGCGCTCAAGGACCCCGAGCAGCGAGACCTCGCTCCTTGAGCGCGCGAATGGTCGCCGACTGCTATGCGAGCGAGGACTACGTGGAAGGGCGCCGGGCCTTCATGGAGAAGCGCCGCCCCCAGTTCAAGGGGCGCTGAGCCGCGCCGCCCGGTTCAGACCGGCCAGCGCTCGCCGCGCCAGGCGGCGTCCCAGAACATCCAGTCGTAGCGGATGGCGGTTTGCGCGTGCCGGGTCGCCGAGTGCATCGCGAGTGGACCGAGGTCGGCCGCCGCGCGCTCCCACACCGCCAGCAGGGCTTCGCACGCCTCTTCGAACTCAGGGGTGACGTAGCCTTCGATCCACTTCCGGTAGTGAGGGTCGGGCGAGCCGCGGGCGTGCAGGACCTTGCCCAGCTCCCAGTAGGCCCACGGGCATTCGAGCACTGCCGCGAAGCCGTCGTGCCACGCACGGCTTGCGCACGCATCCTTGATGAAGCTCGAGAAGCCGACGCAGGTGGGGCCGGGCTCGGTCCCGGCCAGCAATTCCTCCCGGCAGTAGCCCAGCGAGTCCAGAAGCTCCTCCTGAACGCGAAGCTCGTGGGCGAGAGAGTCGCCGATCTTTCCGGTGAAGGCCGCCAGGTCGTCGATGACCGGACTCCGGGCCCCCAGGAGCGCCCAGCAGCGTCCATACTCTTCCAGGTAGAAGTAGTCCTGGATGAGGTAGCCCGCAAACTTGTCCCTGGGCAGGCTTCCGTCCGCGAGGCCGTTGACGAAGGGGTGCTCCAGAATGCGGGCGAAAGTGGGCGCCATCGCGCTCCACAGGGCTGCGGTGGCGGGTTTGTTGCCTGCCATGTCCTGTGGTCCACTCCGTCGCAAGCGCGCGGTCCAGTCTGTGAGTCGAACCCTGCCCTGTCAACGAGAGCACCGGAGCTTCGCGATGTCGAAGCGGGCCGTCGTTCCGTTCACGTGTCGAGTCGTGACCTTCATCCCGAGGGTGACGCCCGGAATTCCCACGCTTCGGTCCAGGCGGGCCGGCCGGCGCGCTTCGGTGGCGGTGCTTCAGGAGTGGGGCTTCGCCAGCGCGCAATCGGGGGTGGAGTGACGGATCCGGAGTGCTCGAGGTTCGCAGATGAATGAAGCGGGAGAATTCGCCCGGAAGCTCCTCCGGGGACGCTACGTCGTGACGGATCCCACGGGCCTGCCCGAGAGCGGGCTGGTCGAGGATGCCGCCCTGCTCGTCGAGGGCTCCCGGATTGCCGAGATCGGCGAGTGGCGCGCGCTCCGGCGGCGCTTCCCCGATGCCGAGACCTTCGGATCGGCGCATCACCTGGTGCTGCCCGGATTCGTCAACGCCCACCACCACGGTCGCGGGCTCTCCAGCGTGCAGCTTGGCGTACCGGACGATGTGGTCGAACGCTGGCTCCTGGATTACTGGCGCATGCCTCCCCTCGATGTCTACCTCGACACGCTCTACTCGAATCTGAGAATGCTCCGCTCCGGAGTCACCACCGTCATCCACTCGAGCTATGCGCGGGAGTGGGGCGGAATCGAGGCGGAGACTCGCGATGCGCTGCGCGCCTACGCCGACGCCGGCCAGCGCGTCGCGTACGCGGTGGGTTTCGATGATCGTATGCAGATGGTGTTCGGCGATGAAGCGGCCTTCCTCGATTCCCTTCCCGGGGATCTCGCGCGTCGGACCCGCGCGCTGCTGAAGCCGGCGGACGAGGCGGAGGTGGATCGCTACTTTTCCTTCGTGTCCGCGCTGGCAGAGCAGGGCTCCGCCAACCCGGCCCTGCGGGTCCTGCATGGCCCGAGCTGGCACGTCTGGTGTTCGCGCCCTTTCCTCGCGCGAGTCGCCGAGGACGCCCGGGACAGGGTGCTGGGCGTCCATACCCACGTCCTGGAAAGCCCTCTGGAACGCGACCACGCGATGCATGCCTACGGCACGGATTGCGTGTCGTACCTGAAGGAGCTCGGCTTCCACGGGCGGAAGGTGTCCTTCGCCCATGGCACCTGGTTCTCCGAGGCGGACATCGCAGCCTGCGCCGAATCCGGGATCTCGGTCTCTCACAACCCGAGCTCCAATCTGCGCCTTCGCAACGGCATCGCGCCCGTCGCCGGCATGCTCGAGGGCGGCGTCAACGTTGCCCTGGGCATGGACAGCTGGGGGGTGAGCAGCGATGACGACATCCTGAGCGAGTTGCGGCTCGCCTCCCTGCTCCACCGGCTTCCGTCGCGACGGCGCTTCGACGCCTGCCCCGACCCCTTCGACCTGTTGCGCATGCTCACCGTCAACGGCGCGCGCGCGGCGACCTTCGGAGACGGGCTCGGTCGCCTGCTGCCGGACAGCCCCGCCGACGCCGTGATCGTGGACTTCGATCGGATGACCGGCCCTTTCCTGGACCACGCCGTGCATCCGGTGGAGGCTTTCGTTCAACTCGCCCGCAGGGAGCACATCGACTCGGTCATCGCGGCGGGCGAGCTGCTCTGGCACGAGGGCCGCTTCACGAAGGTCGACGAGGAGGAGCTCGAGCGCGAGCTTGCGGCCGTGGCCCGAGCCTCCCCGAGCGAAGCCTTCGCTGCGTTCTCGCAGACGCTCCGCGGCCTGCATCCCTACCTGGCGCGGCACTACGAGGACTGGCCGGCGGTCGAGACCCTCGATCCCTTCTACGTCGTGAACGGCCGGTAGCCTGCGCCCGGCAGGCGGATGGGGATGCGGAACGCTCGCCTGCCGGTTGCTCCCGGGCGCGAGGACGCGAAGCTGCTGGAAGGAGTCTGTCGAACGCGAGTCGGGACGTACAGTCGTACTTGGGCAGTACTGTCCGATACCCTGACCGCATTCAAGAATCCGACGGGAGCGGATTCGGACGCCCGGGACGGGGCGCGTTCCAGCACTGTCAGTACCGGCACATTCGAGTCCGCCGGCCAAGAAATCGGTGAAACAAAGCGACTAGGGAAGAGACTCGAGGAAACGATCCAGCGCCGCGTTCAAGGCCTCCGGCTGCTCGAGCGCGATCGCGTGGCCGGCGGCCGGAATCGCCTCGTAGCGCGACCCTGCAATCCCCTCGTGCAGTCTCCTCGAGCCCTCGATCCAGGCTTCCTGGTCTCCGCAGATCACTGCCGTTGGCACCGTCACCTCGTGGAGCCGGCTCGACAGGTCGAAGGAGCGGCAGGTTTCCAGATCCGCCTTGCACACCGCCACGGAAGCCTTGCGCAACTGTCGATCGTAGGCATCCCTCGCCTGCTGCGAGGTTTCTTTCGCGAACAGGTACTCGAGGTTGCCGCGAGAGGCCTCTTCGGGGTCCACGTCCCAGATGTCGATTTCCGCCTGGTCGATCTCCCAGTCCGGCGAGGACCCCAGCGCCACGAGACCCGAGAGCCGGTGTCGGTGATGCAGGGCGAAGTCGACCGCCATCGACCCTCCCATGGAGTGTCCGCAGAACACGAAGCGCGGGAGGTCGAGCGCGGCGTCCAGAGCGGCGAGGAAGTCGAGATGCTCCGCCGCCCCTCGAAGGACGGGGCCTTCGGAGTCTCCGTGGCCGGGCAGGTCGACCGCGAGCGGAGTGTGGTGGGTCTGCAAGTGCCGATGGACGTGGTGCCAGTATGTCGAGCTGTCGATGGCGCCGTGCACCAGGAGCACCAGCCGGCCGCGGGGCGAGGCCGGATCGGCGCCGGAGGGCAGCTCGTAGTGCACTCTTCGCTTGCCAATGTCGATGTCGGGCATCTGCGTTAACTCGATGTCTCGGTGGGAGTGGGCAACGGAACGTACAGGGGATGGCAAGTACCGGACGGAGTCAAGGGGGCGTGAATCGCGGGTTGGAACGAACCTATGATTGCCATGAAAGGCACGGCGTTAGAATTTGGCTCTCTTCACGGGCGAGTGATAGCCACCATGCTGGCCGGGATCGTACAGCTAAACGTGACCTGCTCAACGGACGTGTGAAGTCCGTTCTCGCAGCGGTCACGACGCGGGGCCAGAAGCTCTGTCGTCACCCCGGATGCCGGCCCAAACCTTCTACTTCGAGGGTGCTTCATTCTGTCGACAGTGGCAGGTGCTACCCTTAGATTGTCCGACGTCTCGGCATCACCGATAGCATCGCCGCCAACGTTGTAAAGAGGCATTACGCACTCTCCTGGGGTAGGTCTCACTCCCTATCGGACAAGCCCCCGCACGCGCCGCACCCGGGCAATCGGCCGAGGTCGAGGATACGAGCGCCGACGTGTGTAAGAGCCGTCGAATCGAAGCAGGGGAATGGAGGACGGGGAAATGAACGATGACCTCAGGATGTGGGAGGTCGACACATCGTCGAATGCCGCCAATCCAATGGAGTCGACCAATCGGATGGAAACTGAGCAGTCGCTGGAAGAGGTGCTGGTCAGGAACACGGAGATGCTGATGCCAGGCCTGACTCTGGTGGGGCGTCAGACGCCGACCGACACAGGGAATCTCGACCTGCTCGGCGTGGACGGGGAGGGCAGACTCGTCGTATTCGAACTAAAGCGGGAGAGGCTTACACGGGACGCCGTGGCACAGGTCATCGATTACTGCTCCTGGCTCGAATCTCTGACGGAGGCCGAGTTGGCAAAGCACGTTGCGAGTCACTCGGGAACGAATGGGATTGTCGAAATCGATGACTTCGAATCGTGGTACGACGTCCGGCGGAGGAAGCAATTGACCGAATTGAGACCGACGAGAATGGTGCTGGTCGGCCTCGGTGTTGACGCGTGCGCACAGCGCATGGTCGAGTTCCTGGCGCGACGGGATGTAGATATCTCTCTCCTGACGTTTCACGGGTACACGCACGGAGACAGAGTACTTCTCGCTAGACGAGTCGAAGGAAGCGCAGAGGTTGGAAGAGTCGGTTCCGGACGTACGCAGAGTCAAGAGGAGCTACGCAGCATGCTTGCCGAGCGTGCTATGGAGCTGGGGATAGGCGACCTTTGGCAGGACGTGGTCAAGGCTCTGCGAGTCGCCTTTGAGCGAGCTGCGACGAAGAATGGCATCACCTTTTCCCTGCCCAGGATCACTCTGCCCGACAATGTCAACGTTTACGCCTCCCATTCGGTAGTGATCGATCCACCCGATGGTGTACGCGTGACGTTCTTTCCGGGAGCGGTTAACGTCTGTTGGGACAAGTTTATGGAGAAGAAGGGGACGATCCCGTTCCAATTCGAGGAGCCGTCCCATGCGCCGCCGACGAAGCAAGTCACGGAGCAGTGGTATTGTCGGTTGGACAACGGGAAATGGGAGATTCACGGGGAGGCGCTCACTACGCTTGCAAGTGAAGTTCTCGATGCGTGGCAGAGATGCATACGTAGCGGGAGTGCATAGTAGGAGGAAGCGACCCGCACGCAGACGGACGCACAAGCGCTTTGGCGTTCGGTTCAGCTGTTTCAGACCGGATTGATCCACCTCAAGGGGTACGGATCAGAGTCTTTGGCTGCTGCGCGCTTCGCGGAGATTGGTTCGGATGATGGCGTAATGGATGAGGTTCGCCAGAAGATTTCGGGAGTTGCGCCACTTGGCAGAGTCAGCATCCGGAAGGGTACCTAGTGTAGTGGATCGCAATTAAGTGCGATTATCTCCGATTAGCGTAGAGAGGGGCGAGTTTGTTGAGGATTTGGTCTGCGGATTTCGTCCAAACGAAGGGTCTCGGGTTGTCGTTGTAGTGTTTGAGGAAGTCGTAGATGGATTGGGTGAGTTCACGCACGCTTCGGAAGATGCCACGTCGGATTCTTCGGTCGGTGATCTCGCGAAAGAAGCGTTCTACAAGGTTGAGCCAAGACGAAGAGGTAGGTATGAAGTGGGCATGGAAACGCGGATGACGTTCGAACCACCTTTTCACCTGACGATGTTTGTGGGTTGAGTAGTTGTCCACGATGAGATGGATATCCAGCGCCCTTGGAGTGAGGCGGTCGATTTCACGCAGGAAGCGCAGGAATTCGGTGTGACGATGACGGGAGTAGCATTTGCCGATGACCGTACCCTCGAGGACATTGAGTGCGGCGAACAAGGTGGTGGTGCCGTGGCGCTTGTAATCGTGTGTCATCGTGCCTGCGCGTGCCTTTTTCATCGGTAATCCGGGCTGGGTGCGGTCAAGAGCCTGGATTTGTGATTTCTCGTCGACGCAGAACACCAGGGCGTGCTCCGGGGGATTGAGATAGAGCCCGATGACGTCGCGCAGTTTCTCCACGAAGTGCTTGTCATTGGACAGCTTGAAGGTACGCACCAGATGAGGTTTGAGTTCGTGGGCATGCCAGATGCGCTGAACGGTGGAGCGGCTCACACCCGCGTGCTTGGCCATGGTGCGGGTGGACCAATGCGTAGCCTGCTCGGGACGGTGATGCACGGTGTCATCCACGATGCGTTCGATGACTTCTCGCCCAAAGCGAGGTTTTCGCCCGCGTCCCGGTCGGTCGATGAGGCCCGCCATGCGTTGCTCGGCGAAGCGTCGTCTCCATTTCGACACGGTATCGGGGCGGGTATCCATCTGCTCGGCTATGGCGCGATTTTCCTGCCCCTCGGCGGCCGCCAGCACGATGCGCGCTCTGAACACCTCACGGACGCTGGAACGACTCGAGCGCGCCGCGCGTTGCAGTTCGGTGAGCTCCTCGGCGCTGAGTTCAATGACGGGGGCGCGGCGCATGGACTCTTCTCCTGGACTGCCGTGGGAGAGAGTAACATAATCTCACTCAATTGAGGGCCACTAGACTAGTACAGTGAGTTGATTGACCACTCGCAAAGAACTGTTCACACTCCCGCTTGCTAGCACTTCTCGGGCACTCCCGCGCTCTGTGCCGGGTTGCCCGCTCAATACAACAGCCAACCAGCGGGACTTCGTTTGTCTCACTCGGCGAATAGGTGGGGACATTCTCTCCCGAGAAGTGTTAGCAACGGCCCGGCTCCATCTTCATTTGGTGCCGGTATAGATCCAGTTGTGCGAATCCCCGCACACTGCAAACGAGGATCACGCCATGCGCGTCTTGCTAACGCTCTGCCTCCTCCTGTTTTCGATAAACGCATACTCCAATGTTGCTTGCAAATTGTTCACGGACAAAAGGCAGTCTGTAAAAGATGGTTATGCAGCCATCCTTCTAGAATTCAATACAAACCAAGTCCGACAGCTTGATGAGGGCATGATCGCAACTCTCAAGCTTGCAACCATCTTTCTTGAGAACGCCACAGTAACCGAAAATCAAAGGGAAGCTATCGCCTCATCTAGAGTAGCAGTGAAACTGCATTCAGATGCCTTTTTTGAGATAGTCACTCTAATCCAGTCTCTCAATCCCGGACTTTCAGCAGTAGAGTTTACTGATCTAGTCCACGAACCCTTTATTCAAATGAGAAAATCTCAATTGGCGTCCAACATAGCACTGATAGACGCAATCTACGCTTCTACCTGCTAGTCACTTCACTTAATCTCACTCCATTTAATTCCGTGTAAAAGCGGACTTCTTGATACTTATACGGAGATATGCAAATGCAACTACTTCTGAACATGTTTCGCATGCTGCTAGTAGCCACTTTACTATTTGCTGCCTCGCCCGCATTCACCCAATCTACTCTTGATATTGATGAGCAAAGGTCTGCCACGCTAGAAAAACTGGAAGCATACATCCCTGATCCGAATGAAATAAGGAAGATTGCAAAAGAGACATTTGCAGAGCCAATCGCGGATCAAGACATGGATGTACTGGAATCACTTGCCAAGCAAGCCAATAGCTACGCAAACATGGTGGGCTTTATAGTGGATGACTACGATGACTTTCGCAGAGAAAACTACAGATACGATATTGTACTGCGCAAGTTGGAGCCTGTTCGAGACACCTACGTTAGAGTTTCAAATGAATTCAAAGATATTCGCAATCAGGCTTACTTCAATTTAGGGAGACTCTGATTTATTCGTCGATTGGTTCATGATCGAGGTTGTGGTTCGATTGACCGGGAGACCGAGCTGATGCGCCAGCGCACCCTTGCCGAAGAGGGCTTTGAGCGATTCCGCAAGCCGACGCGTCGGGAGAAG
>JAJEAD010000082.1 GCA_022824305.1 Gammaproteobacteria bacterium | reverse complement strand
ACAATGGTCGTGATCCGCCGCCCGGCCCGGCCGGCCGCCGCGTCGAAGGAGGGAAGGCATGAAGGTCTTTACCATCGGTTTCACCCGGAAGTCCGCCCGTCGCTTCTTCGCGCTCCTGCGCGAGTCCGGCGTCCGGCGGATCGTCGACGTGCGGCTCAACAACCTGTCGCAGCTCGCCGGTTTCGCCAAGAAGGACGATCTCGCCTGGTTTCTGGACGAGATCTGCGGGATGCAGTACGTCCATGCGCCGGAACTGGCTCCCACGAAGGAGTTGCTGAGCGACTACCGGAAGGGGTGCTGCGACTGGAGCGCGTACGAAGCGCGATTCCTGGATCTCCTGCGGGAGCGCCGTGTCGAGGAGCGCGTTCCGAGGGAGCTCGTCGCGGGCGGCTGTCTGCTGTGCAGCGAGGACAAGCCTCACCACTGCCACCGGCGGCTGGTGGCGGAGTACCTGAAAGAGCATTGGAAGGACGTGGACATCGCCCACCTGGGTTGAGCGCTGCAACACCGGACGGCACGTGGCGGTGCCGAGCCCACGGACCATGCCGAGCGGCGCCCGGGCCGCCCTCCCGTCCCGATCGTCGCTCGCGTGTCCTTCCCCGCGCTCGGTCGAGACCTCCCGGGCGGAGCGACTGCCCTCCGTTGAGCGCCGGACGATTGGACAAGCCCGACTTCCGTGACTTAAGCTCCGCGCCGCAGGGGGAGAGGCTCGTTTGGCCGTCATGGCCGGCAACGAAGCCCCGTAATGAGCAGAATCGGTACTTGCGTGCCCCGTATTGGCCGGTGACACCGGCCCTTTCCGTCCGTTCGCGGCATTCACAGACAATATTGAGGAGACTCATCCATGAAGAGCCTGACCCGAGTATTCTGGGTTCTCTCCGCACTGGTCGTCGGCGCTACGTCGGCGCTCGCGGCGGAGACCATGGGGCCCGTGACAGACGAGATCGGCGTCGTCAAGATTCGCCAGGGCGCCCCAATGTTCATCGGCGGCTACTGGACTCTCTCCGGCCCCGACGTGGGTCTCGGCCTCGATCAGAAGCGCGGCGTGGAGCTCGCCTTCGACGACTGGAACAACGAGGTGGTGGGCCACAAGATCCGGCTCATCGCGGAAGACGGACAGTGCAATGCGGAAGGCGGCCAGATCGCGACGACCAAGCTCGCGTCGAACCGCAACATCGTTGCCGTGGTCGGTCCCGACTGCTCGAGTTCGGCCACCCCGGGAGCCCCCATCCTGTGGAAGGCCGGCATCGTCAACATCGGCACCTCCACCACCGCGCCGGCGCTGACCGCCCCGGATCGCAAGCAGGGCTACCACGGCTACCTGCGCACCATCTACAACGACCTCGCGCAGGGTGCGGGCGATGCCGCCTACTTCAAGAACGTGCTCGAGTGCGAGACCCTCGCCACCGTTCACGACGGCAGCCCCTACGCGGAGCAGCTCGTGCGCGTGGCGGAGAACGAGTTCGAGAAGCTCGGCGGTGAAGTGGTGGCCGCGGAAGCGGTGACCCCGACCGACGTCGACATGCGCCCGATGCTCACGGGCGTCGCCACCGCCAAGCCCTGCGTTCTGTACTACCCGATCTTCGTCGCCGCGTCGGCCCAGATCACCCGGCAGGTGCAGGAGATTTCCGGCCTCGAGGAGACCATCGTCGTTTCGGGACCGACCTCGATGACCCCGGGCTTCTACGAGGCGGCGGGCGAATCGGCGAGAGGCCTGCGTTTCACGAGCGTGGACAACACCTCCGCCGACGCGCTGGGTGACGACTACCCGAGAATGCTTCAGGCCTATCGCGACAAGTACGGCGAGAATCCCACGCAGGCCTATCACGTCAACGCGTACGACGCGGGCGCGATCCTGTTGATGGCGATCGAGAAGGTCGCGGTGAAGGACGACAAGGGCGACACCTACATCGGCCGGAAGGCGCTGCGCGACGCCCTGTTCGAGACCGAGGGCTTCGCCGGCATGGGCGGTCCGATCGAGTGCAACGAGCACGGCGACTGCGCCGGGTTCGCATTCGCGGTCTACCAGATCACGGATCCGGATCCGTCGACATTCGACATCGGCACGAACCCGAAGAAGATCTACCCCTGAGGTCCGGCGCGCACCCGAGGCGCCAGGGTTCCCTGACGGGGACATAAGCGGTCCAGCGGCAGGGGGATGGGCGGGCAACCGCCCATCCCCCTCGACGCGTTCAGGGCAGGGGCGCTTGCCGTTCGCGATTCTGCGAGGGGCACGACCTGGGTAGCGGCTCCCCGTCCCGGACGGGAAGAACACGGACGCACCTCGATGCGGGGATCGGGTCCTCGGAAGCAGGAGACAGCGATGGCAGCGGCACTTCCGAGCGAAGGCATGGCGGCTCGAATCGAGGCGTTGAGGCGCATCACTTTCGTGGACGTGGTGCTGTGGGGGATGCGCATTCTCATCGTGTTCGTCGTGGTGGGCGGCACCATCGGCACTCTCATCCAGGGGCGCTACACCGGCGAGCAGTGGTTCGACAACTTCATGTTCGGGTTGATGATCGGCGGGGTCTACGCCCTCATCGCGCTCGGGTACACGATGGTCTACGGAATCCTGCGCCTCATCAACTTCGCCCACGGCGACGTCATGATGTGCGGGGCTTTCACCTCCTACTTCCTCGCCAACGGACTGTACCGTTCCGGATACCTGGACGCCCATCCGGTCATCTCCATGATCCTGATCATGGGACTGGCGATGATCACCTGCAGCGTGATCGCGCTGGTGGTGGAGCGCATCTGCTACCGGCCCTTTAGGCACATACGGACTCTCGCTCCGCTCATCTGCGCGATCGGAGCGTCGTTCTTCCTCCAGCACTCGTTCCGGGGCATGTACGGCTCTTCAGTCCGCGCCTACCCCGATCCGGTATGGCTGGAGGGCGAGTTCGAGATCTTCGGTTTCGGCATACCCTACACCCAGCCCTTCGTGATTCTCATCGCGCTCGCCGCGATGGGCGCGCTCTACCTGGTCGTCAACAAGACCAAGATGGGCACCGCGATGCGCGCGGTTTCCGAAGATCGCGACGCGGCCGCGATGATGGGCATCGACGTCAACAAGATCATCGTATTCACCTTCATCCTGGGCGGGTGCATGGCCGGAATCGGCGGCGTGCTCTTCTGCATGGTGTACAACCAGATCTACTACTTCACCGGATTCCTGCCCGGCATCAAGGCCTTCAGCGCCGCGGTGCTCGGCGGGATCGGCAACGTGCCCGGGGCGATGCTCGGCGGCTTCTTCCTCGGGGTGGTCGAGTCGGTGGGACCGGCCCTCTTCCTCGACGGCGTCGGCATCAGGGCGCCCTACCAGCTCCGGGATCTCATCGCCTTCACCATGCTGGTGATGGTGCTCATCTTCCGCCCGCAGGGAATCCTCGGCGAGCGGCTCGCGACGCAACGCGCCTGAGGCTTGAACCATGGCATTCGACGTCATCGCATCGAGCTACCGGGAACGCGAGAAGGAGCATACTCCGCTCGGCCACGCGGTCATCGCCGGCATCTCCTTCGGCGCGACCGGGATCTTCGCCGCCCTGGTCGGCATCCTCTACCTCTTCCACGAGCGCTGGATCGTCGCCTGGGTGCCGGAAGGTGCCGCCGATCCGAGCGGCCTCACTCTTGGTCAGTCCCTGCTCCTCGTCTTCGCGATGTGGGCGGGGGTCCAGGTGGCGCGCAAGACGGGCGAGGAGCGCCTCGGCGCCGCGTGCCTCCTCGGCGCGGGCGCGGGCCTGGTGGCGGGCGCGGTGCTTTGCGTGCTCCCGATCATCATGAGCCTGGTGAAGCTGCGCTTCATGTTCATCGCGTTGACGCAACATCTCTACGACATGCTCACCTCGGGGTTGGGACTCGGGCTCGGCGTGGTGGTGCTGTTGGTGGCCGGCGCGCTCGCCGGCGCGTTCGGGGCGCTGCTCTACCGGCTCTCCCCGCGCGCCCGGCGCCCCATCATCTACGCCCTGGTGTGGATGGCGTCCATCGGCGTGTTTCAGGAGCTCATCCAGCTCCTGGCCCAGCAGGAAGTCCTCGATCCCATACGTGAGTGGTTCTTCACCTGGGACGGGCTGCGGCCCCAGGGCGCGATCGCCATCGGTCTCGTCGCCGCGGCAGTGATCGCGGTGTGGGATACGACGCGCGCCCGTCTCGAGGAGACCTTCGTCGCCCTGCCGCAGGGGCAGCAGCGTTTGCTTCACGGCAGCGGAGTCGCGCTGCTGCTGATCCTCGTACTCATCCTCTTCCCGCTCGTCGCCGGCAACTTCATCGGACAGGTGATGCTCTTCATCGGGCTCTTCATCCTGATGGGAATGGGTCTCAACCTGGAGATCGGGCTTGCGGGACTCCTCGATCTCGGCTTCGTGGCGTTCTACGCGGTCGGGGCCTATACCTGCGCCCTGCTCACCGCGGACAGTCCTTACGCAATCGGCCAGCGCGTCGACTGGTTCCCGATGTTCAACTGGTGGTGGGCGATGGGGATGGCGGTGCTCATGGCGGTCTTCGTCGGAGTGCTCTTCGGCATTCCGGTGCTCAAGATCCGCGGCGACTATCTCGCGGTCGCGACCCTCGGCCTCGGCGAGATCGTGCGGGTGCTGGTGCTTTCGGACTTCGCGGCGCCGGTGCTCGCCGGCGCGCAGGGGGTGCTCAACATCCCACCTCCCTACCTCTTCACCGGCGCGGCCGTGGACGACCCCATCGAGCTCTACTACATCGCGCTCGGTGCGGCCGCGGTCGCCGCCTACTTCGCATACCGCCTCGAGAACTCGCGCCTCGGCCGGGCCTGGACCGCAATCCGCGACGACGAGGACGTGGCGCAGGCGCTCGGCATCAACCTGGTGAACGTCAAGCTGCTCGCATACGGCCTGGGCGCGGCATTCGCGGGGCTCGCGGGCGCGATATTCGCCACCATGCTCACCTCCATCTACCCGCACAGCTTCCAGCTCATCATCTCGGTCAACGTGCTCGCCCTCATCATCGTGGGCGGGATGGGCAGCCTGCCCGGAGTCGTGGTGGGGGCGCTTGCGCTCATCGGCCTGCCGGAGCTGCTGCGCGAGTTCGGCGAGTACCGCTTCTTCTTCTACGGCGTGGCGATCGTCGCCGTGATGCGGCTCCGCCCGGCGGGTCTGTGGCCCTCCGCCGCGCGGCGCCGGGAAATGCAGCTCGAAGAGGAGACGCGGGCCGCCGTCGAAGCCCAGCTCGCCGCGGAGACGGAGTCCGGGGCGGCGTCCTCGCCGGAGGGTCCGGCACGATGAGCGAGCCCATTCTCGTCTCGAAGGCCCTGACCAAGCGGTTCGGCGGCCTTGTCGCCGTCGACGCCCTCGATCTCGAGGTAGCGGAGAACTCCATTCACAGCGTCATCGGCCCCAACGGTGCGGGAAAGACCACGGTGTTTAACTGCATCATGGAGTTCTACCAGCCCGACGACGGCGAGATCTGGTTCCGCGGCCATCGCATCGACGGGGTGACCCCGGACGTGGTGGCCAAGGCCGGGATCAACCGCACCTACCAGAACATCCGGCTCTTCCGGAACATCACCGCGATGGAGAACCTGCTCGTCGGCATGCACATGCATCTCAAGTCACGTTGGTGGGGAGCGGTGTTCAACACTCGCCACACGCGCGACGACGAGGCGCAGGCGGCGGAAGAGGCGACCCGGCTGCTCAACTTCATCGGATTGCGGGGGCGCGGCGACATCTACGCGCGCAACCTGTCCTACGGAGAGCAGCGCCGGCTGGAGATCGGGCGCGCGCTCGCCACGCGACCCAAGCTGCTGATGCTGGACGAGCCCACCGCCGGCATGAACCCGCGGGAGAGCGAGGACATGACCCGTTTCATCATGCGGGTTCGCGACGAGTTCGACATCACCATCATGCTGATCGAGCACCACATGCGGGTGGTGATGGGCATGTCGGACCGGGTGTCGGTGCTCGACCACGGGGTCAAGATCTCGGAGGGCTCGCCGGCCGAAGTGCAGGCGGACCCGAGGGTGATCGAAGCCTACCTCGGCACCGCGAATGTCGATGTCCAGGCGGCAGGGTGAGTGCGATGGCGGTCCTCGACGTTCAGAACCTCCATGTCTTCTACGGCCAGATTCACGCCCTGCACGGCGTCTCGCTCAGCGTGGACAAGGACGAGATCGTCACCCTCATCGGGGCCAACGGAGCCGGCAAGACCACCACGCTCGGTGCGATCAGCGGAGTGCTCCCGGTCGCGGAAGGCGAGGTGAGCCTGGACGGCCAGCCTCTCGGCAAGATCATGCCGCACGATCTCGTGAAGATGGGCATCGTGCAGGTGCCGGAAGGACGGCGCATCTTCGGGAGGCTCACGGTCGAGGAGAATCTCGGAATGGGCGCCTTCGTGCGCAAGGACAAGGACGGCATCGTCGAGTCGCGCGAGCGGGTGCTCGAGATGTTCCCGGTGCTCAAGGAGCGCATGGGGCAGGTGGCGGGGACGCTCTCGGGCGGCGAGCAGCAGATGCTCGCGATGGCGCGCGGGCTCATGTCCAGGCCCCGGGTGCTGCTGCTCGACGAGCCGAGCATGGGACTCGCGCCGATGCTGGTGGAGCAGGTCTTCGGCGCGGTGCAACAGGTGCGTGACCAGGGCGTGCCGGTGCTGCTCGTGGAGCAGAACGCGTTCATGGCGCTTCAGATCGCGGATCGGGGCTACGTCATGGAGACCGGCGAGATCTCTCTCCAGGGGTCGAACCGGGAACTGCTCGAGAACGAGGACGTGAAGCGCGCCTATCTCGGGTAGCGCGGAGGGCGCATGCGCCTCTCGCGAATGATCCACGCCGTGGACCTCCACGCGGCGGGGGAGCATGGCCGGGTCATCGTCGGCGGTGTGCTCGATGTGCCCGGCGACACCATGTTCGACAAGATGCGCCATCTCGCCACCCGGGCCGACGGCCTGCGAAAGCGCATGCTCCGCGAACCCTGCGGCTATCCCGCCGCCAACTGCAATCTCGTGTTGCCCTCCAGTCACCCCGAGGCGGACGCCGGCTTCGTGATCATGGAACAGGTGGAGTACCCCGGCATGTCGGGCACCAACACCATCTGCGTAGTGACCGCCCTCATCGAGACCGGCATGGTGAAAGCCACCGAGCCCCTCACCCGGCTCAAGCTCGAGACGCCGGCAGGACTCATCGAGGTGGAGGCCGCGGTCGAGGACGGCAAGGTGCGAGGCGTCACTTTCGAGAACGTTCCCGCCTTCGCGGTGCACGTTGCGAGAACCATCGAGGTGCCTCACCTCGGTCCGGTCGAAGTCGATGTCGCCTACGGCGGCATGTTCTACGTGATCGCCGACGCCCCGCGGCACGGGCTCGAGATCGTTCCGGAGCGGGCGGGGGAGGTGGCCAGGGTGGGAGAGATGATCAAGGCGGCGGCGCGCGAGCAGCTTCCCGTGGCGCACCCGGACAACCCGGAGATTGAAGGCATCACCATCGGAGTCCTGTCAGGACCGCCGACACGGGAAGGGGCGACGCAGAAGAACGCCGCCATCGTGTCGACCGGCCAGCTCGACTGGGAGCGGCCGGAGACCTGGACGGGCGCGCTCGACCGTTCCCCCTGCGGCACCGGGACCTGCGCCAGGATGGCGGCGCTGCACGCCCGCGGCGAACTCGCCCTGAACGAGGATTTCCACCACGAGGGAATCCTCGGCACGGTGTTCACCGGACGCCTCGTCCGTGAGACACGGGTGGGGAACTACCGGGCGGTGGTTCCCACCATCAGCGGGCAGGCCTGGATAACGGGCTTCTCGCAATACGTCATCGACCCTACGGACCCTTTCCCCGAGGGGTACACGATGGGAGACATCTGGGGCTGAGGCCGGGGAGGACGAGCGAATAGCGCGGAGGGTTTCGAACATGCACATCGGTGACGTCTCGAAGCGCAGCGAGTTGCCGGTCAAGACGATCCGCTACTACGAGGACATCGGACTCATCCGCCCCTTCCGCGGTCCGAACGGCTACCGGGACTTCTCGGAGTCCGATGTCCACAAGCTCGCGTTCCTTGCCCGCGCCCGTTCCCTCGGCTTCACCATTGCGGACTGCCGCGCCCTGCTCGCGCTCTACGAGGACCGGCAGCGGGCCAGCGCGGACGTCAAGCGGGTGGCGGAGGAGCACCTCGCGCGAATCGAGCGCAAGCTGGCGGAGCTCGACGGGATGCGTTCGGTGCTCGTGCACCTCGTGGAGCGCTGTCAGGGTGACGAGCGTCCCGAGTGCCCGATTCTCGACGACCTCGCCGGAGTCCTGTCCTCGGGTCGGGCCGCGAAGGGCCAGGCGCAGGAACCGGAGCTGTCCTGAGGCGGAACCGACCTCAGTCCAGCACGCGATCCAGGACCCAGTTGTCGAGCGCGTGCACCACCGGCTCGCGCCAGCACAGCGGCCCGGGGCGCGCGAACGCGGAGCGCAGGCCCGCATGCTGCTCCTCGGTGATCGCGTTGTCTTCCGGCAGCGACTTGTCCCATCGCAGATAGTACTTGGCCACCTGCTCCTCGAAATCGGGGCGGGCCACGGTCGAAGCGGGGAAGCAAGACCCGATGACCACGGTGGTGCGATCGGGGGCGTGGGGAAGGGACTGCAGCCACCACATGCAGTCCTGGGTGGTGCCGAAGAAGGTCTGCGGATAGATGACGGTGAAGTAGGTGCCGTTCGCCGGCCGCCCCGTGAGGCCCTCGATGTGGGGCAGGGTGGTGTCGTCCTCCGGCAGCACCGCGATGGTGGAATCGCTCTCCATGTGGATCGCGTCCCACTCTCCCGTCGTGTCTTCCTGCACCGTGTTCTGCACCCCGATGGACTGCCGGTGCACGGTGGCGGTGTGGTAGTCCTCCATCGCGTTCTCGACGAAGAGCTTCCAGTTCCCCTCGATCTCGTAGGACCTGCGCCGCACGCAGACCATGTCCTCGAAGCGGTAGGGAGCGAACTTGTCCTTGATGTTCCCAAGGTAGTCATCTATGGGGGGAACGTCGTCCGAGAGCGCAACGAAGAGAAACCCCGCCCACTCTTCGAGGTGGACCGCGAGCAGGGGGTAGTCTTCCTTCCGGAATCCCGGAGTGCGGTCCATGTCGGGCGCGCCGAGCAGGGCGCCGTCGAGCGCGAAGGCCCAGCTATGGTAGGGGCACGAGATTACGCGGCAGTTCCCCCGCCCCTTGAGCAGGCGGGTTCCGCGGTGGCGGCAGGTGTTCGCGAAGGCCCGCACGACGTGATCCCGCCCGCGGACGATGATTATCGATTCGCCGAACATGTCGAGCGTGAAGTAATCGCCGGATTTCGGGACTTCGTCGGCGCGGCCCGCAAAGTTCCATACCCGGCGGAAAATCCGGTCGACTTCGCGGCCGAAGAACTCGGCGGAGGTGTAGCACCAGGGCGGCATCGACCTCGCCTGCTCGAAAGGCAGGCGCACGTCGCGGTAGAGCTCGGGGTCGAAAAGGTTCTGCGCTGCGCTCATTGCGAACTCCTTGCGGATGGCTTCGCTCACTCACTCCGATCCCCCATGTTCCGGTGTGTCGCCCGATCGGTCAATCTCCGTGCCCGGACTCCGCCGTGTCCCGGCGCCGGCCGCGACGTACCACCCGCTTTCGTCGCGAGGGCATCAGGAAGCACTGGCCGTGGGCCGTACCTCCCAACTACGCGCTGGAGTCGTAACCGACACCACATCGAAGCGACTCGAGGGAAGACGGCCCGCCAACACCAACAGATTGACGCCCGCCGGCAAGGAAATCGTTGCCGCATTGCGGCTAGACTGCGCCCCGCACGATCTCCCAAGGGAAAGCCGGCATGTCCAGCGCACGCAAGGTTCACCTCCACATCGACAACGCCACGCGGCTCGGCGAGGTGTTCCACGCTTCGCCCGAGCGCATCGAGGCGTTGCGCGGGCGCCATCCGGACGTGGCGGCTCGGGTGGAGATAACCATGGGCTACGACGGCGAGGGCGTGGAAGAGGCGTTGCGCACGGCGGACGTGCTCTTCGGCTGGAGCATTCCGCGCGACGATCTCGCGCGCCGCGCTCCCCGGCTGCGCTGGTTCCACGCCCACGGTGCGGGCGTGAACCACCTGATGCCGCTCGACTGGCTGCCGCGAGGAGCCGTGCTCACGAACTCCCGCGGGGTGCACGGAGCGCGCGCCACCGAGTACGCGGCGATGGCCCTGCTGATGCTGAACAACCGGGTGCCGGAGATGGTCACCGCCCAGCGCCAGGCGCGATGGGACAAGTTCTTCAACAGCCAGATCCGCGGCAAGACACTGGTGATAGTCGGCGTCGGGCACATCGGAGGCGCGGTCGCAAAGTGGGCGAAGGGAGTGGGACTCCGGGTCCTCGGAGTGCGCCGGACCCCGAGGCCGCATCGGTACGTGGACGAGATGCACGGTCCGGACGCGGTGCCGGAGCTCATGCGAAGGGCGGACTTCGTGATGATCAGCGCTCCGTGCACCGACGAGTCGCGGCACCTCGTGGGGCGAGAGGAGCTTGCGAGCCTGAAGCAGGGGGCCGGATTGCTGAACTACAGCCGGGCCGGGGTGGTGGACTACGAGGCGTTGCGCGAGAAGCTCGAGCGGCGCGAGATGAGCGCGGTGCTCGACGTATTCGACCCCGAGCCTCTGCCCGCGGACTCGCCGCTGTGGAACACGCCCAACGTGATCATCACCCCGCACTGCTCGTCGGACGACTCCGAGTACTACACGCCGCGCACCCTGGACCTGGTGATGGAGAACATGGCGAGGTTCATCGCGGGGAAGCCCCTGCGCAACCGGGTGAGCCCTCGCCTTCAGTACTGAATCCGGCGCGCTTCACTCCTCGCCGGGGCGCCCTGGTGTCGAGCGGCGGAGTCCGTGCGGCGGACCCGGACCCCGCCGCGAGGCGCCGCGCTTCTCGCCCGCCGGTCGCGGTCCGGCGCTCACTCGATGATGGACTCGTACCCCTCGCGGTAGCTGGGGTGCTGGAATCGGAATCCGCTCGAGACGAGTCGGGCGTTTCGGCAGCGCTTGCCGCTGAGCTCAGCGTGGTCGCCCCTACGAGGGGGCGCGGGCAGTCCGAGCCGCTCCGCGATCCAGTCCAGGACCTCGCACTGGCTTGCCGGTTCGTGGTCGGCGCCCAGGTACAGGGGAGCGGGGCGCTCGAGCCGCATCAGGTGGCGAAGCGCGCGGGCGCAGTCATCCCGGTGAATGCGGTTGGTGTAGTGCCCCGCGGCGCAGGGAGCGCTTTTGCGCGCCAGGTTGACGAGGCGGGTTCGACCCGGCCCGTAGATACCCGCGAAACGCACCACCACCGCCGACGCCGCGAGCTCCCGGGCCACCGACTCTCCCTCGAGCAGGAGGCGAGCATGGATGTCGCTTCCCCCGGTCGGGGAGTCCTCGTCCACCCATTCGCCCTTCGCCTGCGGATAGACCCGGGTGCTCGACGTGTACAGCACGCGGCGCAGCGGGCCGGCGCGCAAGGCGGCGAGAAGGATGTTGCGCAGACCCTCGACATACGCGTCGCGGTACGCTTCGGGAGACCGCCTGTCGGCGGAGGCGGTGTAGCACAGGACATCGAGCCCGCCCGGCAGCGTTCGGAGGCTGGCGGGGTCTTTCAAGTCTCCCGCGACCGGACGAACGCCTTCCGGCAGGAGGTGGGCACGCCGGCGCAGCCCGTACACGTCGTGACCATCCCCGAGCAGCCGTCTTGCGAGCTCGCTCCCGACGTCGCCGCAGCCGGCGATCAGGACCCTGGACATCGTGCGTCGATCCTTGCGGCGGGAGAGGGCGGCCGTCCCGGGACGCTGCGCAGCGACGCCCCCTTTCCCGGCCGGAGCCGGTGAACCCCGCGCGTCCCGCCCGCCTGCGTGCGGCCGCCATTGCCGTCGGCGGCGGCGCTAATGCTCGTGTCCACGGGTATCGCTCTCCTCCTGGCAAGCGGCCGCTTCAAGCTAACGCGGCGGGCGAGTCCGGATCCAGGGTTCCGCAAGGCAGGGCGAACCACCACCTCCGCTCCCCTCCCGTGCTCGCTAGCCGCAATGTTTGGGAATTATCCAGTTCCCTTGACGAGGGGCTGAATTTCGGACCGCTGCTGAGCCTCTACGGCTCGCGCGTGGTTTGCACCGGCCCACCGTCGTCAAGTTGACTGGCGGGTGGAAACCCTGACCACGAATCAGGGATTTTTTGAACAAGCCACTTGTTCAGGAGATTGAACCCACCCGAAAGATCATCCGAGCACGATAGCGACACCTGGTCCAGAGGACCTGCCTGAATGACCGTCCGAGCACGGTCAACGCTACCACTCGGCTTGACGACGGGCAATCTCCTGGACCCTCAGCTTCAGGAGATTTGACATGAAGCCGAACGACAATCCAGTCGACACCCTGCGATGGCTGCGCGCCAGCCTTGATCTGGCATGGTACGAAGCCCGCGCACGACGAGCTGCGAAGGCGAAGCCTCGCGCGCCCACCAGAAAACCATCCACAGACATAGAGGAGGTACGCCATGACGAATAAGCATGCACCCGGCAAGTCAGAACGCGAGGGCGTCACCCTCGTCCAGTTGATGGATCTCTTTCCAGACGAGGAGACCGCCACTCGCTGGTTCGAGCACGTCATGTGGCCCGCTGGCCGCGCCTGCGGACACTGCGGCTCGACTCGCACTCACGAGGTTCGCAACGCCAAACCCATGCCCTATCGGTGCTCGGACTGCCGCTCCTACTTCAGCGTGCGCACTGGCACCGTGCTGGCGCACACCAAGGTCCCGCTACGCAAGTGGGCGATCGCCATCTACCTCGAGATGACGAGCCTGAAGGGCGTGAGTTCCATGAAACTCCACCGGGACATCGGGGTACGGCAGTCCACCGCTTGGTTCATGCTCCACCGCATCCGCCAGGCGTTCGGTCCCAGACACCCCCATCCCCCCTACAAGGGGCCTGTGGAGGTCGACGAGACCTACATGGGCGGGCTGGAGCGCAACAAGCACGCCACGAAGAAACTCCGGGCCGGTCGCGGTGCCGTGGGCAAGGTGACGGTGGTGGGTGCCAGAGACAGAGAAACCAACAAGGTGAGCGCTCAGGTAGTGTCAGGCACTACCCGAAAGGACCTCCACGGCTTCGTCGCCGAGCACACTGCCCCTGGTGCCACTGTCTACACCGACGACATGGCCTCCTACGACGGCATGCCCTTCGAGCACGAGAAGGTCAAGCACAGCGTCGCGGAGTACGTTCGCGGGATGGCCCACACCAACGGAATCGAGAGCTTCTGGGCGACCCTCAAGCGCGCCCACAAGGGCGTCTATCACAAGATGAGCCCGAAGCATCTGGACCGCTATGTCCACCAGTTCGCCGGCAAGCACAACTGCCGGGATGCGGACACCGCCGCTCAGATGGCCTTCGTGGCTGCCTCGCTCGTCGGCAAGCGGCTGGCCTACAAGGACCTCATCGCTCCGAATGGCCTTTCGAGCGGGGCGCGCTCTTCGTAGTCAAACCGGGATCTCCCTCATGGGAGGTCCCGGTCTTTTTTCGTTTGGGGCTGAGAAAAGCCTCCCGCACCGCCTCCCCCACGGTGAGCCTTCCGTAGCGGGGATTCACCGCCTTGGTGTCCGCCAGCCCCCGTAGCTCGGCGTCTGTCGGTTTCTTCATGTAACGGATTGTCCCACAGCGGAACTCCCTGCGGTAGACTTCGGCTCGTGAACGCCAGTCAGAGGCCCGCTGTCGGGTCATCTGCTGAATACAACAGCCACTTCTTCGGCGGGAGTCATGACCCGGCGAGGCGAATAGGCAGAAACCTCATCACATCCTCTGTGCTGGTGTTCACGCGACCCGGCGCCCCTTTGTGCAGTGCCGGGGAGGCACCAGCACAGAGGAACTGCAATGAAACATCTTCTCGCTGTGGTCGTTCTGGCCATGGCTGTCCATGCGGCAGAGGCCCAAGAGATCCCCGAGATTCTCTCCTACCAGGAGGCCACCCAGACGTTGCTCGCAACGTGGGAAGCGCTACCGGAACAGAACACAGCGCCGAAAGACAAGACTCCCCGCCATCTGCACCCTGCGGTGCCGGGAGCGGATGCCGGCGCTCTGCAAGGGTTCATTCGCGTGATGAACCGCTCGCCACATGCCGGGGAGGTATCCATCTCCGCCATCGACGACACGGGAGAGCGCTTCGGGCCAGTCTTCCTTTTCATGGAAGCCTGGGAGTCCAAACAGTTCAACTCGGAAGGTCTGGAGCACGGCAACCCCTCCATAGGGCTGAGTGGCGGAGTCGGCGATGGCGTGGGCATGTGGCGTGTTGAGATGAGAACTTCTCTCGACACCCGGTCCTTCGCCTACATCCGCACTCCAGACGGATTCCTGACCAGCATGAACCATCTTGCGCCCGAGCGTCGCACGGCGCAGGGCGACTACTTTTACCGAGTTCCGTTCTTCAACCCGGCCAGCAACACCAGCATTCGAAGCTATCTGCGCGTCATCAATTCGAATGACGAGTCCGTGGCCGTGCTGGTGGGAGGAATGGATTCCACCGGCTATCTGTCGCCTCCCGTCACCTTCGCGCTGCGTAGCGGCGAAGCAACACGACTCTCCGCCCAGCAACTTGAGGAGGGCGATCTGTCCCTTCCGTTGGCGGAGGGCAGGATGGGGCGCGGAAAGGGGAAGTGGGAGCTCGTCGTCATCGGCTCCGCTCCCCTCCAGGTGCTAGGGCTGCTCTCAACCCGAAGCGGGCACCTCAGCAACGTGTCACAGTAGTCGAACTCCGTCCACCATTGGTCCGCTACCTTCTATCGGTTTCGGGGGCCGTCTAACTAGCTGGATAATTCCCCAATGTTTCACCGATTCGCGTCCGCAGCAGGAAAGCGGTGAAACATTGCGGCGAGGGTGCATAATCCGGGTTTCGGATTGCATCACCTCGCGGAGCGCACGCCTTGAACTGCTGTCCCCGCCAGGCCGCGGCGTACGAGAAGTGCTTCGGGTTCCTGTCGAAGCTCTACGCCTTTCGTTATCGGCGCATGGGGCCGGACACCATGCAGCGCGAGATGCTGGCTCAGCTCCAAGCGATGGGCCTCGACGGCAGGACGCTGCTCGACATCGGTTGCGGGGTCGGCGTGTTGCACCAGGCCCTGCTCGCGCGCGGTGCGGTCCGCGCAACGGGGGTCGATCTCGCCCCCAGGATGCTCGACCACGCTCGCGAACGAGCGCGGGGGATGGCGCTGCAGGACCGGGTGGAGTATCGCCTCGGCGATTTCGTGGAGATGGAGGCGGAGCTCGATCCCGCCGATCTCACGCTGCTCGACAAGGTGGTGTGCTGCTATCCCGATGCCGAGAGCATGCTCGAAGCGGCGGCACGGCATACCCGGGTCGCGCTCGCGCTGGTGTACCCGCGCCGGCACTGGCTGGGACTGTTGTCGAATCGCGTGTGGAACCTCGCGTACCGGGTCTTCGGCTCGGACTTTCGCAGCTACGTGCACGATCCGGGTGCGGTGCACCGGTGGCTCGAGGGCTGCGGATTGCGGCGCGTCTTCAGCCGGGACAATCTCATGTGGCACACCCAGGTCTACGTCGTTGACTGAGGCGGACCGGGAGCGGAGCTGAGGCGGCCGTGCGGGCACTCGTGCAGCGCGTGGCGGAGGCCCGGGTGGAGGTGGCGGGCGAAGTGGTGGGGGAAATCGCCTCCGGCATGCTGGTGCTCGTGTGCGCGATGCGGGGCGACGGTGACGAGGAGGCTCGCTTCCTGGCGCGCAAGGTGGCGGCGCTGCGCATCTTCGAAGACGAGGCCGGCAAGATGAACCGGTCGCTCGGCGCGGTGGGCGGAGCCGCTCTCGTCGTCAGCCAGTTCACGCTCGCCGCCGATACCCGGCGGGGAAACCGACCCGGATTCTCCGCCGCCGCCGCGCCCGAGGAGGGGGAGCGCCTCTACGAGCTCTTCAGCCGCGAGCTCGCCGGCCACGGCGTGCCGGTCCGAAACGGCCGCTTCGGCATGGAGATGCGGGTGCACCTGGTCAACCAGGGACCGGTGACGATCTGGCTCGATACCGCAGCCTGAGGATTGCCCCGTCTCCCGCGCCGCGGGCCGCGGCCCGCCCGCGCCGCCGCTGCGGCCGTGGCCGGCCCGCCGTTCCCGGAGGCGGCGCGAGAGCCTCGCCTCCGTGCTATTCGGGCGCGGCGCCGCGCTCTATCGTGACTTCCCGGCCCGGCTCCTCCGCTTCGTCATCCATGATCTCGGCGGGGAAGCCCGGAGCCAGCAGCCGCTGCCCGCATGCCTCCTCCAGACGCTGAACGATGTTGGGAGACCACTCCCGCGCTCCGTAGCGTTCCTTCCCGTCTTCGAAGATCCTGAGCGCGAGCGGCGACAGCTCGAGCGGCGCGGCGTGGCGCTCCGCCAGCGCCTGGAAGAGGCTGAGGTCCTTGACCACCAGGTCCATGGTGAAGTTGATGTCGCGGCTTCCGTTCAGGATGACCTGACTCTCCGTCTCGTGCACGAAGGAGTTGCCCGAAGAGATGCGTATCGCCTCGTAGGTGGTGTTCAGGTCCATGCCCGCGAGCTTCGCGGTCATCATCGCCTCTCCGAGCGCGGCGAGGTGCACCGAGCACAGGTAGTTGGTCACCACCTTGAGGACCGAGGCGGAGCCGAGACCGCCGGTGTGCAGGATGTTGCGCCCCATGGCGGAGAGCGCGGGAAGCGCGCGCTCGAAGGCCCGGCGCTCTCCGCCCGCGAAGATCGAGATGTTGCCGGTGGCGGCCCGGTGGCATCCGCCGGAGACCGGGCAGTCGAGCGCCTCGGCGCCCTTCGCGGCGACGAGGGCGCCGAGGCGCTTCACTTCCGCCTCGTCGCTGGTGCTCATCTCCGCCCAGATCGCGCCGGGGCCTATCCCGTCGAGTATGCCGTGCGCACCTTCCATCACCGCCGCGCTCGCGGCCGGGCTCGGCAGGCAGGTGATGATCAGGTCCGCGGCACGGGCCATCGCGGCGGGTGATTCTCCGAGGGCCGCGCCGCGCTCGAGGTGAGGGCGGGCGGCGGCGGGGTCGAGGTCGCGCACCGTGAGATCGAAGCCGTTGCGCAGGAGGCTTCCGGCGAGCTTTCCGCCGACGTTGCCGAGCCCGATGAAAGCGATCTTCATGTAAGTGCTCCTTCAGAACCTGGTACCCGTTCACGGTGACGCTCTCCGGATGCGGCCGGGTGGACGGATCAGGGGGCCGAATCGATTGCCTGCGTCGGATGAATCCCATTCTAAGGAACGCGGGCTCCGCCCCGCACACCATCGGGCGCTCCGGCGATGGAAGTATCGATGCGCGACGGCTACGCTCCCGAGGTCCGCGTGGAGTTCATGCGCATCGCGGGCGGCGCGACGCGGCGCTGACCGAAGCGGGGGAGCAGACTCTTGGGAGCCACGATCGAGCGCGAGGACGCGGTGCGGCTCGGCACGGTCGAAGTACCCTACGTCTTCAAGCGGGTGCCACGCCGGCGGCACGTCCACATCATGGTCAACGACGGGGGAACCATCGAGGTTCGCGCTCCGTGGCGATTCAGCCTGCCGAGGGCCCGGGAAGTGTTGCGCGAGAACGCCCAGTGGGTCCTGCGCACGCTCGAGCGCACGCGTGAGAAGCTCGCAGGGCGCCCGCGGCTGGTGAGCGGAGCGCGCCTGCCCCTGCTCGACGCCTGGCTGCGGCTCGATGTTCGGCCGCAGGCGCAGATTGACCTCTTTGGCGCCGCGCGGCGCCCGCGCGGCAGCGTGGAGCGCCGGGGCGCAGTCCTGCGGACCAGCCCGGCGTCTCTCGACGAGGGTGAGGTGCGCCGCCTGCTGGAATCCTGGTACCGGGGCGCCGCCGCGCACCATCTCGCGAGCCGTGTCGAGCACTATGCGCCGCGCCTCGGGGTGGAGCCCGCGAGTGTCGCGATCCGGGGTCAGCGCACGCGCTGGGGAAGCTGCTCCGCTCAGGGGCGCATCAGTCTCAACTGGCGACTCATGATGGTGCCGGGGGCCTTCGCCGACTACGTCGTCGTCCATGAACTGTGTCACCTGCGGCACATGAACCACTCCCTGCGCTTCTGGGCGATGGTGGAGAGCGCCGTTCCCGACTACCGTCAGCGCGAGCGCGGCCTGCGCGCGCTGCAGGGCAGTCTTCCCCTGTAGCGGGCGCGCCGCCGCGCGTGTCAGTACACCTGGCGTCGGCCTCCCGCCGCCACACACTTGGTCCCGGAGAAGGCGGGGCGCTAGTCTCCGTGGTGCGCGCGGCAACGGGACAAGGAGAGCTATTGTGAACTTCGACGCATACCGGAGACTCTCGTTCACCCGGAGGGGGCGAATCCTCACCGTCACTCTGAACCGTCCCGAAACCCTCAACGCGGTGGACGGAGAGATGCACGACGATCTGTCCCGGGTCTTCTACGACCTCGCACTGGATGAGGAGAGCGACATCGTCGTGCTGACCGGGGCCGGAAGGGCCTTCTCGGCCGGCGGGGATATGGCGTGGCTCGAGGCCTTGTGCGGCAGCCGGGCGGAGTGGGAGCGGGTGAGGATCGAGGCCAAGCGCATCGTGTTCGGGCTGCTCGACTGCGAGAAGCCGGTGATCGCCAAGGTGAACGGCCATGCGGCGGGGCTCGGCGCCACCATCGCCCTGTTCTGCGACGTAATCTTCGCCTCCGAGAAGGCGCGCATCTCCGACCCGCACGTGCAGGTGGGCCTCGTGGCGGGCGACGGCGGCGCCATCATCTGGCCGCAGCTCATCGGCTACGCGCGGGCCAAGGAGCATCTCCTGACGGGAGATCCGGTGAGCGCGTCCCGGGCGGCCGAGATCGGGCTGATCAACCACTGCGTTCCGGCGGAAGCGCTGGACGAGCGGGTCGACGCGTTCTGCGATCGCCTCGCGGGTGGGGCGACGGCTGCAATCCGCTACACCAAGGTCGCGGTGAACGTCGGGCTGCGCCAGATCGCGCACAGCCTCATGGACGCGAGCATCGCCTATGAGTCGATGACCAACGAGATGCGCGACCATCGCGAGGCGGTGCGCGCGTTCATCGAGAAGCGGCCCGCGGAGTTCCGGGGCGAGTAGCCGGACTCCTCAGCGACGCAGGCGCGCGGGGTGGAGATCCGCCTCCGTCACGCCCAGCGCGCGAACATCCTCGGGCAGAGTGTCGCCGACGGCCAGCGCGGCGGAGCTTCTGCCCATGCCGTTCGATGTCTCGATGCCGTATCCGCCCTGGCCCGCGCACCAGAAGAAGCCCTCCACGTCCGGGTCGTAGCCGAGCACGGGAACCCCGTCGGAGACGAAGCTCCGCAGACCTGCCCAGCGCCGGATGATGCGCGTCACCTTCATGGTGGTCGCGCGCTCGATGCGATCGACGGTGATCGCGATGTCGAGCTCTTCGGGTTGCGCGTCCTGGGGCGGTACCGGGGTTTCGTCCGCGGGGGAGCCGAGCACCACGCCCGCGTCCACCTTGAAGTAGAACTCCTCTTCGGTGTCGACGCACACCGGCCACGAGCGCCCGTCGACCCCTTCCGGAAGAGGAAATGCGATCACGGTACGTCGCTTGGGCTGCAACCCGATTGCGCGGGCCCCGACCCGCTCCGCCACCACGTCCGCCCAGGCTCCCGCCGCGTTGATCACCACCGGCGCCGCGAATTCGCCGGCGGGCGTGCGGACATGCCACTTTCCGCCGCGCCGCTCGAAGGATTCGGCCGGTGCCCCGGTTACGATCTCGGCCCCCGCGCGCCGCAGGCCCCGCATGTAGCCCTGGTGGATGGCGTCGACGTCCAGGGCCATGGTGTTGGGATCGAGGATTGCGGCCGCCAGGTAATCGGGCCGGATGACCGGCACCATCGAGAGCGCCTCCTCCACGCCCACCTCGTGGATTTCCGGCGAGAGCGGCTGCACGGCGGCAAGCGCGGAGTGGAGGGCGGGCTTCTGGTCCTCGCGCGCAATGAACAGGAATCCGTGGGGTCGAGCGAGCGGGATCTCGGTGAAGGAGGAGGGCGGGCGGCGGAAGAAGTCTCCGCCGGAGATCGCCAGCGCGCGGATGACGCGCGGCCCGTAGGCTTCGGTGTACACCGCGACGGAGCGCCCGGTCGTGTGATATCCGGGCCGGTCCTCCATCTCCAGCACGATCACGGAGCGACCGGGCGCGAGCCAGTGCGCGCAGGAAGTGCCGGCGATGCCGGCGCCGATTACCAGAAAGTCGCACTCGCGCGCCATCGTGATTCCTCATGTGCGGTCGCGGCATGATCGGCCGCCGACGATAGGCCCCGGCACCGACGGCCGGGGCGGAGAATAAAGCAAGGCTGAGGGCTCCAGTAAACCCTGCCCCACCTGGCGGGTTGGTGAGGTTTTCAGGTTAGAGTGCGCGAAGGGGCCCATGTCCCCCGCACGGCATGAGCGGCGTGTCGAGGCGCGGGGCGGAGGAAGGAGAGATATGATCGGACGGCTCAACCACGTGGCGATCGCGGTGCCCGATCTAGAGAGCGCCACCGCCGTCTACCGGGACACCCTGGGCGCCGCCGTGAGCGAGCCCCTGCCCTTGCCCGAGCACGGGGTGATTACGGTGTTCGTCGAGCTGCCCAACGCCAAGGTCGAGCTCATCACGCCGCTCGGCGAGAACTCCCCGATCGCCGGGTTCCTGTCCCGCCATCCTCAGGGCGGCACCCACCATCTCTGCTACGAAGTGGACGACATCCTCGTCGCCCGCGACCGCCTCGCCGCGGCCGGAGCGCGCGTGCTCGGCGACGGCGATCCGCGCATCGGGGCCCACGGCAAGCCCGTGCTCTTCCTCCATCCCAAGGATTTCTGCGGAACTCTCATCGAGATTGAGCAGGCCTGAGCCGGATGCGCCGGATGCGCGGCGTTTCCGCACGGCGAAGGCGCCCGCGATGCCCGCGATGATCATCGAGAGCACCATGGAGGTGGCGATGATCAACGCCAGGCCGTAGGAATCGCTCCACACGAGGACGCCGACCACGGCACGGAACGGGCCCTGTGGCCCGGGCGGCCAGGGCACCGAAATCCGATGGCACATGCTCTGCCGCGCCGTTCCCGAGAGCCGAACGTCTCAACCGGACGTGCGACAGGCCACGAATGGGGACATCGGGTCTTTCCCGGAAGGCAGTCGGGAGAATGGGAGGAGGTTCCGTATTGGAATGCCCATACGTGTCTTGATTGAGACATAATTGTATCGTACACTTCGCTCCCATCTACGCGAAGCCTGGCTCGTGCACGGGAGGACCAGCATGGCGAAGACAGCGATGAGACCCCCGGTTAGGGAGGCCATTGTCGATGCGGCCATCGACGCGCTCGCACGCAATCCCGGCGCGTCGCTGTCCGCGATTGCGGAGCGCGCCGGGGTGGGGCGGGCGACTCTGCACCGGCACTTTTCTTCCCGTGTCGACCTCCTCACCGCCATCACCCGCCAATGCATGGACGAGGTCGATGCCGTGGTGGACGAGGCAATCGGAGATGCCCGCAGCGCCCGGGATCGCCTGTCACGGATGCTGGAGGCGCTGATACCGCTCGGGGACCGCTACCACTTCCTGGCCTCCGAGCGCTCCGACGACACGGGCCTCAAGGCGCGCCACGAGGCGAGTCTCGAGTGGCTGGGGTGCCTGGTCGACGAGCTCAGGGAGGAAGGCGCGATTGCCACGGACGTGCCGCGGAGCTGGGTTGTCGCGAGCATCGACGCGCAGGTGTGGCTCGCATGGTCGCAGGTCGCAGCGGGGAACCTGGCCCGGTCGGATGCCGCCGGCCTCGCGCTTCGCACACTGCTTCGGGGGATGGGCCGATGACGAATACGCTATTGGGGTTGCTTCGCATGCTGTTCGGGCTCGGATGGCTGCTGGCGGGCACGATCACGACGGCCGCCGCGGCGCCGGGGGCCGGAGAGCATGTCGATCTGATCGGTGTCCGGGTCAGCGACGTCGAGGGACGCCAGCACCGGATCGGGGTGTCCATGGGAAAGGTGCAGCCCGTGGCGCTGGTGTTTCTCGATACCGCGTGCCCGGTGGCGACGAGATACATCCCGGTGCTCAACGATCTGTACGAGTCCGCTCGTTCGCGCGGGGTGTCCCTCTACGGCGTGCTGTCGAATCCCGACATCGGCTGGCGGGAGGGCGCGGATTTTGCCGACCGTTTCGACATCGAGTTCCCCGTCATATTCGACAGCGCCGGCGATCTGGCCGTGCGCCTGGAGCCACGGGTGATGTCGGAGTCCTTCGTGATCTCCACCGCCAACCGGGTCGTCTACCGGGGCCGGGTCGACGATCGATTCGCGGCCGTCGGCAGGCTGCGCACGCGGGTGGCGTCGCACGACCTGCGCGAGGTCATCGGGAGCATCGCGTCGGGCGATCATGCGAAGCCCTACGAGACGGAGGCGGTCGGTTGCTTCCACCCTGCCTGGGGCGAACCCGGCGAGCCGGGCGCCGGGGTCGGCGAGGTCAACTGGGCACGCCACGTCGCCCCGTTGCTCCAGGCCAACTGCGTCGAGTGCCACCGGCGGGGAGGCGTCGCGCCCTTCTCGCTCGAGGGCTTCGACAACGCCCGGCGCTGGCACCGGATGATCGCCTACATGAGCGGAGAACGGCTCATGCCGCCCTGGCGCGCAGTGCCCGGCTTCGGCGAGTTTCGAGACTCCCGCCGCCTGAGCGCACGGCAGATCGAGCTGCTGCGGACCTGGTCGCTCACCGGTGCCCGCCGGGGCGATCCGGAGGACGCCATGCCGGTATCGAAGCAGCCTCGTTCCAAGTGGCGGCTGGGCGAGCCGGACCTGGTCCTCGCGATGCGCGAGCCCTTCGAGGTGCCGGCGAACGGCGACGACATCTACCGCTACTTCGTCATTCCCACCGACTTTTCCGAAGACAGGGTCGTCGTCGCCCTCGACTTCAGTCCCGGGGACCCCGGGGTCGTGCACCACGCCAACTACCTGATCGACTACGAGGGCCGTGCGCGGGCGGAGGATGCGAAGGACGAGACACCGGGCTTTTCGGTTTTCGGCACCGGCGGCTTTCTCGACTACAACGCCTGGGGCATCGGCGGATGGACTCCGGGGGCGGAGCCGTGGGTCCTCGATCGGGGGCAGGGGATGTGGATGCCCCGGGGAGGCGACGTGGTCCTGGAGGTGCACTATCACCTGACCGGCCGAGCGACCACCGATCGAAGCGAGGTGGCCTTCTACTTCGCCCGGGAGCCCGTCTCCCGGTACGTGGACGGCGTGGTCATCGGCACCCAGGATCTCGACATCCCGCCCGGGGAGGAGAGCTACTGGCGGCGATTCTCGATGGACGTCCCCGCCGGCATGACGCTGACCGACGTCACCCCCCACATGCATTTTCTCGGCCGTGAGTTCATTTCCGTCGCGACCCTGCCCGACGGCCGGGAGCTGCCCCTCATCCGTATCGCGGACTGGGACTTCCGATGGCAGAACACCTTCACCTACCGCGAGCCGGTTCACCTGCCCGCCGGCAGCCGGATCGACGCCTGGGTGCGCTACGACAACTCCGCGGACAATCCGCAGAACCCCGCCGTTCCGCCCCGAAGCGTGACCTGGGGCTGGGAGACCACCGACGAGATGAGCGAGCTGTGGATCGGGTTCATACCGGATTCCCCGGGGGATCGCACCCGCATCGCGAACGCGGCCGAGCGCTCCTGGTACCGGCCCGCGCAGGCGAGCGGGGCGGAGGTCGCACGCCTCCTCGAACGTCTCGCCGCGCCCGCTCCCCCGTCCGGCGGCTAGAATGCCGCTGGAGCCGCGGGCTCCAGCCGGCACGAGGTCGAGGGTGCACGATTCCATCCACGTCGCGGAAGAGCACCGCATGCTGCGCGAGCAGGTGCGGCGCTTCGTCGAACGAGAGGTCCTCCCGCATGCCGACGACTGGGAGGCGGCGGGCAAGATTCCCCGGGAGGTGTTCCGCAAGCTCGGAGACCTCGGGGTGCTCGGCATGCGCTGTCCGGTCGAGCACGGCGGCAGCGGGCTCGACGCGCTCGCCTCGGTGGTGCTTGCCGAAGAGCTCGGGCGCTCCACCTACAGCGGCTTCGCGGTCGCAGTGCTGGTGCACACCGACATGGCCTCGCCCCATCTCATCAACTCCGGCCGGGCCGACCAGCTCGCGCGCTACGTGCCGGGCATCGTCTCCGGCGAGATCGTGACCGCGGTGGCGGTGACCGAGCCCGATGCCGGCTCCGACGTGCAGGGGATCCGCACCCGCGCCCGTCGCGAGGGAAACGGCTGGGTGCTGAACGGCTCCAAGGTGTACATCACGAATGGCGTGCACGCGAACCTGCTCTTCGTCGCCGCGCGAAGCGACCCGGAGGCGAAGCCCTCGCGGGGCACCTCGATGTTCATCGTCGAGCGCGACACCCCCGGTTTCCGCGTCGCGCGCCAGCTCGACAAGATGGGCTGGCTCTGCTCCGATACCGCGGAGCTCGTCTTCGAGGACGCCCGCCTGCCCGCCGACGCCCTGCTCGGAGAGGAGCACCGGGGCTTCTACGAGATCATGAAGAACTTCCAGAACGAGCGCCTGGTCGCGGCCGCGGTCAACGTCGGCGAGGCGGCCAGGGCGATCGAGCTGACGCTCGAGTACACGCGGGAGCGCAAGGCCTTCGGTGGCAGGCTCTGGGACCGCCAGGCGATCCGCCAGCGCCTCGCCGCGCTCAGCGCGCGGGTCGAGGGGCTGCGCCACCTCGTCTACCACACCGCGTGGCTCGATACGCAGGGGGTGGACTGCGTGGCGCAGGTGTCGATGGCCAAGGCCTGGGGGGGAGAGCTCGTGAACGACGTGGTCCTCGCCTGCCAGCGCTTCCACGGCGCCTTCGGGTTCATGCGCGAGAGCACGATCGAGCGCATGGCCCGCGACATGCGCGCTCACCTCGTCGGGGGCGGGGCGACCGAGGTGATGTACGAAGAGGTGGCCAAGCGCATGGAAGCGGCGCTTTGATGGCGCTCGCCGCCACGAGCCTCGACGATCGCTACGAGCGCGAGAGCGGCGCCCTCTACCTCACCGGCAGCCAGGCCCTGGTGCGCCTCGCGCTGATGCAGAAGGCGCGCGACCGGCGCGCGGGCCTCCACACCGGCTGCTTCATCTCCGGCTACCGCGGCTCGCCGATGCACAACGCGGACAAGGAGCTGTGGCGCGCGCAACGCTTCCTGGACCGGGCCGACATCCATTTCCAGCCCGCGGTGAACGAGGATCTCGCCGCCACCGCCTGCTGGGGCACCCAGCAGATCAATCTCTTCCCCGGAGCTCGCTTCGACGGAGTCTTCGCGATCTGGTACGGCAAGGGGCCGGGCCTGGATCGCAGCGTCGATGCCATTCGCCACGCCAATCTTGCCGGCACCGCGCGACACGGCGGGGTGCTCGCGGTGGTGGGGGACGACCACGGCATGAAGTCCTCCGACGTGCCCGCGACGAGCGAGCCGACCTTCGTGGACCTGGTGATGCCGGTCCTCTATCCCGCGAGCGTCGAGGAGATCCTGGAGTACGGCCTCTACGGCTTCGCGCTCTCGCGCTTCTGCGGGGCCTGGGTGGGCTTGAAGACGGTGGCGGATACCCTCGACACCGCGGTCTCGATGGTCATCGACGATCCGCAATGGCCGTCCATCGTGGAGCCGGACGACTTCGAGCTTCCGCCGGACGGCGTGCACATCCGGCTGCCCGATCCCTGGGCCGATCAAGAGCCGAGGCTGCGCCGCTACAAGATGGGCGCGGCGCTCGCCTTCGCCCGCGCGAACCGCCTGAACCGCCGCCTCGTGGACGGCCGCGAGGCGCGCCTGGGTGTGGTGTCGAGCGGCAAGGCGGCGCTCGACGTGATGCAGGCGCTCGCCGACCTGGGGCTCGACGAGGCGGCGGCGTCCGCGCTCGGGATCCGGGTGCTGAAGGTTGCGATGCCCCATCCCGCCGACCTCGAGGGCCTGCGCGCCTTCGCGGACGGCCTCGACGAGGTCCTGGTGGTCGAGGAGAAGCGGCGCATTATCGAGACGCAGGTCAAGGACGCGCTCTACGCGCTGCCCGACCGGCGGCGTCCCCGGGTCATCGGGCGTCGCGACGAGAACGGCGCGCCTCTGCTGAGCGAGGTGGGCGAGCTCTCGGTGGATGCCATCACGCGCGCGCTCGCGCGCAGCATCGGCCGATTCCACGAGAGCGGGCGCATGCGCGAACGCCTCGCCTTCCTCGACGCCAAGGAGGACGAGCGGCGCTCCCGCGCCGCGCTCGGCGTTACCCGGCTGCCGTACTTCTGCTCCGGGTGCCCCCACAATCGCTCCACGCGGGTCCCCGCGGGCAGCCGCGCCCACGGCGGGGTCGGCTGCCACTACATGGCGACCTACATGGAGCGGGACAATCTCACCCATACCCAGATGGGCGGGGAGGGCGCGACCTGGATCGGACAGGCGCCCTTCGTCGAGACGCCGCACGTGTTCCAGAACCTCGGCGACGGCACCTACTACCACTGCGGCCTGCTCGCGATTCGCGCCTGCATCGCGGCCGGCGTGAACATCACCTACAAGATCCTCTACAACGACGCGGTGGCGATGACCGGCGGCCAGCCCGTCGACGGGCCGCTCGACCCCATGCGGATCTCGCGACAGGTGCGCGCGGAGGGCGTGCGGCGGATCGTGGTGGTGAGCGAGGAGCCGGAGAAGTACGCGGGCGCGAAGGACCGTTTCACCCCCGGCACCCGAATCGAGCCCCGCCGCGCGCTCGACCGGGTGCAGCGGGAGCTGCGCGAGTGCCCGGGGGTGAGCGTGCTCATCTACGACCAGACCTGCGCGGCCGAGAAGCGCCGCCGGCGAAAGCGGGGCAAGCTGGTGGATCCGCCGCGGCGGGTATTCATCAACGAGCGGGTCTGCGAAGGCTGCGGCGACTGCGGCGCGAAGTCGAACTGCATGTCGGTGGTGCCCCTCGACACCGAGTTCGGGCGGAAGCGACGCATCGACCAGTCCTCCTGCAACAAGGACTTCACCTGCTCGGAGGGATTCTGCCCGAGCTTCGTCACCGTGCACGGCGCGAAGCCGCGCCGGGTCGCGGCGGGAGGGCGGGTCCCCGACCACCTGCGGGAGCTGCCCGAGCCGCCGGCGCCTTCGCTCGAGGAACGCCCCTACGGGATGCTCGTGACCGGCATCGGCGGCACCGGGGTGGTCACGGTCGGGGCCATGATCACCATGGCCGCCCACCTCGAGGGCAAGGCCTGCTCCTCCGTCGACCAGTTCGGCATGGCGCAGAAGGGCGGGGCGGTCACCTCGCACCTGCGCCTCGCCGCACGGGCCGGGGACATCCACGCGGTGCGCCTCAACGAGGGCGCCGCCGACCTCCTGCTCGGCTGCGACGGGCTCGTCGCGGGCAGCGACCTCGCGCTCGACACGATCGCCCGAGGGCACACGCGCGCGATCGTCAATCGGCACGAGGCGATCACCGGGCACTTCACCCGCGATCCCGACACGGTGTTTCCGCGCCGGGGCATCGCCGCGCGCCTCGAGGCGGCGGCGGGGAAGGGCCAGGTCGACTTCCTCGACGCCACCCGAATCGCCACCGGGCTCATGGGAGACTCCATCGCCACCAACCTCTTCATGCTCGGATACGCGTGGCAGAAGGGCCTGGTTCCGGTGAGCGCGGCCGGGATCGAGCGCGCGATCGAGCTGAACGGAGTGGCGGTGGAGAGCAACCGGGAGACCTTCCGGTGGGGGCGCCGTGCCGCGGTGGACCTCGCGGCGGTCAGCGCCCTCCTCGCGCCGGAGAGCGCGGCGCCGGCGCCGGACACACGGGCGGACGGCGTCGAGGCGCTGACGGAGCGTCGCGCGGAGGACCTCGTCCGCTACCAGGATCGCGCCTACGCGGATCGCTACCGCGCGCTCGTGGCCGAAGCCCGGCATGCGGAGGCCCGGCGGGCGGCGGGCAAGCACGGCTTCGCGCAGGCCGTGGCGCGCTACGCCTACAAGCTGATTGCCTGCAAGGACGAGTACGAGGTGGCCCGCCTCTACACCGACGGTGAGTTCGCCGCCGAGCTCGAACGCCAATTCGAGGGCGACGTCCGTCTCGAGTTCCACATGGCCCCGCCCGTCTTCGCCGCCCGCGACCCGGACACCGGTCTCCCGCGCAAGCGGAGCTTCGGACCCTGGATGCTGCGGGCGCTTCGGGTGCTCGCGAGGCTGAAGGGACTGCGCGGCACCCGCTTCGACCCCTTCGGCCGCAGCGAGGAGCGCCGGACCGAACGCCGCCTGGCGGCGGAGTACGAGGTCCTGGTGCGGGAGCTCTGCGACGGGCTCGACTACGAGAACCACGGCCTCGCGGTGGACATCGCCTCCCTGCCGGAAGGCATCCGGGGCTACGGCCACGTGAAGGCGGAGCACCTCGCCTGTGTGCGAGAGCGCCAGGCCGCGCTGCTCGCGGCGTGGCGCGCGCCGATCGAAACCCGGGATGCGAGCTGAGCCAGGGTCGTCATGCGAAGAATGCTGCCGGGAGTTCCATAGCCGACGGAGAACAACCCTGTGACCACGATCTCCTACTCCGATGCCAGGTATCCCATTCGCCCCGACTTCGCGCAGGCCCACAGCCGCTTCTGGGAGAGCCTCGCCCGTCCCGGAGCGTGGTGGACCGGGGCCGAGCGCGTCGCGATCGCGCGCGAGGCGCGGGCTGCGCCGCAGTGCAGACTCTGCCTCGCCGCCAGGGCCGCACTCTCGCCCGCCGCCGTCACCGGGAAGCACGACCGCGTTTCCGACCTGCCGGAGACGGCGGTGGACGCAGTGCACCGGATCGTGACCGATGCCGCGCGCCTCAGCCCTTCCTGGTATCGGAAGCGTATCGAGTCCGGCTTGAGCGACGGACACTACGTGGAGATTGTCGGCATCGTGGTCGCGCTCTCGAGCGTCGACGCCTTCTGCCGGGCGATGGGCGTGCCGCTGCCACCGCTTCCCGAGCCCGTCGCGGGGGAGCCGAGCGGCTATCGTCCCGCGCGTCTGGTCAGCGACGAAGGGTGGGTGCCGATGGTGCCGCCCGATAACGCGGGAACAGTGGAGGCGGATCTGTGGCCTTCCGGCCGCACCGGTAACGTGATCCGGGCCATGAGCCTGGTGCCGGACGCAGTGCGCACGCTCAAGGACCTGTCGGCCGTCCACTACCTCGCCAACGAGAACGTGCGCAAGGCCGGGGTCGACCGCGGCGGCGCCCTCACCCGATCGCAGATGGAGCTGCTCGCCGGGAGGGTATCCGCGCTCAACCGGTGCTACTACTGAACCGCGTGGCACGCCAGCATGCTCCGTGAGAGCAGCCGGACCCACGAAGAGTCGGTAGACTTTGCCGTGCTCATGGACGGAGATGGGGAAAGCGGCGTTCCCCATGGCGCGAAGCTTCTGCGATTCGCCGAGGCGGTGGTCTCGGGCAGCGCGGCCGATCGCGATACGGCTCGGCGGGCGCTCGCCGGCGCCATGGGCGCCGAGGCCCTGGTCGACGCCGCGGGGGTGATCTCCAACTTCGAACGCATGGTGCGCATCGCGGATGCGACCGGAATCTCAATAGGCCCGATGTCGGAGGAGGACCACGCGCTCGTCCGCGAGCTCGGCATCGACCGCTTCGCTCCGACGACGTAGCGCGGCGTCCGTGCGATCAGGGAGCGCGCGCCCGGCCAACGATTAGAACGGGTGGAGGAGACGCGGTGACCGATCTCGATCTTGCCTATACCCCGGCGGTGGACCTCGTGCGGCTGATCCGGCAGAAGTCGTTGTCGCCGGTGGACCTCATGGAGAACTGCCTGGCGCGCATCGAGGAGCTGAACCCGAAGCTCAACTGCTTTTGCTTCGTGTTCCCGGACGAAGCCCTGGCGCTGGCGCGCGAGGCGGAGGAGAAGGCGGTGTCGGGGGCCGCGCTCGGCCCCATGCACGGGCTGCCGGTGGCGATCAAGGACGTCACCCCCACCGCCGGGAAGACCACGACCCTCGGCTCGAAGATGTACGAGCACTGGGTGCCCGAGGAGGACGCGCTCATCGTCCGGCGCCTGGTCCGCGCCGGGGCCATCATGGTCGGCAAGACCACCACCCCGGAGTTCGCCTTCGACGGCTTCACCGCGAGCCCGCTATGGGGAATCACGAGGAACCCGTGGAATACCGAGCGAACGCCCGGAGGATCGTCGGGCGGCTCCGGGGCGGCGGTGGCCGCCGGCTGCGTACCCCTGGCGGAGGGTACGGACCTGGGCGGCTCGGTGCGCATTCCCGCCTCCTTCTGCGGCCTGGTGGGCTTGAAGCCGAGCCTCGGACGGATACCGATGGACATCCTCCCCACCGTGTTCGACACCATCTCGCACTTCGGCCCGCTGGCGCGCTCGGTGGCCGACGCGGCCCTGTTCATGAACGTGACCGGCGGGCCCTGCGAGCGTGACATGCTGTCCCTGCCGGACACCCTCGAGTTCCCCATTCCCCCCGAGTTCGACGTGCGCGGCATGAGGCTCGCCCTGAGCTCCGATCTCGGCTACTACGCGATCGATGACGAGGTGGAGCAGTGCCTGCGAGCCACGGCTGAGGCCTTGCGCGAAGCGGGAGCGAGGGTCGAGGAGGTCGAGCTCGGCTGGAGCCGGGAGATCAACGATGCGTGGTTCGATCAATGGGGCGTCTATCTCGACGTCTGCTTCACCCGGGACTTCGACGAATGGCGCGACCGCATGGACCCCGAGGTGGTGTCGCTGATCGAGCGGGGCCGCAGCCTCGATGCGGTGACGTTCAAGCGAATGGAAGTCTTGCGCACGCGGCAGTGGCACCGGCTGTGCGACGTATTCGAGCGTTTCGATGCGCTGCTGTGTCCCACCATGTCCATGCCCGCCCCTCGCGTGGGCCAGTCCGACTCCGACTTCCAGCAGGACCGGGACGACGGGCGCTTCCATGGCCTGGACATGACCTGCCCCTTCAACTTCGTCGCTCAGTGTCCGGCCCTCTCGGTACCGGCCGGCCTCAGCCGGGAGGGGTTGCCCATCGGCGTCCAGATCGTGGGGCATCGTTTCGACGACCTGGGCGTCATGCGCGTGGCGGGCGCGCTGGAGCGAATCCGACCCTGGGCGCAGAGGCGCCCGCGGATCTGAGGGGCTCGACGGCGCCGCCTTGGAGTTGGGGCATGTGGAGTCGCGGGTGAGTGCCATGGTCGATCCCCGTCCCCCGGCGGCGGGGCAATGCGGGATCCGCTGGGAGACCCTCGGCCGCCTGCTCGAGCGCCAGGCGGACGAGCGCGGAGAACACGAGTTCCTCCGCTTCGTCGACACCGGCGAGCGCCTGAGCTACCGAGCCTTCAACGAGCGCTGCAACCGGCTGGCGCACGGACTCCTGGCGCGCGGGATCGGGCCCGGCGACTTCGTCGCGCTGATGTTGCGCAATTCCATCGAGTACCTGGTCGTCTCCTACGCGCTCAAGAAGATCGGCGCGGTCGAGGTCTCGCTCAATGCCGACTTTCGGGGTCGGGGCCTCGTGCGCACGGTCAACCTGACCCGCAGTCCGCTGCTCTTCACCGCGGCCGAGTTCGTGGAGCCCTTGTCGCGGGTCGGGGACCGGCTCGGGCACCTGCGCGCGCTGGTGTTCGTGGACGACGCGAGCGCCGGGCTCCCGGGGCGCGAGCGGATACCGCTCGCATCCCTCTGCGCGGACGACGTCTCCAATCCGCCGGGGCCGGAGGACGATGCCGAGACCACCGCCATCCTCTTCACCTCCGGCACCACGGGATTTTCCAAGGGGCTCGTGGTGTCGCACCGCTACTGGGTGTGCCACGCCGCCATGGTGGCGCAGCACTACGGGCTCTCCGAGGACGACTGCGTCTACACCCCCTGGCCCCTGTACCACTACGGCGGGGCGGTGTGCGAGGTGGGCGGCGCGCTCTACAGCGGCGGACGCGTCGCGCTTCGAAGCCGGCTGTCGGTGAGCCGCTTCTGGCGGGACGCGCGGGATGCGGGGGCCACCTGGGCGATGATGATGGGCGGCGCCCAGAAGTGGTTGTGGGACCGCCCGCCGCGGCCTGAAGATCGGAGCCATGACCTTCGATTCGTATGGGGAGGGCCCTTCCCCGTGGACCGGCCCGGATTCGAGAAGCGATTCGGTCTCAGGACCGGGTACTGCTACGGGCTGAGCGATATCGGCAATCCGTGCCTCCAGTCGCTCGACGTCCCGGAGCCGCCGGACTCCTGCGGCAAGGTGAGAGGCGATCTCTACGACATCCGCATCGTCGACGAGTGCGATGAGGAGGTGGAGGCGGGCGAGGTCGGCGAGATCGTCTGCCGGCCGCGGGTACCCGGAATCATTCTGCAGGGCTACTACGGTCAGCCCGAGTACACGCTCGAGGCGTTTCGCAACCACTGGTTCCACACCGGCGACCTCGGGCGCTTCGACGCCGACGGACACCTGTTCTTTCTCGACCGGAAGAAGCAGGTGCTGCGCAACAGCGGCGAGAACGTCCTTCCGGCCGAGGTGGAGGAGGTCGTCAACCGCCACCCCGCGGTCGCCGACTGCGCGGTCCTCGGGGTCCCGAACGCGAACGGGGAAGAGGACATCGCGGTGTTCGTGGTGCCCGCGGCCGGGGCGGAGCTCGACCCTGAGGGCCTGCGCGGGCACTGCCGCGGCGAGCTCGCCCGCTTCATGGTTCCGAGCATCGTCCGGGTGGTCGACGAGATGCCGATGACCTCGACCGGAAAGCCGGCCCTCGGCAGGCTGGCGGCGCTTCTCCAATGAGCCCGTGGCCCTTGCGGGACGCGCCTCCCGCGGCAGGAGCGGCCTAGGTGAGCGACGCCTGGAAGTCCCATCTCGACGAGCTTCGCCGGCGCCGGCGGCGCGCGGAGAGACTCGGCGGCGAGGCGCGCGTTGCGGCGGAGCACGGGCGCGGCCGCTGGAGCGCGCGTGAGCGCATCGAGGCGCTGGTCGACCCGGGGAGCTTCCAGGAGGTCGGCAAGCTTGCCGCCCTTCATACCCGCACCCGGGACGGCGCGCCCCGGGAGACCCTTCCCTCCAGCCTGGTGTGCGGGTTCGGCCGCGTCGACGGCCGGCCGGTCGCGGTCGGAGCGGAAGACTACAGCGTCGCCATGGCGCCGTGGACCGGGCTCTACCTGGAGAAGAGCAAGGGGGTCTTCCCCGGCTACCTGGAGGACATGGCCTACGAGTGGGAGATCCCCATCGTGCTCTTTCTTTAGAGCGTGGGCGGCGATGTCGACTCCGCTTCCGTGGACGCCATGAACACGATGCCGTCGGCACTGAGCGGCCACCCGGTGTTCGCGCTGCTCGAACGCGTGCCGTCGGTCACCGCGGTGATGGGACCGACCGCGGGAGGCTCCGCGGCCCGCGCGGTGTGCGCGCACTTCTCGCTGATGAGCCGGCCGAACGGCTGCCTGTTCGGAGGAGGTCCGCCCCTGGCCGAGCACGCGCTCGGAGAGAAGATCGACAAGTTCGAGCTGGGAGGGCACGAGGTGCACACCCGGGCCTCCGGGATGATCGACAACGGCTTCGACACCGAGGCCGAAGCGATCGAGCAGATCAAACGCTTCCTGTCCTACCTGCCGAGCAACGTGCGTGGGTTGCCTCCCCGTGCGGGGGTCGATCCGGACGACCCGCCGGAGCGCGACTGCGAGGTCCTCGGGGTCCTGGACCCCGAACGGCCTCGCCGCGCCTTCGATCCCCGGAAGCTCGTCGACGAGATCTTCGACCGGGGGAGCTTCTTCGAGATCGGTCCTGGATGGGGCCCTTCGCTCGCGACCGGGCTCGCGCGGATCGGCGGCATGCCGGTGGGCGTGCTCGCAAACGACAGCCGCCACGCCGGGGGAGCGCTCGGCGCCGCCGCGGCGGACAAGCAGGTGCGGCTGGTGGAGCTCTGCGACACCTTCCACCTGCCGGTGGTCTACCTGGTCGACTCGCCCGGCATCATGGTCGGCGCCGCCGAGGAGCGCGCGGGAATCCTGCGCCGCGCCTCGCGGGCCCTGCTCGCGATCCAGCGGGCGACGGTGCCGGTCGTCACCCTGCATGTTCGGCGCGTCTTCGGGCTCGGCACCATGGCGGCGGGCAACCCGAACCGGCTCGGCATCAAGCTCGCGTGGCCGGGCGTGCGGCAGGGCGCGATGGGGCTCCCTATCGAGGGCGCCGCGGCGATCATGTTCAAGGACGAGATCGCCGCGGCGCAGGACCCGCAGGCGGCGCTCGCGGAGGTCGTCGAGAGGTTGCAGGGCAAGGTCTCGGTCTGGAAGGCGGCCGAGAACTTCAGCGTCGAGGATCTCATCGATCCCCGCGAGACCCGGCGGGTGATCCACCGGTGGCTGGAGACAGCGACCTGGTCTCAGCGCGCGGGACCCAAGCGGGGGCCGCAGTACCGGCCCTGATCCGAAGGCCGGGGAAACACAGTTCAAGGAGGGCCGGCCATGAAGCGCACCGTCTTCGACCTGAGCGGCCGAAGCGCCATCGTTACCGGAGCCGGCCGGGGGATCGGGCGCGCGTGCGCCAGGTTGCTGGCGGCCAACGGCGCCCGGGTCGCGCTCGCGGCCCGCAGCGCCGACGAGATCGACGGACTCGCCCGGCAGATCGCCTCGGAGGGGGGTGAGGCGATTGCGGTGCGCACCGACGTCACCCGCCGAAGCGACGTGGAGTCGCTGGTCGAGCGGATTCTCGATGCCTGGGGAGGCGTCGACATTCTCGTCAACAATGCGGGCGTCTTTCAGATGAAGCCCCTGGTCCCCACCCTCGGCTGGACTCCGGGGGTCGCCTCCCTGGTGCCCGGCTTCGAGGCAGGGCTCGACGATGACGACTGGTATCGGATCGTCGACACCAATCTGACCGGCGTCTACCGATGCTGCCAGGCGGTCGCTCCTCACATGATGGGGCGCAAGTACGGGCGCATCATCAACATCTCTTCCATCGACGCCGAGCACGGCCTCGCCTTCGCCGCCGCCTACTGCGCCAGCAAGGGCGCGGTCCGCTCCTTGAGCAAGGCGCTCGCGCGGGAGTGGGTTCGCTACAACATCACCGTCAACTGCGTCGCGCCCGGCTACACCGATACCGGTCTCTTCCCGCCCATCGCCTCGAGCGAGGAACTGAAGGCGGAGACCGCCCGGCGGAATGTGCCCATGCGGCGCTTCGCGGACCCGGAGGAGATTGCCTTCCCGGTGCTCTATCTCGCCTCGGAGCAGGCGCGCTACGTGACGGGAGAATCCCTGGTCATCGACGGCGGGGTGCTTGCCTGAGCCGGGAGTCCGGTGCCCGGGGCGCCGGGCAAGCGAGGCCGGGGCGCCAATGGGCGGCTCCGGCCGGCGGGTCGAAGCGGTGCCTCGTGGAGCGCCCGGCCCCCGGGGGCGCCCTCAGTCGAGCGGCGCAGGCTTGCGCGCCCGGACGAAGTGAACGGCCAACGCCGCAGTGGTCATCGCCCGGTGCATCGCCCGTCTTATCTCCAGCCAGGCCCGGTGCCGCTCTTCCCCGACGAGCGCGACGATTTGGTCCTTGAGAGGTCCTGCGAGCCGGATACAGTCGTCCTGGAAGAACCCGGCAAAGCGGCTGGTGCGGTCACGGGTGAGCGGGTCCGGGAAACCGGCTCCGCGCAACGCGTCGACCCGCTCGGGAAGGCTGTCGAAGCTGGCTTCGAGGCCGAGCAGGCGGTAGAGCCCACGGACCACGGACTGGTCGGGATTCGGTCCACGCAGCCAGTCGCACGAGACGAACCAGCCGCCGTCCCTCAGGACCCGGTGCAGGTCCGAGAAGAGCGCGGCCTTGTCGTCCACGTGGTTGATGGAGTCCTTGCTGAACACGACGTCGAAGCTCCCCGGATCGAGCTCGAGCGGACCGGGCTCGACCAGCCGGTAGCGGACCCGGTCTTCGAGGCCCGCCCGCACCGCCTCGGCGGCGGCGCGCTCGACCAGCTCCGGCTCGACATCGACGCCGAGCACCCGCCGCGCGCGGTGCTCGCGTGCCAGCAGCAGGTCGATCCCTCCGAGGCCGCTGCCGATGTCGAGGACGTCCCGGCCTGCTATCTCCACCTCCTTGACGAGTTCGGCCACCTCGTCCGGCCCGCCGGGGGAGAGGAAGCCCTCCCCCCACAGCAGCTTCGAGCGGAGGAGGATCTCCTCGGTGTACTGTCCGGTGTGTGCGGTCGTGCTCACGAAGATCGCGGGGCCGGTCGTGCGCTATCCCTGCCCGGGTATCAGCCCTTCGAAGCGCGCGCCTCGCGGCGCCGGATCCACCACGGCTGCTCGCAGATGTGCCCGAGGAACTCGACCACGACGTGGGTGCCGAGGTAGGCGGTGATGCCGGTGCCGACGTCGAGCTGCGGGTTCACCTCCACGAAGTCGAAGCCGATGATCTCGGTGTGGCGGGCGATGGCCTCCAGGGTGTCGCGAAGCTCCGCGTAGCTCATGCCGTTCGGCTCGGCCGAGACGCAGCCCGGCACGAGGGAGAGATCCAGGACGTCGACGTCGATGCTGACGTAGCACTTCTCCCCTGCCGGCACGATCTCCGCCACTCCCCGTGGCCCGATCTCGTGGAACTCGCTCATGGTAACCACGCGGTTGCCGTCGTCGATCGAGTCCTTGACCATGTCCTCGGAGTGGCGAAGGCTGCGGATCCCGATCTGGCTCAGGGTGCGCAGGTGCGCCATCGGCCGGATGTGCCGAAAGGCGTGCCCGTTGGTGAAGCGCAGATCGTGGATGAAGGGCGCGTAGTCGGTGTGGGCGTCGAAGTGCAGCACGTGCAGGGGCTCGTCGTAGGCGCGCACCACCGGGTAGGTGATGGCGTGGTCGCCGCCGAGCACCACCGGCATCGCGCCGCTGTCGAGAATCCGCCGAACCGTGCGGGTGATGTTGTCGAAGGTCTTCTCGACGTTGGTGGGCAGCACGTCCACGTCGCCGATGTCCGCGATGGCGCGGTGGCGCATCTCGTGGTCGAGGTACATGCGCTTCGTCTCGGGGTTGTAGTAGCCGCGCCCGCCCGCGCAGAAGCGCAGCGAGTGCTCGCGGATCGCGCGCGGCCCGAAGCGCGAGCCCGCCATGAAGGGCGAGCCCTCGTCGGTCGGCACGCCGACCACCGCGATGTCCGCATCCAGGGCGTGGATGTCGGTGCAGATCGGCGCGCGCAGGAAGGAGGGGATGCCAACGTAGGGCCGATCGACCCGGACTTCGGGAGAGTAGCTTGACGTCATGGATTTCTCCTGGGAGCTTGAGGCGCTGCGGGCGCGGCGTCGCGGCCGCGGCCAAGGCTCGCTTGGGAGTCGCCGAATCGCAATGGCTTGCATGGATTCCCGCTCATGCACGCCCCGCCTCGAGAGGGCGCGGGGGCTCGCGATTCCCTCGCCGGCCGTGGCCCTGGCGCCGATGCAACGCGCGGACGGGCCGGGTGTCGCGGTGGTGGACGTGGTCCGGGCGCTGGTGTCGGGTCAGCGCGTTCGACACCGGATTGTAGATGACCGAGAAGATGGGCCGGTCCCACGGGGACAGGTTGTTGGGCGATGCGTGCACGAGCGTGTCGCCGAACACGAGCGCGGTGCCGGCGGGGCCGGTCGCCGACACGATGCCGCCCCGCTCGACCAGCTCCGCCACGTGCTCCGGCGCCACTACCCACAGCGGATAGCTCGTGGTCACGGTGTCGAGCGAGGCAGGCGCGGGGCCGTGCCGGTGCGAGCCGGGAATGAAGTAGAGGGGGCCGTTGAACTCGGTGACGTCGTCCAGGAACACGTGCAGGTTGAGGGCGTGCGGCTCCGGGACCCCGTCCTCGCTGTGGTGGGTGGCGAAATCGTAGTGCCACTGCCAGACCTCGCCGCTGAAGGCGCTCTTCACGTTGACCTTGACCTGTTGCACGTAGACCGGCTCGCCGCTGAGCTGCTCGGCCGGCTCGACGAGACGCGCATCCCGCACGAGCTCGCCGTAGAGCGAGTCGCGCTCGTGCAGGCCCATCGCGGTGCGCACCTCGCCGCTCGACTTCTCGCGGATGTTGGCCGGGGTGTCCTCGGCGAAGAGGGCGGGGAGACGGGCGCGCAAGCGTCGCGTCTCGTCCCGGTCGAAGAGCCCCTCGATGACGAGGAACCCGTCGCGATGGAAGCGTTCGAGCTGATTGCTGGACAGTTGCATGCCGACGGCTCCGGCTCGTGATGCGCACCGTCCGGCAGGACCCCCGCTGCCTTGCTCCGGCTCCCGGTACGACTCCCGGGACAGTGTACTCCTTCGCGGAAAGCGGCCAGGAGTCCCGGGGGTTCGAGATCTCGCCTCGCTCCGGGCAGAGCGCTTCCTTGACCGGTCACGCCACTCGCCACGCCACCGGCGCAAGGCGCCCGTTCGCGATGTCGCTCCCTCCGCGGCGTTCGGCTTCCGAGGCGCGCTGCCGGCCGGCGCGGCGTTCAGTCGGTGGACGTGCGGATCCGCCGGCCCTTCGGCGCCGGGTGACGCGTCGCGTCGGGACAGGCGTCCACGTGTGCTGCGAAGGGCAGCGGCATGGCATCGACAGCCGCGTGGCGGCACCGGTTGGGCTAAGCTTGCCGGGCCGGCGAGCGCGCCCCGGCCCCGAAGCACAGCGATGAGAGCGGCACGAGAACGGTCAATCCGGGCCCACCGGCCCCGAATCCAGCCGTCGGCCGCGCTGTGCCGCGCGCTGCGGGCCGGGCTCGAGGAACGTGCGGATCCGGCGAAGGCGCCGGGAATGCAGGCGTACATGAAGTCGGAGATGCCCTATGCGGGAGTCCAGACGCCGGCCCTTCGAGCCCTCTGCCGCGAGGTCTTCGAAGCACACCCGCTGGGTACCTGGTCGCGCTGGATCGACACCGTCCTCGCCCTCTGGCGGCGCGCGCGGTACCGGGAGGAGCGCTACGCCGCCATCACGCTGGCCGCCTTTCGGGGATACCGCGATTTCCGGACGCTCGCCGCGCTTCCCTGCTACGAGGAGATGGTGGTCGACGGGGCGTGGTGGGACTACGTGGACAGCATCGCCACCCGGCTCGTCGGGGATCTGCTCTCTCGCCATCCCCGCGAGATGAAGCGGCACATGAGGGCCTGGGCCCGCGGGGCCGACGTCTGGAAGCGCCGCACCGCCATCCTGAGCCAGTTGAGCTTCAAGGGGGCGACCGACGTTCGCCTGCTGCATGCGTGCATCGAGCCTTCCATCGATCACCCCGAGTTCTTTCTGCGCAAGGCGATCGGGTGGGCGCTGCGCGAGCACGCCAAGACCGATCCGGACGGGGTCGCGGAGTACGTCAGGGCCAAGGCCGATCGTCTGAGCGCTCTCAGCAAGCGAGAGGCGCTGCGAAACCTCGTCAAGGCCGGCCGCATCGACGCCGTGCCCTGAACGGCGTCCGGCCCCCGCCCGGAGCACCCGAGCGGGTGCGGTGCGTCCGGTTCGAGAACCACGCGCCGAAGGGCGTCCCAATTGCACTTCCTGACCGCTCAAACCGTCGGGCGATGAAAACCGTTTTGCAACCGGCATTTGGCCTGAGCAGCGCTTGAGCGGCAGCGCCCGCCGCGCACTGGCGAAGACAGTCCCCGAACCGCCGCGCGGCTTCCAGTCGGCACTATGGAGGAAGCAGGAGGCACCAGAGCAATGCAGGAAGGCGTGCGCACCGGCAGCGCATTCGCTCGGCCCGTACCGTCGTCGGCGGTGCGGGCTCACGCGTTACCGCCGCGCCGTAGAAGGTCGTGGCACACGCTTCCTCAATACAGCACCGAGCCGCGCACACTTTGTCGCTCCACAGAGGCGTCGCCGGTCGTGATGGCAGGGCGGAAGTTTGCGGCGTGTAACGCGGCGCGCTACAGTGAAGCATGAGAATCAGGCACAAGGGACTACGGGCGCTGCACGAGCGCGACGACGCCGCGCGGGTTCCTGCAGGTTTCGCGCCACGGCTCCGGCGAATCCTGTTTCGGCTGCAAGAGGCGACGCATCCGGGCAGCGCTGACGCTCCGGGGTTCCGGCTGCATCCTCTGAAGGGCGACCGCGCGGGCCAGTGGAGCGTTCGCGTCTCGGGCAACTGGCGCGTGGTGTTCCGCTTCGAGGACAGCGAGGCCGTGGATGTGGACCTGATCGACTACCACTGACCGAAGGGGAGCGATGACCATGAACGACACTGCGAGCGATCGCATCGGCCCGATGCTTAACCCGCCACATCTGGGCGAACTAATCCGCGAGAGCATGGACGATGTGGGGTGGAACGTAACGGAGACAGCAGCGCGTCTCGGCTGCGAGCGCGGAACGCTGTCGCGTCTGCTGAACGGCAAGGCAGGCGTGTCCGCGAACATGGCGCTGTCGCTGGAGGACATCGGTTGGGGGACCGCCGAGCATTGGATGCGGATGCAGGCAAGCTACGAACTTGCTCGGGCGCGCCGGGAACGGGTCGCCACACAAAGACGCGCCGATGTAGTGCACGCATGACCCAGTCCGCACTGCGGGGGAGGGAACGGTCAAGCCGGCCGCACACGTCAAACGCTCCAAGCAATGGCATGCCGGGCTGTGAGGTAGTATCTTCGCTGGGCACGGTGCCGACGGAGGGCTGAGGGTGGCCAAATGCCAAGTGACCCAGATTGAGAAGCGAAAGCGTGGAGCTACCCCGCCTATGCAGAGCTCCGCATAGTCGGGGCAACTCCAGTGCCAGGCTTGGCGTTCGAGGAACTCCCCGGCGAACGCGGCCTTTGGATAGTCCGGTGTCCGATGTCGTTCTTCGCCTGTTCGATGTAAGGTGGCGATGAGATTGCGGGCCTCTGCGCGGGCCTGCGGGACGGTCATGGCATCGACGCTGCCGACGGTGGCGTAGCATCTGCGCCCGCGCACCATGCGGTTGAGGACGACGGTGCGCGCGCCGGTAGGCTGAACGGCGAGGCCGAGGCCGGTCACCACGTCGTCGCGTATTTCGTACTTCCTGGCGCGGGGCTTGGCGGCGCAGACGCGCGGGGGAAGGTGGATTTCGATTTGTCATTCATGCTCGTGGCTCCCGTTAGGGCCGCGCCGCTGATCTGTAGTACAGGAAGCAGCCGCGGCGGCGTTTCTCTAAGAAAACCGCTTGGGGGGACGGGACGAGCCGTAAAGCTCTGTAACTATGGTAGTTTCTGCACGTTTACGCGAAGGCGGGCGCTAGCGGGAAGGGCGCCAGCGGTGCGTCCCTTGTGTGCGGCGCTCAGCCCTCGTCCGCGACCTCCACGATCGCCTCGATCGCGACCGCGGCGCAGCCCGGCAGGGAGCCGGTGCCGAACACCGAGCGGGCATGCCGGCCACGCTCGCCGAGCACCTCGACGAGGAGGTCGGAACAGCCGTTTACGACGGCGGGGTGGTCACCGAATTCGGGGACGGCGTTCACCATGCCGAGCACCTTGACGACACGCTTGACCCGGTCGAGCGAGCCCAGGCTCTGGCGGATCACCGCAAGCAGGATCAGTCCGGTGCGTCGGGCATGTTCATAGGCATGCTCGCAGGAGAGGCTTTCCCCGACCCGGCCGGGCTCGGTCATGAGGCCTTTGCCGGAGAGGAAGAGGAGGCCGCCCGCCTCGACCGCGTGCACGTAGTTGCCCGCCGCCTCGGGGACCGGGGGAAGCTCGAGCCCGAGGGCGCGCAGGCGTTCCTCGGGCGACATCGCATCAGCGGGCCCGGTGCCGGATTCGCCCATCTCTTCCCCCTTCCCTAATGGTCGAAGTCGCTCGAAGACGCGAGCATAGACCGATCCCGGACACATCCCAATTCGAAGCGCGAGCGTCCGTCCTGACGCGGGGTCCACGCAAGTCGGCATGCTGCGTGGCGCCCGGTCCTGCTTTACATTTGCGGGCCCGCGGACCGGAGCCCGCAGTTCCCGAGAGCGGCTGATGCCAGAATTCCCGCTGCCGACCGGCAAGCTGCCGCCCGAGCTGCTCGACGAGCTGCTCGCCCGCCACTCGCGCCCGGATCCCAGAGTGGTGCTGGGGCCGAGGACGGGCGAGGACGCCGCGATCATCGACATGGGCGATCGCTACCTGGTGGCCAAGACCGATCCCATCACGTTCGCCACCGACGAGATCGGGTGGTATGCGGTCAACGTCAACGCCAACGACGTCGCCTGTTGCGGCGCCGTGCCCAAGTGGTTCCTCGCCACCCTGCTGCTGCCGGAGCAACGCACCGATTCCGCCCTGGTGGAACGCGTGTTCGCTCAGATCGCGCACGCCTGCACGGCGCTCGACGTGACCCTGTGCGGCGGGCACACCGAGATCACCTACGGTCTCGACCGACCCATCGTCGTGGGCCAGATGCTGGGCGAGGTCTCCCCGGACGCCTTTCTCACCACGAGCGGAGCGCTACCCGGCGATGCGCTCATTCTCACCAAGGGAATCGCGCTCGAGGGCACCGCGATCATCGCGAGCGAGAAGCGAGCCGAGCTTGCCGGCACGATGGACGCGGAGGAGCTCGAGCGCTGCGCAGGCCTGCTGCACGACCCCGGCATCAGCGTGGTGCCGGACGCCGACTGCGCCATCGCCGCGGGCGGAGTCCACGCACTGCATGATCCCACCGAGGGCGGGCTTGCCACCAGCCTGTGGGAGCTTGCCGGCGCCGCCGGGGTCGGAGTGAGGATCGACGAGGACGCGTTGCCGGTGCTGGACTCCTGTCGGACGCTCTGCCGGCACTTCGATCTCGATCCGCTCGGGTTGATCGCTTCCGGCGCGCTCCTGATCGCGGCCGCCTCGGATGCCGCGGACGGGATAATCGCCGCGCTTGCCGGAACCGGCGTCTCCGCCTGCCGGATCGGCGAGGTGGTGACGGACTCCGAAGGATGCACCCTGCGGGACGCCTCGGGCCGCCACCGGCCGCTGCCGCAATTTCCCCGGGACGAGATTGCCCGCCTCTTCGAAGGCGGCTGACAGCGCGGCGTTCACGGGACACGCCGCCAGGAGCGCGGTGATGCGCCACGCCCTGCGGCGCCTCCTGGCGTCGTTCCGGGGCCTCGGCCTCCCCGGCGCAGCCGGTCAGGCGGCGGAGCTTCGAATCGCGGCCTGGGCCCTCGGGCGCTAGCGGTGAGCACCTACCCTCGGAGCGGAGGTTCCGCAGGCGTTGAGGGGCCGGACGGAGTCGCCCGAGTCGCGACGCAGTCCCGCCCCACTCCACAGGGCGGGGCCGGTGGCCGGAGTCCCGACGATGGCTTCCATCGCACCGGAATCGAGAATGCATACCCGGCGATTTCTCTCGATCTCGATGACGCCGCTTTCCTGCAGGCGCGTCAGCACCCGGCTCACCGTCTCCACCGCCAGGGCCAGGTAGCTCGCGATGTCCGCCCGTGTCATCTTGAGCTCGAAGCGAAGAGCAGGATCGCCGCGATCGGAGAGCCGGCGAGCGAGCTCCAGGAGAAACGCGGCCACTCTCTCCTCCGCGCTTCGGTGAGCGAGCAGGGCGAGCATCGAAGCGTCGCAGCGAAGGCGTCGGCTCGCGTGCTCGAGAACGCGGCGAAGGGCCGGTCTCGAGGGAGAGCCGGCATCCTGCAGCTCTTCGCAAGGCAGCGCGCATACGCGGCACGGGGACAGGGCTTCGGCGCTGAGCAACTGCCGGCGGAGCCCCATCGACTCCAGTCCGACCAGGTCCCCGGGAAAGTAGAACGAGATGACCTTTTCCTCGCCGGCCGGGCTGAGGGTATAGGTCTTCAAGGCCCCCGACTTCAGGAAGACCACGAAATCCGCCGCATCTCCGGTACGGAATACGTGCTCTCCTCTTTCCAGCGTGCGTGAAACGGCCCTCACGTCTCCCTCGTGTCCGGAGTGCGGGAACTCGCGGAGCGGGCAATCCTCGAACCCTCTGCAGTCGCGACACCGTTCGTGGGCGCCCGGACCGAACGGCGCTTCCGCCCCATTTCGCATCGCCTCCTCCCTGAAGTGTCTTCTGCCAGCTCCTACTCTCCGTGGTCTGCCCTCAGGGAGCCATACGGGATTCCCCATACGGGATTCCCCGGGCGGGGTTCCCCGTGCGGTTACACTCTCGTGTTTGGAATTCTCGTAGCCATTTGAGGACCTCGATGATGTCAAACGCCTCCCCGAACCGGGGCCGTCGCCGTCTTGTCTGTGCCGCCGGTTGTGCCGCATTCGCGCTCCCCGCCGCCGCTCTGTTTTCCAGAATCGCGGCGGCGCAGGACAAGCTCGATCCGAGCAGCCCCACCGCGGCGGCACTCGCCTACACTCACGACGCGACCCAGTCGAATCGACCTTCGGACGATCAGACCTGCCTGAACTGCCTGCACTACACCGGCGATGCCGAGACGGAGTGGGGACCCTGCGCTATATTTCCGGGGACCGTGGTCGCTCGGGACGGGTGGTGCGTGGGCTGGGTGCCGAAGAGTTGAAGGCCGGCCGTGGAGAAGCGCGAGCGCGTCCCTTCTCCCGGCCGGAATCTGAATCCTGGAGACATTTGCCCTGGCCGCCCGCGAGGCGGTGGAGTGTTGCGGAGGCGTCATGAAGGGTGAATCGGCAGCGTTGAAGTTCGATGATCTCGAGGTGCCCGACGAATCGTCGGCGGCGATATCGGCGGGGGCACGACGCCCTCGGGATCTCATTTCCCGCGAGCGGCTCGAGGCGTTGAGCGCACGCTCCGATCTCCAGGGCATCCTCTACCTCGCCGCTCACTTCGCGGCGATCGCCTCGACCGGGTGGCTGCTGTACCTGGCGACTCCCGGGTGGTGGGCGCTGCCCGCGCTTCTGTTGCATGGCATCGTCATTTCCTACCTCTTCTCGCCCATGCACGAGTGCTCGCACTACAGCGCGTTTCGTACCCCGTGGCTGAACGAGGCGGCCTACTGGCTGGTGTGCGCGGTGTACCTGATGGTGCCGTACTGGTTCCGCTACCTTCACCTGTCGCACCACCGCTACACGCAGATTCGGGGAAAGGATCCGGAACTCGTTCTCGCGACTCCCTCGAATGCACGGAAGTGGCTCTGGTACGTGTCCGGGATACCCTTCTGGTGGCGCAACGTCACGCGCATCCTGCGCCACGCCACCCTCGGGCCGGACCCTGAGGACATACGGGGGGGCATGTACGTGCCCAGGCACAAGTACGGGCGCCTGATGCGGGAAGCGCGCGTCGCGATTGCCTTCTACGCTGCAGTGTGGACGGTCGCGATCGCCTACGGCTTCGGGTGGTGGCTGTTGTGGCTCTGGATCGTGCCGCGCCTGGTGGGCGAGCCGCTGCAGCGCATCTTCAGGGTCGCGGAGCACACGAGCTGCGCGGAGAATGCCGATCTGCTGCGCAACACGCGCACCACCCTGACCAGTGCGCCGCTGCGATACCTCGGATGGCAGATGTGCTTTCACGCGGAGCACCACCTCTTTCCCAACGTTCCCTTCCACCGGCTGCCGCAAGTGCACGAGCTGATCCGCGAACGTCTTTCGCACGTCGAGCACCGCGGCTACCTGCGCGGCCACATCGACATCGTTGCCGGGCTGTCGGCGAGGGAGCAGAGCTCCGGGGCGGTGGCCGGCGTGCGCTGAAGCGCGACTCCGCCGGCGCGCAGGAAGGGGTCGTTTCCGGGGGCGCGCGGTCGAGGCGCCGCCGCACCGCGGTCCTGCCCATCGCGCGTAGAGGGCGCTTCGTGCCCCGCCGGGGTGTGCCCTCCCGCCGGCCGATGGGAGCCAACGCGGGGCCGCTACTCGTCGAGCATGCTGCTGATGGCCTCGATGAGCTCGGTATCGCGGAAGGGCTTGGCGAGCACCTTTCGCGCTCCGGCCTCGAGCGCGCGGTCCGCGAGAGGGTGATCTCCGAAGGCGGTTATCACGGTCACGGGGAGATCGGCATCCAGGGTGTTGAGCAGGCGTTTCAGCTCGACTCCGCTCATCCCCTCCATCTTCAGGTCCAGGAGCAGGCAGGCCGGCCTCTTCCGCCGGTAGTGTTCCAGGAATGCCTCCGCGGACGGGAAGGGCCGGGCCGTCCAGCCGCAGGTGGTGACGAGCAGGCTGAGCGCGGAGCGCACCGCCGGATCGTCGTCGACGATGTACACGGTGGCCCCCGGAGCGTTCATGCCGGAGGGTGCCGGGGGCGGCGCGCCAACCGGTCGAGTTGCGCTCGAAGCCGGTGAGAGCGAAGCGCGAGCGTCGTGCATCGACACATGTCAATCGCGCTCCGCCGCGTCCGCCGGGGGCTGTACCTGCCGTATCAATTGCGCGACCGAACGCGCGCCGACCTTGCGCATCACCCGCCCCCGGTGCAGCTCGACGGTGCGCTCGCTGATGCCCAGTTCCAGCGCGATGACCTTGTTCGCCTTGCCGTCGATTACGTGGGCCATCACTTCACGCTCGCGCGGCGTGAGCTTCGTGAGCCTCGACCGGATCTCTGCGGCCTGCGCCGACGCTTCCCGGGTCCGTGCGTCCTCCCTGAGCGCTTCCGCAATGCGCACGAGCAGGACGTCCGGCTCGAAGGGCTTCTGAAGGAAGTCGAGCGCTCCCCCCTTGAGTGCGCGCACCGCTCCGGGCACGTCTCCGAAGCCGGTCAGGACGATGGTCGGGATCGACGACCCTTGAGCCCGCATCCGCTCCTGCAGCTCGAGGCCGCTCATGCCCGGCATCCTGATGTCGGTCACGAGGCAGCCGGGGCGGCCGTCTCGCCATGTTTCCAGGAATGCGGCGGCAGTCTCGAAGCACTCCACCGGGTAGCCCGCGGAGCGGACCAGCCGAGACAGGCCTTCCCGGACGCCCGGATCGTCGTCGACGATGAACACGGTGGGGCAATCCGTCATGCGCGGGCTTCCGCGGCAAGGCGCATCGTGAAGGTTGCGCCCCGACCCGGCTCCGAGGCGACCCGCAGGCGCCCTCCGTGGGCCTCCACGATGGTCCGGCTTATGGACAGGCCCACTCCGACTCCCGAGCTCTTGGTGGTGTAGAAGGTGTCGAATATGCGCGCCCGCGCGTCTTCGTCGAGACCGCAGCCGGTGTCGCTTACCTCCACCGTCACTTCGTCCGGACCCGCACAGTAGGTGCGCAGACCCAGAATGCGCGCCTCCTCCGGCTCCGAGGCCATCGCTTCGATCGCGTTGCGCGCGAGGTTCAGCATGACCTGCTCGATCTGCACGAGGTCGGCCCGGGCCGGGGGAAGCGATGGATCGAAATCGCGGGTCACGCGGATGCCGCCGCTTCGCACTTCGTGCGCGACCAGCACCAGCACTTCCTCGAGCGCGGCATTGAGATCCACGGGCACGCGCGCGCCCTCTTCCTTCCGGGTGAGCCGCCGCATTCGCTGCACGATCTCCCCCGCCCGCGTGCCCTGGTTCCGGATCTGCTCCAGTGTGTCCGTCAACAGGTCCCGGTCGGGGGTCTCCGAGTCGAGCATGCGCAGGCATGCCGCGGCGAAGCTGGTGATCGCGGCAAGGGGCTGGTTGATCTCGTGCGCGATGCCGGAGGTCATCTCACCGAGCTCGAGCAGGCGCGAGGCGTGGGCGGTCTCGCGCAGTCGCATGCGGGCCTGCTCCTCCATGCGCCGGCGCTCGCTGATGTCGCGCAGAATGCCCGTGAAGAGCCGGCGTCCCGGAAACGCGACCTCGCTGACCGCAAGGTCCAGCGGGAAGACGCTTCCGTCCTTGCGGCGTCCTTCCACTTCGCGGCCGATGCCGATGATGCGCGCCTGCCCGGTGCGCAGATAGCGCTCGATGTGCGCGTCGTGCTGCTCGCGGTACGGGGAGGGCATCAACTTGCTGATGTTCTGCCCGATCAGCTCGTCGGCGGAGTAGCCGAATATGCGCTCCACCGCCGCGTTGACCGACTGCACGATGCCCCGTGCGTCGATGGTGACGATACCGTCCACCGCGGTCTCGAGCACCGCGGCCAGCTCGGCCTCCCGCTCCAGGAGCGCGAGATGCGTGCGGCGCGCCTCGCCGGGGTCGGGGTCGACAGGAGATTGTCCGCTCACGTTCTCGCAATACCCTTCGTGCCCGGTGCCGGTTCTCGGCGACGCAAGGCGAATCGATTGTAAGCGAGGCGTCCCGGCTCGTGATCCGTGCCCCTGGCCGGCACATCTCCCCGCGCTTCCCCTCCCGCAGGAGAGCGTCCGGGGGCGGATGGTTGCCGTTGCGCTTCGGTGGACAGCCCGTATGCCCGCGCTTAGGCTAGGGGCAGGCGGCGATGCAGGGGCAGCGCCGCAAACGAGGTAGCCCGATCCGGAGCGCGGAGCCGACAGTGTCTCAGGTCTTGCAGCAACTGGCCCGGGATCATGCCAACATGGCCGCTCTCCTCGACCTTCTCGATTCGGAGCTCGACAAGGTACGGCAGGGAGAGGTGGCCGATTTCGAGCTGATGCGCGACATCATGGTCTACATGACGCGCTACCCCGACCACGCGCACCATCCGGTCGAGGACCTGATGTTCAGACGCTGGATGGAGCGCGACGAAAACGCGCGTGCGCTGGCGGGGACCCTCGGCCGGGAGCATCGCGGACTGGCCGAGAAGGGCGAGGCGCTCGCGTCGGTCCTGGCCCGCGTCGTGGACGGCGCGATGATCTCGCGCGAGGAGATCGAGACCCGGACCCGCGACTACAGCGAGTTCCTGCGCTATCATATGAAGATCGAGGACGAACAGGCATTTCCCGGATCCGGTCGCGCTCTGCGGGCCGAGGACTGGGAGGACATCGCGAGCGCGCTCGCCGAACACGAGGACCCCGTCTTCGGCCCGGTGGTCCGCGACGAGTTTCGCGAGCTCTTCGCGTCAATCACCCGCGGCTCCTGAGCGTCGCCCGCCCTCTCCGCGCAGAGCCGCTTTCGCCGGACCGCGAAACGGGTACGGCCCGCTACCGCGAGCAGACTGGCGGTCGCAGCAGGCACTCGGGGGGATATGAGGGCTACCCGTCCGGTGGCGGAATGGACCGGCACTCGTTGAAGATGCGGGCACGGCAGGTGCTGCATACACGGTGGTCGAGTCGCTCGAAGACCTCGCGGATCGCGTCGTTCTTCGACGAGAACAGGTTGTCGTGGCCGATGACGTCGAGGTAGCCGCCCTTCTTCAGCGTGTCGTTGACCTCCGGCTTCACGTGGGTCAGGTACAGCGCGCCGCCCGCTCGCCGGCGTTCCCGGGCGGTCTGGGCGAGGAGCTCCGCGCCGGCCACGTCGACGAAGTTGATGCTGCGCGCGAAGATCAGCAGGTGCTTCTGCATCCGGCTGCGGCGTCCGACGATTCGAAGGCGTTCCGCCACGAAGCTCACCGCTCCGAAGAAGAGCGCGCCGTCGATGCGCACGATCGCGAGCTGCGGGCACTCGGGCAGCTTGGCGTCGGTGGTGAAGTTCCGGCGAGGAGCGTGGGGATCCGGCACCCTGACGAGCACGCTCGGCTGTGACGCCCGGTGCAGGTACACGATCAGGGAAGCGAGCACTCCGAGCAGGATTGCGAAGTCCAGCTCCAGCAGCAGGGTGGCGAGGAAGGTGATCACGAGCACCCCGGCGTCGCCCCGGTTCGCCCGCAGGATCCGCTTGATCTCCTTCCAGTCGACGAGGCCCCAGGCCACCATGAACAGAATGCCCGCCATCGTCGCGTTGGGCAGCCACGCTCCGAGGGGCCCCACCGCGGGAACCACGGCCATCAGCACCACTCCGGCCACGATCGCCGCGAGCGGGGTCACCGCTCCGGCCTGGAAGTTGACCGCGCTCCGGTTGAAGGATCCGGTGGCGACGTAGGAGGAGAAGAAGCTTCCGGCGATGTTCGAGAGCCCCTGCCCGATGAACTCCTGGTTCCCGTGAATGAGCTGGCCCGAACGTGCGGCGAGGGAGCGAGAGATGGACACCGCCTCGGTGAGGGCGAAGAGAGTCACCGCGAGCGCGGTGGGGGCGAGCTCCTTGATCGTCCCGAGCGCGAAATCCGGAGTGGACAGCGGGGGAAGCATCGCGGGCAGGGCGCCGACGGTCTCGATTCCCGTCTGCTGAGGGCCGAGCACGGTGTCCAGCACGACCGCGGTGATGCCTCCGGCCAGCATCGCGGTCACCAGGTAGGGGGAACGGGGGAAGGCCTGCTTGGCGCCCAGTCCCGCCATGATCGTCACCACGCCCACCAGCACCACCGGTGAGCTGACCTCGTCCAGGCCGCGGGCCACTTCGATGAGCGTTTCGTGCACCGGCAGTCCCACCGGAATGTCGATGCCGAAGAAATGCCGGAGCTGGCTCGCGCCGATGTGGATGGCGGCGCCGGCGGTGAAGCCCACGATCACCGAGTGGGAGATGAAGTTCACGAGAAACCCGAAGCGCGCGAGCCCGAGCACCAGCTCGAAGATGCCCACCATCAAGGTGAGGGTCAGGGCGAGTCGGATGTAGTCGGGGCTCCCGGGCGTGGCCAGGTTCGCGAGCGCGGTGAAGAGCACTATGGAGGCCGCCGTCGTCGGTCCCGAGACGAGGTGCCGCGAAGAACCGAAGAGGGCCGCGATCACCGCCGGCACCATCGCGGCATAGAGACCGTACTGGGGCGGCATGCCCGCGAGCGTGGCGAAGGCTACGCCCTGGGGCAGAACGACCAGCGCGCCGGTGAGGCCGGCCATGGCGTCGGCGCGCATCGTGAACCGGTCCATCTCGCGGGACCAGGTGAGAAAGGGAAAGAGGTTGGCGAGCACGCGCGGCTACTCCTGCGCTCGCTGGAGACGACGGGTGGTGGACCAGTAGATGCCGCCTCGCATCGAAGCGGCCGCCAGCCAAGCCACCGCACCGAAGACGAGCGACTCGTACCAGATGTGGTCGTTGAACAGTGCCCCGACCACCACCACCGCCGCCATCACCGGTCCCGCGCGGGCCCAGAGGCGGCAGTCGGTGCTGCGGACCCCTTCGATCTTCTCCGGCGTGGCGGCGAGGATTGCGCAGAGGGATCCGTAGAGGAAGCCGAGCCCACCGCAGGCCGCCGCGGCCGAAATGGCAAGAAGGAGATATCCGGCAACGCCCTTCATGCCGTTGGCGCCTGAACGAAGATGCAGTCCGGGCCGCATCGCAGGGACGGAGGAGAGGAGGGCATTGTGGCGCTTCGCTCGCTCAAGCCTCGAACACGACGTCGACTCCGAGCACGCCCTTGCCCTGCTCCAGCACGATGAGAGGGTTGACCTCGATCGCTCTCAGGGCGTCGCCCGTCGCGTGGGCGAGGCGCGCGAATGCGGTGAGGGCGTCCGCCGCCGCCTCGATGTCGTAAGGGCCGCGGCCGCGCACGCCGCGCAACAGGCGGCCCGCCGGCGTCTCGTCCAGCATCGCGAGCGCGGCCTCGCGATCGACGGGTGCGAGGCGAATGCTGACCTGGCGGATGACTTCGACCAGGGTGCCGCCGACTCCGACCGCGATCACCGTGCCGAAGGCATCCGCCTGTCTTGCCCCGAAGATCAACTCCACTCCGGGGCCGGCCATGCGCTGGGCGAGGATCCGGCTCGCGCCCTTCGTCTCCGTCGTCCGGCGAAGCCGGCGCTCGATCGCGGCGAAGGCGTTGCGGATCCCTTCCTCCCCACGGAGGCCGATCTCGACCAGCGCGTGCTCAGTCTTGTGCAGCAGGCCGGGAGCGCTACCCTTCAACGCGATCTCTCCGCCGAGCTCGCTCGCGGCCGCCACCGCTTCGTCGGCCGAGGCGACGCTGCGGGTCTCCACCATCGGCACTCCCGCCTCGCGGAGGAGGGCGAAACGCTGCGCTTCCTCCTGCGCCGTCTCGATCTTCGCGCGCCACCGCGACGCGGGCAGCGGAGGGCCGTCCTCCCGGACGCGCTTTCCATGCGCCCCCGCCCGCAGCCATTCCGCGACCGCGCACAAGCCTTCGCGCATGCCGAGCAGGGCGGGAACTTGCGCCTCGCGCAACGCCCGCTGAACTTCGGGGTTCATCCCGCCGCCGCTCGTGTTGTTGATGAACACGACGGCCTTCTCGGTTCCGCCCGCCGCTTCGGTGCATACCTCGGTCAGCTCCTCGCGCATCGTCGTCTCCACCTCCGGCGCGAAGGTATCCATGCACAACACCACGGTGCCGATGGCGCCGTCGGCGAGCACCGCGTGGACGATTCGGCTGAATCGCTCGCGTTCCCATCCGAGGCCGTAGGCGTCGACCGGGTTGCGGGGAGTGGCGAAGGGAGGGAAGGCGCTCTCGAGGGCGCGCACCGTGTGGGGGGCGAAGTCCGGGAGGAGGACGCCTTTCTCGGCGAGGAGGTCCGCGGCAAGCGCCGCTTCGCCTCCCGAGACCGTGATGACCGCCACGCCGCCCCGGGGCGGCGCCTGCGGCATCGCCGCGAGCATCAGGCCGGTCTCGACGAGGCCATCGAGGTCTTCCGCCCGCAGGATGCCGTGCCGGCGGAAGAAGGAGTCGTACACCGCATCTTCCCCGGCGATGCCCCCGGTGTGCGCCGCCACCATGCGCTGCGCGCTCTCACTTCTGCCGACCTTGACCGCGGCAATCCGCTTGCCGGCCGCATTGGCCTTGTCGGCGGCGCGCGCGAACTTGTCGGGCTCGCGCAGGGTTTCCAGGTACACCAGGATCACGTCCACGCGATCGTTGCCGGCGAAGTAATCGAGGTAGTCGGCAGCGTTGACGTTCGCCTCGTTTCCCGTGCTCACCATGTAGGCGAGTCCCAGACCGCGAGGGTCCTGGGAGATCGCGATGCCCGCCGAGCCGCTCTGGGTGATGAGCGCGACACGAGCGCTATCGTCGATCTCCGCGATAGGGGTGGGCCACGCGACTACCCGACCCACGTTGCTGACGAAGCCGAGGTTGTTCGGGCCGCAGATCGGGATACGGTGGTGGTTGGCGATCTCGACGATGCGCGCCTGCCGGGCTTCGCCTTCCGGTCCTCCGTCGGCATACCCGCTCCCGGGAATCGCCACCGCGCCGACGCCGGCCTCCGCCGCCTGCTCGAGCACGTCGGCGCCGAGTGCGGCGGGCAGGGCGATGTAGGCGAAGTCCACCGGTTCCGGAACTGAAGCGAGATCGGGGTAGCAGCGCATCCCCTTGATCTCGGTGCGTCGCGGGTTCACCGGATAGATGGGAAGAGGACATCGGTACTCCACGAGCATGTCGAGCACCATGGATCCGTATGCGTTCGGGCGGTTCGAGGCGCCGACAATGGCGATGGAGCGCGGGTTGAAGAGCTTTTCGAGAGAGAGTGATTCATTCGACATCGCGCTTGACTCACCGAATCCGCCGGCATTCCATCGAAGCAACCTATACTAACCGACGGCGCGCTTTCGTCAGTGGAAGTGCCCCGAGAGATCCCGCGCACTGCGGACAATCGTGGCATGAGGATCGGGTCGCAGGCGAGTTTCGGTCGATGTGCCGTGCGTTGTGAAGCGCTGTTCCTGCCGTCGACCGGATGACGATGGCGAAGTGCGCAATCCTCCACCTCGAATGATCAGGGATGCGGGGCGCGACCCTTGCATCGGGAAGCGCAAGCGGGACACCGCCTCGGCCTTCGGCGCCCGCGGGCCTCTTGTCCGACAGGAGTCCCGCCGAGAGTGGTACGGAGCCCTCAGCGCGCCATGCGCTGGTGGTGGGTGCGTACGAAGTCGATGTAACCGTTGCGGGTTTCCGCGACGTGTTCCCGCAAGAGCGCATCGAGTGCCGGGAGCCGGAAGAAGGGCGCCTGGGGCATTGCGTGGTGCGCCGTGTGATAGGCCATGTTCCAGGCGAGGAGGCGCAGCGGCGCGGCGGTGAACACGGTGCGGGTGTTCTCGAGCATGCTGGGGGCTCGCGCGCAGCCCACGTGTTCCGACATTCGAATCACGCGCATGATCGGCTCGCCCGCGATCCGGGGAAGCAGCCAGAGCTGCACGGCAAGCCAGGATTCGTAGTGGATGGAGATAGCAGCGACCAGTCCGTAGACGCACCAGAACACTCTTGACTCGCGTACGAGGATGCGGTGCAGCGCGGGAGGCACGTTGCGCCGTTCGGCGGCGTTCAGGCGGCCGAGGGAGTGCCGGAAGAGCTCGGACAGGAGGTTTCGAAAATAGGGAACGGCGCTCGCGTAGTACCAGAATCCGAGTCGGGACTCGCCCATGGGAATCATTTGAGGATCGAGTTCGGGATCCTGGGTGTACTTGTGGTGGGCGGTGTGCTCGTAGCGAAACGTCGTGGGCGGCAGCAAGAGGAGGAGTCCACTGATCCAGCCCGTGGCGGCATTGAGCCCGCGGGTGCGGAATGCGGTGTAGTGGGTAGACTCGTGGAAAGGGGCGAAGAGGTGCACGATGATCACTCCGTGCACGACGGTGAGCGGAATTGCCCACAGGGTGTCCAGCAGGCTCCAGAGCACCCACCCGCTGCCTCCCAGGAGGGCAAGGTGCGCCGCCGCAAACGCGAGGCCCGGTGCGTCGCGGCGCGCCACGAGCTCGGGCAGGCGCTCCCTGCCGATGATTCGGCGAACGACCGTCGAGGGACGCACCACCTGCTCATCAGTGTCGGGTGCGCGGCTCATCGGAATCCCTGCCTCAATGGAGGCCGACTCGGGTGATACTGCATCGCCCTTTACCCCTCCGCTCGTTCACGGCTACCTTACTCTGCCCGGGAATCGCCGAGGGCCAGCTCGCCCGATGATGCTTCTCGATTCCATCCGCCCGCAACGGTAGGGCCGACTTCCCCGATGGACATAATACAATCGCGGCGGGTCGGGGCACGACGCAGGTCGCGCCATTCTCGCGCGACGACGAGCGCGTCGGCGCACTGCGAACGATGACCTGAAAGGCGACGGAGGGCCGCGATGAGCGAGGAGAGAACCAGGGCAGGGCGCAGAGGTCGCGCGATGCGCAAGCGTGCACGCGAAGCGGCTCTGCAGGACGTCGGCAAGGTCATCCGCAGCGGAATCGAGGTCGATCTCTATCGGCCGCTCGGCACGCACGAGATCGAGCGGATACACGAAGCGGCCCTGACGGTGCTCGAGCGGGTCGGAATGGGCGACGCCATTCCCATCCTCTACGAGCTCGCCGCGAACAAGGGCTGCGAGATCACGGAAGAGGGCCGGATCAAGTTTCCCCGCGCCCTGGTCGAGGACGTGATCGCCGGCGCCTGCCGCTCCTTCGTCTTCCACGGCCGCGAGCCCGAGCACGACCTGGAGATAAGCGGCAGCCGAGTGCACTTCGGCACCGCGGGCGCGGCGGTGAGCGTCCCGGACTTCGGAACCGGGCGCTACCGCCCCTCCACCCTGCACGACATCTACGATTTCGGACGCCTCGTCGATCGCCTCCCGAACCTCGCCTGGTACTCGCGTACCGTGGTCCCGGCCGAGATCGAGGACTGGACGGCGATGGACCTCAACATGGCCTATGCCACCGCCGCCTCCACCACCAAGGCGATCGGTGTCAGCTTCAACGAGGCCGGCAACGTCGCACCGGTGGTCGAGATGTTCGACATGATGCTGGGCGGCGAGGGCCGCTTCTCGCGCCGCCCCTTCTGCAAGGTGCATTCCACCGCCATCGTGCCGCCGCTCAAGTTCGCGCCCGAGAACAGCGAGGTGAATGTCGCGGCGGCCCGCAACGGCATGCCGGTGAACCTCATCATCGCGGCGCAGGCCGGCGCCACTTCGCCCGCCTCGCTCGCCGGCACCCTGGTGCAGACCACGGCGGAAGCGCTCGGGGGACTCGTGCTCATCAACCTCGTGCGTCCCGGTCACCCGGTAATCTTCAGCAACTGGCCCTTCACTTCCGATCTGCGCACCGGGGCCTTTTCCGGCGGCGGGCCGGAGGAGGCGCTGCTCAACGCCGGTGCGGCGCAGATCGCGAACTGGTACGGACTGCCCTCCGGCGTCGCGGCGGGAATGACCGACTCCAAGGTGCCGGACAACCAGGCCGGCTACGAGAAGGCGATCACGAACCTGCTGGTGGGGATGAGCGGGGCCAACTTCGTCTACGAATCGGCCGGCATGCAGGGCGCGCTGCTCGGCTGCTCATACGAGGCCCTTGCCATCGACAACGAGATGATGGGCAACATCCTGCGGGTGCTGCGCGGCATCGAGGTGACGGAGGATACGCTCTCGGTGCCGGTGATCGAGCAGGCGGTGGCCGGCCCGGGGCACTTCCTCGGGCACGAGCAGACCCTCAACCTCATGCAGACCGAGTACCTCTTCCCCGAGCTCGGAGATCGAAACACGCCGGCGGTGTGGGAGGAGGACGGCAGCCGCGACATCTTCCAGCGCGCCCACGAGCGGGTGCGCGAGATACTTTCCACCCACTACCCGCAGACGATAGCGCCCGAGGCCGACGCCCGAATCCGGGAGCGCTTCGACATCCACCTGTCGCCCGAGGACATGCGCCCGGAATGCGCGCGCTGGTAGGCGCGCAGGCGGGCGCCGCTACCAGCAGTTGGTCTCCAGCAGCGGCTCGCCCCGGACGACCCGCTCGTATCCGAAGCGGCTGAGGTCGAGCGTTCGGTACTCGCCAAAGGTCAGGAGCTCGCTCAAGGCCCGGCCGATTGCCGGCGACTGCTGCAGTCCGTGCCCCGAGAACCCGATCGCGACGTAGAAGTTTTCCACGTCCGGAGGGCGGCCGACGATGACGTTCTCGTCGAGGGTGTTGAAGTCGTAGTGGCAGCACCAGGAGTTCGTCACCTTGATCGCCTCGAAGGCGGGAACCCGCTCCGCGAGCGCCGGCCAGACGATCTCCTCGAATTGCCAGTGCTCGACCTCGGTGTTCTCGCAGGCCGGGTCGCGGTCCGGCGGAGGGGCCGTGTTGCTGATGAAGCCCCGGCCTTCCGGCCGAAAGGCGACGCCCTTCGGGGACACCGTGAGCGGGGCGGGGCCGATCTCCTCCCGGCACTCGAACACGAAGGTGCAGCGCTTGCGCGGCTCGATGGGTAGCGCCACTCCGACCTGCGCGGCGAGGCCGGCTCCGTCGCGCGCGCCGGCGGCGTTGACGACCGCGCCCACCCCGATACGTCCCCCGTCGCGAAGCCGGAGTGAATGGACTCGGGAGTCCCGGCATTCGAGCTCGAGCACCTCGTCGGCGACGTACTCCACCCCTCCCGACCGCGCCTTTCTCCGGTAGGCCTGTACCAGCGACCAGGGATCGACCCAGCCTTCGTTGCGCACGCCCAGGAAGCCTCCGGCGAGCCCCACGGGGTCGATCCACGGAAAGCGCGCCCGCAGCGCGTCCGGGTCCTGGAAGTGCACCTCCGCGCCGCAGGCGCGCTGGGTTCGGTTGTTCTCCGCCATGATCGGCAGCGCCTCCGGAGTCGCGAGCAGGAGATACCCGCCTTCCCGCACCCCGATGTCCGGCGTCTCTCCGTCGACCGCGAGGTAGCGTTCCGCGTTCTTGAAGAAGTGGGCGCCGAAGAGGCCGATCTCGATGTTCTCCGGGGTGGAGAACTGCTGCCGGAACCCGCCGGTCGAGCGCGCGGAGGGCGCGAACTCGTAGGTCGGATCCCGCTCCACCACGAGCACCGTGCCCGGGAACTCCGCTTCCGCGGCGAGAAAGCAGGCGGTGGCGCCTCCGGTGACGCCGCCGCCGATGATCACCACGTCGTAGGAGGGTTTCATGCGCTCTCCCGGTTCCAGGGCCCGAGCACGGCCACGCTCGCCGCGCGCGCGGATTATGCACCACCGTGGGGCGGGCCGGCGTCGTATACTGCGGCCGGATCGCCGTCGCGTAGCGCGGGCGGAAGGCCACCGAGCGAGGGGCACGAGCATGAGCGAGAGAGAGCCGCACTTCATACGTCTCGGTCTGCGCCGCCGCGGCGCGAGCGTCCGGCTCAGGATGCGCTGGGACCGCTCGCCCGAGACCTGCGCCGCGGTAGCCGGAATGCTGCCGGTGGAGGAGCAGGTCTATCACGCCAAGTACGCGAACAACGAGATATATGTCCTGGTGTCGTTGCCGGACCCCGAGCCGCCCCAGGAGTGGACCTGCATCTACCCGGGACCGGGAGACCTGCTCTTCGTGCCGGTGAGCGCGCGCCATACCGGGGGGTTCGCGGGCGGGAACACCCTGTCGGGCCAGGACCTCACTCCCGACGCGGAGGGCCGGCTCCTCGACTTCGCGTTCTTCTACGAGCGCGGCAACAGCCTGATCAGCCCTTACGGGGTTCTCCCGGGTTCCCTCTTCGCCACCGGCACCTCCTTCGAGGCGCTGGAGGAGTTCTCGGACGCCTGCCGCGACGTGTGGTTCGCCGGCGCCACCGGCGAGACCATGTACATCGAGGCGGACTGACGCCGCCGGAGCGGGAGAGGGTCCCGTGCACGGAGCCGGGCCGGCGGAACAGCGCCTGGGGCTGATCATTCCCAAGGTGGTCGGCGAAGGCGTGGCAAGGGTGGAAGACCCGGAGACGCGCCATTACGAGCACTGGATGCGCTACTTCGGTTTCCCCGGGGTGCGCACGGTGGAGGCCTTCAGCGAAGCGGACGGCCGCCACAGCGTCGAATCGGTCCTCGACACCGGCCGCGAGGACAAGCTCGTCGCCGCCGCCCGTGAGCTCGGGGAGGCGGGCTGCGACCTGATCGCGTGGCCCTGCACCTGCGCGAGCTTCATCGGCGGGCTCGAGTGGTCGCGCGCGCAGGCCGCGGCGATTGCGCGGGCGGCCGGCCGTCCCGCCACCAGCACCTCGCTCGCGATGCTGGAAGCGGTGCGGGTGCTCGGCGCGGAGACCGTGGACGTGGTGAGCGCCTACCCGGCGCCGACCACCCACCGCTTTCTCCGCTTTCTCGACGATGCCGGGGTGGGGGTGGCCGCGATGGTGTCCCTGGACTGCGACGACGAGCTCGCCTCCTCCGAGCTCGACATCCAAGGAGAGGTGCTGCGCTTCCACCGCGCCCTGTCCGCGCGTTCACATCCGCTGCTCATTCCGGACACCGCGATCAGCAGCCTCCCCGTAATCGGCGAGATCGAGGCATCCATCGGCCGGCCCGTAGTCGCCGGCAACCCGGCGACGCTCTGGCACAGCCTGCTCCTCCTCGGGCACGACTGCCGCGTCGAGGACTGCGGGGTGCTGCTCGGCGGCATCTGAGAGCGCGGCCTGCCGGCGCTTCCGGGGGATGTGCGCCTTCCGCTAGCCCATCTTTACCACCCCTCGAATAATCTCATTGCACATCAGTCAGTTGCGGCGCACGAAGACAGGGAGTGGCACTACAACTGCGTGATCGAGGACCGGTTACACGAGCGTCTTGCGGATCCCTCCCGGGGCGG
>JAJEAD010000058.1 GCA_022824305.1 Gammaproteobacteria bacterium | reverse complement strand
GGGCGCTGTCGTTGCGGCTCTTAAGCGCCACGGCCGGGGCGCCCTCGTGGCCCAGCCGGCGGAAGAGCGCGGCGCCGCCGCTCTCGACGAGGTCCTCGTAGCGGATGACGTCGTCGCGGGGCAGGTGGCTTGCGAAGCGGGCGAAGAACCAGTCGAGGATGAGGAGCTGCCTTCGCAGGCGATCCGGCTCCTCGTCCAGGGTGCGCCGCAGCTCCGGATCGTAGGGCTCCGCCCCCGCGATGCGTCCCCGGTTGAAGGGCAGGTTCACGGTCTGCCAGGAGGCGAGCAGCGAGAGGGGATTGCGCACGAGGGCGAGACACCCGAATCTCTCGGCCAGGGCCGGGAGCAGGGCCGAGAACACCGCGGGCTGGCTCATGAACAGGGTGAAACGCTCCGTCAGGGGCTTGGTCACCGCGACCGAGCCCCACTCTCCCCGGCGCTCGCGAAGACCTGAGTCCGCATCCCGCTCCGCGGCCATGATGTTGTCGTAGAGCCCTCCCCCGACCTGGTGCGAGGGCGCCCGCCCCTCCTCCAGAATCTGCTTGCGCACCAGGCGGGTGAACTCGCCGAGGCGGAGGCTCGCCTCCCCCGGCGCGCGCGGCAGGCTGCCGAGGCGGACCCCGTCGAAGGTGCAATGGGGATGGTAGGGCTGCGACAGGGCCACGGTGTCCGGCAACGCGCCCACCAGCCGGCAGCACAGGCCGTTGCCGGAACGGGGAATGCCGCAGAGCAGCCAGGTGCGCGCCCTGCCCTCGGCCTCGGCCGCTTCCCCTCCCTGCGCCGGGCGGCCGGCTCCGGCAGCGATCGAGCGCGGGCGCGCCTTCCCGGACTCGCCGGCGGGCGGGGCGGCGGGAGCCGGCACCTCGAGCTTGACCGACGGGGCCTCGTGGTCGTGGAGGAAGAGCGGCGGATAGATCGCGTACGCGTTGATCGAGATGGAGGCCCGTCTCGACCACGCCCGCTCCGGCGCCTGTCCCCGGTAGAACCAGAGCGCGTCGGAGCGGATGTGCGGGAGCATGCGCGCATGCACCGCCTCGCTCGTCGCGTGCCGGAGCACGACGGCGTCCCAGTGGTCGTAGTTGCCGACCTCGTCGAAGAGGGAGAGGAGCTTGTCGGCTCCGGCCGGCGTGACCGCGTAGGCGCTGCCGGGCATCGCGCCGAGACGGAGCTTCCCGCAGTGCGAGGCCAGCACCTCGTCGACGGGAAAGACCCGGAAGGGACGGATCAGGCTCTCGATCGGAGCGAAGTAGAGCTGCGCCAGCAAGCGCGGCGCGGTGGGGATGCGCTGCGCGAAGTGGTGCAGGTAGAGCAGGTCGAGGCCTTCCGGCAACGCGGGAAGGGAGGGGCGCGCCTCGTAGAGCGGGATGACGTCGTCCTCGAGGACGATGGTGAGGGGAGCGGCGCTCTCCCGCGCCCGCAGCCAGGCTCGCCGATGGCTCAGGAAGCAGCCCCGCTGACCGGGCCGCAGCCGATCGGCCATGGCGTGGAAGCGCTTCCACTCCGCTTCGCTCAAGGACTCCGCATCGGCGGGATAGCAGGCGTCGAGAGTCGAGAGCCTCCAGCTATCGGCGTCCAGTCGACGGAGGAGGGTCTGCCACCGCGCCTCCGACACGGGCAGGGAGATGAGCAGGGTGTCGAGGGGCTCGCCACCGGGAGGATGGGTGGGAGAGAGGAGGCGGGAGTAGAGGCGGGTGAGCAGGCGTCTGAAACTGAGGCTGCTATCGATCAGCGCGGCGCCGCGTGTCTCCGGCATTCCCGGATGCCGGAGCCGGGTCGGTGGGGAAAGGCTGCCGCGGTTCACGGTGGAGGGATCTCACCGGCAGAAGACTCAAGGACGATCGGACGTGCCAGTCGACGGAAGAGAGTTTGCCGTCGCGCCCCAGACATGGGCAGAGAGATGAGCAGGGTGTCGAGGGGCTCGTCACCGGGATGGGTGGGAGAGAGCAGGCGGGAGTAGAGGCGGGTGAGAAGGCGTCTGAAACTGAGGCTGCCATCAATCAGCGCGGCGCCCCGGGTCTCCGGCATTCCTGGATGCCGGAGCCGGATCGGTGGGGGAAATCTGCCGTGGTTCACGGTCGAGGGATCTCACCGGCGGAAGACTAGGGGACGATCAGACGTTCCAGTCGACGGAGGAGGGCTTGCCGTCGTACCTCCGAGATGGGCAGGGAGATGAGCAGAGTATCGAGGGGCTCGCCACCGGAATCGGTGGGGAAGAGGAGGCGGGAGTTCAGGCGGGTGAGAAGGCGTCTGAAACTGAGGCTGTTATCGATCAGCGCGGCACCCTGGGTCTCCGGCACTCCCGGATGCCAGAGCCGGGTCGGTGAGGGAGAGCTGCTGCGGTTCACGGTGGAAGGCTCTCACCGGCAGGAAACTCGGGGACGATTGGACGTGGTCGTCGCAGAGGCGGTCAATCCGGGAGGCGTATTGCTGCTTCTGGGCTGCGCCTGCTCGACGAACTCGGCAGGAAGCAGGCCGCTGGTGTGCCGGTAACGATAGCGGCCCGGCGAAGTTCGTCGGCGAGGTTCTAAAGTCGATGACGCTTGGATCTGTGTGCGACGGCTCGGAGGTTGCATTCGGGTTTGCTGTGCGAGGGTTCGCGGTACGACGCCCGGGGGTTTTTCGAGCCCCGAAAAGAAAAGAAGGGCCGAAGCCCTTCTTTTCCGAGTTGTGCTGCCGAATGGGGCAGCCCGACTCCGGTCACGTTACATACCCATGACCTCGTACACGACCGTGTCAGTGCTGCCGCCCATCTTGGTGGTCTGGTTGGTGGCGACACTGATGTTGGACGCCGGGCCCACGATGTTCAGCATAGCGGAGGCACGATGCGGCGGTCCGCCCGAGATCGTGACCACGTCAGTAGTCTTGAGGACTGTGGTCGAGTTGGCGGCCAACGTACCCGATGCCATCATACCCGCAGCAGTCGTGACCCCGGCTTCAGACGAGAAGCTCATGCTGTAGGCGGCCTCGCTTCCCCGGTTCACGATGACGATCCGCTGGTTGTAACGCTCATCCGTGGTCAGGTAGGGAATGTGCGCAGATGTACCGTTACGTCCAATGCTGCCGATCGTGACGGTTTGGTCATCACGTCCCAACGCGTTGGTACGAGCCGCATACTCCACGGTCGCCGTGAAATCCGCGGTCGGAAGCGCCATGTCGTTGTCTTCAGCCACCATCAGGCACAGATACCAGTCGATATCTGCAGTCCCGTCAGGCTGGGTGTCCGGCGTCAGCATCGCGTCCTCCATGTCACCATCATCGCCAACGGTTGAGGCGACTGCGTTGGCGCTGCCGTCGGCGGCGGCCAACCCATTGCAGTCGGCTTCCGGATCCAAGCTGTACGTGCCCACCGAAAAATCACCCTTGAAGGTAACCTCGATGGGAGTAGCGGCGTTCAACATGGTGGACAGGGAAGCAATCGCCCCGGTGGCCTGGGTGAGCGCGGTCGTATCGGCCGCTATGCGCAGCCTGCCGATCATGGCGGTATCGGCGCCCCCAGTAAGCTGCATGAAGTCTTCCGACACCTCGGCGACGGCCATGCCCGGAGTGCCCCTCTCGCTGATCCCGTCAACAACCGTCACTGCACCCGACATCATCTGCATCAAGCTATCGATCGCATTGGTCTCGGCCTGCGCGTCGAAGACGTTCCGGTACACCTCCACTTTGATGTTGCCCGGCATGTCCGGCAGCACGCCCAAGGCAGCGATCGTCACTGTCAAATCGTCGGTTGCGCTTCCATCCCCCGAAGTCGAGAACACGATGTAGTTGTCCTCCGCCGCTCCCCCGGCAACTGGGCCGGCGGCTGTGCCGGAGCCCCCATCCGCCACGGTGGGCGCAGTCGTGCCAACGAAAACCATGTTCTCAAGTGTCAATCGGTAGTACACCGCCGCAGCACCCGCCACGACTCCTCGGTCCATCTGTACATTGAGGACTGAGCCTCCGTCCGTGACGTTGTAGTACGTCACACCCCCAACAGTGGTGGTGTTGGCGGTGCCCATGAGCAAGGTTTCCTTGGCAATCTTCACCTTACCCGCCATCTCACCGGTAGCAGGAGTGAGATTGATCACCGCGTTGGCCGGATTGGTCACCAGCAAGGCCATGGAACCCAGTATGGCCGCCCCAGCAACCCCGAGAGTTCTTCTGCTGAGCATGATTGCTCCTCCTTTCTCAGTTCAGAGCTTTAGATAAAAAATTGTTGCCGAATCAGCCATTTGACCCAGGTTCTTCAGCCCCATGTCATGCGGCTACGGACGGATTATCCACGATACGACACTAATGGCAAGCTTTGATTCCCCGTCAATTGAACCCGCCCCGGGCGTTAGTCCAACTCGTTGATTTCCTTGCCAAATTTGTCGCAACCGGGTCATTCTGCGAGCGGGTGAGGCAACCCACGTCGCCCGCACGAGAGCAGATTATCCATGACTCGACGCAAATGGCAACCCCCGCATAGTTGAGTCTCGCGCGCCGCGTGCACCGCCTGGAGGCACTGCCTCCGGGCCGTCGCTCCACATCAAGACGCACGCGATTCGCCGGGCCGCAGCCCTCGCTCCGCAACCCGCACCCGCACGCCACCGCGAAGTATCGGACGGCATCGGCGCCAGGCGCAGGGACGACTGCCGGCCGTGGCTCCAAGAATCTTCTCTGCGACGACAGCACGAGTCAGGGCGAGGGCTCGGAATGGAGGCGGAGCTGCTCTCGCACCCGCCGGGTGAGTTCCCAGCCCTCCTCGTGGTCCGTAACCACGTAGGGGGTGACCATCACCAGCAGCTCGGTGCGGTCTCCCTGCACGGAATCGGAGCGGAAGAGGCGACCGAGCACCGGCATCTCCCCCAGGAAGGGCACGCCGCTCGCGCCCGCGTTCTGGCTGCCAGAGATGAGCCCCCCCATGAGGAGCGAGCCGCCATCCTTCAGCGTCAGGCTGGTGCTGATCTGCCGGTTCAGGATGGTGGGGGAGCCGGCGAGGCTGGTCGCCGCGCTCGGCCGCGCCTCGCTCAGTTGCTGGGAGATCTGGAGGTCCACCAGCCCGTTGGCCTGGACGAGCGGCTTGATTTCGAGCTGCACCCCGGTCTTGCGGTAGGAGACCTCCTGCAGCACGTTGGTGGAGCCGTCGGCCTGGGTACTGGAATCCGAGATCTGGGTGATCACCGGGATCTCGTTGCCCACGTCGATGCTCGCGGTCTCGCCGCTTTTGACGAGCAGGCGGGGCCGGGAACGGATCACCACGCGGTCGTTCTTGTAGAAGAAGTTGAGCAGCGCCCGGGTCTCGCCCGCGCTGTCGAGGGTGAGGGAGAGTCCCCCGGCGTTGGCGGTCAACGCGTCCAGGGCCCGCGCGGTGATGCCCCGGCTGCCGAGCGCGCCGCTCAGGATGAACTTGACGCCGGTCTTCTCCTCGTCGCTGAGGGTCACCTCGGCCACCAGCACCTCGATGAGCACCGAGGGAACGGACTTGTCGAGCTTCTCGATCACTGCCCGGACCTCGGCCCACTCCTTGCCGGAGCCGCGGAAGAGCAGGAGGTTGCGGTTCTCGTCGACGACGATGCGCGCCCCGGCCGGCGCCGTCCCCGCCGGCTCCCCGGCCGCCTCCGCCGCCTCTCCACCCTCGTCCGCCGCCGGTGGCGTCGCGGCAATGGGGCTGGTGGGAGAGCCCGCGCCGAGCATCCGGTTGAGGGTCTCGACCAGCTCCCCGGCCTGGGTGTTGCGGACCTCGTAGGTGAACACCGCCTCCTCGATCGATTCCTTGCGCCTCGCGTCGAGGGCGCGCGCCCACTGCTCCACGTGGTCGATAACGCTCCGGTCCGCGGCGAAGGCAATCACCTTGTTCACCCCGTCCAGCGCGACGAGGATCACCGCGCTGCCAACCCCCTCGGCGCCGACGCTCGCCTCGTAACCCTCGGCGCGCAGCACCGATTCCAGCGCCCGCGCGAGCTCGTCGGCGGACATGAAGACCGGCTCGACGATGACCCCGTGGCGCCCGCGCAGCAGGGGCTGGTCCAGCACCTCGACCATCGCCATCGCCCGGGCGAGGGTGTCGGCGCGGCCCTCGAGCAGGAGGGCGTTGCGCACGGGGTCCTCGAGGATATCGAGGTCCTGACGGTCGAAGGCTTTCTGCAGCAAGCCCCTCACCTGCGGCCCGCGCACGACCTTGAGCTGCACCAACTGGAAGATGGTGCGATGGGTGTCGGGGACCTCGGGGAGGGCGCGCCCGCTCACGAGCAGGGGCACGTCGCGCGAGGCGACCTCCTCGGCCGGGGTGAAGGTGAGGATGCCCGCCTCGACCTCCCGGAGGTCGACCCCGTACTCGCCGAGCACCCGGCGGGCGGTGGCGAAGAGCTGGCGGGGCGGGAGGGGCTCGGTGAGCCGCAGGGTGACGAGGTCCGTCCTCTCCGCGAGGCCCGGCGAGATGACGAAGGACATGCCGAGCTCCTCGCCGAAAACCGCGTTGATGAAGGCGACGAGCGGCACGTCGTGGAAGCTGACCCGTACGGGGTCGCCGGTGAGGTCCTGGCCGAGGCGGTCCGCGATGCCCTCCGCCACCGTGCGCTGGATGACGACCCCCGGGGTGCGGGTGGTGCGCGTCTCGGCGGGGGACTCATCCGCCGGGAGAGGCGCCGCCTCTTCCGCCGTCTCGGCGGGCGGCTCCATGGGCGGGCGGATCGGCTCCGGGAAGGGCTCCATGCGCAGGGTCGCGCAGGCGCTCGCGAGCCACGGCAACAGGAGCAGGGCGCAGAGGCGAAGGCGCGGCGCGTTCATTGCGAGGCGAGCGCTCCGGTGGCGCCGGAGAGGACGGCGGCTCCCCCGCCGCTCTCCTCGTCCGCCCCGGGGGCGACCGGGGGGGAAAGCGGCGCCTCTTCCGCGGGCAGGGGCGGGAAGAGGGTGAGCACTTCCGTCGCGCCGCCCGCCGCCTCGAGGCTGAGGCTGTTGTCGGCGACCGAGACCAGGACCCGCCCGTCGGGCAGGGTGTCGCCGGGCAGCATCCGGACGATCTCGCCTTCCGGCAGGGCGAGCAGCACCGCGCGCTCGTCCCCCGCGGCGATGAGGCCCACGAAGCCCATCTCCGCGAGCACCGGGTTGAGGGTGGGGCCGGGCGCTTCGACCGGCTCGGGCTTCGGGGCGGGCGCAGCGGCGCCCCAGCGCCGGATGTCGAGGAGGGCGGAGAGGTCCTCGGGCGCGGCGGCGACCGCGGCCTCGGGCATCGTCGTCGGGGCGGCGGCGTGCACGCCGGTCTCGGGCGGAGGCACGGGCATCGCGAGCGCGGCGGCGACGACCGCGGCGCCGGCGAACAGCGCGCCCAGGACCAGGCGCCAAAGCGAGGCTCTCCCGTTCATCCCGTTGATTGTAGAGCCCGCGCTGGCGGGCGGGTAGTCGCGGCCCCGGCGGGCGCAGAGCGGGCGCATGGCCTGCACCAGCGTGGTCGCCAATGCTCGATGTGGTGTATCGTCGCCAGCGGGATGTTGGGCAGCTAAAGAAACCAGCCATGAGCACGATGAACAGCGAAGTCTACGCGGCGCTCATCGATGCCGGCGCTGCCGAGGAAAAGGCGCGGGAGGCAGCGAAGTCCGTGGCTCGTTACGATGCCGACATCGCCGAGATCAAGGCGAGCCTTCTTCTGCTCAAGTGGATGGTCGGGTTCACATTGGCATTCGTGGTGGCCATCACATGGCGCCTCTTCGGGTGAGCGGACGCCTTCGGCGCTACTCCCCCGCTTCCACGCCCACGAAGTAGGCCGAGAGGATCGGGGCCAGGCGCAGAGCGGGCGCATGGCCTACACCGCCGTGGTCGCGAGCCGACATCGCCCGCCCCGCCTTCCGGCTATCGTGGCGCCATGTCCGACGAGACCCGGGAGAGGAGGCGACGAGGACCGGCCCGGCGCTTGACGGGCAGCACCTCGGGGAAGACGATGCGATTGCAGGAGAGGATCCAAACTCCATGACACGAGAGACGATCGCGATCGGGGCGGTGGGGGCGACGTTGCTGGTGGCCCTGGTGGGCCTCGGCGCCCTCCTGCGCGCCGACATCACGGAGCTGCGCGACGAGGTTCGCACCGACGTGGCGGAGCTGCGCACCGAAGTACGTGCCGACGTGGCGGAGTTGCGCACCGAAATGCGCGCCGATGTGGCAGAGCTGCGTACCGAAATGCGTGCCGACGTGGCGGGGGTTCGCGCCGACGTGGCCGACGTACGCGAGCGCATGGCGCGCCTCGAGGGCGCGGTGGGGGTGCTGACCGAGTTCCTCGTGGACCGCGAGCGCAGGAGAAACCGGGAGGGCGCGTCGTGAGCGCCGCCTGTGAAGCAGGCCGGGAGGATCCGTCTCCATGACCGGAGAGACGATCGCGATCGGGGCGGTAGGGGCGACGTTGCTGGCGGCCCTGGTGGGCCTCGGCGCCTTCCTGCGTGCCAACATCACGGAGCTGCGCGCCGAGGTTCGCACCGACGTGGCGGAGCTGCGCACCGAAGTACGTGCCAACGTGGCGGAGCTGCGCGCCGATGTGGCCGACGTACGTGAACGCCTGGCGCGTCTCGAGGGCGCGGTGGGGGTGCTGACCGAGTTCCTCGTGGACCGCGAACGCAGGAGGGACCGGGAGGGCACGTCGTGAGCGCCGCCCGTGAAGCGGGCCGGGAGGATCCCTCTCCATGACCGGAGAGACGATCGCGATCGGGGCGGTAGGGGCGACGCTGCTGGCGGCCCTGGTGGGCCTCGGCGCCTTCCTGCGTGCCAACATCACGGAGCTGCGCGACGAGGTTCGCACTGACGTGGCGGAGCTGCGCACCGAAGTACGTGCCAACGTGGCGGAGCTGCGCGACGAGGTTCGCACCGACGTGGCGGGGGTGCGTGCCGACGTGGCGGAGCTTCGCGCTGACGTGGCCGACGTGCGTGAGCGGATGGCGCGTGTCGAGGGCGCGGTGGGGGTGCTGACCGAGGTCCTCGTGGACCGCGAGCGCAGGAGGGACCGGGAGGGCGCGTCGTGAGCGCCGCCCGGGGCCTGCGCGGCCACTGACGCCGAAGCGTCAAGGCGAAGACCGCGGCCGCCCGGGGCCGTTACTGCCCTTCCCCCTCCACGCCCACGAAGTAGGCCGAGAGGATGAGGACCAGGTGCGAGTCGTGGCGCTCGCGGCGGCGGAGGTCGAGGCGGTCGACTACGAGCTTCTGCGGATGGGTGGCGAGCGCGTGGAGCACCTTCAGCTCCTCGCCCGGCCGGTAGGCGCCGTCGAGGCGGGTCTGCACGCGCCAGACCCCCGGCAGCTCCGGCAGAGGCTGGCTCGTGCCGGAGCGGATGCGGGTGTTGTCGAAACGCAGATCCGCGATCGTCCCGGTGAGCGCGTCCTGGAGCTGGGCCTGGGCGAGGCCCTCGGTCTCGGAGCGCCAGAACTTCGACTCGAGCTCGCGGTGCTTCTCGCGCTCGACCTCGAGCAGCGCGGGCCAGTCGCGCCCCGCCAGCACCTGCTCCGCCTTCGCGCGGCGCTCGAGCTCCGCGGCGTAGTCGCCGTGCGCGGCGGCGAGGCGATCGGACTGCACGAGCAGGGCGTACCCGAGGAGGATGGCGAGGATCAGCCACACGCCCCAGCGCAGGCGCGCATTGGCGGCGAGCTCCGCCGCCAGCGGCCGCAGCGCCCGGCGAAGCGCCCTCATCCGCGCACCCTCAGGCTGATCTCGAGCTGGTTCTCGCCGCGGGAGCGCTCGGCCCGGACCTGGTCGAAGAGCGGTTCCGCCTCCAGGGCGCGCACGTAGGCGATGGGATCCGGGTCGGGGTCCTCGACCACCAGCTTGAGCTCGCGCTGCTGGTAGTGCCACTCCCGGAACTCGGCTTCAGCGTTCGGCAGCGCGCGGTCCACCAGCAGCATGAGGCGGGCCTGCGAGGGCTCGTTCAGGATCCGCGCGAGCGCCCGGTTGGTTCGGCGCAGGCGCAGCAGCTCGTTGCGCGCTTCGAGCAGCGGCCCGAGGCGGTCTTCGAGGTGCGCGAGCTCCGCCGCGGCCTCGCGCTCGAGGTGGCGGACCTTCCAGAAGCGGGCCTCCTGCCACACGAGCCCGAGCGCGAGCGCGAGAAGGCACACGGTGACGAGCGCCCGCTCGTTGGACTCGAACCACTCCCGCGGGCTGAGGGTGGTGGACCACGGCTCCGGGTCGATCTCGGCGCTCGGCGCCACGACCACGGAGCGCGACGGCGGGGCGCCGGCCTGGCGGCCGAGGAACCATGCCACCTGCCGCTCGCGCGGGCGCTCGGGGAACCAGAAGGAGTCGACGAGGAGGTTCGCGCGCCAGTGCTGGAGCTCGAATCCCTCCCGGCAGGGCTGCAGGTGCAGGCCGTCCGAGCGGCGCGCGTGGAACACCGTCTCGGGAAGCACGCGGACCCGGGCCGCCGAGCGGGCGGCGGCTCCGCGCAGGCGCCCCCGGACCGCGCCGCGGCCGGCGGCGATCTTCTCCTCGTCCCAGTACCACACCATCGCGGAGGCGCCCGACCACACGCAGTGGTAGCCGGTGCGCTCGAAGGGGCTCCACACCGGCAGCCGCAGCTCGAGCGCCGAGCGGCGCTTGCTGCGCGGCACGCCGCCGAAGTCCTCGCAGCGGTACATGCAAAGCCCCCGGCCCACGACCCAGTGCGGATGGCGGGACCTGACCGGAGACGGGCCGGCGCCGTCCCGGGTCTGGATGACGTTGGGCCTATTGAAGAAGAGGCGTCGGAGAGGGGAGGAGAGGCTCACGAGGCGTTCCCGCACCGCTCGCGGCGGCGATGAATTCGGAGTAGCGGTAGTCCTTGCGCCAGGGCGCCGAGTCGCCGAAGGGGGTGAGGACGATACCCGAGAGGAGGCGCGAGCCCTCGCTCTCGTGCCAGACGGCGATGCGCATGAAGCTCGAGGGGAACAGGGCCAGCTCCAGCTCGTCGACGTTCAGGTGCACCCCGCTCAGCAACGCGATGCGGGTCAGGCGCCACAGGGGACCTCTCTCCCGTTCCTCGAGCATCCTCTGCACGCCCGCCTCGTCGAGACCGAGGAGGGCGGCCATGAGCTCGGGCCGCATGGTATTGAAGTTGTAACTGTACACCGGGCGCATGGTGAGCAGGGGCCGCAGGCGCTCCCACCGGGCGGGGCCGAGGAGGCGCTCCATCCCGAGCACCCGGCGCAGCTCGTCGGGGCTCGCCATGATCCAGTTGAGCGGCGGCGCCTCGCCCCGCTGGAGGTAGTCGTAGCGCTCGGCGCCGTTGAGGCTGAGCGCGTCGTCGGAGTCGATGAAGTCCTCGACCCGGGCCACGATGCCCTCGACCTCGGAGTCCGCGACGCCGACGTGGCGGAGGAGCGCGGAGAAGGGCGGGTAGCGGGGCGCGTTGACGGAGACGAGGCCGCCCTCGTCCTGCACGGAGAAGCGGATGCCGTCGGGGCCGGCGTAGGCGGCGCCGGTCAGGCGCAGCTCGCCGTCGCCGTGGTCGGGCAGGTACTGGCCCTCCGGCAGGGAGTCGGCGAAGCGCTGCTCCTCCTCCAGGATGAGGGCGCGGTGGTTCATGCGGCCGGTGGAGAGCAGGTAGACCAGCGTCGCCTCGGTGCTGCGGCGGCCGAGCTCCGCTTCGAGCGCCCGCTTCGCCTCCAAGGCGTGGCGGAGGTCCGAGGCGACGACGCCGTCGATGTAGGCGGCGAGCACCGCGAGCGCCGCAAGCGCCCAGAGCGTCGCCACGAGGACGAAGCCACCTGACTTGCGGGCGGGGCGGGATCGCCGCCGCGGCGCCGGTGCGGAGCCCCCCGCGTCGCGGGGGAGGCCGGCCCCGGTGCGGCGCGATCGCAGGCGCGGCCGGCCGGCGAAGCCTCCTGTGGCGCGCGAGGGGCTCAAAACTCCTCCCGGTAGTTGGGCACCGGCTCGGGGAAGAGGGCGAGGCGCGCCATCCACAGCGGGCGCCCGCCGGCGGAGACGAGGCGCACCGCGCGGGGAATGCGCTCCCGGGCGTCCTCGGCCACCGGCCAGCGCTCGCGCCACTCGCGGTCGGCGCCGGCGTACTGGAAGGCGAGCGCGCCCTCCTCGGCGTGGAGCACCGTCCAGGGCGGGGCGTCCTCCTCCTGGTAGCGGACGACACTCGCTCCGCCCTCGCCGTCGGCGTCGATGGACCAGCGGACCCGGACCGGGTCGCCGGAGCGCGCGCGGAGCGCCTGCAGGGTGACGCCCTCGAAGGACGACGCGTCGCCCGCGAAGCGCCGCACCTCGAGCTTGGAGGGCACCATGGCCTGGAGGGTGGAGACGAACCAGTGCTGGCGGAGCTCGTCGAGGGAGGCCTCCCGGTGCACGCGCTGCACGGTGGCGAACTTCCCGAGGAAGAACCCGGACCCCTGGATGAGCAGGGTCCCGAGCAGCGACACCAGCACGAGGACCACGAGCATCTCGATGAGGGTGAGGCCGAGGGCGGCGCGGGGGAGCGGTGCGGGCGCCGCGGGCCGTGCGGCCCCCGTTCCCGCTTCCGGCGGCGGACGCCGGGCGATGCGGCGGGAGGACATCAGAAGGCGGGCTCCCGCACCTTCTCGTATCCGACCGTGCGCAGGCGCCAGGCGCCGAGCGAGCGCTCTCCGGCGCGCATCGTGAACTCGAGCTCGTAGAGGCCGATCTCGTAGTGACCGAGGGCTCCGGTGACGCTCTGGCTCTGGCGGACGGGCTCCACCAGCGTCGCCGTCCAGGAGACCTGCACGCCGTCGAGCTCGATGCTTCCTGCCGCCTCCTCCCGCGGGTTGACCGAGGAGAGGTGCTCGATGACCTGGCGCACGGCCGGCGCCTGGCGCGAGACGTCGTGAGCCCGGGCGAGCGCGATCAGGTTGGTGTTGAGGAGCCCGTAGAGCGCCATCGCCGCCGCCGAGAAGATCACCAGCGCAACCATCGTCTCCAGCAGCGTGAAGCCCCGCTCGCGCCGGGCGGCGGGGGACGGGGTGAGGTGGCGGTCAGGCATCGGGGGAGACCCGGCAGTAGGGCGCCGTCAGATCGATCCGCGGCTCCGCCTCGCCCTGGTAGCGCAGGGTGAGCGAGGCGCCGAGGCACACCCCGGTCGCGCGGACGACGAGGGGCGGATCGAGGAGGATCTCCCAGCCTTCCGGCAGGTCGATCGAGTAGGACGTGAACCCGGCAAGGGGCGCCGACGCGATGTCCCCCGCGGTGCTTGCCAGGTCCTCCGCCGTGAGCGTGGCGCCGATCTGCTCGGGACCAGGCAGGCCGGAAGCGGCGGGAGCGCCCTCCCCGAAGACCACGAAGTTCCGGCCCTGGCGCATCGCCCGCAGGCCCAGGCCGGTGAACTGATCGAGGATGTGGTCGCGCTCGGTCTCCCGGGTGACGGAGCCGTAGAGCCGCTCCAGGTTCGGGAACGCGATCGCGGCGACGAGCCCCACGAGCGCGAGCACGACGAGCAGCTCGAGCAGCGTAAAGCCCCACGATGCGCGAGGCGTCCCGGCCATCCTCCGCACTCCCGAGCTCGCAACGCCAACCGGATTCTCGTGGGCGCAGCCTCCTTCGACGCCGGCTCCACGGGGAACTCCTGCCGCCATCATGGGGATGCGTGCGGCGCCTCGTCCACTCAGGACGAGGACCGCGCTATGGTGGCCGCTCTCCCTGCGGCAGCCGGCCGGCCAGCCCGAGCCCTTCCAGGAGGCCGCTCAGGCGAGCGGTCTCCTTCTCGACGGCGGTGAGCCTCACGCTGAGACGTCCGAGGAAGGCGAGCACGGAGACACCCACCGCAATGATCGCGATCAGCTCCGGAGACACTGGATCCCTCCTTTCACGCACTGCGCTCCGGCCGGCGCCGGAAAGCGCCCGGGCGCGCCCGGCAAGTGGAGCATTCCGCCCGTCGGTGTACGTGCACATTCCATGTGAGCGGCCGATACGCACATCAGTCCCGCCCCTTTCACGCGGCGTCGAAGACCCGGGCGACGCTCACCGAGAAGCCGTCCAGGCACGACGACCTCGCTCGCTCTCCTCTCCGGAACACGCCGTGCTCGGCGTAGGCGTCGCCATCGAGCACGAGCACCGTCACCGTCTCGTCGACGGGATTGACGATCCAGTACTCGGGGATGCGCGCCTCGGCGTAGTCCCGGCGCTTGGTCACCGTGTCCCGTTCCGGGTTGTCGGGGCTGACCACTTCCGCCACCCAGTCCGCGCCGCGCCAGTAGTCGTTGCGCCGGCGGGCATCCTTCGCGTCGCGCAGGAGCAGCAGGTCCGGCTCGCGGAACTTGTCCTCGCGAATGCGCAGGCGCAGGCCCGAGAAGAGCACCGTGCCGCCTCGTTGCCGTATGAAGGGATCCAGCGCGAAGAGAAGGAAACCCAATACGACCTGGTGCCGATCCGTCGGCATGGGAAGAACCTCCAGTCGTCCGTCCGTGAACTCGATCAGGCGCTTCGTGTGCTCGGTGAGCCGCAGGTACTGCGCTTCGGTCCACATTCCCTGCAGCGCGTCGAGGCCGATCAGCGCGCCCCCGTCGGGCATGGAGATGCACAGCTCCCGCCGATCCGCCGCGCCCTGCCGCTCCGCCGCAACCGCCATGACCTCAACTTCCTCGCGAGCCGCCGTCTCCCGGGCGAGAGGCCGGGACGATGCGCTGCCCGGTTCCGGTCCCACCGTCGGCCTATTCTACCGGGAGGTAGCCGACCTCGGCGTCGACGCCTTCGCCTCCTCGTTCGGAATCGGCGCCGAGGGAGTAGAGCGCGAAGCCCTGGAGGTTGTCGGCCGGATGCTCATACAGGTAGGGCGTGTTCCACGGGTCCGGCGGCACCTCGTCCTCGAGGTAGGGCCCGTTCCAGAACTCGGTCGATTCGGCCGGGGCACGGATCAGGGCGGCGAGCCCTTCCGAGGTGGAGGGGTAGCGCCCGACGTCGAGCCGGTAGGCCTGAAGGGCGCCGCGGAACATCTTTATCTGCGTCTCCGCCGTCTGCACCTTGGAGGCGTCGACCCGGCCGAAGAGCCTCGGGCCCACCAGCCCCGCGAGCAGCCCGAGGATGACGAGCACGACCATCAGCTCGATCAGGGTGAAGCCGGCCTGCCCCGCCGCACGCGCCCGTGGCGGCCTTGCGCTGCGCTCCTCCCGGCCTTCGATGTCCGGGCGGGCGTTACCCGGAAAAGGAGGGCCGCGGCGCCGGGCAGCCCGAACCACGCCTCGATTCCCGCGTGGGCAAGGCTGACTGCGACCGCCCCGGCCACCACCTGCCCTGTGTCCCGCAGGGGCGGGAATCCACGAGAAGCAGGTGGTCATCGAGGGCTTCGATCCGGAGAGGCGGCGTCCGGGCGAACGCTCAGATCGCGATGTCGTTGACACTGGTGATCGCCAGGATGATTCCAATCATGATGACCCCGAGGAATGCCCCGATCAACAACACGGCGAGGGGCTCGATCAGGGTGAGGAAGCGCTTCATGCGCCGCGTCCCGTTCTCCTCGTAGAGGGTGGCGAGCGCGCGCAGCATCTGCGCGAGCTGCCCCGACTGCTCGCCGACCCGGAGCAGGTTGTAGCCGGTGGGCGAGAGCGCCCGGCGCTTCTCGAGCGCGGCGGAGAGCGAGGCGCCGCCGCGCACGTCGCCGATCGCCTGCTCCAGCGTCTCCCGGCGCCGCGAGAGGCGCACTCCGCGCGAGGCGAGGCGGAGCGCGTCCATGAGGCTCACCCGGCTGGTGAGCATCGCGCTCATCACCGAGGCCCACTTCGCGGTGTCGACCTCGCCGAGCCAGTCCCCCAGCACCGGCAGCGTGGCGAGCGCATCGCGGGTGCGCTGGCGCACGGCCGGCTGCCGCGAGAGGGCGGCGGCGACGGCGACGGCGGCGGCCAGCGCGCCGGCGAGGAGCCAGACGTTCGCGTTGAACCACACGCCGACGCGCAGCACCACCTCGGCGAGCAGCGGCAGCGCTTCGGCCTCGTCGAGCAGGTTGGAGAACTGCGGGATGACGAAGACGAAGACCAGGAGCACCGCCGCGAAACCGGAGGCGATGAGGATCGCGGGGTAGAGGAGCGCGCTTCGCATCTCCGAGGCCATGCGCTCGTCGTACTGCATCTGCTCCACGGCCTGGCGCAACGCCTCGGCGAGGCGGCCGCTCAGCTCGCCCGCCTCGACCAGGTGGTGGACGTAGTGGGGCAGCTCGAGCCCGGCGCCGCGGAGCGCCTCTCCCAGGCTCTGCCCGCGCAGCAGCGCCCGGGAGATGGACTGGAAGGCGGCGGCGAGCTCGGGGTGGTGGCTGCCGCTCGCCTGCGCGTGCACCGCGTCGCTGAGCGAGACGCCGGACTCGAGCAGGGTCGCGAGCTCGTGGAAGGCCACCACCCGCTCCCGGGGGCGGAGGCGGCGGCGAAGGAGCGCGCGGCGGGCCTCGCGGCTCTCGCTCACCTCGACCACGCTGTGGCCTTCGGCGCTCAGGCCGCGCACGAGGTCGGTGACGGAAGCCGCCTCCGCCCGCCCCTTGGAGAGGCGGCCCTCGGCGTCGACGACCTCGTACTCGTACTCCGGCACCCCGCCTCACTCCTCCAGGGTCAGGCGCGTCACCTCCTCGAGCGTGGTGTGCCCGTGGGAGGCCTTGATGAGACCGTCCTGCAGCAGGGTGCGGTGCCCCTGCGTCTGCGCGAGGCGCCGGAGGTCGCCGAGGCGCGCCCCGCCGACGATGAGGTCCTGCAGCTCGCCCGACACCGGCACCAGCTCGTAGATGCCGGTGCGGCCGCTGTACCCGGTGTGGCGGCAGGCGTCGCAGCCCCGGGCCTCCACCCAGCGATCCCCCAGGAGCTCCGGGGGGAGGCGGCCGAGCTGCTCGCGCAGCCGCGGGGGCGGGTCGGCCGGCCGCGCGCAGCGCCCGCAGGTCCTGCGCACCAGGCGCTGGGCCTGCACGCCGCGCACCGGCGCCGCCACGAGGAAGGGCTCCACCCCCATGTCGATGAGGCGCGTGAAGCTCGAGAGCGCGTCGTTGGTGTGCACGGTGGAGAGCACGATGTGGCCGGTCATGGCGGAGCGGATGGCGATCTCCGCGGTCTCGAGGTCGCGGATCTCGCCGATCATGATCACGTCGGGGTCCTGGCGCAGGATCGCGCGCAGCGCCCGGGCGAAGGTGAAGCCTATCTCGGCGTGGGTCTGGATCTGGGTGATGCTCGGCATCTGGTGCTCGACCGGGTCCTCCACCGTGATGATCTTCTTGATGCCGTCGTCGATCTCCTGGAGGGCGGCGGCCAGCGTGGTGGACTTGCCCGAGCCGGTGGGGCCGGTCACGAGCACGATGCCGTTGCTCGTCTGGAACCAGCTCCGGAAGAGCGCGAGGTGGTCCGGCGCCATGCCGAGGTTGTCGAGCACGAGCTCGTCGCGCTCCTTGGCGAGCATGCGCAGCACGATGGACTCGCCGAAGGCGCCGGGCACGGTGGACACGCGGATGTCCAGCTCCCGTCCCGAGATCCGGGTGGAGATGCGCCCGTCCTGGGGCAGGCGGCGTTCCGCGATGTCGATTCCCGAGATGAGCTTGATGCGGGACGCGACGGCGGGGAAGCGCTCCACGGGCTGGGTGAGGCGGGTGTGCAGCACGCCGTCGACGCGCATGCGCACCGTGAAGTGGTCCTCGCCCGGCTCGACGTGGACGTCGGAGGCGGCGGCGTCGACGGCCTGGGAGAGCAGGTTGTTGACCAGCTCGATGATCGGCGCTTCCTCCGCCATCTCGCGCAACTGCCGGGCGTTCTCGCCCGAGTAGAGGCTCTCGATCGCCTGCTCCTTGCGCACGAACTCGATCAGGCGATCGATCTGGTGGTTGACGGCGAGGCAGAAGGTCACGGGCTCGCCGGGGTGGAAGTAGTCGAGCGTCGCGAGGAGGGCGCGGTCCTGGATGTCGCGGGCGATGCAGTGGAGGTCCTCGCCCTGCCGCCACATCAGGACCGCGTTGTCGAGGAACCAGTCGAGCTTGATCGGGGACTCCGACATGAACTGGTACACGTCGAGGCTGTCCGGCAGCTCGTCGGCGCCGCGCAGGTAGCGCGCCCCCTGCTGCTCGGCGAGGCGGCGGAGCAGCAGGTCCTCGGAGATGGCGCCGGTGCGCACGAGCAGCGCGCCGAGGCGCCCGCCCACCGATTCCTGGATGCGCAGCGTCTTCTCGATGTCCGCGGCGGAGACGTCGTTGCGCTCCACGAGCAGCTCGCCGAGGCGCTTGCCGAAGGCGTCGCTCCCCGCGCGCCCCTCGCCCGGCCCCGCTTCCGATTCCCGGTGGACGGCCATGTTCAGCTCTTCATCGCTTCGCATCGGACTCTGCGGGCGGGGAACAACGGTATCAGAACCGGTCCCGCTCAGGCTCCCGGCAGCCGCTTCGCATACCACGCCGCGAAGGCGGCGGCCCCTTGCTCGAGGTCGGACCACCGGCCCGCGCGGGCGAAGGGCGACGCCATGCCGAGCTGCTGGCGCTCGAGCACCGCGATGTCCTCGGCGAGCGCCTCGTCCATCCGGGCGTAGTAGCGCTCCGCCTTCGCCTCGAAGCCCGGGGCGGCGGCGGTCTCCGCCGGGAAGCACACCCACTGGGTGACCCGGCAGCGCGTGGGGCCGAGGGCGCGCGCCGCGTAGGCCCAGAGCGCCTCGCTGCCCGCGGCGAAGGTGAGCGACGGGAAGACCCAGGTGTAGCGGGTGCCCGCCCGCTCGCGGGGGCCGAGGCCCGGCATGAAGGGGAGCGCGTGCCCCTGCTCGTCCACCTTGAGCCCGCCGGTGCCCGCGGTGGGGCTGAAGGAGGACTGCACGCAGCCGCCGACCGCGTCCGGCCGCTCCGGCTCGAGGTAGATGTCGCCGAAGGTGGCGGCGTGCACGTACTCCAGGTGGTAGGACTCGTTGAAGACCTCGAGGAAGAGCTTCCAGTTGCACTCGACCTCGAGCTCGCGGCGCCGCGTGGTCACCAGCTCGTCGAGGCGCCAGGGGGCGTGGAGCGCGTCGAAGGCGCCGAGCCACTCGTCGATGCCGGGCGTCTCGTCGCTCAGCGCGACGAAGACGAAGCCGCCGCGTTCCGCCGTCCTGAACTCGACGAGCCCCATGTCGGCGCGGCGGAAGCTCCGCGTCGCGCCCATGCGGGTGGCGCCGCGCAAGCCTCCGTCCAGGCCGTAGGTCCAGCCGTGAAAGGGGCAGCGGATGCGTTGCGCGTTGCCGCGGCCTTCGAGGAGCCGGGTGCCGCGGTGCCGGCAGGTGTTCGCGAACGCGCGCAAGCGGCGCTCCTCGTCGCGGAGCACGATCACGGGTGCGCCCGCAAGCTCCATGGCCGCGTAGTCTCCCGGTTCCCGCCACTCGTCGGCGCGGGCGACGCCGAGCCAGCTTCGCCGCAGGAGGCCGGAGGCCTCGAGCGCCAGCACGTCGGCGCCGGTGTAGCACTCGGGCGGCAGGGTGGAGGCGGAAGCGATGTCCCCGACGGCGTCGCGCAGCGCGCCCGCGAGCGCGCCGCTCAGTGCCGGGCCTGCGTCCCCGGCCATGCCTGCGTTCCCGGCGTCGTCCGGCATGGGGGTTCGCGCCCCCGGGCCGCGCCCGCCCAGGGGCGCGCACGGCGCATGGATGCGGCTCCGCCCTCCTGATCTGCCTTCGTCCAAGCTGCGGCACGCTTTCCCGCGGCGCGGGATCCCGAGTGTCCGGTGGATAGTATCTGCGTTCGGGCCGGCCGCAAGCGAATCGTCGCTTCCCCCTCGCTCGCGCGGGTGGCCGCAACATCCCACCGATCTATTCGCCAGCGGACGCCGATATGCTCGGGCTGTCGGGCCGTGCTCCCTCGAGCCGCTACCACGGCAGCTCGACGCCCGAAGCTTCCGAGAATCGCCGAGACATTGCGGCCTAGCGCGACAGGTTGGTGAGATGGCCGCTGCGCGTGGAGAGGAGGCTCATGACCTCGAGCGGATGCTCGGCGCTCACTTCCAGGCGCCACTTGCCCTCGCCGTCGCCGAAACGTCCCGTGAAGGCCGCGGCGTCGCCCGCTTCGAGCGCCTGGGAGGTCAGGCGCAGCGCGGCGCCGGCGCCGAGCGAGAAGAAAACGGGCCCCTCCGCCGGCCAGCCGCGGCTGTCCCAGGCCTGCAGGGTCACGTGCACCGCGACGGGATTGGGGTTGGCGACGCGCAGCAGGCTGCGGATGCTCGTGTTGCTCGCGGGATTGAAGAAGGGCACGAGGTATCGGTTCGGCTGGTCCGGATCCTCGCGCGCGAGCTGGTCCATGCTCGTGAGAAACCCCTCGCTGGTGCGGATGTAGGCGTGCGCCTCGATGTCGAGGGCGGTCACGAGCTCCACGCGCCAGCTCCCCGTGCCGTCTCCGATGCCGGCGGGAAGCCCTCTCCCGGCGTTGCCGTTCTCCAGGTCGGCGGAGTTGAAGCCGCCGCTGTGCCTCGCCTCGATCGAGAAGGTGACCGGGCCGAAGCGCCGGCCGCCGTCGTCGAAAGCGTGCACCTCCACCTCGCCCGCCGCCCATGAGCGGTTGCGGATGCGAAGGAAACCCTGGATGCCGCCTTCGTCGGCGCCGGGCATCAGGGGGAGCCGGTGCACGGGCCCGGGCGCGGAGTCGTATCGCCGGCGAAAGTTCGCGACCGCGAACGCGGTCTCGTTGATCACTCTCACGTTGTCCCGTCGCTCGGAGTCGCCGACCGGCGTGCCCCGGTACCGGACCTTCGGGGTGGAGTAGTGGGGGACGATGCGCGGACAGCGCCCTCGGGTGTTGTAGGCCATCACCGTTCGCCAGCCCCCGCGCGTGTTGCACAGCCCGTGGCCGTAGGGATACCTCCCTTCGGCGTTGGTCGTCTCCTCCGGGTTGTGGCCGGCGCCCTGCACGTGCGCGACCTCGTGCGCGAAGACCGACGAGGCGGCCGCGGCGCTGCACGAGGCCCCGACTCCCAGCACCCCGAAGGCCCACTCGGAGAAGTTGCCGTGGCTGTGGTTGGGACGGTACGCGCGGCCGTGGCAGACTCTGCTCCGGTTCTCGGCGTAGAGCAGCACGACGATGTCCGCCCGATGCCGGTCGCGCAGTTCGTGCGCCTCGTCGAGGAATCCGTCTTCCGGGAGGCGCAGGCGCTCGAGGTTCCGGAGCGAATCGGGGTCTTCGGAGTACGCCGTCTCGTAGCTGTGGGCGAGGCGCCATTGCGTGGACGCCCCGCTGTTTCGGAACATCCGGTTCGATTCGAGGACGTAGAGCGCGAGTGCGGCGTCCACGTTGCCCACCGCACGCTTCGCTCGCGCGGTGTAGGCGACGAGGAGGTCGATCACGTCGCCCCGATCCTGCTTCCCCGCCGCGGGAGGCGGGGGGTGCGGGGCGCCGGCGTCGGGGTCGGGGTCGGGGTCGGGGTCGGGGTCGGGGTCGGGGTCGGGAACCACGATGTCGCTGTCGGGCCCGTCATGGGGGTTGATGAGCGCGGCGTCGTAGAGATACACCGCGACGAACCCGTCGCCGAGAGGGTGCACGCCGTAGACCGCGCCGTCGTGGTGCAGGGTGCCGACCACGTCCTCTCCCGCGATCACCAGGGCGAGGGAAGTCGTGGAATCGCCCTCGCCCGAGTGCAGGGCGTAGCCGAAGTCGAGGATCTCGACCTCCAGGTCGTCGAAGGTGAGGGTCTCGCCGGAACCCGGCAGCACGATGGAGAGGGCGCGCGCGTGGAGCACGGGCGCGGGCGCCGCGAGCCCGAAGCGCAGGGCCTTCACGCCCCGGTCCTCGCGCATGGCGGCCACCGCGCTCTTCCGGCCCTCGGCGCCGGCGGCGGAGAGCGCCGCCTCCGGGTGGTACTCGACCAGCATCGGCGCCTCCCCGGCCCCGGCCGGCATCGGCAGGGTGAGGAGCAGCGGCAGGGCGACGAGCAGGGCGACACCCGGCGCGATGGCGCGAGCGAGGCGCCTCGCCACCGCGCGGACGCGAAGCCGCAACGTTTCGCCCGTTCCCTGCCGCGCACGCGGATCGGCCGGCATGGACTGCGTCGAGGCGCGCGTTCGCCCTGCCCCTCCCGACATCTTCGCGCCCGAAGCTCCCGAAGGTCGGCGAAATATTGGGGACATTTGAACCAACCTAGATTAAGTGATCCTTAATCCGCTCCACCTACGCTTTGGTCAGGGCGTGAGCGCTTCCGGGCCAGGGTTGGCAGACTTCCATGAAGCGCCGGACCGCGTCCAACAGCGCCTTCATGGAGGGATGTTGATAATTGCGGGTCACGGTGTCGTGCAGTGTCTTCCACAGGCGCTCAATCACATTGACCCATGGGTGATAGACGGGCTGGAAGAGCAACTCGAACTTCGGGTGCTTGGCCAACCACCGCTGGGTGATGGAGCTTTTATGGATCATGTAGTTGTCCACGACGAGCACGATGCGCCGTGCCCGACGGTAGAGGCGCTTGAGTCGGTGCAGAAGGGCGATGAACAGCAACGAGTCCTTGCGTTCGCGCTCGGCCCACACCACCTTGCCGGTGCGCGCATTCAGCGCGACGGCCAAGTAGTGTTTCTGGTTCTGACCCGGAGTAGGAATCCTGCTCTGCCTGCCCCGAGCCATCCGGGCAGGACCGATTCTCGGGTTGAGGTCGATGTCGGCTTCGTCGACGTAGAAGACTTCACAGTCAGGGCCGCTGCCGACCAAGGCCCCGGCGATGGCATCCGGGCGCTGGGACTTGTTCGGGTCGCGAATGCACAACGTCGGGCGCGCGCGCCGATAACCGAATCCCAAGCGCTTGAGCCATCGTCGCACCGTGGTGGCGTGAACCTGCACGCCGGTGCGCCGATGCAACTCGATGGCCAACAACTCCGAACTCCACCGGCTCCTGAGATAGCCATGCGCTCGCGGCGAGGAGTCCACCAGCCCCGCCAGCGATGCGAGCACCTCCTCGTTGGCCTTCCATTCGCCTTGGCCTCGGTCGAGCGGTCGCAGCCCCTGTTCAACGTACTCCTCGTACAACGCCCGCCAGCGCTGAACCGACGAACGCGCCGCGTACAGAGCGCGTGCTACACGCGCCACACAGTTGCCCGTCTCCCACAGCAGCAACATCGCATGCGCTCTCCGACAATGTTCGCTCGGCCTCTGCGCCAAGCGCTTCAATCGACGCCGAACCGGTCTCGGAATCTCCACTACACCGTGTCCCATCGGGTGGCCCCCTCGGTAACCTCATCGGCTTTGACACCTCAATTTGATCACCGAACGCCGCCCGATTCCATCAAATGATCGAGAATTGTGCTCGCCTATCTAGGCCCCCGCGACCCTCGTCTTGAGCTTGGAACCATTCGAAAATCAGAGCGCAATCCGCATACCTACTTTCCAGGTAACTACCACTTGAGTGGTGGCTGCATCGTCGACATCCTTATTGGTCAGTACCCGTGGGACAAATGCTCTCCCGACCAAGGAAGATGGCAGGTGGCTCACGAATGCGTGCACCTGCTTGATCCGGGTCCTCAGGGAACAGCCAACTTGCTGGAGGAGGGACTGGCGACGTGGTTTCAGGACGAACCCAGATTCCACATCGAGCACGTACAGAAGTACATACAGAGGAACACTGGCCACTCAGAGAAGTACTTGCGCGCCAGAGACTTGGCGCGATTCTATACGCCAGACTTGCAACGGGCGGTGAAGGGGATAAGGGCTGGCGGCACAGCAATCTCCTCCATCACGCCAGAGCTACTGGCGCAGCACCTTCCGTGCATGAAGCCCCAAGATGGCGAGGAGTTGTGCTCAAGGTTCTAGCCAGAGGAGCAAAGGTGTGGCGACTTCAACTGGCGACTTGCAATGCGCTTGTCGTCCTGGTTCCCTCCTACACTGCCACCTACTTCACCGGGGAAATGGTGTGGGTGGTGCCGACGTTGGTGACGTCAGGGTTCTTTGCCGTGACGATGGATATTCGCCATCGTGTGGACGAGGACGGAGGACATGGCCATGAGGACGACCCCCATGAGGACGGCTTCGACTGAACCAACAGCTACGATCTCACCTTTGTGAAAATGCGATCGCACTGGTTGATCACCGTGCGAGCTTCGGACACTTTCAAAGACATTTCGATCCCATAGTCAGCCAGTACCCGACTTCGTCTACAAGTTTCAAGCAAATAGCCGATGCTCTTGTGAGCAGTATCGGTTCTGTCCGTGAACGCATCAATCAGGGCGCTGTGCGTTCCTGTATCTGCCCATTGTGGCCATTCCATGCTTTTGGCGAATTCTCTGCACACGTGGTAGACCGCGTAATAGGCCCGGCTGACCGCGTTGCGGTGATCTACCTCCTCGGCGCCTTGAACGATTCGCTTGGCTGACTCAAGGAATGCGTCAGGAGATATCGACATCAGTCTTGGTCCCTATGAAGGTCGCCATGAATGTTAGGCCGGGGTCTTCCAGCAGGTGTGCGCGTTCGACTATACGATCAGCGACCTGCTCGTTGAGGTCAACGGCCATGCTTGGAGAAACCATCACGTGAAACTTGAGCAGGAAGTTGTCTGGCTCGTAAGGATGCAGGAAAATGCTTGTTTCAAACTCTCTGAGTCCATGCGCTCCACGAATCTCGTGGACGATACCCAAAACCTCTCGCACGCCTTCTTCTGAGAAGGCTTGGCGATCAATCGCCTCGGCCATCTCTTTGGCGACGTTCTCCATCCACGTCAGGTCCCTATCCACCTCCTCGTTCGAGATGGTAAGCGCCTTCTTTCTGAAGTCACCTAGTTTCTTCACCACATTGAGTCTCGCCGTCCCCAGCGCAACCTGCATGTATCGAATGATGACTGACTCTTTGTTTGGCGAACGACTATACGCCTCTTCGGCGGCCTTGAACGCCTCTTCCATGTACCCAATGCTGCCAAGAGCGACCGAATAGTTGTACCAGGTCTCAGATCTCCCTCCAGATTGCTCTACGGCAATCTTGTAATGACGTCTGACGCCCTGAATATCCTTTTGCAACATGGCAATGAATCCCAACACCATATGAGTATGCGCAGGATCCGCCTCCATAGCTTTATGGGCATCCCGTTCAATGCGTTTCAGAATGAGCTCTGGCACCATTGCATCGTGGAGTGAGAGCTCCACGAGCTTGTCGAGCAGTTGGGCCGCTTTGGGAGCGAGCTGGCGTGATACCATTTGAGAGACTCCTACGCTTCGGTGAATGTCACCTGCTCCCTGATGCAGCGCACAATGGCCGGCCGGGAACATCTGGTGGAATCGATCTCAGTCCGCAATCGGTATTCCTGCGGTTGCGCAGGTGAGGCAGAATATAAGGATGTCCTTGCAGCAGGAAACGTAGTTAATGGGGGAGTAGCTCAAGGGTAGAGCAGTCCGTTTAGAGCGTACCGGTCAGGGGTTAGAATCCCTTCTCCTCCACCTTCATTGTGTTTGAACGCCAAGCGCATGAACTGAAAGGCGCGCAACGTTAAACCCTGCCGAAGGACAGAAAGGAATCTGGCTCGCAATTGGGGCTGGGTCAGGCCCTGATCCGAGCGTGAGCCTCCAGCCACTCCGCCCAGTCTGCGTCTCGAGCACTCGTCTCCGGTCGCTTGATGGGGGCCATGACTACGCTCCTAAATGCTGATTCTGAATAGACTTTTGTATGAATTCTCGCGACGAGCGGGCATCCTTAAGCAATGCAGGCCGGACGCGGGGGTCAAAATCCTAGTGGTGGTTGACTTGTGCGTCAACGACTCACGCACAACATGGAGAGTGTCAACCCTCATTTTCCTACTATATCTCCCCTTCTAGCGCCGCCCTCCCCATCCCGCCGCCGGTCTCATCTGGAGCTATACGCATCCTCCATCGCTGCGCATCCGGGCAACTTCCCTCCCCTAAACCAAGATAAGCCCCACTATCTTGGTCTAAGCTTCATTTCTAACCCTTAGTGAACGCGTATGAGAATCGCTAAGAGTCTAATATTCTTGATATTTCCCAAACACTGCGGCGATCAGAAAGAGTCCCGTCACCTGCGCCGCCCTCGAGCCTGGTGGGTCGTTCGTCTCCGGACGCGTCCGTGGCCCCGCGGAGGCGGGGCCACCCCGGGAACCCGGGCCCGGACGGTGCGGCGCTGGTCCGGGCACGGCATCGGGCTCACTCCGAGAGATTGCTGAGGTGGTCCGACCGGGTGAGCATGAGCCCCATGACCAGCAGCGGCTGGTTGGATGAGACGTACAACTGCCACTTGCCTTGTCCGGTCCCGAAGCGGCCCCGGGCTCCGGTCACGCCCTGCTCGAGGCCTTGCGCGCTCAGCAGCACCGCCCTGCCCCCGAGCAGATTGAAGCGCACGTCGCCGCGCGGCGCGGCGTTGCCCTCGGCGTCGATGCCCGAGATCGTGACGTTCGCGGTGGCCGTCGAGGGATTGACGACCCGCAGCAGACTCCGGAGCGAAGTGTTGCTCCCGGGGTTGAAGAAGGGCACGTGGTAGCGCTGCGAGCCGGGACTCGTCTCCGCCGAAACCGAATGCATGGCGGTGAGGAAGCCGTCCGGGGTGCGGATGTACGCCCTCGCCTGGATGTCGAAGTCCGCGCGCAGCTCCACCCGCCAGTTTCCGGTGCCGCTTCCCACGCCGCCGTGGACCCCGACCGAGGCATTTCCTCGTTCCAGGTCCCGGGAGTTGAAGTTCCTCGATTGGCCCGCCGCCAGGCTGAGGGCCGCCGGCCCGAAGCGCCTTCCCATGTCGTCGACGGCGTCGATCCGCACGACGCCGGACCGGGTCGACGCGTTGATGACCCGGACGAATCCCTGCTGTCGCCGGTTGTCGGCCTCCGTGATGAGCGGGAGCACGACATCGGCGGCGCCGAGCGCTCCGCCGACGGTCACCACGTGGAGCGTGTAGGTGCCCGTCGTCGAGGTTCGGAAGCCCGGAACCTGGACGTAGTAGGTGCCCGGCTGCGCCCCCTGGGCGGTGATCGAGAAATTGAGCAGGTCCCCGCTGTCGTCGTCCCGCACCCGGAAGCTGCTGCCGGCCCGGGTCAGCGTTCCGAGGGTGTCGGTCCCGCCCGTGGTGTAGACCCGCACCGTCCCCTCCGTGGCGAGCTCGAAGCGGAAGACGTCCACGTCGCCGCCCCGCTCGAGGCTGGCCGCGATCGTGGCCGGCGCCTGGATGAGCGAGGCGTCGGCGATGGTGTCGCCGTGATCTTCGCCGATCGGCGGCGCGCCGTCCGGGTCGAGCCAGCGGCCGATCTGGGGAAGGAACTCCCGGAAGGGGCCATAGTAGTCCGTGATGTTGTGGCCGCAGACGGGGCCGTGGGAGAGCATGCCGACGAGCTGTCCGGTGCTCTCGAGGAAGAGGCCCGAGCCGCTGCTGCCGCCCTCGGTGGTGCCGCGGCTCCACCGCACCGCGATGGCGTCCCTCACCCCGTCGGAGAAGCCGCTGCCCCTCGTGGTCCCCTCGGAGTACTTCTTGAGGTCGCCGTCCGGGTGGTGGATCCCGTACACGTCGACGGGATGCGAGAGGGGCGTTTCCGTCCACCCGGAGAGGGTCAGGCCCCCGGGCACCGAGCGAAGGAAACGCAGCAGGGTGGCGTCGTAGGACTCGCTGGTGGAGAGAAGGGTCAGCCCGCCCGTCGTCCTCGTGTAGCGGCGGTCCACGCTGGAGCTGCCGCAGCTCGCGCGCTGGTACCACCACCACGCTTCGACGCTCCTCGCGACGCGTTCGGCGTCCACGCAGTGGTTCGCGGTCAGGAAGTAGGGAATGGTGCTGCCCTCAACCGTGTCGTTCATCAGCGTCCCGGAGCAGACATAGCTGCCCCCGTCTTCGAATCGGATACGGGCGGTCGCGTCCTCGAGGTTCCCGTGGATGCTGCGCGCTGCGCACTGCGCGTCGATGTGAATGCTCGGGCATTCGAGCCGCTTCATCGCCTTGTCGAAGGAGCTCGTCGAGTACGGCGAGTGCGCCACCCGGTCCACGACGATCCAGAACGCGTCGACCGCCTTCTGCGAGGGGAGGCTGATTTCGATGCCGATGCTGTCCCCGTCCACGGTGGGCGACCACAGGGTCTGGATCTCGCCGTCCACGACGTAGAAGTCCTCGCTGGTGACGACGGGAAAGGTCTCGTCGGACTCCTCGCCGAAGAAGCGGATCTCGCCGCCCGGGGTCAGCTCCGCCCGGATGCCCGCCCGCAGCGACGCCGCGCCCGGCGAGGTCACCTTGAGCGAGCTGACGAAGGTCCCGTCCGGCTGCTCGCTCCACTCGAGCTCCGCGGAAAGGTCCCCGTCGGGTGCGTCCGACACCTTGCGGTGGAAGCCGATGACGGTGCGTTTCGAGTCCGCCCGCTCCATCGAGGCATTCTCCTCCTCGCTCGGCGGCGGCAGGACGATGTGCAGCCCGGTCCAGGTCCCGGAGTAGTCGAGCTTGAGCGCCTGCTTCCCGCTCTTCTCGCGCTCGGACGCATCGGGCGCCGCCGGGCTCACCTCGCTCGGGGCCTGCATGTGGCCCGGGGCGATCTCGGCAGCCGCATTGACGGCCGGGGCCAGGAGGAGCGCGAGGACACCGGCGGCGACGAGAAGCCTCGATGGCTTCCGGCTCCCGGATGACGTGTTGACCTTTCTCACCTGCTCTCCTCCTTCGCAAGGTGGCTGCCGGCGACCGGCGCTCACTACCCGTTGGGGTCGTCGACCCAGGCCGCGAAGAGAAACGCGCCGGTGCCGAGGTGGCGCAGCGCGAGCACGAAGGGCCGGTCCACCCGCATCTCGAAGCGCGTGCGCTCCAGGGCGAGGCTCTTCGACACGACGGCGGCCGTTGCCGCGGCCGCTTCGGTGCCCTTCTCGTCGAGCTCGAGCACGGTGCTCTGGACCACCTGGCTCACGCTCGCTTCGTCGCTGAGCCCGAGCGCCCGCAGGGTCGGGAGCAGCTCGTAGGCGCCTTGCATGGTGAGGCGCGGCAGCGACAGGTGGCCGCGCGCGGGACCCTGCCCCTGCCCGCGCAGCCACGTCGGGTCCGAGGCGAGGCGGCGCAGCGCGTCGGAGGTGGCGAGCCCGGCGCGGGGCAGCACGATCGTCAGCGCGAAGCGCCCGTCGCCGTAGGGGAGCGAGAGGGCCTGGAAGCTCTCGTCCTCGCGGTACCGGGCCGACAGGTCGTCCGCCCGCATCGTCCCCACCTCGACGCTCGAGCCGGCGCCGGTACGGAAGGGCAAGGGGGCGGTGCGCTCCGGATCGAAGGGCGTCGTCCACTCGCCGCGGAAGAGCACCGCGTTGGCGAGCACCAGGATGGTGTCGGTCGGGAGACTGCCCAGCAGGTTCGGAATGGCGCCGTCCGTCGCCTGCGCGGCCCAGGCGTTGATCCGGCGCCTTGCCTCGGCGGCGTGGAAGTCGAGGGCTTCGACGTGCGCTCCGAAGCGCTCCTCGAGCACCGCTTCCAGGACGGAGAAGTCCACCGCGCGGGACGGAAAGGCCCCGTTCGCGACGTTAAGCGCTATGCCGGCATCCGCGCTCGCGTCGGCGGCGATCGCCGCGAGCCGGCAGAGCAGCGCCCGCTCTTCGTCTCCCCCGTCCCGGCTCCCGTTCTCCGGGCTGCCGGCGGCGGCCACGGACTCCTCCGGGGAGGCGAGCGACTCCCCGTCGGCCGCGCTCTCGCCGGCGGAGTCCGAAGCGGGGGCCGGCCCGTCGTCGGTCGCGAGCGCGCCGGACTCCTCCGAAGCGGGCTCCCCGGACTCCTCCGCCGCCGCCGGGAGGAGCAGATCCCATATCGAGCGGCGCCCGGCCTCCGTTATCCGCTCCCACCGCGCCAGCATCGCGAGGGTGGCGCCGGCGCTGAGCGGCGACACCAGGGCGTTGCGCTCTCCGTCCCGCGAAGTGGCAGCGAGCAGCGCGACGCCGAATCGCTCGAATGAAAGGGCGCTTCCGGAGGAGTCCTCCGAGGGCTGCGCAGGACACCCGGCCGGCTCCATGGCGGAGATCGTGCCGCCCGACTCGTGCGCGGTGGCGACCGGCACGGCGCATCCCGCGGCAATCGCGAGAAGGCAGCCCGCGACGGCCATGTCCGGTACTGCTGCGATTCGTCTCATGCTCGCATCCTGCGTCGCGGCGCATCCGTGTTCGGACAAGGATGGAATCTACGGAGAAACGACGGGCTCAAGCGGGCTGCGGCCTCCGGCCTGACCGGAGTTGTGAAGCTTCGGCCGATGCCGGGATAGCGCCGTGGCCCGGGCGAAGTCTATTGGGATCGGAGAGGCGCTGGCCAGTCCTCCGCCGCGCTTGAAGACATGGATCCGACCTGCGCGTGATCGCGGCGCGGGGGGGCCCACCGGGCGCGGATCAGGGTACGATATGCGTGAGGTTCCACCGGAGCGTGGGACACCGTTTCAAGGAGCGAAACCATGAGCACTCAGACACTCCCGATGAAGCCCATCGAGATGATCGCGCAGGGGCTGCAGGGCCTCGTCCACGAGGCCGCGGAGGCGGCGGCACAAAGGGTCAGGGAAGAGATCCGGGAGGAGTTCGGGCCGCGCTTCGACCGGATGGAGTCCCGCTTCGACCGGATGGACGCCCGCCTCGACGGGATGGACAAGCGCCTCGATGGCATGGACAAGCGCCTCGACGGGATGGATACCCGCCTCGTCCGTCAGGACGAGACCCTGCGCATGGTATGGAAGCAGGCGAAGGGCAACGGGAAGCTGCCCGTTGACGATCCTCTGCCCTGACCTCCCGTCGGCAGACTCTCGAGAACATCAGGTGAACAGAATGTCGTAGAGGCCTCTTCGCCGGAGCGCCACGGAGGGACCAGCAAGATGAGCAGTCTCCGTTCCCTGCATGCGAAGGGTGGGACCCTCGGTACCGGGTCCGCGTGGATCGCCGCCGCCTTCCTGGTGATGGTGAGCGGGCCGGCTTCCGCCCAGGTCCGGCACGACCTTCCGCTGGTGATGTCCGCGGAGAACCTGCGCCAGGAGGGTTTCGTCCGGATCATCAACCACTCCCGCCGCGGGGGGACGGTCGACATCAGCGCCGTCGACGACGAGGGCCGGCGCTTCGGACCCGTCCTTCTGAGCCTCGACGCCCGGGAGGCGGTGCAGTTCAACTCCCGGGACCTGGAACGAGGAAACGACGGTATCGGTCTTTCCGCAGGCGTCGGGGACGGCGACGGGAACTGGCGCCTGGAGCTCGAGTCGACCCTGGACATCGAGCCTCTCGCCTACATCCGCACTTCGGACGGCTTCCTCACCAGCATGCACGAAGTCGCGTCCGAGGTGGCGCCCCTGCGCTACCGGGTGCCGCTCTTCAATCCCGGAAGCAATCTGTCGCTGTCGAGCTGGCTGCGTCTCGTCAATCCCGGCGCCCGCAGCGCGAACGTGGTGATAAGCGGGCTGGACGCCCGGGGCAACGCGGCCCCGGGGGGCGACGTGCGCCTGACCCTGGCGGCCGGGACGGCGCGTCGGGTCACCGCGCGGCAGCTCGAGAGCGGAGGCGCCGGTCTCGCCGGGCGCTTCGGGCGGGGACAGGGCAAGTGGCAGCTCAGCGTCTCCTCGGACGTCCCGCTCCGGGTCATGGGCCTGATGGAGACCCGCTCGGGGCACCTCACCAATCTCTCGCGCGGGGTGGCGCCCGGCCAGCGGACCATCCCGCTGATGCTGCCGGACTCCACCACCGGGCAGCAGGGCTTCGTGCGGATCATCAACCGCTCCGAGCGCGCCGGGTCCGTGAGCATCGAGGCCATCGACGACACCGGAGAGCGCTTCGGGCCGGTCGTCCTGACGGTGGACGCGAAGGGGGCGGTGCAGTTCAACTCCCGGGACCTCGAACGGGGGAACCCAGGGGTGGGTCTCGCCCGGGGCGTGGGGAACGGCACCGGCAACTGGCGCCTGGAGCTGGAGACGACCCTGGACATCGAGCCGCTCGCCTACGTCCGTACCTCCGACGGCTTTCTCACCAGCGTGCACGAGGTGGCGCGGGCGGAAGGCTCGTCCATGCGCTACCGCGTGCCGATCTTCAACCCCGGAAGCAATCGCTCGCTCGTGAGCTGGCTGCGCCTGGTCAACCCCGGAGACCGGGCCGTCGACGTCACGATCGAAGGGCTGGACGCCGACGGGAATCCTCCGCCGGGCGGCCAGGCAAGCCTCCGGCTGCAGGCGGGGGCGGCCCGCACGCTGACCGCCCGGCAGCTCGAGGACGGGGCCGCCGGCCTGTCGGGCCGCTTCCGACAGGGACGCGGCAAGTGGCAGCTCTTCGTCAGCGCTCGCGCTCCCCTCTACGTGATGAGCCTGATGGAGACCCGCTCCCGACACCTCACGAACCTCTCCGGCACCTCGATGGAGCCGGAGTACCCGGGCTCCGCTCCCGTCGCCCACGACGTTTCGCTGTCCAGCGATGCCTCCACCCCCTACATCGAAGCCCGGCTCATCGGCACCGACTCCGACGGCGACACGCTGATGTACGTGCTCGATGGTCCGAGCACCGGCCCGGGCTACCGGGACGCCTTCGTGCTGGCCGATACCGGGCGGCTCTTCGCCGAGCTGGAGCCCGGCGACCGCGACCGCGTCGAGATTCCGTACGCGGTGACCGACGGAACGCGCTTCAGCGAGCAGGCGCGGGTGATCGTCACCATCGAAGAGGGGTCCCCGGGAGACCTGGGCGACGTCCCCGAAGATCCCTTCGACTACGGCGAGATCGACCTCGACTACTTCGACACCACCCGCATTCCGCGGTCCGTGGACCTGTCGGGGAGTTTTCCCGTGCCCGGCAACCAGGGCCGGCAGGGCAGTTGCACCGCGTGGGCGACGAGCTATGCGCTCAAGTCCTACCACGAACGCGTCGAGGAAGGCTGGGCATTCTCGCCCGGCACCACGTTCAGTCCCGCGTGGATCTACAACCAGGTGAAGGTTCCCGGCCCCTGCAACAACCAGCGGGATCCCTACGACTGCGGATCCCGCATCAGCGATGCCCTGGACCTCATCATCAGCAAGGGAGCGGCCACCCTGTCCACCATGCCCTACAACGAGCACGACTATCGGGCGAGGCCGAGCCGCCAGGCCGAGCAGGAGGCGGCGCGCTTCAAGGCGCTGAGCAAGCGGAGCGTGCGCTCCATTCAGCACATGAAGGGGGCGATCGCCAATCGTCACCCGGTCGTGATCGGCATGCCCGTCTACGAGAGCTTCTTCTCGCTCTCCGGGAGCGCATCGGTGTACAACGACCTTCGGGGCGCGTCCGCCGGAGGCCACGCCGTGACCATCGTCGGATACGACGACGATCGATTCGGCGGCGCCTTCAAGGTCATCAACTCCTGGGGCACGGGCTGGGGCGACCGCGGCTATTTCTGGCTGCCCTACTCCATCTACTCCGACAGCCGCTTCAACGCGTACGCGTACCTGCTCGTCGACGGTCCCAACGACGATCGCGGGCGGCCTCCCCCGCCCACGCCGCCCCCTTGCGGGCGCGGCGACTACCGGCCCAACCTCGTGGCCACGTCCTGGACCACCCAGTACTACGAGCGGCCCGGGGGCACGGGAACGTGGACCTACGAGGTGCAGAACACCGGTTCCGCTCCCGCCCCGGCCGGAGTGGACGTCAACCTCATCCTCTCGAGAGACCGCAGGGCGGATGCTTCGGACTACTGGGTGACCTACGAGGAAATCCCCTTCACCCTCCGGCCCGGGTGGTCGGCGGTCCGCGACGAGAGCAATCCGCTCAGCTTCCGCTTTCCGGAAACCATCCCCGCGGGCACCTACTACATGGCGATGTGGGTGGACGACGTCAACGAGGTGAGGGAGTGCGACGAGACCGACAATGTCCTCTACGGCAACAACCAGGTGCGCTTCCGCTTCACCCTGCCCGACATCGCCGTCGAGAGCTGGTGGGCCCAGTGGGGCAGATTCACCGGAAGTGGAGAACTGCACTACCGCGTCACCAATCCGGGAGCCGCGACCATCACCTCGACGACATGGGACATCAACCTGGTCCTGCACACCAGGCTCGATCCCGCCGATCCCCAAAGCCGGACGTACTTCCTGTTCTACGAAGACGCCACCCACCGGCTTGCGCCGGGAGGCGCGCTCTACCGCGACTCGGGCAATCCGGCGTACTTCAACATCTTCAGATCCCAGTTCGGCAACAACGTCCGCAGCGGCACGTACTACATGTCCCTGTGGGTCGACGACCTCGACCAGGTTCGGGAGAGCAACGAATGGAACAACGTTTCCGTAGGAAGAGGCCGGGTCACGATCCGTCGTTCGGCGCAGGAGGGGCGGAAGCAGTCGGGAGACATAGGAGAGGCGACGACCGGGAACGCCCCGAAGGGCTCGACCTGGCAGTCCACCTTCAACGGCAAGGTGCTGCCCGGCCGGTTGACGCGCAAGGTGGCGCTCATCGACCACGACGACGGCTCCCGGCAGCTCGTATTCCTCGACGAGGAGCCCCGGTCCCTGCCTCCCGCGGCGACCGTCGGACAACCCAAGACGGGCGCCAAGGAAGGCGGCGGCGCCTACGAGAAGACCAACCAGTCCGAGGACATCCGCTTCTTCCCGCGGGTCGGCGTGGTGAACATGCCATGAACGGCACGAGCGAGCGGCGCACCCGGAGACTGCTCTTCCCCGCCCTGGGGCTGGGGCTCGCCCTGCTGGCCGGCGCCTGCGTGGACGTCGTCTCGAACCGGCCCATTCTCGTGACCCAGCCCGCCGTCTCGACCCAGCCCCGGGTGGTTGCCCCGTTGCCCGACGTTTCCGTCCGGAGGTGCGTCGACGACGGGTTCGATCTCATTGCCGTCTACAACGCGAGCGGCGTCCCCGAACGCTATCTCTGCGTCGACCGGCAGAGCGGACGGAAGTGCGAGAGCTGGGCCTACTATCGAGGAGAGTGCGTGCTCGGCATGGAGTGGAGCACGACGTCCGGCAGCACAGCGGCGCCGCGCGAGGCGGTGAGCGGCCAGGTGCCCAACTGCGCGGCCGCCGGGCAGGCGGGAGAAAGCAAGCTGCACGGCCAGTCCGCCACCGGGAGCGGATGCCCGTCGGGAATGCCCTCGCACGGTGCTTCTACGAGCAGTCCGAGGCTGGAGAGCGGCAATGCGGGAGAGTAGGCGGGGCCTCCGGGGCCGGCGGACGCCCCGAGTTCGCCGCGACCAGGTGCTCCGTCCCTTCGCAAGGACCGGGCCGGAGGCGGTGCCCGGATCCGGCCCGGTGCGCATGGCCGGCTGGGCGTGCGCCTTCGTGGCCGCCCTGTTCGCGCACCACGCCGGCGCGGACCCCGTGATCACCCCGGACCCCGGACGCAACGCCGCCGCGATCAGTCCGCTGGCGCCGGGCGCCGTCTCGGACAAGAGGCACGGGCTGAAGCTCGACTACTCGATCGCTCCCGTCGGCCTTCGCATCGTCCTGCCGCCCCCGGATTCGTCGAAGGAGCGGGCGGCGGCGGCCAGGGGCGGGAAACGGCGTACGGTCGTCGGCTTTCACCGCGACATGCCGGACGAGTTCGAAGGCGACCTCTCGCCGCAGCTCGACTGGACCCGGCACGCGGACGGGTCCTTCGTCAGCTCGCTGACCGTCACCTCGCCGGGGGCGAAGTCGGTGAGGGCCGGCATCCGCGCGGAGCTGATCGCGGGCGGCGAGATCCGCTTCTTCGGCTTCGAGTCGGATGAGGGTTTCGCTCCGATCACCCGGGAGGACTTCCACCTCGAGGGCGGCGAGATCCAGACCCTGTGGTCGCCCACGGTGGAGGGCGACACCATCGGGATCGAGATCGCCCTGCCTTCGGAGAAGGCGCGCTCCGCCTTCTCGTTCCACGTGGACGAGATCGCCCACGACTTCCGTTCGATCGAGCCCTCTCGCCTCGCCCCCAAGCAGCTCGAGTGTCCCGATCTCCACATCGACGTCCAGTGCCGCGCCGGGAGCACTCAGGATGATCTGGAGGACGCGGTGGCGCTGATCCGCTTTGAACTCGGTGACCTGAGCCTGGGGTGCTCCGGGACCCTGCTGAACGACAAGGTTCCGGCTACCTTCGTTCCCTACTTCCTGACGGCGCGGCACTGCGTACCGACGGGAAGCGTCGCCCGCTCGGTGGAGGCCTGGTGGTTCTATCAGCGGGCGACCTGCGGGGGCAGCGCCGAGGACCGCCGCTTCTCCCGGACCTCCGGCGGCGCCGATCTGCTGACCGCCAGCTCCCGTTACGATCTGGCGCTGCTGCGCCTCAGGGAAGCGCCGCCCGGAGGACTGAAGTTCTCGGGGTGGAGCGCGCTGCCCATCGCCCACCCGGCCGACGCATACGGGATCCACCATCCGGCGGGAGAGCTCAAGAAGTTCTCCGCCGGCACCACGGCGGACAACCTCGACTCCGGTCCGGTGACCAACGCCATCCCGGTGACGTGGAGCGAAGGGGGCACGGAGGGCGGCAGCAGCGGGTCCGGCCTCTTTCTCCGCAACGGAGGATATCTGGTCGGAGCACTCTCCCATGGCCCGGACTGCGGTCCCCACGTCACCGACTACTACGGACCCTTCGGGGACTTCCTTCCCCAGGCGAGCCGCTGGCTCGACTCCGCGTTGCCGCTGCCGGCCGATGACGATCACGGCGACTCCCCGGCCGCGGCAAGCGTGGTGCCGGCGCATTCGTCCACCGGAGGGATCCTCGAACGAAACGGCGACTCGGACTGGTTCCGCATCGACCTGGCCGCGGAAGATGCGCTGCGGGTGCGCACCACCGGCCCGACCGACACCTACGGGAGGCTGAGCGTCGCCGGCGGTGACTTCAGCCGCGAGGACGACGACAGCGGAACGGGCTCGAACTTCGAGATCCTCGTCCTCGAGGCGCCGGCGGGGACCTGGCACATCGAAGTGAGCGGCGCCGACACCGGGACGACGGGGCCCTACACCCTGCACGTCGACGCGCAGTCCCCTACCGAGCACCTCCTTCCGCTGGTTCCGGCGGCGTCCAACCTCCGGCAGCAGGGCTCTGTCCGGATCGTCAACCGATCGCATCGCAACGGCAGCGTGGAAATTCACGCCATCGACGACTCCGGCCGGCGTTTCGGACCGGTCTCCCTGTTGCTGGGAGCGGGAGTGCCGACGAGCTTCAGCTCTCGGGATCTGGAACGGGGAAACCCCTCGAGGGGCCTCTCCGGCGGGGTGGGTGAGGGCAGCGGCGACTGGCGGCTGGAGCTACGCACCTACCTGGACATCGAGGCGCGGGCGTACGTCCGGGGGGACGGATTCCTGAGCAGCGTGCACGACGTGGTGGAGGAGGAGAGCGCCTCCGGGACGATGATCTACCGCGTGCCCCTCTTCAACCCTGCGAGCAATCTCTCGTTCGCGAGCTCGCTGCGGCTGATCAACCTCTCGAGCGAGCCTGCCGGCATCGTGATCACGGGATTCGATGCTCGGGGCATGCCGCCGCCGGGGGAAGCCCTGGCCCTCAACCTGCCGGCCGGAGCGGCGCGCACGCTGAGCGCGCAGCAGATCGAGCAGGGGGACGGCGATCTGCTGGGCAGTCTGGGAGACGGCGAGGGCAAGTGGCAGTTGTACGTCGTCGCCGACCAGCCGCTCCAGGTCATGAGCCTCATGCAGAGCCGGTCGGGCTATCTCGGCAACCTCTCGCGCTGAAGCGCGCCCGGGACGCCCCCGGGGGCTGCCCTCCGGCCACTCACTCGCCGTCACGCACGGGACCTCGTGCCGGCTCCCGCGCCCCGTTGCGGCGAGGGACGCTTCAGCCCGCGTGGCGCAGCAGCAGCTCCTTCGGGTGCGGTTCGAGGTAGACCTGCCCCGCAACGTAGGGGTTCGGGTGACGCCGGAAGTGGTGCCTGAGCAGAGTGAGGGGGACCACGCGGGGGAGGAGCCCGGCCCGGTAGTCGGCCAGGATCCCGACCATCTCCGCGCGGTCGCCGGCGTCGAGGTGCCGGCTCACGAACCCGAAGAGGTGCTCGAGCACGTTGGCGTGGCGGCCCGGGGTCGCGCGCCGCCGGAGCGCCGCCATCAGCTCCCGCGCGTACTCGGCGGCGAGCCCGTCGAGGCCCGGCTCGCCGGCCCGGGCGACGAGGCGCCCGAGGCGCCGGTAGGCGGCCTGGTTGTGGGCGAGCACGAGGAACTTGTGCGCGGTGTGGAAGGCGACGAGCTTCGCGGGCGTGAGGCCCGCCCCGAGCAGCCTCTGCCAGCGATGGAAGACGAAGACGCGCTCGATGAAGTTCTCGCGGAGATCCGGGTCCCCGAGGCGCCCCTCCTCCTCGCAGGGCAGCAGGGGCAGCGCGGCCATGAGGGCTCCCGCGTAGGCGCCGGCGCTCCGCCGCCCCGGCCGCCCCTGCGGGTCGTACACCTTCACCCGCTCCATGCCGCAGCTCGGCGACGCGCGCTTGAAGATGTAGCCGCTGATCCCGCCCCCGAGGCGCGACGCGGTGGCGCGGGCGAAGTCGCGCAGCGCGTCGGTGACGTCACGGCTGCCGTCGTCCTTGTCGCGCACCCGGACCCCTTCGTCGGTGTGCACGAGCCGGATGGGCGGCCGGGGCGTGCCGAGCCCGATCGCCACCTCCGGGCACACCGGGACGAACTCGAAGCAGCGCGCGAGGGTGCCGGTGATGTAGGCGTCCCGCTTGTGGCCGCCGTCGTAGCGCACCGCGGCGCCGAGCAGGCAACTGCTGATGCCGATGCGGATGCGTTCTCCCCCGGCTACCGCCTGCCCCGCTCCGCCCGACGCCGGCGCGGGCCCCTTGCCGGCATTGGCTCGATTCGTCTTCAAGTGCGCACGAGCCTCTTCCTTCGGTGGCGCTGCGCGCCGTTGCTCACACCGGAGCGACACGCGTCCTGTACCATCGTCGGCCTGAGTGTGCGGCAGGTCCTTGTCAGGAGGACGAATGGCCATCAAGAACATTCTCGCGGAAGTCGAGGCAATCAAGAAGGGCCTTCAGAATCTCGGCTGCGCCGAGCTCGAGGCGGAGATGGAGACGGATGCGGGGCTGCTGCTCCTCGACATCCGCGAGATCCAGGAACGGGTCGACCTCGGGACAATCCCCGGGGCGAAGCACGCGCCCCGGGGCATGCTCGAGTTCTGGGCGGACCCGAAGAGTCCCTACTACCGGGACTGGTTCGAAGAAGGGCGCCGCACCGTGCTCTTCTGCGCGGGGGGCGCCCGCTCCGCCCTCGCCGCACGCGCGCTCCTCGACATGGGATTCCGCGACGTCGCCCACCTCGAAGGCGGCTTCAAGGAATGGAAGGAGTCCGGAAGAAGCATCGAGGACGTGAGCGCGACCAGCCGCTGGGTACGGCGCGAGAAGGCCTGAGCGGAGAAGCCGGGACCCTTCGGCATTCTCTCGATGGGCGCGAGGCCCGGTCCGCCGGGGCGTCGCGCGTGCGGCGGCCGTGTCCGGTGCGCGAGGCTCTTCCACCGCGGGGACGCGCCGGTGGCGTTGGCGTGAACGCTCCCCGCCGGTCGGCCGGACGCGGAAGGTCTACTCGTTCTCCGTGGGGTCGCGCCGGGCCTGCTTGAGGCGGGCGCGGCGGCGCTTGTCTTCGGCCCGGCGCCGCTTCGAGGCCGCGGTGGGCCGGGTCGCGAGGCGCAGCTTCGGCGCCTGCGCGGCCCGGGCGATCAGCGCGGCGAGACGGGCGCGCGCATCCTCGCGGTTGCGCTCCTGGGTGCGGAAGCGGCGCGCCTCGATGACCAGCACGCCATCGCTGTTGATGCGGTTGCGGGCGAGACGCAGCAGGCGCGCGCGCACCGCATCGGGCAGGGAGGCGGAGCCCTGCGCGTCGAAGCGCAACTGCACCGCGCTCGCCACCTTGTTGACGTTCTGCCCGCCCGGCCCGGAGGCGCGGATGAAGCGCCAGGTGAGCTCGTTCTCGTGGAGCGCGATGTCGGGGGTTGCTTGCAGCATGGCGACGGTCCGCGGCGGCCGGCAGGCCGCGGCGGCCGGGTGAGCGTACCGGGCGCCCGCGAGCGACGGAAGGCGGCGCCGATTCCGGGCGCGACGAGGCGCGATCTTCGCCGGTCCGGGAGCCATAATCGCCCCATGGCGGACTCCATGAAGCTCGAGCGCGCGGCCCTCCTTCCCGAGCCGGAGCTGCCCGATTCCGACGAGCTGCGGGCCCGGGGCCGGCGCCTGGCGGGCACGGTGGCGCTCGGCTCGTGCGCGTTCCTCGAGGAGCACGGGGTAGCCTGCGAGCTCGAGTACAAGCGCCGCCGGGTGGCCGCCGGTGCGACCATGTTCCAGGCCCAGGTCGGCTACCGGGACATCGAGAAGACCGAGCGGGCATGTCTCCAGGTCGACGCCCATCTGCGCGGGCGCGGCTACCGTGTCGACCGCTACGGGCTCATCTTCGACCGCAGCATGGGATACCCGCCCGCGGTGCGCGCGCAGCGCCCGCGCGGCACGGGGCTGGTGGTGGACGATCCGGAGCGCCTGCGGCGGCTGACCGCCCGGGTCCCGGTGGCGCCGCACTTCGGGGATCACATGATTGGCCCGCCGGCCTCGGTGGAGAACACCGTCATGGCGCTCGAGGCGGGCTCCACGTCGCTGGGAAACCTGGCGCAGTACTACACCTTCGACCTCCTCTACGAAGGCGGCGACATCGACCGCACCGAGGCGACCGTCACGGCCATCGCGCTCGTGGCGGCGTTGCCGGTGGAGGTGATCATCCACTCGAACCTGGATGACGGGTTCGCGTCCCTGTTCAGCGATCTCTGCTGCTCGCTCGGCATGGTGCTCGTGGAACAGCACATCGTCGGGAAGCTGCTCGGCGCGACCCTTGCGCACTCCTTCGGACAGACCTTCCCCGACCCCGTGCATCGCATCGCGTTCCAGCGCGCGCTCGGCCGGGTGGAGCCTCAGGCCGGGACCATGATCTACGGTGACACCACCGGGTTCCGTCCCGAGGAGTGGTCGAACGTCGCGGTGCTCGCGTCGTCGCTGACCGCGGACCTCCTCGCGCAGCGCCTCTCCCCCACCCTGCACGCGATCGTGCCGGTCCCCCTGACGGAGTTCTCGCGCATCCCGGAGCCCGAGGAGATCATCACCGCGCAGGAGACGGCCAACGGACTGAACGAGCGCATCGAGGCCCTGCTGCCGCTCGTCGACGTGAGCGCGGCCGACGCGCTGGCGGAGCGCCTGATCGAGGGCGGAAGGCACTTCGCGAGCGCTCTCTTCCGGGGATTCGAGGAGGCCGGCATCGACACCGCCAGCCCGGTGGAGATGCTCCTCGCCATCAAGCGCCTCGGGCCGCGGCGCCTGGAGATGCTATTCGGTCCCGGAGAGCGATCGCCCGAGAGCGGCCGCCGCCGGCCGGTGCTGCCTTCGAACGCCATCGTCGAAGTGGAGCGGCGCATCGACGCCGTGGTCACCGGCCTGCCCGAGGAGCTGCCGAAGGCGCTTCGGGCCCGAGAGCTGGTCGCGTGCATCGCCACCACCGATGTCCACGAGTGGGGCAAGCTGGGGCTCGAGCGGGCCTTCGAGCAGCTCGGCGTTCGCGTCGTCGACGCGGGAGTCAACGCCGACCCCGATCGGGTCGTCCGGTGCGCGCTCGAGGGCGGCGCCGGCTTCATCGCGCTCAGCACCTACAACGGCATCGCGCTGACCTACGCCCGGGCGCTGCGCCGGGAGATGAAGCGGGCCTCCCTCGAGCTGCCGGTCTACCTCGGCGGGCGCCTCAACCAGGTTCCCGAGAGCTCCAACACGAGCCTGCCGGTGGACGTCAGCGCCCCACTGCGCGAGATCGGCTGCCGGCCCTGCGCCGGGGTCGAAGAGATGCTGCGCCACCTGTCCGGGTCCGAGGCCGAATCCGAGGCCTGAGCGGCACGGCGGCCGTCCGGGCCGGGTGCGCAGCCGGGCTTGGGCCCGGGGCGAGGCGCTACGCGAAGGCGTCGTCCATGCCGCGGGCGACCGCGGGGCGCCGCTCGATGGCGCGGTACCAGCGCGCGACGTTCGGGAACTCGTCGAGCGCGATGCCCTGCCACTCGTGGCGCGCGGTCCAGGGAAAGACCGCGATGTCCGCGATGGAGTAGTCGCCGGCGAGGTGCTCGCGCCCTTCGAGGCGCCGGTCCAGCACTCCCCACAGTCGGCGGGTCTCCTTCGTGTAGCGCTCGATGCCGTAGGGCACCTCCTCCTTCGCCGCCATGCGGAAGTGGTGGGCCTGGCCGAAAATCGGCCCCACCCCGCCCATCTGGAACATCAGCCACTGGATGACCTCGTAGCGCTCGGCCATGCCGGCAGGCAGGAAGCGGCCGTGCTTCTCGGCGAGGTACATGAGGATCGCGCCCGACTCGATGACGGTGTAGGGCCGGCCGCCCGGACCCTCGGAATCGACGATGGCCGGAATCTTCTGGTTCGGGTTGATCGCGGTGAAGGCGTCGGAGAACTGGTCGCCGGCCCCGATGTCGATCTTGTGCAGCACGTAGGGGACGCCGAGCTCCTCCACCATCACCGTCACCTTGCGCCCGTTCGAGGTCTTCCAGCTATAGACGTCGAGCATGGGTCCTTGTTCCTCCCTGCGGATCGGGGCGCGCCTGCGCCCGGTGGCGAGCGCGCGACCTTACACGAGGGCGCGCACCTTCCGCGCAAACCATCGTCCTCTCGCGATCCTGCGTCAAGGCCCTCGCCCCTCGATCGCGCGCCGACGGGGTCTCGGGACGAAGGCCTACGTTGATTCGAGCTTCGAGCTGACACCGCTTCCAAGCGCACGCGTGCATGGTGTGCATCCGAGCCGCGGGTTGGGACGCGAAGGGGGATGTGGTAGCGTCGATCGGAAGCCGGGCAGAGGTCCCCCGGGCGAAGCACATCGGGAGGCTGGGCGATGAGCCGGAGCACTGTTCCCCCGATCGCGGTTGAGTACCCGAGCGGGGACGGCAAGCCGATGGCGGAGAACGACGCCCAGCTCCTGGCGATTCACTACGCCATCGGGGCGTTGCGGGTGCACTACGAGGCGCGTGCGGACGTGTACGTCTCGGGCGACCTGCTGATGTACTACGAAGAGGGCAATCCGAAGGTTTCCGTCGCCCCCGATGTCTTCGTGGTGTTCGGGGTGGAGGACCGGAAGCGCCGGCACTACCTGGTATGGGAGGAGGGCAAGGGGCCGGACTTCGTTCTGGAGGTGGCCTCGAAGAGCACATGGCGCGAGGACCTGGGGCCAAAGCGCGACGTCTACGCGCGCCTGGGGGTGAAGGAGTACTGGATGTACGACCCCATGGGGGAGTACTTCACGCCGGTGCTCCAGGGCCTGCGCTTGGCCGGGGGCGCGTACATGCGCCAGTTGGCGGTGGCCTCGCCGGGCGGGGCGCTGACGCTCACCAGCGAGACGCTGGGGCTCGAGCTGCGGGCGCAGGGGGGCGAAATGCGATTCCGGGACCCCGCGACCGGACAGGTCCTGCTCACCCAGTCCGAGGAGCGTGCCGCCCGCCTTGAGGAGGCTGCCGCGCGCGGCGAAGCGGAATCCCGAGCCGATGCCGCCGTCGCGCGCGCCGAGCACGAGGCGGACGCCCGCCGAACGGCGGAGGCGCGGGTAGCGGAGCTGGAGGCCCTCCTCGCCAGGTCTCGCCCGGCGTAGCACCGAGGGAGCCGGTCAAGCGACTTCGGAATCTGACCCCCGGGCGACACCTTGGTGCTAGTCTCCTCACTATCGGCATCGCCTCGTGAATCGCGGACAGATCTCTCGCAGCGCCACGCGTCGCAGCCAGTTCACGACCCGTCGCGACCATTTCAAAATCTTACCGCCCCCTACCGGCCCCGGCTCCGGCCAGGCTCGTCCGGTTGCAGGTCCGCGGTGATGGTGGGACACATCGCGCACCCCGGATAGTCGCCCGGGCCGAGCCCGAATGTTGCGAACTCGGGGAGCCAGTGGGGGTCGTGACCGCCCGGCCGGTCGACGAGTCGCACGTCCTCGCCAAGCCACTGCGCCGAGATCGAGCGCCGCTCCATGGCCGCGGGCAGTCGGCCCGAGCCGCCGTGGACGGTCATTCCGTGGAAGACCACGACGTCGCCCGGCTCCATCGCCCAGCCGATGACTTCGAAGCGGTCGCGGTCGACCCCGTCGAAGTCGGGAACGGGCATGGCGTCGGGAGGTTGCGCCGCCTGTGCCCCGCCCAGTCGTTCCTGCTCGAAGTACGGTTTCGCCAGGGGGCGATCCCACCGGTGTGAGCCACGGACGAACTGCAGCTCCGTTCCCGGCGGCACCGCATCGAGCGACGTCCAGATGCTGAGCGCCTGTCGTCCCTCGACGCACCAGTAGGTCTGGTCCTGATGCCAGGGCGTGGCGGCCTGCGTTCCCCGCCTGCGGATGAAGACGGAGAGATAGAAGGCGAGCACCGTCGGTGATCCCATCAGCGCCGCCGCGATCGGGCCAATGGGCGAGTGCAGCATGTAGCGCTCGTAGAAGGGGTTGTGACCTACCGTGACCGCGTCGAAGAACAGGTGCTCGCCGCTCGCCTCGTCGCGAACCCAGTCGAGCCGGCGCGGGCTGGGCTGTGCGAGGTTGAGCGCCACCCCCTCTGCGAGCACCCGCAGCCAGTCTTCGTCGAGCACGCCCCGGAGCACGAGCGCACCGTCGCGCCGGAACGCCTCTACGTCCTCGCTGCGGACCGCAGTCGTGGCCACCGCGTTCATCAACCTGTCCGTGATCGATTCGAGGCGCACGCCGTCGCCGCGGCGCCGCGCCGTCCCGCAAGTATATGCAAGGGCCCCACCTCATCCGAGCTCGAGTGCGAGATAATCGTCCTTCGCAGGCCCGCCCCACGCCTGGCGCGCGCGGACTCGAGCGCCTCGAGGTGCGCATTGAAGGGCGGGCGTGACATTGCGCCGCGGCACACGCTTCAATTCGTCCTCCACTGCGTCGAAGAGAACCCGGTTCCAACCGGCGAGGACACGCATGCACGGGAACACCAGATGCAGGCGATGGACCCACGTCCTGGCGGCCGCACTCGGCGCTGCGCTGCTGTTCGGCACGCCCGTGTGCGGAGAAGATAACGAGGAGGACCGTCCCTACCCGCTGCCGGATCCCGACCCGGCCCCGCTCCAGGCAAAGGGGATCATCCTCGAGTTTGAAGTCTGGCCGCCGGACGCCGAGGAAAGCGAACCTCTCGTGCGGAAGCTGCAAAACGCGGGGCTCAACCCGGTCGAGGCCTTGCCCCTGTTCAAGTCCTGGGTCTTCGCATGGGATGAACTGCGCGAGAGCGACTCTGCAGTGTTCATGTGCTTCGAGCTGGCGCTCGACGACCAGGTCTCTTCCCTGTTTGCGAGCTGCACGCCGGACACCGCGCTGAGTCTGCCCGGGCCGGTGGACGAGTAGCCCATTTCTTCCATCGTCGGACGGCACGGGTCGCCGCGCAGCTTTGGGTGTGGCAGCGGGCCGGGGGGCTACTCCGACGGAGCGCCAAGCAATGGCATTGGCACCAGGAAAGGAAGCGGCGGAACGCGGGCGGGGCGACTGCACGACTGCGCCGTGGCGCCAATGGCCACCCAACGGTCCCCGAAGCCGCGGAAACAGCCGCGAGACCACTGACCCTCGAAGACACCGCCATCCGGGCTGATGTAAGTGCCGTGCCCGTGCGGCCGGCCCTCGCGCCACTGGCCTTCGTAGCGGCTATTGGCCTTGTGGGCGTTGTTCCAGGTAGCGGTGCCCTGGCCATGCGCCCTGCCGGAGCGAATCTCTCCCTCGTAGATCAGGTAGACGCCGGCAAGGAAGCTGTGCATGCGGCCTCCGTCATGCCAGACGAGGCGGCCGGTTCCCGAAGCCGTGCCGTCGTCGCAGTCTCCGGTCCAGCTCACGACGTCCTGCTCCTCTCGGTCGGGATTCCAGAGCTTGCAGGACCGATCCGCCGTCCCCATCCATCCGGCTGCGGAGCGCGCGCCGGGCGCCGCATCGTCCCTTCCGTGCGTGCCCGCGAAGTTGTGCGATTGCACCCAGGCCCGCTGTGCCGGCCGGTCTCTCCACACCGCTTCCTGCCCCACGCGGCACTTGTGCTCGTCCACCGTGTACCGCCTCGCGCACACCATGATCTGCTGTCTGAAGACCTCCCCGCACTCCGGGTGCGGCGCCTCGCCCACCGTGGCATTGAAACTCCCGCGCCGGAAGCAGTCGCCTTCCAGTCGGTCGAGCTCGACCCGGCACGCGTGATGCTGCCCGCGCCGTCCGGGCGAGAGGGCGAAGAGCGTGTCCTCGATGTCCCCATAGGGAGGCTCAAGCTTCCGCCCGTCAGCGCCCTGGCAGCCGAACTCGAAGCCGGGAAATGTCAATTCGACGGTCCACACCGGGGCCGCGGAAACCGACGACAGCATAACGAGCGCCAGGGCGCTCGTTTGGAGCAGCGATTTCATCGCAACCTGCCCCGGGTTCCCGTAGCGTCAATGGCCTGTGCTCGAATCGAGATCCCCTCCCGGAGCGCTCGCGCTCCTGCGCCAGGTCCGCCGCCGCCTCGGCGTCGCCGAGCACCCGGGCGCCGAGGCGGAAGATCCGATCGTAGTAGCACTCGAGCAATTCGGCGAATGCCTCCCGGTCGCCCGCTGCCGCCTGTGTGGCGAGCGCCTCGTCCATAGGTCGCGTTACCTGCGCGAGATCGGATGCCACGTCCCGCTGGACCTGGTTGCACTCGCCGTGTGAGATCACGAAATTGAGCGCCCGTAGCTCACGAAAATCAGTGGAACATTGCGGCCAGTCGCTACGGGAAAACGAGATGATGACAGCACGACGATTGGGGTTCACGCTGGGGCGCGGGCGAATTCATACGACGACGCAGCCGAACAAGGCGCGGGCGATCTTCAGGGCACGCAAGGTGCTCGAGGAAATCGTGTACGACACGGTGGCGCTCGAGGGCAACCCGTTCACCTTTCCCGAGGTCAAGACGCTGATGGACGGGATCACGGTGGGCGGCCGAAGGACCGAGGACGCCGAACAGGTGCTCAACCAGGCGCGGTCGTGGCGCGAGCTGCTCGCGCGGGTCGAGCGCGGAACCTTCAGGCTCGACAGAGCGACATTCGAGGAGCTGCACGCCCTCATCGCCCGCGAGGAAGCACTCGAGTGGGGGAGGCTGCGCACGGGCGCGGTGCGGATTGCGGGGACGACGCACGAGCCGCCGGATGCGCAGGGGCTCCCCGAGCGCATGGAAGCGGCCATCGAGACGATCGGCGCGATGAAGGGGGTACACCGCAAGGCGATCGCGGCGTTCCTGTGGACCGCGCGCAACCAGCCGTTCTGGGACGGGAACAAGCGCGCCGGAAGGCTCATGATGAACGGCATCCTCCTCGAGCATGGCCACGACGTCCTCACCGTCGCCGCCGCGAAGCGCCTTGAGTTCAACGAGAAGATGATCCGCTTCTACGACAGCGCGGACGGCGCGCAGATGCTACGCTTCATGGCGGAATGCTCGCTCGACCCGAACCTGCGCGTCGGCACGCAGGCTGACGCGCTCGGGCGCAGTCGCGAAGGGTGAGCGTCAACGGCGGCGAGAGACCGGACCAAAGGACGGAGCAGGACCAGGCCTCTTCCCTGTTTGCGAGCTGCATGCCGGACACTGCGCTGAGTCTGCCTCGGCCCGTGGACGAGTAGCCCGTAGGGGCATTATAGGATCTTGTACTTCCGATCCAGTCAGGACAGGCGCGGCCTGGGGAATCCGCTCGTCAAGCCGTCAATATGCTCATTCAGCTCGGGGGATATCTTCTGCCAAAGGGGGTCGAGGATGAACTGAACGCCTTCCCGGCGTGCCAATTTTGCCGCCGGAACAAAATCTTCGTCGCCGGAAACAAGGATGATGGTGTTCGCGTGGCCCTTGAGCGCGAGCGACGCAATATCCAACCCGATTCGCATATCGACTCCCTTTTGCCGCAAAGCAGGCGTGAAGTCGTCATCGGTCAAGTCCCCGACCGCAATGCGCCCATTGAGAAGAGCCTTCTGCGGCTCCGCATCCAAAATCCAGGAGCGACCTCGGTCTTTCCGGACGTCGCCCAGGCGTACGGCAAGATTCCGAGAACTGCGTAGGGCATCGAACAACTGCTTTCGAAAGCGCGCCTGATCTGTCTTGGCGTAGTCGATCGCTGCGTTGCTGACGGGTTGGTGAGCTTTGTCGCCGTAGGGACGAGCGTCGTAGTAGAAGGTGCGGTACAGAAGCTGAAAGGGACTCGGAACCTGGTACACCTCGTTCAACTGCTCCAAGTGGCTCCGAACCAATTGCCTTACCGCTCCCGCGACCGCTTCGGGATCGGTCGAAGTGACATCCGGTCGTACGACGGGCAATCGTCTCAGGAAAAAACCGCCGTCAATGAGAATTGCTGACTTACTTATGTGAAAGGGACTCCCAAGCAATCGTTAAGCACAAAAAAGAACGCCCCCCGGGGTTGGCCTCGCTCATGATCGCCGACCCTGAATCCAGGGTGGAAGCGAGGCGTACTGCCGAGAGGCGGATAATGGGACTCTAGTATGCGACCTATGGTTGGTCAATGCTCTTAGGAGAGAAGTGTCTTGGCAGGGAAGCATTAAATTCCATGAGATCGCATCATCCGGCGTCGACGCTTTGCACGTCCAGACAGCGCCGCCTTCTCAGCTCTCCGCCGCTCCGGGGTCTCCGGGCGGGGGCAGGCCGCCCTCCGATGCGAGCACCTGGCGCTCGAGCTCCAGGAAGCGGGTGGCGATGGTGTCGGCCCGGTGAGGCATGCCGAAGAGCGCGACCAGGCGCCCCCAGGGATCGATCAGCATGATCGACGCGCTGTGCTCGACCAGGTAGGAGCCGTCGGCCTTCGCTTCGCCGCGGAAGTACGCGACGCCGAGCTGCCGGGCGAGCTTCGAGAGCTCGTCGTCGCTCCCGGTCACTCCGAGGAAGGAGGAGCCGAACCAGGGCACGTACTGCGCCAGGACCTCGATGCGGTCGCGGGCCGGATCGACCGACACCAGCACGTGCTGCCGGGGCGCCGCAGCGCGCTCGGCAACGCTGGTCTCGACCTGGCGCAGGGTGGCCAGCGTGGTCGGACACACGTCCGGGCAATGGGTGTAGCCGAAGAACATGAAGGTCCACGCCCCGTCCAGACGCTCGCGGGTGAACGCGCGGCCGTGATGGTCGAGCAGGGAGAAGGCCCCGATCGCCTGCGGGTCCGGCCACAGCACCCCCGGCGTTGACGAAGGGGGGGCCGGGGACTCGCCCCAGCCGCGATCGCTTGCCCACCACCCGGCCCCGAGGCCGAGCGCCGACGCCAGGACCAGGAAGGTGGCGCGGCGCAGGAAGACGCCCCGAATCCGTGAGAGCACTCCTCCCGCGCGGGAGCGATTGATCGATTCGAACGTCAAGCGAGCGACTCCACCGGATTGCGGGGCGCTTGACCGTCCCCGGAAGGGCGGACCAGGCTCATCTTCAAACCCAAGCGCAACATTTCACCGATTTCTTGGCTAGCGGACGCCAATCTGCTCGTGTTGGCGGGCCGTACGCCCGAAGCTTCCGAAAATCGATGAAACATTGCGCTCAGGCTCCCTTCGTGTCATTGATCGGGATCAAGCTCTACGCACGAGAGTCCGCATCGCGCGGCGCCGCTTAAGTCGGCGCCCGGTCGGGAAGGCTCGCATTGGCCGCAATCTACTTCACGATCGCCGCAATCGTGCTGTACCTGAGCGCGGACTGGCTGCTCGACCGGATCGAGCGGCGCCGCGGCGAGCGGCTGGAGCACCGCACCCTGATCTTCTTCGGCATCCTGCTCGGTCTTGCGCTGGCCACGTTCCCGCTGCTGCGGATGCTGCTGGAGTAGAGCGGCCCGCGCGATCCGCCGCCCCGGGGCACGCCCCGGCCCGCGGCGATGAGGGGCGCGCGCGGCGGGCCGGCGATTCGCGATCCTTGACCCAGGTCAAAGTTCCCGCGCCGGCGGCCCGCTATCATCGCCTCCCCACGGTCGCACTCGTCCGGCTGCGCTCCCTGGCGCAATGCGGGCGAGAGGAGGTAGGCGACATGCCGGAGTCCGAAGGGAAGCCGCCGGTCGAGGGCGACGGCCGGGTGCCGTTCATGCAGAGGCTGCTGGACAACCCGTTCCTGCTGCTCTTCCTGGGAATACTCGTTCCGACCGTCTTCTACCTGCTCTGGGGCATCATGGAAATCGTCCAGATTCCCGTCGCCCCCTGATTCGAGCGTCACAGCTCGCCCCAACGGGGAGACGATCATGGCCATCACTCCTCCGAGCAACCTTCTCTGGTGGCGCGAGCCGGTCGCCCGCACCGAGCTCGTCTGGATCATCATCGCCTTCGCGTGGGGGCTGGTGATGTTCTTCATGATGATCTACTGGCACGGCGCCGGCGAACAGAACCTCTCGAACGAGGCCTATCGCATCAGCGCGGAGCGCTTCACCGAGAAGACCAACGAGATGATCGAGAGCCACGAGGTGCGCAAGGAAGGGAACTTCCCGGTAGTGCGCCCCCCGCCCGGCAGCGACGTGTACCTGATCGCCCGGCTCTGGCACTGGTGGCCGATCCTCGAGCTCGAGAAGGGGCAGAGCTACCGGCTCCACCTCTCCTCGCTCGACTGGCAGCACGGCTTCTCCCTGCAACCCACCAACATCAACGTGCAGGTGCACCCCGGCTACGAGCTCGTCATGACCGTCGAGCCCGACCGGGCCGGCGAGTACGCCGTGGTCTGCAACGAGTTCTGCGGCATCGGCCACCACCTGATGGTGGGCAAGATCTACGTGACCGAGTGAGGGAAGCCGGCTCCATCGCAGTGCGCCCCGCACGCCCCGGCGGCTCGACCCGTGGCGTCCGGAGCGCACCGGAAGCGCCGCCGACCCGTGACCGCGGCGCCGGCCCCGGGCAGGGGTATCCGGCGCCCACCTGAAGCTAGGAGGAAGCGCAATGGCCGAAGCGTTTCGCACCTGTCCCACCACGGGACTGAAGGTCCATCTCCCTGCGGAGAACCTGATCAAGGCGAACGCGGTCGCCGCGGTGGTGTTCCTGGCGATCGGCGGGTTCTTCGGGCTGCTGGTGGCGCTCACCCGCTGGCCCGCGGTGCACCTCCTGCCGGCGGACTGGTTCTACCTCGCGCTCACCGCGCACGGGCTCGACGTGCTGCTGGTATGGATCATCTTCTTCGAAATGGCGGTGCTGTACTTCGCCTCCGCCGTGCTGCTCAACTGCCGGCTGGCGACGCCGCGCGTCGCGTGGGCCGGATTCGTGCTGATGCTGGCCGGCGCGATCATCGTGAACGTGGCGGTGCTGCAGGGCCAGTCCACCGTGATGTTCACCTCGTACGTGCCGATGAAGGCGGCGCCGCACTTCTACCTCGGCATGCTGCTCTTTGCCGTCGGCGCCCTCCTCGGGTGCTTCGTGTTCTTCGGCACCCTGGTGGTCGCGCGGGAGGAGCGCACCTACCGGGGCTCGATCCCGCTCGTCACCTTCGGGGCGCTGACCGCGGCGATCATCGCCGTGTTCACCATCGCTTCGGGCGCGATCATCCTCATCCCGACCTTCCTCTGGTCGCTCGGGATCATCCAGCACATCGACACCATGGTGTACAAGACGGTGTGGTGGGCGATGGGACACTCGTCGCAGCAGATCAACGTCGCGGCCCACGTGGCGGTCTGGTACGCGATCGCGGCGATGGTGCTCGGCGCGAAACCGATCTCGGAGAAGGTGAGCCGCCTCGCGTTCCTCTTCTACATCCTCTTCCTGCAGCTCGCGAGCGCCCACCACATGCTGGTGGAGCCGGGAGTCAGCTCGGAGTGGAAGATCTTCAACACCAGCTACGCGATGTACCTCGCGGTGCTCGGGAGCATGATCCACGGCATGACCGTTCCCGGCTCGATCGAGGCGGCGCAGCGCCGGCGCGGCCTCACCAACGGCATATTCGAGTGGCTGCGCAAGGCGCCGTGGGGCAACCCCGCGTTCTCCGGCATGTTCATGTCGCTGGTGATGTTCGGGTTCATCGGCGGGATCTCCGGGGTGGTGATGGGCACCGAGCAGATCAACCTCATCATGCACAACACCCTCTACGTCCCCGGCCACTTCCACGGCACGGTGGTCGCGGGCACCACGCTCGCGTTCATGGCCATCACCTATCTCGTCATTCCGCTCATCTTCCGCCGGGAGCTGGTGATGCCGCGGGTGGCGAAGTGGCAGCCCTACGTCTTCGGGCTCGGGGTGGCCGGGATCTCGTTGTTCATGATGGGGGCCGGCACCCTGGGCGTCGCCCGCCGCCACTGGGACATCACCTTCGCCGGCGCGATGCTTCCCTACGACTATCCGGGCGCCGCGTTCCTCATGATGGGCCTGAACGGGCTCTCGGCGGTGCTCGCCACGATCGGCGGCATCATGTACGTGGTGGTGGTGGTCGGCTCGGTGTTCTTCGGCCGCCGGGTCGAAGGGCCGGTGGAGCTCGGACCGCCCGCGCCCCGGGGGGTCGCCGGCGGCTCCGACCTGCCGGCGGCCGAGGTGGTCGGGCAGTACGGCAGCGCCGGCACCCTCAAGATTCCCGGCACGGTAGCGCTCGTCGGGGTGTTCTTCGTGTGCTTCGTGCTCTACTACTTCGTGAACTGGAAGTACCTGTCGGAGATATGGCCGCTTCGCTGATCGCCGAGGCGCGACTGCTGCTCTCGGTATTCAAGCTGCGAATCGGCGTCGCGATCATGCTCTGCACCCTCGCGGGCGCCGCGGCGTCTCCGGGGGCGGGCATCGATCCCGCGGCGATGGCGGTGCTCGCCCTCGCGGTGCTCCTGTCCTCCTGCGCGGCCGGCGCGTTCAACCAGTACGCCGAGCGCGGCCTCGACGCGCAGATGTCGCGCACCCGATCGCGCCCCTTCGTGACCGGCCGCTACTCCGACGCGTGGCACTGGCCGGCCGCGATCCTGGCGCTGCTGCTGGTGGCGGTGACTGCGGCGGCCGTCGCCGCCAACGCGCTCGCGGCGCTGTTCGTATTCCTCGGCGCGTTCACCTACGGTGTGGTGTATACCCTGTGGCTCAAGCGGCGCACGTGGCTGAACATCGTCATCGGAGGGCTCGCGGGAAGCTTCGCGGTGCTGGCCGGAGCGAGCGCGGTCGATCCCGCCCTTGCCCCGGCGCCGGTGGTCCTTGCGGTCGTGCTCTTCCTGTGGACGCCGCCGCACTTCTGGAGCCTGGCCTTCGCCTTCGACGGGGACTACCGGCGCGCGCGCGTGCCGATGCTGCCGGTGGTGGTGGGCGGGCCCGCCGCGGCCCGCGTCATTCTCGCGCACACCGCGGTCCTCGTCGCGCTCTCCCTGGCGCCCTTCTTCCTCGGGCTGGGATGGCTCTACCTCGCCGGCGCGCTCACCGGCGGCGCCCTGTTCCTGCGCGGCAGCCTGCGCCTGGTCCGGGACCCGGGACGGGCGAGCGCGATGGCGAACTTCCATGCCTCGCTCGCCCATCTCGGCCTGCTGTTGCTCGGAGTGCTGGCCGACGCCGCGTTCCGAGGACATTGATCGAAGCCGGGCTGCCGACCGGATCGAAGTGGACCCCGCCCTTGCCGGATGGCACGCTCGACGCGTGGCAAGGCAATCCTCGTCGATGTCCTGAGACCGTGATCCCTTCGGCCCGCCGCACGCGCCTCGCCCTCGTACGCACGCTGTCGGCCCTGGCGCTCCCGCTTCTCGTGCTTGCGGCGGGGGCGGTCCGGGCCGCCTTCGACGAGGAGGAGGCCTTCGCCCGCAGCCAGGCCGCGATCGGCGTCCTGCTCGACGACCACCGCTTCGTCGACACCCGGGGACAGCCGGTCGGGCTCGGCGACCTGCGCCGCCGGCCGCTGGTGATGAGCCTCGTCTACACGAGCTGCCCCGACACCTGCAACATCGTCACCCACAACCTGGCCCGGGTGGTGAGGGAGGCGCGCCGCGTGCTCGGGGAGGAGAGCTTCACGGTCGCCACCGTGGGCTTCGACCACCGCTTCGACACCCCGGAGCAGATGCGCCTGTACGCGGACCGGCAGGGGGTCGAGATGGAGGAGTGGCATTTCCTGAGCGGCGACGCGGACACGCTCGAACGCCTCCTCGAGCAGGTCGGCTTCAGCTACGTCGAATCCCCCCGCGGATACGACCACCTCGCGCAGGTGAGCGTGATCGATGCCAGCGGGCGCGTCTACCGCCAGATCTACGGCGACGCCTTCACCGTTCGCTCGCTCGTCGAGCCCCTCAAGGAGCTGGCGCTCGGCCGGGCCGCCGCCGCGTCGGAGCTCGGCGACTGGATCGAGCGGGTGAAGCTCATCTGCACGGTCTACGATCCCAACTCCGGCCGCTACCGCTTCGACTACTCGATCTTCGTCGCGGCCGGAGTCGGCCTGCTGTGCCTGGGAGGCATCGCCGTGTTCATCGTGCGGGCCTGGCGCGACCAGGGACCACCCGGACGAGGCGCGTGATGATCCCGGGGGGGCGACGGCGAGCATGACGAGCGCGGCGCGCAAGTGCCGGCCACGCCGGCCCGGGAGGACGGGAAGCGGCGCGGGCACGCCGTGATCGGCTCGGAGCGCCGTCGGAGGCACGATGCCCGCGGGCGAAGGCGCGAGAGGGCGGCGTGAGGCCGAAGCGCATGGCGAGGGGCGCGCTGGAGCGCGTCGAGAGCGCATTCGACGTGGCGTTCACGCCCGCGCTGAACCCTCTCTACCGGCTCGGCGCGCTCGGGTGGTTCCTCTACTGGACGGTGGCGGTCACCGGCATCTACCTGTACGCGTTCTTCGATACCGGCGTCGAGGACGCCTACGCCTCGGTCCATCGCATCACCCACGTGCAGTGGTACGCGGGCGGCGTCATGCGCAGCCTGCACCGCTACGGGTCCGACGCGCTCGTGCTCGTCGTGCTGCTCCACCTGCTGCGCGAGTACCTGCTGGACCGGATGCGCGGCGCGCGGTGGTTCGCGTGGTGCACCGGGGTCCCGCTCCTGTGGCTGATCTTCGCCGCCGGGGTGAGCGGCTACTGGGTCGTCTGGGACGAGCTCGCCCAGTACGTCGCGGTCGCGACCTCCGAGTGGCTCGACACGCTGGGACTCTTCGGCGAGCCGATCGCGAGGAACTTCCTGCATCCGAGCACGCTCAGCAGCCGCTTCTTCACCCTGATGGCGTACATCCACATCTTCGTCCCCCTGGCGTTGCTCTTCGCGATGTGGATCCACCTGCAGCGCCTGTCGCGGCCGCGGGCGAACCCGCCGCGCGCGCTGGCGCTCGGCACGCTCGCCACGCTGCTCGCGGTCTCCATCGCCCGTCCCGCGGTGAGCCACCCGCCCGCGGACCTCGCCCGGGTCCCGGGCGCGGTCGAGCTCGACTGGTTCTACCTCTTCCCCCTGCCCCTCCTGGACCACGTCCCGGGCCTCGTGCTGTGGGCGGCGCTCGCGGGGCTGACCCTGCTGCTCCTCGCCGTCCCCTTCCTCCCGCCGCGGGGGCGGCGCACGCCGGCGGCGCAGGTCGACCTCGACAACTGCAACGGATGCGGCCGCTGCGTGGCGGACTGCCCCTTCGATGCCGTGCGCCTCGACCCTCGAAGCGACGGCGCCGCCTTCGCCGAGGAAGCGCGGGTCGATGCGGATCTCTGCGTGCGCTGCGGCCTGTGCGTCGGCGCCTGTCCGAGCGCGACGCCCTTCCGGCGCAGAAGCCGGCTGTCGCCGGGCATCGACCTTCCCGAGCTGCCAGTGGCCGCGTTGCGCGATCAGGTCGTCGGAGCCGCCGCCGCGATCGAGGGACCGGTCCGGATCCTGGTGTTCGGCTGCCGCCACGGGGTGGGCCTCGAGCAGGTCGCGCGGACCGGCGCCGGCTGCATCGCGCTGCCCTGCATCGGCCACCTTCCCCCTTCCTTCATCGACTTCCTGATCACGCGCGGGCTGGTCGAGGGCGTGCTGCTCACCGGTTGCCGCGAGGGGGACTGCCACTTCCGCCGCGGCACGGACTGGACGGCGCAGCGAATCGACGCGCGGCGCGATCCCTACCTGCGCCGGCGGGTGCCGCGCGAGAGAGTGGCCTGCGTGTGGCTCGGCACGGACGGCGAGCGGCGCCTGCGCGAGGAGATCGAGCGCTTCGGCGCCCGGTTGAGCGAGACGGAGGCGGTGCGGCGGCGCCCGGCCCCCGCGGCGCGCGACGGGAAAGGGGCGCGGGCGAGCGCCGAGGAGGGGCGACATGGGGGCTGAGTTCGGACGCTTCCTCGCGCAGCTCGCGCTCTACGCCTGCTTCGCCCTGGCGATCCTCGCGCTCTCGGGGCGCCCTCCCTACTCCCGGATCGACCCGGGCAGCGCGGTGCTCAAGCTGAGCTTCAGCCACGCAGGCGCGCTGCGGGAACCCTGCCGCACGCTCAGCCCGGAAGAGCTCGAGGCGCTCGCCCCCAACATGCGCATCGCCGTCGACTGCCCGCGCGAACGGGTGCCGGTGCTCGTCGACCTGGAAATCGACGGAGAGCGCGTCTACCGGGCCGCGCTCAATCCCTCCGGCCTGGCCGGTGACGGACCGTCCTCGGTCTACGAGCGCTTCGAGATCCCCGCCGGTCAGCACCGGATCCGGGTCCGCATGCGCGACACGCCGCGCGAGAGCGGCTTCGACCACGAGACGAGCCGCGACATCCTGCTCGCGGAGGGCCAGAGCTTCGTCATCGACTTCCGGGCCGAGCTCGGCGGCTTCCGCTTTCTGTAGCCGCCTGAGGTAATGCGGCTGACTGCATCGGCGAGGACGGGGCGCCACCTGGGCAGAACCCGCCGGAGAGGACGGATGGCCGGCGGCCCGCGCCGACGCTACGTCGAATCGCCCCGAGCGAGTACGGCCCGCTACCGCGAGCAGTTCGGCGTCCGCTAGCCCATCTTTACCACCCCTCGAATAATCTCATTGCACATCAGTCAGTTGCGGCGCACGAAGACAGGGAGTGGCACTACAACTGCGTGATCGAGGACCGGTTACACGAGCGTCTTGCGGATCCCTCCCGGGGCGG
>JAJEAD010000087.1 GCA_022824305.1 Gammaproteobacteria bacterium | reverse complement strand
GCGCCCGCCCCGGCCGCCGTAGCGGCGCCGACACCGGCCCGCGAGGAGGCGGCGCCGGCTTCGAGCCGGGCCGCCGCCACCCCGACGTCCGCCCCTCCCGCCCCGAGCGGCGGACTCCCCGGCTGGCTGAAGAGGCTCTTCGGCGGCTGAGCGTGGCGCGGAGACCGGCCGGAGCCCGCGCGAGCATCACGCGCCGGCCAGCGGCGTCGCACGCCGGGAAACGGAGATGAAGGTCGGCCTGTTCATCAACAACCAGCACCACCGAGACGCCGACATGGTGAGTGCGCTCGGCGACCAGGTCACGATGGTCCACCACGCTCGCGACCGCGGCTGGGATTCCCTCTTTTCGGGCCATCACTACCTGAACGAGGGCAACAACAAGCAGCTCCAGATCGTGCCCTTCATCGCCCGCCTGATTCCCGAGGCGGGAGAGATGACCACCGGCCTCGGCATCCTGCTGCTCAACCTCCACAACCCGGTCTACGTGGCCGAGACCATCGCTTCCCTCGACATCATCGCGAGGGGGAACTTCGTCTTCGGCATCGGCCTCGGCTACCGGGAGGTCGAGTTCGACGCCTTCAACGTGCCGAAAGGCAAGCGCGTCGCGCGCATGGTGGAATGCCTGGAGCTGGTGCGCCGCCTCTGGACCGAAGATTCGGTGACGCACCACGGCGAGACCTGTCGGCTGGATGCGGTCCGCATGAACATCCGCCCGGTGCAGAGGCCCTCGCCCCCGGTGTGGGTCGCCGCGAACAACGACCCCGCAATCCGGCGCGCGGCGAGAATCGGCGACACGTGGATGATCAACCCGCACTCCACGACGGCGACCATCCGCCGTCAGCTCGTGCTCTACCGCGAGGCCCTCGGTGCGGCGGGCAAGCCCTTTCCGAACGAGCTGCCCTGCATCAAGGAAGTCGTCTGCGCCAGGGACCGCAGGACCGCGATCGAGATGGCGGGGCCCTGGCTGCTGGGCAAGTATCGCGACTACGCCAAGTGGGGCCAGGACGCCGCCATGCCCGACGACGAGTCCTTCGACAAGGACTTCGACGAGCTCCTGGCCGACCGCTTCATTCTCGGCTCTCCCGAGGAGTGCCTGGAGCAGCTCCGCCCCTACGTCGAGGAGATCGGCGTCAACCACCTCCTCTTCCGGACCCATTGGGCGGGAATGCCGCTGCGCGACTCGTTGTCGAGCATGCGGCTCATCTCCGACGAGCTGCTGCCGGAGCTCCGCAAGCTGAGCGCGTAAGGGGTCGGGAGCGGAGTCACGACGCCCGCTCCGAGTGCACCGGGGGCGGGTCGACGCGGTTGAGGCGCCAGTTGAGGTAGTGGCCGAAGTCCGCCACAACCCGCTCGAGCGGCACCAGCCGTCCGGGAACGAAGTCGCCCGCATAGCCGCGCTGGACGCGCTCGCAGATCGCCCGGTCCTCGGACAGGAAGTCCGGCAGCGCGTAGCCGGACCCGATGGTGCGGGAGAACCACTCGCCGAGGCCGCCTAGGGCGCCGGCCCGGTTGCGCAGCAGGAGCACAGGCTGATCGCCGATCGTGACGGGCAACTGGTCGCCGGGCTCCGGGAGCGCGTCTTCCGTCGTCGCGAACACCCAGTCCCCGTGCCAGATGCGTTCCTTCTCGGCCGAGAGCCATGCCGGATCGCGATACGAGGCGGCCGGCAGCGCGCGGGCCGGATCCAGGTGACAACTCGGCATGGTCATGGGGCAGCTCCCGTCGGCGATTCGGCCAGTCCTCCGGCGGAGACTCGCCGCGACGCCGGGCCCGGCGCCGGGGATGTCCTCAGCGGGAGCACTCGGCCCCGGATTCTCGCCGATCTCCGCTCCCGGATGCCCTGGCGCCCGCGCGCCCGGCGCCCCACCCTCGCGTCACATCCGCCGCAGACGGCGAGACGTCGCACCGGCGCCGAGCGCCACCAGCACCAGCGCCCCTCCGTTGAGCAACAGCGCCGATGCGGTTCCGAGCGCGCTCGCGAGCAGCCCGATTTCGAGGTGACCGACCACCGAGAAGCCCACCGAGAACTGCCACGCACCCATCGCGCGGCCACGCATCTCGCCGGGCACCGCGAGCTGCATCATGCTCATGGTGAGCACGTCGCTCGCCACCGCGCCGAGCGCGATCGCCACCGTCACGAGCGCGGCGACGGAGAGACTCGGCGCGAGCCCCAGCGCCATCACCATCAGACCGAACCCGGCGACCACCGCGAGCCAGGTCATGCCGAGCCGGCGGCTCGGAGCGAGCACCGCCATGAGGATGCCGCCCGCGATGCCGCCCGCCGCGCGCGATGCGTGCAGGAATCCGAGGCTGGCCGCGTCGAGCCCCAGGCGGCCGACGACGATGTCCGGCAGCGCGGTCAGGAACGAGAATCCGAGCACCTCCACCGCCGCGGTCACCAGGACGAGGACGAGCAGAGCGCGGTTGGCGACCAGCTCGCGGGCGAACTCGATGAGCCCTGCCCCCACCGATGGACGCTCGCCCTCGGGCGCGGCCGGACGCCCCCGCTGCCGGCCGAGGGCAATCACCGCGAGGACATGCGCGGAGGCGAGCCCGACGTAGGCCGTGCCGATGCCGAACTCCGCCGCCGCCCATCCCGCTGCGAAGGCGCCCCCGAGCTGTCCGAAGCGCTGGGCAATGTTGAGGGCCCCGAGCGCGGAGACGATGCGCTCGGCGCCGGCGAGATCGAAGGCGTAGCTCGCCCGCGCCGGGTTGTGGATCGCCCGGAACACGCCGGAGACGAGGGTCAGGGCGAGAATGAGGACGAGACCCGCCCCGCCACCCGCGATCAGAAGCCCGATGAGCGTCAGGTTGACGCCCAGCGCCGCCTCGGCCGCCCGCAGCACCCACACCCGGTCGAAGCTGTCCGACAGGGAGCCGGCGAAGACCCCCACGACGAAGTTGGGGGCGAAGTAGAGCGCGAGCGCGAGGCCGACCCAGGCCGTCGACTCCGATATCTCGTACACCGCGAGACCGAAGAGCAGCAACTCGCCGACCATCGACCCGCCGTTGAAGAAGGTCATCGCGAGGACGCGGCGAAAGCGCGGCCCGCCGATCGTGAAGGACTGACGCAGCCGCCGGATCACGGATGGGGAGCGCCCGGGGACGGCTCATCCTTCGCCGCGGCGCTGCGCCCCGCAAGCGCCCGGAAGCCGCCGCGGCGCTCTCGCCGCATCCCTTCCGGGGACCCTCCTAGTCGCAGGCGCCGAATGTAGAGTGAGCGCAAGCCGTTCCATGCCGCGACGGCACGCGGCACCGGGGAACGCGGCGTCCGGGCGGAGTCGCCCCGGTCTGCGCTCACTGCGTCCAGCGGGAGAGTTCGGCCATGGAGTACGGTGCCGCCTACGAGATCCAGGCGTCGGACCGCGAGCTGGCGCTTCGCTGTCTCGACGATCCCTTCGCCGACCCGACGCCGGATGGGATGAGGCTGCTCACCAGGCTGCGCTGGCACCCCATCGGGGGCAAGCACGTGCTGGTGTGCACGCGCCGGCACCGGGAATGGACCCTTGCCCGGCTCAAGGGCCGGGGAGAGCCGATCGAGCTCCTGTTCGACCACGTGTTCACGGACCTCGTGGAGGCTGAACGCTTCGTCTTCCGCCTGCGCTGGAAGGCCACGACCGGCGAAGACATCTGAGGCCATGATCACGATCCTCGGATACGGTGACAAACTCAGCGTCAGGCCCGGCGACGCGATCGCGTTCAGGGTGAGCGTCGAGGACGGGGAGAGCGCGTTTCGCGCGGACCTGGTCCGCCTGCGCTGCTCCGACGACAGCCCCGATGGTCCCCGGTTTTCGGGAGGCCGCGGTAGCGAGCGCGCTCGACGGCGAGTATCCCGCGCGGCGCCAGGTCTCCCGGGCGGGGTCACACATCCTGGTACCGGGCGCGACCGCCTTCGACCGGCTCACCGCGTTCACTCTCGAGGTGTGGGTCTGGCCGACGACTCCTTCGAAGGGGCCCCAGGGCCTCCTCACGCGCTGCACGGCAGGCTCGAGAACCTGCCTGACCGAGCGATGACCGGTCCCTTCTGGAGCGGGGAGGCCCTCGACTGGCGCCGGAATCCGGCCGAGTACGACGCCATCCACTTCCACGAGGACGATCTGCTCGACTGCGGGTGGGACACCGACCTGTCGTGAGCTGGCCGAGGCCTTTCTCGAGCGCATCGGGCGCTTCGACGCGCGCCTCAACGCCTTCGTCCACGTCGCGGCCGAGCCGGCCCGCGCCGCCGCCGACGCCCTCGACCGGGAGCTCGCGGCGGGTCGGGATCGCGGTCCGCTGCACGGGATTCCGATTGCGATAAAGGACATCATCGACGTCGCCGGCATGCCCACCAGCTACGGCACCGGCGGCCACGACCCCGCGCCGGTCGAGGGTGACGCTGCCCTCGTCGCCGCCCTGCGCCAGGCCGGCGAGGTGGTGCTGGGCAAGACCAACACCCACGAGTTCGCCTACGCCGCGTTCCATCCCGATTTCGGATATGCGCGCAATCCCCGGGATCCTTCCCGCACCGCCGGCGCCACCAGCGGCGGCTCTGCCGCCGCCGTGGCCGGCGGGCTGTGCGCGGCCGCGGTCGGCGCCGACGCCGGCGGGTCGGTGCGCATCCCGTCGGCGTTCTGCGGGGTGGCGGGCATGAAGGTGAGCTACGGTGCGGTCGACCTGAACGGCGCATTTCCCTCCTGCTGGACTCTCGACCACGCCGGGGCAATGGGCCGCAGGGTCGGGTACGTCGCCGCCATGATCGGCGCGATGGCGGGCGGCGTGCTGCCGCCGTCCGGCCGCCCTCCCGCTCACCGGGGGTCGGGCGCGGCGGCCCGTCCTGCCCCGGTCGGGTCGCGACCGGTCTCAGCCGGACAGCATCGGCAGCTTGAGGCGGTGCTCTCGCGCACAGGCGATGGCGTCCTCGTAGCCCGCGTCGGCGTGGCGCATCACGCCGCTCGCCGGATCGTTGGTGAGCACCCGCTCGAGGCGCCGCGCCGCCGACTCGCTGCCGTCGCACACCACCACCATGCCCGCGTGCTGCGAGAACCCGATGCCGACGCCACCGCCGTGGTGCAGGCTGACCCAGGTCGCACCGCTCGCGCAGTTGAGCAGCGCGTTGAGCAGCGGCCAGTCCGAGACCGCGTCGCTCCCGTCCCGCATCCCTTCGGTCTCCCGGTTGGGGCTCGCGACGGAGCCGGAGTCGAGGTGATCCCGGCCGATCACGATCGGCGCGCGCAGCTCCCCGCTCGCCACCATCTCGTTGAACGCGAGGCCGACGCGGGCGCGCTCGCCGAGACCGAGCCAGCATATCCGGCAGGGCAGTCCCTGGAAGCGGATGCGCTCGCGCGCCATGTCGAGCCAGTTGTGAAGGTGGGCGTCGTCCGGGAGCAGCTCCTTCACCTTCTCGTCCGTGCGGTAGATGTCCTCGGGATCCCCGGAGAGCGCCGCCCACCGGAAGGGGCCCTTGCCGACGCAGAAGAGCGGACGGATGTAGGCGGGCACGAAGCCGGGATAGTCGAAGGCGTTGGCGACGCCCTCCTCGAGCGCGGCCTGGCGGATGTTGTTGCCGTAGTCGAGCGTGGGCACCCCCCGGGCGTGAAAGTCGAGCATGGCCCGCACCTGAACCGCCATCGACTCCCGGGCCGCCGAGACCACCGACTCCGGCGCCCGCGCCCTCGCCTCCACCGCGCGCTCCAGGGTCCAGCCCGCCGGCAGGTAGCCGTTCAGGGGATCGTGGGCGGAAGTCTGATCGGTGACCACGTCGGGCCGGACTCCGCGCCGGACGAGCTCGGGATACACCTCGGCCGCATTGCCCAGGAGCCCCACCGACACGGGACTTCCATCCCGGCCCGCCGCCTCGATGCGCGAGAGGGCATGGTCGAGGTCGTCGCTGCTCTCGTCGAGGTAGCCCGTCTCCAGGCGCCGCCGGATGCGCCCCGGGTCGCACTCCACCGCGAGCAGCGAGGCCCCGGCCATGGTGGCGGCGAGAGGCTGCGCCGCGCCCATTCCGCCGAGCCCCGCGGTGAGGATCCAGCGCCCGGCGAGGCTGCCCTCGTAGTGCCGGCGCGCCACCGAGACGAAGGTCTCGTAGGTGCCCTGGATGATCCCCTGGCTGCCGATGTAGATCCAGGAGCCGGCCGTCATCTGCCCGTACATCATCAGGCCCTGGCGGTCGAGCGCGTTGAAGTGCTCCCAGTGCGCCCAGTGCGGCACCAGGTTCGAGTTCGCGATGAGCACCCGCGGCGCGTCCGCGTGGGTCCTGAACACGCCCACCGGCTTGCCCGACTGGACGAGGAGCGTCTCGTCCTCCTCCAGATCCCGCAGGGTTTCGACGATGCGGTCGAAGCATTCCCAGTCCCTCGCCGCGCGACCGAGCCCGCCGTACACCACGAGTTCCCCCGGCCGCTCGGCGACATCGGGGTCCAGGTTGTTCATCAGCATGCGCAGCGGCGCCTCGGTGAGCCAGCTCCGCGCGCTGATCTCGGGGCCGGTGGGCGAGCGGACCACCCGGTTCGATTGCCGCCTGCCTTCGATGCTCATGAGCGCTCCACCGCCTCTTTCTCGCCCGATCCCGAGCGGGCGAGGATGGTATGCCATGCCCCAACCCGGCTCCAGCCGCCTGGCGCCCTCACCGGGCAAGGTGCCCGGCCTCGCGGGTCCGGGGCCTCAGCGGACATCTCCACCTCCGGAGCGACTGCGCCCGCCCCGGATCACCTCGCGGCAGGGGTTGAATCCCACCCGGTAGGCGAGCTCGGCGGGATGGTCGATGTCCCACAGCACGAAGTCCGCCCGCTTGCCGGCTTCCAGAGTGCCGATCTGCGCTTCGCGTCCCAGCGCCGCCGCCGCGTTGCGGGTGACGCCGGCGAGCGCCTCCTCCGGAGTCATCCGGAAGAAGGTGCAGGCCATGCTCAGCATCAGGAGCAGAGAGCCGACGGGAGAGCTGCCCGGGTTGCTGTCGGTGGAGATTGCGATGGGCACCCCGTGCGCGCGAAAGCGCTCCACCGGCGGGACCCTGGTCTCGCGCAGGAAGTAGAAGGCGCCGGGAAGCAGCACCGCCACCGTGCCCGCTCCGGCCATCGCCTCCACCGAAGCATCGGAGACGTACTCCAGGTGGTCCGCGCTCAGGGCGCGAAAACGAGCGGCGAGCGCCGCGCCGCCCTGGTCGGAGAGCTGCTCCGCATGCAGCTTGACCGGCAGGCCCAACCCGGCGGCGGTCTCGAAGATGCGCTCGGTCTGCGCCGGGGAGAACGCGATGCGTTCGCAGAAGGCGTCCACTGCGTCGGCGAGGCCCTCCTCTGCCGCCGCCGGCAGGGACTCCGCGCACAGGAAGTCGACGTAGGCGTCGGTCCGGCCCCGGTACTCGGGGGGAACCACGTGGGCGCCGAGAAAGGTCGCGACGACGTCGACCGGCGCCGAGCGGCCGACCCTGCGGGCGGCGCGAAGCTGGCGCAGCTCGGTCTCGACGTCGAGTCCGTACCCGGACTTGATCTCGACCGTGGTGACTCCCTCCGCGAGCAGTGCATGCAGCCGGCTCAGGGCGAGCGCCGCGAGGTCGTCCTCGCTCGCCGCCCGGGTCGCCTCGACGGTCGAGAGGATGCCTCCCCCGCGGCGCGCAATCTCTTCGTAGGACACGCCTTCGAGACGCTGCTCGAACTCCTCGGCGCGGCTCCCCGCGTACACGAGGTGGGTATGGCAATCGACGAGACCGGGCGTGATCCAGGCCCCGCCCGCGTCGTGGCGGCGCGGCGCGCGGCGCGCGGCCTCGGGCAGGGAGTCCATCGTTCCGACCCACGCGATGCGCTCACCCGCCACCGCGATCGCGCCCGCTTCGATCGCTCCGTAGGGGGTGCCCGCGCCGGGCGCCATCGTCGCGAGCCTCGCGTTCACCCAGAGCGCGTCCCACTCTGCGTTCATTGCACGTCCACCCCCTCTTTTTGAGTTCGACATTCCCGACACCGACAATTCACCACTCCGGGAGGCCATTGACAAGGCGGTGCGGAATGCAGCTCTACGCCGAACGCGCGCTGCTCGATACCGGGTGGGCGGACGGAGCGCTCATCGAGATCGGTGACGACGGTCTCATCAGCGCGCTGACCACCGGCGTCTCGCGCCCGCCGGAGGGCTGCGAGCGGGTCGCCGGCGCGCTGCTTCCGGGAATGCCGAACCTGCACTCCCACGCCTTCCAGCGCGCCCTCGCGGGGGCGGCGGAACGGCGCGGTGCGGGAGAAGACACGTTCTGGACCTGGCGCACGGCGATGTACCGGCTGGTCGAGGAGATCGACCCCGACGCCATGGAGGGCATCGCCGGGCAGCTCTTCGTGGAGATGCTCGAAGCGGGCTACACCTCGGTGGGTGAGTTCCACTATCTCCACCACGACCGCGACGGGCGCCCTTACGCGTGCCTGACCGAGACCTCGGAGCGGATCATCGCCGCGGCGGAGCGCACGGGCATCGCGCTCACCCTGCTCCCGGTGCTCTACACTTCGTCCGGGTTCGGGGGCGAAGCGCCCGCGGCCGGCCAGCGCCGCTTCGTGAACGGCGGCGAGCGCTACGCCCGGCTGCTGGATGCGCTCTTCTCCCGCCACGCTCGCCGCCCCGGGCTTCGCATCGGCGCCGCAGCGCACTCGCTTCGCGCGGTGACTCCGGGAGAGCTCGACGGCGCGCTGCGCGCTCTGCGGAGCCTGGATGCGCACGCTCCGATCCACATGCACGTGTCGGAGCAGGTGCGCGAGGTGGAAGACTGCGTGCGCTGGTCGGGTCAGCGACCGGTGGAGTGGCTGCTCGAGCACGCCGACGTCGACGCGCGCTGGTGCCTGGTGCACGCCACGCATCTCAGTGCTTCGGAGTGCGATGCGCTGGCGAGGAGCGGCGCCACGGTGGGGCTCTGCCCCACCACCGAGGCCAACCTCGGCGACGGGTTCTTTCCCGCCGCTGCCTTCCTCGACGCCGGAGGACGCTTCGGCATCGGATCGGACAGCCACGTGTCGGTGAGCCCGCTGGAGGAGCTGCGCTGGCTGGAGTACGGACAGCGCCTCGTGCACCGCCGGCGCGCCCTGCTCGCATCGCCGGGCACGCCTTCGGTGGGGCGTCGCCTCTTCGAGCACGCGGCCCGTCATGGGGCGGATGCCCTGGCCCTGCCCGCGGGCGCGCTCGCTGCGGGACGGCGCGCCGACCTCGTCGCGGTCGACACGAGCCTGCCCGCCCTCCAGTGCCGCGAGGACGACGGGCTGCTCGACGCCCTGGTGTTCGCGGGCAACGTCAACCCGGTGCGCGACGTGATGGTGGGCGGACGCTGGCGGGTCCGCGAGGGCCGGCACGTGGAGCGCGATCCGATCCGGCGGCGCTTCGCGGAGACCCTGCGCACACTGGGAACGCTCTAGGCGCCGCTGCAGACGGGGCATGCGCGGAGCGCGCAAGCCCCTCCGTGGTGACGGCGTCTCCGAAGTGAGACACACTGAACAAGGGATGGCGCCGCGGGAAACGGGATGGCGCCGCCGCGACGGAGCCCCGAAGAGCCAACGGGAAGGGAGCGCGCGATGCCGGCCGAAGCGGGAGACAACGAAGACGGGATGCTCGCCGCCGGGCCGGGGGCGCTCTGCGGGCAGCTCTGCGCCCTCGCGGAAGGGGCGGGCGAGGAGATCCTCGGCATCTACGGCAGCGACTTCGCGGTTCGCGGCAAGAGCGACTCCACTCCGGTCACCGACGCCGACGAGCGCGCGGAAGCGATCATCCTCGCCGGCCTCGCGGAGCTCGCGCCCCGCTGCCCGGTGGTCGCGGAGGAGCAGGTCTCGGCCGGCCGGGTGCCGGAGGTCGGCGGACGTCCCTTCTTCCTCGTCGACCCTCTCGACGGGACCCGGGAGTTCGTGAATCGGAACGGGGAGTTCACCGTCAACATCGCTCTGGTCGCGGACGGGCTTCCCCGCCTCGGGGTCGTTCACCTTCCGGTGCTGGGAGAGACCTACTGGTGCGACGAGAAGGCGCGCGCCTGGCGGCGGCGTGGCCGGGGCGAGCCGGAGAGGATTCACTGCCGAACGGCTCCCGAGGCGCTGGTGGTGATCGCGAGCCGATCCCACCGCAACGCCCAGACCCGGGCCTTTCTCGAGAACTACCGCGTCGGCGAGATTATCTCGACCGGCTCCTCCCTGAAGCTGTGCCGGATCGCGGAAGGCGCCGCCGACATGTACCCGCGCCTGGGACGCACGATGGAGTGGGACATCGCGGCCGGCCATGCCGTGCTCAGCGCGGCGGGGGGGTCGCTTCGCACGCTGGACGGAGAGCCGCTTCGCTACGGCAAGCCGGGCTTCGACAATCCTCACTTCGTCGCCCGCGGCCTCGACTGACACGCCGCTCGAGCCGAGAAGGACTCGCCCATGAGCATTCCTGCCAAAATGAACGCCGTGGAGATCAGCGCACCCGGCGGCCCCGAGGTGCTGGTGCCCTGCCGCCGGCCGGTGCCCGCCGCGCAGGCGGGCGAGGTGCTGATCCGAGTGACCGCGGCCGGGGTGAACCGCCCGGATCTCATGCAGCGTGAGGGCTCCTATCCCCCGCCTCCCGGAGCCTCCGACATTCCGGGGCTGGAGGTCGCGGGCGAGGTGGTGGCGCTCGGAGCGGGAGTGGAGAGCCTCGCCGTCGGCGACCGGATCTGCGCGCTGGTGAGCGGCGGGGGCTACGCGCAGTACTGCAGCGCGCCCGCCCCGCAGTGCCTGGCAATCCCGGAGGGACTGGACGAGGCGCAGGGGGCCGCCCTCCCGGAGACCTTCTTCACGGTGTGGACGAACGTCTTCGATCGCGGCGCTCTCCGGCCCGGCGAGCGCCTGCTCGTCCACGGCGGCTCGAGCGGCATCGGCACCACCGCCATCCAGCTCGCGCGCGCGCTCGGGTCGACCGTCTACGCCACCGCCGGCAGCGAGGAGAAGTGCGCGGCATGCCGCTCTCTCGGCGCGGCGGACGCCTTCAACTACCGGGAAGAGGACTTCGTCGCCCGTCTCCGCGAGGCCACCGGCGGAACCGGAGTCGACGTGATCCTCGACATGGTGGGAGGCGACTACCTGGCGCGGAACCTGAAGTGTCTCGTCCCCGGAGGCCGGCTCGTGCTGATCGCGCTTCTCGGCGGCGCGAGGAGCGAAATCAACCTCGCGCCGGTGATGATGAAACGCCTGACCCTCACCGGCTCCACGCTGCGGCCGAGGAGCGTGGCCGAGAAGGCCGCAATCGCGGCGGCGCTCGCCGAGCGCGTGTGGCCGCTGCTCGCCGCCGGCCGCGTGCGGCCGGTGATGCATGCCACCTTCCCTCTCGAGGCGGCGGCCGACGCCCACCGCCTGATGGAGAGCAGCGCCCACATCGGCAAGATCGTGCTCGAGGTCGCGCCGGGGCAGGCCTGAGGCCGCTATCATCCCGGCCCTGCTCCAGCCGCCACTCCCGGCCGACCCATGAGAATCGCCATTGCGGGCTTTCAGCACGAGACCAACACCTTCGCGCCCATGGGCGCGACCTTCGAGGACTTCCTCAAGCACGACGCCTGGCCGGGCCTGACCCGGGGCACGGAAGTGGTGGACGCATTTGCCGGCCTCAATCTTCCGATCGCCGGCTTCACGCAGGCGGCCCGTGCCGCCGGGCACGAGCTGATGCCCGCCCTGTGGGCTTCGGCGGAGCCGAGCTCCTACGTGACGCGGGACGCCTTCGAGCGCGTGATGTCCATGATCTGCGAGGACTTCGCGTCGGGCCCCCCCGTCGACGCCGTCTACCTCGACCTCCACGGCGCCATGGTCGCGGAGGGCTTCGACGACGGCGAAGGCGAGATACTGAGACGAGTGCGGCAGGTCGTCGGCGCCGGGATTCCCGTGGTCGCGAGTCTCGACCTGCACGCCAACGTCACCCCGGAGATGGTCGAGCACGCCGACGCGATCGCGATCTTCCGTACGTATCCCCACGTGGACATGGCGCACACCGGGGCGCGCGCGCATAGACTGCTGCAGACCATCCTCGACCGGGGTCCGCCCGCGAAGGCCTATCGGCAGGTGCCCTACCTCACCCCGCTGAGCGCCCAGTCCACGCGCGAGGAGCCCAACCGCAGCATCTATCGCCAGATCGAGTCCCTCGACGCGCCCGACCTCTCGGTCGACTACGCATGCGGCTTCCCGCCCTCCGACATCCGGGACTGCGGAGCGAGCGTGGTGGCATACGGATCGAGCGCGGAGAGAGTCGAGGCCGCGGCGGACGGCGTGCTCGCGCGCCTGATCGAAGCGGAGCCCGAGTTCGTCAACGCCCTGCTCTCGCCGCGGGAGGCGGTGCGCAACGCGATGGAGAGCGACGCCGGGCCGGTGGTGATCGCGGACGTGCAGGACAATCCCGGAGCGGGAGCGACCTCCGACACCACGGGTCTGCTGGAGGCGCTGGTGGAGGGCGGCGCCCGCGGCGCGGTGCTGGCGCTGCTCCAGGACCCCGAGGTCGCGGAAGAGGCGCACCACAGGGGCGTGGGCGGGAAGATGAGCGTGAGTCTCGGCGGCAAGCTCGGCACCCCCGGTGTGCGCCCCTGGCAGGGCCGCCTCCGGGTCGCGGCTCTCGGGGACGGACGATTCACCTGCACCGGCGAGATGTACCGCGGCACCCGCACCGAGCTCGGCCCGATGGCGCTGCTCCAGGTCGGCGATCCTTCCTGCGACGTCAGCGTGGTCGTGGGCAGCGAGCGTTTCCAGTGCCTCGATCAGGCGGTGTTCCGCCATGTCGGCATCGAGCCGGCCGAGCAGCGGATCGTGGTCGTCAAGAGCACGGTCCACTTTCGCGCCGACTTCGACCCGATCGCGGAACGCACCCTGCTCTCGGTGGCCCCGGGGGCCCACCCCTGCATCCTTCGCAACCTCGACTACCGGAAGCTCCGCGCCGGAGTGCGACTCGAGCCCTGCGGCCCCGAGCACCGGGCATGAGCGTCCTTGTGGCGTGCGCGCACCGCGCCCCGAGCTCGCCGGGGCGCCGCGGTCCGGTACCCGGCCCGACGGGCGGCCGGCTCGGGGCGGGCGAACGCCCCGCTTCGCCCGCCTGCTTCGCGGCGATCACGGATCTCCGCCGGTCCGCGAGCCCGTGGCGCGCGTTTCGGGATACCATGCCGTTACCGGCATCGCGCCGGCTCGAACCCCACATGTTCCACCAGGAGGACTGCTATCCATGCCCCTCGTGACAGAAGGCAGCGCCGCTCCCGACTTCTCGGCGCTCAACCAGGACGGAACGCCGGTCTCGCTCGCGGACTTCCGCGGCAAGTGGCTGGTGCTCTGGTGGTATCCCAAGGCCGACACCCCGGGCTGAACGGTTGAAGGCAAAGGGTTCCGTGATCGAATCCAAGACTTCAGCGACAGGAACGCGGTGATCCTCGGCGCGAGCTTCGATACTCCGGCCGAGAACAAGGCATTCAAGGAGAAGTTCGACTTCCCCTACGACCTGCTCTGCGACGTGGAGCGCAAGGCCGGTCTCGCCTACGGCGCGGCGGACGACGCCGACGCCGGGTACGCGGCCCGGGTGAGCTTCCTCATCGACCCGGAAGGGCGCGTCGCCCGGGTCTACGGGAAGGTCACCCCCGCCGACCACCCCGCCGAGGTGCTGAGCGACATCGCCTGAGGCCACCGGTCCGGCCCCGGCGCCGGCAACGTGCTCTCCCGGCCTCGATGCCGGGAGAGCGGGTGCCCGGCCCGCTCCTTCAGCTCCCGCAACGCATCCTGATGTAGGCGATTTCGATGTCGACGGTGGTCTCGATCATCCACGCGAAGACATCGAGCACGAGGTCTGCGTCCAGCTCGTAGTGCGCGGCGAGGCGCCGTGCGAGGTCGAAGACCTGAGCTTCGCGGCCCTTGCGCACCAGCAGAGCCCGGATGGCCTCGACGTCGTCGCCCGCTTCCCGAAAGCGGGGCCCGAGCTCCTCGAACTTCGACTCCGCCACGAACTTGCCCAGGTTCACGCGCTCGAGAATGCACAGCAGCGCCTCGACGTCGGTGGTCGCCGTCTCTCCGTAGGTGTTCGAGTCGCTGCCGGCCGCGCACGCGCGCTCCACCCACCCGAGGTAGTACGCCTTTACCCTGGCCCCGGCGCCGCTCGCCATGGTCGCGATCGGGCTTGGCGGCTGCTCGCGAACGATGATCGGCTCGACGCTCGAAACCTCGGTGAAGGCCTCCTGCGAAGCGAAGGTGTAGCGTCCGAGCTCCGCGTGCAGAACCTCCATGCGCTCGAGCTCGTAGTCGAGCAGGGTCCGGTCGGATGCGGTGCGCACGAGGCCCGGGCGGTAGATCTCCGCGTTCTGCGGGAATCGCGTCCGCTTCTTGAGCGCAATGACGATCTCGTTGGCGAGAAGGTCGAGGCCCGGTCGCAACGACTGGTCGAGGTCGAGCGCCGAATGCCGATCCGCGAGGCCCATCTCCGGCTTCCGCCCGGACTACGGCGACTCGTTCCGGCGGGCGGCCGGGCGGCCGCCGGCGGGCGGGACCCGGAAGCGCGAGCACCGGGACGCGAGGCTTCGCCAGAAAGGGGCGGCAGCGGAGCCGTCGTTTCCGGTCATGCCGGAAGGCGCCGCCTCCGCGCCATTGCGCTCGACTGGCCGGGGCATCGGGAAGCTCCCTTCCACCCTGCGGGCAACGTGTCACACAGTATCCAACGAATTCCCGGGAAACGCCATCCGAAGCGGACGTTGCGAAGCTCGACGCTCAGCGCCCTGTCTGCACCCTCCCCTTTTCCCTGCCGTGACCGGCGCCCACGAGGCGGCCGGCGCGTTCGAAAGTTCGCGTACGCACCGGGCAGGCCCGGAGACCTCCAGGGCGCAGCGCCCCTTGAGTCCGGCGGCATGCCTGTCATATATGTTGCCGTCGCGAAGACTCTGCGGCGGCGCCTCCGGAGTCCCGTTCGCGCCGGCCCGGGACACGCCCGCGTGCCGGCAATTCCGACCACGGCACCCGGGAACACCTTCCATGAACATCGAACCTCGCATGCACGAGCTTCTGAACCGGGAACGGCCCGGTCTGCTCGCGGTGATTGGCACCCTCGGCCGCGACTCCTGCCCGCAGCTCGTACCCGTCTGGTACCGGTGGGATGGGGAAGCGATGCACGTGTGGACTCTGGAGAAGCGGGCATGGGTGAGGAACCTGAAGCGCGATCCGAAGGTCGGAGTATCGGTGCAGGAGGGGGGCATTGCGGTGATGATGAAGGGACGCGCCACCCTGCGCACGAGCGACGGGCCGGAAGTGGACGAGGAGATCCGTCGCATCACCCGGCGCTACGTCAGCGACGACGAGGTGGAGGGATACATCGCGGACTGGCCGCAGCTTCGCACCATCGTCCGAATCGATCCCCGGAGCGCCTACTACTGGGGATGAGCGCCCGCGCGCTTGAGATAGCGCGGCGTTTCGCCGATCATCCCCGCCGGAGCGGGCCGCCGCAGCCGCTCCGAACAGAACGATAAGGGCCTGGAGGGACGATGGATTCGCTGCCGGTGATGGTGGGCAAGCGCCTGGTATTCGGTGTGGTGACCCTCATCGCCATCTCGCTGATGATCGCGGTGGGGGTGGAGCTGCTCCCCGGCGATCTGGCCCAGGCGATTCTCGGCCAGTCCGCGACTCCGGAGACGGTGGCCGCGTTTCGCCGCGAGCTCGGCCTCGACCTGCCCTGGTACACGCGCTACATCACGTGGCTCGGGAACTTCATGACCGGGGACATGGGCACCTCGCTCGCCAACAAGCGAGAGATATCGGAGCTGATCGGCACCCGCCTCGGCAACACCATCTTTCTCGCGGCGAGCGCGGCGATCGTCGCGGTCCCGCTGGCGGTGTTCCTCGGGATGATGGCCGCCCTCTATCGCGAGACCCTCTTCGACAAGATGATCTCGATGACGACGCTGTCCACCATCTCCTTCCCGGAGTTCTTCGTCGCCTACATCCTGATCGTCCTCCTGTCGGTGCAGTGGAGCGTGTTCCCGAGCATCTCCAACATCGCCCCCGACATGCCGCTCGGCCGGAAGCTCTATGCGGTCGCCCTTCCCGCGCTCACCCTGATCCTGGTGGTGGTGGCGCACATGATGCGCATGACGCGGGCCGCGATCATCAGCCTGATGATGAGTCCCTACATCGAGATGGCGCGCCTCAAGGGCATCAAGCGCAGCCGCATCATCATTCACCACGCCTTCCCCAACGCGCTCTCCCCGGTGATCAACGTCATCGTGCTGAACCTCGCGTACCTGGTGGTGGGGGTGGTCGTGGTCGAAGTGGTCTTCGTGTACCCGGGCCTCGGCCAGCTACTCGTCGACTCGGTGTCGAAGCGGGACCTGCCGGTGGTGCAGGCGAGCGGGCTCATATTCGCGGGGACCTACGTGCTGCTCAACCTGACCGCGGACGTGCTGTCGATTCTCGCCAATCCGCGGCTGCGGCACCCGAAGTGAGGCTCGGCGGCGATGCTTAGGGACGTGCTCAAGGCGCTGCTGAACGCCCCCTGGAGCGCCAAGCTCGGGCTGGTGATCATCGTCATCAACGTCACCCTGATGGTCTTCGCGCCCGTCCTCAGTCCGTTTCCGGAGACCGAAGTCGTGGGCGATGTCTGGGAGGCCGGATTCTGGGCGAACGACTGCACCCCCGAGGGGATCGCGGCCTACGAGTGCTGGGACGAGATCAACCGGGATCGGGAGCACAAGGTGCTGCTCGGCACCGACCACCTCGGGCGGGATCTCTTCACCCGACTCCTCTACGGCGCCCGCAACACCATCTCCATCGCGCTGGTGACCACGATCCTCTCCTTTGCCATCGGCATCTCCTGCGGTTTCCTCGCGGCAACGCTGCGGGGTTGGGTCGATCAGGGACTCAGCCGCTTTGTCGACGTGATCATGGCCTTCCCCACCCTCATCTTCGCGCTCATGATCCTCTCCGTGGTCGGCACTTCGGTGGGCGTGCTGATCGTGGTGATCGCGATCCTCGATGCGACGCGCGTCTACCGGCTGTCCCGGGCGGTCGCGATGGACGTCGAGGTCATGGAGTACGTGGAGGTGGCGAGACTGCGGGGCGAGCGGATCTGGTGGCTGATGCGCCGCGAGATCCTCCCCAATACCCTGCCTCCGCTGGTGGCCGAGTTCGGGCTGCGCTTCTGCTTCGTGTTCCTCTTCCTGAGCGCGCTCAGCTTCCTGGGACTCGGCCTGCAGCCGCCCACCGCGGACTGGGGGAGCATGGTGAAGGAGAACGCGGGCGCCATCACTTTCGGCATCTACACCCCCCTCGTTCCCGCCGCCGCGATCGCCATTCTGACCATCGGCGTCAACCTCGTGGTGGACTGGTTCCTGCGCAAGGCGGCAGGCCTGCGCGACGAGTACTGACCGGCACCTTCCGGCGCAGGACGCGAGCCCACCTCACCCGGCGAAAGCAATGTCTCGACTACTCACCATGCAGGGCCTTCGGATCGAGGGCTTCCAGGAAGAGCGCTGGCAGGAGATCGTCAAGGGAGTCGATGTCGAGCTCGATCGCGGCCGGGTGCTCGGGCTGATCGGGGAGTCCGGCGCCGGCAAGTCCACCATCGGCATCGCGAGCATGGGATTCTGCCGGCCGGGTTGCCGCATCACCGGCGGCAGCATCACCTTCGACGGCCTCGAGCTCACGTCCTCGAACGACGAGAACCTTCGGCAGCTTCGCGGGGTGCGCATTTCCTACGTGGCGCAGAGCGCCGCCGCGTCCTTCAATCCCGCGCACCGCCTCATCGCCCAGTACGTCGAGGCTCCGGTGCAGCACGGCGTCATGGACATGTCCCAGGCGGAGTCGCAGGGCAAGCGCCTGTACAAGCGGCTCGACCTGCCGGATCCCGAGAACATCGGCAACCGCTATCCGCACCAGGTCTCGGGAGGACAGCTCCAGCGGGCGATGGTGGCGATGGCGATGGCCTGCAAGCCCGACCTCATCGTCTTCGACGAGCCCACCACCGCCCTCGACGTCACGACCCAGATCGAGGTGCTCGCCGCGATCAAGGACGCGATTCGCGAGCTGAACACCGCCGCGATCTACATCAGCCACGATCTCGCGGTCGTCGCCCAGGTGTCGGACCGCATCATGGTGCTGCGCTACGGCGAGATGGTGGAGATCGGTGACGCCAGAGCGATGATTGCCGCACCCCGCGAGGACTACACCAGGGCGCTGCTCTCCGTGCGCAAGGTGAGGGAAGACAAGGTGCACCACGCGGAGGAAGGCGACACGCTGCTGGAGGTCAGGGACGTGAGCGCGAGCTACGGCGGGCCCGGAGGGGTCCCGGTGCTCGAGGACATCACCCTCGACCTGACCCGCTGCAACACGATCGCGGTGGTGGGCGAGTCCGGGAGCGGCAAGAGCACGCTGGCGCGGGCCATCACCGGACTCCTCCCGCCCACGAAGGGATCGATCGTCTTCGAGGGGAAGGAGCTTCCCCCGAGCTTCAAGCAGCGCGACAAGGAAATGCTGCGTCGCCTCCAGATGATCTACCAGATGCCCGATGTCGCCCTGAACCCGCGCCAGACGGTCCAGCAGGTACTCGGGCGACCGCTGTCCTTCTATTTCGGCATGGAGGGCAAGGCGCAGCGCGAGCGAGTGGTGGAGCTCCTCGAGCAAATCGAGCTCAACGCGCGCTACCTCGACCGCTTTCCTTCGGAGCTCTCCGGCGGCGAGAAGCAGAGGGTCTGCATTGCACGTGCGCTCGCGGCGAAGCCCGACATGATCATCTGCGACGAGGTGACCTCGGCCCTCGATCAGCTCGTGGCGGACGGAATCCTGCGACTGCTGCAGCGCCTTCAGAACGAGCTCAAGGTGTCCTACCTCTTCATCACTCACGACCTCGCGACGGTCAAGGCCATCTCGGACGAGATCGTGGTGATGCTCAACGGCCGGGTCGTCGAGCACGGCCCGAGAGACGTGATCCTCAGTCCTCCCTACCACGAGTACACCGAACTGCTGCTCGCGTCGGTGCCGGAGATGGATCCGGACTGGCTCGACAACCTGCTCCACACCCGCGCCGGCGCCCGCTTGCGCGAAGGTCCGATCAGCGAGCAGCTCACCTGAGGCGGCCCGGCGGCGTCCGGGCGCGGGAGAAGCCGGGGGACCGCCCGCGGGACGGCCGCACCCCGCGTCAGCGGACTCCGAGCTCGTCGAGGAGCGGATCGAGCCCTTCCAGCACCTCGATCGCGGTCTCGAGGTCGGGGGCCATCTCGCGGTCGCGTTCCCACTTGGGGATGCGCGCGCGCAGCGCGGCGTGCAGGCGCTCCAGAGGCGGGCTGGAGCGAAGCGGACGCAGGAGATCAATACCCTGGGCCGCCGCCGCCAGCTCGATTGCCAGGATGGCGTTCACGTTGCGCACCACCGGTGCGAGCTTGAGCGCCGCCCCCATGCCCATGGAAACGTGATCCTCCTTGTCGGCCGAGGTCGGGATCGTGTCTACCGACGCGGGGTGACACAGCGTCTTGCATTCCGCCGCGAGCGCAGCCGCGGTGACCTGGGCCACCATGAAGCCGGAGTTGAGGCCGGCGTCTTCGACCAGGAACGGGGGCAGAGCGGAGAAGGCAGTGTTGGTGAGCTTCTCGACGCGCCGCTCGCTGATGGTGCCGAGCTCGGTCAATCCCACCGCGAGCATGTCGGAGGCGACTGCGACCGCCTCCCCGTGAAAGTTGCCTCCAGAGAGGATCTCTCCCTCCTCCGGAAAGACGAGGGGGTTGTCGGTGACCGCGTTCATCTCCACTTCGAGCGTGGCCACGACGTCTTCGAGAACGTCGCGCACCGCGCCATGCACCTGCGGCGCGCAACGCAGGCTGTAGGGGTCCTGCACGCGCACGTCTCCGAAGCGATGCGACTCCCGAATCTCCGAACCCTGCATGAGCGCCCACATGTTCGAGGCGCTGCGCTGCTGGCCCCGATGCGGCCGCAGCGCGTGAATGCGCGCGTCGAAGGCAGTATCGGTTCCGCGCAGAGCGTCCGTCGACAGCGCGCCGATGAGGTCGGCCGAGCGGACCAGTCGGCGTCCCCGGATCGCCGCCAGGGCAAGGAGGGAGGTCATGGCCTGCGTCCCGTTGATTAGCGCGAGCCCCTCCTTCGCTTCCAGGACCTGGGGCCCCTGGCCGATCGCCGCGAGGCCCCTCGTCGCCGGCATCCGCTCTCCCTCGACGACGAGCTCGCCGCGGCCGATGAGCGGCAGGGCGAGGTGCGCGAGGGGAGCGAGATCTCCGCTCGCGCCGACCGAGCCCCGGCTCGGCACCCGGGGGAGAGCGTCCGCGTTGAGCAGGCCGAGCAGCGCATCGATGAGCTCCGGCCGCACTCCCGAGTGGCCGCGCGCGAGCGTGTTGGCGCGCAGCAGGAGCATGCCGCGCACCGCCGCCGCATCCAGGGGCTCACCGAGGCCGGCGGCATGGCTGAGCACGAGACGCTCCTGGAGCGAACGCAGGTCCTCCCGCGCAATGCGCACTCTCGCGAGGTCCCCGAAGCCGGTGTTGATGCCGTAGACCGGGTCCCCCCGCGCGACGACCGTCTCCACCACTCTCCGCGATGCCCGCACCTGCGAGCGCGCGTCATCCGAAATGGCGCAGGGACGCCGGCCGAGCGCCACCTGCTCGAACTCCCCGAGTCCGAGCCCCCGGCCATCGAGCAGGAGCGCGCTCACTGGTGGTCCCGGACCCGACGCCGGCTACTCGTCACGGGGTTCCTCGTAGTAGGGCAGGAGGGTGCCGATACCCTGCGCCCTCGCCTTCTCGTAGACCAGGTGCCCGACCATGATGTCGCTGATCGCGTAGCCCTTGTGCCAGAACACGATGCGCTCGTCCTCCCTCTCGCGGCCCGGCTTCCTGCCCGCCACCACTTCTCCGATCTCCGCGTGCAGGTGCTCCCGGCGCAGCTCGCCGGCATTTATCAGGGGGGCGAACTGGCCGTAGCCGGCCTTCGCGCACTGGTTCCAATCGTCGACGATGAACTTGTCGGCGCGGAAGGGCAACGTGGGGTCGACCGACATCACCGAGCCGTAGGGCTGGAGCAGAGCGCCGGGCCGGAGCGCGGCATCCGGCACCAGGACTTCGTGCTCCATCAGCCTCGACGCATCGATGATGATGTCCGCGTCGCGCACCGTGTCCGCGGCGTTGTCCTCGACCCGCACCGCCTTGCCGAGGCGCTCGCTCATGGCCTCGCCGAAGCGTCGCCGGGACTCCGCCCTCCGGCTGGTAATGCGGATCTCCTCGAAATCGAAGAGCGCATCGAGCATCGCGACGTTGTACCAGGAGCTGCCCCGGGCGCCGATGTTCGCGAGCACCCGCGGGCGCCGGCACGCCAGGTACTTCGCCCCCACCGCGCTCACCGCGCCGGTGCGCATCCACGTGATGGCGGTGGAGTTGATGATGGCGTAGGGCGCGCCGGTATCCGTACGCATCAGGATCAGGGTGGAGATCTCGGAGGGCACGCCGTGCGCGTAGTTGCCGTGAAAGTCCCCGAGCACCTTGACCCCGCAGGCGTCGATCGGCCCCGCATAGCCGGGAAGGATATTGAAGATCTTCTCGGGATAGTCGAGCGCCAGGTGCGCCTTGGGCGGCATCACCACGTCCTTCTCCCCGTGCGCCCGCAGCCCGACCTCCACCGCGTCCATCACTTCCTGCAGGCCCAGGTCGACCCGATCCACGTCCTCCTTGGAGAGAAAGAGCACCTCGATGCTCGCCATCGCCGCACCTCCGGTGCCGTGTCGCCGGTCGGCTACTGTAACGGAACACGGCAGTGCCCTCACCCCGACCGATTCGATGTTCCTCGGGGTTGCCACGTCGAGGGCGCGGAACCCGGCGACCGCTCCCGCAATGCCGGGGCTCCATCCGCCGTTCGTGCACCGCGCGAGGGGAGCGGTAGCGCCCTCCCCGCGCTTTCCCGACTTCACCCGCTTCGTTTCCGGCGGCCTTCGCTTGCCGGCAGGACGCCGGACGTGTGAAGGTGACCCACCCGTGGTGGAACCTGCAGTGAAGGAGGGGAGAGTTGGAGCCCGAGCAGGGACGAAGCCGCCGGCGCACGCGCCGGACCGGGGGACGCGGCGCCAACCGCCGGGGCGCGGGACCGGCGGTCAGGCAACTCCCCTGGGAAGTGCCCCTCAACCGCGACGCTCCCACCGAGCCGCTGGACGCGGAGCAGGTGCAGGCGATCCACGAGGGGGCAATGCGGGTCCTCGAAGAGATCGGAATCGAGTTCCTCAACGAGGAGGCCCGAGCGGTGCTGAAGGCGGCGGGCTGCGAGACGACTCCGGGCAGCACCAACGTGCGCATGGACCGGGAACTCGTCATGGAAAAAGTGGGCATCGCGCCCTCGACCTTCGCCATCACCCCGCGAAACCCCCGGCACGAGGTTCCCATCGGCGGGAAGCGGATGGCCTTTCTGAGCGTGGCGAGCCCGCCCAACTGCTCCGACCTCGACCGCGGGCGGCGGGTCGGGGACCGTGACGGCTACCGGGATCTGCTCAAGCTCACCCAGTACTTCAACTGCATCCACATGGTGGGGGGCTATCCGGTGGAGCCGGTCGATCTCCATGCGTCGATCCGGCATCTCGACTGCCTCTACGACATGCTGACCCTGACCGACAAGGCGGTCCACGCCTATGCGCTCGGCACCGCCCGGATGGAAGACGCGATGGAGATGGTGCGCATCGCGGGAGGGCTCACGCACGAGGAGTTCGACGCGGCGCCGCGCATGTACACCAACATCAATTCCTCCTCGCCGCTCAAGCACGACTGGCCGATGCTCGACGGCGCGATGCGGCTCGCCCGCCGCGGACAGCCGACCATCGTCACGCCCTTCACGCTCGCCGGCGCCATGGCGCCGGTGACCCTTGCCGGCGCGGTCACCCAGTTCCTGGCCGAGGGGCTTTCCGCCATCGTGCTGCTCCAGTGCGTCAAGCCGGGAGTGCCCTGCGCGATCGGGTCCTTCACGTCCAATGTCGACATGCGCTCCGGTGCACCGGCCTTCGGCACCCCCGAGTACATTCGCGCGACACAGCTCTCGGGACAGATGGCCCGCTTCTACGGACTGCCGCTGCGCGCCTCCAACGCGTGCGCCGCGAATTGCCCGGACGCGCAGGCGGCATGGGAGAGCGCGTTTTCGCTCTGGGCGGCGGTCGCCTCGGGCGTCAACGTGGTCTACCACGCGGCCGGCTGGCTCGAAGGCGGGCTGTGCGCGTCGTACGAGAAGTTCATCATGGACTGCGAGACGCTCCAGCAGATCGTGGCCTACCTGCGGCCGGTCCCGGTCACCGAGGACGATGTCGCGGTCGAGGCGATTCGGGAAGTGGGATCGGCTGGCCACTTCTTCGGCTGCCGGCACACGCAGGATCGCTACGAGACCGCCTTTTACGGACCCTTCCTCTCGGACTGGAGCAACTTCGAGAGCTGGGAGGAGCGCGGCTCGGTGGACACCGTGCGGCGGGCCAACCTCCTGTGCAAGAAGATCCTCGCCGAGTTCGAATCGCCGCCGATGGACGAAGCGATTCGCGAGGAGCTCGCCGCTTTCGTGGAACGGCGCAAGCGCGAAGGCGGCGCGCCCACGGACTTCTGAGGGCTCCGCTCTTGATTCCCCATCTGATGCAGGCCGGCAAGATGCCCGCAGTCCCAGGCAGGCCGCAGCGCGGCGCTGGACCATTTCATGTCGCGGGCTGGGCCGGCGCACCGGACCATGAGCATTTGGAGTCGTGACACTGAACGAGACCGAAGCTGACACCTGCCGCAAGTTTGTCGTCCCCAGGCTCCGCAAAGCAGGCTGGGACGATGCGCCTCACGCAATCAACGAACAGCGGACCTTCACCGACGGACGGATCGTGTTCGCCGGAGGCAAGGCACGCCGTGGAAGACAGAAGCGCGCCGACTACATCCTGCGGTACCGGCCCCATTTTCCAATTGCGGTGGTCGAGGCGAAGGCGCGCTACAAGCACGCCGCCGAGGGTCTCCAGCAAGCGCGTGACTATGCCGAAACACTCGGCCTCAAGTTCGCGTATGCAACGAACGGCGTGGAGATCATCGAGATCGACTACATAACCGGCGTGGAACGGCCCGTCGACAACTTTCCGCCGCCCGAGGAGCTCTGGCAGCGGCAGTGCGCAGCAGAGGGTCCTATGGATCGGGAGACGGCCGAGAAGCTGCTGGCCCCGACCTGGCCGGACCGGAGCAGGCCACTGCGGTACTACCAGGAGATCGCCGTCAACCGTGCCGTCCAGGCTGTCGTCTCGGGGCGAAAGCGCATCCTGCTGACGCTGTGCACCGGATCGGGGAAGACCGCCGTCGCGTTCCAGACTGCCTGGAAGCTCTGGTCCGCCCGCTGGAACACACGAGGCACCGCACGCAGGCCGAAGATGCTCTTTCTCGCCGACCGCAACGTCCTCGTGGACGATCCGATGGCGAGGGACTTCAGCGTCTTCGGGGATGCGCGCCACAAGATCGTCGGCGGTGACGCTTCAAGGAGTCGCGACATGTACTTCGCGACCTATCAGAGCTTGGCCCGCGACGAGAGCCGGCCGGGTCTCTGTCAGGAGTACCCGCGAGACTTCTTCGACCTCGTCATCGTCGACGAGTGCCATCGGGGCAGCGCTCGCGACGACAGCAACTGGCGCGAGATCCTGGAGTGGTTCGAGCCCGCGACCCAACTCGGCATGACCGCCACGCCGCGCCGCGAGGACAACGTCGACACCTACGCGTACTTCGGCGATCCGCTCTACGAGTACAGCCTCGCCCAGGGCATCGAGGACGGATTTCTCGCCCCCTTCCGCGTGCATCGGATCATCACCGACTACGATGCCACCGGATGGCGTCCGACCAGGGGCGAGCTTGATCGGTACGGGAGAACGATCCCGGACGCGGAGTACCACACCCCGGATTTCGAGCGTCTGATCGCGATCAAGGCGCGGACCAGAGCCATCGCCCGGCACCTCACCGGCTTCATGCACCAGACCGACCGCTTCGCGAAGACGATCGTCTTCTGCGTCGACCAGGAGCACGCGCTGGAGATGCGCGGCGCGCTCGCTGAACTCAACACCGATCTGGTCAAGGAACACCCTGACTATGTGTGCCGAGTCACCGCGGACGAGGGACACATCGGCAGCGCTCACCGGGCCAGGTTCCAGGACGTGGAGACGCGTGCGCCCGTCATCCTGACTACCTCCCAACTGCTGACCACCGGCGTCGACGCTCCGACGTGCAAGAACGTGGTGCTGGCCCGGGTCGTCGGCTCGATGCCCGAGTTCAAGCAGATCATCGGACGCGGAACGCGACTGCGCACCGACTACGGCAAGCTCGCGTTCAACATCATCGACTACACGGGTACCGCCACCGAGAAGTTCGCGGACCCGAACTTCGACGGCGTCCCGCTGTACGAGCAGGAAGACGTCATCGATCGGGAGGGATATATGATCGAGAAGACGTGGACACGGGAGCCGGAGCCCGATCCCTACCTCTCGTTTCCAGACACTGACGAAACACTGCCGCCGGGCAGCCTCGACGGTGACGACGAGGGCCCGCCCCGGAAGTACTATGTCGACGACGGCGAGGTCGAGATCGTGAAGCACCTGGTCTACGAGCTCGACTCGGAGGGCAGGAAGCTCGCCTGCCGCCAGCTCACCGACTACACCGCCGACAGGGTGCGCACCCTGTATCCGAACGCATCCGATCTTCGCAGGGACTGGCTGGATCCCGAACGCCGGGCGGAGATCGTCGAGCGTCTTCTGGACCAGGGCATCGACATGGACACCCTCGGGGAGGTGTCCGGCAGGCCGGAGGCAGACCCTTTCGACCTGCTGTGTCACCTGGCCTTTCATGCCCCGCTGCGAACCCGGCGCGAACGCGCCGAGCGCCTGAAGCAGGAAGAATCGGCGTTCCTCGGGCAGTACGTGCCGGCCGCGCGCGAGGTTCTCGACGCCATGCTGGACAAGTACGCCGAGCACGGCAGCGTGCAGTTCAAGCTGCCGGACATCCTGGAGATTCCGCCGATCTCGGACTGGGGGAACGTCATTGAGATCTCGGACAGATTCGGCGGTGTTCAGAACATGAGAAAGGCGGTGGCGGAGATGCAGAAGCGGCTCTACGCCGCGTAGATTCAAGGAGACGACGCATGGCTGGAAGGGCCAGCAGGAAGGCGGCATCAAGAGAGCAGACGACGGCACAGCGGCTCGACAGCATCATCAAGTCCGCACGCCGAATCATGCGCAAGGACAAGGGCTTGAACGGCGACCTGGATCGTCTGCCCATGCTGACCTGGATCATGTTCCTCAAGTTCCTCGACGACATGGAGCGTGTCGAGGAGACGAAGGCAGCGCTCGCCGGGGCCGACTACCGGGCCGTCATCGATCCGCCCTATCGCTGGCGCGACTGGGCCGCCCCGGCCGACGGATTGACCGGCCCCGATCTCCTCGCGTTCCTGGAGGGCGAGGAAGCCGAACGTCCCGACGGCTCCCGGGGACCGGGCCTGTTCGCATGGCTCAGGAACCTGCGTGGCGACGGCGGTGGACGCGAGCGGCGCGACGTGGTCGCGACAGTCTTCCAGGGTTTCTCCAACCGCATGGAGAGCGGCTACCTCCTGCGCGACGTGGTCAACCTGGTCGACGGCATCCGGTTCCATGTCTCGGAGGAAGTCCACACCCTCGGGCGGCTCTACGAAACCCTGCTGAGGGAGATGCGCGACGCGGCCGGCGACGCCGGCGAGTTCTACACGCCACGACCGGTGGTCCGCTTCATGGTGGAGGTGACCGACCCGCGACTGGGCGAAACGGTGCTCGACCCGGCCTGCGGCACCGGAGGGTTCCTGACCGAATCCTTCGACCACCTCATGCGCCAGGCGAAGACAGAATCCGACGGTACGACGGTCCAGGAGCACAGCGTCTTCGGCGAGGAGGCCAAGACCCTGCCCTACCTGCTCGCCCAGTTGAACCTGCTTCTGCACGGCCTCCATGCGCCGCGCATCGACCCCGGCAACGCGCTGCGCCATCGACTGACCGAGATCGGCGAGGACCGGCGGGTCAACGTCATCCTCACCAACCCGCCCTTCGGCGGCGAGGAAGAGGCGGGGATCCTCAACAATTTTCCCGACGACCGGCGAACCGCGGAAACGGCGCTCCTGTTCCTCCAGGTCATCATGCGACGACTCAAGCGCGGCGGTAGGGGCCGGGCCGCCGTCGTCGTCCCCAACGGCACCCTCTTCGGCGACGGCATCGCCGCGCGCATCAAGGCCGACCTCCTGGAGAGCTTCAACCTTCACACGATCGTCCGCCTGCCGGAAGGCGTCTTCGCACCCTACACCGACATCCCGGCCAATCTGATCTTCTTCAACACCTCCGGGCCGACGCGCTCGATCTGGTACTACGAGCAGCCTCGGCCGGAGGGCCGCAGGAAGTACTCCAAGACGGCCCCGCTCACACTCGAGGAGCTCGCGCCCTGCCTTGCGTGGTGGAAGGATCGGGAGGCGAACGAGCGGGCATGGCGGGTCGATGCGAGCGAACTGATCCGGCGCGACGCCGACGAGCGCGTGACGGCCTGCAATCTCGACATCAAGAACCCGCACTCCGAGGACGTCGAAGACCACCGCTCGCCGACCGAAATCGTCGACGCCATCATCGCGAAGGAACGCCGGGTTCTGGAGATCATGGACGAGATCAAGTCGATCCTGGCGGAGCCGGTGTGATGGCTTGGCCGATTGTGGAATTGAGCGAAGTCATCAAGCAGGATCAATCCTACGTCACCGCCCTTGAGCCTGTGACGTATGAGAAGCTGTCGGTCAAGTTGTTCGGCCGCGGAGTGGTTCGGGATAAGCTCGTCGATGGTGCCAGCATCTTGATGAAGAAGCACCAGTTTGCACGAGCAGGCCAGATCATCGTGTCCGAGATCTGGGCGAAGAAGGGTGCGCTGGGAATCGTTCCTCCCGAAGGTGACGGAGCCTTGTGTACCAGCCACTTCTATCTCTTCGATATTGACACTTCACGGCTGATCCCACGATGGTTCCACTATCTCACCGTAGCAAACTATTTCGAGCCACAAATCAGCAAGGCTGCGCGAGGAACTACGGGTTATGCGTCTGTTCGGCCCAAGCGGTTCTTGCAGTGTGTGATACCCCTCCCCCTTCCCGATAAACAACGGCACATGGCTGCGCGATTGGATCGCGTCACGATGCTGATCGAAGAGGCGACGAAGCTGCAAGAAGAAGTAGAACGAGATGTTGCAGCTCTGACGCAAAGTCTTCATACCGCGTTGTGCTCAGGCGAAGCGCGCCCACTCGGCGACTTCGTGTACCTGTGGGAGGATCGACAGGCTATCCAGCCGGATGTCCTCTATCCTCAAGTGGGTATAAAGGGGTTCGCTGGCGGATTGTTCACGAAGGCACCCGTAAAGGGTTCGGAGACGTCATACCGCTGGTTCAACCGCCTCCATGACGGCCTACTGGTGGTAAGCCAACCCAAGGGATGGGAAGGAGCCATAGCGGTCTGCACAAGAAACCTCGCCGGGTGGTTTGTCTCGCCTGAGTATCGGACGTTCCGGTGCCACGAGGACCGATTGACACCCCGATACCTGGACATGTTGATTCAGACTCCCTGGTTTCAGAACCAGCTTGCTCAACTGACGAGAGGACAGGGCGCACGACGCGAGCGATTGCGTCCGGAGATGCTCCTTGCGATGAACACCAAGATGCCGAGCTTGGATGCACAGGCGACAGCACTGGGCGTTGTCGACCATTGCCGAACCGTTCGAAGCAAGTTCACGGACATAGAAAAGGAGCTCAGCGAACTGTTACCCGCCATGCTGCATAAGGTGTTCGGCAGGGAGGCCGGATGCTCGGCCGCGTGACCGCCGTCGAGGTCATACGCGAAGCGAAGTCAGGACGGACAAAACCCGTTCTGATACTCTGCGAGACGGATACCGACGGAGCCATCGAGGTCTTCTGCAAGCTCTCGGTGGGTTGTTTCGAGGGTGTGACGAGTCTGGCCCGTGAAGTCGTGGCGGCCTGCCTCGCGATTGATCTGAATCTTCCCGTGCCCACGCCCTACCTCGTGGAGATTCCTTCGACCCTGTCCTCGGTCGTGACGGACCCCGACATCGCAGAGCGGCTTGGGACCAGTTCGCCCGTCGGGTTCGGTTCCGCGAAGGTCGGGAACCAGTTCAGCGTGTGGACTTCGGGCAACCGAGTGTCGGAATCCATGCTGCCTTCGGCGTTGGGGACATTCGTCTTCGATGCCGTCATCGACAACGCCGACAGAAAGCCGTCGAACCCGAACTGCCTCGTCGCCGGGGATCGTCTCCGCCTCATCGACCATGAACTGGCATTCCCCTCCACCGTGGGGCTTCCCGGTTGGCGGCCACCCTGGCAGGTAGGTGCCCTGAGCTGGCTGGACCGGGCCGATGGCCACCTCTTCTGCCGCCACCTGAAGACGCGCAATCTCGACTTTGACCCGCTGCGACAGCGATGGTCAGCGATATCGGACGACCGGCTGCTGGAATACCGGCAGGCCATGCCGCCGGAATGGGGCGCGGCCCATCCGGCGGTGGAGGAGGTGCTGGATCGAATTCGGAACGCAAGGGACAATCTGGACGGCGTCATCGCCGAGACAAGGCGGGTGCTGCAATGACAGAGAAACAAGCCTACAGCTACACCGTGCTCCGCTACATCCACGACGTGGTTTCAGGAGAGGCGCTCAATGTCGGCGTCGTCATGCACGCTCCCGCGGTCAGCTTCCTGAAGGTTCGAACGCGCAAGACGATCGGTCGTCTGAAGCACGCGTTCCCCGATCTTGATCGCGCGGCGTTCTCCGATGCCATGGAGGCGGTCGACCGCGGTCTCTTGACCGTCGCGAAGCAGGCGAGCAAGACATCCCTGTTCGACGCACGGACCCATGCCCGATCACACGCGTTGAAGGTACTGCGTGATGATGACAGCGCCTTGCAGTGGTCGCCGACAGGGACCGGGCTAACCGCTGAACCGTCCCGGACATTCGAACGCCTCTACGAGCGTTACGTCTCCCGGTACGACTCCGCACCGGCCAAGCGCCGGTCCGACGACGATGTCTGGCAACCTGTCCGTGACAAGCTCATGGAACGCGGGATCAACGTTCCATTCGAACCCAAGACGGTGGTGGGCAAGCAAGACCGAATAGTGTTCGAAAAGGCCTGGAGGAATGGACGGTGGCATGCCTGCGAACCGGTGTCTCTGGACATGGCCAGCGCCGAGAGCATCATGACCAAGGCGCGCAGGTGGCGCGGGCATCTTGCGGCCGTCGCCGACGGGACAAGCGAGCGAATCGACCTGCACTTTCTGCTGGGCCGACCGCAGAACGGCTCGCTCATGGCCGCCTACGAGACCGCCAAGGCGATCCTGAGCCATGCGTCCTTCACGACCGAGGTCGTTGACGAGAAGGACATCGATGTCCTTCTCGCATCAATAGAAAGAGCGTGCCGCCACACCCGCTACGCTGATCCCGGCATCCCATCGCGAACGATGACTCGATAGAGAGTGCGTGCTGCGCCCACTGGGCCGGCGCAGCATCTCGCTTGGACAGCACACGTCACGACACGTCGTGACTACCCGCTTGGCGTTGCGCTGGCAGAAGGTCTCCCCCATCGCCACCTCCGCTGGCATCCCAGCCTTCCGCAGTTGTTGCGAAGGACTTGCCCGCCTTCGCCCTGTCGAGCTGATTCTTGTCGCCCTATGGTGCCACGCTGGGGGACGGCCATTGCCATCGAGAGACCAAGCAGAACCCACATACGCTCGCCGGATGCGAGCGAAGATTCGCTGAAAAATCAGGGACGTACCGACAAGGGAGGCGCGCAGGTTACGCACGCTGCTGACGATGTCTCGGCATCCCGCCATCCTTGCATTGCGGTTCGGATACCGCTGCAGACCGTTCATTCCTGCTCTCGTACTCCCGCCCAAGTCAACGGCTCGAGGATCCCCCCAATTCCGTATTGCGTAACGCTACAGACTATGAAATGCTATCTCCGTCGACGCGCATGAAGTCCGGAACATGCATCATTATCGGAAACCACTCAGTCTCGCGGCCGGTGCTGTCGTCATCTTCCTCTGCGAGAGAGGAGCAGAGGCGATGTGGCCGGAAACACCGGCGCGGACTTGGTGGTCGCTGGCCGTCGTTGTCGCGGTGCTTTGGGTGGTTGCAACTTGCTGGAACGACATCGGAAAGCTGCTCCGAAAGAGTTGGCCGAAAGCCGGCCTGATGCCCCTTATCGAGGGGGTCGACATGGCTTGGTCCCACATGAGGGACGTATCGGATCTGTCCCATCTTGAGGGCAAGAGGGTTTTTCGGGACCTCACCAATCACATGTTTGACGGAACCGAAAGGGCGGTGCGGCTCTACGGAATCAGGCCGCCATTGCGGTCCCCGGCCCTCATCACCAACGCGCATGAGTATGAATTCCAGGAGGATGGGAGCGCCATACACCTGTTCAACGAGGACGATCGGGTGGTGGATCTGCATGTTCACCGCTCCGAGGTGAAACGGTGGGTCAGGGATACCCTGGCGGCCAGACGCGAGGCCATGCAGTAATGAAGACCGCGGCGTGACCGCCCCCCGAGTGGAGGGACCGCACCCCTTCGACCGGAGAGTCGCCCATGAATCTCGCAGAACCGCGTCATCTCGAACCTCCCGTGCTGTTTGCGAGGGAAACACGACGCCAGTTTTCGACTTGGCGACCGTGAAGACATGATCATGCCTGGAACAACAGACGAGTCGGTTCACCCTGGCGTATACGTCCGGCAGCACGTCATTCCAAGGGACATGACGGTCACCAAGGCCGCGGAACTGCTTGGAGTCGGACGACCGGCCCTGTCCAACTTCCTCAACGGCAAGGCCGCACTCTCGCGGGAGATGATATCGCGGCTCGAACGCACCTTCGGAGCGGATATCGAGACGCTGCTCGACCTCCAGGCACGATACGAGCGCCGCAACGAAGCCACGCGGCGCCCTGTCGTAGCTGGCCGCTACGCGTCGATTCTAGTCGCGATCAGGTCCGCAGACATTGATGGTTGGTCCCGTCGGATCGATGCGAGACACGAGCTTGCTGCGCTTCTGCGGGGATTGGTGCATACGACCGGCTACGACCTCACCCGCGCCGACTTCCCGGCCTTCGACAACGCCGAGCGTCCTGGATGGGACGGAGTGGTGGAGACGGCGATGCCTACGCCATGGATTCCGGAAGGCAGTTCCGGTTGGGAATTCGGCTGCGACCAGAACGCCAAGCGCAAGGCGGACAAGGACTACGACGCACGCCTCAAGTCGTTTCCAGCGCGGGAGCGACGAAAAACGACGTTCGTCTTCGTGACCCCACGCAACTGGTCGCGGAAAGACAGATGGGCGAAGGACAAGGCAATCCTCGGCGAGTGGAAGGACGTTCGAGCCTACGATGCGAGCGACCTCGAACAATGGCTGGAGCAGTCCGCGCAGATGCAGGTCTGGTTGGCTGAGCAGATCGGCATCCCGGTGAGTGGCTACCGCTCGCTCGGCCGATGCTTCGCTGACTGGGCGGACACTTGCGATCCGGTCCTCCCTCCAACGCTCTTCGAAGCGTCGGTCCAGGAGTTCTCCGCCAAGTTCCAAGGGTGGCTGGCCGACCCGCCGACACGACCTTTTATCGTGGCGGCCGATTCACGGGACGAGGCGCTTGCTTTCCTGTCTTGCCTCTTCGGGTCGGCCAAATCCGACACGGATGAGCCGGAAACCGGTGCGCTGGCATTCGACACTCCGGAAGCCATGCAACGGTTCCGCGTCTGCAATGCGGCGTTGGGAATGGCGGTTGTTCACGACGCCCGAGTCGAACGACAAATCGGCGACCTCTACCGCCGTTGTCATTGCGTGATTGTACGGCTCGGCAACGACGTCTATGCCGAACCCGACATCAGGCTCGGGCTCCCTGGTTCGGAGGAGCTTTCGGCAGCGTTGAAGTCGATGGGGCTGTCCGAAGACAGGAGCCAGATGCTCGTCAGGGATTCCGGCCGTTCGCGGACCGTCCTGCGTCGGCGGCTTTCAACAATTCCGGCGGTACGGGCGCCCGCTTGGGCAACGCACGCCGAGAACGCACAGAAGCTGTTGCCGGCAGCGCTGGTCGGTGCTTGGTACAAGGCCTCATCGGCCGACCGCGAGGTAGTCCGGCTCCTGGCCCGAGAGGACGATGACCACGACGTGGAAGCCGGCATCGCGGCGTTGCTGGCCCTCGAAGACTCGCCCCTCTGGTCGGTGGGAGAGTATCGCGGAGTCGTCTCCCGGATAGACGCCTTGTTCGGGGTCCGCGAATTCGTGACCGGACCGGATCTCGAAAACTTCTTCTTCGTGGCCGAGTGTGTACTTTCGGAAACCGATCCCGCGCTCGATCTGCCGCAAGACGAGAGATGGGCCGCAGATGTTTACGGCAAGGTGCGCGATCACTCCGCTGCACTGCGAAGGGGCATCCGCGAAACGCTCGTGCTTCTCTCCATCCACGGCAACACCCTGTTCCGGAGTGGGCTTGGCGTCGACCTGGAAGCCCGGGTTTCCTCTTTCGTCCACCGATTGCTCACTCCGCTGACGATCGACAAGCTGCTTTCGCACCAGGACGACCTTCCGGACTATGCCGAGGCAGCGCCAGCCACGTTCCTGACGCTCATCGAAGCCGATTTGCAACAGCCGGAGCCAGCCGTTTTCGGCCTTCTGAAGCCCGTCGACAGCGGCCCGTTCGCCAGGTGCCTGCGAACGGGACTGCTATGGGCCCTGGAGGGTCTGGCCTGGAACAATCTCGGGCGGGTAAGCTTGATTCTGGCGCAGATGTCGACCATCGCGATTGACGACAACTGGACCAACAAGCCGATCGGCAGCCTCCAGTCGCTCTACCGTGCGTGGTTGCCACGGACGGCCGCTTCGCTCGCTGAACGAAAGCGGTCGCTGGAGACGTTGACGACGCGACATCCAGATGTCGGGTGGCAGGTGTGCATCGCGCAGTTGAACACGAGTCCTCAGTTCGCTTTCTCCAACTACCGGCCCCGCTGGCGCGACGACGCGTCGGGCGCCGGCCGCAACGCAACGCACGAAGAACTCCACGAATTCACACGGAAGTCGCTCGACCTCGTTCTCGCGTGGCCGAATCCCAACCAGTGGACGCTCGGGGATCTTGTCGGGCTGCTTCAGGGCCTGCCCGACGCAGACCAGTTGCGAATATGGGATCTCATCGACGCCTGGGGAGACGCGGAGGCGGACGATAAGGCCAAGGCCCATCTCCGTGAGCGAATTCGCCGTTGCACGTTTACCCGACGCGGCCGTCGCCACGGCGTTCGAGGCGAGGCACGAAAGCGCGCACGCGGGGCATATGACCGGTTGAAACCGCGTGATCCGGTTATCCGACACTCCTGGCTGTTCGCCAATTCCTGGATCGATCCCTCCGTCGATGAGGAAACAGTGGGGAAGTTCGACCACGCAAAGCATGCAGAAAGGATTCGCGAACGCCGTAGCGCGGCGACATCCGAGATATGGGCGGAACGCGGATTCGAGGGCGTCATCGCGCTCCTGGCCGACTGCGGCGCACCCATTGTCGTCGGAGAGATGCTGGAATCGTGTATCGAGGATGGAAGTGAGCGGATCGAATTCGCAAACCGGTGCCTTTCGGTCACCGATCGTCTGCAAGAAACGGCTGAGTGGTGTCTTCGCGGATTCCTTTGGTCCGTCGACGACGACGAACGCAGCACTCTGCTTACGGCCGTCGTCGACGGGGCCGACACGGAACAGATCGTTCGGCTATACCGTTGCGCTCCGTGCAGACAGCATACATGGCGCCTGCTCGACCAGTATGACAGGCAGACCCAGGACCGCTACTGGGAGGTGGTTCAACCGGAGTGGAACCGCTACGAGGACGCGGAGCTGATCGACATGATCGGTCGTCTGCTGGATGCAGGACGTCCCCATGTCGCATTCCATGTTGCTCATCTCGATTGGTCCCGGGCCGAAACGTCACAGCTAAAGCGCTTGCTCTTCGACATGGCTTCAGCAGACCCTGAGTCGGAGAAGCATTATCGACCGGAGGCTTACCAAATCTCGGAGGCGCTGAGCGAGCTCGACGGCCGCAGCAGCGTCAGTCGAGAAGAAATGGTGCGGTTGGAGTTTTCATACATCCACGCGCTCGATTATGGTCCACATGGCACTTCCAACCTGGAACATTCGATCTCGGAATCTCCACTTTCCTTTGTTCAGGTCCTGGCCCTGCTGTTCAGGCGCGACGACGGGAGACAGGATCCTCCCGAATGGCAGATAGAAAACACCGAGAAACGGGCAGCACTGGGATCCGCGGCGTACAAACTACTTGAACGGATCAGGCGGATTCCGGGGACCGGGGATGGAGGCGATATCGACGCGGATGCACTGTCAAAGTGGGTGATTGAGACGCGACGGCTCTGCGCCGAGTACGGGCGTTCACGCATCGGCGATCAGTACATCGGTCAAATCCTGTCGAGGGCTCCGGCCGATGAAGATGGCGTCCCGCCTTGTCCTGTTGTTTGCGAAGTGATGGAAAGGGTTGGATCCCGGGACATCGCTTCCGGCTTCACCATCGGCACTCTGAACGCGCGTGGGGTCACGGTGCGCGGGATCGGTGAGGGTGGCAGGCAGGAGCGCGAGCTTGCAGAGAAGTATCGAAGCTGGGCCAGGCAGCGGTCCCCGTACTATCCCTTTGTCGGGGGTATTCTGGAGGGCATTGCGGACGACTACGATCGGCAGGCGCGCAGACAAGACGACGAAGCGCAGATCGAACAGAGATTGGGGCATTGAGCAGCATCGGCGAGCCATACCGAGCGGGCGGCCCGGTGCTGTCGGGTGGCGCAAACTCCATTAAGAGCTTCGCGCGACGTTCCATGAGAGCCCATTGGGCCACCACGTGGAGGTCAGGGCGACGGGGGGCTCCTCGCGCGGCAGCTCCCTGTCTCGGGCGAATTCGTCCTCGGCGCGATGCGCCGGCGGGCGTTCACCTCGACGGTGTGCCTGTGGGCGATTCGCTCGCCTTTCGAGACGAAGGAGGCGCTTCGCGCACGAGGCTACCCTTGGATGCCCGAAATGCGGAACGGAAATGACTCTCTCAATGGCGGATATGCTCTAGAGAAAGACCGTGCCGCCGTCCACCATCAGGGTCTGGCCGGTGACGAGCCCGCTGGCGTCGGAGGCGAGGTAAAGCACGGTGCCCACCAGGTCATCGGTGGTGAGGTTCTTCTGCAGGCTCTGACCGGCAGCGACGGCCTGCAGCAGCTTGTCCTTCTTGGGCCCGAAGAAGTCGTCGGTACCCTCGGTCAGCACCGCGCTGGGCGCTATGGCGTTGACTCTGATCCAGTCGCGGCCGAGTTCGCGGGCAAGCGCGCGGGTCAAGCCGATGACCGCGGCCTTCGACGTCGCGTAGTGCAGGCCGAAGGGCATGCCGTAGACCGCGGCCAGCGAGGCGATGTTGATGATCGAGCCGCCGCCCGCCTCGCGCATGGCCGGCACGCACGCCTTGCAGCACTGCCAGACGCCGCGCACGTTGACGGCCATGGTGCGGTCCCACTCGTCCTGCTCGATTCTGTCGAAGCGCCCGCCCTGGATGTCGCCGTAGAGCGCGGCGTTGTTGACGAGCACGTCGATGCGGCCGAACTCATCGACCGCGTGCCGGGCCATGGCTTCGCAGCTCGCCATGTCGGCGGCATCCAATGCCGTGCCGGTGATGCGCCCCTTGGCGGCGGCAACGGCAGCCACCGTCTCGGCGGTGTCGCGGATGTCGGCGGCGACCACGGCAGCGCCTTCGCGCGCCAGCGCCTCGCAATAGGCGCGGCCCAGGCCCCTCCCGCCGCCGGTGACGACGGCGACCTTCCCCTCGAGCTGTGACATCGGCCCTCCCGCCTCTCTCGCCGGCACCTGTCGGCCGGGCGCTGGTGCCGCCCTCTGAGCGCTTGTAGAAGAACCGATGGACGGAGGGTCGATTCCGCTCGAATCACTTGATGGATGATGGGGGGCGCCCTCCAGCCAGCTTGCAATATGCGGGCGGGGGGCTTGTCTCGGGGACGGTGAAACCTCCGGAGACGGTCCCCAGTGTCACACACGCTCTTTCGGCACGCCAGCTTTGCAACGCCCGGGTTCGCGCCTTCCTGAAGCGTGGTTTCGGAAGAGGCGCTCGGTGTCGGCGTCGTCATGCACGCTCCCGCGGCCGCTTTCCCGAAGGTTCGAACCCGAAGGACGGTCGGTCGCCTGAAACAGGCGTTCCCCGCTCTTGACCGCGCGGCGTTGGAGCGCGGGAGACGGGCGCCTTCAGCCGGCCACGAGTCCCGCTCCGCTCCGGCGCGGATCGCCCATCGGCTGGAACCCGGAGCCTTCCGCGAGCACGCCGTGGGTGCCGCCGAAGAACATGTTGCTCTCACCCCAGAGGTGGTGCGAAGGATACGCCTCGAGCAGGGACCGAATGCGCTCGGGATCGATACCGCCTTCGACGCTCAGCAGATCGTCCTCGAAGTGGATGCGGGGTGCGAGAACCGCCTCCTCCAGGCTCATCTCGAAGTCGATGAGGTTCATCAGCACCTGGAGCATGGCGCTTCGAATGCGGTTGGAGCCGCCCGAACCCAGCGCGAGCAGGCGGCCGTCGGGCCAGCGTACCGCGCAGGGCGCCATCATCGAGCTCATGCGCACGTTCTCCCGCCAGCGATGGAAGCCGCCGGGATTGAGATCGGACTCTCCGAGCATGTTGTTCATGACGATGCCGGTGCCCGGAATCACGTAGGCGCAGCCTTCTCCGTTCGAGACGCTGAGCGCGGCCAGATTGCCGTCCGCGTCGATGACGCTGACCTGCGTGGTGCCGCGCGGCGCCTCCGGAAAGGGCGCGATCCGCTCGCGGTAACGCGCCACGAAATCGGAGTGCAGCATCGACTCGTCGAGGACGTGGCGACCGGTGGGTGCGTCTTCGGTGCCGAGCGCCGCGGCGCGCGCCTCGAGCGTCAGTTCGAGCGCGCGCGCCACGAGGGCGAGACAGCGGTCGGAGCCGAACCCGAGGCGGCGAAGCGCGGCGGGATCGAGGAGCTCGAAACCGAAGCCGATCAGCACTCCGCCCGACGATGGTGGTGGGTTCAGGAGCACCTGGCAGCCGCGGCGGGTGAGCGCGAGCGGCTCGCGCGGCAGCAGCCGGTATCCGGCGAGGTCCCGTGCTCCGATGAGTCCTCCCTCGGCCATGTCCCGTACCAGGGCCGATGCGATCTCGCCGTGATAGAAGAGCGCCGGGCCTTCCCGCGCGAGCGTATCCAGGGTGTCGGCGAGCTCGGGCTGAAAGAGGCGCTCCCCTTCTCCGATCAGGTCGCCGGGGCGCTCCCGGCTGCCGAAGATGGCGAGGCTCTCCTCGGTGGCGGCGAAGATGGAACGCACCACGCCGAGCAGATAGGCCTGGTAGGCGCTCACCTCGAGCCCCCGGCTCGCGAGCGTCACCGCCGGGTGCACGACCTCGGTCATCGGCATGCGGCCGAGCGCCTCGTGCACCTCGAAGAGCCCGCGCACCATTCCCGGCACCGCCGCGCTTCCCCGTCCGATGTGGAAGGCCTGGGTGGTGGCGCCGAAGTCGACCTCGATGCGGCGAAAGTCGAGCTCGCCGGCGGGCGGGCGCTGCCCTGGAGTCTGCACGAAGAAGTCGTAGAGACGGGGGCGATCGCCTGCCGGCAGGGCGAGCATGAACCCCCCGCCGCCGAGAGAGGCGAGCACCGGTTCACTCACACAGGCGGCGCACAGCGCGGCGAGAGCGGCATCGAAGGCATTTCCGCCCGCGCGGAGCACCTCGCCCGCGGCCTCCGCGGTCAACGGGTGGCCAGCCGCCACCGCTCCTCTAGCCGCCATATCTCACCGATCTCTCAACTGGCGGACGCCGAGGTGCTCGCGGTGGCGGGCCATACTCGCTCGAGCCGCTTCGACGCAGGGTCGGCTACCCGCTTCGCTGCGCAATCCGGAACTCCGCTCGCAGGCCGGGCAAGCCATCCGTGGCTTGCCCGCTCGCCGGGACGAAGCGCCACCGGCGCTTTGTCCGGTTCCGGCTCGCCCTTCAGCGCCTCTCCCGGGCGTGCGCCCCCTACTGCGGCATCCCGGCGCCCTCGCGACGAAAATCGGTGCAACAGGGCGGTCAGGATGCCTCATGCGCGCTCAGCCGAAGATGCCGTGAAGAAACCACTCTCGCGTATCGTGCTCGCGGTAGACCCAGTAGCGGGTCCCGCTCGCGGCACGCGCGACATGATAGTCGCGTCTCACGTCCTCGCCGTCCCACCAGCCGCTCTCGATGCGCTCGAAATGCGGAGAGACCTCCAGGCGCTCCCGGCGCCCGACCTCCGGCTCGATGCGCCGCGGCGCCTCCAGCAGCCACAGCGGGCGCGAAGCGTTTTCCCGCCGGCGCGGGACGCGAGCCGATCCGGTCTCGGCGGGTCGCGGCTTCGTGCCGGGGGCATGAGCGCTTCTTCGCGGCTCGGGGGGACGCTTGGGACCGGCCGGGGAATCGCAGGGCGGCACGCGGGAGAAGGCCCGTTCCGGACGGTGCTCCGCGACGAGGGCGAGGCGCCAGAGTGCGCCGCGGCCGAGTCGGCTCTGCAGACGCTCGACCAACGTGTGCAGGCTGTCCCGGGGCGCCGCCGCCCGGATCTCGTAGAGATCGCTGTTGTGGGGGGGCCGGACATCGAAGCCGAGAACATCGAGGCCGATGGCGGCGATCGGGCGAGCCAGGGTCGTCTTTTCCAGCCGCTTCTCGAAGAGATCCAGGAGATGCTCCGGATCCCGGCTCGCCGAGATCAGAGTGACCGGAATGCGAAGCGCCGGAACGAAGCGAGGCAGGAGGCGGAGCTCGAGCGCGTTCACCCCCAGGGTCCGGGCCTGCAGAAAGCGTTCCAGCTCCCGCAGCAGGCGGCGCAGGGCGGACAGGATCGGGGGCATCTCCTCGACCTCGTCGGGAAAATCCAGGCGGCGCGAGAACTCGGGCGCCGCGGTGCAGCGCGCAGGCGCCTCCGGCCGCTTCCCCAGCGCCCGGTCCATGGCATCGAGCAGCGCCTCCCCGACCCGGCGGGATACCGCGTCCCGCGGCAGCCGGCTGGCGTCGCGAAAGCTCCGGACCCCCATTGCCGCGAGATCCCGCAACGCCGGCTCGGGCAGATCCAGGCAGGCGAGCGGCACCTCGGCCAGCCGTCCCGGTAATCGGCCCCGGTCCAGCACCGGCTCCGGGAGCCCGGCCCGGGCGAGGAGCCACGCCGCGGCAGGAGTGGGCGCGGTGCCGATCGACGCCGCGAAACCGAGCTCGCGCAGGCCGTTCTCGATCCCTTGCCGCAGCCTGTCCACTCCCCCGAAGAGCCGGAGGCTGCCGCCGACCTCGAGCAGCAGGCCCGCCGATGGGGCCGGGCTGACGAAGGCGGTGAAACGTCCGGCCCAGATCGCGAGCTTTTGAAGCGCCGCCCTCTCGAGGACGGGGTCGCGCCCTCGCACCTCGAGGCGGGGGGCGCGCGCGCAGGCGGCGTCGAGCCCCATTCCGGGACGGATGCCCGCCGAGCGAGCCCCCTCGTTCACCGCCAGCAGCGAGGAACGCGCACCCTCCTCGGAGGCCACCGCGAGCGGCGGTGCGCTCGCGGCGCCGGCATCCCGGCCCAATGCCTCCAGAGGCAAGCGAGGGAAGTAGAGGCCCATCCACAGGCGCGACGGAAGGGAGGCGGGCCGAGGCGGAGCCGGCGGGGGATCGTCTCGCTCCGGACGCGAGACGGCGGGGCGGAGACAGAGCGCGCTCTTCATTCGAAGGTCAGCTCGAAGACGGAGCCGGAATGTCCGCCCCGGCACTTGCGCACTTCGACCCGCATCCCCCGGGGGCTCGGTCCGACCGAGAGGCGCAGCGCTGCGGGCGAAGGTGCCGCCGACGCGCCGAGGGGGCGAAACAGCCAGCCGCAGGCGCCGCCCTGCTGCGCCGCGAGCTGCAGGCGTCGCACCGCGCGCACGTCGAGCCGGCGCGACCACAACGCCACCGCCGCGCAGGCCCCCGAGCGAAGAGACTGCTCCGCCGCCCAGGCCTGCTCCTCGCCGGAAGCGCCTCGCATCACCAGGAGCCTTTCGAGATCCACTCCGCGCTCCGCGAGGCCGGGGGCGTAGGGCAGCTCCGCCGGCCCGACCAGGGCCACCTCGCGTCCCGCCCGGGTGAGCGCGGCGAGCGCGGGCATCACCAGAGCGAGCTCACAGGAAGCGAAGGCGCGAACGAGCACCTCCGAGAGGGCGCCGACGGGCCAGCCGCGATCCGGCAATCGCTCATCGAGCGCCGCAAAACCGGTGGAGAGTCCCGGCGCCGCGGAGCGGGGCAGCGCGCCCATGCGCCACAGGTCGCGGCAGCGCAGGAGCGCATCCAGCGCCGCCGGCGGTGCCCCGCTCCGCGAGAGAACCGGGCCTGCGCTCGATCTGCTCATGGACCTGCCACCCGCATCGGCGCGCCTTTGCCGGAAACCTCGCGCCGTATCTCTCAGCGCGGCGCGGGCGTCTCGTCCGATGAGCCCCCGTGCACGCTTCCCGCATCCCGGGCACGCGCAGGCAGGGCGCGGACGAGGCTTCTCTTCACCGCCCCGTGTTCCGGATGATGCCGACCCCGACGCCTTCCAGGACCAGCGCCTCGCGCCGCAGGTCGACCACGATGGGCTCGTACTCGTCGTTCTCCGGCATCAGGCGCACGATGTTGCCGCGCCGGCGGAAACGCTTGACGGTGACCTCGTCATCGACCCGGGCCACCACGATGTCTCCGAGCGCCGCCTCCGGGGTGCGATGCACCGCCAGCAGGTCGCCGTCCAGGATGCCGGCATTGCGCATGCTCATGCCCCGGACCTGCAGCAGGTAGTCCGCCCGGGGACGAAAGAACCCCGGATCGATCCGGCAATGCCCCTGCACGTGCTCCTCGGCGAGGATCGGACGCCCCGCCGCGACCCGCCCGACGACGGGCACCCCGCGCCCTCGAGGGCGCCCGCCGCTCAGGCGAATACCCCTCGAGGTGCCCGGGAGAACGCTGATCGCTCCCTTGCGCCCCAGCGCCTTCAAGTGGTCCTCGGCCGCGTTCACCGAACGAAAGCCGAGCGCGCTTGCGATCTCCGCGCGAGTGGGCGGAAAGCCCTCCGCCTCCATGAACTCCCGAATGAAGTCCAGGACCTGCTGCTGGCGAGCGGTAAGCTCGATCACGCCTGCCCTCCCGTTCATGACTCCGATACTGTAAACATTTACAGCCCTGAATCCGGACTGTCAAGGATGCCGGCGGAGCGCGAAGATCTCGTTGTCGTAGGTGGTGACGAAGTAGAGGCGGTGTTTCCCACCGTAGCGCACTTCACAGGTAATCCCCTCCGGCAGCCGGGCGAAGGCGGTGACCTGCAAGGTGCCCGGGTCGATCTCGTAGAGCTCGCCCGCGGTGTTGCCGAACAGGACCCGGCCCTCGATCAGGGCGGGAGAGCCGTACAGCCTGGCTCCGGTGAAGAGCGCCGCTTCCTCCTCGCCCGAATCGAGGTCGATGACGTGCAGGTACTTGTCGGCGCCGGCGACGAAGGCGCGGCGGCCGACGAGAAGCGGGGTCGAGTAGACGATGTCATGGGTCCCGACGCGCCAGCGGCGCTCCCCGCCGGCAACGTCGACGGCATGGATGCCGCCATCGAAGGCGCCGAACACGAGCTGCCCCGCGTGCCGGTCGAAGGCGGCGCGGGCCTTGATCTCCCCTCCCGCCGCGTAGCTCCAGCTCTCGCTGCCGTCGCGGGCGTCCAGCCGCCGCATCCGGCCGTCGTTTCCCCCGCAGGCCACGGCGTGGAGCTCCGGCATCCACAGCGGCGTTCCGTGGACATGGGCCGGGCATCGAAGCTCCCAGAGCTTCTCGCCGTCCGCCATGTCCAGTGCCGCGATGCCGCCGGGCAGGCGTGGCGACGCGTACTCCAGGCCAATGAAGAGGCGGCCGAGCGCCGGCGCCAGTGCCGGCGAAGAGCCGACCCAGTCGGCCCCGAAAAAACGCCACACGAGCTCGCCGCTTGCGCCATCGAGGCAGCGCACGCAGCCGTCGTAGGCTCCGAAGTAGACTCTGCCGGCGTGCAGCGCGGGGGACGAGAAGATGCCCTTGCGGCGGGGATCGTCGGTGCGCAGGCGCCATCTCTCGACGCCGCTCGCCTGATCGAGTGCGCGGAAGGTGCCGTCGTCGCTCCCGGCGTAGAGGCGGCTTCCGTCGAGGACCGGGGTCGATTTCGGGACGACGTGGAAGTAGTTGGGATCCCGGGCCCGGCTTCGCCACACCGGCTCGAATCCGGCCCCGGGCCGGGGCTCGGGCGTGGGAAGAGGATCGAGCCCGAGATCCGAGATTGCCAGCAACGCGTCCATCGCGATACCGCATCTCTCCAGGCGTTCGTGCAGGTGCGGGTTGCGGAAGTCCACCACCACGAAGAGGGCGCTGACCTCCCGGCCCGCTTCCGAGAGCACGCAGCGCAGGGTCTCGAAGGCCGAGCCCCGGTTGGCGAGGTCGTCCACCGCGACGATGGGCGCTTCGGTCACCTCTCCCTCGATGCGGCGGCAGAGACCGTGCGCCTTGCGCTCCCGGCGCACGACGAAAGCGTTGACGGGCGTGCCCCGCCGCCACCCCTCTCCCGCCAGCGCCACGAGCAGCGGCACCGCCGCCAGTTCCAGGCCGCCGATCTGAAAGGGCAGACGCGCTCCGAAGCGGTCCCAGAAGACACCGGCGCAGATTTCCAGCACCTCCGCGTCGAGCAGGGCCGGACGCAGATCGACCATCCACCGATACTCGTCCCCGAGCGGCGAGACGATCCGCTGCTGCGAATCCGTGACCACGGAGCGGCACCGCACAATCTCCCGCAGCCGCTCGAGCCGTGCGGACGCACTCATCTCAGCCGCCCTCGCCCCTGAGCTCCGGCAGCAGCTCCATTGCCCGCCGCTTCGCCCAATGGTGGTCCAGGCCCGTCTCCATCCGCGGGTGATAGAGCAGGCGAAGCAGCAGGCGGTCGTACTCGGTCGGAGCGGAGCTTGCCGAGTAGTCGCCCTGATCCAGCATGGTCAGGGAGGACTCCACCACGTCGTTGACGAGTCCGAAGATCTGAAACGTCTCCTCGTTGATGCAGGCCTCTTCCTTCACCGGATCGAGACTGGTGTTCAGGAGGAGCAGTCCGAGGACGATCTGAGACTCGCGGTTCTCGTGAAGAAAGAACAGGCAATCCAGGCGTCCCCGCAGGAGGTCGCGGCGACGCGCCTCGACGTGGTCGTCACCCCCGGCAAGCTGCGCGGCCAGGGTCTCCCGGTCATCCACGAGGATGATGAGCTCCGCCTCGGCTCGATTCAGCGCCGCGCCCCTTCCCCAGGTCACCACGAAGTGGGGCGGATCGTCGACGTCGTCTCCCCGCACCCTCTCGATGTGACCTCTGAACCCGTCATGCGTCGTGAATACGTTGTCGGGAATCACGGTCGGATCGGACCAGGATGCGACCTCGGCTTCCTCCGCCTCGATTCCGGCGATGGCCGCGAACTCCGCCAGCACGCGCGGCGCGCGCGCGGCGACCCGGCCGGGCTCGCGGCTCATGACGAGATAGCGGACCGGGCGCTCCCAGCGAAGCGTGCGCCCTCTTCTCTCGAACTCGCGCCCCGTCGCGAGCTCCGCGAAGAGGCGGGCAAGCTCCTGGTCGGAGGGAACGAGACCCGGCGGGTCGGCGCACGCGCCCTCCATCGCGACCGAGACGCTGAACGCCAGGGCCGCGAGCTCGAGCCCCCGCCTCGCCGCCCCGCCGGGAATGTTCCGTGCCATCCGAATTCAGAACCGGTGCTTGTAGACTCCGCCGACGCGCCGAAAGCCCAGGCGCTGCAGAAAGGCGCCGGTCCGATCGACGTCGATTCCGGTCGACACCGCGACCCGGGCCTCGCGCGCACCCTTGCTCCGCGACCACTCGAGATACGCACGCACGAGCGCGAGCGCGGCGAGCGATCCACGCCGGTCCCGCTCCACGAAGAGGAGGACGTCGTCGCAGAGCAGCTCCCGGCAGAAGAAGTACTCCATGACCTGTCCGACGAGCAGGCCGACGAGGCGGCCTTCATGCTCTACCACGAAAGCGCAGTAGTGCCGGGGGTTGGCGGCGATGTGGCGAAGAAAGGCGCGGACCTTTTCCCGATCGAAGGGAAGGAACGCGAACTCGCTTTCCTCGTGCATTCGGCGGCCGAGCTCCATCCCTTCTTCGAAATCGTCGGCGGTGGCGCATCGCAGGTTCACGGCTCACAGGTCTCCAGCGGGCGGGGCAACGAGTCCCTTCATCTCTCGCGCAGGCTCTCGCTGCCGTAGCGCTTCAGCGGGGACAGGAGAAAATCGATGATCCGACGCCGGCCGGTCGCGATGTCCACGGTCGCGATCATTCCCGCGGCAAGTGGCGCGATGCCCTCGGGAAGGAGCATGACCTGCGTGTCGAGATCGACGCGAACGAGGTAGCTGTTGCCCGCCATCTGCGCCTGCAGATCGGCCAGTGCCTGCCGGGTGCCCACGTCGTCGCCAAGCGCAAGGGCCGGCGGCTGGCGGCCGAAGCTGAGCACGTCCTCGGAAACCCTCTCGACCCGTCCCTCGATGTCGCCGTAGCGGGTGAAGGGGAAGGCGGCGAGCTTCACCGACGCGGGCTGGCCCGCTCGAACGAACCCGACATCCTTGTTGAGCAGCCGCGCTTCCACGATGAGCGTGCTGTCGGAAGGCACCACGCTCATCACCGGCTGTCCGGCGGCCACGACGCCGCCCTCGGTGAACACCGACATCTCCTGCACCGAGCCGTCGACGGGGGCGCGCAGCGTCATGCGCTCCCGTCGCCGCCGGGTCTTCACCAGCTCCTGCTCGAGAACGGCGATACGTTCCTCGAGCCCCAACTGCTCCCGGCGGAGACCGTTCCTGAACTCGGCCAGCAGGCGCCGGCCCTGCTGGTCGGCACTGGCGATGCGGGCCCGGGCGCGGGCGATGGCCAGGGTCTCCTCCGCATGGGCCTGTCGGGTGCGCAGTAGCTCTTCGCGCAACTCGAGAATGCGCAGGCGCGGCATGACTCCCTGGCGGACGAGCTGGTCGGCAGCAGCGTGCCGCTCTTCGAGAAGCTCGAGCACGTCGTGGAGCATCCGATGACGGGCCTGCGCCGAGACGAGCTCCGACCGGGCGAGCTTCGACTCTCCCTCCACCTTCGCCTGCTCCGCACGATGCTGCTGGAGCAGCGTGCGCAGGTACGCGCGCTGCGTGAACGCCCGGGTTTCCCCGGACCGGGAAGCGGGTGCGAGGTCGGCGTCCTCGCGTCCTTCGAGCGCCGCAATCAGACGGAGCCGACCCATGCGGGCGTTCTCGAGCTCCACCTCGATGCGGCGCAGGTCGGCCTCGACCTCCGTGGCATCGAGCAGCAGCACCGGCTGCCCGGCGAAGACCCTCTCCCCTTCCCCGACCAGGATCCGGCTGACGACGCCGTCCTCGCTCGGCTGCACCTGCTTGACATGCCCTGAAGGAATCAGCCGCCCGGTTGCCGTCGCCACCACGTCGACCTCCGAGAGCGAGGCCCAGGCCAACCCGAAGAGTCCGAGCGCAACGGGAATCGTGAGCGCCCGGCCGAGCGGGGTGGTGCGGCGCATGGCCACTCCGAATGGTGCGCCATGGTCGCTCACTCTCGGTCGAACCCCGCACTAATGGGGGTCTTCGCTCGCCGCTTGATGCCCGACGGCATCGCCGCCGGCACCGGTGGCCGGCCGAATCCGGCCTCCCTTCAGCGCGAGGGTGCGGTCAGCCTTCTCCATCAGCAGTCCGCGGTGACCGATGATCACGACAGTGCGTCCCCGCGCGATTGCCTCGAATCGGGCGGCGATGCCGCGCTCCACGCCGGGGTCGACCGCGCTCGTCGATTCGTCTAGGACCAGAATCGAAGGATTGCTCGCGAGCGTCCGGGCCAGCGCAAGGCGCTGGCGCTGGCCCCCGGAGAGGTTGGCGCCCCGTTCCCCCACCTGGGTGTCGTAGCCCTGGGGCAGTCGGACGACGAACTCGTGAGCGCCCGCCAGCCGTGCGGCCTCCACGACTCGTTCGAAGCCCATGGTCGGGTCGCTGACGGCGATGTTCTCGCGAACCGAACGGGCAAAGAGAAAGCAGTCCTGCGACACCAGTCCGATCTGGCTGCGCAGGGTGGCCGGCTCCACGGCGGAAATGTCGATTCCGTCAATGGTCACCCGGCCCTCGCCTGGAACGTGAAGACCGGCGAGCAAGCGGGCCACCGTGCTTTTTCCGGTGCCCGAAGGCCCGACGAGGGCGACGACCTCGCCGGCATCAATCCGGAATGTCGTTCCCTCGAGAACGCGGGGACCCTCGGGCGAGTACGCAAAGGTGACGCGATCAAACTCGACCTCTCCCCTTATCGCAGGCATCGGGGGGCGCCGGCGACGGGTTTCGGATTCGATCGAGAACAGGTCCTTCAGGCTGCCATAGGCGAGACGCGCGCCCTCGAGCTCCAGCCAGTACCGGCCGAGCCGCACTACCGGCGTGGAAATTCTGCCCGCGATGAGGTTGATGGCGATCAACTGACCCAGGGTCAGACTCTCGGCGATGACCTGCTGCGCTCCGTGCCAGAGGAGCACGGCGGTCATGAGCTTGCCGATCAGCTCGCTCGATTGCTCCGCGATGTTGGATATCCTCTGCGCGCGATCCTGCGCCAGGGCGTAGGTCGCGAGCTGCGTGTCCCATCGCCGCTGCTGCGCGGTCTCCATGGCCAGGGACTTCACGGTCTCGATTCCGAGCAGGGTCTCGGCGAGGAGGCTCTGGTTGGATCGGCTCCGATCCTGTCGCTCACGTAGGGCGGAGCGCTGCAGGGGCGTTGCGGCAAGCGCTGCGGCCAACTGCAGCAGCAGCGCCGCCACCACGATGCCGGCCATGGACGCCGAGAGATAGAAGAGCAGCGCCATGAAGAGAGTCGCGAACAGCATGTCGGCGAGCGACCCCGCGGCGGCCCGCACGACATGGCCACGCAAGCTGTCGGCCTCTCCGAAATGGCCGAGAAGCCCGCCGACGGGAGCCGATACGAATCGTGCGAGGGGAAGCTCGGTCAAGTGCCGGAAGAGGGCCGCGGTGACTTCCACGTCGATGCCGGAGGCGGTTCGGCCGAGGACACGAGTCCGAAGTCCGGCGGTGATCGCCTCGAACAAGGCGATGCCCACGAGTGCGGCCAGGATGACGTCCAGGGTATTGATGCCCCGGTGATGTATGACCTTGTCGATCACGAGCAGGAATGCGATCGGCGCCGCCAGGGACAGCCCCTGGATCAGGAGGGAAGCGGCCAGCAGCTCCACCAGCACGTCGCGGCGCCGGGCGAAGGCGGCGCGCAGCGGGCATGGCGAAGAAGCTCCGGACGCGTCTTCCGTGCCGGGCGCGGCAAGGACCGAGATTGCCGCCACGCCGGTCCAGCGGCGCCGGAAGCGCCGCCGCGAGAGCCGCCAGGGCACGTCGTCCCCCGACCTGCTCAACTCGACCCGGAGGGGCCCCACCCGCTCCACCAGCCACCATTCGTCGTCCCCGACCTCGACCAGGGCGGGTGCTATCAATTGCCCGGCCGCCCCGCGCTCGAATCGGGCGAAGACGACCGGCAGTCCGACTCGGCGCACCGCCCGGGCAAGCGTTTCGGCGTCGACATTGCCCCCCTGCCGGCGAAGATCGGCCCGAAGCACCGCCTGGTCCATGGCTATCTCCAGGCGTCGCGCAAGATGGGCGAGCGCGCCCACGGCGCGGTCTATCGACGGATCGGAAGACGGCGCCGACCGCTGCCGCCCCGGGGGCGGTGACGACTCGACCCGCACGCCGCCGTCGAGCCTGCTCACTGGCGACCCGCCCGGAAGACCAGCACCGCGTTGAGTCCGCCGAAGGCAAAGGAGTTGGAGAGCGCGACCTGAATGTCCACGCGACGCGGCCCGCCCGTCACGACATTCAGATCGCACGCGGGATCGGGGCCGAGGAAGTTGGCGATCGGCGGGACCAGCCGATTGCGTATCGCCTCGATGGTGGCGATGGCTTCCAGCGCGCCCGAGGCGCCGAGGGCGTGCCCGTGCACGGCCTTGGTGGAGGTCACGGCGATCTCCCCGGTGCGGCGGCCGAAGACCTTCGTGATGGCCCGGGATTCGACCTCGTCGTTGGTCGGCGTGCCGCTCCCGTGGGCATTGATGTGGCCGACCTGCTCGATCGAGACGCGGGCATCGAGGAGGGCGGCGCGCATGGCCCGGACCGGACCGGCGACGTCCGGCCGAAGCATGTCGCGCGCATCCGAGCTCATTCCGAAGCCCGCGATTTCGGCCGCGATTCGCGCTCCTCGCGCCCTGGCGCGGTCCGCCCGCTCCAGCAGGAGTACGCCGGCGCCTTCTCCGAGGACCAGCCCTCTGCGTCCCCGGGAGAAGGGCCGGCAAAGGTCGGGGGAGAGGACCCTCAGCGATTCCCAGGCCTTGAGCGTCCCGAAGGTGAGGCACGCTTCGCTGCCGCCGGCAATCGCGGTGTCCACCATCCCCGATCGCACCATCCGGAACGCGAGCCCGATCGCCTGGGCGGCCGATGCGCAGGCCGAGGTGACGGAGAAGACCGGACCCGTCACTCCGTGCGCCATCGCGACTCGCGACGCCGCGCTGCTCGGCATGACCTTGGGGAGGGTACAGGGATCGAGACGGGCGGCGCCGTCGAGGTACAGAGCGCGCGCGCCCGCGTCGCGGGTAGTCTCGCCCCCGATTCCCGTTCCCATCACGACGGCGGTGCGGGGGCCCGCGACACGATGCATGAGCTCCGCCCGGCTCAGCGCCTCGGCGCTGGCGGCGAGAGCAAACTGCACGAAGGGATCGGTCCTCCTCGGGTCCGCCGGCGGAACGAAGCCCTTCACCCGGGCCGCAACCGGCGCGCGAAGGCCCCGGGCCAGTGGAGCCTCGAGCGTGGCGATTCCCGATCGCGCCTGCAGCATTGCACGCCACAGGCGCTCCGAGCCGATGTCCGGCGCGGCGACCGCGCCGAGCCCGGTGACCGCAACCTCCCTGTGCAGTCCGTTCAAGAAGTACTCCGCCTACTGTCGGGCGGGCAGCCGGGGGGTGGCACCTTCGCGAGCAGTGACGTGCTTCTCCACCGTTCGGACGATGTCTCCCACGGTTTCGAGCTCGAGCGCATCGACATCCAGGGGAAACTGGAACCCGAATCGCTCCTCCAGCGCGCTCACCACGCAGATCAGGTCAATCGAGTCCGCATCGAGGTCCACCAGGGAAAGGGTGGGGGCGGGAACCTCGTCGAGACCGTACTCCCTCGCGACGATGCGCAGGACCTCCTCCCTCATTTCTCGTCCCCGGCGGCGGGACCTTTTCGCTTCGAGTCGAAACGCCGGTACCAGGACATGAGCACGAAGTAGGCCGGTGCGGCCAGAGAGGCCGCGATCACCGACTGAACCAGCAGCTCGGCCGCGACTTCCGAAGCGCTCGAAGCGGGTGCCGCATCGCGCAACGAGGCGTGCTCGACGAACAGGCTCGTCACGAAATGCACGACGAGGAAGATACCGGCAAAGAACAGGATCTCCCGCACTCCGGGCTTGTTCATTCTCGTGGCAATCCTCGAGCCCCGCCCCGAGGCGTGGCGGCGGCGCATTCGGCCGGGCGCGCCTCGGGGCAAGAGCCCTCGTCGAGTCCTTTCCCCGGCGTGCCTATCGACCGCGCGAGGCTCTGTCGCAGGCTTCGCTGTCCATGGCGCCGCTGATGCCGCCGCTGACGGCGCCTCCACTCCCGCCGGCGATGGCCCCGGCGGTGGCGCCGACGGCTACCCCGGGCGCGAGCCCCGTCATCCCGAGGGCAGCTCCGCCGACCGCGCCGCTCGCACCCCCGATCATCGCGCCGGCGGCGGCTCCCCTGGCGATGTCCGTAGCGCACTCTGCGGCATCCGAAGCGAAGCCGCCGCCTCCTCCGCCCCCTCCGCCGTCGCCGCAAGAGCAAAACGCGCGTTGGGATATGTCCATGATCTTCTTCATGTGTTGCCTCCCTGGCCGGGCGGCCCGCTTTGGCCGCCTCGAGCGAAGTGTCGAGAAGATGCGCCTGTACCGCCAAGTGCAGCCGCCTTGCCGCTCGTCAGGCCTTCCGCCGATTCCGGGCTTCCCCCGCCGGACGTGAACGCGTGTCGAAACGTGTCGGGAACTCTCCTCCCACCGCACTTCCGCGATCAAGCGCCGGGACGGGTTCCCCGCCTCCGGCACACGTGCGGACCGGGCCCGAGCGCACGTCGGATTCGGAGAAGCCGCCCGTAGGCGGCCGTCCACACCCCTCCCGGCACGACGGTCGGGGTCCGGGGACCCGAGCCCGGATACGCATGCGCCATGCCGGCGGCGGCTCTCCCGGGTTGCGGCAGCGTGGATTGATCCGGTTGCGCGACGCATGTCCAGGAACAAGGGGATGCCGGCGCCGGCGCGATCCGGCGCGTGCGGGCCGCGGACGACGGCTACAATGACGTTTTCCGGCCACCCCGACGCCCCCCGATATGGAAAGCGACGCTGCCCTGGCGGCGGCAATCGCACATCAGCGCCGAGGCGACCCGGAGCGGGCGGAGGAGCTCTGCCGGGAGATCGTGGACACCGAGCCCGACCACGCGGGCGCGCTTCACCTGCTCGGCATACTGCGGAGCCGTCGCGGCGATCACGATCGCGCCATCGATCTCTTTCGCCGGGCCATCGCCCAAGCCCCCGACGACGCCACGCTCCGGGTGCATCTCGGCAAGGCGCTCTCCGAATCGGGGCGCGAGACGGAAGCCGGCGAGAGCTACCGGGCGGCGATCGCCATCGATTCCCGGCGCGCCGATGCGCACGCGGACCTCGGAGTGCTGCGCCAGCGCGAGGGAGATCTCCCCGGCGCGGTGGAGAGCTATCGCGAGGCGATCCGCCTCGGCGCGTCGGCTCCCCTCATCCGTTTCAATTTCGCCACCGCGCTGCGCCAGCAGGGCGAGCTCGCGGAAGCGATCGCCCTGGCCGAGCGGGCGGCGAATCGGATGCCCGGCCAGCCCGCCCCCCGGATTCTGCTCGCGGAGCTGCGGCTCGAGGCGGGTGACGCGGAGGGAGCGCTCGAGGAATGCCGGCACTGCCTGCGCCATGAGGCCCGCAACCGTCACGCCATGGCGCTCGAAGCGCTCGCGCTCGCCCGCATCGGGGATCACGAGGCGAGCCGGGCGCTTCTGGATCTCGAGCGCCTGGTACGTCTGCGACGGATGGAAGCGCCCCCTCCGTACCGGGAGGTGAAAGACTTCGATGCCGACCTTGCGCGGGCCTTGACGGACATCGGGAACGGAACGGCATCCTCCGACCGCTCCCACCCCACGCGCAGCCACGAGCTCTTTCGAGGCGCCGGAGGCGCCCCCGGCGCCCTCGCCGCCCGCTTTGCCGAAGCGGCGAAGTGGTATCTCGACCACCGCCCCCACGACGATCGACACCGTTTTCTCAGGTGGCGTCCTCGCGACTTCCACATCGAGGGCGACATGCTGTGTCTCCCGGGCGGCGCTTGCAGCGAGACGGAAATCCGGGAACGGGGCTGGGTGAGCGGCGTCTATGCCGTCACGCCGGGCGGCGCCTCGTGCGAGCCTCCAATCGTCGAGCTGGGAGCGCCACCGCCCCGCCACCGGGGGAGCTCGCGATTCGCCGAGCGCAGGATTGCGCTCGACCCGGGGCGCCTGGTGCTCTTCCCCTCCTACCTCTTTCATTCGCTCCGGTCCCCGGAGGGAGCGGAGCGGCAGAACGTCGTCAGCCTCGACATGGTGCCGGATTGAGCCGCGCGGCAAGAGGACGCCGGAGAGGACGGGGTCGGGACCATCTCGTCGAAGCGCGCACGCGCCTGCGGCACGGTGACTTCCACGGGGCGCTCGAGCAGTGCCGCCAGGTTCTCGAGCGCCGTCCCGACGACGTGCCGGCGCTGTTGCTGACGGGCACCGTGCTCGGACAGTCGTCGCAGCCGGAACGCGCCCTGCCCTTTCTCGACCGGGCCGCCCGTCTGGATCCCGGCAATGCGGCGGTGCACAACGATCTCGGCCTCGTCCACCTCGCGCGCGGCGACGCCGCCCGTGCCCGGCAGGCTTTCGAGTCGGCGCTCGCGCGCGCACCGCGCCTGGCTCCGGCCCACTTCAACCTCGCGCGGCTCATGCTGAACGAGAAGAGACTGGATGACGCGGAGCGCCACTTCCGCGCGGCGCTCAAGTCGAACCCCGACTTCGTCGACGCGAGCACGGGACTCGCCGAGCTGCTCTCCCACGGCGCGGGGACGGAGGAGGCGGCGGCGCTCTGCCGGCGGGTCCTCGCCCGCCGGGCGGACCACGCGGGAGCATCGCTGACGCTGGCGAACATCGACTTTCGGGCACGGCGCTTCGAAGAGGGGCGCCGGCGTCTGGATCGCCTGGTCGAGCGCGGCGACCTCGATCCGACGACGCGAGCGCTGGCCGAAGGCAGGCGGGCGCAGTGCCTCGAGGCGCTCGGCGAGTACGAGGCCGCATTCGCCGCCTACTGCCGTTCCAACGAGGCGATTCGGGCCCCGGCGATGGCCGAGCTGGGACACGACGTTTCGACTTTCGGGGCGCTCTCGAACGTCCGGCGCCTGCGCCGGCACCTCACGCGCGAGCGCGTCTCCGCCTGGCCCCGCCGGGCGCCGGAGGGAAGCGGAGCGGCGCCGGTCTTCCTGCTCGGCTTCCCGCGTTCCGGCACCACGCTGCTCGACACCATGCTGTCCTCCCACCCCGAAATCCTCGTCCTCGAGGAGCGCGATCTGCTCGGCGGCGCCTACGCGCGCTTCGCCGCTTCCGACGCCGCCCTCGACGACCTCGAGGGGCTGCCCGAGGATGCGCTCCGCGAGGCGCGACGGGAGTACTGGCAGCGGGTCGACGCGGAGCTCCGGGACACGCGTCGTGAAGGATGCCTGGTCGTCGACAAGCTGCCCCTCAACACCATTCTTCTCGGACTGATCGCACGCATCTTTCCCGACGCCCGGGTGCTGCTCGCGGTGCGAGATCCCCGCGACGCGTGCCTGAGCTGCTTCCAGCAGCGATTCGACCTCAACCCCGCGATGATCAACTTCCTGAGCTGGGAGAGCACCGTCGCCTACTACGACGAGGTGATGGGGGCCGGCATGGAAGTACTGGAGGCCGGCGTGCTCGCCTGGCACCAAGTCCGCTACGAACATCTCGTCGACGCCCCGCGCGATGCGCTTGCGCCCCTGCTCTCCTTTCTCGGGCTCCCCTGGGACGACGCCGTGCTCGACTATCGGCGCACCGCGCGGGAGCGATACACTGCCACTCCGAGCGCCGAGCAGGTGGTGCGCCCCCTCTACCAGTCCTCCGTCGGGCGTTTCCGGCACTTCGAAGAGTGGCTGAAGCCCGCAATAGAAACTCTGACCCCCTGGGTGGAGCGCTTCGGCTATGACCCCTGAATCCGGTCGGGAAGGTCAACCCTTCAGGATGCGGGGAGCGCCGGCGGTTCTCCTCCTCGCGGCCTTCGCGGCGGCGCTGCCGGAAGACGTGCGGGCGCAGCCCTCGGTGCGTCCCATCGAGCAGCGGGAAGCCGAGAAACCGGTGCCGTTGGAAGAGGCGACGCCGCACAGCCCCGTTCAACTGCCGCCCTTTCCCCGTGGCCAGGACCTGGTCGAGCTCGACACCGCTTCCTTCGAGCAAGGGGTACGCGTGTTCCTCGATCCCGCCTCGCTGTCGCAACCGGCGCCGGATCTGGTGCGCTACACGATGCTCCTCGTCTCCGCGAAGGGAACGGGGAATCTCTTCTTCGAGAGTATCGACTGCGACCGTGAGGAATGGCGCACCCTTGCCTTCGGGACCGGGGAAGGCACCTTCGAGCTGATTCGAAACCCCCGCTGGCGCACGCTCCGGGCCGGCGCCAATGCCGGGCACCGGCGGGTACTCGCGAGAGAGTTCGTGTGCACTTTGGCACGCCGCACGTCCGACCGCGCCGAAGACCTGCGGCGGCGGCTCCTGAAACGCAGCCCGACGGCGAGCTTCGGACACTCGGCGCGGCTCGACCGCTAGCCGCGGGACCCGACCGACTTCCCGCGGTAGACCACCACCTGCTCTCGGTGGTGGTCCTGCCCCCTCGGGCCACTTCGACCCGGCGCCGGCCGCGACTCGCGCGTCTCCCGAGCCTGTGCCCACTGCCGCCGCGGCATCCCGGCTCCCGCCCCCCATCCATCCCGCTCGCGTAGAATCCCGCCATTCATCGAGGTGGACGGCACGGAATGGATGAAGCGGTCAGCCGGGAGCTCGCGCCGAGCGGAGCGTTGAGAGCCGGGATCAACCTTTCCAATTTCCTGCTCGTTACGGGCCGCAGCCCTTCCGGCGACCCGGAGGGAGTCGCCCCCGACCTGGCGGCGGAGATCGCGGAGCGCCTCGGCGTGCCCGTCGCCTACGTGACCTTCGACTCGCCGGCCGCGCTCGCCGCCGCGGCCGACCACGAGCGGTGGGACATCGGCCTCATCGGCGCCGAGCCCGCGCGCGCGCGCTCCATTGCGTTCACTCCGGCCTACTGCGAGATCGAGGCGACCTACCTCGTGCCCGCGGACTCGGCCCTGCGCGAGATTGTGGATGTGGACGCCGAGGGAGTGCGCATCGCGGTGGCCGAGGGCAGCGCCTACGATCTCTACCTGAGCCGCACTCTGCGCCACGCGGAGCTCGTGCGCGCCAGGGGTCTCGACGCCTCCCGCGCGCTCTTCGTCGAGCGCGAGCTCGAGGCGCTGGCAGGCCTCCTCCCTCGCCTGCTCTCCGACGTGGAGGAAGTGCCCGGGACCCGCATCCTGGACGGGCGCTTCACCGCGGTGCAGCAGGCGGTGGGCACGCCCCGCGCGCGTGCGCGCGGGGCCGGGTTCCTGCGCGACTTCGTCGCCGAAGCCAGGACGAACGGGCTCGTGCAGCGCCTCATCGAGCGTCACGGGGTGCGCGGCCTCTCGGTGGCGGCCGGATAGGCGGCGGGTTCGGGCGTCGCCGGGATGATTCCACGATGAGCTGGTGGGGCAAGGTAATCGGCGGGGCCTTCGGGTTCATGCTCGGGGGTCCGCTCGGCGCGCTCTTCGGCGCCGCGCTCGGGCACAGCTTCGACCGCGGGCTCAGAGCCAGTCTCCGCGCCCTGCCCGGAGACGATGTCGGCGCGACCCGCCAGGAGCGCGCGCAGGCGGCTTTCTTCTCCGCGACCTTCGGCGTCATGGGGCACATTGCCAAGGCCGACGGGCGGGTGAGCCAGGAGGAGATCCGGCTCGCGGGCGCGGTGATGGACCAGCTCGGCCTGCGCGGCGAGATGCGCGCGGCGGCCCGGAACCTCTTCAACGCGGGCCGCGACGACGAGTTCCCCCTCGACGACGTCATAGCCCAGTTCCGGCGCGAGTGCCGCTACAGCCTCAACCTTGCGCGCCTCTTCGTCGAGATCCAGGTGCAGGCCGCCTACGCCGACGGCAGCGTGCACCATGCCGAACGCCGCCTGCTGAACCACATCGCGGATGCGCTCGGACTTGCCGAGGGCGAGCTCGAGCAACTGGAGGCCGTGGTACGCGCCCACACCGGACCCCGGGGAGCGGCAGCCGGGCTCTCCGAGCAGGAGGCGTACAAGATTCTCGGGGTGTCGCACGATGCGAGCGACGCCGACGTGAAGCGGGCCTACCGGCGGTTGATGAACCGGCACCACCCGGACAAGCTCGTGTCCAAGGGTCTTCCCGAGGAGATGATGAAGGCCGCCACCGAAAAGACGCGGGAGATCAAGGCGGCCTACGAGCGCCTGAAGGAGGCGCGGAGCGCATGAGCCGCTCCACTCGGAGCCCGAGTCGTCCGGCGCCTCACCGGCGTTCCGGGGAGGGCCGCCCCGCTACCCGCCCGCGACGACGCCCGGGAGCGTGAACCCTCCCTTCATCGCTCCCTCCATTCTCGCCGCGGACTTCGCGCGCCTGGGCGAGGAAGTGTGTTCGGTGCTCGAAGCGGGCGCCGACGTGATCCACTTCGACGTCATGGACAACCACTACGTGCCGAACCTGAGCTTCGGGCCCCTGGTGTGTGCGGCGCTGCGCGAGCACGGCGTGACCGCGCCCATCGACGTCCACCTCATGGTGCAGCCGGTGGAGCGCATGATCCGGGACTTCGCGCGGGCCGGCGCGAGCTGGATCACCATTCACCCCGAGGCGAGCGAGAACGTCGGGGACAGCATCGGGCTCGTCCGGGATCTCGGCTGCCGCGCGGGCCTCGCGCTGAACCCGGGTTCTCCTCTTCATCTCGCCGACGGCGTGCTCGAGCGCCTCGACCTGCTCCTCCTGATGTCGGTGGAGCCGGGATTCGGAGGCCAGGAGTTCATTCCCTCCACTCTCGACAAGGTGCGGCGCGCCCGCGCCCGGCTCGACGAACGGGGCACACCGGCGCGCCTCCAGGTCGACGGCGGCCTCAGTCCGGACAACGTCGCCGACGTGGCCGCCGCCGGCGCCGACACCTTCGTGGCCGGCTCGGCGATCTTCGGGACGAAGAACTACCGGGACACCGTCACCGCGATGCGCCGCGCCATCGAGCAGGGGAACTCCACGCGAGCCGCCGGCTAGCCTGCCCGGGAGGGCAGCTCGCGGGCCGGCCACCGGAGGATTGCGACGCTCGAGGGCCCTCGGAGTGCAGTCCCGGGGGGAGAAAAGCACTCCGGTCGATGCGGGACATCCCCTCGATGACTTCGCCGCACCGCCCGCGGCGAGCCCGCCACGTCAGCTCAGCAGCGGGAACCCTTCGCGATAGTAGATCGAAGCGCCTTCGGCGGCGCGGTCGCTCAGATCCTGAATGGGCGTGCGGCCGAAGACCCCTTCGAAGGCGCCGCGGCGAAGCGCGTCGTCGGGCGCCACGTCGAGGGGCCGGGCCGCGTGGTGGCTCTGGTCGTCGAACACCGGCTCGTTGCTGAGGGCGTTGTACGAGAGCTCCAGCAGCCACCGGTCGTAGTTCGCGGTGTTCGGCCCCGAGGAATGCACGAGGTTGCCGTGGAAGAACAGGCCGTCGCCGCGACGCATGAGCGCCGGCACCTCCTCGAAACGATCGAGGATTCCCGCCAGCCGGCGGGGATGGATGTTGGCATAGGCATGATCGCCGGGAATCCGGTCCAGGCGGCCCAGCTTGTGCGAGCCCTTCAGGAAGCGCAGGCAGCCGCTTTCCTCGTTCGCATCGGTCAGCGCGATCACGCACGTGAGCATGTCGGGGCGGACGCAGCCGTCCTGGTACCAGCCGCCGTAATCCTGGTGCCAGATCAGGGTGCCGCTGCCGATCCTGGGCTTGCACGCCAGCTTCGAGTGGTAGTGATACACGCCTTCGCCGACCAGCGCCGCCGCAGCCTCGGCGATGCGCTGCAGTCGGGTGCAGGTGCCGAGCCAGTCGTCGCCCTCACGAAACCAGCCGATGTAATCGAGCCGATAGCCGTTCCGCGGATCGCCCTTCGTGTCTTCCACACCGTCGTGCACGTGCTCGATGCGCCCGCCGATGGAAGGGTCGCGGGCTATGGCCTCGCACGCGGGCGCCACTTCCCCCGGGGAGAGGAAGGCAGGCAGGTGCAGGTATCCGTCCCGGTGATAGGCCTCGATCTGGTCGGCGGAAAGCGGCTGCACACTGCTCATCGTGCTCCTCCGGCTCGGCATCGCCGCGCAAGTATAGCGAAGCGAGGCCGAAGCCCGGCCGGGATCGGGTGCGGGCGGCCCCTCAGGCCCGACACCTCTGGTGCCGACTGATCCAGTTGCCGGCAGGCACCTGGGTCGCACTCCGAACTGGCTCCACTTTCCTGACGTGGCCATGGTGTTGCTCTGCTCAACCGTCTGTCCGGTCATCCCATGCTTTACCGGGACGGGCAATGATGATAGAAAAACTCGGAATATGCATCAGCAGTTTCATGGTTCCATATCAATGACGAAAACGGGAACGCAGCGCGACCAGGCGATCGATCTCCTTCGGATGAAAGGAATTGCGCGTCTGTCAGAATTCAGGGATGCCGGCATCACCGCCGCCACGGTTAGCCGAATGGTCCGCGCCGGCGAGGTGAACCGCCTCGCGCGCGGCCTCTACCAGCTGTCCGACGCGCCGCTCGACGCCAACCACAGCCTGGCGGAAGCCACCAAACGCGTTCCCAGAGGCGTCGTCTGCCTGGTGTCGGCGCTCGCCTACCACGAACTGACCGACCAGCTTCCGCGTGCGGTCTGGATGGCGATCGGCACCAAGGACTGGATGCCAAAAGAGGGAAGACCGGCAATACGGATCGTGCGGTTCACGGACGCGCTTCTCACCGATGATGTCCTCACTGTGCACATCGAGAATGTTCCCGTGAAGGTCTTCGGCGTCGCCAAGACGATCACCGACTGTTTCCGGCACCGCCGGAAGGTCGGGCAGATGGTCGCACTGGAGGGCCTGCAGGAGGCGCTCCGGCAGCGAAAGGCGAGCCCCGCCGAGATCGCCCGGCATGCGGAGCGTGGCGGCGTCGCCACGGTAGTCCGCCCGTATCTCGAAGCGCTCACCGCCAATGCCTGAGGCAAAGGCGAGGCGAGCGTCACTTGTTCGAGCTCCGGTTCCCAACCTCTTGCGTCCAGTGCCCCGTGCAATCAAGAGCGCCGATCAGCTTCGGGCCGGTGTCTACCAGGATCGGAAGCGAGGCCGTCAGTCTGTCGGAAGAGGCGAAGCCACTTCGTACATGGATGACGCCAGCCCGGGTGATGATTCGGCCAAACCAAACGCGGAACTTGCGCCCGGCGCGTTGCGCGGCCGGGAGGGTGCGTATGCTCGGAGCAGATACTCTCGCCGACTGGTGTTCCATCGGACGCGTGGCTAGTATGCGTCGCCCTTCGACACGGGAGGAAAGCGGCATGTCCGACGCCGAGGTCGTGCTGAGCGAGATGCGGGACGGCATCCGGATCATCACCCTGAATCGCCCCGAGAAGCTGAACGCCGTCAACCAGGCGCTCATCGGTCAACTGCTCGAGGCGACCCGCGCCGCCAACGGCGACGAGGACACGCGGGTGGTGGTGCTGCGCGGCGCCGGCCGCGCGTTCTGCGCCGGCTACGACCTCAGCACGCACAACCCCGACAAGACCTACCAGGAAGAGAGGATCATCATCGACCGGATCCAGACCATCACCCGGGAGGTGGTGCTCGGCAACAAGATCGTCATCGGAGCGATCCACGGCTGGGCGGTCGGCGCCGGACTCGAATGGGCGATCAACTGCGATCTGGCGGTGTGGGGCGAGAGCGCGCGCGCCTTCTTCCCCGAGCTCGAGTGGGGCCTCTTCGTGACCGGCGCGGTCAGCGCGATTGCGCCGCGCCAGATGAGCCTCTCGAACTTCAAGGAGCTCGTCCTGCTGCGCGAGAAGACGAGCGCCGCGCGGCTCCACGAGCTGGGACTCGCCTGGCGGGTGGTGCCGGACGACGAGGTCTTCGATCACGCGATGGGGGTGGCGGCGAGGGTGGCCGAGCTGCCCCCGGACGGGGTCGTCGACTTCAAGCGCATCACGAACCGGGCCGCCTACGCGGACGTGGAGACCGCGATGGCGATGGAGACCGAGGCCACTATCCGCGGCGCTCTGGGACCCGCGGCCGCCGCGGAGATCCAGAAGTTCCAGGCGCGCCGACGCTGAGTCCCGAGGCGCGCGAGGACACTCGCCGCCCCGCGCTCCGCTTCCCCTTCCGCCCGGGGACGGAGACCCCGCCGGCGTGCGTTTCTCCGCCTTCGCCTCGCGGCGAGCGCGCGGAGACGCCACCGCAGGGGTCAGGATCCGGGAGCTGAGTCCACGCCGCCGCCCCGCCCCTCCCCCTCGGACAGCAGCGCCATCGCGCCGCTCAGGACGGGTCCGATCTCGCGATGGAGCACGAGGTCCGCCATGGCGTCGTAGTCGGTGGGATCGCGGTTCAGGATGACGAGCGGCGCTCCGCTCGCCTTGGCCATTCCGGGCAGGGCCGCGGCCGGGTAGACCACCAGCGAGGAGCCGACCACCAGGAAGAGATCGCAGGTTCGCGACGCCGCCTCCGCCCGGCGCATCTCCTCCTCGGGCATCGCCTGGCCGAAGGAGATGGTCGCAGTCTTGACGATTCCGCCGCAGGCCGAGCACCGGGGCAGGGTCTCGTCTTCCCGGAAGGCGCTCAGTATGGGCTCGAGCTCGTAGCGCATCCGGCACTCCAGGCAGCGCGCGTAGGTGCCGTTGCCGTGCAGCTCGATCAGCGCGTCCTCCGCCACACCCGAGGCCTGATGCAGACCATCGATGTTCTGGGTGATCACGGCCAGGACCGCGCCCCGGCCCACAAGCTCCGCCACCGCGAGGTGGCCGCGATTCGGCGCCGCCCGCGACATGTCCCGGTCGATCTCGAGCTTGCGCCGCCACGTCTCGCGGCGCGCCTCCTCGGACGCGAGAAAGGCCCGAAAGTCTATGGGCGTGGTGCGTGACCAGATGCCGCCCGGACTGCGGAAGTCCGGAATGCCGGACTCGGTGCTGATGCCCGCTCCGGTGAACACCACCGCGCGCCGGGACCTTTCCAGGTATGAGGCCAGCGCTTCGATGCCGGGGTCGGAAGGGCCGGGCGCGCTCATCCGGACATCATGCCTCAACGCACGCGCCGCGCCACCCCGCGACGGCGGACGGGCGCCCGTGGATGCCCTGCTCCTCACGCGGCCACGCTCGAATCGCCGGGGCAGGAACGGCCACGAGGCGGAACCGGGCGCAACCGAGGGTCGGAAAGGACCGAGGTGCGGCCGCGACGAGCGAGAACGCTGCCCCCGGCGGGGAAGAGGCAACGGGATCGCCATCGTGCTATACCGACGCCGCCCCCGTCCCGGCCCCATCCCGTGACCACTGCCGCCACCGCCCGATTCGTCCTCGTCGTGTGCTTCGTAGTCCTGCTCTTCAACAGCGGGTCGCGCTTCGCCATCGGGCTGCTGCTCCACCCGATGACCTTCGACCTCCGGTGGAGCCGCAGCACGCTCTCGCTCTGCGTCACGGTGTTCATGGTGCTCTCCGCCCTCGCCCTTCCCTTCGTGGGCCGGGCCGTGGACCGATACGGCGCGCGTGCGGTGCTCGGCGTGGCGGTTCTCGCCTCTGCCCTCGGGCTCGCCGGAATGGGGCTGATCGAGCGACCCTGGCAGGCGCTCCTCCTCTACGGCGTGGTGTTCGCGCTCGGCAGCGCGGGAACCTCCATCACTCCCATCGGGGTGCTGCTCGCCCGCTGGTACCCCGAGCGGCTGGGCATGGCCAACAGCATCGCGATCTCGGGCATGGGCCTGGGGCAGCTCCTCATCATCTCGGTGCTCGCCGGCCTGCTCATGCGCCTGGACTGGCGCGGCTCCTTCCTCGCGCTCGGGATCGTGACTCTGGTCTGCGTCCTGCCGCTGGCCCTCGCCGCGTCGCGCGGGTCGCCATCTGCTTCCGCGACCCCGCGGGCGGCCGGCGGAGCGGCGGCGCACGCGGGCGCACGGACATTGGCCGAAGCGCTCGCCTCGAGGCGCCTGTGGCTCCTCCTCGTCGTCTACGCAATCTGCGGGTTTCAGGACTTTCTCGTCGCGACCCACGTGGTGGCCTTCGCCCTCGACGAAGGGGTCGACCGGCTGCTCGCGGGCAACATGCTCGCGTTCATGGGGCTCGCCGGGCTGGCCGGCGTGCTGATCGCCGGCATTCTGAACGACCGCTTCGGCCCTGGCGTCCCCACCGTGCTGTGCTTCGTCGTGCGCATCGTGCTTTGCGCGATCGTGCTCTACAGCCGCGAGCCGGCGGCGATCGTGAGCGCAGCCCTGTTGTACGGCGCGACTTTCTGGATCACCGCCCCCCTCGTGGTCGTGTTCGCGCGGGAGCTGAGCGGTTCCGCCCTTCTCGGCACCGTCAGCGGACTCATCACCATGGTCCACCATGCGATGGGCGGGATCGGCGCGCTCGTCGGCGCATCCATCTTCGACCTCTACGGCTCCTACGACCGGGCCATCGTGGCGCTTCTCGCGCTGTCGGTGCTCGCCTTCGTGCTCAGCCTGCCCCTGCTCGCAAGGAGCGGGTCGCGGCCCCCCTTCCCGCCCGCCGCGCGTTGACGCCCGGTTCCGCCGGCGGGGAGACGGATCACGGCATCCGCCCCGCCTTGAAAATCAATCCACCAAACCGAACATTGCGATAGAGACGTTCCGACTTTTGACAGGACAACAGTCTCCTACACCTCCTCCCGCAGACTCGTTCACGCCAGGAGCACATCCATGAAAGTCGATATCGGCATTCCCGACGAGGAGCGCAGCGCTATCGCGGAAGGTCTCTCCCGGCTTCTCGCCGACAGCTACACGCTGTACCTGAAGACGCACAACTACCACTGGAACGTCACCGGCCCTCAGTTCAGCACCCTGCACACGCTCTTCGAGCAGCAGTACACCGAGCTCGCGGTCGCGGTCGACGACATCGCGGAGCGCATCCGCGCGCTCGGCCACCGCGCGCCGGGTTCCTACACCGCGTTCGCGGCGCTGTCCTCGGTCCCGGAGGAGACCGGCGAACCGAAGGCCACGGACATGATCCGGCGCCTGGTGCAGGGGCAGGAGACCATCGTGCGCACCGCACGCGGGGTCTTCCCTCTCGTGGAGCGTGCCAACGACGAGCCGAGCGCGGACCTGCTCACCCAGCGCATGCTGGTTCACGAGAAGAACGCCTGGATGCTGCGCAGTCTTCTCGAGGAGGGCTGAGGGTCGTCCGTCCGTTCCCCCCTCCCCTCCCGGTCGCCCGGAGGGGAGGAGGCGCGCGCTAGCGCGGCGCGTAGAAGGCCTGGATGACGGCGACGCCGTCGTCGCCCGTGCGCTCCGTCCACTCCACCGTCGACTCCCGCCGGATTCTCGCAACGTCGGCCCAGAAGCGGTCGGGGGCCCGCAAGGGCGAAAAGCCCCGCTCCTCCATCCTCGCGAGCAGTCTCTGCGTCTCGCGGCGGCTCATGCGCCAGCCCCGCTCCTCCGCGGCCCGGGCCGCAGCGAGGAGCGCGTCGCGCAGCGCCGGCTCGAGCGTCTCGTAGGCGTCCCGGTTCATCGCCGTCACGCTCTGCCGCAGCCAGGGGTGCACCGGGTAGAGGTGGGGCGCGAAACGCTGCGCTCCGAGACCGAGGGCCTGCGCGGGCGGCAGGAACATCACGTCCAGCCGACCTTCCTCGAAGGCGTCCGCCAGAGTCCACGTGCCCGCGGGTACCGGCTCCGTACCGAAGCGGCGAGCGAGCGCCAGCATCTGCGAGAGCTCCCTTCCCGCCCCGCCGGACGGGATGCGAAATCGCAGCTCGCGAAGCGCCGATTCGGAATCGAGTGGACTTCGCGCCAGGAGAACCGGCGGCGGCTCGGGCACCGCAAAGAGGAGCACCAGGTTCATTTCCTCGAGGCGGCTCTTCACCGCGTCGCGTGACGCTCGCCACAGCCTCTCCGCCTTGCGGTAGCCGTTGGCGAGGAAGGGAACGGTATCCGCTCCGAAGAGCGGGTCCCGGGACGCGAGCCGAGAGAGCGCAAAGTCTCCAATCGGCACTTCGCCTTCCCGCACCGCTCTCTCGATGTCGTCGGGGGCGAACATGCGCCCACCGCTTCGCACTTCGATGCGGATCCCGCCCGCGCTCACCGCCTCCAGGTCTTCCGCGAAGCGCTCGAGGTTCGCGGCGAGAAAGGTGTTGGGCGCGTGCGCAGTGGGCATGGTCCACGCGGAAGACGCGCTCTCCGCGAGCGCCGGCAACGCCGCGATCAGCAGCGCCCCCAGCCCCGCGCCGCGCAGAAGCGAGGCCGCGCAAGCACCACTCGCGAGACGGATCGAAAGCGGCGAGGCCCGTTCCTTCACTGCCGGCCCGACTCTCCCGGTGTGGTGGATCGGGTCACGGAGCCGGCCGCCGCGCCGGGGCTCCGCTCGCGTCATCGCCAGTGTTCCCGCAGAGGTCCCCGGTCGCCGTAGAGGGGATCCTGCTCCGGCACCGCCACCCGTGCGATGGCGCGCAGGCAGGCGGGCCGTTCCTCCTCGAGCCCCCGGCAGAGATCGGGGCCGGTCCCGGCAGGGTAAGCGCCGACGATTCCGAGATCCGGGCTCGCCTCGAGTCCCTTGTGACCGACACCGGCCGGAATGATGATCACGTCGCCCGCCGAGACCGTCATCCTGACCCCGTGCTCGCCCCCGAAGCACGCGGTGGCCCTGCCGCTGAACACTCCGAGCGCCTCGTGGGCGGTGCTGTGGTAGTGGTGGAAGGGATGGATGCCGTTCCGCCAGGCGGCCGGCCAGCCGTTGGCGGTGAAGAGCGCCTCGAACACGGCGGCCGGGTCCTGCCGTGGAAGGTCGACCGCCTGCCGGTAGACCAGCAGCGGCAGCTCGGCATTGTTGGGAATTGCGCCGTCGTCCTCGAGGCGCTGCGCCTCGACCGGGACGGATCTCACCCGTGCTTCGTAGTCACTCATCGCTCAAACCCTCTCACTTCGGCGTCGAGCCCTGCGGCGGCCATGGTACGCCCCTTCGCGGACAGCCTCAGGCGGACTGGCCGGCGGCGGGCTCGACGTACACCGCATCGGTCATCCAGCAGTCCGCGAAAGGCGCCTCGGACTGGCGGGAGAGATAGAACCAGTAGCTGGTGCTGGCGCGCGGACTCGAGAGAGTCACCCGCTGGCGGGCGTGGACGCCCCTGGTCTCGACCGGGCCATAGCTCGCCTCGCGAAACTCGAGCATGAGGGCATAGGGGCCTCGCCTGATCATGTCGACGAAACGCCGCAGGGGGCCGGTATTGGCGCGGTTGGCGGGCGAGGCGAAACGAAAGGCGACCTCGATGCCACGGTTCCGCTCGTCGTTGTGGCGTAGCGCCTCGAGCTGGATGCGGACCACTTCCGCCGGGGTCAGCGCCGGGACCGGAACGAGGTCCTCGCTCAGGGGATCATCGCCGGCGCCGTCCTCGCCCTGCGCGGGCACGACGGCGGCGAGGACTGCGAGACAGAGGAGCACCGGCAGGAATCGGATCCGCATCGTCGGGGCCGACATGATCGGGAGCTCCTCGCTCAAAGGGCGGCGCGCGGAGCCTCGGAGAGCGGCGGCGCTCCGCTCGGGCCGCCCGCGAGCTGGTGGGCCACCAGGTGCTGGTAGAGGCCGCCGCCTCGCATGAGCGCCTCGTGCGTACCCTGCTCGACCACCCTGCCCTCGTCCAGCACCACGATGGAATCGGCATCGCGCACGGTGGAGAGGCGATGCGCGATCACCACGGTAGTGCGGTCCACCATGAGCTCTTCGAGCGCGTTGCGGACCGCCGCCTCGTTCAGGGCGTCGAGGTGAGACGTCGCCTCGTCGAGGATCAGTATCGGCGAGTCCTTGAGAAAGGCGCGGGCGATCGCGACCCGCTGGCGCTGCCCGCCGGACAGTCGCATGCCGCGCTCTCCCACCCGGGTATCGAGGCCATCGGGAAGGGAGCTGATGAAATCTCCGAGGGAGGCGCGGCGCACCGCGTCCATGAGCTCCTCTTCGCTCGCATCCGGCCGGGCCATGAGGATGTTGCCGCGCAGGGTCTCGTTGAACAGGTAGGTATCCTGGCTCACCAGCGCGATCCGGTCGCGCAGCGCGGCGAGGCGGTAGCTCGGCAGGGACTCCCCGTACATCCGCACCGTGCCGGCCTGCGGGTCCCAGAAGCGCAGCAGCAGGTGCGCGGCGGTGGTCTTGCCGGCGCCGGAGGGCCCCACGAGGGCGACGGTGTGCCCCACCGGAACGCGGAAGCTCAGATCGCGAAGCACCGGCCGGCCGCGCAGGTACTCGAATCCGACGTGCTCGAACTCGAGCGCGGGCGCCCCCGGCACGGGCTCGGCGCCCGGCCCGTCATCCACCACGACCTTCTCGGTGCGCACCGCGTAGAGCCTCCGGGTCGAGCCCAGGGTATCGGCGAGCTGGCGTCCGATCTGGGCGATCTCGGAGACGGGCAGAAACGCGGACATCGCGAGCAGGGTGAGCAGGGGAACGAGCTCGCTCGCGAGCCCGTCGTTGTGGGTCAGGTGCACCGCCGCCGCGACCACGACCAGGCCTCCGAGACCGGTGGCGGTCTCGAGCAGCGCCTTCTGGAAGGTGAGATCGCGAAAGAAGGGCAGGCGGATCTCGAGGTGGCGGGTCGCGCGGTCGACGAACTGGGCGCGGCGGATGGGCGCGTGCTCGAAGGCCGCGATCTCCCCGAGGCCCTGGATGGTGTCCACCGTGTGCGCGTTGAGGTTCCCGAGCGCCTCCCGGGCCCGGGAGCCGAGGTGGTCGAGGCGCCGGCGCGAGAGAACCGGGCTCAGGCCCACCACGACGAGGAAGGGAACGAGGGCGATCGCGAGCAGCCAGCCGTGATGCATGAGCACTCCGATCACCGCCATCGGCACGAGCACCGCCACGAAGGCCGGAGTGACGGTGTGGGCGAAGAAGTACTCGACCAGCTCGACGTCGTGAGTCGCCATCGCCACCAGGTCTCCGGTGCGCCGGCGTACCAGGTAGGCCGGCGCCAGCCGGTCGAGCTTGCGGAACAGGGCGATACGCATCTCCGCGAGGAGGCGAAAGGCCATGTCGTGGGCGAACCAGGACTCGAGCCAGTGCAGGAGCCCCGCGAAGGGTGCGACGAGTCCCAGCGCCAGCAGGTATCCCCCGTAGGGCTCGCCCGTCTTCACCGCCGCCACCGTGAGCGCGCTGAACACTCCCACCCCGATCAGGCACGCGACCCGCAGGATCCCGAACGAGAATGTGGCCGCGAGCTTGGCCTTCCACGGCACGATGTAGGTAAAGAGCTCCCGGAAGGCGGCGAGCCAGCCCAGCGCTTTCGCCTCCACTATGGCGTCGGTGGGCTCGAGGCTCGCCTCGTAGGCCGGTGGCGCGCCGGTGCTCTCCGGCTCCGATTCGCCGCCGAGGCTGCGCATCGCCTCGTCCACGCTCGCGCCTTCCTGCGCCTGCGCCGACATGAGGGCATGGTAGTGACCGCGACGTTCCATCAGCTCGAGGTGGGTGCCGGACTCGACGACCCCGCCCTTGTCGAGGACGAGGATGCGGTCGGCTCCGATCACGCTCGAGAGCCGGTGGGCGAAGATGAGGCTGGTGCGCCCCTGCATGAGGCGATCCAGCGCTTCCTGGATCACCGCCTCGTTCTGTGCGTCCACCGCGGAGAGCGCTTCGTCGAGCACCAGGATCGGCGCATCGCGCAGCAGGGCCCGGGCGATCGCGACCCGCTGGCGCTGTCCGCCCGAGAGGCGGATGCCTCGTTCGCCCACCACCGTGTCGTAGCCCTGCGGAAGGCGGACGATGAACTCGTGCGCGTTGGACGCCCTCGCGGCCTCCTCGAGCTCGGCCGCGCTCGCGTCCGGCTTGCCCAGCCGCAGGTTGTCCTCCACCGTGCCGTGGAAGAGGTAGGTGTCCTGGTTCACCACCGCAATCTGGCGGTGCAGGTCCTCGGGGTGAAGGGTGCGGAGATCGTGTCCGCCCACGCGGACCGCGCCCGCTTCCGGGTCGTAGAAGCGCATCAGCAGCCGCACGATGGTGGTCTTCCCGGCGCCGCTCTCGCCCACGAACCCGACCCGCTCGCCCTCCGCAACCGCGAAGTCGAGACGGCGATGGGCCGGACGCCGGCCGCCCGGATAGGTGAAGGCGACGCCTTCGAAGCGCAGCGTGGCGGGCATCGACTCGACGCGGGGCGCGTCGAGGTTGGGCTCGACCACCGGCGCCGCGTCGAGCACCTGCACGATGCCCTGGGCGGCGGACTGGCCGATCATCCCCTGGTGGAGGAGCTCTCGCAGCTCGCGCTGCGGGCGGAACACCTCGATGCCCATCATCAGCACGATCAGGAGGGCGCCGAGCTCCATCGTGCCCGCGCTCACCCGCCACGCCCCGAAGGCGAGCGCCACCGCCGCACCCACCGCGATCCCGGTATCGGTGATGCCCCGGGTCAGGGTATTGGTGGCGAGGACCCACATCGTGGTGCGGAACACCTCGTGTGCGCGATCGGCGAGCAGACGCCCGCGCTCCGCGCCCTGCCCGAAGGCCTTGAGGGTGGCGAGCCCTTGCACCGCGTCGAGGAACTCCGCCGCGAACGCGGAGTAGGCCCGCTGGCGGCGGCCGCTGTTGCGCACGTCCCAGCGATGGAAGGCGCCCGGCGCGATCAGGGACACCATCGCGAAGGCGAGCAGGATGCCGGCGCTCGGCAGATCGACGAAGGCCATCATCGCGAACACCACGAAGGGCGTGAGGGCGGCAACGAAGAGCTGCGGCAGGTACTGGCCGAACCAGGTCTCGAGCTGCTCGACTCCCTCCACCACCGAGAGCAGGACCTCGCCGGTGCGCTCCAGGCCGAAGTAGGCCGGCCCCAGACGCACCACCTGGTCGAAGAGGCGTTGCCGCAGCGAGAGCTGGACGCGCGCCGCGGTGCGATGTGCGATCATCGTCCGCCAGTGCTCGAGCGCGCCGCGCAACACCATGACCCCCGCCACCAGCGCGACGGCCGGGCCCAGCTCTGCGAGGCTCGCGCCGCGGTAGAGCGCCGCCACCAGCCAGCCCAGCAGCGCGAGACGCAGAATCCCGACCACCGACGCGAGGATTCCGGCGCCGACCACGAAGGCGATGCGGCCCCGGACTCCTTCGGTGAACTCCCACAAGCGACGATCGAAGAACATGATGCACCATTATGTCCCGCGCTCCCGACGATAACGACCTCCAAGAGAAAGCATGAACAAGAAAGCGAAGGCGGAAGACCGCACCGACGAGTACTCGAGCGCGGGCGGCGTGCGCATCCGGCGCACGCGGCAGGGTGAGCCCTACGAGGACGCGATCGAGGCGCTGGTCGACGCGCTCGACGAGCGGCGCGGCGTGGCGCTCGCCTCCTCCTACGAGTACCCGGGTCGATACACGCGCTGGGACATGGGATTCGTCGATCCCCCTCTCGCGATCGAGGGGCGGGGCCGCGCCTTTCGGGTGTCCGCGCTGAACGGGAGAGGCCGCGTCCTGATCCCGGCGGTGGAAGCCGCGCTGCGCGACTGCGACGCGGTGGAGGGCCTGGAGGCGGAGGCCGCGTTCGCGCGGGGGAGGATACGGCAAAGCGACGACTGGTTTCCCGAAGAGCTGCGCAGCCGCCAGCCCACCGTGTTTTCGGTGGTCCGGGCGCTCGTCGCCCTCTTCGCCCACCCCGAGGAGCCCCACCTCGGCTTCTATGGCGCCTTCGGCTATGAGCTCGCGTTCCAGTTCGAGGCAATCCGCCTGGAGATGGCACGCGGCGAAGGCGAGCGCGACCTTGTGCTCTATCTCCCCGACGACATCCTCGTCGTCGACCACCAGGCCCAGCGTGCGACCCGCTTCCTCTACGACTTCGGGTTCGGGGGCGCGACGACCGGCGACCTGCCCCGCGTGGGAACGCAGGAGAGCTATACGCCTGCAACCGGCGCCGCGCCGCGCTGCGACCACGGCCTGGGAGAGTACGAAGAGACGGTCAGAGCCGCGATCGAGGCCTTCGCGCGCGGCGACCTCTTCGAGGTGGTGCCCGGACAGAACTTCTACCAGGCGTCTCCCGCCCCGCCTTCGGAAGTGTTCCGCCGCCTCCGCCGCCGCAACCCGGCTCCCTACGGGGCGCTCCTCAACCTCGGCGAGCAGGAGTACCTGGTCGCCGCATCGCCGGAGATGTACGTGCGGGTGGACGGGCGCCGGGTGGAGACGTGCCCCATCTCGGGCACCATCGCGCGCGGGGCAAGCCCGATCGAGGACTCCACGCAGATTCTCGCTCTGCTCAACTCGAAGAAGGACGAGTCGGAGCTCACCATGTGCACCGACGTCGACCGCAACGACAAGTCCCGGGTGTGCGTCCCCGGCAGCGTGCGGGTCATCGGCCGGAGGCAGATCGAGATGTACTCGCGCCTGATCCACACCGTGGACCACGTGGTGGGCGAGCTGCGCGACGAGTTCGATGCGCTCGACGCGTTCCTCGCCCATGCGTGGGCGGTTACGGTTACCGGCGCGCCCAAGCAGCACGCAATCCAGTTCATCGAGGACCACGAGCGTTCCCCGCGGCGCTGGTACGGCGGGGCGCTCGGCTTCGTCGGCTTCAACGGAAACCTCAACACCGGATTGACGCTGCGCACCGTGCACATCGAGGAGGGGATCGCATCGGTGCGTGCCGGAGCGACCCTGCTCTTCGAGTCCGACCCCGACGCGGAGGAGGCCGAGACCCGCCTCAAGGCGAGCGCCCTTCTCGACGCGATCCGCCGCCCGGAGGAAGATCCGCTGCAGGCGGGGGACACGCATCCGCTTCCCGGCGCCGGCAAGCGCATCGTCATGGTGGACCACGAGGATTCCTTCGTGCACACCCTCGCCGGGTACTTCCGGCAGACCGGGGCGGAGGTCGTCACCTTCCGCAGCGGCTTCCCGTGCGAACGCCTGCGAGAGGCGCGGCCCGACCTGGTGCTGCTCTCGCCGGGACCCGGGCGGCCCGAGGATTTCGCGCTGGACGAGACCATCGCGATGGCGCTCGCCGAGGGACTCCCCATCTTCGGCGTCTGCCTCGGACTGCAGGGTCTCGTGGTCCACTACGGCGGACACCTCGACACCCTCGAAGTGCCCATGCACGGCAAGGCGAGCGAGGTGACGGTGCTCGGCGGTCGCCTGCTGGAAGGGTTGCCGGGACGCTTCGAGGCGGGACGCTACCACTCGCTCTTCGCGAGGCCCGACACCCTGCCCGAGTGCTTCGAGCTCACCGCGCGGAGCGCCGACGGCGTCGTGATGGCGATCGAGCACCGGGAACTGCCCGTCGCCGCGGTGCAGTTCCACCCCGAGTCGATCATGAGCCTCGCGGGCGGGGCAGGCATGCGCCTGGTGCACAACGTGGTCAGCGCCTTCTGCCCCTGAAACGCCACGCCTGAGCCAGCCGCGCTGTCTCACCGACCGGCGTCGCGAGGCGCGCTCTCCCGGAGAGAACCCCCGGGGACGACACCGCTCCCGCCACGGGGCGGGAGCGGCGCGGACGAGGCTACAGGGAGTAGTACATGTCGAACTCCACGGGGTGGGTCGACATCCGGAAGCGCGTGACCTCCTCCATCTTCAGCTCGATGTAGGCGTCGATCAGATCGTGGCTGAACACGTCGCCGGCGATGAGGAACTCGCGGTCGCGGTCGAGCGCCTCCAGCGCCTGGTCGAGTGAGGCGCACACGGTCGCGATGCCCTTCTCTTCCTCGGGAGGAAGGTCGTAGAGGTCCTTGTCCAGCGGGGGGCCCGGATCGATCTGGTTCAGTATGCCGTCCAGACCGGCCATCATCAGAGCGGCGAAGATGAAGTAGGGATTCCCGCTCGAATCCGGGAAGCGCACCTCCAGCCGCCGTCCCGCCGGGCTCGAGTGGGGAATGCGCACGGAAGCCGAGCGGTTCATTCCCGAGTAGGCGAGGAGCACCGGGGCCTCGAAGCCCGGCACGAGACGCTTGTAGCTGTTGGTTCCGGAGTTGGTGAAGGCGTTCAGGGCGCGGGCGTGCTTGAACACCCCGCCGATGTACCACAGGGCCTCCTGCGAGAGGCCGACGTACTTGTCGCCGGAGAAGATGTTGCTGCCCTGCCTCGAGAGGGACTGGTGGACGTGCATGCCGCTGCCGTTGTCGCCCACCAGCGGCTTCGGCATGAAGGTGGCGGTCTTGCCGTAGGTGTGCGCGACGTTGTGCACGCAGTACTTGAGGATCTGCAGCTCGTCGGCCTTGCGCACGAGGGACGCGAAGCGGGTCCCGATCTCGCACTGGCCGGCGGTCGCGACCTCGTGGTGGTGGACCTCGACGACCAGGCCCATCTCCTCCATCGCGAGAGTCATCGCGGAGCGCAGGTCCTGCAGCGAGTCGACGGGGGGCACGGGAAAGTAGCCGCCCTTGATCCTGGGCCGGTGACCGGTGTTGCCGTCCTCGAAGGAGCGGCCGGAACTCCAGGCCCCCTCTTCGGAATCGATGCTGAAGAACGCGCCGCTCACGTCGTCGTTCCACCGTACGCTGTCGAACACGAAGAACTCCGGCTCCGGCCCGAAGTAGGCGGCGTCCGCGATCCCGGTGGATTGCAGATAGGCCTCGGCGCGCCGTGCGAGGCTGCGGGGATCGCGTCCGTAGCCCGCCATCGTGCTCGGTTCGAGAATGTCGCAGCGCAGGATCAGAGTGGTCTCGTCGGTGAAGGGATCGAGCACCGCGCTCTCGGGATCCGGCATGAGGACCATGTCCGATTCCTGGATGCCTCGCCAGCCGGCGATGGACGAGCCGTCGAACATCTTGCCGTCTTCGAAGAAATCCTCGTCGACCTGCGAGGAGGGCACCGAAACGTGCTGCTCCTTCCCCTTGGTATCGGTGAAGCGGAGATCCACGAACTTCACATCGTGCTCTTGAATCAGACTGAGTGCACTGTCAGCGGACATGGGTGATTGGCTCCTGTTGTGTTGATGCGGTAGGCATTCGGTTGCAGACAGCCGAGCGAAGCTCCGGCGCACGGGGGGCCCAGACGCCGCCCAATCCTATCATTGCGAGACAGGCCGGAGTGCGCTCGGGCGAGAAATCTCGACCGTACGGAGTCTCGGCCGGCGGCGCTCAGGACCGGAGAAGGGCCCGGCGGGCACTTTCGGGAAGGGATGCGGCTACGCTGCTTCCTCGCCACCCGAGTACACCACGCGCACCCCCGCCACGTCGGGGTCCGACTCGAGCGCCCGGGCGAAGTCCCGCTCGAGATCCTCCGCCCGCTCGCCTTCGCGCAGCAGCGACAGCGGCAGCTCGAGCTCGAGGTGAATCCGGTTCTCGAGGTAGTGCACGGTCACGCGGCGAATCCGGGCCGCCGCGCTCAGCGCCCGGAAGCGGTCCTCGAGCCGCACGAGCAGCTCCCGGCGGGTGGGGAGAGGCGCAGGCACGAAGGCATCATCGTCCTCGGGGTCCACGTGCACGGTGACGTCGTCCACCTCGTCGACGGCGCGGGTGAGCACCTGGCGCACCGCCTCGCTGATCTGATGACCTTCGGAGAGGCTGATTCGGGGGTCTTCGAGGATGACGTGCACGTCGACCAGCACTCGCCCCGCCATCCGGCGCGTGCGCAGGCGGTGCAGATCCGAAACGCCGTCCACGGACAGGATGACGCGTCGCAACTCGTCGAGCTGCGGGGCGGGCAGTCCGGTATCGATGAGCTCCGACATGCCGCTCTTGGCCACCCGGTAGCCGATTCGCCCGACCATCGCGGCGACCACCACCGCCGCCACCGCGTCGAGGTAGGCGAATCCCGCCATCGAGCCGCCGACTCCGAGGATGACCACCAGCGAAGAGATTGCGTCGCTGCGGGTGTGCCAGGCGTTGGCTCCCATGAGAGGAGACGTCAGGCGCCTGGCGTGGTGCATCATGTAGTGATACATCGCTTCCTTGGACAGTACCGAGACGAGCGCAATGGCGAGCGCCGCCGCCTTCGGTACCGCGAGGGGATCCGGGTCCAGGAAGCCCTCTACCGCGTGCAGCACGATGCCCGCCGCGATGAGCACCAGCACCGTGCCGAGCACCGCGCTCGCCGCGGTCTCGATGCGCGCATGGCCGTAGGGATGCTCGAGGTCGGGGGGCACGTGGGCGTGCTTCGCCGCGTAGAGCACGAGCACGTCGGTCACGAGATCCGACAGGGAGTGCACCCCGTCGGCGACGAGGGACTGGGACTGCGACCACACTCCGCCGACGACCTTGGTGACGCCGAGCCCGAGGTCGAGAGCCGCGCCGGCCAGGGTGATCCGGCGCATCGTCGCGTAGCGCTCGCTCGCAGGAAGGGCGGAAGCGCTCATGTGCGGCCCGGACTCGCCGTCCCCGGCTTCATGGGAGCGGTGGCGGACTCACGCCGGGGAAAAGATGCCGGCCACCGCGCCGTCGGCTCCGGGCGGGCCGGCCGGTCCGCCGGCACGGCGCGAAACGCGCTCTCTGCCGTCGTCCCCACCCGGAACCTGCCCCGGGCCGGCCCGGGACGCGGGGACGGGGTCACCCGGGCGCCCCAACCCTTCGCGGCTCACGAGGAGCCGCCGCCGACTTCGAGCGTGATCGCGATCTCGTCCCGCTCCCTCTCGATCCCGATAATCCGGTGGCCATTGATGCGGCACCACGCCGGGACATCGCTCTCGGTGCCGGGATCCGTGCAGCGCACCCGGAGGCGCTCGCCGGGTCGCAGCCCGCTCACGCGATCCTGGGTGCGAATGACGGGCAGCGGGCAGAGCAGGCCGCGAGCGTCGAGGTCGTGAACGGCCGCCGTCAGGCGCCGCCCCGCATCCTCGTCCGCCATCAGATGTACCACTGCGCGGGGATCTCGGAAGGCGGCAGCGGCGGCACCGTCAAGACCCTGGGCTCCCGTCCGCGCACCGTTATCTCCACCTGCACCCGCTCTGCATCGCGTCCCTGACTGAAGCGGGCGACGAGTCGGGCCGCGAGCTCCAGATCGCCCTCGTCGGGGGCGCCGTCCAGCATCGCGAGGGGACCTTCGTGACTGAGGGTCCTCAGATGCGTGAACCGGTAACGGTATCCGCGCAGGAAGCGGTTCTCACCCTCCTCGCGGGCAACCACGAGCTTGAAGTTCGGGCGCGGGCGCAAGTGCCGGCCCACCTTGAGGAGCATGATGTCGTCGAGCTCGTAGTCCCGGGCGCCGCGGGAGCGCCACAGATCCTCGAGCTTCGCGGAGTAGTGGGCATTGGTGAGGAAGCAGCAACCACCCGCGGGCTGGGCGTAATCCTCGATGCCGAAGTGCCTGGCGAGCGCCATCTGCGGCTTGCGCGAGCGGCCGTGAAAGTCGTACAGCGCCTCCCGATCCACCCAGCCCTCGCGCTCGGGCAGCGTGGGCGGCAGATGCCTGGCGCAGAGGGGGCGCAGGAGCCGGTCGCCGGCGCCCGACTCGCGCGCGACCACCGGCATGGTGTCGCGGCGCTGGGACTTCGGACGCTGTCCGATCACCTCGCCGGTCACCACGAAGTCGAAGCCGCGGGGCTCCATCCACTCGTAGGCCCTGCCCACCATGAAGGACTTGCAGTCGAGACAGGGGTTGAGGTGCGCGCCGTAACCGTGCCGGGGGTTGAGCACGATCTGCTTGTAGGGCTCGACGACGTCGATGAAGTGGAGCTTGATGCCGAGCGTCTCCGCCACCCAGAGCGCGTTGTTGCGCTTGGGTTTCGCCTGGTCCTTCCGGCGGATCGCGTGGGTGTGACCCTCCACGCAGAATCCGGTGAAGAAGTTCAGGCCTTCGACGTGCACTCCCTGGTCGAGCATGACCCGGGCCGCGAGCATCGAGTCGAGCCCTCCTGATATGAGGGCGACCGCTTTGGGCGAGTGTGCCATGGCTTCATTCTACCCCCGGCGTGGGGCGCGGGAACGCGCGCCCGACCCGGCCCACCCCGTATGCGGACCGGAGCGCGGGCGCGAAGGCGCGTTCAGGGGAGACGCGACTCCGACGAGAACAGGTCTCCGATCCGCTCGCGGGGCCGAACCAGGTGGGCTCGGCCGCCATCCACCATCACTTCGGCCGCACGGGGTCGCGCGTTGTAGTTCGAGCTCATGACGAACCCGTAGGCCCCGGCGTTCCCCACCGCGAGGAGGTCTCCCGCATCGACGGCCAGCGGGCGCTGCCGGGCGAGGAAGTCGCCGGACTCGCACACCGGACCGACCACGTCCACCACGGACTCCGAGGGCGCCCTCTCCTCGACCCCGATCACGTCGTGCCACGCGTCGTAGAGCGCGGGCCGCAACAGGTCGTTCATCGCCGCGTCGCATATGGCGAAGTCGCGGGCGCCGTTGCGCTTGCGGTACTCCACCCGGGTGAGCAGAACCCCCGCCCCGGCCACGAGCGCCCGGCCGGGCTCCACGAGGAGCTCCAGACCCCGCGCGGCGACACGGTCGCCGACCGCGGCGGCGAACTCCGTCGCCTCGGGCGCCGTCTCGTCGCGGTAGCGCACCCCCATCCCTCCGCCCGCGTTGAGGAAGCGCAGTGGCACGCCGTCCGCGCGAAGCCGGTCGGCCAGGGCGAGCATTCTCTGCACCGAATCCCGGAAGGGACCGGTCGAGGTCTGTTGCGATCCGATGTGCGCTCCGATGCCCACGACTTCGACTGACCCGAGCGCGCGGCCCCGGGCGGCCAGGGCCCGCGCCTCCTCGATGGGGATGCCGAACTTGTTCTCCTTCAGGCCGGTGGCGATGTACGGATGCGTGCGGGCATCGATGTCGGGATTGACCCGCAGCGACACCGGCGCGCGCACGCCGAGCGCGGCGGCGGTCTCTGCGAGGCGCTCGAGCTCGCCGCTCGACTCGACGTTGAAGCACCGGATACCCGCTTCGAGGGCAAGGCGAAGCTCTTCGCGCGACTTGCCGCAGCCGGAGAAGATCACCCGGTCGGTGCGTCCCCCCGCCGCCTGCACGCGCGCAAGCTCCCCGCCGGACACGATGTCGAAGCCGGAGCCGAGCCGGGCGAGGACATCGAGCACCGCGAGATTTCCGTTCGCCTTCACGGCGAAACAGATCAGGTGCTCGTGCTCGGCGAAGGCCCGGTCGAAGTCGGTCCAGCGCGCTTCCAGCCCCGCGCGGGAATACACGTAGCAGGGTGTGCCGAAGCGGTTCGCAATCTCGTGCAGCGAGATCTCTTCCGCGTGCAGGACGCCATCGCGGTAGGTGAAGGGATCACTCGATGCCGCGCCGCCGAGAGGGGCGGGGATGAAGGGGCGGGCCGTCACCGCCGACCGTGGGCGCCCGGAGTCAGGCCGTCGATTCGGGAACGGGAAGCGCGCGCGCCTCTTCCCCGTCCCCTTCCCCTTCCGGAAGGAAGAGCGCGCCCTTCTGACCGCAGGCGCCGAGGGCGAGCATCACGGGAAGGATCAGCAATGCCCGACGCCTGGTCGGGTGGGGAGACCCCACGACCGTCGCGCCGGCAGGCGGGCGGGCCGCGGCCCCGCGGGAACCTCGGTCGACGGCCGGCCGCGATCCGACGAAGTCTTTCATCACATCCGATCCTCCGTGAGGCTTCCGGCCCGGGACTCGCGGGGCCGGTGACGGCGCGGCCTCCCGGCCCGACGGCGCGGGCGGCCACGACGCGGAACGACCGGGGCCACGAGCAGCTCGTCGCTGACCGGGCAGGCGGGAAGCTTTTCGCCTATGAACTCCTCGATGGCCGCCAGGGAGTAGACGAACTCCTCGCAGGCGAAGCTGACCGCATCTCCTTCCGCTCCCACCCGTGCCGTGCGCCCGACCCGGTGGACGTAGTCCTCGGGGTCCTGAGGGAGGTCGAAGTTGAACACGTGGCTCACATCGGGAATGTGCAGCCCGCGGGAGGCGACATCGGTGGCCACCAGGATCGGCACTCCGCCTTGCTTGAACTCGTCGAGCAGGGCAAGACGCCTGCGTTGCGGCACATCTCCGGTCAACATGCCGGCCCGGATGCCGTTGGCTTCGAGATAGCTCGCCACCTGCTCGGCGCTGCGCTTGGTATTGGTGAACACGAGGGTGCGCGTGACCTCGAGGTCCTTCAGCAACCCGAAGAGCAGCGGAATCTTCTCCTCCCGGGAGACGTGGAAGAGCTTCTGCGAAACCCGGGAGACGGTGACGCGTTCCGGATTGGCGTTGACCACGGTCGGGGCGTTCATGTGCTCGTAGGCGAGCTCGGAGACACGATGCGAGAGCGTGGCGGAGAAGAGCAGATTCAGCCGTTCTTCCGCGCGCGGCATGCGGCGAAGCAGATAGCGCACGTCTCGAATGAAGCCGAGATCGAACATGCGATCCGCTTCGTCGATGACCGCCACCTGCGCTCCGCGCAGGTCGTAAATCCGCTGCTTGTAGTAGTCGATCAGGCGCCCCGGGGTGCCGACGAGAAGGTCCACTCCTTCGCGCAGCTTGCGTCTTTGTTCCTCGTAGCCGGTTCCGCCGAAGACCACCATCATGCGGAACCCGGCATGGCGACCGAGCACTTCGGCATCGCGGTGGATTTGCACGGCGAGCTCGCGCGTCGGCGCGACGACGAGGGCTCTCGGGTTGCCTTCGCGGTGCCCGACGTGCGGGGCCTGCCGAAGCAGGTGATTCAGGGTCGCGAGAAGAAATGCGGCGGTCTTGCCCGTGCCGGTCTGCGCCTGACCCTCGACGTCGCGCCCGTCGAGGGCTATGGGCAGGGCGCCGGCCTGAATGGGCGTGCAGAACTCGAATCCCGCGTCGCGAACGCCTTCGAGCAGCGCCGGCTCGAGGTCGAGGCTCGAGAATCGCACGTCAGTGTAGATACGCTCATTCATGGGGATGTCGCCATTCCCTCGATGAGCGGGAATCCACTTGCGGAAAGTGGGACGACGAGGGACCAGGGGCCGGGCGCCGGTGTGCGGCTTCGCCACTTTTCGCCTCGTCCGAACACCGATGACCGGTGGCTCCGATCGCTCTCCGGAACCGCGACGAGGGAGGCCGGACGCCGGCCCCGAAGACATCGCGGAATTCTATCAACCTTTTGGTATATATAGCCATTCTCCTGCATTCAGGCGCCCCCGGGGAAGCGCTGCACGCACTCGGAGACTCCTCTCCGGGCTTGCAAAGCACCGAGCTTTAGGCTCAAATTGTCCGCGTGTTCCCCGGCCGGGATGGCTTCATGACCAACAGAATCGTGCACCTCACCGACGATACTTTTGAGGAGGAGGTGCTGAACAGTGAAGCGCCCGTGCTCGTGGACTACTGGGCGGAATGGTGCGGCCCCTGCAAGGCGATTGCGTCAATCGTTGACGAGATCGCGGAAGAATACGCGGGCAAGCTCAAGGTTGCAAAGCTGAACATCGACGAGAACAACTCCACTCCTCCGCGCTACGGAATCCGGGGCATTCCCACCCTGATGCTCTTCAAGGACGGAAGCGTGGAAGCGACCAAGGTCGGAGCAGTCTCCAAGACCCAGCTTTCGGCCTTCATCGACAGCAACCTCTAGCGGCAACATCCAACCGCCTTCCTGTCCCGCCGACGCGGGAGTTCCTGCCGCCGCTGCACCGCATCGGGACGACGGTCACTCGGGCGCTGACCTTCGCTACGGTCGGGGCTGACTCCGGCGCCTCCCGAGGGCGGGCACCGGGCGCGTTCAGCCGGCGCGTTACGCCGATTCGAGGCGACAGAAGCAGGAGGCGGTGATCGGGACGTCGGCCCGCGCCATCGCGAGGTCCCGGCGCTGCTTCAGGATCCTGGCCTCTTCGTCGCGTCCCAGACGTTCGAGGCACTCGTGGTACCCGTGCAGGCTCCACACGTTGTCGGGGTGCTGGCAGGCCCGGCTCAGCGTGTCGTCGTACCCGAGATCCGCCCGGTACACCGCGGCCGCCTCCTCCACGCGGTCCTGCTCGAGAAGCAGGGCCGCGAGCGCGTGACGCGTGGGCTGCATCCATCCCCAGGGCTCGTCGTAGGGCAGGTGGTCATCGAGCTCGACCGCCGCACGCAGGTGTTCGAAGGCGGCATCGAGGCGACCGCGCCGGTACTCGATCTCGCCGTGCATCATCTCGCGCGCAATCGAGAGAACATCGCGACAGCGGTTGTTGAAGACGTAGCGGCTCTCCGGAACCCGGGTCAGCGCCTCCTCGAAGGCCGCCGCCTCTTCGTCCGCCGCGGCGATGTCGCCCAGAACGGAGTGCGCCACTCCCCTGGCGTAGCGCATCATCGCGGCGGTCACGCAGAAGAGGTCCGGATTGCCGGGCAGCTCCTGGGCAACGATCTCCTTCCATTTCCCGAAGCGGATGAGGACGTGCTGCTTCATCGGGACGAAGCCCTCCAGCCAGTCCGCCATCGGCGGCGAGGCGACGGCGAGCAGCTCCTCGGGCAGAGTGGCGACCAGCTCTTCCGCCGCGGCGAGCGCCGGGCGGTACTGGCCGAGAAACATCGCGCCGTAGATCTTGAAGTGGTAGTTGTGACACCGGTACAGCGAGTAGAAGTTGCCGGCGCCTTCCCGCGCCAGGAACTTCCCGTCCGCGTCGATGGCGGCCTGGTTGGTCTCCACCACGGCCCGGTAGTCGCCGCAGAGCACGTCGATGTGGGTGGGCATGTGGCAGAGATGGCCGGCGTCCGGCACGAGATCGCGCAAGCGGTCTCCGGCCGCGAGCGCCCGTTCCGGATGCGGCGACATCTCCATGAGGTGGATGTACATGTGCAGCAGGCCCGGGTGCGCGGGCTCGCCGCGCTCGTCGCGCCGGTGCATCGCACCCTCCAGGACCCGTATCGCCTCCGCGGTATCCGCGCCTTCGGCGACCTCGCCGGATTCGAGGTCCCAGAGCGCCCACGGGGTGCGGTTCATTATCGCTTCGGCGAAGAGCGCTTCGACATCCGGATCGCCGGCATGCCCGGCGTGGACCGCACGCATCGCCGCCGCGTACTCGTCGTTCCACGGGCCCATGTCGTCCAGGGGCACGGGCGAGGGATAGCGGCACGCCAGGGCGCGAATGAGGGCCCGTTCTCCCGCCGTGCCGTCGCGGGCGAGCTCCGTGGCCCGCGCGACGGCATGGTGCGCGGTCTCCAGCGACCGGGCCGCGTCCTCGTCGTCGAAGGCCTCCCATGGCTTGTTGTAGTTGGGTCCGACCGCGTAGCCGACTCCCCACCAGGCCATCGCGCAGCCCGGGTCGGCGTCGATCGCCCGGCGAAAGCACGTGATCGCCTCTTCGTGATGATAGCCGTAGGTCCAGGCGAGACCCCGGTCGAACCAGGCCTGCGCTTCCGCGCTCCGGGTCGTGACGGGCCGCCGGTAGCTTCCCAGGTCGTAGGCGTAGTCGGACATCGCTCTGTCTCCCTCGCGGCGACGGCATGCGGAGGCGCCGGCCTCGAGTCCCGAAACGGGTCTCGCAAGCCCCTGGCGCAGGGTGGACGCTCTTCGAGGCCGGTGCTACTTTAGCCCAATCAGGGGCCCGGCACTTCGCCACACCGCCCTCTTCCCGCAGCATCCCGGCCATATCCTCACTCTGATTCCCGCTGCCCCAACCGGGTTCCGGCCAGACGCGTCCCGGCGCGTCCCGCCGTGCTCCCGATTCCCCGGCATCGCCTCAGTCTCCGCTCATGAACCTGACCGAACTCAAGGCCAAGCCCGCGCCGGAGTTGCTGCTGCTGTCTCAGTCCCTCGGTATCGAGGGCATGGCCCGATCCCGGAAGCAGGAGATCATATTCGGCATCCTCAAGAGCCACGCCCGAAGGGGCGAGGACATCTACGGCGACGGGGTTCTCGAGATTCTCCAGGACGGATTCGGGTTCCTGCGCTCCCCCGGCAGCTCCTATCAGGCGGGCCCGGACGACATCTACGTGTCGCCGAGCCAGATCCGGCGCTTCGGACTGCGTACCGGCGACACCATTGCGGGAAAGATACGGCCGCCGAGAGAGAACGAACGCTACTTCGCGCTACTCAAGGTGGATGAGCTCAACCTCGAAGCCCCGGAGGGGGCGCGAAACAAGCTGCTCTTCGAGAACCTCACCCCGCTCTTTCCCACCGATCGTTTCGCGCTCGAAAGAGGCAACGGCAGTACCGAGGACCTGACGCCGCGGGTCATCGATCTGATCGCGCCGATCGGAAAGGGACAGCGCGCCCTGATCGTGTCTCCGCCCAAGGCGGGAAAGACGATGATGCTGCAGAGCATCGCCCATTCGATTGCGTCGAACCACCCCGAGTGCCGGCTCATCGTGCTGCTCATCGACGAGCGGCCGGAGGAAGTCACCGAGATGGCTCGATCGGTGCGCGCGGAAGTGGTCTCCAGCACCTTCGACGAACCTGCGAGCCGTCACGTGCACGTGGCGGAGATGGTGATGGAAAAGGCGAAGCGCCTCTCGGAGCACAAGCACGACGTGGTCATACTCCTGGATTCCATCACCCGCCTCGCTCGCGCCTACAACACGGTGGCGCCGTCATCCGGGAAAGTCCTGACTGGAGGCGTGGACGCGAACGCCCTGCAGCGTCCCAAGCGATTTTTCGGATCGGCACGGAACATCGAGGAAGGCGGCAGCCTCAGCATTGTCGCCACCGCCCTGGTGGACACCGGATCACGCATGGACGACGTGATCTACGAAGAGTTCAAGGGCACCGGCAACAGCGAGATCCACATGGAGCGGCGCATATACGAAAAGCGCATCTTTCCTGCCATCAACATCGACCGTTCGGGCACTCGCCGGGAGGAGCTGCTCGTGGATACCGGCGCGTTGCAGAAGACCTGGATTTTGCGCAAACTCCTGCACCCCATGGACGAGGTAGCGGCAATGGAGTTCCTCCTGGATCGCCTCAAGGCGACCAGGACGAACAACGAGTTCTTCGAATCCATGAAACGGTGATTGAGCTTCGGGACCCTACGACAAGATGTTGAGAAACAACCCCTACGCAGAAGTGTCCGACATCATCCCCTCCGCGTACACGACGGGATACGTGGTACTGATGATCGTCCTCGTCGTGGCCGGCACGCTGTTCGACGTCCTTCACAAGAAGAGCGCGAGGTTCTTCTTCGAGGACTGGCGCAAGGCGAGAAACAGAGGCCCCCGGCCGGTCGGCGGAGCGCAGATTGCGTCACTTGCAATGCGCACCTTCTTCGTCGAGGTGTTGACCTCGGCGGAGTTCTGCACGGTGCGGCGCAGGATCTCCCATTTGCTGATGATGTACGGGTTCCTGGCATATGTGATCACGAGCGCCGTCATGATCGTCGTCTATCCGGGCCCCGGGAATTCCGCTCCTGCCTTTCTGCCCCTCCTCTGGCACATCGGGGCTCTGATGATCTGCGCGGGCGGCTACTGGTTCTGGTTCTTCATTCGCGCCGACGTGGCGGCGGAAGGCAATTCCCCCTTTCGCGTCGTTCGCGCGGATCTCTTCATTCTTTCCCTCCTCGTCAGCGTGACCCTGGGGCTGGTGTGGTCCTTTGCGCAGAGCGCATCCGCCGACCGGCTGACGGATGTCGCGTTCGTCGCGTACGTGATCGCCACCACCGTGCTTTTCGGAAGCGTTCCCTGGTCGAAGTTCGCGCACATGTTCTTCAAGCCGGCGGCGGCACTTCAGAAGAGAGTGGCCGATGCGGATGCCTCGAGGAGCAAGCTGCCGCCGCCCGCCGACCGGCCGGAGGTCTTCGGCAGCGCCCGGCGCCTGCCGCAGAACTACTAGCCGCGACGTTTCGCCCGAAACTTTCCCGACCGAAGGAAGAACATGCCCACCTTCGTCTACATGACCCGCTGCGATGGCTGCGGACACTGCGTGGACATCTGTCCGTCCGACATCATGCACATCGACAAGACCTATCGGCGCGCCTACAACATCGAGCCGAACATGTGCTGGGAGTGCTACTCCTGCGTCAAGGCCTGTCCGCAAAACGCCATAGACGCGCGCGGCTATGCCGACTTCGCGCCGCTGGGCCACAGCGTCCGGACCCTCCGGGAAGAGGCGAAGGGCACGATCTCCTGGCGGATCGAGTTCCGGGACGGACGGGTGAAGGAATTCGTCTCACCGATTCGCACCACCCCGTGGGGCACGATCCCGTCACCGGCGGAGCTGGCGCCGCCGAGCGCCGAAGCGCTCGAGTCGCAGGAGCTCGCCCATGAGCCGGACGCGCTCAACATCGAGAGCCTTCCCGCGCTGCGGCCCGAAGACCTGAAGGCGGGAGCGCTCTGATGGGTCTCTTCACGCGCAGAAAGACGGTCTTCGTGGACTCGGACATCCTCGTGATCGGGGGAGGCATGGCCGGCTGCGGCGCCACCTACGAGTCGCGCTACTGGGGCCGGGATCTCGACATCGTCTGCGTCGAGAAAGCGAATATCGAGCGCAGCGGCGCCGTCGCCCAGGGGCTCTACGCCATCAACTGCTACATGGGCATGCAGTGGGGGGAGAACCAGCCCGAGGACCATGTCCGGTACGCGCGAAACGATCTCATGGGTCTCGTGCGCGAGGACCTGGGGTACGACATCGCGCGGCACGTCGACTCCACCGTCCACAAGTTCGAGGAGTGGGGCCTTCCCATCATGCGGGACCCGGAGACCGGGCGTTATCAGCGTGAAGGCAAGTGGCAGATCATGATTCACGGCGAGAGCTACAAGCCAATCGTGGCCGAGGCCGCCCGCAAAGCCGCCACGCGGGTGTACAACCGGATCATCGTGACCCACCTGCTGATGGACGAGGGCAAGCCCAACCGGGTGGCCGGAGCGGTCGGATTCAACGTCCGCAGCGGCGACTTCCACGTCTTTCGCGCGAAGGCGGTGATCGTCTGCGCGGGCGGCGCTTCGCACATCTACAAGCCCCGGGCGGTCGGCGAAGGCATGGGCCGGACCTGGTACGCCCCGTGGAGCAGCGCCTCCGCCTACGCGCTGCCGATACTGGCCGGGGCCACGATGACGCAGATGGAGAACCGGATCGTCCTCACTCGATTCAAGGACGGCTACGGTCCGGTGGGCGCCTACTTCCTGCACCTGAAGACCTACACCGAGAATGCGTACGGCGAAGAGTACGAGTCGAAGTGGTACGACCACACCAAGGCGCTCGTGGGCGACTACGTCGACATGCACCCCGTGCCGACCTGCCTGCGCAACCACGCCTTTCTCGAGGAGGTGAAGGCGGGCAAGGGGCCCATCCGCATGGTGACGAAGGAGGCGTTCCAGGACCCCCACAAGGAGACCATCGGCTGGGAGAACTTTCTCGGCATGACCATCGGACAGGCGGTGGTCTGGGCTTCGCAGAACATCGATCCGAAGCACGTCAATCCCGAGCTGACCACTTCCGAGCCCTACGTGATGGGCTCGCACGCCACGTGCTCGGGCGCGTGGGCGAGCGGTCCCTCGGACTACGCGCCCGACGAGTACCAGTGGGGGTACAACCGGATGACGACCGTCGACGGACTCTTCGGGGCCGGCGACACCATCGGCGGAACCGCCCACAAGTTCTCTTCCGGTTCGTTCACCGAGGGCCGCATCGCCGCCAAGGCGGCGGTCAGGTACGTGAACGATCTGCGCCGGGAACAGCCCAGGGTCAGTGAACGTCAGTACCGGGAACTCGAGAAGACCGTCTTCCGGCCCCTCGAGAACTACGAGGTGGGCCGCAACGAGATCGTCGCGGGGACCGTCTCCCCGAGCTACATCCTGCCGATAAACGGGCTTCAGCGTCTCGAGAAGATCATGGACGAGTACGTCGGCGGCATCAGCGCCCACTACACGACCAACGAGCCTCTGCTGACCCGGGGGCTCGAGCTGCTGGACATGCTGAAGGAAGACCTGGATCACCTCGCCGCGGAGGATCTCCATCAGCTCCAGCGCGCGTGGGAGCTCCACCACCGGGTCCTCGCTTCGGAGGCGGTGACGCAACACACCATGTTCCGGACGGAAACGCGCTGGCCGGGCTACTACTACCGCGCCGATCATCCGAAGCTGGACGACGGGGACTGGCACTGCTTCACCCTGTCCCGCTACGACCGTCACTCCGGAGAGTGGGAGCTTCGGAAGGCCCCCGTGTACCATATCGTCGAGTAGGCCGGCGCGTCGTCGGGCCGCCGGCACCCGCCCGCCCCGACGCTTCCGCGCGAAGTGCGCCGGCGACCGCATGCGTTTCTCCATCTTCACCACGTTGCCGCCGGTTGGCCGCTCCCCCGACCGGGTGCTCGCGGACTTCCGCGAGCAGGTCGTGCTGGCCGAAGAGCTGGGATATCACGCGGTGTGGATCGGCGAGCACCACTTTCAGCCCTTCGGCGGCGGCGACCTGCCCAACGCCATTCTCATCGGCGCCGACGTCGCGGCCCGGACTTCGAGGATTCGCATCGGGCAGATGGCCAACATCGCGGTGTGGTGGCATCCCATCCGCCTCGCGGAGGACATCGCCATCCTCGACAACCTGACGCAGGGACGCATCGAGGTGGGCTTCGGACGCGGCATCCGCGGCTACGAGGGCCCCCAGTTCCACCCCAACGCGGACCCGAAGAAGGAGGAGAACCGGACGCTCTTCGTCGAGACCGTCGAGGTCGTCAAGAAGGCGTGGGCGGAGGAGTTCTTCTCCCACGAGGGCGAGAACTACCGCTTTCCCGCCCCCGAGACCCGCTTCAGCCACCCGATGTATCCCGTCAACCCGCAGTGGCAGGACGGCGACCGGGTCATCCGGCTGCGGGTGACGCCGAAGCCCTTCCAGAAGCCTCATCCGCCGCTGTGGGCCACGGTGTCGACCGACCGCTCGGTGTCGATGGCGGCGGAGCTCGGGCTCAAGGCCTGCTACTGGCAGCCTCCGGTGCGGCGCATCGCCGAGCGCTGCAGGGTCTACGCCGAGGTCCGATCCCGCGTGGAGGGCCGCCGCTTCGGGTTCGGAGAGGCGCAGGCGATCATGCGGGGCACCTACGTGGCGGGATCGATGGAAGAGGCCCGACGCGACGCCGAGGCGGGCATGATGTCGATCTTCGCCCACAACCAGTCGATGCGCGGGATGGAGATATTCCTCAATCCCGGCGAGAAGGTCGGACCCGACGCCAAGCTGGACTGGGACTTCCTGGAAGCGCGCTCCCTGCTCGTCGGCTCCCCGGCCCACGTGATCGAACGCCTGGAAGAGCACCGGGAGCTGTGCCGTCCGGAGGAGATCCTGGTCGGCTACGCGCACGCCGGCATCGACCAGAGAAAGACCCTGCGCAACATCGAGCGTTTCGCGACCGAGGTCATGCCGCACTTTCAGGGCTCCGCTCTCGAGCCGAGTCCGGCCGCGGTCGGGACAGTCGGCTAGATCAGGTAGATCGGGCTGCTCCAGGCCTGATAGCCGTCTTCGGTCGTTACGCAGACCCAGATCGGGTCGTCACGCCCTTCGTGCAGCACGACCCTCGTGTCGATGCGCATCTCCCGATGAGGACTTCGGTCGGGGAGTCTCGACACGGACACAGCGCGGTCCAGGCCGCCCAGCTCCGCCCGGTGCGGCTCTCGGCCGACCTCCGCGAGATCGAGACCAAGCCGGCCGTGATTGGTGTCGACCTCGACCCGTCCCTTTCGATCACCGGTGAGCCGGACGTCGCAGCCGCCGAAGTTCCCGGACGTGGTGCTTGCCCAGGCTATCTCACGCTCACCCCGCTGCTCGAAGAGGCGTTCGGGATTCCAGGCGTTGATCTTTGCGAACGATTCGATGCGAGCGTCACTGAAAGACAATGTGCCTTCCCAGCGGGTAGCGGCCTGACGACCGCGGCGCTCCGCACCCGACCAGATGATCCGGATACGGCGACCCAGTTCGTTGACGGCGTAAGGACGGTGCACCTCGAGCGTCTCGGGACCATTCCGGATCTCCACACGTTCGATGGGGGTGGTCGACACCACCTCCACCGACAGCGCCACCTCACCCGCGTCCACTTCGACGATGTCACCCATGATCGCTTCGTCGACCCTCGTCGGCTCGACCGATTCCACCTTCGGGTCACGCGGATAGAGCATTGCCTCGTCGGCGAAGCGTGCACGCACATCCAGATGCAGTCGATTCCCGGTGGTCCCGTAGTGATGGCGCCGGCGCAGGCACTCGAAGATCGCGTCCCGGGTGAGCTCGGGCGCCATGAAGCAGGTGAGGCCTCCGTAGGCATGAAATCCGCTGGTACCGGGATAGCTCGCTCCCGGCCGGCCCTTGTGCCCGTCGCTGTTGCATACCACTCCCACCCGGTGGCCGTCTTCCAGCGCATCGAGGAGCAGCCACTCGAAAGTGCCCCATGCAGAGTGGATCTCCATCGCGGTCTCGATTTGCGGATCATGCGCATAGTGCACATCCGCCCAGCGCCCGCCCACGTGCGCGTACACCACCACGTCGCGTCCCTTCAACTTCTCGAACAACACCCCCGCATCGTTCGCATCGGTGTCGATGTCATCGCGCTCGGGAAGCAAGGCGTGCGACGAGCGGTGAATCCGTTGCCCCTCTTCACGGAAGTAGACGTTGCGGTCGCCGCCCACTCCCGTGTTTCCCGACCACTCGTAGCCGGGGAAGGTGACGAAGCGGTGTTCATCGCAAAACTCCGCGGTGAGCTCGTTCAGGTGACGCCAGAACGCGTTGTTGACCTGAAAGTCATTGGCCTGATGACTGGCCGCATCGAGAAACGCGAGGTCGCGCGCAAACGTGAAGTACTCGCGCGCAGTGTTGATCCCGATGGATTCGCCGCTCTGCCCATGCATGTCGGCCCAGAAGCGCCCATCGGGCTCGTCTCGAACGACGAGCGGATTGCTCTCGGCCAGGACACGCCCCTGTCCGTCGCGCACCTCGATGCGCAACGTTCCCGGTTCACCGGGCCTCAGTTCGCCGATTCTCCGCGAGCGCTCACCGGGTCCGTAGTCGATGACCTCGGGCAGCCCGTGGACGGGCAGGCTCGCGCGAAGATGCAGCCGGGTATGGGCCTGGTCCGTCGGGTTGCCCCAGCGGTCTTCGGCCTTGATTCCGAGTGCGAACGTCTCTCCCGGACGGCGCAGGGTCGGGAGCAGCGCCTTCCACGCATGCGCCGGTCCCGGCACCACCGAAATCGAGGGCGCGTTGGCGATCGGGATGAAGTGTCCGGTGGCACAGACATCCGCCAGCACCCGGAACTCCAGAGCGGACTCGACGAAGGTCTGCAACGCAAGCCCGGGCGAGCCGCCACTGCGGTCCCCGAACGTTATCTCGATCCGGTCCCCCTCGCGCAGAAAGCCGCCACCCACCCGTACCGACAGGGCCTGGTACCAGGGTCGTGGATGCGCCTGCTTGCCGAAGTCGAGCTCCAGCCCCACCCCGCGGGAGGAGCGGGCGCTGACATAGTTGGGCTTGTCCGGTTCGGTGGTCTGGAATGTTCCCCAGTCCACCGAGAAACGAAACACGACCTTGATCCCGCCGCTGTCGTCGATTCCGAATCGGCCCGCGGTGTAGCACAGGGTGAAGGTCTGGAGACTGCGCACCTCGAAGGAACCCAGCGGCGTCAGGGCGGCGTGGCCGTAGAGCACCGGGTCGGCGCCGGGAGAGACCCGTGGCCACGAGTCGCCGATGAGCTCATGAGGAACGGCGTTTTCGGTCACTCGTTCCGCTCCCGTGGCTGGCGGCCCGAGACCGGACCGGGAATCGGAGTGCGCCCCTGCGGGTGGATCGCTTCAGGCCGTGGTGCCGGCCGGGCGACGGGAGTATCGATGCTCATGTCAGGCGGGGCCGGAGAGTCCGGGCGAGGGTTGGAGTGGACGGGTATCTCGGATCTCTTCGACGAATTCCGGCAGATGGATCCCGGCGTTCTCGAAGGCCGCGTAATCTATCAGGTAGCCGCAACACGCGCCCCCGAGGACAGAGGCCGGACACGCAGGAGCACCGGCCGGGAGTCGAGGTCAGGGGAAGATTGACGCCTACACGTACGTGACCACGTCGCCGAGCGCCTTGCGCCCGATGTCGGGCACCATCGCCCGATCGTCCGGATAGCCGGCCACGAGGAGGAGAAAGGGCCGCTCGGCGTCCTTCGGCCGGCCGAGAATCTCGTTTAAGAACTTCATCGGGCTCGGGGTGTGGGTGAGGGTGGCGAGACCCGCCAGGTGCAGCGCGGCGATCAGCATTCCCGTCGCGAGGCCCACGGACTCCACCGGATAGTAGTGCTTGACCTTTCGGCCGTCGTCGAGACGCCCGTACTTCTGCGCGAAGATCGCGATCAGCCAGGGCGCCCGCTCCAGGAAGGGCTTGTGCTCGTCGGTGCCGAGCGGTGCGAGCGCGTCCAGCCACTCCCGGGGCGCACGGTGCCGATAGAAGTGACGCTCCTCCTCTTCCGCGGCGACCCGGATGCGGCGCTTCGTCTCCGCGTCGCCCACCACCACGAAATGCCAGGGCTGCAGGTTGGCTCCGCTCGGCGCGGTGGTCGCGGCCCGCAGGCAGTCGTCGATGATCGCGCGGGGAACCGGACGCCCGGAGAAGTCGCGCACCGTGCGCCGGCGCTTCATTTCGAGGTGGAACTCGCGCGCGCGCCGGGCCATCTCGTCTTCGGAGTACTCTCGATAGCCGGGCAGGGGGATGAAGGGGCTCTGGCTCATTCTCTCTCTTCCGGAAGCGGGAACGGAATTCGGACCATGGGATACGGATGCACTCCGTGCGAAGACTCGCCTCGATGGGACCCTTTCGCAACCCGCGCGCCAGGGAGAGAGCAACCCGCCGGGAAAATCATTACCATTGCCGCGCCGAAGCGGGCGGTGCCGGGGAAGCCGGCGCCTCACCCCGACGTGGTCGCGCCGTACCCGGCGCCGCGTAGCCTTTTCCGGCATCGGAGCGCAGATTACCGTCTGTCACTCCGTTCCGGGCGCAACAGGAAGAAGAGCGATGATCGATTTCGTGGTGCACGACGAACAGGACAGTGTCGGCGTGGTCGTGGTGGAAGGAGCAAAGTCGGGCCAGACGCTCACGGGCTGGGTCATGGAACAGGACTCGGAGCTCGAGATCCGGGCACGGCAGGACATCCCCATCGGCCACAAGGTCGCGATAGCGAACCTCAGGAAAGGAGACACCGTCATCAAGTACGGCGTAGACATCGGACGGGTGGTAGCCGACATCGAAGCGGGCGAGCATGCCCACGTGCACAACATCAAGACGAAACGCTGGTAGGAGGTCGGGACTCATGGCATCGGAACTCGCGAATGCGGCCTTCCGCGGCTACCGCCGCGAGAACGGGCGGGTCGGAGTGCGCAACCACGTGATCGTCCTGCCGGTCGACGATCTTTCCAACGCTGCCTGCGAAGCCGTCGCGAACAACATTACGGGGGCGATGGCGATTCCGCACCCCTACGGGCGCCTGCAGTTCGGCGCCGACCTCGACCTCCATTTCCGCACGCTCATCGGCACCGGAGCCAATCCCAATGTCGCCGCCGTCGTGGTGATCGGCATCGAGGAAGGCTGGACCGGCCGAGTCGTGGAAGGGATTGCGCGCACAGGCAAACCGGTCACCGGCTTCGGAATCGAGCTGCACGGCGACCACGAGACGATCATGAAGGCGTCGAAGACGGCGAGGGAGTACGTCCAGTGGGCATCCGAGCTGACGCGCGAAGAAGCCCCGCTCGAAGATCTCTGGGTATCCACCAAGTGCGGGGAATCCGACACCACCTCCGGGTGCGGTGCGAACCCGACCGTCGGCAACGCCTTCGACAAGCTCTACCGTCACGGCACGACCCTGCTCTTCGGCGAGACCTCGGAGATCACGGGCGGCGAGCACCTGGTGGCCGAGCGATGCCGCAGCCCCGAGGTGCGCGAACGCTTCATGTTCATGTTCAACCGCTACCAGCAGATGATCGAGCGCCACAAGACGAACGACCTCTCCGAGTCCCAGCCCACCAAGGGCAACATTGCCGGAGGGCTGACCACCATCGAGGAAAAGGCGCTCGGCAACATCCAGAAGATCGGGCGCGACTGCGTGGTCGACGGCGTTCTCGACAAGGCGGAAGCGCCCACTCACTCGGGGTTGTGGTTCATGGACTCCTCGTCCGCGGCGGCGGAAATGGTGACGCTCTGTGCCGCGGCGGGATTCGCGGTGCACTTCTTCCCCACCGGCCAGGGCAACATCATCGGCAACCCGATCCTGCCGAACATCAAGATCTGCGCGAACCCGCGCACGGTGCGCACCATGGCCGAGCACGTCGACGTCGACGTATCGGGGTTGCTGCGCCGGGAAATGAACCTCGACGAGGCCGGCGACGCGTTGCTCGACATGATGCTCCGCACCGCCAACGGGCGCCTCACCGCCGCGGAAGCGCTCGGCCACCGCGAGTTCGTGCTCACCCGGCTCTACGAGAGCGCCTGAACGAATCCTGTCCCGCGGCGGCCGGCCGAAAGTCCTTCGCGGCGGCGAGACGGCTGGCCCGGCCCCGGCTCCGCGCGGAGGGCAAGCGTACCCCTGCCAATACTGGCGCCGCCCGGACCGATGCCCGGCGCCGTGAGGCCGACCGGGGCAGGGAAGCGGCAACTGCGTAGCTCGACCACGTCTGCGAAACCTCCTGCCCGGACTGCTACCATCTTCCGTTCACCCCTCCCCGCGGGGGGAACGTGCGCAAGTTCTTCCGCATCGCGCTGCCGCTCCTGATCCTGCTCGCCGGAGTCGGCGGCACGGTCATGCTCGTGAAAAGCACGCCGCAGCGCCCGCCGCTCTCGGAAGAGGAGAAGGTGTGGGTAGTAGCGGTCGAGGAGGTGTATCCCGCCTCCCTCGCTCCCGATCTCTCTCTCTTCGGCCGGGTCGATGCGCCTCGCCTCGCCCGGCTCTCTGCCGCGCTCTCCGCCGACGTGGTCGCGGTCGACGTGCTCGAAGGCGAGTGGGCGGAGGCCGGCCAGCGGCTGGTCGCCCTGGACGCGCGGGACGCACGCCTGGTTCTCGCCGAGCGAAGCTCCGAGGTTGAAGAGCTCGAAGCCGAGCTCGAGCACGAGCGCCAGCGCCACCAGAGCGAAAGAAGAGCATTACGTCACGAGCTCGAGCTTCTCGCGCTCGTGCGCAAGGCCGCCAAGCGGGCCGAAGACCTCGTCAAGTCGAATGTCGGCTCGCTGTCCAGCTACGACATCGCACGACAGGAGGAGACCCGCCAGGCGCTGGCGGTGAACCGGCGCGAGCTCGCGGTCGCGGAGTACGACAGTCGGCGCCGGCAACTGGAAGCCCGTCTCGCCCGGGCGCGCGCGCGCACCGAGCAGGCCCGCGTCGACCTGGACCGCACCGTGGTGCGGGCGCCTTTCACGGGGCGCATCTCCGAGGTGCTGGTATCGCCCGGCGACCGCGTACGACCCGGTGACCGGCTCATCGATCTCTACGACGCCGGCATGCTGGAAATCCGCGCCCAGATCCCTACCCCCAGGATCGCGGTGATTCGCGACAGCCTGGAGCGGGGCCTCGAGCTCGAGGCCCGCGCTCGGGTCGACGACCGCCCGGTCGCGGCACGCCTCGACCGGCTGACGAGCCGGGTGGCTCGCGGAGCCGGGGGCACCGATGCCCTGTTCAGGGTAATGGTGGGGGCAAGCCTGCTCTCGCTGGATCAGAGCGTGGAGCTCACCCTGCGCCTGCCCGCGGTGAGCGCTTCCGTGGCCCTCCCCTACGAAGCGCTCTACGGTCTCGATCGGATCTACGTCCTGGACGACTCGCGCATGAGGAGTGTCCTCGTGGAGCGCCTGGGAGACCTGCGGGCGACCGACGGGAGCCGGAGGGTCATCGTGCGCAGCGGCGAGATCGAAGCCGGAGCGCGGGTCATCGTCACCCAGCTCCCCAACGCTTCCGACGGTCTCAAGGTCCAGGTCGCGCCGGCACGGGAAGGCGGCGCGGGCGCTTCCACCTGAGTCCGGTCCGGCGCGCTCCCGCTCCCGGGACCGCTCCCGCGTCCCCGCGGGGACGCTCGTGCCGTGGGCGGCGGAAGCGTTCCTCGAACGCAGCGGAGCGAGATCCGGGCCTGCCGCGCCTTCAGTCGGGGTCGCGCGGACTCACCATCTGCGCGGGCACCACGATCTCGTCGAAGCGTTCGCCGCTCATCAGGCCCTTCTCCACCACCACCTCCCGAAGGGTCCTGCCCTGCGCATAGGCGGTCTTGGCGACCTCGGCCGCACGCTCGTAACCGATGTGCGGGTTGAGCGCGGTGACCAGCATGAGGGACTGCTGCAGATTCTCCTCTATCCGTTCGCGGTTGGCCTCGATACCCGCCGCGCAGTGGTCGTTGAAGGAATCGGTGGCGCTCGCCAGGAGATCGATCGATTGCAGCAGGGAGTAGGCGATTACCGGCAGATAGACGTTCAGCTCGAAGTTCCCCGAGGCGCCCGCCACCGTCACCGTCATCCCGTTGCCGATGACCCGGCTCACGACCATGGTCAGCGCTTCCGACTGGGTCGGGTTCACCTTCCCCGGCATGATCGAAGATCCCGGCTCGTTTGCCGGGATCACTATCTCCCCGATCCCGCAGCGCGGACCGCTCGCCAGCCAGCGCACGTCGTTGGCGATCTTGTTGAGCGCGGTCGCCACGCTCTGGAGCGCACCGGACATCGCCACCACGCCCTCCTTGCCGGCCATCGACGCGAAGCGGTTGGGCGCCTCGGTGAAGGGCAGTCCGGTGGCCTCGGCGAGCGCCTTCACCATCATCGGCGCGTACCCGCTGCGGGTGTTCAGACCCGTGCCCACCGCGGTGCCTCCGATGGGAAGCTCGAGGACGAGCGGCAGCGCGGCACGGACGGCATCCTCGCTCAGACGGAGCTGGTCCGCGAATCCGGAGAACTCCTGTCCCAGCGTGAGCGGAGTCGCGTCCTGAAGGTGGGTGCGGCCGATCTTCACGATGTCGTCGAACTCTCGCGCCTTCGTCGTCAGCACTGCCCGCAATCGCGCGAGAGCGGGAAGCAGCCGTTCGCTCACCTGCACCGCGGCTGCGATGTGAATCGCGGTCGGAAACACGTCGTTGGTGGACTGCGAACGGTTGACGTGGTCGTTGGGATGCACGCTGCGCTTCCCGTCGAGCGCTTCTCCCATCAGTTCCGCCGCCCGGTTGGCGATTACCTCGTTGACGTTCATGTTGCTCTGGGTGCCGCTGCCGGTCTGCCACACCACCAGGGGAAAGTGCTCGTCGAGGCGCCCGTCGACGACCTCCTGCGCGGCGCGCCGGATCGCTTCGGAGAGTGGCGCCGGAAGGTCTCCGAGTTCTTCGTTGACCGCGGCCGCGGATTGCTTGACCACGGCCAGCGCCCGGATCAGGGGGCGCGGCAGGCGTTCCTCTCCGATTGCGAAGTTCTCGAGAGAGCGCTGGGTCTGGGCGCCCCAGTAGCGGCCGGCAGGCACCGCGATATCGCCCATGCTGTCGCGTTCCATTCGGGTGCACATGATTGCAGACAAGCTCCAGGTCGCGAATGGCCATACGATACCCGTTCCGGCGCCCCCGGAAACAAGACCCGCGCTTGGAATGGGACCTCGAGCGAGGCAGGATCCCGCGACGCGATGAACGAACGCCACTGCTTCCGTTCTCGCTCCGGGAGACGCGGGACGGCTACCATGGGGACGTGCCGTGGTACGAAGCGAGAGCGAGCGGACCGTGTCTGACGTGATGACAGCTTCGAAGCTGGAGGTGGTGCGGCAGGGTGCCGCGCTCGGGGCGGAGATTCGCGGCGTCGATCCCGGCGGGCCTCTCGACGAAGCGACGGCGGCGGCCATCCGCAGGGCATTCCTCGAACACCAGGTCATCTTCTTCCGGGACCGGCGCTTGAGCCCCCGGAAGCTCCTGGCCTTCGCCCGTCACTTCGGAAGCCCGGTGGAGTACCCCTTCGCCGAAGGCATCCCGGAATGCCCGCTGGTGACCAGGATCGTCAAGGAACCCCACGAGCGGATCAACTTCGGCGGCGAGTGGCACTCCGACACCACCTACCTCGAACGGCCGCCCCAGGCCACCCTGCTCTACGCGGTCGAGGTCCCGGCGGTGGGAGGAGATACCCTCTACAGCGACATGTATCGGGCCTACGAACGCCTGTCACCCGGAATGCGGGCGATGCTCGGACGCCTGCGGGCGGTGAACACCGCCGGTCTGCTCGACCGAGAGAAACGGGACGGGTACGCGAGCGTGCGGGGAAGAAACGTCGACCGGCTCGACATGAGCGCCGAGCACCCCGTCGTGCGCACCCACCCCGAGACGGGACGCAAGGCGCTCTACATCAACGAGACCCATACCCTTCGCTTCGGGGGCATGACGCGCGAGGAGAGCCTGCCTCTGATCGCCCACCTCTGCCGAGAAGCGATCCGACCCGAGCTCGGCTATCGCCTTCGATGGGAGCGGGGAACCCTCACGATCTGGGACAACCGCTGCGTGCAGCACTACGCGCTGAACGACTACCACGGGCAGCGTCGCGTCATGTATCGGGTCATCGTCGCCGGCGACCGACCGAGCTAGCCGCAACATCTCACCGCTTTCCTGGCTGACGGACGCCAATCTGCTCCTGTTGGAAGGACTGCTCCCTCAAGCCGCTTCGACGTAGTGTCGACTACCTGCTTCGCTGCGCAGTCCGATCCTGCGCTTGCAGGCGGGACCCGCCCCTGTAGCGGGAGCCGATCGAATCCGGGCAAAGACCCGCAGTGCTCCGGCTCGAGCCGCCACACTGAGCGCGCTTCCGGAATCCGGTGCTCCCATCCTGTGTTCTTGCAACCCGACTTGCATGAACAGCCAAATTGAAGCACCCCTCGCATGCATCAACATCCAATGCAAGTACCAATGTGAGAGCGGCATTGCAATTTGTCGGTGACTTGCATGGAAGCATTGCAACGACTCTCTCCGGCCGAGTTCGGAGGTCGGATGAAATGCACTCGCTTGCATGCATCACTATTGAGGTTGCATGCAAAGTTGAATCTATTGCATGCCCCTTGGAGGGAGCCGCGTCGACGCGAGCGAGGTGGCGGCCTCCTCGCGCTAGTCGGTGCCGAATCTCGCCCCGACCCGCACTCCGGCTCGCGACGCCCACTCACCGGCGCCCGTCTTTCTCTCCCCGGCGGGTCGCACCCGCCCGACACGCAGTTGGCCGTCGGGCGCCGCGACGGTGATGGACTCCTCGTCCACCGCGGTCACCTCGCCCGGCTGGACACTCTTCGCTTCCGCGACCTTGCGGGCGTCATGCAGCTTCAGAACCGCTCCTTCAAAGGTGGTCCAGGCGCCGGGAGCCGGGTCGGAGCCCCTCACCAGGTTCCACGTCGTCTGAAGGGGCATGTGCCAGTTCACCTTCACGAGCTCATGCCGGCACCACCCCTCGTAGGTGGCGGCGGCGTGATCCTGCCCGCGCCGGGGCGCGGCGCCATCGCGCACCCGATCGACGCTCTCCAGCATGGCGTCAACACCCATCGGAAAGAGATGATCGAAGTACAGGCTGCCGAGGGTGTGGGAGTCATCTATCTCCACCGTCCGCTGGAGCAGAACCGGACCTTCGTCCAGGCCCTCGTCGGGCCAGAAGATCGAGAGCCCGGTGGTGGACTCTCCCCAGATGATCGGCCAGTTGATGGAGCTGGGACCACGGTGGCGAGGCAGCAGAGAGGGGTGGTACTGGATGCTGCCGAGGGTGGGAATGGCGAGCACCGACTCGGGCACGAAGAGCGTGACGTAGGCCATCACGCAGAGGTCGGGCGCGAGCGCGGCCATTTCCTCGTGCACCTCGGGGCGGCGGAAGGAACGGGGCTGGAAGATCGGGATGCCGCGCTCCTGCGCGCACTCCTTGAGGGGATCCGGCCGTCCTCCCTCCTTGTCGGGCGCGCAGTAGACGCCCACCACATCCTCACCACGCCCGCACAGGGCCTCGAGCACGGCCTTTCCGAAGGCCTGCTGTCCGTTGACGATGATGCGCACGCGCGTCTCTCCCTCAGGCGGCCGCCTTCTCCGAGTCTTCGCTCCCGATGGCCCCTTCGCGGCGGGCCGCCTCGATCTCCGCATCGCCGTAGCCGAGCACGTCGCGCATGATCTCGGTGGTGTGCTCGCCGAGCAGGGGGGAGCGCTGCACGTCGGAGGGAGATTCCGAGAGCTTGATCGGGTTGCCCACGCTCAGGTACTTGCCGCGGGCCGGGTGGTCCACCTCGACCACGGTGCCGGTTGCGCGCAGCGACGGCTCCAGCGCGAGCTCCTCGATGGAGAGAATCGGTCCACAGGGCACGTTGAGCGGATTCAGGATGGCCATGATCTCGAACTTGTCCCTGGTCATCGTCCAGCGCTCGATCTCGCCGAAGACCCGGTCGAGTTTCGGCAGGCGCGCCTCGGGGGTGTTCCACTCCGGATCTTCGAGCCAGTCTTCACGCCCGATGGCCCGGGCGAGGCCGGGAAAGGCCGCGGCCTGGGTGATGACGTATATGTAGGCGTTGGGGTCCGTCTCCCACCCCTTGGTCCGTACCACCCAGCCCGGCTGCCCTCCTCCGGATGCGTTGCCGGAGCGCGGCACCGCGCTGCCGAAAGTGCCGTTCGGATACTGCGGGTACTCCCGGAGCGGCCCGTGCGCGAGGCGCTGCTGATCGCGGAGCTTCACCCGGCAGAGGTTCAGGACCCCGTCCTGCATCGCGCAGGTCACCCGCTGGCCGAGGCCGCTGTGCTCGCGGTGGTAGAGCGCGGTGACGATGCCGAGCGCCAGGTGGAGTCCGGTGCCGGAGTCGCCGATCTGCGCCCCCGTCACCAGCGGAGGACCATCGTCGAAACCGGTGGTGCTCGCGGAGCCGCCGGTGCACTGAGCGACGTTCTCGTACACCTTGCAGTCTTCGTAGGGGCCCGGGCCGAATCCCTTGACCGAGGCGTAGATGATTCGCGGATTGATCTCCTGGATGCGCTCCCAGGAAAAGCCCATTCGATCCAGCGCCCCCGGTGCGAAGTTCTCGACCAGCACGTCGCACTCCTCGATGAGGCGCTCGAAGATCGCCCGCCCCGACTCGGTCTTGGTATTCAGGGTGATGCTGCGCTTGTTGTGGTTCAGCATCGTGAAGTAGAGGCTGTCGACATCGGGCAAGTCTCGCAGTTGGCCGCGCGTCGCGTCGCCCACCCCGGGACGTTCCACCTTGAGCACGTCCGCTCCGAACCACGCCAGCAACTGCGTGCAGGTCGGTCCGGATTGCACGTGGGTCATGTCGAGAATACGCACGCCTTCGAGTGCCTTGGCCATGGGAGCTGCTCCGTCTCGTCCGGTGGTCATGGTTGTTCGCGGCTCGAGCCCGCCTCCGCGGCGCCGGTCACTTGTACATGGTCTGGTTGCGGGTCCCGGGGGCGTACTCGGCGGGGTCGACCCAGACATTGACGACGGCCGACTTGCCGCTTCGCGCGATCGCATCGCGGGCCCGGCGCAACGCGGGCGCGATCTCGCTCGGATCGCGCACCTCCTCTCCGTAGCCTCCGAGCATCTCACCGAAGCGGGAGAAGGGGATGTCGCCGAGCAGATTTCCGATGTCCCCGCGCTCTTCGCCGTACTTCGCGATCTGGCCGTAGCGAATCTGGTTCATCGCCGAGTTGTTTCCGATTACCGCCAGGTAGGGAGCGCCGAAGCGGTTCGCGGTCTCCATGTCGAAGGCGGTCATGCCGAAGGATCCGTCTCCGTAGTAGCACAGCACTTCCTTGTCCGGATGCACGAGTCCGGTCGCGAGCGCGAATCCGGTGCCCACTCCGAGCGAGCCCAGTGCGCCCGGGTCCATCCAGTTGCCCGGCGCCCGCGGCTGCACCGCCTGGGCGCTGATCGTCACCACGTCGCCGCCGTCGCCGATGTACACGGTATCGGGGGTCAGGAACTCGTTCAGCTCCCATGCCACGCGATAGGGACTGATCGGGGTCTTGTCGGAGCGGAAGAGCGGCATCAGCCGCTCGGTCTTCTTCGCTTCCAGCTCACGGAGCTCTTCGAGCCACGACTGGCGCGCGCGGGCGCGGTTTCCGGCCCTTCCGCTCGATGCGGCGAGCGCCGCCCCGAGCACCGCACCCGGATCTCCGACCAGCCCGAGCGAGACGTCGCGGTTCTTGCCCACCGTCCGGTAATCGAGGTCGATCTGCACGATCGTGGCCTCCGAGCTCAACCGCTTCCCGTATCCCATGCGGAAGTCGAAGGGGGTGCCGACGATGACGATGACATCGGCGCGCTTGAAGGCATCGCCGCGGGTGCGGTGAAAGCAGTGGGGATCCCCGGGCGGCAGCAGGCCGCGTCCCGCGCCGTTCATGTAGGCGGGAATGTTGAGCTCTCGCACCAGCGCCAGCGCCTCCTCGTGCGCGCGGGCGGTCCAGACCTGGGTGCCGAGGAGAATCGCGGGCCGCTCGGAATCGACCAGGAGATCGGCGAGGCGCTCGATGCCGGCGGGATCGCCGCAGGACCGGGTCGAAGCACGGTATCGGCCCGCGACGGGAAACACCGCCTTCTCGAGCGGGACTTCGCGATCGAGCACGTCGCGCGGGATCTCGAGGTAGCTCGGTCCGGGAGCGCCGGCGAAGCACTCGCGAGCCGCCATCGAGACCATGTCGGCAACCCGCTCGGTCGAGGCGACGCTTGATGCGAACTTGGTGATCGGGCGCATCATGTCGACGTGGGGAAGGTCCTGCAGGCCGCCCATCCGATGCTGGCTCTGGGCCGCCTGCCCCCCGATGTGCAGCACCGGGCTCTCGGAGCGAAACGCGGTGGCAATGCCCGTCACCGCGTTGGTGCAGCCCGGCCCCGCGGTGGTCACCACGCAGCCGAGCCGGCCCGTCTGTCGCGCATAGCCGTCCGCGGCGTGGGCCGCCACCTGCTCATGGCGCACGTCCACCACCTTGATGCCTTCGTCGATGCAACCGTCGTAGATGTCGATGATGTGACCGCCGCACAGCGTGAAGATGGTGTCGACGCCCTCGTTCCGGAGCGCCCTCGCCACGAGGTGACCACCGGACACCACATCCTCGGCGCGGCTCTTCTGCGCGAGGGTGTCGTGTGCGGTGCTCGATTTCGCGACGGCTTCTCTTTCGTTCACTGCCATGTTGGATCTCCTCGCTGAGAAGGGCCCCGCTCTGTCGGAGGCCGCTGACCGAGCCGAAAGCTCAGTCGAGCCAGTCGACGTTCTCTTCCACGTGTCTGGCCAGGTTGAGGGTGTGCTCGCGGGCAAGCCGCTCCGCGAGCTCGGCATCCCGGGCCTCCAGGGCCTCGATGATGTGAATGTGGTCGATGATCGAGCGCTTGGCCCGATCGTCGTCGCCGATGGTGCGGCGACGAATGGAGCGCATGTGCAGGAAGAGGTTCTCGGTAATGGTCCCGAGAAGACGGCAACGGCTGAGCTGAAACATCGCCTGGTGAAACTCGATGTTGGTTTCCGAGTACTCGTCGATGCGCGCCTGTACCGCGCCGTTCTCACCGAAGGTCGAGAACATCTCTCTCAAGGTAGCGATTTCCTCTCCGCTCGCATTCTCGGTGATGAGCCGGGCCGCCATGCTCTCCAGCGCCGCCCACACCGTGATCATCTCGAGCACTTCGCTCTTCGTCTTGCGGGCTACGAACGCCCCCTTCCGGGGAATGGTCTCCACGAACCCCTCGTTCTCCAGTCTGCACAGCGCCTCCCGGACGGGAGTGCGACTCACCCCAAGCTCCTCGGAGAGCTGGCGCTCGTCGAGGCGCAGGTGCGGGCCGTCCGCGTACACGTTCATCGAGGTGATCGCGGTCTTGAGCTCCTCGTAAATGCAGTCCTTGAGCACTACCGGGCCTGCAACGGGCTTCAGGGCAAGGTTCGCAATCGCCATCAGGGGCCTCTCATCAGGAACTTGGGCCTCAGCACTCCAGATCCGGCGTACCGAGTACGGCCTTCATGTCGTGCGAGTGGCCGCCCTCCCCGTGAAGCCCGCAAATCGCCACACTGCCGATGCACCCTGACCACCGTACGACCACGATGCACCCGCTACCGCCGACGACGCCGGACGACGCTCTCATTCATCAATGGCGCACCGGAAGATGCCGCAGCCATCAGGACCTCCGGCGCCGGAACTTGCGGATCAATGGATAGCACGCCAGCAATACCGCAATGGCTATGCACACCGCCGACAGCGGTCGTTCGACGAAGATCAGGGGGTCGCCCTGCGACGCCAGGAGCGACTGGCGCAGCGAACGCTCCGCCAGCGGTCCGAGAACGATCGCGAGCACCGCCGGCGCCACCGGGTAGTTGAGCTTGCGCAGCAGGTATCCGGCGATACCGAACAGGAACATCAACCAGACGTCGTGCATGGTCTGCGTGGGGGCGTAGCCGCCGACGATGCACAGCACGAAGATCACCGGCGCCAGGATCGTGAACGGCATCGTCAATACCCTGACGAACAGCGGAATGAAGGCCAGGTTGATCAGGAGCGTCACGAAATTGGCGATGTAGAGGGATCCGATGAGTCCCCACACGAAGTCGGGATGTTCGGAGAAGAGCAGCGGCCCCGGACGCAGCCCCCAGATGATCATGCCTCCAAGCAGGATTGCCGTGGTCGGCGAGCCCGGAATGCCGAGCGTGATCATCGGCAGCATCGAGCCGGTCGAGGCCGCATTGTTGCCGGCTTCAGGCGCCGCCACTCCCGCGATGTTGCCCTTGCCGAAGGAGTCCGGATCCCGCGAAAAGGTCTTCGCCAGACCGTAGGACATCAGCGACGCAGGTGTCGCTCCGGCGGCCGGCAGGGTGCCGACGAAGTAGCCGATTGCCGAGCCGAGCGATGTCGTGCCGATGTACTGCCTCACGTCCTGGAGGTTGTGAAGCAGCCGGGAGAAGGACATCTTGACCTTGTGTACCGTGACCCGGCCCTGGGTCTGCTCCAGCGTCCACAGCATCTCGCCGATGCCGTAGATGCCGATGGCGAGCACGAGGAAGTTTACGCCGTGCAGAAAACCCGATATGTCACCGAATATCAGGCGCGGCTTGCCGGATATGATGTCCAGGCCGACGGCTGCCAGGACGAGACCGATGAGAATGGAGAAGATGGTCTTCGGAATGTCGTCGCCCCCCAGCCCGATGAAGGTCGCGAAAGCGAGCACCATGAGCGCGAACTCTTCGGGCGGGCCGAACTTGAGCGCGAACTCCGCCAGCGGCGGCGCGAAGAGCGTGAACAGCACGACGGAGATGGTGCCGCCGATGAACGAGGCCACCGCGGCCGCGGTCAGCGCCTTGTCCGCCTTTCCGGCCTGGGCGAGCGGCCGACCGTCGAACACGGTCGCAACCGCAGTCGATGCCCCGGGAATGCCCAGGGTAATCGAGCTGATGGCGCCTCCGTACATCGCACCGTAGTAGATCGCGGCAAGAAAGATGATCGCCGCGGTTGGCGGCACGAGGAAAGTGATCGGCAGCAGGATCGCCACCCCGTTGACCGAACCGAGCCCCGGCATTGCCCCGATCAGAAGGCCGATCGAGCATCCGAGAACGATCATCATCAGGTTGACCGGCTGGATCGCCTCGACGAGCCCGCTGGCCAGCAGTGTGAGTACCGTATCCACCTCTTCGAACGAGCCTTCAGGAGTACATCAAGTCATAGATGGGGTAGAACAAGGGTTCCGTGATCTCCTTCGGCAGCGGGATCTTCAGGGCCCATTCGAAGAGACAGAAAATGAAGATCGGAATCCCCAGGGTCAATGCGCCGCTCACCGTCCAGGAGTGACGGCCGACGAACTTCAGGTAGAAGAGGAGGAACAGGAACAGCGCGGCGTATAGCCCGACAACGTGGGTGGCGAGCAGCAGGACCAGGATTGCGGCAACCGAAATGCCGACGACGATCGCGTTGTCCTTCGTGATGTACGGCTCTTGCGAACGCGACTCCGGCGTCATGCGCAGGAACCAGCGCGCCAACGTCGCCACCGAGGCGAGAAGCATGCCGCACGACAACCAGAAGGGCCACGCGCCCGAGCCCGGGCCGCGATCCTCTATCCAGCCAATGTTGAGCTCGGCGCTCTTGACCATCAGGGCGATGGAGCACAGGATGGTCACGATCGCCATCACCAGCTCGGCAGTGCGAACGGTCATGCCGGCTCCTGCGTCTTGCGGCGTAAGCGCAACCGGTCCGGATGCAAGGGGCGGGGGGGGGCGTTTTATCGCCCCCCCCCCCCGCCTGGGGACCCATGGTACCGAGATTATTAGCCACGGTTGGGGGCCGCACCCC
>JAJEAD010000027.1 GCA_022824305.1 Gammaproteobacteria bacterium | reverse complement strand
CAACGGCACCCCGATCCCCGACGAAGAGGGAGTCATCGGCTCGGTCGTGGTGACCATTCAGGATCTGGCGCCGCTCGACGAGATCGAGCGGCTGCGGACCGAGTTCCTGGGCCTGGTGAGCCACGAGCTGCGCGAGCCGCTGGCCGCGATCAAGGGCTCGGCGATGACGCTGCTGGAGGAGGCGCCGGCGCTCGACCCGGCCGAGATGCGCGAGTTCCACCGCCTCATCGTCGAGCAGGCCGACCACATGCGCGGCCTCATCGGCGATCTGCTCGATGCCGGGCGCATCGAGGCGGGCACGCTCTCGGTTTCGCCCGAGCTCTCGGGGGTGGCCGACCTGGTGGAGCGCGCGCGGAACACGTTCTTGAGCGGCGGCGGGCGGCACGGCGTCGTCATCGACCTTCCGTCGGACCTTCCCCGGGTGATGGCCGACCGGCGGCGCATCGTGCAGGTGCTGAACAACCTGCTTGCCAACGCCGCGCGGCTCGCTCCGGAGTCGTCCGCCATCCGGGTCTCGGCGGCGCGTGAGGACGCCCATGTCGCGATCTCGGTCTCCGACGAGGGTCCGGGCCTGGCGCCGGAGCACCTCGCGCACCTGTTCCGCAAGCACGCGGCCCCCGAGGGTGGCGGAGCGCGGGACGGGACGCGGGGCCACGGCCTGGGTCTCGCCATCTGCAAGGGGCTCGTGGAAGCGCACGGTGGGCGCATCCGGGCCGTGAGCGCCGGCGCCGGCCGGGGCACGACCGTCGTCTTCACCGTGCCGGCGGCCGAGGAGGCCGACCGCGAGGCGCCCGGCGCTTCCCGGCGACCGCCCCATCCACTCCCCGAAGATGACGAGCTCACCCGTATCCTCGTGCTCGACGACGATCCCCGGACGCTGCGCCTGGCGCGCGACGCGCTCGCCGCCGAGGACTACGCGCCCGTGATCACGGGCGACCCCGAGGAGGTTGCGCAGCTCGTCCGCGATGAACGGCCGGCGCTCGCGGTGCTCGACCTGGCGCTGCCCGGCGCCGACGGCATCGATCTGATGCGGGAGATTCCCGAGCTCTCCGACCTGCCGGTCATCTTCATCTCGGCCTATGGTCGCGACGAGACCGTTGCCAAGGCGCTCGATGCCGGCGCTGCGGACTACATCGTAAAGCCCTTCTCGCCGACCGAGCTCACCGCGCGGGTGCGCGCGGCGCTGCGAAGGCGCGAGCGGCCCGCCCCCTTCGTGCTGGGCGCGCTCGAGATCGACTACGACAGCCGGCGGGTCACGGTGGCGGGCCGTGCGGTGGATCTCACCGCGACCGAGTTCTCGCTCCTGCGCCTGCTCTCGCTCCACGCCGGACGGGTGGTTCCCTACGACATGCTGCTCCGCCAGGTGTGGGCCGGGCGCGAGCACGCCGGCCCGAACCTGGTACGCATCTTCGTGCGCAACCTCCGCCGCAAGCTCGGCGAGGACGCCACGCACCCGGCCTGGGTCTTCAACCAGCGCGGCGTCGGATACCGCATGCCGGATCCGGCGGAGCACTGACCCGGACCCGGCGGCGGCGCCCGAAGGCGCCGGCTCGCACGCGATTGCGCGGCGACATGCACGCCGCGCTCCACGGCCATTCAGCCGCTTCCACATAGTTTGTCGGCTATCGGCATAGACATCGTAGACACCCGCCCCTTCCCGAGCGGTCTCATCACTCACTGGTCAACGCTACCGGCTTCACGGCCAGACTTGCGAGCCGCTTCACTTCCACTCGGGGCAAACGGTGTCTCCAGGAACTCGTCGTCGAACCCGTCCAGGCTGGAACGCGCTGCTTTTGCCATTTCGCGAATGAGCGTCTTCAGGTTCACGACACTCTTCTCCGCGAAGTAGTGCTTCAGCGCTCGGACCACGCTCTCATCGCGCCGGTATGCAACCGCGATTTCGTTCAGCGCAACATACGGTTCGCCGGGCCCACGAAGGTGAGCCATCGCGTCCGTCAGCAAATGCCTGCTACCAAGCAAGCGTCTCAGCACGTCCCGTTTCGGGGCCAAGACATGGGAACGCCAGGTCCAAACGAAGCTGGCTGCCGCGATGACCACCGCCCCGACCGAGCCAATCAGACTCCAGTCCATGACTGCGCCTTGTTCACATTCCAATTGTTCCGTCCTTCCGGTTCTCGCGCCTGCCGATGCCACCCCGCTCGGATGTGGCCAATCATGCTGCCGTCCGTGGACAGCCCCGACAGTATCCCCGCCCAACTAAGCTCCAACCCTGAGCGCGACCGCGAGTCCGTGGAAAGTCACCTGGCACACAGCGCTAATTCCGGTGGTGCCTCATGTAGTCGGTGACAGCCGCGCCCGGCAGTGCGGTACCGGGAAAGCGCACGCCAGCAGCGGACAGGATATCCACCAAGTCGGCCGTGAGGTCCGCGGTCGCGGTGCGAATCGCACACAGGATTTCGACGCTCAGGTGATCTTCCAGGCCCTCGGGCCCGGCGTCGCCTCGCCTGAAATAGCGTAAACCAACGGTGTCGTCTTCCCTGAAGTCCTGCCACGCGCCGTGACACAGAGCATTGCGCCAGACCCGGAGCTCTTCCAAGCGAGCAAGGAAGGCCCCTGCGACCTCGTCGGGCACGCGATCGTCGTCGTTGAATGACCTCTTGAGCTTATCCGTGAGGGAGCGGAGAGAGTCGGTCAGAGACTCCTTGAGTGCCTTCTCCCATTGGGGGAAGGCCGCTTCCGCCTGCTCCATGTCCTCGAATTGGCGAGTGGCGGTCAGTCCGAACCAAGCCCGCGCCATCATGTCCTCAAGGTAGGAGAATGTGGCGACCGTCCTCCCGAGTTGTTCCCAGAACGCGCTCGAACCCTTGTTCGTGGGCCAATCGTCCGGCAAGCGAGCACGGTCTACGACGAGGAGCATGTTTTCGGTTCCTTTGCAGAGCTCGGCAATATCGATAGGGGGTTGGACGGGAAAGCGCAAAGCGTCCCGGTCGGCGTTCAACCCGATGCCGTTGTCGTGGTTCCGGCCGTGATCGCCCGGGCGAGATCGTCGACGACACGGTCGATCCCGTCACTCGACAATGCAGCGACCCGGTCCGCAAGCATCGGCGAGCGGGCGCGTAGCTGTTCGGCCGTGATGTTGTACCAAACGGGAAGGATCACCTTGGTGCCGTCGACTTCGCGAGCGGCGAGGCCGTCCAGTTCCCTCTGCGGCCATTCCTTGTCGAGAAAGTGAGGACTGATCACGACGACGCCGAACCGGGAGCGTGCAAGACCACGTTCGATGGAGCGGCGCAGGCTGTCGCCCACGGTGAGCGTGAGCTCGTCGAACCAAACCGAGAGGCCGCGCGCGCGGAGGGCCCCGGCAAGCGGGCGGACAAAGTCTTCCTTGTCCTCGCCTGCGTGGCTGATGAAGACATCCCAGTGCCCGGTCGAGGGCGGTGCTGCGGCTCGCTCGGGTGTTTCGGGCTTAGGGATGAGCTGCCAGAGGACGTCGCTCGGTTCGTGTTCGAAGATGTCCGCGATCTTGCGGATGCGATCGATGCTCGCGTCGAGCGAGCCGAGGGCGGCATCGGGCCAGCCCTGCCGCGATTTCTCCTCGCGGTCCTCCCGCCGCCGGTGGATCACCAGAGTCAGTGCGGCCTTGGCATAGCGCGAGCTTGCAATGGAGATTCCCCTGACCGCGATCTCGCTGGCCCCGGCATCGGCGAGCTGCTCATCGCCCCATGCGAGCATCCGGTTGAGGTCGTCGACCTCCTGCTCGTAGGGCGGCGTCGAACCCCCGTGGTCGAGGGCGCGGCGGTTCCAGGCCTCGAGCTCGTCGTGGAGCCTGTGGTAGGCGTCCTGCAAGACTTCGTAGCTGGTGCGGCGGAGGCGGAGATCGCCGTCACGAGTGTCGTCGAACTCGTAGCGATAGCTCATGATGGTGATGGGCTGGCGGGTCGGACCATGGCTGTGGGGACGGGCTGGACGTGGCGTGGTGAGGTCTTGCGGGTCTGAAGATACCGCAGCAGGCATCCTTGAAGCGACCGGGTTCGGAGGTTGTGGGACTTGGGGCGGGTGCGGACGCCGCCCGGCTTCCCCGCATGGGCTGGCGCCGCGGACCCGCTTCATGAATTGTGAGCAGCGACATACTCCCAGTAGTTCGGGTCGGTGAAGACCGAGAGCGCGAACTGCCGAATGTCATCAATGGAAGCAATGGTTCCAGGCCCCTCCACGGATCCACCAAGATCGTTATCTCCATAGCGTCCAAACGCTGCCGAGAGAGGGTGCATATATAACGCGCCATCGCGTCCAATCGTGATCCACCTGCCGGCGAGGTACCCGGTGTTGTGAGCCTGAACGACTCCACCCTCCAACGCGAAAGCAAAACAGACCGCATCCTTCAGCATGTGTTGTTGCCAGTGGTCGCGATTGGATCTCTGGCCGGGTAGCGGTTCCGACCAGGGAACCACCTTGGACTTGAGCCTGAGCTGAATGTTGGACGCCGAAGGTCCAACAGATACCCAATAGAGGTCGGTCGCACCGACGATCCTGTAATCGAACGGACCGTCGACAAGCGTGCTTGTCGAAGTCTCGTGCGCAGAAAGCTCGTCGAGCACGCCGGCGAGCATCGCCTTCAGGTCCCCGTACACGCGTTCGGCAAGTGGTGCGGCGGCTTCCACTTCTTCGGCAATCGCGGCGTTCGTGAGCAATTTGTTGGGGTAGTGCAGCTCGACATACTCGCGCCAGATCCTGCCGGCTCTCGCCGCGGTAGAGCAGGCGGGCGAAATGGATGCGGTCCTCGCCGCCGGAACTCTCGCCGACCGTCAGGGCATTGCCGCCGACGCCGCAGGCCTCGTCGATCAAGGCCGAGGCGGCGGGCCAGCGGGCATCGTCGAGGGCGGCCTCGTACAACGACTCGAGGCAGCGCTCGAACGCATCGTCCAGGTTCATGCCGTATGCCCATTCCGGCGGCTGTCGGCCGTGCGTCGCCGTGCCCGCGTCCCGCAGGTCCGGTCACGCAACCTGCCGCCAGGGGTCCGTTCCGCCGTCCGACTTCCTGCACTTCGAGCGCTCATCGCCCGGTTTCCCCAGGTCTCGACAGGGGCGCGTCCGAAGGGGATGCGCTTCAGGAATCAGGTGGGAACGCGTGCCTTCCGTGACCAAGTTCATTTTCCAATGCCGGTCATTGGCAAACTTTATCGGCCGCCGCCCTGCGTTCTCCTCTTCCCGTTTCTCCTCGATAGGAGCCCGGCGTGGGAAACGAAAATGCCGGTTCGCACAAAATCCATGCCTGGTATGTATCGGGCGGAAAAAGGGCGGGACACTATCGCCGGCCCGTGACGCCCGTTTCATTCGGTCGCTACGAGCGCCGGAAACCCGAACCGTTGCCGGGGCGGTCGCCTCAATCGGGAAGGCCGAACCATTTCTCGACGGCGAGCATGACCGTCCGTGCGTTTTCAGCTTCGTCCTGGGCTGTCCTCAACTCCCCCGTGAACTGCCCCGCATCGTTGTATTCGAGGTGCGCCTTTTCGTGGACCAGATCCCGCCTCGCATGTTGCAGCCGTTCGACATTCACCAGCAATTCCTCGTCCCCGCAACCGAGCAGGGTCAGCTTGTCTCGATAGCCGGAGTGGTCGACCTTGTTCGTGTAGGCGTCCCTGCCAAGCATCCCGACGATCAGAAGATGCAACGCGGCCTCCAGCCAGATGCAGGTAAAGACGACCGAGATCATCGCCTGCTTGAACGACAACTGGTCGGGATCGAAGGTCTTGACGACAGCGGCGCTTCCCTCCGGTCCCGGCCGGACATGCGCCTCCATGTCGGCCGACATCTGCCTGTAGGCGTCGTCCGCGATCGACCGGTAGATTCGGACATTCGTCAGAAGCGGCGTGTGCTCCGCATTCATGATTCCATTCCCTCTCGACGACTGCCGGAGTCATCGCTCCGTTGGGGGCCCCTGCGGCACCGCTGCCTTCTTCTGCGCCGAAGCCCGGTCCCCCTGTTTGCCAGGCACCCCTCCGGCATCGATCCTTCCTTTAGGTCATGACCCTAACGAGGTTCGAGCGCGCGTCCGCGTCAGCCTGCCGGCGCGCGCTCTCCCGCCGCCGCTCCTCCGCATTCACCGCATTTCATGCCCAAGGCGGCGCATGCGGGTAACCCTCCGGGGTGGGCCGCCTTCCCCGGAGGCATACGGAAAGGGCACCCCGAACGTTTTTCTTCGACGCCCCAGGCATGTCGTGCTCCTTCCCGCGTTCCGCCTCCAGCAATGCAGTGGCACGATTGCCCACGGATTCTGCAACCTCTCGTCCGTGGCTAATGACCGTCCTAAAACGGATCTCCGGTCCAGCACAGCCCCTGCTGAGCGCTTTCAATGTGGTTTGTCATTTGGCGTCTCCAGCTATGCTGGCTTCCATGGCAACCTATCCGTCGCTGGCACGTCCCATCTTCCAAAGACGTAATGATATTTTCCCAGGTCGACTTGATGCGACGAATATGCGGCCGCTGGCATTTCGTCCTAACGAAAAGGCCCAGGCTTTCCCTTCATTGTCCACAGCCAAGGAAGTGAGTGAGCTCTTGGGCGTCAATTTGCCGTCCGGATCAATTGGTTGCAGCTCACGGTACTGCTTTCCAGTAAAAGGCCTGGGCGGTAGGTTTGGAAAATCACAGGGGGATTCGCAGATCGCTAAATTCGTCAACAGGGCAATAAGGTCAGGGAATTCCTTGGTAGCCGTCCACCACAGTACGTTAGGGTCAATGGCCCAGAACTTGTGCGCTAACCATATGCGCATGCTTTTCAGGTTTTCCCAATCGCTTTGAGGGATAGCTCCGAGGGCTGAAAACACCGTGTTGTTTATGTTGTCAATGCTTGTGGCTGCTTCTTGGACATTCTCGGAGTACTTGGCTAGTGCCCAGAATGCATGCTCTCTTTCGAGAGGCATCGTGCCGCATTGCCCCGCCAGTTCAACCGCTCGACTGGCATAGTCCAACATCCACCCGAGTCGTTCTGTAATTTGGGTAATCTGCGTCTCTACAGCCGCCAAAGTAACGCCCTCCCGTTCTTAGCCTGATACATCTGCTCCGGTAACGGTGAACATCATCCGTGTAGGAGCCTGACCCAACAAGAGTTGAGCGATTCCAAGGGTTTGCGATTCTGTTCGGTTTGCCACAGAACGGGGCCACCTATTCCCTGGACCGAGGCCGCTCGCCGGGGTGTCAGCGCGAGGGGGAGGGGCGTTACGCAAGCGATTCGACCGCCTGACCCGTTCTCGCTACCCGTTCGCGCGACGCCGCCGCCAACTTCTCGATCTCGCGCCTCAGGTTCCTCAGCGCCTCGCACTCGCTCCCGAGTATCACCCTTCGGGTACCGAGCCGGCGTGATAGGGCGTAAGGAACATTTCTTGCCCGGGATATTACTCCCTGAAGCACTGGGTAAGGACATATGTGTCATGCCCGACCTTCGTTTCGTGCTGCCGGTAGTCCAGCGCCATCGCCTTGCGAAGTTGCTCATCGCGACCTGCCATATTCGCTTTCCTTTCCAGTTTCCCGAACATCATCCGTGTTCCGGGCTCGCCCGAGCGACCGGGAATGTGCGCATTCAGCCAAAGCCGGGCGACGGATCGCTGTCATCATCGGGGCGGCGCGCCGAGCGGAAGGCTATGAGCCGGAAGCAATGCGACCGTCTTCTCGCCGCCGCCGCCGGTGGGTTCAATGATCCTCGCGAGCCAACGCTCTGCCGCGACTGCAGTTCGGCCCGTATAGCGTTGGCGAACGCGCGCCCTGCCACCTGATTTCTGGCGTCCCTCGTCGCCCAACGCCGCCATGCCTGCTGCTCTCGGGTTGCCTTCGGTGCGCGACTCAACGACTCAACCACGCTGGAGCGTACACGCTCACCCAAGCGGTCGGGCATGAGGGAGTCGGTACCCGAGCGCCTCCTGCCCGGCCTAATTCATGGCCGAGGCGGCGCATGCAGCGCCTCCCATTCGAATCAAATTGTTTGCCAATAGTTTGCCAGCTTGCCAAACCGGCCATCTCACGAAATGAAAAAGCCCTCGAAAACGCAATGTTTTCAAGGGCTTCTTTGGTTGCGGGGTAGGATTTGAACCTACGACCTTCAGGTGATGAGTCTCCCATGGCGGTGCAGGAGATCGACGACCCGCTCGTGGGGCAGAGCGTGCACGGTGATGTCGTCCCGGCCGGTCATGGTTTCGTTGGCGACGAGGGCGTCGATGACGGCTTCCTCGGTGGCCTGCACGACGGCGCTGAAGAGCGGGTCGAGGCCTTCGTTTGGCAGGTACGCGGCGGTGGCGGGCGAGGAGCCGGACATGTTCCAGGCATCCTGGTTGGCGGTGCTGAAGGCGATGAAGATGTCTCCGGAGCCGTCGTGCGAGACGCTTCCGGTGCGGGCGAGTCCGAGGCTCACCCGGCGGGCGAGGCGCTTGCACTGGTGCGGGAGCAGGGGCGCATCGGTGGCCACTACCGCGATGACCGAGCCGCCGGGACGGGGTCGCGCCTCGCTTCCGGACGGGATGTGCATGCCGACCGGCACTCCGGCGATGACGAGTTCGTTTCGGGACCCGAAGTTGGCCTGAACGAAGACGCCAAGAGTGCATTCGCCCGCGCCCTCGATGGGGACGAGGCGCGAGGCGCTTCCGTTCCCGCCCTTGAACCCGTAGCAGATCATTCCGGTACCGCCGCCGAGGCTGCCGAGCTCCAGCGGGCCGCCCGCCGCTCCGTCGATGGCCTGCAGCACATGCTCGGTCCGCAGGTGGAATCCGGCGATGTCGTTGAGCTCGCCGTCCCAGGTTTCGCCGGCCACGGGGAGGCCCCAGGCATGGACGAGGTGGGGGTAGCGTTCGGCCTGCCAGCGCACGGTGGCATCGCGGGCGATTCCGCACGAGAAGGTGTTGGTGAGGGTGATCGGCCCCTCGAGCTGGCCCGATTCCTCGACCCAGTGGCTGCCGGTGAGCTCGCCGTTGCCGTTGAGGGAAAAGAGGCCCGCGAATGCGGGCACGTCGGCGCCGCCCTTGCCCCGGGGAAGGAGGGCGGTGACGCCGGTCCGTACCGGGCCCCTCCCGATGGCGAGCCGCCCGCTTCCCTCGATGAGCGTCGTGTAACCCACCTCCACTCCGGCCACATCGGTGATCGCGTTGTGCGGCCCGGGTCGACCTTCCAGGGGCACGCCGAGCCCGCGGGCCCGGCGCTTGCCGCCGGGAGTGCGAAGGGGTTGCGCGGCGGAGCCTGCCGCCGGCGGGGTGCCGGATTCAGGGTCGGGAGGAGGGGGCACGACGGCGGTCGGTGCTCCGGGGCGGCGCCGCGCCGGCGCCTCAGACGTTCAGGAGCAGGAACTCCCGTTCCCAGGAGCTTATGACCTGCTGGTAGGCGTCGAACTCGCACTCCTTGACCGCGTTGTAGGCGATCGCGAAGCGGCGTCCGAGCACGTCGAGGAGGGCATCGCAGTCCTTGAGGCGCTGCAGGGCGTCCTCGAGGTTGCGGGGCAGGGCGTAGGGCAGCTCGTAGGCGCTCCCTTCTATGGGTTCGCCCGGCTCGAGCCCGCTCACCATGCCGAGGTAGCCACAGGCGAGCGAGGCCGCGATCGCCAGGTAGGGGTTGGCGTCGGCGCCGCCCACCCGGTTCTCGACCCGGGTCGCTTCGGGCTCCGCATCCGGAATGCGCAGGCCCGCGGTCCGGTTGTCGTAGCCCCACTGCACGTTGATGGGAGCGGAGCTGTGGCGCGTGATACGCCGATAGGAATTGACGTTGGGGGCGAAGAAGGACATCGCCGCCGGCAGGTAGGTCTGCAGGCCCGCCACGTGGCCGAAGAAGAGCTCGGAGTGCGCGCCGTCGGGGTCGGCGAAGAGGTTCGTGTCCGATTCCGCCCCGACCACGCTCTGGTGCAGGTGCATCGCGCTGCCCGGCTCCTTCTCCATCGGGCGGGCCATGAAGGTCGCGTACATCTCGTGCCGGAGCGCCGCCTCGCGCACCGTGCGCTTGAACAGGAAGGCCTGGTCGGCGAGCGCCATGGGATCCCCGTGGATGAGGTTCACCTCGAGCTGGCAGGGACCGGCCTCGTGGATCAGAGTGTCCAGCTCGATGTTCTGCTCCTCGCAGTACCGGTAGATGTCCTCGATGAGGGGGTCGTACTCGTTCAGCGCATCGATCGAGTAGGACTGGCGCCCGGTCTCGGCCCTTCCCGAGCGCCCGATCGGCGGCTCCAGCGCGTAGTCCGAGTCGGTGTTCGGCCGCACGAGGTAGAACTCGAGCTCGGGCGCCACCACCGGCCGCCACCCCCGCGCCGCGTAGAGGTCCAGCACCCGGCGCAGGACGTAGCGCGGCGTCATGTCCACGGGTTCGCCGTCGGCGAAGTAGCAGTCGTGGATGACCTGCGCGGTGGGCTCCGCCGCCCAGGGCACGAGCCGGATGGTGTCCGGGTCCGCCCGGAGCACCATGTCGCCGTCGTTCGGCCGCACCGCGCGCTGGTCTTCCGGGTAGTCGCCGGTCACCGTCTGCAGGACCGTCTGCTCGGGCAGGTGAATGCCGAGGTCCTCGCAGTACTTCTCCGCCGGCATGATCTTGCCGCGAGCGACCCCGCAGATGTCGGGCATGAACGCCTCGACTTCCTCAATCTCGTGGTCGTCACACCACTGCGGTATCGAGGTCATGGTTCCTCCGCGCCGCCGCCCGCGCCCGGCAGGCGTCGCCGAAAGCCTCGAAGAGCGCACGCGAGAAGGGGTTTTCGAGGACCTTCCACTCGGGATGCCACTGGACGCCCAGGGCGAAGGTGGCGGCGCCGCGCACCCGGAACGCCTCGACGAGACCGTCCGGCGAGGTCGCCTCCACCTCGAGATCCTCGCCCAGGCGCTCGACCCCCTGGGCATGCAGGGAATTGACCTCGAGCGCGCTGCGCCGGGCGAGCCGGGCGAGGAAGCCGCCGGCCTCGAGGCGTACCGGGTGGGCCGGGGCGTACTGCTCGGCCAGTGGCCGCGACTTGTCCTCGCGGTGGTCCATAAGCCCGTCCACCTCCTGCACCTTCTGGTGCAGCGTGCCCCCGAAGGCGACGTTCATCTCCTGGAAACCGCGGCACACCGCGAGCAGCGGCACCCCGCTTCCCACCGCCCGCCGGATGAGCGGCAGGGTGGTGGCGTCGCGCTCGGGATCGTGCGCGATTGCGGGGTCGATCCGCGCGGCGCGGTAGTGGTGCGGCTCCACGTTGGAGGGGCTGCCGGTCAGGAAGAGCCCGTCGAGACGGGAGAGCAGCTCGTCCCCGTCCACCGCGTCGCCCAGGGCGGGGATCATCAGGGGCAGCCCCCGCGAGGCGAGCGACACCGCGGCGAGGTACTTCTCGCCCACCGCATGGAAGGGGTGGGGGGCGATGAACTTCCGGCATGCGGACACGCCGATGGTGGGAAGGGGGTCCATGGCACGCGGACGATAGCCGGGCGACCGGCCATTTTCCACACGGAGAGGCGTCCTTGACGGGAGGGCATCGATCGGCAATCTTCGGCCCGACTCAACGCCCAGGACGCAGCCCATGCCCGCTCCCCTCAACCGGCACAGCCGCCGCATCACGCAGACCCTCTCCCAGCCTGCATCTCAGGCGCAGCTCTACGCCACCGGCTTCACCGAGGAGGACTTCGACAAGGCCCAGGTCGGCATCGGCAGCGTCTGGTTCGAGGGCAACTGCTGCAACATGCACCTCCTCGACCTCGCGGGCTGGGTCAAGGAAGGGGTCGAGGAGGCGGGCCTCAAGGGCATGCGCTACAACACCATCGGGGTGAGCGACGGCATGTCGATGGGCACCGAGGGCATGTCCTTCTCGCTCCAGTCCCGGGATCTGATTGCCGACTCCATCGAGACGGTGACGCGCGGGCAGTGGTACGACGGGGCGATCGTGATTCCCGGATGCGACAAGAACATGCCGGGCGTCATGATGGCGCTCTCGCGCGTGGACCGGCCCTCGCTCATGGTCTACGGCGGCACCATCCGGGCGGGAAGGACGCGGCGCGGCGAGGTCGTCGACATCGTGTCCGCCTTCCAGAGCTACGGGCAGTACATCGCGGGCCGTATCGACCGGGACGAGCTTGGCGACATCGTGCGCAACGCCTGCCCCGGGGCGGGGGCCTGCGGGGGCATGTACACCGCAAACACCATGTCCTCGGCGATCGAGGCGATGGGGATGTCTCTGCCCTACAGCTCCTGCACGCCGGCCCTCGATCCGGCCAAGCGCAAGGAGTGCCTGCGCGCCGGCGCCGCGCTCCGGAACCTGCTGGAGCTCGACCTCCGGCCGAGCCGGATCATGACCCGGAAGGCCTTCGACAACGCGATGGTGATGGTGATGGTGCTGGGAGGCTCGACGAACGCGGTGCTCCATCTCATCGCCATGGCCCGGGCGGCGGGGGTGCCGCTCGGCATCGACGACTTCCAGGAAGTGAGCGACCGCGTGCCCTTCATCGCGGACCTCAAGCCGAGCGGCAAGTACGTCATGGAGGACCTGCACGAGGTCGGCGGGGTGCCGGCAGTGATGAAGTATCTCCTCGCCGAGGGCCTCATCCACGGTGACTGCCTCACCGTGACCGGCCGCAGCATCGAGGAGAACCTCGAGCCGCTGCCGGGGCTGAACGCGGATCAGGACATCATCTACTCTCTCGAGCGGCCGATTAAGTCCACCGGCCACATCCGTATTCTCAGGGGCAACCTCGCTCCCGGCGGAGCGGTGGCCAAGATAACCGGAAAGGAGGGGATGACCTTCGCGGGGCCGGCCAAGGTGTTCGACGCGGAGGAGGACATGCTCGCGGCGCTCGAGCGCGGCGAGATCGAGAAGGGGCAGGTGATCTTCATCCGCTACGAGGGGCCCAAGGGCGGCCCCGGCATGCCCGAGATGCTGACCCCGACCTCCGCCATCATGGGGGCCGGACTCGGCTCGGACGTCGCGATGATCACCGACGGGCGCTTCTCCGGCGGCTCGCACGGCTTCATCATCGGGCACGTGGTGCCCGAGGCGCAGGAGGGCGGTCCCATCGCGCTCGTTCGGGACGGCGACCGGATCACGATCGATGCCGAGGCGAACCTCCTCGACGTCGACATCGACGATGAGGAGATGGCGCGGCGGCGCGCGGAGTGGGTGATGCCGCCCTACAAGGAGACCCGCGGCACCCTCTACAAGTACATCAAGAACGTGAAGACCGCCTCCGAGGGCTGCGTGACCGACGAGTAGCCTCAGGCTCCGGAGCCGGCGCGGCTCAGGGTCTCTTTCGATCGATGGCCATCAGGAGAGGCGGGAGCAGGAGGAAGTCGGCGAGGAGCGCGACGACGAGGGTGATCGAGACGAGAATGCCGAGCGCCCAGCTCACCTCGAATCCGGAGGAGGCGAACACGAGAAATCCCAGGGCCAGGACCACGGTGGTGGTCCACAGCGCCCGTCCCACGCCGCGGAAGGCGGAGCGCACCGCCTCGGGCGCGGGGAGGCCCTTGCGGCGGGCCGCGAGGTACCTGCTCAGGAAGTGGATGGTGTCGTCCACGATGATCCCGAAGGCCATCGCGGTGACCACCGAAGCGGCAAGGCCCACCCGGCCGACCAGGTAGCCCCACAGACCGAAGCTCATCATCAGGGGGAGGAAGTTGGGCACGAGGCTGATCAGGCCGAGGCGCACGCTTCTGAAGACGCCGACGAGGATGAGCGAAATGAGGGCCAGGGCGACGATCGTGCCGCGCAGCATGCTCTCGATGTTGCGCTGGGACAGGTGGGCGAAGACGATGCTGACTCCCGAGGCCTCGCCCGCGAGGCCGGGGGCGTTGGCGGCGAGCCACCCCCTGGCGCGCGCATCGAGTTCGCGCTGGGCCTTCGAGGTGAGGCTGCGCAGCACCACGCTCATCCGGGTGGCGGACTTGGCGACGTCGATCCGGTTGTTGAGGTCGCTGCCGAAGGGCAGGGAGAGCTCGTAGAGCAGGAGGTACTGCGCCGCGAGCTCCGGGTCGTCGGGCAATCGGTGGAAGGCCGGATCGTCGCCGTGCATGTTCTTGTTCAGGCGCTTCATGATGTCGGGGAAGGCCTGCACGTGGGTCACTTCGGGCTGTTCCCGGAGCCACTGCGCAAAGGCATCGACGCTGCGCAGGTACTCGGGGTCGGTGATGCCTCCTTCACGCCCGGCGTGCAGCGAGTACTCCAGAGACTCCATGCCGGTCAGGTTCTCGATGACGAAGTCCGTGTCGCGCCGGAACTCGTAGCGTTCGTCGAAGTAGTGCGTCCAGTTGTCGGTCAGCTCGATGCGGGGGATGCCCGTGATCATGACGAGAGCGAGGACGCCGACGGATCCGAGCAGCAGCGTGCGGCGGGAGACGACGAAGGCTCCGAGGCGATCGAAGAGATCCGTCCCTTCGCTGCGCGCGCCCGGAGTGCGCAGCGGCAGAATGGAGAGCAGCGCCGGCAGCAGGGTCAGGGAGTAGACGAAGGCGCACAGCACGCCGAAGGCCACGAGGTTGCCGAGGACGTGAAAGGGTGGCGAGTCCGAGGCGTTCAGGCTCAGGAATCCGATCGCGGTGGTGATCGTGGTCAGAAACACCGGCCAGAGGTTGCTGCGGAGCGATGCGGCGATCGCCTCGTCCCTGGCCAGGCCGCGGCGCAGCGCCCCCAGGGTGCCCGTGACGATGTGAATCGAGTGCGCGAGGGCGATCGTCATCACGATGATCGGCACGCCGGCATTGACGGGGTTGAACACGGTCCCGATCCAGCCGGCAAAGCCCATCGTGGTGTTGACGACGAACACGAGGACCACGACGAGGGCAAGGGTCCCGAAGAGCGAACGCAGGAGGAGCGCGGCCGCCGCCACGATGACCAGGAACACCAACGGGGCGAGCGTCTCCATCTCGTCCTGCGTGGTCTCCGCAAAGGTACGGTTCAGGACGACATCGCCGGTCAGGTAGTAGTCGAGGTCGGGGTGCTTCGCCCGGGCTTCGTCCAGAAGGGCGTGGAGATGGTCGGTGATCTCGGCGACCGCGGCGTCCGGGTCTTCCGGAAGCGCGAAGTTGATCGCGAGCCCGCCCACCCGGCCGTCATCGGAGACGAGGCGGCCGGCGATGTCGCTCGCCCCGAGCGCGATCTCTTCCGTTCGCGCGAGAGCCGCGTCGTCGAAAGACAGCGCATCTTCAACGAGTGGCTCGACCTGCAGGTCGTCTTCGAACGCCTCGCTATGGGAGTAGTTCGTGAGCGAATCGACGCGGGTCGACCGGGGCACGCGCCACGCGGCTTCGGTCAATTCCTCGATTGCGCCGAGGGCTTCCCGAGTGAAGACCGACCCGCCAGCGGGGGCGATGGCGATGAGAGCGGCATTGGACGCGCCGTAGGTCGCTTCCAGCGCGTCGAGCGCGGCGAGCTGCGGGTTGTCCTCGTCGAAGAGACTGCGGTAGTCGTTCGTCACGCCGATGTACCGGGCGCCCGCGGTCATCGCGAGCATGAGCAGCGTCGCGCCCGCGACGACCAGCCACCGGCGGCGCCGGAGGAACTCGGCGTATCGGTCCATGCTCAAGAGGATCCCCGGTACGGCCTTCGGGACCCGATCGGCGACCGGAATCGGGGCGCCGCGGTGACCGGCCTCGGGCACGAAACCCGCGGCGAAAGGCTCCCCTGCATCCGGCGGGTTCTCCGATTGCCCGCGGCGACCGGGAGGCGGGGGCCGAAGCTCCGCCCTTGGCTCACCATTTCGAGGACTGCTCCGAGTACACGTGGTCCGGCAGGTCGAAGGGCACGCCGGCATCGTCGTAGAACGAGACGCCGAGCACCGTATCCACGTTGCTCTGGCGTCTTCGGCGAATTCGGGCGACAAACTTCTGGTGCATCTGGTCCAGTCGGTACTGGATGAGGATGCCCACCGATCGGAGCCTCCGGCTCCGGGGGAAGTGCAGCTCGTCGGCCCGCTTGTCCCCCAGGAGCGCCCGCGAGATCGGGTAGATGCGGTCCTGCACCAGCTCCCTGCGTTCGTGCTCGCCCTTGATTCCCGCCACCGCGGGGGCGGAGTTGATCAGGGCGTTCGCCATCAGGATCGAGTCCTGGGTCGGCGGGGGTTCCAGGATGGAAGCGACACGGTGCAGGTGCAGCGCGTCCTTCTCGTCCCGGAAGAGGATGGTCTCGGGTATCCCCATGAGATGGCCGGCGTAGCGCCAGACCGCGCAGAAGCTCTCGCGCTCCTCGGAGGTGTAGGAAGCGCCCAGCGATACGGAGTGCTTCAAGGTTCGGGCGGAGAAGCAGGCGATGGCGAGGCCCAGGTGCGCCGCGCTCACCGGCGTCCCCCAGGCATCGGCGTCCCACTCCCCGGATCGGTTCAGCAGACGGCGCACCTGAGCATGAATGAAGCGGATTCGCACGGACAGCATCCAGCCGTCGCATTCCCGCTGCAGCCCGCCGGGGAAGAAGAGCTCCACCATGTGGCGGTTGTTCTGCCTGAGCCGCCGGACACCCTGGTCGAATACACGTCCGGTCTGAACGAAGGACTTGGCGATCAGCGTGGAGAATCCGTCGATGAGCACCCCGGTGACGAATGCGGCGAAGATTGCGACCGCGTTCTGGTGGAAGGCGCGCACCCCGGGGGTGAAGGCGTCGTGATCCAGCCAGGGTGGATCGGGAGGAGGGGAGTCGAAGAAGAATGCCCGCAGCGATCGGGGCGCATCGCGCAGGAGGTCCTCCCGCTTCTCCATGCCGGCCCGAATGAGGCGGGTTATCTCTTCCCGGGGCACCGAGGCCAGGTCTTCGACCACCTCGTCCATGACCGGATCGCCGATCCAGGTGTGCTCGATGTAGTTGTCCGCCGTCGCCGGATCGACGAGGCGGGCCTTCGCGTACCCTTCGGTGTATGCCGATGGCAGCTTGATCACGCTTCAGGCCTCCGGCGCGCCCGTCGTCGCGATGGCGCCGGCCGGAAAGCGGCACTCACGCGCGGCATCGGTGCGGCGACCTCTTCCACGGAGTGGGGCCGGGATTCCGGGTTCCGCACCGCCCGCGCACATCGGGAGCGCGGCTCCGCCCGCCCCCTCGCGGGACGATACGCCCATGTCCTGTATCCTTCGCCTACTCCGTTGCGCAGCATCGATTGAATGAATGCTTGGCGCATACATCTCAAGGAAAGTGTCAAGTGCTGACAATGGACCGGCGGCATTATCCTGCCGCCCGCGGCGCAGTGCAATCGACTGTCCTGCTGGTCCTTTGCCTGCTCGCCGCTGCGGACACGGTGGCGGAGAACGCGCCTGCGGTACATGGCTATCGGGTGGTGAACGTCTACCCCCATGATACCGAGGCGTTTACGCAGGGACTGCTCCTCGACCGGGGCATGCTGCTCGAGAGCATCGGCGGCTACGGCCGGTCCGCCATTCGGCGGGTGGAGCTGCACTCCGGCCGGGTGGTTTCGGAGCGCAGGCTCCACCCTCGCTACTTCGGGGAAGGCCTGACGCGCGCGGGAGACCTCCTCGTTCAGCTCACGTGGCGGGAGGAGCGGGCCTTCCTCTATGACCGGGAGACCTTCGAGCTCAGGGGCAGCGCGGAGTACCCGGGGGAGGGCTGGGGCCTCGCCTTCGACGGAGAGCGCCTGGTGATGAGCGACGGCAGCGCCTGGTTGCGCTTTCTCGAGCTTCCCGAACTCGGCGAAGTGCGCCGGATCGAAGTGCGCGATCGGGGTACCCCGGTACCGCGGCTGAACGAGCTCGAGTACATCGAGGGGAAGATCTACGCGAATGTCTGGTTCGAAGATCGCATCGCCGTGATATCCCCGCGCGACGGCGAGGTGGAGGCATGGATCGACCTTGCCGGCCTTCTGCCGCTCGCGTTCCGGCGCGAACGGGAAGAGGTGCTCAACGGCATCGCCTACGACCCGCGTACCGGGCACCTGCTGGTGACCGGAAAGGGGTGGCCGCGCCTCTTCGAAGTCGAGGTGTTGCCCGCCCCCTGAGAGGGTGTGCACTCGTGCTCGATTGAGGCGGAATGGAATCTCACTTGTAAGGAACATCCCGTAACAGATTGATTTATGGACTATCACGCCTGTCATGGAACAGCGTGGGTCGAGATCGCTCGAGCGTGCGGACGATACGGATATGGCCCGGGCCTCCCGCCTATGCCCACGGCGGCTTCGCGTTCCAGCGCTCCCAGCTCGTGGTCTCCGAGCTCGGAAAGCGGCTCGTCGGCCCGAAGTCTCCCCGGGGATACCCCAGGGGGATGCAGCAATGAAACGCCACCTCCGCCGGAATCCCGAACATGGCGTACACGCGCTCCATCACCTGCGGATGCAGGGTGGTCAGGACCGAACCGATGCCGAGTGCGCGGGCGGCGAGGAGAAGGTTCTGCACGGAGGGAAACACCGAGTGGGCCGTCCCGCCCCCTCCGAGCGAAAGCGCGAGAACGACCACCGGCGCGTCCCCGAACTCGTCGGCCAGGCGCGACGCCATGCGGTAGACCGATCCCGGCGGTATGTCGGCCTTGCCCGTCCAGCCCAGTTCGTCCCGGCGCTTCGCCCACCACGCCTCGTGGTAGAGCCTTCCGAACTCCCGGATGCGGTCCCGGTCCCGGACCACGAGGAAGCGGGCGGGCTGGGAGTTGCCGCCGCTCGGCGCCTTGGAGGCGGCGTCCAGGACCATCTTGAGCCGGGCATCGGAGACGGGCCGGTGGGGATCGAGTCGGCGTATGGCGCGCTGGGTGAACATCGCTTCACCGATCGACATGTCGAGCTCGCCCGGAGCTTCCATCCGGATCATTTCCATGGCGGCGGTCCTGTAGTTTTCACGTCCCAGAATGCAACATCGGAAGACTCGCGCGGAAGGCTCAGCGCGCGGGAAGCGGCGCTCGGCTCGCCGCCAGGTAGCCCGAGTCGAGGATCGCGGAGGTGAAGCCGGTGCGCAGGTAGAAGCCGCGCGGGAGGGTGGAGACGGGAACACCCTCCGGCCCCACCGCCCGGCGGCGGCTGCGCCCGCTCGCGGCCTTCGGGCGAATCTGGAGGCTGGTGCCGAAGTGCGCGCTGACCTCGTCGATGCGCCCGACGCAGATGAGCTCCATGAACTCCTCCCAGTCCGCGCGCAGGGCCGCCTCCGCCGCCGCGTCGGGACTCCAGAGCAGGGGCGACCCCACGCGGCGCTCGGGCAGGGCGAGGTCGTCGTCGCAGAGCAGCGGGATCCACAGCACTCTCGCCAGCTTGCGCCTCACGTTCGAATGCGCCCACGAGGGACTCGCTTCGCCGTCGAGGGGGACGCTGCAGACGTAGGTGGATTCCCGGGGACGGCCGTGGCGGTCGATGGGGATCGTCTTGAGCTCCACGCCGATGAGCTGAAAGTCCGGCTCGGGCCGGGAGGCCGCGCTCGCGCCGAGCGCGGCCTCGATGAGCTGACCGGGCCACCCCTTGCCGGAGCGAGAGGATGCGGGCACCGGCCAGCCGAGCTCCCGGGCCATCTCGCCGAGACTCCGCCCCGCGAGGGACCTGGCCCGGGCGAGGAGCTCGGCTTCGCTTCGGGGCGGGGCGGGGCGACCTGACGAGGTGGGGCTCACGTTCGTTCCGCTTCGCCCCGGGTCGCGCCCGAATCGACATCGCCCGTGTCCCGGGCCGGCAGCAACGCGAACACGCACACGCCGAGCGCACCCGGACCCTGCGTGGTGTCTCCGCCGACGAGGCGTACGCCGTGTCGGCGCTCGAGGTCCCGGATTGCGCGGCTCAAGTCCTCCAGCCACTCCTCGTCCGCCTCCGGCAACGTGAGCGCGAGCGTGATCCAGCGCGGCTTCGCCCCCGCCGCGCCCGCGCGGGCGAGCGCGTCTCCGATCGCGGCGGACCCGAACTCGAAAGCGTCCGCGTCCGGCGGGACTGCGTGCAGGCTCATTGCGTCGATCACGCTGTGGCCCGGCGGAACCTCGAGCACCGCGGCGTCGTCGCCGACGCCCAGCCGGACGCCGTCGCCGGATGAGGCCGAGGACGCGAAGAAGCGCTCGATCAGCTCGAACTCGTCCGTCATGGCGCCGCGCCGCCGCGCAGTGGCGGCCTCCCGGATCGAATGCCGTCGAGTATAGCGCCGGCATCTCCCGGTCTTCCTCCACCGCCCCCAGGACCGGCACGCCGGCGCCGTGTGATGCGGCGAAGCGCCGGACGAGCGCGTCCCTCAGAGGAACGCGAGTCCGAGGAGCTGCAGCACGAGGAAGGCGAGGAGGCCCGCCACCACGTCGTCGAGCAGGATCCCGAGGCCGCCGCGGACGCGTTCCGCCGCCTTCACCGGCCACGGCTTCGCGATGTCGAAGAAGCGGAACAGCGCGAAGCCGGCGAGGATCCAGACCCACCCGGCGGGCGCCGCGATCATGGCGGTGAGGAACCCGACCACTTCGTCCCAGACGATGGCGGAGGGATCGTGCCGGCCGAGCTCCTGCGCGGTCCGCCCGCATATCCAGGTGCCGAGCGCGCCGAGAAGGAGCAGGAGGGCGAGGTAGGCCGGCAGGGGCAGGGCGGCCAGGGGGAGGAAGAGCGCGACTCCCAGCAAGGTGCCGCAGGTGCCCGGCGCGCGCGGGGCGAGGCCGAGGCCGAGTCCGCAGGCGAGCAGGCGTCGCGGATGCAGCCACCACCGCAGCGGGGGATCCCGTCCGGCTCCGGCGGCGTTCAAGCACGATGCTCCGGAGTCGCCCCCGCGCCGCTCCCCCGGGCCTCGAAGTGGCGGTAGCCGTCCCGGGCGCGGGGTCGCCAGAGCGTGCCGTCCGGACGCGCGCAGACCACTCCGGCCCCCGAGTCGATGCGCCCGATCTCCGTGACCCGGCAGGAGAGGCGGGCGGCACGCTCCTCGAGCAGCTCCATGCGCCCCGGCGGGACGGTGAAGCACAGCTCGTAGTCGTCGCCTCCGGTGGCGGCGAGGCGCCAGCTCTCCGCTTCGCCCGCGCTCTCGCGCAGCTCGTCCGAGCGGGGGAGCAGCGCGAGCCCGACCCGCGCTCCCGTCCCGCTCGCCCGGCACAGGTGGCCGAGGTCCGCGACGAGGCCGTCGGAGACGTCGATGGCGGCGGAGGCGACGCCGCGCAGCGCGATGCCCGCCTCCACTCTCGGGGTCGGCCGGCGAAGCCGGGTCCACGCGCGTCGCCGCGCGCCGGCGCTCAGGCGGATGCCTCCGTAGTGCTCGCGCAGCGCGAGACCCGCGTCCCCCAGCACCCCGGTGACGAAGATGCGGTCACCGGGGCGTGCGCCCGCGCGGGTGAGCGCTTGCCCGCGCGGCAGAACTCCCAGCACCGAAACGCAGGCCGTGAAATGCCCCGCTTCCACGATGGGGAGGGGCGCCTCGACGCGGCAGGGCCGGCAGGCTTGCGCCATTCCCCGACGGATCGCGCCGATACGGGTATCGTCCGGAGCGCTCAGCAAGAGCGCCGCGGACAGCGCTTCCGGCCGGGCCCCCATGGCGGCGAGGTCGCTCAGGTTGACCGCGACCGCCTTGTAGCCGACGTCGCCCGGATCGCTGCCGGAGGGGAAGTGCACGCCTTCGACCAGGGTGTCGACGGCTACCGCGATCTGCTCGTCCGCGGCGACGGCTACCCGCACCGCGTCTCCTCCGGCCGGGTCGCCCGCGCGAGCCGGTCGAGCACCCCGTTGACGAAGCGGTGGCTCTGTTCCGCCCCGAAGGTGTGCGCGAGCTCCACGCCCTGGCTCACGATCACCCGCCAGGGCACGTCGTGCGCATGAGCCAGCTCATGGGCGCAGAGGCGCAGGATGGCGCGCTCGACCGGGTCCACCTGAGCGAGAGGCCGGTCGAGCAGGGGCTCGAGCGATGCGTCGAGACCGTCGAGATTCCGGGGCACGCCGTCGAGGAGGCTGAGGAAGAGGCGCTCGTCGAGACGCTCGAGCCGCCCTTCCTCGCGGAACTGGTCCGCGACCTCCGCGGGCGGCTGCCGGGTGATCTGCCACTGGTAGAGGGCCTGCACCGCCGCGCGCCGGGCCCGGGTCCGGGCGTGCCGGGTCACGGCGCCATCGCCCGCAGCAACGTGGCCATCTCCAGGGCGGCCAGCGCCGCTTCGCTTCCCTTGTTGCCGACCTCTCCCCCGGCGCGGGCGAGGGCCTGCGCGTGGTCGTCGGTGGTGAGCACGCCGAAGATCACCGGCACCCCGGAGTCGAGCGACACCCGCGCGATTCCGCGCGCGCACTCCCCGGAGACGTAGTCGAAGTGCGGCGTCTCCCCCCGGATCACCGCGCCGAGGGCGACGACCGCGGCGTAGTCGCGGTGCCGGAGCAGCCGCTCCGCGGCGAGCGGCAGCTCGAAGGCTCCGGGCACCCGCACCACCGTCACGCGCGCCGCCGGAACTCCGTGCTCGCCGAAGGTGTCGAGCGCGCCCGCGAGCAGGGCGTCGCAGATGTCGCGATTGAAGCGCGCGACCGCGATTGCGAAGCGGGCGTCGCCGACCTCGTAGGCTCCGGGGGCGATGTCGAATCTTGCCATGCGACCTGGCCTTCTCCCGCTCCGCGCGCTTCAGGACTCGACGTAGTCGACGATCGTGAGCCCGAAGCCGGACACGCCGAGCAGGCGCCGGGGCGTGCCGAGCACCCGGACCCGGGCGAGGCCCAGGTCGAGCAGAATCTGGGTGCCGAGGCCGTAGGTGCGCAGATCGTGGCCGCTCTCGACGCTGGGCAGGTCCACTCCCCGATCCTGCTGCTCGTAGGTATGGACGTGCGCGAGAATGTCCTCCTCGGTCTCCTGGCTGCGGAGAATGATGAGCGCCCCGCTGCCTTCCCGCGCAATGCGGTCCAGCGCTCCCCCGATGCTCCAGTGGTGCAGGTCGCGGCGACTGCCGGTGAGGTCGTTCAGCGAATCGCTGACATGCACCCGGATCAGCGCTCCGCCCTCGTCCGCGGCGGGCTCCCCGGCGACGAGGGCGAGGTGGACCCGGCCCTCCACGGTGTCCTGATAGGCGACGAGGCGGAAGTGGCCGTGGCGGGTGGGCAACTCGCACTCTCCCACCCGGCGCACGGTCTTCTCGGTCATCAGCCGGTAGCGGATGAGGTCCGCGATGGTGCCGAGCTTCAGTCCGTGCTCGAGCGCGAAGGCCTCGAGCTCGGGACGCCGCGCCATGGTGCCGTCCTCGTTGAGGATCTCGACCAGGACCGCGGCCGGTTCCAGGCCGGCGAGGCGGGCGAGGTCGCAACCCGCCTCGGTATGGCCGGCCCTCGTCAGCACGCCGCCGGGTTCGGCCATGAGCGGGAAGACGTGTCCGGGCTGCACGAGGTCGGAGGGCCTGGCGTCACTGCCCACCGCCGCCCGGATGGTGGCGGCCCGGTCCGCGGCCGATATGCCGGTGGTCACCCCGGCGGCGGCGTCGATCGACGTGGTGAACTGGGTGCGGTGCGCTTCGCGATTCTCCGACACCATGAGCTTGAGGCCGAGCTGCGCGCAGCGTTCGCGCGTCATCGGCATGCAGATCAGGCCCCGTCCGTAGCGGGCCATGAAGTTGATCGCGTCCGCGGTGACGTGTTCGGCCGGCATGATGAGGTCACCTTCGTTCTCGCGGCTCTCGTCGTCCATGAGAACGATGAGCCTGCCGCGCGCGAAGTCGGCGATGACCTCTTCGATGGTGTCGTGTCCCATGCGCCAATCCGGCTCGTGCTGCTTCGGGGGGGCGGATTATGCGCCCAATCGGCGCCTAGCCGCCCCGTGCGCGCAGCAGCCGGTCCAGGTAGCGCGCCACGAGATCCACCTCCAGGTTGACGGGATCTCCCGGTCGCGCCCGGCCCAGGGTGGTGGCCTCCAGGGTGTGAGGAATGATGTTGACGCCGAGGTCGAGGTCTCCCACGTCGTTGACGGTCAGGCTCACCCCGTCGACGCACAGCGATCCCTTGGCCGCGATGAAGGCCGCCAGGGCGGGAGGAAAGGAGAAGCGCATGCGCGTGCTGCGCACCTCGTCCTCGCGGGACTCGAGCCGGCCGAGTCCGTCCACGTGCCCCGACACCAGGTGTCCGCCGAGCCCGCTCTCGAGCGTCAGCGCCGCCTCGAGGTTGACTTCGGACCCGGCGCCGAGCCGGCCGATCGTGGTGAGCGTCAGGGTCTCGACCGAGACGTCGCACTCGAAGCCGTCATCCCTCTCGGCCGCGACGCTCAGGCACACCCCGCTCACCGAGACCGAGTCCCCGAGGGTGCGGCGCCCCGGAGGGATGTCGGGGCACGCGATGGTGATGCGCCGGTCCTCGGCTTCGCCGCCGAAGGCCTCCACCGCCCGCACCTGCCCGATGCTTTGCACGATTCCCGTGAACATGCGGCGATTATCCTCGGGCGTCCTGCCCCTGTCTCGCGGAGCGAGGCGCGCGCCGCGCGCGCACCCGCCAGTCGCGCCCCACCGGATCGATCGCCAGGATCTCGAGCGGTGTGCGCTCGTCCATGTGCGTGATCCCGGGCAGGGTGAAGAGGCCGCGGGCGGAGTCGCCGAGGAGGAGGGGAGCAAGGTAGATCACGAGCTCGTCGGCGAGCTCCGCGGCAACGAGAGCGCCCGCCAGCGTCGGCCCGCACTCGACGGTCACCTCGTTGATCTCGCGCTCTCCGAGGATCTCGAGAAGCGCGCCCGGATCGACTCCTCCTCCGGCGCCGGGCAGGCGCAGCAGCTCCGCTCCTTCGCGTTCCAGGGCCGCGGAACGGGAAGGGTGAGCCTCGCGGTGCACGATCAGGCAGCGTCCCGGGGGAGAGAGAATATTCGAGCCCGGAGGGGTGCGAAGGGACGAGTCGAGCACCACCTTGAGCGGCGTCTCGACCTCGCAGTCCTCCCCGAAGTCGGAGAGGCGCGGAGTCAGGGCGGGGTCGTCGGCCAGCAGCGTTCCGATGCCGGTCAGCATCGCGGAGCTGCGGGCGCGCAGCCGATGCACGTCGTGGCGCGCCTCGGTCCCCGTGATCCACCGGCTTTCGCCCGTGGCGAGCGCGGTGCGCCCGTCGAGGCTCATCGCCATCTTGATCCTCACCCAGGGGCGGCCCCGGCGCATGCGCATCGCGAATCCGGGATTGAGGGCCCGCGCCTCCTCCTCCCGGACTCCGACGCGGGTCTCGATGCCGGCTTCGCGAAGGCGCGACAGCCCGCGTCCCGAGACCACGGGGTTGGGGTCGACCATCGCCGCCACCACCCGGGCGACCCCCGCCTCGATGAGGACTTCGGTGCAGGGTCCGGTGCGGCCGGTGTGGCAGCAGGGCTCCTGGCTCACGTAGACGGTGGCCCCGCGCGCTCGCGCGCCGGCGTCGTGGAGCGCGTTGACCTCGGCGTGCGCCTGCCCGGCGCGTACGTGCCAGCCTTCTCCCACCACGTCCGGGCCGTGGGCGATGACGCAGCCCACGCGCGGGTTGGGATCGGTGGTGTACAGTCCGCGCCGGGCGAGCGTGACGGCGCGGCGCATGTGCTCGCGGTCGAGGGCCCCGGTGCCGGCCGGCTCACTCATCGGGAATCAGGGGCAACTGGCTGCGCCTCGCCTCGGGAGTCGGCTCCGCCTCCAGGCGATCGATCTCCTCCCGGAAGTCTCCCACGTCCTCGAACCTGCGGTACACGGACGCGAAGCGCACGAACGCGACCTGGTCCAGCACGCGCATCGCGCGCATCGCGAGCTCGCCGATCGCGCGCGAGGACACTTCGCGTTCTCCGCCGGTCGCGAGTCGGTGCAGGATGCCGCTCAGCTCCCTCTCGACCTCGTCGGCCGATACCGGCCGTTGCTCCAGCGCCCGCAGCATGCCCGCGCGCAGCTTCGATTCGTCGAAGGGTTCCCGCGTGTCGTCGCGCTTGACGACCCGGGGAAGGTTCAGCTCCACGCGCTCGTACGTGGTGAAGCGTTCGCCGCACTCGCCGCATTCGCGGCGCCTGCGCACCCCGGATCCCTCGCCGGCCAGCCGCGAGTCGATCACCCGGGTCTCCTTCGCCTGGCAGAAAGGACAGTGCATGTACCGCAGCCGTTTCGGGACTCTTGCGTATTCTCTCGCCGGGAGGCCGAGACGCCGCGGCAGTCCGCCCGAGGCGGCCTCCGGCGAGGCCGGAACATAGCCTACACCACGGCGCAGCGACGACCGCTCGCGAGGCCGCGCGCCCGATGCCATAGACTATCCGGAGGGTTGCGCCGCGCGCGCCGCAGGGCGCGGCATCGCTCGCGAGGCCGCGCACGCCCTCCCGCCGGCCGGGGGGCGG
>JAJEAD010000095.1 GCA_022824305.1 Gammaproteobacteria bacterium | reverse complement strand
GGAGCTTCTCCAGCTCGACGACGTCGACCGGCAACGCCGTTCCGTTCATCGCGATGCCGAGGACCTGGAAGAACTCGGCCGGGCCGTTCAGCCCCTCGACCGCGAGGTCCAGGTCGGAGATCTCGCTGAAACGCTTCCGATTGAGCAGGGACCCCCACTGGTAGATGCGACGCGGATTCACTTGTGCAGCGATCTCCGAGACGATCGCCCCCGCGTCCCGGGTGGCCTGCGCGTAGCGCTCGTCGATTCGTGCACGCCGCCGCCGCTCCCTCTCCGCGAGGAACGCGCGCACCTGATCGAGATCGACTCCAAAGTCTTCATCCATGGAAGGCGACTGTAGCCGGTCGCCGGCGGACGTGCCTTCGAAGTACAGGAAAGCAGAATCACCAGTTACGGGCTTGATGGTGCTCAAGACCCGATCCAGTTCTTCTGGCGGGCGCCGCGACCACGGGCGCCGGGCAGATTGCAGGTCTCGCCCATCAGGACTTGCTCGACGGTGAGCATCTGCATCCGTGGACAGGGGCGCGCGAGGTCGCCCCCGGCGCCTCTCGCCGCGCGATATCGCGCGCCACGGGCAATGAAGGGCAGTCGCCGGCCGATGGATTGCCCGGCCTCCGTGGACCCCTTCACACTGGGTGAAGGACGTATTCGGGTTGGCAGAGAATCATCCACCGTGCCCTTCATGGCTCCCCGCGCGAGCGAGTCCGCCCACAGGCCAACACCGGTGTAGAGCATCCTCAAGCACGTAGCGCGGCACGAAGGGTGGCAGCGCGACGGCGCGTTCGCCATGAGCCTCGCCGAGCGCACGCGCCATGGCGCGAGCTACAACCCGATCAGCGAGAGCACCATCCAGGACCCCTACCCGGGGTATGCACGCCTTCGCAGGCACAGCCCGGTACAGACGCTCAACCGTCGTACGCGGTCTCGAGCGCCTCGAGGTGCGCATCGAAGGACGACCGCTCGGAAAGTCGCGGGCAAGTAGAAGACGGCTTGCCCGAGATCCGGGAGGCGTCCAGACTAGTTGAGGAAGGCATCGCCTGCCCAGCGACCCGGGAGAACGCCGATGGCAAGGAACGGCTTCAAAATCATGGATAGCGACATTCATGTCATGGAGCCCTTCGACCTCTGGCTCAAGTACATCGAGCCCGCCTACAAGGGCCGCGCCCCGATAGGGACCACCGAGTATCTCACCGACCTGCACCTGGTCCACGACGATCTGGTCGTGTCGCGCGATCGGAAGCGCGTCGTCGAGGATGACATCGTACGTGACCAGGGCGAACGCTACGGCAGACTGGAACTCTTCGAACAGTACGACGAGCGCGGTTGGGGTTCTGACGTTCAACTCGAGGCGATGGACATGGAGGGTATCGATGTCACCGTGCTCTGCCCCACCCGAGGACTCGTGGCCCACGCCAAAGAGTATGACGACGACGGGCTCGCCGCCGCAGTCTCGCGCGCCTACAACGACTGGCTGGCGGATCTTTGTGCGGCGGCGCCGGAGCGGATGTACGGCGCCGCGATGCTACCGGCCCAGTGCGTCGAGGCGGCGGTCGCGGAAGTGAAACGAACCCGGCAGGAGTACGGATTCAAGGCGGTGTTCCTTCGACCCAACCCGGTACGCGGTCGGAACTGGAACAATCCCGTCTACGACCCGCTGTGGGCGGAATGTCAAGAGCAGGATGTCGCGGTCGGCTTTCACGAAGGCATTCCGTGCATGCTCCCTGTCGCGATCGGGGATCGCTTCGCCGGAATCCACGAGGACATCTGGCTGACCGAGCACGTGGCGGCGCATGTCATCGAGCAGATGTACGCTTGTCTGTCGATGATCGCCGGCGGAGTGTGCGAGCGATTCCCGGAGTTGCGCATCGCATTTCTCGAGGGCAACTGCAGCTGGCTGCCCTTCTGGCTGTGGCGCATGGATGAGCACTACGAGGTGCGTGAGCGCAAGCTCAAGCAGCGTCTTCCCTTGCCGCCGAGCGAGTACTTCAAACGCCAATGTTACGCCGGGGTGGAAGCCGACGAGGCGCTCGCGGTCAACGTCTTCGACTGGATGGGAGACTCGAATCTGGTGTTCTCGACCGACTTTCCGCACGCCGACTCGAGGTTCCCCCACGCGGTGGAAACACTGCTGGAACAGCCTTTTCCCGAAGAGAGCAAACGCAAGATCCTCTGGGAAAATTGCGCACGCCTCTATGCCTTCAACTGAAACGACGGCGGGCAAAGCGATGAAGAAGCTGCGCTACGGTCAGGTGGGTGTGGGCAGTCTCGGTCACCATTTCGCGCTCAGGCTACGCGAGCGCTTCGGCGCCCTCACCATTTACGATATCGATGCGGACCGCATCGCTTCGCTCGCGGGACCGGGCATCGAGGTGACCGCATCCGCCAAGTCGCTCGCCGCGGCGACCGACGTCGTGGTCCTCTCGCTGCCGAGTCCCGGCGCCGTGGAGGCCGTCATGTGCGCGGATGACGGAGTGCTCGCCGCTGCCGGCGCCCATTCCCTGGTCATCGACACGAGTTCCATCGACCCGGGTACGTCGCGGCGTATGCATGCGGCCGCGTCCGAGCGTGGGGTGCGATACCTGGAGTCGCCGCTGACCAGCGCGCATCCGGGAAGTGCGGGTGTTGCCGCGGCAAGAGATGGGAGCTTCACTGCGCTGGTGGGCGGAAAAGCAGCGGATCTCGAGGATGCCCGACCGGTCCTGGAGGTATTTGCCCATCGGGTGATACACCTTGGTGCGATCGGCTCGGGTAGCCTCATGAAGCTGATCAGCAATCAGATAAGCGGCATCACCTATATCGCGATTGCGGAAGGGTTGGCCCTCGCGGCGGCGGCTGGCTTCCCGGCGGAAACCACTCTAGACGTCCTGAGCGAGACGGTGGCGCGCTCCTACGCGCTCGACGACGACCTCGCGCCGCGGGTACGGGCACGCGACTATTCCCCCGCGTTCACCACCGACCTGATGTACAAGGATCACTATCTCTCAGCGGAGCTCGCCCGCAGCCTCAGCGTGCCGATGCCGCTCAACGCCCTGGCGGTGGAGACTTACCAGATCCAGCGCGCCAGGGGTCGTGGCGGACTGAGCTGCATCGACGTGGTCAATCTGATCGCGGAGATGTCAGGGCTGGACATTCACGATCCCTCACCCCGGTCCCCACCCGAGAAGGGGAGAGTGGGCTGAGACGCTGTGACCGCGCCCCGTTCGCGGAGCATGCGGCGCGGAAGACCGATGGCGTGTGAGGGTCCGCTGATCGTGCCGCGCCCCATGCGCCGCAGGCACGCGATGTGCGGGCGGGCAGTGGAGTCAGCGAGGGATGCTATGGAGCGGCGGTCTTGGCGGAGCCCTCTTCGACCCTCAGTCGACCATGTACACACGGGTGGTGGCTCTCGACGCGGAGACCGGCACGGAGCTGTGGACCTTCGACCCCAAGGCCTACCAAGGCGGATACAAGGGGGCTGGGTCCGACGCCGCCCTCGTCGCCTTCGCGCGACCCGGGTAACCAGACCTGCCTGGTGAGGGGGAACAGGCGAGCCAACTCGTCGTGAGTGGAGTCGCCCGGGAATTCATACTATTGTTGCGCATGGGGGTGTGCGCTCGTGGCCAAAGTCGTTCGTTTGGCGACTCGAATTCGGCAACGCCTTGGCGCGCGAGGCGGTGTCTGCGCACCTCACTGTCGACCGAGGCTCGCCTGCCTCTACGAGCTGGAGCAACTCACGATGCAACTTGGACTTTTGAAAGCCAGGATTCCCTCTATTGTTGCGGCAGGGATGCTCGTACTCGCCGGCATCGGTTCCGATGGGCGCGACGCCCTGGCGCAGACGCAGGACGAATGTCCACTGCCCGCCGGCGTGGAGCGTCCTGCGGATCCGCCGGTGACGGCACAGCAGGTGGAGGACGGCAGCGCCACCCTGGAGGAATTCACGCTGGCCGCGATAAGGCACTTCAAGGAGGGGGGGGCCGAGGTACTTACGCCGCAACAGCTCGCATACTCAGGATGCCGGCTTCGGCAGGAAGGCGGTCCATGGCGTTCCGGTTCCACGTACATCGTGACGCTTACGTCCGACGGGCGGGTGTACTTGCATGCAAAGGACATGTCCCTTTCCGCCGGGAAGTTGAAACCCTCGATCTACGCAGGAATTCTCCGGGCGCTCCGCACCCCTGCGGCGATTCTGGCGGGCCTGCGCTCCGCGGACGCCGCCACCAGGGCCAGCGCCCAGTCCATGCTCCTCGCACACCTGGAAAGCGAGCCGCATGCACCTTTCAGTTTGACCGGGGGTGTATCCGGTCATGCCGGCGCTTATCGCTCGGTCAATACGGGACGCCCGCTGGTGCTGCTCGCGGGATTCGACCTCAACGCATCGCACCTGGAGGAGGAGGAGATCGATTACGGCAGTCCGGCCGTCACCGCCAGGGACGTGGTGGACCGCGAGACCCTGAGGGCGTTTGTCGGGGAAGCGCTGCGTTTCATCGCCGGGACGCAGCAGAACGTACGTTCGACGGCGGAATCCAGAGTTGCCTTTCAGAAAGCCAGGCTTGCCTTGCGCGACCCGAACGGTCCCTGGAGACACGGTTCGGTGTATATCTACATCGTGGACGGGAACAGCAACCTGGTCCTGTTCCACGGCGGGTTTCCGAACAGACTGGAGCTTCGACATGGAGGCGTAACCCGGGACGTCGTCACCGGAGAGCTCATTTACGACCAGCTTGTTGCCGCGGCGAGAAGCAGTCCGGAAGGCGGCTTCTGGCGCTATCACTTCGACAATCCCGCCGACGACACCGACAGCGCCGATGTTCCCAAGCTGGGCTTTGCGAGAGAGTTCGCCAGAACGACCGGGACACTGGACGGGACCGAAATCCGCACCAACCTCATCATCGCGTCGGGCGTGTACCTGAACTCACCCGAAGTGGTTGCCGCGCGCCAGAACGCGGTCGTCGAGACCATTCTGCCCCAGGTCATGCGGGCCATGACCGCCAGCACGGTCGATGCCATCTCGGGCCGCATCGAGAAGGTCAGCGCGGGCAACGCGCCGGCGATGGGGTTCAGCCTCGGCGGCGCCTCCACGCTCTCCGATGCGCTGCTCGCGCACGGGGAGGCGATCGAGAACGGCACACTCGACCCTGGCCGTCTGCTCACGGGCTCGTCCTTCCACCTGCCGCTCAACGCCGGCGATACCGGAGCGGGAGGCATGGTCGGAGGACTCGCGCTCTGGGGCAGCGGAGACTACCGAAAGTTCTCCGGCGGCAATCCGGAGTCAGTGGACTACCGTGGCAACGTCTTGAGCGCCAACATCGGGGTCGACACCCGGGTAAGCGACAGCCTGCTCGCGGGGATGTCGGTGGGGCTGGCGCGAGGGACGGTGGATTACACGGATTCCTACGCGCTGACGGGCGAGCTCACGAGCCGTCTGACGAGCATCCACCCCTACGTGGGCTGGCAGGGGTCGGGGAGCATGAACATGTGGGCGACCGCCGGCTACGGCTGGGGCGATGTCGAGGTTGACGATCATTCGGCGGACATGCAGAAGAGCGACCTGACGCAGCAGATGGCGGCGGCGGGCGTGAACGCGACGCTGATGGCGAGCGATCACGTGATTGAGGGCGGCGCCACGAGCCTCGAGGTCAAGGCCGAGACGGCCTTTACGCGGGCCGACATCGAGGGATCCGGAAGCCTGCGGGAGATGACGTTGAATGCCAGCCGTCAGCGGCTGATCTTCGAGGGGGTCCACGCCCGGAAGCTCGCCTCCGGCGCATCGCTCGCCCCATCGGTCGAGTTCGGCGTGCGCCATGACGGCGGCGACGGCGAGACCGGCAGCAGTCTCGAGCTCGGGGGCGGCCTGCGCTATTCCGATCCTGCATCGGGACTGACGATCGAGGGCCGGGCGCGGACCCTGCTCCACCATGGCGGCGACTACGACGAATGGGGCGTGAGCGGACTGTTGCGGGTGGATCCCGGCACTTCGGGCCGAGGTCTCACGCTCGGCGTGCGTCCGGCCTGGGGCGAGACGACCGGCAGCGTTCGGCAGTTGTGGGAGACCGGCGTCACTGCAGGGGTGGCACCCGCCAGCCAGTCCGGTGCCGGTCGCATGAGTGCCGAAGTCGGCTACGGCCTCGGCGCCGGACCTGGTCTCGGGGTCGTGACGCCCTATGCGGGGCTCGAGGTCTCCGTCGCAGGCGCACGGTCGTGGCGCATGGGCACGCGCTGGCAGGTGGCGACGGACGCGCATCTGAACCTCGAAGGGACGCGGTATGAGGCAGCCGGCGAAGAGCGGTCCGAGCACGTCGTGATGCTGCGCGGCGCGTTGCGCTGGTGAGGGTCAGGCCAACTCTGACGTACGTGGTACTGCGGAGAATTCGGGCGGCATGAACAGCTTGAGTGATCTGAGCGAGAGGATGCTCTTTGCTTCGCCACGCCCTGTGACGATGTCGCAATACGGGGATTTTCCCAGACAGACTCAGGCCCGTGCAGGGCCCGGTCGCCGGCGAGGCGGGCCCTGAGAAAGCGCAACGACCAGGTCCCTGGTCATTTCCCGCGGGAAAGGGAACCTCCCGGCGGACCGCGTGGTCGATGCGGTGTCTTCCGCGATCGGCGAGACGCTCGCCCGGGATGAGAGCGTGGTCATCGCAGGGTTCGGCACGTTGCGGGACAACGGCTTACCGAATCGCCGCCGAGATGCGCCCGGGGGCTTGCGCGCCCTTGACCCAACTCTGGACGCAGACCTTCCGATGACGCCACCCGCTGCGCGAGCGAGCGTACTCCTTCCCTGCGTCGACCAAATGCGTTACATGTAGCGCAACCTTCCACCAGGGGACACGCCATGCCTCCCGCAGCCACCAGCGCACAGCGTGTTGCGAAGCGTCGAGCCGCCCTCAGAGCGCAAGGACTGCGTCCGGTACAGATTTGGGTTCCCGATACCCGTGCGCCGGGCTTCGCCGAGGAGTGCGCGCGCCAGGCCGCGATCGTGGATGCCGCGAACCGTGCCGACGGCGACCTCATGCGATTCATGGACGCCGCCGCGGCCGATCTCGATAACCACCTCGAGGCGCTCGAAGCCGGACACGGCGAGTGAGGCGCGGCGACCTCATCACCGTCGCGCTCCAGGGCGAACACGGCAAACCGCGTCCCGCGCTGGTGATTCAGTCCGACCTGTTCGCGCGCCTCACCTCGACCGTCACCGTTGCGCTGCTGACGTCCACCTCACTCGATGTACCCCTGATACGCGTACCGCTCGAGCCGTCTGAAAAAAACGGGCTGCGCATCCGCTCCTACGTCATGATCGATCAGATTTTCTCGGCGCGAACACGTCGAGTGGGGCGAGTGTTCGGACGCCTCGACGATACGGACCTGCTCGCGGTAAACCGGGCGCTCGCGCTGTTCATCGGCGTGGCTTCCTGACTGCGGACGAGGATGAGAACGGGCCTGTTTCCCGGATATCCAGTCCGGGCAGCATCCAGCTGTCCGGAGCTCTTGTACCCGACGCGTCACGAGGGCCTGGGACCTGAGCCGGATGGGGTGTTTGCGGTACAGGCCGCCTCCAGCTTCTCGATACGAGCCTCAGATCGCGCCGCTTGCCCGCAACGCCGCCACCTCCGACTCGTCCAGCCCGAGCTCGGCGAGAACGGCATCGGTGTCCGCGCCCGACTCCGGCGCCGGGCTCGGGGGGCGCATCGGGCTCCGGCTCAAGTCGAAGGCCGGGCCGACGAGGTCGATGGGGCCGAGAACCGGGTGGCCGACCCGCAGGGTCGTCCCGAGGTGACAGACCTGGGGGTCCTCGAACACCCCGCGCATGTCGTGGATCGGTCCGCAGGGAACGCCGGCCGCATTCAGGGCCTCCACCCAGTATGCGGTGGTCTCGGTACGGGTCCGCGCCTCGACGATCGCGTCGAGCGCGTGGCGGTTGCGGTGCGCCGCCTCCTCCGTCGCGTAGTCCGGGTCCTCGAGAAGGTCCGGGCGCTCGATCGCCCGGCAGAAGCGCTCGAAGAGCTCGCCGCCGGAGGCCGCCACGTTCACGAAACCGTCCCGTGTCGCGTAGGCGTTGGTGGGGCTGCCGGTGGGATGGCCGTTTCCGACCGGGGCCGGCACCTCGGCGTCCATCAGCCAGCGCATCGCCTGCAGGTCCATCATCGCGACCTGGGCCTGGAGCAGAGAGGTGCGCACCCACTGCCCCTCTCCGGAGCGTTCGCGTTCGAGCAGGGCGGTGAGAATGCCGAGCGCACAGTAGAGGCCGGCGCAGAGATCCGCGATCGGGATGCCGACCCGAAGCGGGGCGGTGGCCCCGTCCGGCCCGGTCACCGACATGAGGCCCCCCAGGCCCTGCGCGATCTGGTCCACGCCGGGGCGGTCCGCGTAGGGTCCCTCCTGCCCGAAGCCGGAGATGCTCGCATACACCAGCCGCGGGTTGAGCGCGCGCAGGCTCTCGTAGTCGACGCCGAGGCGGTGCTTGACCGCGGGTCGGTAGTTCTCCACCACCACGTCGGCCCGAGGCACCATGCGGCGGAACAGCGCGCGGGCTTCCGGGCGCTTCAGATCGAGGGTCATGGAGCGCTTGTTGCGGTGCAGGTTCTGGAAGTCCGAGCCGTGGCGGGGACCGCTCATGTCGTCACCGCCCGGGCGCTCGATCTTGATGACGTCCGCGCCCCAGTCCCCGAGCTGCTTGACGGCGGTGGGGCCGGTGCGCACCCGGGTGAGGTCGAGGACGCGGTAGCCGGAGAGGGGGGGTTGGGCCTTGAGCATGTTCCAAGTCCTCGACGTTGGGTACGGGGCCATGATCGCCCAAAATGGGCGCGCTATCGCCGATGCCTCACCCGGGGGCACGGCGGATTCCGTCACACTCAGGCGAGGTGCCAGCATGACCGCCGAACGAATGCTCGTCAGTGAACGTGGGATGATAGGCCCCCTTGCGAAGGGCTCGTCGTATCGCGCAACGGCCGCTTCGGACTGGGAATCCGCCGACGACCCGGGGTTTCTCTACAAGGCCCTCTACGAGGCCCCGGGCTGTCGCACCTGGCTCATGCGGGTCGAGCCGGGCGCCTACTCCCCGCCCCACGCGCACGAGGGGGAGCTCGAGCAGATCTACGTTCTCGAAGGCTCCTTCTTCGACGACGAGCGCCTGATGCGGGCCGGCGACTTCTGCTGCCGGGCGCCGGGGGCGATGCACTCCGCGGGAAGCGATGAAGGTGCGCTCGTGCTGCTCGTCTACACCGACGAGACGCCGGACTGAATCGGCGTCCACAGCAGGAAAGCGGGGAGACAGGGCGGCGGGGCCCGGGTCACGGGCCGGGCCACGGCGTGATCTCATCGCTTCGCGCCGGCGCCGGACCCCTTGCCCTGGTCGACGGAGATCGCCACGATGCCTCCCATGAGTGAACACACCGGAATCTGCTTTACCAGCGCGGTCGAGCTCGCCGCCCGAATCCGCCGGCGCGAGGTGTCGGCGCGGGAGGTGATGGCGGCCTTCCTCACGCAGATCGAGCGACTGAATCCGCAGGTCAACGCCATTCCCACCCTGCTCCCGGAGCGGGCGGAGGCGGGAGCGGAGGCGGCGGACCGCGCGCTCGCCGCCGGCGAGGCCACGGGAGTGCTGCACGGGCTGCCGATCGCGATCAAGGACCTGGTGGCGACCCGGGGAATCCGCACCACCTTCGGGTCCCCGATCTACGCCGACCACGTGCCCGACCAGGACGAGATCATCGTCGAGCGACTGCACGCCGCGGGCGCCGTCATCATCGGCAAGACCAACACCCCGGAATTCGGCGCGGGCTCGCAGACCTTCAACCCGGTCTTCGGAAGGACCCGCAACCCCTACGACCTCGAACGGACCTGCGGCGGAAGCAGCGGCGGCGCCGCGGTATCTCTCGCCTGCGGCATGCTGCCCATCGCGGACGGCAGCGATCTCGGCGGCTCGCTGCGCAACCCCGCGAGCTTCTGCAACGTGGTCGGGTTCCGGCCCTCGCCGGGGCGGGTACCGCAGTGGCCCGCCGAGGACCTCTGGGAGCCGCTCTCGGTGCAGGGACCGATTGCCCGCAGCGTGGCCGACGCCGCCCTGCTGCTCTCGGCGATCGCGGGCCCGGACCCGCGGGTTCCCATCGCGATCGACGAGCCCGGCGAAGTCTTCCGCGCCCCGCTCGAACGGGACTTTGCCGGCACCCGCGTGGCCTGGAGCCCGGATCTCGGCCGCTACGAGGTCGAGCCCGAGGTGGTGGAAGTATGTGAGCGCTCACTTCCTATTCTCGAAGACCTCGGTTGCTCGGTAGAGTGCGCGCACCCGGACCTGCGCGGCGCGGACGAGAGTTTCCAGGTGCTGCGGGCGTGGAAGACCGCGGCCGGCCGGGAAGCCGACTACCGCGCGCACCGGGATCGGATGAAGGACACCGTGATCTGGAACATCGAGCGGGGGCTCCCCCTCACCGGCCTCGATGTCGCGCGGGCCATCGCCACGCGCAGCGCGCTCTTCCAGCGCGCCTTCGAGTTCTTCGAGACCTACGAGTATCTCGTCCTGCCCGCAGTGCAGGTCCTTCCCTTTTCCATCGACGTGCCCTGGGTCCGCGAGATCAACGGAAAGACGATGGAGACGTACATCGACTGGATGGGCCTGTGCTACGCGATCACGGTCACCGGCCTCCCCGCAATCTCCGTTCCCTGCGGATTCAGCCGGGAGGGCCTGCCGGTGGGGTTGCAGATCGTGGGCCGCCACCACCGCGACTTCGCGGTGCTCCAGCTCGCGCATGCCTTCGAGCTGGCGACCGGACATGGGCGGCGACGCCCGGAGATTGCCTGAGCCGGCGCCGTCCCGCGATCCCTACGGCCACGTCCGGCGCGCGCGCCGGAATCGGAGCAACCGCGATGCTCTCCGGCGCCGGATTCCACCTCTCCCCGGACCGCCAGGCGGGGAGCGGGACACGACGGAGGACCAAGCGATGCGGCTCGAACACAAGGTGGCGCTGATCACGGGGGCTGCGGCCGGCGTGCCGGGCGAGCTCATGGGCTTCGGGGGCGCCGTCGCCCATCTCTTCGTCCGCGAGGGCGCGAAGGTGGTGATGACCGACGTGAAGGACGAGGTCGGCGAGCGGGCCGCGGCGGCACTGCGGGAAGGGGGCGGCGACGCCCGCTACCTGCACCTCGACGTGACCTGCGCGTCGCAGTGGGAGAACGCGATCGAAGCCACGGTGGCGGCGTACGGAAGGCTCGATGTCCTCGTCAACAGCGCGGGGATCTCCGTCACCTCGCGGGTGGAGGACCTCTCCGAAGCGGAGTGGGACGCGGAGCTCTCCGTCCACGCCAAGGGGGTGTTTCTCGGCACACGGGCCGTGATCCCGGCAATGCGCGAGCGCGGAGGCGGGTCCATCGTCAACATCTCCTCCATCATGGGCATCGTGGGCTCCCCCGCCGCACCCGCCTACTCCGCCGCGAAGGGGGCGATCCGGGCCTTCACGAAGTCCGCCGCCATCCAGTACGCAAGGGAGAACATCCGCGTGAACTCGGTGCATCCCGGTTATGCCGACACCCCGCTGACGCGCGAAGTGTTCGCCCCGGAGAGAGTGCGCGAGGCGCTGCTTCGAAAGACCCCGATGCGCCGGCTCGGCACCGCCATGGACATCGCATACGGAATCCTCTACCTCGCGAGCGACGAGTCGGCATTCGTCACCGGCTCGGAGCTGGTGATCGACGGGGGAATGACCGCCCAGTAGCCGCCGCCGCGAATGCATGGCGGCGGCCGGTGCACTTGATCTAGAGTGCAGAGTCGGCGGGATCGTCCGCGTGGGCGTGGGGTGGCAGGCATGGAGTCCCGAAACGGGTACCGCACCATAGAGGTCAAGCCCCTGTCGGGCGTGGTGGGGGCGGAGATCTTCGGGGCTGACGTCGCTTCCGAAGTGGATGACGAGCAGTTCTCCGAGATTCGCGACGCCTTTCACGCCCACGGGGTGATCTTCTTCCGCGACCAGGACCTCACGCCCGAGCAACACATCGCCTTCGCGCGCAAGTGGGGCGACATCAACGTCAACCGCTTCTTCCAGCCCGTCGACGGCTATCCCCTCATCGCCGAAGTGCGCAAGGAGCCGCACCACGAGAACAACATCGGGAGCGGCTGGCATACCGATCACTCCTACGACACCGTTCCCGCGCTCGGCTCGCTGCTCTATGCGCGCGCAGTGCCCGAGACGGGCGGCGACACCCTGTTCGCGAGCATGGGGGCGGCCTTCGACGCGCTCTCGGAGGGGATGAAGAACATGCTGCGCGGCATGAGCGCGGTGCACTCGAGCCGGCACGTGTTCGGCCCGGGAAGCTATGGCGCCGACTACGCGGGCCGCCTGGGCCGCCAGCAGGCGGCGACCCAGGACGCGGTGCACCCGGTGATCATCCGCCACCCCGACACGGGGCGCGAATGCCTGTACGTCAACCGGGACTTCACGGTGCGCTTCGACGGCTGGACCGGGGAGGAGTCGGCGCCGCTGCTCCACTTCCTCTACCGGCACGGCGCCCGGCCGGAGTTCACCTGTCGTTTCCGCTGGCGCCGGGGCTCGCTGGCGCTATGGGACAACCGCGCGACCTGGCACTTCGCCATCAACGACTACCCGGGACAGCGGCGCTACATGCATCGCATCACCATCGAGGGCACGCCGCTGGGCCGATAGGATCCGGCATCCGCCGCCGTGCAGGCCCTGCGAAGCGGCAAGGGGAAGAAGTCCGTGAGCAAGATCGCATGGCACGACCTGCGCGCGCCCGAGCTGCGCGCCCTCGCCGCCGCCGACGCGCTGGTCATCATTCCGGTGGGCTCGACGGAGCAGCACGGCCCGCACCTTCCGGTGCAGGTGGACGCGCGCCTCGCCGCCGAAGTGGCGATACGGGCGGCGGCGCACATTGCGGAGCATCAGTCCGTGGTCGTCGCTCCCACCCTGTGGTGCGGGCTCGCCGAGCACCACATGGCCTTCGGCGCCACCATCACCCTGGACTTCGCCACCTTCCACGCGGTCATCCGTTGCGTGTGCGCGTCCATCCAGCGCCACGGCTTCCGGCGCCTGGCCCTCCTGAACGGCCACGGGGGCAACATCAAGGCGCTCGACGTCATCGCGGGCGAGCTGAAGCAGGAGCTGGGGGTACGGGTCGTGAGCGCCACCTACTGGACGGTGAGCAGCGTCGCGGGCGCGTTCCGCGAGATTCTCGACGAGCAGACCGGGGTCGCCCATGCCTGCGAGGCGGAGACCTCGATGATGCTGGCGCTCGAGCCGGACCTCGTCGAGCGCGAGGAGATGCTCCGCGTGGACGGTAGCAGGCGCAACCTGAGCGCATCCGGTGGCCTGTATCGTTGGAAGGGTTTCGAAGAGATGACCGAGTCGGGGGTGATCGGGGTCCCCGCCGCCGCAAGCGCCGAGAAGGGGGAACGCCTGCTCGCGGCCGCGGCGGAGGGCGTCGCCGAAGCCCTCGTTCAGGAGGAGCTCTGGCAACCATGAAAATCAGCGCCATCGAGACCACGCCGGTCTACGTTCCTCGCCTGCGGGCATTCGGTGCGGTCCCCCGCACCGCCCTCGGCCCCGCCGACATCTCGGAGCACGGCATCGTGCAGGTGCGAACGGACGAAGGGCTCACCGGGCTGGGTGAGCTCTCGAGCGTGTTCGCACGGCGCGGTCCGCTCCTGTGCCGCGACGTGGAAGAACGTCTCACCCCCGTTCTCCTGGGACGCAACCCGCTCGACATCACGAGCGCGCTGCGGGCCATGGAGGCCCAGCTCCCCGATGGTCAGCTCGCGATCGCGGGCGTCGAGATGGCGCTGTGGGACCTTGCCGGCAAGGCGCTCGGGGCGCCGGTCTACACGCTGCTCGGCGGCAGGATGCGTGAGCGGATTCCGCTCAGCTACTCGGTGCCGCACGGCGAGCCGGAGCAGATGGCGGAGTTCGCGCTCGAGCGCGCCCGGGAGGGTTTTCGCACCGTCAAGGTCAAGACCGGCCAGGGGATGCAGACCGATGTGGAAGCGGTGCGTCAGGTTCGCGAGGCGGTCGGCTCCGCCCACCGGGTGCGGGTCGACGCCAACATGGCGATGCGCAGCGCCAAGGACGCGATTCGCCTCGTCGAGCGGATCATGGAGTACGACCCGGAGATGCTCGAGCAGCCGATGCCGGCGCACGACCTGCAGGCGATGGCCGAGATCCGCGCTTCGGTGTCTCTTCCCATCATGGCCGACGAATCCATCGGCCCTCCCCGCGACGCGATGGAGGTGATCCGCCGGGAGGCCGCGGACGTGCTGAACGTCTACGTGACCGAATCCGGGGGCATTCAGAACGCGGCGCGCATCTTCACCCTCGCCGAGCAGGCAGGGCTCGGCTGCATGATCGGGAGCATGCCCGAGCTCGGCATCGGCACCGCGGCGCAGATCCATCTCGGCATCGCGATGCCCAACCTCGATTTCGACAGCGACACCTGCGGGTCGCTGTACCAGAGCGAAGACCTGCTGGCGACCCCGCTGCGCTTCGAGGCGGGATTCGCCTTCGCTCCGGAAGGGCCGGGCCTCGGCGTCGAGCTCGACCCCGAGGCCTTCGAGCGGGCGGCCAGGCGCAGCCCGCCACCGTGAGACCCGCGCGCGTCGCTCACGCCCATTGCTGCGCTGCGACCCGCCGCCGTCCACGCTCTCCCACGCTGCGGCCCGGATGTCTGCCGTGGACTCCGGAAGCGCTTCCAAGAACGGCGGCACTGGCCGACGGCAGCCGGTCCGCGTGACGCAGGCAGGCCCGCTCGCTTCGCGGCACCCTGGCGCCCCGCACGGGCAAGCACTGCGACCGGGTGATCCCGTAATGCACCGTGCTCGCCTCGCCGCTGAATCCACCCTCACGGAGCATTGAGACATGAACCAGGACCAGCACTGCGATCTGCTCATCCACAACGCGTACGTCATCAGCGTCGACGCCGAGCGCCGCGTGTTCTCACCCGGGGCGGTGGCGGTGCGCGGCCATTCCCTGACCGCGGTCGGGCCGGAGCAAGAGGTGATGCGGGAGTGGCGCGCGGACCGCACCATCGACGCCGAGGGGGCGGCAGTCCACCCCGGGTTCATCGACGCGCACAACCACGTGGTGGGAGCGGGCTGTCGAGGCGTGTTCGCCAACGAGGCCGACGACCCCGCGAGTGGCGTCAATTACGCGGCGTGGAAAGCCGACGTCACGAGCGAGGACGAGGCGGCGGCCACGACTTTGACCGCGCTGCAACTCCTGCACGCGGGCTACACCGGCGTGGTCGAGGCGGGCACGGTGTTCGACACGCAGGCCACAGCGGCGGCGGCCGAAGCCGCCGGCATCCGCATCTGCCTCTCCGAACCCTACCTGTGGGACGACGTCGGGGTCATGCGCCATCTCGGCTCGCTCGAGAGCCAGGTGCTGTTTGCGCGCGCGCCGGCCGATTTCGAGCGCTGCATCGCCGAGCTCGGCCGCGAGCTCCATCGCAACGAGGACCGGGACGGGCGCCAGCACGGCTTCCTGTGCCTCTATGGCATCGGCACCGCCAGCGACGAGCTCGAGCGCCGGGCGGACGCGCTCGCCCGCGAGCACGGCGTCGTGCTCCATCAGCACGACGCCTACGAGATCGAGTCCACCCGGGCGGAGACCGAACGGCTCGGGCACTCGCGCATCGTGCATCTCGACTCGCTCGGCGTGCTCCACTCCGGCTCCACCCTGGTCCACATGAACACCCTCACCGACAACGACGTGGACATCGTCTCCGAGCGCGGATGCTCGATTGTGTGGTGTCCCATTCCCCACCTCGCGATGGGGCTCGCGGGCAAGGTCGAGTGCCGGATGCCGGAGCT
>JAJEAD010000029.1 GCA_022824305.1 Gammaproteobacteria bacterium | reverse complement strand
TCTATCAACATATTCCCAACTGGCCCGAGCACCGGCTGCGCCCACTGGTCGAGAAGTTTGCACAGATGCTCATCGAGCAACGCGTGTACCGTGAAATCTTCGGGGTCATTTGACGATCAAAATGAGGGGATGTTTAAGATGTCGACCCCGTGCCGGAAGAAGCCTGCCAGCGACGTTTTGCGTTTGCCTCCAATGGACTCGTACTCGGGGACGGCACGCCTGATGCGGACATGATGATTCGGGTTCTCGACCTCAACCATCGCGAACTGGTTGCCGAGCGGTCTTCGCTGATCGAGCAGTTGGATGACGAGCTCAACCGAGGCTTGTCCCATCGCCGACTGATCGAGGGATTTCTCGACCTGTCCGCAAATGGAGCGCGCGTCAGTTTCGCAAACGTGGCAGTACGATATCTCCGCAGGCAGCGCGACCCCCTGCAGCAGGAGCTCGCGCGGCCTCGGTCCGAATGACCGGCTTGCCCCCGTAGGCCGGTGGGCTCTCTCGCGCGCGGGCGACGCCGGCCTTCACGGCGTGCCGAGCTTCTCCGGCAACGAGCCCGATCGATGGTGTAACGTTCCCGCGCGCAGCCCACCAGACAAGAGAGAGGACACGATGTCCCGCATACCCGGTCGCAACTTCCTGTTCGTCCCCGGTCCCACCAACATTCCCGACCGTGTCCAGCGCGCGATGGTGGTGGCGATGGAGGACCACCGCTCCTCGAAGTTCCCGGAGCTCTCGACGAGCGTGCTGGAGGATTTGAAGAAGGTCTATCGCACCGGCGATGGCCGGGTCTTCATCTTTCCCTCGTCGGGCACCGGCGCCTGGGAGGCGGCCCTGACCAACACCCTCTCGCCCGGCGACCGGCTGCTCGCCGCGCGCCTCGGTCACTTCAGCCATCTCTGGATCGACATGGCCGAGCGGCTCGGATTCGAGGTCGAGGCGCTGGAGGTCGACTGGGGCGAGGGGATGCCGCTCGGGCGCGTCGAGGAGGTCCTGCGGGCGGACACCGCGCGCGGGATCCGCGGCATCCTCGCCTGCCACAACGAGACCTCGACCGGGGTCACGAACGACATCGGGTCGCTGCGCGCGGTGATGGATGCCTGCAACCATCCCGCGATGCTGTTCGTGGACGCGGTCAGCTCGCTCGGGAGCATCGACTTCCGCATGGACGAGTGGGGCGTGGACCTCGCGGTGAGCGGATCGCAGAAGGGACTGATGCTTCCCGCCGGACTCGGCATCCTGGCCGCGAGCCAGAAGGCGCTGCACTCGATGCAGAGCGCCACGTCGCGCCGCTGCTACTTCGACCTCGCCGACATGATCGCCGCCAACGCCACCGGCTACTTCCCCTACACCCCGGCCCTGCCCATGCTCTACGGGCTGCGCGAGAGTCTGGACCTCATCTTCGAGGAGGGGCTCGATCTCATCTTCGGCCGTCACCACTACCTCGCGCAGGGGGTGCGCGCCGCGATCACCGAGGGGTGGGGCCTGGCGCTGTGTGCGCGGGAGCCGGCGTGCTACTCGGATACGGTGAGCGCGGTGATGGTCCCGGGGGGCATCGACGCCGCGCACGTCATCGACGTGGCCTTCCGGCGCTACAACCTGGCGCTCGGCTCCGGGCTCTCGAAGGTGGCGGGCAGGCTGTTCCGCATCGGGCACATGGGGGATCTCAACGAGCTCATGCTCATGGGCGCCATCGCGGGGACGGAGATGGCGATGCTCGACGTGGGCGTCGGGGTCAGGCCCGGCAGCGGCGTGGCGGCGGCGTCGGACTACTGGCGCAGCAACGACCGGGTGCCGAAGCGCAGGACGGGCAGGGCGCAGCAGTACTATTCCGGGCACTCCACGGGGACGGTGAGCGGTTGACGCGATGGCCGGGAGGGGCGGCCCCTCGCTCGTCGACGCCCGAGCGTGATGCCGCTCGCGCGCCCGGCCCTCACGTCGATCGAGCGTACACCCGTGCCGCACCGGATTCGGGCGCCGAGACGCTCCGCGGCGCGGGTGAGCACCGCCGCCAGGACTCGGGTGAGCTCGGGCTCCGGATCCACTGAACCGGAACTCCGGGACAGGGAGTACCGCCATCGGCCGCGTCCGGCACGCGCTCAGGCCCGCGTTCCCCGCGGCGCACCGCGAAGCCATGCCGCCGCCACGACAGCCAGGAACGCGACGTAGGCGACGATCAGCGAGACCGGCATCGCGTCCCCGCCGAACCGGTCCAGGGCGGCGCCGCCGGCGGACGGCCAGATGAACGAGCCGAGGCAGAACATGACCGCGAGCATCGCGGACGCGGCGCTCAGGTCCGCGCCCCTGAACCGCCGGCCGAGGAGCACCAGCGAGATCGTGTAGGGCGCGCCGAGCGCGCCGCCGTAGAAGAACATGAACACGACGCTGATCGCGGGGAGCGGAAGCGCCCACGGGAGCACGGCGGAGCCCGCCAGCAGGATCGCGCCCATGGCGGCGGCGATCGCGTAGTTGCTCACCCGGTCCGCGAGCCACCCGACCGGGTACTGCAGCGCCATGCTGCCGATCGCCAGCACCGTCAGCAGCCGGATCGCGTCGACCTGCGCGACGCCGAGCCCCGCCGCGTAGATCGGGAGGAAGGTCAGCAGCATCGCGTCGCCGGCCGCGAACACGAAGTATCCGAACATCGCCACCGGCGCGAGGAGCACATAGCGCGCGAGCGGCCCGGTCTTCCCCCTGAGCTTCGGGGACGAGCCGAGGGCGCCCGCGAGCACCGCCGCCGCCACGAGCAGCAGGGCGATGGTGACCAGGAACGGAGCCCAGCCCTCGGTCCCGGTCATCGACAGGATCAGCGGGCCGAGGGCGAAGCCCGCGGACACCACGATGCCGAAGATCGCGATGATGCGGCCCCGGTGCGTCTCGGTCGCAGAGTGGTTCACCCACGCCTCGCCCGCGATCCACAGGAAGCTAGCCGCAATCCCGAGCGCGAACCTGAGCGGAAACCACAGCCACACGTCGGGAAAGGCTCGCAGCAGCGCGAGCAGCACCGCCGTCGCGAGTATCGAGTTCAGCATCAGCAGGGCGGGGCCACGGGCGCGCAGCAGCCGCGTGGCGAGCGGAGCGACCGCGAACACCGCGATGAAGTAGGTGCCGGCGTTGAGCCCGATGAGGGTCTCGTCGACCCCCTGGTGGTCGAGCACCAGCGACAGCAGCGGCATGGTGAGTCCGTGGCCGAAGCTCGCCACCGCCAGCGCGACGGTGGCGATGACGAGCTGCCGCCAGCGCGGCTCCTGGGCGGTCGCGGCGAGCGAGTCGGCCATCCGGGCATCCGTCATGGAGGGGGACGAAGGCGCGGATTATCTGCCTGTAGGGGGTTGGGTGAGAAGCGGGCTTGTGCTGCCGGTCCGGATGCACGGTATTCGCTGTCCATTCCATCGTGAGGCGAAGACGCACAGGTACCCTGGAATCAAGGTCATCGAGGCAACATCTGCGGGCGAGCTGATGCCCATCGTGTCGGAGACCTGGTGTCGGATACAATGCGCGACCGCCGAATCGCGATCCATTCACGCGCCGTGCCGTCCGTGGGCGTCTCGTCCGGATGATTCGCATGCCCAACTCGCAAAAGCAGACGCGTCATGTGTTCCCAATCGCTGGTAGCCGAGGAACTTCAAGGCCTCATCCGAAGGGCGGGCCGCATCGCGCCCAGTTCAAACCAATCCGGATACGAGGCAAAGCGATCGCCGATACTGTGCTCGCCGACAGGCGCTGAGCTGTCCGATGGCGAGCTTCTCTCTGGACTCGGATTCGCATCTGGGCGCTGCGCGGAGCACGGAGGAAACGGCAGGGACGCCGGGGTCAAGCCGTGACCAGCATGATGAAAAACAAGGGTTATTCGGCCCGTATCCACCGCGATGACGAAGACGGGATCTTTATCGGCCGGGTCACAGGTATCCGTGATGGGGTCGGATTTCACGCGGACAACGTGAGAGCGCTCCGGGAGGCCTTCCGTGAAGCCGTGGATGATTATCTCGCGACCTGCGCCAAAGCCGGAAAGGTGCCTCAACGGCCCTGCTCCGACCTGACAGAGGATTGCGAGAAGACATCACGGCTTACGAATCGCAAGGCGTGCAGTTGGAAGTCGAATCTGGCGCGGCGCGAATCCGGGTAACCAGTCCAGTATGGGAGGATGGCGGGATTCCTCTTGGTGAACTCGCAGAGCGACTTGCGTAGAAAACGAACCCGCCCCCGCGGGATGTCTTTGCCGTTGTCGAACAGCTCTCGCATCACATGAGCACCCCGCTCAAGGACTGTCCGGACTGCCCGTTACCCGACAGGTCGAGGCGACTTGGACCCGGATCGACATTTGGACAGGGCGGAGGACGCCCCGACGAGTCGTCAAAGACCGAGGTGCAGGCGGAGGGCATCATCGATCTCGTTCATTATGCGTCGCGGTACTCGACCGACACGGGAGTAGAGGCGTTCAATCCCCACCGCGCGAATCTGTTCCGCCTGGGCCTTCAAGTCGCGCGGCAGGCCGCACGCGCGAGCGGGCAGCCTGACCTGGAATGGATAGATCCGGCGCACGTTGCCGGTGACCGGCACGACGGTCACGACCCCACGCTTCAGTGTCGTTGCGCTCTGGTTGGCGCCGTTGTTGCTCGCGACCACCGCCGGGCGCCGGTATGCTGCCCCGACGCCGACGGGGATGCTGAAATCCACCATCCAGATGTCGCCCCGGCGTACCGACTCTGCCGCGCTCAAGCGTTCAACCCGTCGCCCGATGACAGATCCCATGCCTTGGTGTCGTCATCGTCGTCCCACTCGGCCCACGCCGCGGCGTAATCGTCAGCGAGCTCCATGGTGCGCAACAGGCGCAGGGCCGCCTTGACCACGCCGGACCGTGACTTGATGCCTTGCGAGCGTGCGTACGCATCAAGGAACCCGACTTCTTCCTCTTGAAGGCTGATACTGAGCTTCATCCCTCGATGCTACCGCGAATGCTCCTGATGTACTACCTTGAATGCACCTTGAATGCACCATCCAGATCGCAGATTGACCGTCGCCTTGCGGCGCGCCTATGATGGTCGCTAATTGGTCCCCGCCGGGCTCGCCGCAAGGCCCCGGCGGGGTTATTTTTGCCCGCGCCATGCCCACCGAGCCCGACATCAAGCGCGCCGTTTCGTTCATTGACGGGCAGAACCTCTACCGGCACGCGAAGGACGCGTTTGGCCACCATCACCCGAACCTGCGATCCTCGTGGGCTCGCCGATGCGGTGTGCGCCGGGGGATTCGGGTAGACGTTCCGCACGCCGTGTCGACCACGATACGTCCGCGCACTCGATGCCATGACACCCTGTGAGTTCATCGCCAAGTGGCGGGCGTCGGAGCTGAAGGAGCGCTCCGCGGCGCAGGAGCACTTCATCGATCTGTGCCGGCTGCTCGGCGAGCCGACGCCGGCCGAGGCCGACCCCACCGGCGAGCGCTACTGCTTCGAGCGCGGCGCGCGCAAGGACACCGGCGGCGACGGCTGGGCCGATGTCTGGAAGCGGTACTGCTTCACCTGGGAGTACAAGGGCAAGCACGCCGACCTCGACGCGGCCTTCAATCAGCTACGGCAGTACGCGCTGGCGCTGGAGAACCCGCCGCTGCTCATCGTCTCCGACATGGCGCGGTTCCGCGTCCGTACCCTGAACATTCCGCTCGCTGCGCGAGCTCGCCTATTGGACCAACAGCGTCAGCCTGACCCATGAGTTCGGGCTCGACGATCTCGCCGACGCCGCCACCCGCGACAAGCTCGAGTGGGCGATGTCCGACCCCGAGCGGCTCCGGCCGGGCGAGAGCCGGCAGGCGCTGACCGAGCGCGCGGCGGCGACGTTCGCGGTGCTGGCGCAGTCGTTGCGCGAGCGCGGCCACGAGCCGCAGGCGGTGGCGCACTTCGTCAACCGCCTGGTGTTCTGCATGTTCGCCGAGGACGTGGGCCTGCTGCCCGCCGACATGTTCACCCGCATGCTGCAGCAGGC
>JAJEAD010000094.1 GCA_022824305.1 Gammaproteobacteria bacterium | reverse complement strand
TCCGCCCCGGGAGGGATCCGCAAGACGCTCGTGTAACCGGTCCTCGATCACGCAGTTGTAGTGCCACTCCCTGTCTTCGTGCGCCGCAACTGACTGATGTGCAATGAGATTATTCGAGGGGTGGTAAAGATGGGCTAACGCATGATGTCCTACGATAGGCGAAGATTTCATCTGCCGACTCGACGACACGGAATGCTGCGGACCCGGATGCGGTGGTGGGAGCTCATGCCTGGGCCTGCATGCGGGCCATTCCGGTTAGCGCGAGGCGCGGGCGGTGCATGGCGCCTCGCTCCGCTTCGAGGACGCGGCCCTTGCCATGCAACCGCGCCCTGTCTGTAGCGGCGAACGGACGACTGGAGAGCGATAGCCGGTGTTCAGCAGCCCGTTTCGCAAGGAAGCCGCCGCCAGCCGGAACGAGCGCCAGCAGCTCGACCATCTGCTGCGGATAAGCGCGCCCCACGAACGCGTCATGCTGGTCGGCATCGGTCTGGTCCTGGTCGGGTTCGTGGCATGGGCGCTGTTCGGCAGTGTCGTTCGCGGCGCCGCCTTCGATGGGGTCCTGATCGAACCGGGCGCCCGCCACGACGTGGTCTCGTCCGAGCCCGGCCACCTCGTGGAGCTCCTGGTCGGTCCCGGAGAGCGCGTCGCGGCCGGGGACCCGATTGCCCGGCAGAGCGTGCCGGAACTGGATCGGGAGATGGAGCTCCTGCGCGAGCGCGTGGACTTGCTGGAGGCGGAAATCCGGGAGGCCGGCGGAGGGGGCGACGCGTTGCGTTCGTTGCTGAGCTCGGCCCATTCCGCCTTGTTGCAGATGGAGGCCCGTCGCGTCGCGCGGACCCTGGTCGTCAGCCGGATCGAAGGCGAGGTCGCGAACCTGTACGCCGCTCCAGGAGACTATCTGCCGGCGGGTGCGGCGGTGGCTCTGCTCCGGGAGGCGGACGATCGTCCGCTCCAGGCGGTGTTCCGCGCCTCCCCCGACATGGCGCAACGCATCCGGCCCGGCATGCCGGCGTCCGTCGAGGTCACGATGCCGGACGCTGCGATTCGGCGCCTGGAGGGCGAGGTCGCTTTCGTGGCCGCCGGGCCCTTGCCGCACTGGCTGGCGGCGATGCTGCCCGGATACGCGGAGTCAGGACACCGGGTCGACGTCGTCCTTTCACAGGTATCGGATCTCGCCGTGCCCGACGGCGCCCCTTGCCGCATACGGATCGAGATCGGCCGAAGCGCGCCGGCGGCGCTTCTCGTCCACGGACAGTCCTGAATGCTCGGGCGCGGCCGGAACGCGTCCGTAGAAGCGCGCGACGAAGCGGCAACGGAGCCCGTGAAGAAGCGGGTCACCACGCCCCTCCTGTTGCAGATGCACGCCACCGAATGCGGCGCCGCATGCTTGGGCAGCGTGCTCGCCTGTTTCGGGCGGTGGGTGCCGCTCAACGAGTTGCGCGTCCGATGCGAGGTCAGTCGGGACGGCTCAAGCGCCGCCGGCATTTCGCGGGCCGCCAGGCACTACGGCCTGGAATGCACCGGCCGCAGCGTGAGGCTGGACCAGCTCCGGAAGCTGCCGCTGCCGCTCATTCTGTTCTGGGATTTCAACCACTTCCTCATCCTGGAAGGCTTCGACCACCATCGCTACTTTCTCAACGACCCGTCCACGGGCCGCCGCACGCTCTCCGCCGATGAGTTCAGCATCGGTTTCACGGGAATCTCACTGGAGTTCAAACCCGGCCCGGCGTTCGAACGCGGCGGTGCGCGTCCCAACGTCCTGGAACGGGTCCCGCAGTGGCTCGGCGGCGCCGGGGGTGCTCTGGCCTACACGATCGCCTGTGGGCTGATGTTGGCCGCGCTGGCTCTGGTGACGCCGGCGCTGCTTGCCGTTTTCGTGGATCGGGTGCTGCTGGAAAACGAGCCCTGGGGGGAGCTCGTGGCCGCCCTCATGGCCGCCGCCGCCGTTCTGGCCTATGGCCTCACCTGGCTCAAGCAACGCTGTCTGCGGCGGCTGGCCGCACGGGTTTCGGTCATCGCGGGAAACCGTTGCATGTCGCAACTGCTGCGGCTGCCGGTGGACTTCTTCAGTCACCGGCTCGCCGGCGAAGTGACCGCGCGTGTCCTTTCGATCGACAGGATCGCCCGAGGCATGTCGGAGCATCTTCCCGCCTTCCTGGCCGAGCTCGTGATGAGTGCGGTGTTCCTGGCGGTAATGCTCGCCTACGAGCCGGTCCTGGCGTTGATCGTGCTTGGGCTGGCGGTGCTGAACGCGGCGTTCGTGCGCGTCATCACGCGCCTCCGGGTCGACAGGAGTCACGCCCTGCGCCGCGAGCAGGGGCTTCTGGCCGGTGTCGGCGCGCTGATGCTTCATCACACGGACACCCTGCGCATGACCGCCGGCGACGATGGCTTTTTCTCCCGGTGGAGCGGCCATCAGGCCCGCGAGCTCGCCGCGCGCCAGCGCGCTGCCGAAATGGGCCATGTCAATGCGGCGCTGCCGGGCTTCTTCACGGTGCTCGGGCACGCGGCGGTGCTGACCTTCGGGGCCATCCAGGTCATGGCCGGCGAGCTGACGCTCGGCACGCTCGTGGGGTTCTACATCGTGGCGGCCATGTTCCTCGCACCGGTGGGACGCTTCGTCGGGTTCGCCGATGAGCAGCAGGCGCTCGAGGCCGACTTGCAGCGCCTGGATGACATCATGGAAGCGCCCGAAGGCGGAGAGGCGGCGAGTGAGGACCCGTCGTCAAGGGCCATCGCGACGTTGGACGGTCGGCTGCAACTGGCCGGCCACGTGGAACTGCGCAGCGTCACCTTCGGCTACAACCGCGCCCGGCCACCCCTGATCAAGGATTTCGATCTGACGATCAAGCCGGGACAGCGGATCGCGTTGGTCGGCCCGAGCGGGTCCGGCAAGTCCACGTTGTCGCGCCTGGTGTCCGGCGTCCATGAGCCCTGGTCCGGCGAGATCCTGTTCGACGGCCGTCCGCGACACGAGATTCCCGGAGACGTGCTGTCGCGCTCGCTCTCGATGGTGGAGCAGCACATCGCCCTCTTCTCCGCGACCGTGCGCGACAACATCACCCTGTGGAATCCCTCCGTTCCCGACGACGCCGTGATAGCGGCGGCCAGGGACGCCTGCATCCACGATGAAATCCTCGGACGGCCGCTCGGCTATGCGACGCTCGTGGACGAGGACGGAGGCAACTTCAGCGGCGGCCAGCGGCAGCGGCTCGAAATCGCCCGTGCGCTCGTGGGCAGCCCGACGCTGCTGGTGCTCGACGAGGCGACAAGCGCTCTCGACGCTGCCACCGAAGAGAAAGTGGACGACGCGTTGCGCCGCCGCGGGGTGAGCTGCCTGATCGTCGCGCACCGGCTGAGCACGATCCGGGACTGCGACCAGATCATCGTGCTCGAGAAGGGCGCGGAGGTGCAGCGCGGCACCCACGACGAGCTGATGGCGGACGAGGACGGGGCCTACTACCGGCTCGTCGAGGCAGGCTGACCCGATGACGCCGCCGCAACGCCGCCGGCTTGCCGACCTTGCCGCCGAAGCGGGAGTGCCCGTGCGCTGTGCCGGCAACCTGCCTCTGAACTTGGACGATCCGCACTTCGCCTGGTTTGTCGACGAAGGCGCGGTGGACCTGTTCCTGGTGGAACGCCGGGACGGGGTCGAGCAATCGCCGCCGCAACACCTGCTTCGCGCCGCTTCCGGGCGCTTCCTGCCCGGTGTCGCCGCGCAGGCGGAACACACCACCCTGAGCCTTGTCGCCAAGGGGTTGCCGGGCACGGTGCTGCGGCGCCTCCCGGCTGACAGCCTGGCGGCGCTCTGCACTGCGGAGCTGGCGGAGCATGTAGATGTGTGGCTGATGGAGGTCTCCGCCATGCTCTCCCGGGATGTCGCCTATCGGCCACACGCGGATGTGCTGGTCGAAACCGGGGAGGCTCCGGCGTCAAGTGCCGGCGCGGTCGTTGCCCGCCGTGGCGTGGCGTGGGTGTCGGTGGCGGAAGGCGCGGGCCTGTTCCTGGGCCTGATCGACCCACGGGAAAGCGGACCGCATGGCGGTGGCGCGTCGGGCGTGGTGCCGCTCACGCCGGCGACCTGGCTTTCGATGACGGAAGAGGTGCCGCTCTCCGTCCGGTCCTCCGACACCCTCGCCGAGGAGGGCCACCTGTTGTCCGCTCTGGCGGACTTCCATGCCATGGCGTTCTCTCTGGAGCGCCTCAACCGGAGCCTTGCGGCCGTCGACCAGGCGAACCTGGAGCGGGCGCGGGCGACCAGCCGCCGCATCGACGAGGACCGCGCCCGGCATCGCCTGTTCGACCTGTACGGTCTCGCCGAGGAGGCAAGCGCCGGCGCCGGCGAGACGGCGCTGCTCGAAGCCCTGCAGATCATCGGTCGTCACGAAGGGATCGAGTTCAGGTGGCCGGAGCGGATGGAAGCCTCCGATACCGCGGCCATCCTCGGCAATGTGCTGGATGCGTCCGGCGTGCGCGCGCGCCGGGTGCGGCTCGCCCGCAACGACAAGTGGTGGACCGGCAACTCCGGCGCGATGCTGGCGTTCCGGGCGGACGACGGACGTCCCGTGGTGTTGTTGCCGGGCATGTTGGGGCGCTATCGGGAAGTGGACCCCGGGGCGGGGCGCAGCACCAGGATTACGACCAGGCGCGCCGAAGCGTTCCGCACCGACGCATGGCTCTTCTATCGTCCGCTCGCGTCCACCGGAGCCGGGCTGGGGGATCTGCTGCGCCTCGCCGGAAAGGGACTGAACTTCGACCTCGCGCGCTTCGTGATGGCCGGGCTCGTCGGCGCTCTGGTCATGCTGCTGCCGGCGCTGGTGCTGGGTTTCATCGCCGGCGAGGTGATCCTCGGCGGAGAACCCGGCCTGCTGTATGTGGCGACCGCGACCCTGGCCGTGGTCGCCCTGCTCGGAGCGCTGCTCCACGTCCTGCAGGGAATGGCGCTGATGCGCCTCGAAGGACGCGTTGCGTCCCGGGTCGAAGCCGCGTTCTGGGATCGTCTGCTCCGCCTGCCTCCGAGTTTTCTCCAGCGCTATCCGACCGGCGATCTCGCCATGAGGGGCATGACCTTCCAGACTCTGCGCGACACCGTTCAGGGCGTGGTCGCCAACGCCGCGCTGTCGATTGTCTTCCTGTCCCCCGCCTTCATCCTCATCTTCTTCCACGATGTCACGCTGGGTTGCGTGACCCTCGCCTTCGGGATCGTCTCGCTCGTTGCGACCGTGGCGCTCGGCCTGCGGCAGATAGCGCCCCATGGCGAAGTGGTCCGGGCCATGCGGCGCCTGGCCGGTCGGCTCTTCCAGCTCATCAACGGGATTTCCGCACTGCGGGTCGAGGGTGCGGAAGGGTCGGCCTTCGCGGTCTGGGCACGGGCCTACCGCGAGCAGAAGCAGGCCGAGCTGAAACGCGGAGCCATCGAAGATCACCTGCAGGCGCTCAGCGCCGCCCTGCCCTTCCTCGCCGGCGCCGTGCTCTTCGCCGCCGCGGCGCTGCCGGACCGCGACGCCTTCGAGGTAGGGGACTTTCTCGTCGTCTATACGGCGTTCCTCGTGTTCCAGGCGGCAGTGACCCGCCTCGGCGCGTCCTTCGCTGCCGTGGCCGCCGTCATGCCGGCGCTGGAGCAGGTCCGGCCGCTCCTGGCGGAGCCCCCGGAGACGAGTGTCGATGGAGAGATGGTCGAGACCCTGGGCGGCGACATCGTGTTCGACCACGTCAGCTTCCGCTACGATGCGGAAGGCCCGATGGTCCTCGACGACGTGTCGATCCACGCCCGACCCGGGGAGTTCGTGGCCATTGCCGGCGAATCGGGGGCCGGCAAGAGCACGCTTTTCCGTCTCGCGCTCGGGTTGGACCGGCCGTCTTCCGGCTCGGTGTACTACGATGGTCGCGACCTGAAGCACCTCAACGTCAAGCAGGTGCGCCGGCGGATCGGCGTGGTGCCGCAGGATGTACGGCTCCATCCGGAGGACGTGTGGGACAACATCGTCGGCGACAACGAGGATGCGAGCGAAGAGGATGCGTGGCGGGCCGCACGGCTTGCGGGCGTCGATCGTGCGATATCGGCGATGCCGATGGGCATGCTGACCTGCGTCGGCACCGGCGCCAACGTCACTTCGGGAGGCGAGAGCCAGCGCATCGTCATCGCCCATGCGCTGCTTCGCAATCCCCGCGTTCTGCTGCTTGACGAAGCGACGAACTGGCTCGACAACGACAGCCAGGCCACGGTCATGCAGAACCTCGCCTCCCTGCCCTCGACACGGATCGTCATCGCGCACCGCCTTTCCACGCTGCGGCAGGCGGATCGCATCTACGTGATGCAGGCAGGCAAGGTGGTCCAGGAGGGGTCCTTTGCGGAACTGGTGGAGACCGAAGGCGTCTTTCGGACTCTGGTTCGCCGACAACTGGCCTGAGGCGCGGCCCGGCCTAAGGCCGAGGCATGTTGGATTTGGAAGTCAAGACTGGAAGAACACTATTTTGAGAATATTGTAAAGCAATGCAGACATGCATGTAGCCTCTATACATACTATTGCCTATCAGATAATGCTTTCCTCCCTAAGCACCTGCATATACGAATGTTCCAAAAAGGAAGCCTTGTTTCGAGAGCATCCCGGTTGACCATGCCGGTCACTTGCATCAACATCCGACGTGCAATCCAACCTGTCCCAGACCTGCTGGAGGCATGCGTCAGATATCCTGAACGTGAGCGTAAAGGACGAGGAGACCAGCGATGCAAAGTGCAGAAGAAACGCTTTCACTCTTGACCCAGAAAGCCGTTGAAGATGCAGGATTCCGAGCCCAGCTCGTGTCTGACCCCAAAGGTGTCCTGAACCAGGAGTTCGGGATCACTGTGCCGGACAACATCGAGATCAAGGTGCATGAGAGCGACATGCAGACCATCCATCTTGCCCTGCCGCCGACACCGCTGCTGAATGAAGAGCAGCTCGAGGCAATCTCCGCCGGTTGGTGCTGCTGCGGAAACTGACGTAGTCTCGCTGCCCCGGGCCCGGTGAAGCCGAGCTTGGGGTGGCTTCACCCTGTCCGCACCTGCGGGCATGAACGGTGAGCGCTGACACCGCATGCCACAGGCTGCCGATTGCCCGTCTGGCCGTGAATGTGACTGCCGCATTGCCGCGATGTTGAAGACGGGTGGTCATGCCCGTTTGTGAGGCGATCGCGTGCGGTGGGCATGAGCATGGCACAGACGTCCGCCCCCCAGGCCCTCGAATTCGAAGAACGTTTTGCCCGGTGGGTGATCGTCGTCCGCTGGCCGGTCATCGTAGCCAGTATGATTCTGGTTCTGCTGGCGGGAAGCGGCTGCCTGTTCCTGAATTTTTCGACCGACTACCGCATGTTCTTCAGCGAGGACAACCCCGAGCTGCTGGCATACGAAGCGCTGGAAGACACCTACGGGAAGACTGACAACATCCTCTTCATGATTGTTCCGGACAGTGGCGACGCCACGTCGGAACAGGCGCTCGAAGCTCTCGTCTGGCTCACTGAGCGCGCGTGGCAGACGCCGTACTCCAAGCGCGTCGATTCGATGGCCAATTTCCAGCGCATTAGCGCCGATGGAGATGAACTGGCTGTGCGGGACCTCGTGGACCCGGCGCGGCTGGACCAGGAACAGGAACGCATCCGAATCCGTGATATCGCATTGGCTGACCTCGGCCTCGCAGGAAGCCTGGTGGCCCGAGACGGAGATGTCAGCGCCGTCAACGTGAGTGTCGAGTTGCTCGAAGAGGAACAGCCGGTTCGCGTACCCGAGATCGCCGAATTTGCCTACGGGGTGATCACGGAAGCGGAGGAACGCTTTCCGGGCACTGACTTCCGAGTGGTCGGGACGGTGATCATCAACCACGCCTTTTCGCAGGCATCGATCAACGACCACAAGGCCTTTCTGCCGGCAAGCCTCGCAGTCATGGTCGTGATCCTCGGACTCCTGACCCGGAACATTGCGGGAGTGGGGACGACCGTGCTTGTCATTGTCTTCTCGGTCATCGTGTCGATGGGGCTGGGCGGCTGGATCGGTCTGCCCCTCTCGCCGACCGCTACTCCGGCTCCGAGCATCGTGATGATGATCGTGGTCGCCAACTGCGTGCACCTGCTGGTTGCCCTGCGACAACGCTTGCGTGCCGGCGATCCCAAACGCACGGCAATAGTCGAAGCGCTGAGGATCAACCTGCATCCGATCTTTCTGACCAACCTGACCACCGCACTCGGTTTTCTGAGCCTGAATTTCTCCGAGGTTCCGCCCCACCGCGATCTCGGAAACTTCGTGGCATTCGGCATCGGCGCCGCGTTCCTGCTCTCGATCGCCTTTCTGCCCGCTGTGCTGTCCCTTCTGCCGGTGCGTAGTACGCCAGCCGCTACGGAACACGACGGTCGGACGATGAGCGCCATTGCTGATTTCGTGGTGGACCGGCGGAAGATCCTGCTGTGGGGATCGGCGGTGGTCGTACTTGGCCTTCTGGCCGCCGTCCCGCGCAATGAGCTGAACGACGTATTGGTGCACTCATTCGATGAGAATACTCAGGTCCGCAAAGATACCGATTTCCTGGACGAGCGCCTGAGCGGCACCACGCAGTTCGAGTATTCGCTGGCGGCGGGCCGACCGGGAGAGGCGACGGACCCGGCCTTTCTGAGCGATGTGGCCGCCTTCGCTGACTGGTATCGCGAACAACCGGAGACGCGGCACGTCGAAGTCATTACCGATACCTTTCGACAACTCAACCAGAGCATGCATGGCGACGACCCGGAGGCCTATCGCCTGCCCGCCGATCAGGCGCTCGCCACCCAGTACCTCCTGCTCTACGAGTTCTCGCTTCCACAGGGTCGCGACCTGAACGACCGGATTGACCTCACCCGATCCGCGACCCGGATGACGGTGACGACGCGGACGCTGTCGTCGCAGGATGTCATCGAGCTGAACGGGCGCGCCGAGGCCTGGCTGGAAGGCAATGCGACCCGTATCGTGCATGTAGACAGCTCTGGTCCGGCGCTCCTGTTCGGGCACATTGGCCAGCGGAGCATCCGGGCGATGCTGACCGGAACATTGCTTGCCCTTCTTGGCATTTCCATCGTTCTTCTGTTTGCACTGCGTTCGTTTCGGCTGGGCATTGTCAGCCTCGTGCCCAACTTCGTGCCCGCAATCCTGGGGTTTGGCGTGTGGGGCCTGTTGGTGGGGCAGGTAGGGCTCGCGTTGTCCGTGGTGGTGGCCATCACGATCGGGATCGTGGTCGATGACACGGTGCACTTCCTGAGCAAGTACCAACGCGCCCGACGCGAGCACAACTGCACGGCGGAAGACGCTGTCCGTTACGCGTTTCGGACGGTCGGACAGGCGCTCGTCACGACCACGCTCATCTTCGTGGCAGGTTTCCTCATTCTGGTGCTCTCACCATTCATCCCCACCGCCCAGGTCGGTCTGCTCATCGCAATGATCATCGGGTTCGCGCTGCTCGCCGACCTGACGCTTCTGCCGTCACTGCTCATGGCCGTAGATCGCGGTACCGGTATTGCTGGAAACCCACCGGGATTGTCCCGGGGTTTCGGAAGTCCCCGCCCGGATCGATGTCCCGGCATGCCCGGTGCCGGTAGCGAAGGCCCTTCTCCGAAAGTGAAACACCGGCATCGGCCTGAAGCATGACCAGCGCTGCTTCGAATCAATCGGCCAGGGATGCGCCGGCGGAACTCTCCGTCCCCGATCTCTACACGGCAATCACGGCGGCGATGGTGGTGTCGAACGAGGACCTGCTGTCGTGCCATTTCGGGCTTTGGGGTCCGGACACCGAGACCGACCGTGAGGCTCTATTGCGGGCCAACAGGGTGCTGGCCGGAGGATGCAACCTGGAACCGGGAGCGCATTGGCTGGATGCAGGCTGCGGCGTGGGGGGTACGGCGATCTACCTGGCTGAAACGCACGGCATCAACGTCACGGGATTGACCAACTGTGAACCGCATGTCGCCGTAGCGGCAAAGCAGGCGGAGCAACGAGGGGTTGGCCATCTGGTCGAGTTTCGTCACGGGGACTTCATGGACCTGCCCTTTGCCGACGCCGGTTTCGATGCAGTGATCAATCACGAGTCCTTCTGCTACGCGCCCGACAAGGTTGCCTACCTGCAAGGCGTCCGCCGGGTGCTCAAGCCCGGAGGACGTTGGCAGGCCCTGGAGGGATTGCTGAGCGGCCGGTCCCTTTCTCCGGAACTGGAAGAGGTCCATGCAAGAATGCAGAAGGGCTTCCGCATGCCGCCGCTCGTCACGTGGCGCCAGGTGCTTGCAGACCTCGAGAAGGCGGAACTCGAGGGCGGGGAGGCAAGGAAACTGGATGTGGAAGTGGCGCAATCGACGCAGGCAACCAGGAACAACTGGCTCCTGTACCTGTTTGCGAGTCCTCACCTGGGCAAGGAACGACAACCATGGGTCAACTTCATGCAGGCCGCGCTGGATTTCGATGAGGGGCTGCGCCACGGCGCATTCACCTACCGACTCCTGTCGGGTCGGAGGCCCTACTGAATTGATTCGACGTCACGAGATTTTCGCCGTCCGTCTTCGTGATTGCACGCTGATGGAGAGCAGATTGCGCAGGGCCGGCGGTCCCCTCGTCACTTCTTCGCACAGTAGCGCTTGATCTCGAAGTAACCGTCTCGCCAGGCCGCGTAGAGTCTGCCGATCGAATCCATCAGGTCGAGAAACGGCGACGTCCGACACCCGCTGAAGTACATGAGCGTAAGGTTGCGATAGTCATTCTCGATGATTCTCAGGTTGTCCATTTCCTTCCCGCCGAAGCCCTCGAACTCCATGATCTCCAGGCCTGCCTCCTGCAACTTGCTGGTGTACGTGGCCGGGCATTCGAGACTGACCATCGCCCATGACTCGCAGACCGGTCGGATGAACCGGTCGTAGTGTTCGGTCGACAAGTGGTCCCGCGCCATCCAGTCCATCGCAACGATCTTTCCGCCGGGCTTGAGGACTCTTTGGACTTCGCGGAGAAATCGTGGCCGATCGCTGTAGTGACAGGCGCTTTCGATGTTGACCACGACGTCGATGGTATTGTCGGCAAAGGGCAGGCTCTGGCAGCAGTCCGCGTACTCGAGACTGACCCGGTCGGCAACACTCGCATCAACAACTTTCCTTTGCGCGATCTCCAGTTGGAGCCGGTTTATGTTCACGCCAGTGACTCTGCAACCATGCGCCCTTGCGAGATGAATGGCGGTACCACCCACTCCACACCCCGCATCCACGACGTGATGGTGTTCCGTGATCTCGGCAGGTTCGACCACGACGTCAACCATGCGCTCCACCGCCCTCGCCAACCCGGCCGAGTTCCGGGGCTTTTCGCCGGGCGGGGGCCGCTCTCCCGGCTCGAACAGCCCAAGATGAATATGGTCCCGGTTCCAGCCGTTCAGGTAGAACCGTTCGGTCATGCTGGTGTAGTGGCGCTCGACTTCGCGCATGTGCTCAATGTCGTGCGGCCGGGGCAACTTTTTCTCCATTCTGCACACGCAGCAAGAAGCGCTCGAAAGAGTATATGAGGCCAGTCCTGGCCACAATGTCGGCCGCGGATGTCAAGTGCGAGTGACGCCCGAGCGATGTTCGGTCAGGCCGGGAGTGCGGCGGTCATCGCCATGAAAGGATAGGCCTTGACCTGCGCGATCCGGCCTCCGCTCAGCACGAGCTTGATGTGGTGAATGCCCCGCACCAGCACGAAAGCCCCTGACGCACCGAACAGTGTCGTCGGACCTGGCGACCATGCGGCCAGCGCCTCCAGCTTCTCCGGGACGGCAAGCTCTTCCTGACGCAACCCATTGAAGAATGTTGTCCATTGATCAGGGCGGTCCAGCCAATAGCTCGGGTCCTTGGCCACGCGGTGCTTGGCGATGAAACTCAGCCCGAGCGAAGGACCCAGGCCGTCCGAGCGTACGTCGATGTGAGCCCCGAGGCTCACAAAGCCACCGTGTTCTTCCAGGCTGGACACAGTGGAGAGGGCCCTTCCCCCGCGCCAGCCCGCGCGCTCCAGAAACTCCGCGATATTGTGCAGAGACCGAAATCCGGTCAGCGCCAGCCGGATGGCCCGTTCGCGCGCAGGGAACGCGCCAAAGGAGTCGATGCGTGTATCTGCCGGCTGCGCCAGGTGAACGTGCTCAGTCAACCGGCGCTCGGCGCTATCGAAGCTCCACCCCACGGCGGAGACCAGCGCCGCCAGCACGACACCGATATCCTGTGTCCGCTCGTCATCTCCGCCACCCATGATGGGCCGTTCGGCCGGCCGCAGGAAAATTCCCGGGGCTGGACGCGTAGCGCCCGGCGCCGACCAGACATCGTACTCGAGCATCATCTTGCGGCCGATCACCCGACCAAGATGAGAGCCCTCCCGCTCCGTCTCGTGCAGCAGCCCGACGATTCCGGAGATGACCGGATCCTCGTTTCCGCACCGGATCATGTTTTCGAAGTACGCGGCCGATCCGGTTCCGCCAACTACCGAAACGCCGAGGTCGGCTCCCGGCTGGTGTTCATGCAGCGGCAGCTCGAAGCCGAAGGGCAAGGCGGCCATGGTGACGGGAAGCTGCCGGGCGCGCTCCAGTAGCTGCTCCCATTCTCGGTCTCCGATCAACACGGAGGAAATGTGGCCGCGCAACCGTGCAAGCAGTTCCCCCAGGGAACCTGCTTCGCGGGAAAGGCGCTCCTGCGTGACGACCAGTCCTTCTTCGAAGTTCATGACGGGGCCTCGCCCGACTCATTACGTCAAATCGGCATCGATTCCCACCGGCGCCACGGAGCGACCTGACGGAAACATCATACGGTTGTTTCCGTGGGGAATGTCTCCTGATGCAGCGTACGCCAGGTGCGAGGATCCGCACCTGCGCGCGCGCCGGCGCACCTGTCCCGCGGTGCCGGCGTCGATTCCGGGGCCCATCAGGGTCCGAAGCCGGTGGAGCCACAGGCAGACCTTGCGATCAAGCTGTTATAGTCGCCGCCCCCCGGGGTCGCGGAATTTGAGGAGTGCCGATGCCAGCCCCCAGAGTCGCCATCGTGACCGCCGCCGGGCGCGGCATCGGAGCGGCCATCGCGCGCGAGCTCGCCGCGGAAGGCTACGCGCTCGCCCTCCTCTCCCCCTCGGGAGCGGCGGAGCGGCTCGCGGGAGAGCTCGGCGCCCTCGGATTCACCGGCTCGGTGACCGAGCCCTCCGACCTCGGGCGCGTCGTGGACGAGACGCTCGAGCGTTTCGGGCGCATCGACGCGGTCGTCAACAACACCGGCGGCGTCCCCAAGGGAGACCTCCTCGACCACGACGACGGAGCCTGGCACGCGTCCCTCGACATGGTGCTGCTGAACGTGGTGCGGATGGCGCGACTGGTCACGCCGGTGATGCGCCGGCAGGAACGCGGCTCGATCGTCAACATTTCCACCTTCTGCGCATTCGAGCCCTCCCTCGACTTCGCGATTTCCAGCACGCTCCGCGCCGGGCTCGGCAGCTTCACGAAGCTCTACTCCGAGCGCTACGCCGCCGACAACATCCGGATGAACTGCATTCTTCCCGGCTTCGTCGACAGCCTGCCGCACGGGGAGGACAAGGCGGAGAAGATTCCGATGCGACGCATCGGGATGGCGGCGGAGATCGCGAAGACTGCGGCCTTTCTTCTCGGCGACGGCGCCGGCTACATCACCGGCCAGAACATCCGGGTCGACGGAGGACTGACCCGCGGCGTGTAGCGGATTCAGTCTCGTGGACCTCTACCCTCCGGTGACCGGGCGCTTCTCGACGCCGATGGCGAGAGACGGCTTCCCCGCCATCTCGGCGTGTGTCCGCACAAGCGTGGCGTGCCCGCGCATCGCGTCCGTCCACGACGAGCATGGTGCAGGCCTCGAGCGCATCGCCGGCATCGGCGTTCCACGCTGAGGACGGCAGGGAGACGAAACGATGGCGGGACCACTTGCGGGCTTTCGGGTAGTCGACCTCAGCACGATGCTGACCGGCCCCTGGGCGACCTGCATGCTCGGCGACCAGGGCGCGGACGTGATCAAGGTCGAGGTGCCCGGCTCCGGCGACCATACCCGGGCTCTCGGCCACCGCCGCGGGGGGCTGGCGGCCAACTTCCTCAACCTCAACCGCAGCAAGCGCTCCCTGACCCTGAACCTCAAGCATCCCGAGGGCCGGGCGGTGCTCGAGAGGCTGGCGGCCGGTGCGGACGTGTTCATTCAGAACTTCCGTCCCGGCGTGGTGGAACGCCTCGGCATTGCGGAGCCGGACATCCGCCGGGTGGCGCCGCAGGTGGTCTACCTCTCGATTTCCGGCTTCGGGGAGCGCGGCCCCCTGGCGGACAGACCCACCTACGACCCCATCGTCCAGGCCCTGTCGGGACTGACCACGATCCAGGCGGGCTCCGACCACGCGAAGCCGCGGCTCATCCGGACCATCCTTCCCGACAAGCTGACCGCGCTCGCGGCTTCCCAGGCGGTGAGCGCGGCGCTCCTCGCCCGCGAGCGCACGGGCAAGGGCCAGCACGTGCGCCTCTCGATGCTCGACACCGTCCTCTCATTCATGTGGGCTTCCGACATGGGCGGGCTGACCTTCGCGGATCAGCCGGTCACCCACCAGGAGGCGGCGAGCTTCATCGACCTCATCTACGAGACCCGGGACGGCTACATGACGGTCTCCACGATGAGCGACAAGCAGTGGGCGGGACTCTGTCGCGCCTTCGGCCGGCCGGACATGCTCGAGGACCCGCGCTTCGCGACCCCCGACCTGCGGGACCGCAACGTCAACGAGCGCCTCGCCCTCATCCAGGAGGGACTGAAGACGCGGACCACCGCCGAGTGGCTGGAGGCGCTCGAGAAGGAGGACGTGCCGTGCGCGCCCGCCCTCACCCGTCACGAGGTGATCGGGCACCCCCAGGTCCTCGCGAGCGAGATCCTCGTCGAGCACGAGCATCCGGTTGCGGGACGGCTGCGACAGACCCGGGTGCCCGCCCGCTTCGAGGGAACGCCTCCGGAGGCCCCTCGCGGGGCGCCGAGGCTGGGAGAGCACAACGACGAGATCATGGCGGAGCTCGGCTACTCGGAGCCCGAGATCGAGTCACTGCGCGCGAGCGGAGCCCTCGGCGGGGAGACGGAGAGCGCGGACTGACAGACCGGGGCGCCCGGCCCGCGGCGCCGGCGGGAATCGGGGCGACGGGCGAGCAGCCCGGCGCGCGCGGCGACGCCTTCGGGCGCTCGCGCCTACCGGTGCCGGTCCAGAAAGCCGGTCAGGGCCTCATTGAATTCGGCCTGGCGCTCGACGTTCGAGAAGTGCAGCGCGTCGGGGAGCACCACGAGCTCCGAGCCCGCGATGCGGTCTCGGATCGCCTCGTGGGCGGCGACCGGGGTGCCCGGATCCTCCTCGCCCACGATGAGCAGGACCGGCCGGTCGATGGCGGAAAGACGCTCCGTGAGATCGAGACGGGAGATGGCGGCGCTGCAGCCGCAGTAGCCGTCGACGCTCGTGGCGCGGATCATCGCGCGCACCTTGTCCACTTCCGCCGGTTGCCGCGCCTGGTAGCCGGCCGAGAACCAGCGCTCGATGGTGGAATCGACGAGCGCTGCCATACCCCGTTCACGGGCGGTGGCGATGCGCTCCTCCCACACCGGGCGGGCTTCCGGGGGTATCCGGCTGCTCGTGTCGCAGAGCGACAGGGTCAGGAAGCGGCTCTGGTCGTTGAGCGCCGCAGTCTGGCCGATCATGCCGCCCATCGACAGGCCGACGTAGTGGGTGGACTCGATCTCCAGCGAATCGAGCAGCGCGAAGAGATCGTCGGCGAGCAGCTCCAGCGTGTACTCGCCGGGCGGAGCGTCGCTGCCGCCGTGCCCCCGGGTGTCGTAGCGCAGCACCCGGTATCCGGCGAGGGCCGGCATCTGCCACTCCCACATGTCGAGGTTGGCGGCGAGCGAGTGGCTCATGGTGACCAGAGGGGCCGACTCGGGGCCGTCGATTCGGTAGTGGACGGAGATGCCGTTGGCGTTGACTCTCATGGGAACTCCCGGGATTGCTCGACCATCCGGGGCGGGAGCGGGCGATGCCGGCGCTCCCTCCCACGGCCGCGGACCGCATTATAGGGTCCGCGCGCAACGAGGCCGGCGAGCCCGCTATCCGAGAAAGGCTTCCAGCCCCCACCCCGCCAGCGCGCCCAGGACCACCACCAGCCAGGGCGACACCTTCCAGGACACGAGCAGCACCAGCGCCGCCACTGCCAGCGCGAAGTCCGTACCCGATCGAACCCCCGCCGACCACACGGGATCGTAGAAGGCGGCGAGGAGGAGACCGACCACCACCGCATTGATGCCGAGCATCGCGCGGCGGGCCGGCTCGTGGCCTCGCAGGCGCTCCCACAGGGGCAGCGTGCCGATGACGAGGAGAAAGGAGGGCAGGTAGATGGCGACCAGGCAGATCATGCCTCCCGCCCAGCCCGCCGGAGGCACCTGCATGACCGTTCCCAGGTAGGCGGCGAAGGTGATGAGGGGACCGGGCAGGGCCTGAGCCGCGCCGTAGCCGGCGAGGAAGGCGTCCCTCGAGACCCAGCCCGGCGGAAGCACCTGTGCCTCGAGCAGGGGAAGCACCACGTGCCCGCCGCCGAAGACCAGAGAGCCCGATCGGTAGAAGCTGTCGGCAAGCACCAGGGGCTGCGAAGGCCAGAGGGAAACAAGCAGGGGCAACAGGGCGAGCAGGAGGAAGAAGAGCGCGAGCGACAGCAACGGCAGGCCGGTGAGCGCCGCGCCGCGCGCCGGCAACGGGGCGGACGCCGGTTCTCCCCGCAGGAAGGCGCAACCGAAGCAGGCTCCACCCGCGATCACGGAGAGCTGCACGGTCGGCCCGGGGGCGACGATCACGAGCGTGGCGGCGAGCACCGCGAGAGAGAGCCGGAGGGCGTCCGGGCACAGTGTCCTGCCCATGCCCCACAGCGCCTGCGCCACCACCGCGACGACCACCGCCTTGAGGCCGATGAGAAGCCCCGCGGGAATCGCGTCCTCGAAGGCGAGCACCCCGTATCCGAGCGCCACCATCACCACCGCCGAGGGGGCCGTGAATCCCAGCCAGGCGGCCAGCGCCCCCCGGACGCCGGCCTTTCCGAACCCGATTCCGATGCCCACCTGGCTCGAGCTCGGGCCGGGCAGCATCTGACACAGCGCGATGAGGTCGGCAAAGCGCTGCTCCTCGAGCCACGCGCGACGCACCACGAACTCTTCGCGAAAGTAGCCGATGTGCGCCAGCGGACCCCCGAAGGACGTGAGCCCGAGGCGGAGGAAGGCGAGGAAGATCGTGGTCGCCCGCAGGCGATCCCCGAAGTGCGGGGTGGCGGGGGAGTCCTCGTCCACGCGTCGCCGCCCCGGGGGCGAGCTCGGGTGCCGCTCTACGCTTCGGCCCCGACCGGAGCCGGGATTTTGCCCTCCTCCACGAGCCGCTCGTCGTAGCGGGCGCAGATGTCGAGCTCGGTCTCGCCGCGCGCGAAACGCCGGACGTGTCCCCAGTGCAGCCGGAAGTACGGGGCGCTCGGCAGGCGGTAGCCCAGGCGCGCCTCGATCTCGCGGTGCAGCTCCGGCAGCCGATGGAAGGGGACGCTGGGGAAGGTGTGGTGGGCGGCGTGATAGGTCATGTTCCAGTTGAGCCAGCGCATGAACGCGTTGGTGGTGAAGGTACGCGTGTTGAGCAGCGTGTTCGGCTCGTGGGTGAGGCCGAAGTGCTCGCCCGCGCCCTGGAGCATGTAGGTCCAGCGCATGAGCACGAAGGGGCCGATCCAGTAGTAGAGCGGCCACCAGGACTGGGCCGCCACCGCGCTCGCCGCGACCAGCGCGTAGCCTGCGACCATCCACCGCGCACAGGCGATGACGGAGCGGCGCTGGCCCGGGCTCAGGTACCAGTCATCGGCCCCGCCGAGGGCATGGCGGAAGATCCGGGGCACCTTGTGCCGAATCAGCATCAGGCCGGACAGGTAGTACAGGTATCCCGCGGTGGTGTGAATCGGTCCCCGGCCGAGCTCGGTGTCCTTGTCCCAGTCCTGCGTGTTGCGGTGATGGGTGTAATGGGACCAGCGGTGGTCCTCGTTGGCATTGAAGATGAAGAATCCGCAGACGAAGGCCACCGCCTTGTTGAGCCAGCGGGTCCTGAAGGCGGTGAAGTGGTCGCACTCGTGCTCGGGGGCGTAGAGGTAGTTGATGAGCAGGCCCTGGAGCGCGAAGAGAGGCACGCACCACCACGTCCCCCATGCCAAGTACATCGCCACCGAGTTGAGCGCGATCGCCCCCCAGTGGCTGGCGAGGTAGAGGAAGGCCGGTGCGTTGCTGCGTTCCGAGAGCTCGGCCAGCCGCTCCTTCGGAATGACCCCCTTGACGCCGACGAAGTCCTGCATGCGACGTTCCCACTGCCGATTCCGACCGCGAAGCGTATCACCGGGACGATGGCGCTGAGAAGCGGCCGACGCCGCCTCTCAGCCTTTCAGCTTCGGCGCTCGCCGTAACGCTTCCTCCCCGAGCTCCCATGGAGTGTCGACGCGCTTTCCCGCCGATGCCCCGTTCAGCGACGCCGCGGTGGTCCGGCTCCGCGCATTCGCACCGGCGCACCGAGCGGCCCGCGGCGACACCGCGGCTAACCGAACCCGGCGAGCTCCCCTATCACCGCACGGGCTTCCGGATTGTCGTGAATCCGGTACAGGTCTTCACGCAGCGCGGGCGCCGGAGTGGCGTTCAGGGCCTCGAACAGGGCCGTGCGCAACCCATGACCGCTGCAGGTCAGATCCCAGACCAGGTTGAAGAGCCGGTTCTTGTCCCGCGCGCCCACGTCGTGGCCGGGCAGAAACTCGTCCAGCATCGCGCCGACGTCGCTGCGCATCCAGGTGCTTTCCGGAACCCGGGAGATCAGTCCCTGCCCGGAGAGATCGCGGAGCACCTGCATGATCTTCGGGTACTGCTCGATGGCATAGAGCCGGCCTGCCGTCACCAGGCTGGCCTCGGGAATCAGCACGCCGGAAGGAGTGGGCGCCGCCTGCTCCATGGATGCCAGCACGCAGGCGCGGATCAGCTTCGCGTAGTGGATCACGTCGGCCACCATCGCCCGCACCGCCGGAACGTGATCGGTGCCGAGCGCGTTGACGATCATCTGCGCGGTGGCGGCGAAGAGCTCGGCCCGATGGGACAGGCGGCAGATGATCTTCCAGAAGGCGAAACGTCCGAGCGTCGTGTAGATGGTGGCGATGCCGCGATTTCGGTAGCTGAACACGTAATCGCGCGAGATTTCGACGTGGTCGTACAGGGCAAGGCAATCGATCTCCTCGCCGGCGGCGGTGATGGGGTGATCGACGCGCGTCTCCCGCCCGCTCGTGACCGGCTCCCGGCACACGAGGGTAAGTCCCGCCAGGTTGGCGGGCACCGCCGCCCACAGCATGCACTCCTCGGGAATGTCCCGGGCGGGCGGCGGCATCGAGATGGTGCCGATATTTCCCTGCGGCATCATGGTGTTGCCCGCTTTCGCACCGTAGACGACCAGGGTGTCCGGCCGCTCCTCCACCACCCGCAGACGGCCCGGCATCTCCGCCTTGGAGAGCTTGCGATTGGCCTGCACGTCGATGATCACGTCCGCCGATATGAGGTTGTGCGACGCGCCCACCTCGAGAAAGCGCTCGATCTTCTCCATCGCCTCCGGCTCGTCCCTCTCGATCAGGTGGCGAAAGGCCAGGAAGCCGATGGCCTTGACGGGGCCGTAGTCCGGCGGCCGGCCGAACACGCCGAGGGTGCGGTGGGTACTGAACCGGATCTGCGCGTCGTGACGCGCCAGGTCCTCGAGTCGGCGGGGCACCAGCCAGCCGGTGGCGATGCGCCTTCCCGTGGCCGGGTCCACCGAAGTGGTGACGTCGCGGGCGTCCGGGTCGAACTGCGCGTCGAAGAGCGCGGCGAAGGTATCGATGCCCGCCTTGAGGCCGGGCTGCACCGTGACGTCTTCGACCTCCTCGCCGTCCACGATCACGCGGCGACCGTCCCGCAGGCTCTGACGGTACTGCTCGCCGGTGCGCAGGCACGCATCCTCTCCTTCGTTTTCCGGTACGCGGTGGCCGAGGAGGAAGTCGCCGCTGGCCGCTGAACGCTCGTCCATCACCCCATCTTCTCATCATTTCGGGCCGCGTCCCTACCCGCCGCCAGAGGGGGGAAGAATGTTCGGGACACCGGCGAGTCCCGCACCGGCCATCGCGCCGCTCCGAGGCTGCGGGTACCATCCTGCCGGCGGCGGCGAGGGGCCGGCCCTGCCGGGAGGGCCGCAACCGGCGACGGGGCTCGGCGAGCGCCCGACGCAAATCCGGCCACGGAATTCGCTGCGAAGGACAATGAACCGGGAGGCGCTGTTTCCGATCATCGAGCCGACATGCGGATGACGCCGGTCCGATCCAGGGGAATCGATTCAGTCGCGCCGAAGAACATCGGCCCGGCGCCGCCCGCCGATCCTGGCTTCGAGTGGCCGTTGACGGCGTTTACGAAACGGGAGTGACCATGACACGCGATCCCAGGTACGACCTCCTCTTCGAGCCCGTCCAGATCGGGCCGCTTACCGCGAAGAACCGCTTCTACCAGGTGCCGCATTGCTCCGGCATGGGATACACGCGGCCGCAGACGCTCAACCGGGCGCGCGAGATCAATGCCGAGGGCGGCTGGGCCGTGGTCTGTACCGAGTACTGCTCTATCCACCCTTCCGCGAACGACGATCCCTATCCCCAGTGCACGCTGTGGGACGAGGACGACGTCCGGACCCTTGCCGACATGACCGAGCGGGTCCACCGCCACGGCGCGCTCGTCGGGGTGGAGCTCTGGTACGGGGGGTACTCCACGCCCAACTTCCTGACGCGCGAGAACTCGCTCGCCCCTTCCAGCATGCCCGCGTGGCACGGACCCACCCAGACCCAGGCCATGGACCGCAGCGACATCCGGAACCTGCGCCGGTGGCACCGGGACGCCGCGCTGCGGGCAAGACGCGCCGGATTCGACATCGTCTATGTCTACGCCGCGCACGGCTACCTGCCCGCGCAATTCCTGTCGCCGGTGGAGAACCGGCGCACCGACGAGTACGGCGGCAGCTTCGAGAACCGGGCGAGGCTGATCAGAGAGCTGCTCGAAGACACGAAGGAGGCCGTGGGCGATGCGTGCGCGGTGGCCTTTCGCTTTGCCGTCGACAACCTCGACCGCCAGGTGGGCATCACCCATGACGGAGACGGCCGGGCGCTGGTGGAGTACCTGGCCGAGGTGCCGGATCTCTGGGATGTGAACGTCGCGGACTTCGAGGCCGATGCGCGCACTTCACGTTTCGCCCCGGAGGCCGCCCAGGAGGAGTACGTCTCCTTCGTCAAGCAGGTGACCACCAGGCCGGTCGTCGGCGTCGGCCGCTTCACGAGCCCCGACACCATGGCGAGCCAGATACGGCGCGGCGTGCTCGACATGATCGGCGCCGCCCGTCCCGCCATCGCAGACCCCTTCCTGCCCCGAAAGATCGAGGAAGGCCGGATAGACGACATCCGCGAGTGCATCGGCTGCAACATCTGCATCTGGGCCAACGGCCACGCGGTGCCGATGCGCTGCACCCAGAACCCGACCCGCGGCGAGGAATGGCGGCGCGGCTGGCATCCCGAGCGCATCCACAATGCGCATGCCCCGGACAGCGTGCTGGTGATTGGCGGCGGCCCGGCGGGACTGGAGGCGGCGCGCGCGCTCGGTCTTCGCGGCTATCGGGTCACGCTGGCCGAGGCCGGGACGGAGCTGGGCGGCCGGGTGACGCGGGAGAGCGCCCTGCCGGGCCTGGCCGAGTGGGCCCGGGTGCGTGACTACCGCAGCGCGCAGATCGCCCGGCTCCCCAACGTGGAGACCTACCTGGACAGTCGCCTCGACGCGGCGCAGGTGCTGGAGTTCGGATTCCGGCACACCTGCGTCGCGACCGGGTCGGAGTGGCGTGCCGACGGCCGGGGCCGCTTCCGCTTCGACGCGATCCCCGGCTGCCCGAACGGGCAGGTCATCACCCCCGACGCGATCATGGGCGGGGCAAGGGCCGGGGGGCCGGTGGTGGTCTACGACGACGACCACTTCTACATGGGCGGGCTGATCGCCGAGATGCTCCGCCTTCAGGGGCTGGACGTGCTGCTGGTGACAAGCGCGCCCTGCCTCTCGCCGGAAACGGAGCGCACCCTCGAGCAGGGCCGCATTCAGACCCGGGCGCTGGAGCTGGGCGTGGAGCTGCTCGTGTCCCACGAGGTGACGGGCTTCGATGGTAACGAGGTCACCATCGCCTGCGCCTACTCCGGCCGGGAATCGGTGCGCGCCTGCCGGACGCTGGTGCCGGTGACCTCGCGCGAGCCCAGGGACTCGCTCTACCTGGAGCTCTGCGCGGACGAAGGGCGGCTTCGCGACGCCGGCATCGAGTCGCTCTCGCGCATCGGAGACTGCGCCGCGCCCGGACCGATCGCGCAGGCCGTCTTCGCCGGCCACCGTTATGCCCAGGAGCTGGGCGCCAACGACGTCGAAGCCGATCGCGACCGGGTGGTCCTCCGGGGCGCGCGCTGATGCAGACCGGCGAGGCTCCTTCCGCCCGCCTCGCAGCGCTTCGAGCTCCGCCGCCTTCACCATGAGACGGGTGCCCGACGCGAGAGGGGACGGCGAAGACGCTCCGTCACTCCGGCGGGGAAAGGAGCTCACGCCGGAGGAGACGCCGCGAGCAGCCTGCCCTTGCCGGGCTCTCCACGCGGTATCCGGGGTCATGCCATTGCACGAAACAGCGCTTCGCTCGCACCACCCCGGACCTGAGTTTCCGTGAAGCGCCGGCCCGCCGCGCTTCAGGCGCTCGGGAGCGCCCGCTACCGGCGCTACTGGTTCGGATTGCTCGCGTATGCGGGCGCGGTGCGCCTGGTCATGATCGCCCAGGGCTGGCTGGTCTTCGAGCTCAGCCGATCGCCGCTCGACCTCGGCCTGCTCGGAGCCGCCATGGCGATTCCGGCAATCCTCCTGACCTGGACGGGCGGAGCGCTCGCGGACCGGGTGGACCGGCGCAAGCTGCTGATGGCGACCTCCGTTGCGACGACGGCGCTCCTCGTGCTGCAGGCGGCCCTCGACCTCTCGGGCGTGGTCACCGTATGGCAGGTGATCACCATCGCGGTGCTCCTCGGACTCGTCGGCGGACTGGAGTGGCCGGCGATGCAGGCCCTGATTCCGAGCCTGGTGGCGCGGGAGCACCTGATGAGCGCGGTCGCGATGAACGCCATCGTGTGGCAGAGCACCCGCATGGTCATACCGGCGCTCGGCGGGATCGCGATCGCGCTCTGGGACACCGGAGTGCTCTTCCTCGCTGCGGTGGCCGGGCCCCTGAGCATGCTCGCGGTGCTCTGCTTCCTCGATGTCGGAGCCGGCGCCCGCTCCCGGAGCCCGCGGGGCGGCGCCTTTGCCGAGGCGCTGCACTTCATTCTCCGCCATAGACTCTTCGCGGTCCTCATTCCGCTGTCCTGGGCGGCAGGATTCTTCGGCAGCTCCTACCTGCAGCTCATGCCCGTCTTCGCGGACCTCCTGGGGGCGGGCGGCGCGGGCTTTGGCGCCCTCATGTCGGCGTCGGGCGCCGGATCGGTACTGGGAAGCCTTCTCGTCGGAAGCCTCAGCGCAACCCCGCGCCTGGGGAGGGTGATGCTCGGAAGCCTCGTTGCCGCGGGGACGGGCATCTTCGCATTCGCCCTCATCGCGGGTTTCGCGAACCTCCTCCCCAACGCGTTTCACGCCGGCCTGATCTGCGTCGCGCTCACGAACCTGTTCATCTCCATCTTCATGGTGACCTCGATGACCGCCCTCCAACTGCGCTGCCCCGATTCGCTGCGGGGTCGAGTGATGGGGCTCCACGGCGTCGCCTTCAACCTCATGATCCTCGGAGCGCTCTTCACCGGCGCACTTGCGTCACTCCTCGGCGCGCCCGCATCCCTCGCAGTCGCCGCCCTGATCGTCACGCTGGCCGCCGCCGCCGCGCTCGCCACGCAACCCGAGGTCCGCCGCCTGGACGGCCGGGCCGTGCCCGGACCCAACCCGGATTGACCGGCCGAAGCGCCCCGGCCACCAAGTTCCCGCCCGTACATGCAGATTCGCGCTATGCTCGGCCTAAGGGATCGAAGCGGCCATCGGACGACAGCACCCGTAGCCACTACCCCCTGCGATGAGCCTTCTCTACTACGAATCCGCCTTCTCCGAATTGAACCTGCACCGGGTGGGCGTCCAGACGAGCCCTCACAAGGTCGCCATGCTCCTTGCGGTAACGGATCTCATCGAAGATGGAACCCTGACCGACAACAGGATCCACTACGGTGACTTCCTGACGAAGGCGTTTGCAAAGCGCTTTCGGGATCTCCGCTCGAATGCAGACAGAGCCAACTCCATCTATCCGTTCTTTCATCTGCGGAGTGAAGGGTTCTGGCACCACCAACTCAAACCCGGCCGGAGCGATTCCTACCGGCGGCTCTCGACCGTCACGAGTCCTCACCAGGTCCACGGCCACATCGCCTTCGCCTATCTCGACGACGAGCTCTTCGAGCTACTCAACAACCAAGCCGTACGAGACCTCCTGCGATCCGCTCTCCACGCAAATCTGACCATTACTGATGAAGAACGACGCGCCCGATTGCAAGTCAAGGGTTGGAACTGGCTCGAATGCGAGGCGTGTGTGCAGGACTACTTCGACATGTTGGGAAAGGATCTCCGTGGTGAGTCCTACAGCAAAGCACATCATAGGCGGGCATTGGGCACCAGACTGGTAGGGAGATCACGAGCCTCCATAGAGTACAAGTATCAGAACGTGAGTGCTGTCCTCATCGACCTCGGACTAACCTACATCTCCGGCTACAAGCCCCGATTCAACTACCAGGCGCAACTCCACCAAGTCGTTGTGGCCCACTTGGCAACCCAGCACCGTGAGCTGGAGAGAATCAATGTCGTACGCGACCTTGACTCACCACCGTACACCAGCAACTGGAACAACGTGCTGGACCCCAAGATACCAGAGCACATACCCGCGCCCACTCCACCCGCTCGTCCATTCCTCGCCAAACACGTCAACTACGCCCAACGTGAGATGGAAAACCGGATGCTCGGCGAGGCGGGTGAGCAATTCGTGCTCGCCTTCGAACGCTTTCACCTGACGCGTGCGGGGCGAAATGACCTGGCAGAGGAGGTGGAGTGGAGCAGCAAGGCGCAAGGCGATGGCCTGGGTTACGACATTCGGTCCTTTCGGATTGAGGATGACGGTGTTGCCAGAGACGAGGAGTTGTTCATAGAGGTCAAGACTACCAATCGCGGAAAGTACCAGCCCTTCTATGTCAGCCGCAACGAGATCCAGTTCTCACGTGCCTGCAATGATCACTACAGCCTGTACCGCGTGTACGAGTTCCGTTCTCGCAATCGTCGCCTCTTTCGGATGCCCGGTCGCCTCGACGACCATGTCCGTCTCCACCCGACTCAGTACCGCGCCAGTTTCGGATAGCGTCTCGTTCAGCCAGATCAGACAGCCCTCACCGTGTGCGGTGAGTGTCTTGAGATATAGAATGGGTCTTCTCAGGCTAGCGAACGTCTGACGAAACCAATTCCTCTTCCATGCGGCTTCGCTCGCTTTCTTCAATGAACCCGAGATTGATCAGGTGATGCAACAAGGATGTGGCACCGACTTGCAAACGTCGTACCGCGCCTAGAAGCCCCCGTGTGGTGTTCACTGGTTGTGGAAGATCGGAAATCGTACGCTGAATCAGGTCTACCGGCATCAACAGCATGGCCGCGAATGCGTTGGCCCGACGCTCGATGTCGCGTGGTGCCCAGGGTCCACTGGCGAGAGCCAGGCGACGGCCCTCCACGCGGTCGAACAGAAGGTGGCAGAATTCGTGTGCCAGCGTGAACCTTCTTCCGTGGGCATGCTCGTTTGCATTATGTCGAGTGTTGACAACTATTCCCGGTCGATGCTGCGGACCGGCTATGGACACTCCACGAATACTCTCGTCCGATAAATCCAACTCCAGAATCTCTATCCCAAGCTGCCCCATCAGCGCGTCAACATCGACCAGGTCATTCCGAGCGAAGTCCATGTGCAATTCTTCGTGGATTTCCTCGGCAAGACGATACCCTTGAGACCAGGAAGGTGTAGCGAACTGGTCGACCGGTGCGGAACGGGACATCTCTACGATTTCGTGCGGGTCGCCCTGAGGCGAGTACAGCTCGACCATTGTTCGCGCGAGCGCCAGGACATCACTCTCCGTAACATTCGGAGCAAACGATCCGAACATGAGCGCAGCGTGGCACGAACCGGAGACGACGAGCGGTGACACCTCGGAGCACTCCAGGATCGCTCTACGCGGAGCATCGGCCAGCTCGGACATGAGATGCTTCGCTCGTTGCCAACTGACACTATGACCCCCTTCGTCCGCTCCGATACCGGCGAGCCAGGATAGCCTCTCTTCGTGTCTCTCGTCCGCATCCAGTGCATGAAGTACTGCACTCAGTTCTCTCAGTCGTTGAGATTCAGGCGCAAGAGACAGAAGATACTGACATGCCTCAGACAGCACATCGTGCAGCGGTGCGGCCACGTCTCGAGGCGACAGCCTCACCGAACCCGGGGCGGATTCCACAAACTCGAAGTGATGCGGCATGCCACCAGAGCGGACAGAGCCCCAGGACACTTCGATCGAGTCTCGAAAGCGCCTCAACACGACGTCGGGAAACAATCCGCCCTCCCGGGTAGCCCGGAGGGCATGTCTGGCCCACCACCGCTGCCACGTGCTTTCCCATCTCGAAGATTTCTCTTCGTCGAGCTCCACCGCCGGCGGCGGAAACATGGTTGCGCGCAGGGACGCCCACCCGGTATCTCCCTCGTTCCGTACGGGCAGTCGTTCCTCGTGCAGCAATGCATCCCAGTTGCAAGCAAACCATTCGATGAGGGGGAGCTGATACCAGTGAACTGCGTTGATGTGCTCTCCTTCCTCCTGATGGGCGCACAAGTTTCGACCATTGACCCATATCTGAAAGCTACCCCACGAGAGTGCAACATCCGGACTGATGCCCTGTCCATCGTCCGGATCATCAGCGAATGCAATCCTCAGAGCGAAAACGCTCGTATCACCGGCGAGTCTGTCCCATCGAATGGCCAATGGCTCAGTCCCAGTGTCGTCGAATATCCCGCCTTTGCACCCGCCTCTCCTTCAGCCACTTGCGACGGATGGCTTCCGGGACTTCTACCCAGCCGATCGGATAGCCGTGCCACTCCTCCGCTCCGTGCCTCTGCGCACAGAATGCTCTGCCTTCGTGCACGGCGTAGCGTTTGTCTCCCGTGGCTTCGCTGTCAGCGAGCAGGCGATGGACGGTTTTCACGTCGATGTCGCTGGGACAAAGTGTCCCCCGGCGACCACGCTGCCAGGGTTCCTTGTGCTTCCTGTTGCTCTCGTAGCGCATTCGGAGTCCACGAGTCTCCCTGCCGGCGGCCGGCCGAGTCAATTCCCGGATCTTTCGATCGAGCCGAGGCCAACAGACGGCATTGTGCGGACAGACGCAATGCCCGAATGACGAAGACGCCTCAGGCTGGATGCCGGGCAGTCTACTATCTGCGGAGATTCGACGGGAGCGGAGGCGCCCCGAGCCCTCCCAGGAGCCATGCACCCCACCGCCGAATCGACCACAATAGCGCGGCCCCGCAGCAGCATCGGCAGGTACTGACCGGAACATGGCCGCGAACAGACGCATTCGCAAGCTCCTGGTCGCGAATCGAAGCGAGATCGCGATCCGGGTGCTGCGAGCGGCGAACGAGCTCGGGATTCGAACCGTCGCCATCTTCTCGCACGAGGACCGCTACGCCCTGCACCGCTTCAAGGCCGACGAGGCCTACCTCGTCGGCGCGGGCAAGCCGCCCATCCGCGCCTATCTCGACATCGAGGACATCGTGCGCATCGCATGCGAGGCGCGCGCCGACGCGGTGCACCCCGGCTACGGCTTCCTCTCGGAGAATCCCGATTTCGCCGCCGCCTGCGTCGATGCCGGCCTCGCCTTCGTCGGTCCGCGACCGGAGGTGATGCGCCTGCTCGGCAGCAAGCTCGAGGCCCGCCGCCTCGCGGTGCGCTCCGGCCTCGACGTGATGCCCGCAAGCGGCCCTCTCCCCCGCGACGAAGCGCAGATGCGGCGCGCGGCGGAGGAAGTCGGTTTCCCGGTGATGGCCAAGGCGAGCTGGGGCGGCGGGGGCCGCGGGATGCGGGTGATCGAGCGGGCCGGAGACCTCGCGGAGCAGGTGGCGATCGCGCGCCGCGAGGCGAACGCAGCCTTCGGGAACGACGAGATATTCCTGGAGAAGCTGGTCCGGCACGCCCGGCACGTGGAGGTGCAGCTTCTCGGGGACTCCCGGGGCAATGTCGTGCACCTCTTCGAGCGGGACTGCTCGATGCAGCGGCGCAACCAGAAGGTGGTGGAACGGGCGCCCGCCCCCTACCTGGAAGCGCCCGCACGCGATGCGCTGTGCGGCGCGGCGGTCCGCCTCGCCCGCGGCGCCGGCTACGAGAGCGCGGGCACCGCCGAGTTCCTCATGGACGCCGACACCGGCGCGTTCTACTTCATCGAGGTCAACCCCCGTATCCAGGTCGAGCACACGGTGAGCGAGGCGGTCACCGGCATCGACATCGTGAAGGCGCAGCTCCGCATCGCGGAGGGGGGCGGCATCGGGGAGGCATCGAGCGGCGTCCCGGAGCAGTCCGACATTCGCCTCAACGGCCATGCCCTGCAATGCCGGATCACCACCGAGGATCCGCAGAACCGCTTCATTCCGGACTACGGGCGCATCACCGCCTACCGCGGCGCCAACGGATTCGGCATCCGCCTCGACGGCGGCACCGCCTACTCCGGCGCCGTGATCACCCCCTTCTACGACTCCCTGCTCGAGAAGGTCACGGCCTGGGCGCCGAGCGCGGACGAGGCGGCGGCGCGCATGGACCGGGCGCTGCGCGAGTTCCGGATCCGCGGGGTGGCGACGAACCTGCGCTTTCTCGAAGCGCTGGTCGGCAACCCGGACTTTCGCCGCGGCGAGGTCACCACCACCTTCATTGACGACACCCCTGCCCTCTTCGACTTCAAGCCTCGCCGCGACCGCGCCACCCGCCTCCTCGGGTTCCTCGGCGACGTGCTCGTCAACGGCAACCCCGACGTGGAGGGGCGTCGGCGCCCTGACCACACGCCGGAGCCGCAGCTTCCCGAGCTGCCCCGCGGGGCGCCCCCTTCGGGAAGTCGCCAGCGACTCGAAGCGCTCGGGCCGGAGGGCTTCGCGAAGTGGATGCGCGAGCAGGAGCAGACCCTCGTCACCGACACCACGATGCGCGACGCCCACCAGTCGCTCATCGCGACGCGCATGCGCAGCATCGACATGCTGGCGGTGGCCCCGCACTACGCGCGGCTCCTGCCGCAGCTCCTGTCGCTCGAGTGCTGGGGCGGAGCCACCTTCGACGTCGCCATGCGCTTCCTGAAGGAGGATCCCTGGGAACGGCTGGCGGCGCTGCGCGAGGCGGTGCCCAACATCCTGCTCCAGGCTTTGCTCCGGGGGGCGAACGGGGTGGGCTACCGGAACTACCCCGACAACGTGGTCCGCTTCTTCGTGCGTCGCGCCGCCGCCGCCGGGATCGACCTGTTCCGGGTCTTCGACTGCCTGAACTGGGTCGACAACATGCGCCTCACCATGGACACGGTCCTGGAGGAAGGCAGGCTCTGCGAGGCCGCGATCTGCTACAGCGGCGATCTCTGCGATCCCGAAAGCAAGTACGACCTCGACTACTACCTCGGGCTGGCGCGGCAACTGGAGGCGGCCGGAGCTCACATCATCGGCATCAAGGACATGGCGGGGCTGTGCAAGCCCGAGGCCGCGCGCCGGCTGGTGACCGAGCTCAAGAACGAAATCGGCCTGCCGCTTCACTTCCACACCCACGACACGAGCGGGATCTCCGCCGCGAGCGCGATCGCCGCGGCGGAGGCCGGCTGCGACGCCATCGACGGCGCCATGGATTCCTGGAGCGGGCTCACTTCGCAGCCGAACCTGGGGGCCATCGTCGAGGCCCTTCGCGGCAGCCGGAGGGACCCGGGGCTGGATCGCGACGCGATGCGCGGCATCAACGACTACTGGGAGGGTGTGCGCTTCGTCTACGGCGCCTTCGAGAGCGACATGCGCGCCGGCTCCGCGACCGTGTTCGAGCACGGCATGCCCGGCGGTCAGTACACCAACCTCCGCGAGCAGGCGCGCGCGCTCGGGCTGGAGAAGCACTGGCCGAAGGTCGAGCGGGCGTACGCCGAGGTCAACACGCTCTTCGGCGACATCATCAAGGTCACTCCCACTTCCAAGGTGGTCGGCGACATGGCCCTGACGATGGTGAGCGGCGGCCTCTCCCCCGAGGACATTTCGGATCCGGACCGGGAAGTCAACTTCCCCGTCTCGGTGGCGCAGCTCTTCCGGGGCGAGCTGGGGCAACCCTACGGAGGCTTCCCTCCCGACCTGCAGCGCAAGGTGCTCAAGGGGGAGACGCCAATCGCCGAACGCCCCGGGGCGGTGCTGCCGCCCGCGGATCTCGAAGCGGAACGCCGCGAGGCCGAGAAGAAGGCGAGGCGCAGCATCAGCGACGACGAGCTCGCCTCCTACCTCATGTACCCGCAGGTGTTCCTCGAGTACGCGGCCCACCGGCGCGCCCATTCGAACGTTGCGGTGCTGCCGACCCCCGTCTTCTTCTTCGGACCCGACTTCGATCACGAGTACGACATCGAGCTCGAGCGAGGCAAGTCCCTGCTCGTGACCTGCCGGGCGGTGGGCGAAGCGGACAGCGAGGGCTTTCGCACCATGTTCTTCGAGCTGAACGGCCAGCCCCGCACGGTGCGGGTCGTCGACCGCTCACTCTCCGGGGCCGGCGCGGCGCGGCGCAAGGCCGACGACACCGACCCCGGGCATGCCGGAGCGCCCATGCCGGGGCTCATCGTCGGCGTCGCGGTGCGCGCAGGCCAGAAAGTCGAGCGAGGAGATCCTCTCTTCACCATCGAGGCGATGAAGATGGAGAACACGGTCTACGCCGAGACCGCGGGAGCGGTCGAGGAGATCGTCGCGGGCGCCGGCCACCGGGTCGAGGCCCATGACCTCGTGGTGGTGATAAGGCCATGATCCTCGAGCACGGCGAAGAGACCCGGATCGTCTCGAACTTCCCCTGCGAAGTGACGGAGATCGAGCACGTCTGGATCCCGATGTCCGACGGCGTCCGCCTTTCGGCACGAATCTGGATGCCGGAGCACGCCGATGAGAGTCCGGTGCCGGCAATCCTGGAGTACATCCCCTATCGCAAGCGCGACGGGACCCGTGTCTGGGACGACCCCCGGCATCGCTACTGGGCCGGCCACGGCTACGCCTGCATCCGGCTCGACATCCGGGGCACGGGGGAGTCGGAAGGTCTGATCACGGACGAGTACGCCCGGCGGGAGCAGGACGATGGGGTGGAGGCCATCGCGTGGATCGCGGCGCAGCCCTGGTGCACCGGCAAGGTCGGCATGACCGGGATCTCGTGGGGCGGCTTCAACTCGCTGCAGGTGGCGGCACGTCGGCCGCCCGCGTTGCGGGCGATCATCACCCATTGCTCCACCGACGACCGCTACGCCGACGACGTGCACTTCATGGGCGGATGCCCGCTGATCGACAACTTCTTCTGGGGGTCGGCCTTCTTCATGCTCATGGCGCGACCGGGCGACCCCGCGATTCAGGGCGAACGCTGGCGCGACCAGTGGAGGGAACGCCTGGAGCACTGGGAGCCGGTTGCCGCCACCACCTGGCAACGGCACCCGCAGCGGGACCACTACTGGAAGCACGGCTCGGTGTGCGAGAACCACGCCGACATCGAGTGCGCGGTCTACGCGGTCGGAGGCTGGAATGACGGCTACTCCAACGCCGTGCCGCGCCTTCTCGAACACCTCGAGTGCCCGAAGAAGGGGCTCGTCGGCCCCTGGGGACACAAGTACCCCCAGGACGCGATCCCCGGACCTTCCATCGGGTTCCTCCAGCACGCGCTTCGCTGGTGGGATCACTGGCTGAAGGACGAAGACACCGGCATCATGGACGAAGATCAGTACACGGTGTGGCTGGACGAACCCCACACGCCGCTTGCCTGCCTGCCGATGTCGAAGGGCCGCTGGGTAGCGGAGCCGGCCTGGCCTTCGCCCCACATCGAAGCCCGGACACTGTTCCTCAATGCCGACGGACTCGCCGCCACGGGCGGCCCGGAGACGGTGATCGGGCACCGCTCACCCGAGACGGTCGGCGCCGGGGGCGGCGTGTGGTGCCCCTACGGACTCGGTGGTTCGAGCCCGGACCTCCCCGTCGATCAGCGCGAGGACGACGCGAAGTCACTGTGCTTCGACGGCGCGCCCCTTTCCGAGCGGCTCGAGATTCTCGGGGCGCCGGTCGCGACGCTGCGCCTTTCCATCGACGAGCCCCAGGGCATGGTGGCGCTGCGGCTGAACGATGTCGCGCCCGACGGCACGTCGGTGCGAGTCACCTACGGTCTGCTGAACCTCTCGCAACGTGAAGGCCGGGAGCGGGCTCGGGCAATGGTCCCGGGCGAGGAGGTCGAAGTGCGGGTACCGCTCAACGACTGCGCCCACGCATTTCCCGCCGGCCACCGTGTTCGGATCGCACTCTCGACCTCGTACTTTCCCATCGCCTGGCCCGCGCCGCAGCCCTTCACTCTGAGCGTCAGGGCCGCCGCCAGCACCCTCGTCCTGCCGGTCCGGCGGTCACGAGCCGGGGACACCCCGGCGCCCGCGTTCCCGCCGCCCGAGATGGCGCCCCTGCCCGAGATGACCACCCTGGCGCCGGCGGAAGGCTCGCGTCACGTGGAACGCAACGTGGCGACCGGCGAGCAGGTGACGCGCCTGATCGAGGACGGCGGGGTCTATCGACTGGAGGCCATCGACCTCGAGTGCGCCGACGGCGTCAATGTCGAGTACCGGATCGTGGAGGGCGACCCGATCTCCGCCCGGGGCACCTGGCGCTGGTGGAGCCGCCGTCGGCGAGGCGACTGGCGGATCGCCGTGCAGGCGAAGATGAGGGTTGCCCTCTCCTGCCACGCCTTCCATGTCGAGAGCGACCTCGAGGCCTTCGAAGGAGAGCGGAGAGTGTTCTCCCGAACCTGGAACCACGAGATAGCGCGCGGTCACTTTTGAGGCGGGTCGGAGCGGCCGGAGCACCGTTCCGAACCACCCTTGCGTTGCCGCAGCGCGCCAGGCTCGCGGACGTCGCCGCCACTCCCCGTCAGGCCGGCCGCCGGCCCTCGATTCTTCGCAGGGTGCGGTCGATGGCCTCCTGGGCACGGCGCAGCGCGGCGCCCTCCCCCGCCATGAACACCCGGCCGGACGCGCCCATCATCTGGATGTCGACGATGGTCGCCTCGGGGGCGGCGCGCTCCGCCTCGTTCGCGGCGACCGCGGCGAAGAGCGCGGGCTCCATCTCGTAGAGGAGCAGCGACTGCCCCGGCAGGATCATCGACGCGTTGCGCATGCGGTTGAGGATGATCGCGTGCTGGTCCGCCACCCGCTCGATGATGTCGGTGTAGAGGGTGGACGGGGCGAGCTGGTCGCTCGCCCGGGCGCCGATTCCGCGCAGGATGGCCGCCCCGGCGTCCTCGACCTCCTCGCGATCCCGGGAATGGAGCTCGAGCAGCCCGAAGCGGCGTTCGGTGTAGAGGATCCCGGGCTCCATGTCCGGCGCCGCCTTGAGCGCGAGGTCGACGATGCGGTGGATGGAGAGCGCCGGGCTCACCTCGACGATGAGGCTCTCGTCGCCCTCCATCGGAGGGTAGCCCCGGGCGCGCACCGGGGTCGACAGGTAGGCGGCGAACTGGGGGGCGAGGCGCTCGATCCGGAGGTAGACGCGGAGCTCGGGGCGGACCTCGGACGGCGGAGGGTGCGCGCCGTCGGCATCTTCACCGGCTGCCCTCTCCCCTCCTGCGACGCTCCCCGATCCGTCGTTCGGCCAGGGCACCGACTTCCAGGACCGGTTGCCCGCGATGCGTGAGATCTGCGACGCCGACACCCCGTGGCGAAGCGCGACCTCCGACTGGAGCACGCCGTGCGCGAGGTCCTCCTTGATGAGGCGCACGCGTTCGGGATTCAGGACGACCGGCATCGTTCAGCGCATCGGTCGCTCCGTCCCCGTCGCCGGCCCTTCACTCCGAGGACGACGAAGTAAAGTGCCGGGCGAGGTCCTGGTGAGGCCGCGGGATCACGTGCACCGAGACGAGCTCGCCGACCTGGTTGGCGGTCTCCGCGCCCGCCTCGGTCGCGGCCTTGACCGCGCCCACGTCGCCCGAGATCACCACCGCGACGAGGCCGTCGCCGACCTCCTCTCGTCCCACGATGCTGACGTTGGCCGCCTTCACCATGGAGTCGGCGGCCGCGAGGGCGGCGACGAAGCCCTTGGTCTCGATCATTCCCAATGCCTGGTTGGCCATCTCTTCACTCCTCGAAATTGAAACTCATTCTCCCCGCCGGTGCGCGCACCCGCACCATCCGGTCGCTCCCGACGAAGCCGGCCCGTCTCACCCGCTCTCGTCGATCGATCCGACGATCAGCGCGTCCACCGGCGCCCTGACGCCTTCGAACCAGCCGGCCGCGACCGACCCCTGCGTGACCAGGACTTCCTCGCCCTCCCCGCATCCCAGGGGATCGAAGGCGATCAGCCGCGATCCGCTCTCGACCTCGACCTCGAGCAGCGCCCCCTGCGGGAGCGCCTCCAGCCGTTTCGTCGACCACACCCGGCCGATCACGCGCCCTTTGATCATTGCTCCATCCTTTCAATCACGATGCCCCGCCGGCGCAGGCGATCGCGCGCCAGGGGCGTCAGCCTCACCCGCCGTCCGAGCCGTATCCGCTTCGTCTCCCGGGGGAGCCGCTCGGCATGGCGCTCCGACAGCAGGCCTCGCTCGACCGTCTCGACATGTCCGGCGTCCTCTCCGAGCCGCGCTCCGGGGGGACGCGACGCGCTGCCCGTCGGGCGCGCTTCGTCGCCGTCCAGCCGGAAGACGATGCGCCCGGCGTCGAAGGCACGCCGCGCCTCGCGGTCTTCGGCCAGCTCGAGCACCCGGCGGGCGAAGTTCCGCAGATCGGCATCGCTGCGGATCCGGACCCGTTCCTCGCGCGCCGCCGGGGCGCCGGTGCCGCCCCGGCCCTTCTCCGCCCGAAGCCTCGCCACCTCTTCGGCGAGCACTTCGCGCACGAGGGCGGCGACTTCCGGGTCCACCGCGACGCTCACGCGTCCCGCGCTCCCAGCGCGTGCAGGGCCGACTCCGCCGCATCGCGCGCGGGCGGGATGTCGGCCTCGCGGCCCGCGAGGTACACCCGTCCGTTCGCCCCGATCATCCGGTAGTCGATCACCTTGATGCTCGCCGCCTTCTCCGCTTCGTTCGCAGCCACCACCGCGTAGGACGCGGGCTGCATCTCCAGGGTGTAGAGCGCCTCGCCCGCGATCACCATGGAGCCCAGCTTGTTGCGGTTGATGAGGAAGGCGTGCTGGTGATCGAGGTTGGTGATGACCTTGGAGCCGAGGATGCGCGGCGGCGTGGCGTCCCCCTCGCCGCTCCCGAGCGCGTCGAGCACCGCGGCGGCGGACGCCTTTACCGCCGCGGTATCGCGGGAGTGGAACTCGAGGTAGCCGAACTGGCGCTCCACCACCAGGATGCCCGCCCGGACTCCGGTGTGCTTCACCGCGATGTCGGTGAGCGCTTCGATGTCCAGGCCCGGCGCCACCTCGATGATCTGAGCCGCCATGTTCGCGCGCGGCAACGAGCCGCGCATCCAGGTGCTCATGTAGCACAGCGTCTGCGGCTGGAGCTGGTCGATGAAGATGAAGGAGCGCAGCTCGGCCATCAGCCCCCGTCCTTCAGCAGGTCGCGCAGCTCCGCCGCGACGATCTCGCGAATCTGCTCGCGCAGCGCCTCGCGCGAGAGGCCGCCGGGACCGGAACCCGGGCGCGGCGCCGGCGCCACCGCCTCCCTGCCCTCTCCGGGCACTCCGTCGGAAGGCGCCCGCGGCAGTGGCCCCCGGTGGCGAAGGCGCGGGACGCCTCCGCCCTCCGTCCGGCGGCCGGCGTCCTCCGGCCACGCGATGCGGGTCCAGTTCACGAGGTGCTGGGGGCCTACGTTCTCTCCCACCGACGAGCGCCCGAAGAACCCGGTGCCGACGGTGAAGGTGGGCGCGAGGCCCGTCCCGAAGCCGGCCGCCCCCTGGCTGCAGGGCGCGTTGACCACCACCCGGTACACCTCGACCGCGGCGGCAAAGTCGATGATCGCCTGTTCGTCGGTGGAGTGCACCGCGGCGGAATGCCCGGCCCCCGCATAGCGCAGCAGGCCCCGGGCCTGCATCAGGGCCTGGGCGTGACTGCGGGCGACGAAGAGCCCGAGCACCGGGCAGAGCTTCTCGCGCGAGAGGTCCTCGCCGACGCCGATCAGGCGAATGGGCGTCACCAGGATCCGGGTCTTCGGCGAGACCTTGAAGCCGGCCTGCGCCGCGATCCAGGCCGCGTCTCGGCCCAGTGCCTCCACGTTGAAGCCGCGCTCGTGGAAGAGGTAGCGCCGCAGCGCCTCGGTCTGCCCCTCGTCGCAGATGTGCGCCCCGGCCCGAACGAGCTCCCGCTCCAGCGCCTTCGCCACGCTCTCGAGCGTGATCAGCACCGATTCGTTGGTGCAGAGCACCGAGTTGTCGAAAGACTTGCTGTCGACGATGCGGGCGGCGGCGGCGCGCAGGTCGGCCGAGGCGTCGACATAGACCGGCGCGTTGCCCGGCCCCACCCCGATCGCGGGATTGGAGGAGGCGTAGGCGGCGCGCACCATGGGAGTGCCGCCGGTGGCGAGGATGACGTCGGTCTTCTCAGAGCGCATGAACTCGTTGACGAGCGGCAGGCTCACTTCTTCGAGCACCTGCACCGCGCCCTCGGGCGCGCCGGCGGCGACCGCCGCGTCGGCCAGGGTACGGGTCGCGTCCACGCAGGTCTCGTGCGCGGCGGGATGGGGACTGATCACGACCGCGTTGCGCGTGAGCAGGGCCGAGAGCACCTTGAAGTACACGGTGGCGATGGGGTTGGTCGAGGGCACCAGCGCGAACACCACGCCCGCGGGCCGGGGAATCTCCAGGAGCCCGGTCTCCGGGTCCACGCGCGGGTCGACGAAGTTCCAGTCCCGGTAGTAGTCCACGAAGGGAAGGCTGGAGAGCTCGTTCTTCTGCACCTTGTGCTCGACCACGCCGAATCCGGTCTCCCTCACCACCCGCTCGGCGTAGTCCCGCGCCCGCGCGTGGGCGGCCCGGGCCGCGGCGTCCGCGATCGACTGGGTGGTGGCCCGGTCGTAGCGCTGGAACACCTGGGCCGCCCAGCCCGCGCGCTCCAGGATCAGCTCGGCCCGCATCCGCATCGCGACCGGCGTCTCGCTGATGTCCACCAGGCGGCGGATGCCCGCGTCCATCAGCCGGCCCTGCCCCGGCGCCCGCCGCCGCCCCGCACGTCGCCGCGCGCGAGCCCGATGGCCGCCTCCACTCTCCGCAGCAGGTCCTCGCAGAGGCTCTGGGTCATGAGGATCCCGGGCTTGAACTGAAGGACGCGCGGATCGAGGGTCGAGAAGATCGCCCACACGCCGTTCTCGTAGAGGCGCCGCATCACCGGCTTCGCCCCCTCGGGGTGGTCGAACTCGAGGCCCATGACCACGCCGTGCTGCCGGATGCCGACGAAGAAGTCGGAGTAGAGGGACTGGATCTCGTCGAGCCCGGAGCGCAGGTAGTCCGAGATGTAGCGCACCATCGAGCGCACCTCGGGCCGCTGAGTGATCTCGAGCACCTTGAGGGCGACGATGCAGCCGAGCTCGGCGCCGCCCGCCGTCGACATGTGGGCGAAGCCGTCCTCCTTGAGCCACGCGCCCGCCTGCGGGCTCGTGACGCAACAGGAGATGGGGTACATGCCACCGGTGATCCCCTTGCCGATGACCATGATGTCGGGCTCGACGCCGTAGCGGCTGATTCCCCACATCTCCCCGGTGCGCATCAGGCCGGTCTGCACCTCGTCGGCGATGTAGAGCGCGCCGTGGCGCTCGCAGAGGCGCTTGATCTCGGGGAGGTAGCCCTCCTGCGGCATGGGAAAGCCGTAGGTGGCGGGGATCGTCTCCATGATCACCGCGGCCGCATCGCCCGGTTTCAGCGCGTCCTCCATCGCATCCAGCCGGTTGAAGGGCACCTGCACGAACTCGCCGAGCAGGTCCTCGGAGAGGAAGGTCCTCGAGAAGCGCTCGTCGCCGGTCTTCACCGACAGGCCCGAGTGCCCGTGGTAGGCCTTGACGATCGACACGATCTTGCGCCGCTTCGTCGCGTGGCGCGCCGACTTGATCGCGAGCTCCACCGCCTCCGCGCCGCCCGCGCCGTAGATGGTGTACTGGAGGCCGGGGGGCGTGCACTCCGCCAGCGCCTCCGCGAGCGCGGTGCGCGCGAGCGCGGGAAAGTGGTGGTTGCCCATGTCGAAGCGCTGCGCGCCCGCGTTCAGCACCTCGATGAGCTCCGGATTGCGGTGCCCGAGGTTGTAGGTGCCGCCGTTCAGGTGGACGTCGATGAGGCGGCGCCCGTCCATATCGTAGAGGCAGTAGCCCTCGCGGCGGTCGATGACGAGATCGACGCCCGCGTCCTGCCAGAACTCCGTCTTGTTCGGGTTCCACCAGGTCTTCGACGCTTCGAGGAACTCGAGCTTCGCTTCACTCATGGGTCACTTCTGCGGGCGTGGCGTCAAAGACCGGGCATCTCCCGTTCCCGAACGGGAGCGGGCATCCTCGAGCCTCCCCCGATAAGGATCCGGGACCGGCCGCGCGACGATGCCTTGACCCCGGAAATCCCAATCCTGAAACTGGAGCCGATCGCCCCGGCGCGCCGGCGACTCCGGCGGGCAGGCTCTGAACGGGATGGTCGAATCAGCCCGGCCCCCTGTCAAGCGAGTCCGGGGCGTGTCCCGCGCGGAGCCCGCGGCATACACTGCGCGCCCGGGCGGGCGCCGGGCCGATCCGCCGGGGCCGAAGACCCGAGAGCAGCGACAGGAGGAAAGGGATGCCCGAATTCGACGATCTGCCCTTCGAGGAGCGCATGGCGGCGATCGGACGCCTCGCCGATGCGGCGCTCGAACGCTACGACCTCCCCGACGGCGCCGCCGCCACTCTCATCAACGTCTCCGAGAACGCGACCTACCGGGTGGACGTCCCCGGCTCCGGAGCGCGCTGGGCGCTGCGGGTACACCGCGAGCGCTACCACAGCCGCAACGGCATCGCCTCCGAGCTCGCCTGGCTGAGTGCGCTGCGTGCCGACGGGGCGGTGATCACCCCGATCCCCGTGCCGGGACGCGACGGCGAGCTCATTCAGCTCGTCTCCCACCCGGACCTGCCGCGGCCGCGCCACGTGGTGCTCTCGGGCTGGGAAGCGGGCGAGGAGCCGGACGAGGACGCGCAGGACCTGCGCGGCCCCTTCGAGGTCCTCGGCGAGATCACCGCCCGCATGCACCACCACGTGCGCGACTGGAAGAAGCCGGCGGGCTTCGAGCGCTTCACCTGGGATTTCGAGACCACGCTGGGCAGCCGGCCGCACTGGGGATCCTGGCGCGACGGCATGGGGCTCACACCGCGGATCGAGGAGCTCTTCGCGAGGACCGTCGAGCGCATCGGGGCGCGGCTGGAACGATTCGGAAAGGCGCCGGAACGCTTCAATCTCGTCCACTGCGACATGCGGCTGGCCAATCTGCTGATCGACGGGGACGTCACCAAGGTCATCGACTTCGACGACTGCGGCTTCAGCTACCTGATGTACGACTGCGCCACCACCGTCTCCTTCTTCGAGCACCGGCCGGAGGTCCCCGAGCTCATCGCGGCCTGGGTGCGCGGCTATCGCCGGGCGGCCGAGCTGCCGGAGGAGGACGAGGCGGAGATTCCGACCTTCGTCATGCTCCGCCGCCTGCTCCTCGTCGCCTGGATCGGGTCCCACTCGGAGACCGAGCTCGCCCAGTCGCAGGGGGTGGAGTACACGCGCCAGACGGTGGACCTCTGCGAGCGCTACCTCGCGGACTTCGCCTGAGGGCGGGAGACGGACCGCGACACCGAGGCCGCTGCGTCGTGAAGCCGAAGGACATCAGGAGCGCGGTCCGTGCGATCTGCCTCTCGCTCCCGGAAGCCGAGGAGCGCAGCGGCAAGCGCATGCCCGACTACCTCGTGCGCGGGAAGGTCTTCGCCCTGCTCGCCGTCAACCACCACGGCGACGGGTACACCGCACTGTGGCTGCCGGCGCCGCCGGGGGCGCAGCAGCTTCACGCGGAGATGGCGCCGGAGCACTACTTCGTGCCTCCCTACGTCGGTCCCCGCGGCTGGCTCGGCGTGCACCTGGACCGGGGCAACGAGTGGCTCGCGATCGAGAACCGGGTGCGCGAAGCCTACGTGCACGTCGCGCCGGCGGATCTCGGGGGACGGATGGGGCCGCCGCTCGATATCGAGGCGCCGGCCGGGTCGATGGACCCCGAAGACTTCGATCCCCTGACCGCCCCCCACGCGCAGGCCCTGCTCTCTCGCATCAGGGCGTTCTGCGACTCCCTTCCGGAGACGACGGAGGGCGTCCAGTTCGGCAAGCCCTCCTTCAAGGCGGGCAGGAAGACCTACCTCAGCGTGCACCGGGGAGATCGACGGCTGCGCCTGCAGTTCTGGGTCGGCCCGGAGCTGCAGGCCACCCTGACCGAGGATCCCCGCTTCACCATCCCCATGTACATCGGCCACCGCGGGTGGATCGACCTCGACGTGGAGGAGCGCATCGACTGGGACGAAGTGCGCGAGCTCGTGCTCGGCAGCTACCGGCACTTCGCGCTCAAGCGCATGCTGAAGGCGCTCGACGCCGGTCCGGCCTGAGACGGGGAGCCCCGGCCCGCTCCCCGGCGGACATCGCTCTCGTGTGCCCCGGCCCGGGCCAGGGTGATAGTCGGACCTGTGGCCCGCTTCAGGATGTCCCCGCGGGGGTAGCCTCCGCCTCCTTGCCGAAGAGGCGCACCCTCGCGCCCGCCAGCATGTCGGCGAGCTTGCGGCGGATCGCCCACAGGCACACCAGGGAGGGAATCACCATGAGCGTGGTGATGACGAAGAAGGTTCCCCAGTCCCCCTCCAGCCAGTCCACCAGCGCGCCGGACGAGGCGGCGAAGAGGGTCCTCCCCGCGGTGCCGATGGAGGCGAGCAGCGCGTACTGGGTGGCGGTGTAGGTCCGATCCACCAGCATCGAGATGAAGGCGACGAAGGTCACGGTGGCGAAGGCGCTGGTGAGGTCGTCCATCACCACCGCCGCCGCGAAGAGCGGCTCGGAGCGCCCCGCCCACGCGAGCACCGCGAAGAGAAGGTTGGTGAGCGCCATCGCGATGCCGGAGACGAACATCGCACGCACCAGTCCGATTCGAATGGCGAAGAGCCCGCCGAGCACCGTGAAGGTGACGGTGGTCACCCAGCCGAGCCCCTTGGAGTAGAGCGCAATGTCCGACTTCGTGAATCCGATCTCCTTGTAGAAGACCAGTGACATGCGCCCCAGGAAGGCCTCGCCGATCTTGAACAGGAAGATGAAGCCGAGCACCGCCGCGGCGATGGCGAGGCCGTTGCGACGGAAGAAGCTCAGCAAGGGACCGATCACGGTAACCCCGAGCCAGGCGGCGGCGTGCCCGAAGGGTCCGGAGACGGCGAGGCGCGCCGCGATCCGCTCCTCTTCCTCGGCCTGCGCGGCGGCGCGCTCCGAGGCCGGGGCTTCGCGCACGAAGAGGAGCCCGATGTTGCAGAGCACCACCACGATTCCCAGCACGAGAAAGGCCGCCTGCCAGTAGTTCTCCACCCCGGCGTCCTGGAAGCTCTGCGCGGTCTCGAGCGCCACCACCCCGCCGAGCTTGTACCCGGTCCACCAGCCGACCACCGCGGTCGCCGCGCCCGCGGCCATCGCCTCCCCCTCCGCCTTGCCGATCTGCTCGATGCGCAGGGCGTCTATGGCGATGTCCTGGGTGGCGGAGGCGATGGCGATGACGAGGCCGATCGCCACCACGCCGCTCAGGTCGGCGCTCGGCTCGACAGTGCTCCACAGCACCAGGGACACGAGGATCAGGGCCTGGAGGGCCACGATCCAGGCCCGGCGCTGCCCGAGCCGCTCCGAGAGCCAGGGCAGGCGGATCCGGTCGATGAGCGGCGCCCACAGGAAGTTGAAGGCGTAGACCCCGAAGATGAGCCCGGCCCAGCCGATGGCGCTGCGGCTCAGGCCGTCTTCCTTGAGCCAGAGGCTGAGACTGCTGCCGATCAGCACCCAGGGAAAGCCGCTGATGACCCCGAGCAGGAGAATTCGGGCCATGCGCCGTTCGAAGTAGACGGCGAGCGAGTCGGAGATTCCACGCATCCTGTCCCTTCCCTCCCTGCTCCTCAGATCCAGCCGCGGGCCCGCAGGGCCGGGGCGAAGGAGCGGCTGACCGGAACCCGGGTCCCGTTCACCAGGCGCAGGGTCACCCGGCCCCCGCGCCGCTCCACCCCGTCCACCGCGGCGCGGGCCACCCAGTGCGAACGGTGCACCTGCATCCCGTCCACCCCTTCGACCTCCCGAAGCGCGTCTCGAAAGCGCAGGAGCACCATCTCCATGCCCCGGGAGGTGTGCACCTCGATGTAGTGGTCCTGCATGCGCAGGTGCAACGGCTCGCCGCGGGCACGTTCGGAGAGCCGCGCCACGAGGGCCGCCGCGGGCGCCGGGGTGTCCGGTGCCTCCGCCCGCGCCGCGGAGCGCGCGGCGGCTTCGCGCCAGCGAAACGACCGTTCGATGAGGTAGAAGACCAGGGTGCCGATCGCAAGCTGCAGCACCGCGACCTGGGAGTAAAGGACCATGACCTCGGCAATGCCCGAGGGCTGGTGTCCCAGGTAGGCCGCAACCGCCCCCCACACCGCGCCGGTGCCCGGCACCGCGCTGAGGGCGCTGGAGAGCGCCACTCCGAGCCATGGCGGCCACCGCCGGGCAAAGAAGGCCTGCAACGTGACCCTGAAGACGAAGTACGCGCAGAGCCAGTTGATTCCCACCGCGATCGCCCAGAACGCCAGCCGATCGAAGATGCCGAGCTCGTCCCAGGTGCCGAAGGGCCCGAGATAGGCGAGCAGCACCACCGCGACCAGGAACCCGCCCAGGTGAAGGAGCGGGCGCCTCCCGATCGGCCACTGGCGAATCGCGAAGCGCAGCCCGTCCGACGCTCGCGAAAAAGTCTTGTGATTCACGAATTTCCGATTGTCGGCGTCGCTTGCCGGCTTCGAGAATCGATTTGACGGCACGCCGCGCCGCGCACGCCGCCATCACCGTCCCATGTGGGAGAGCACGCCATGATCCACCGATTTCTCGCCGCCGCCGGTCTCGCCGGCATTCTATCCGCCCCCGCCCTCGCCGCCGACCTCGCGGTTGAAGTGCAGGGCATTCGATCCGGCGACGGACGCCTCTTCGTCGCCGTCCACTCGCCCGAGACCAGGGAGGCCTTTCCGGCAGGCGCCGGCATGGTCGCCGCCCTTCAGCAGAGCGCCCGGGTCGGCACCATCCGCTTCGTGCTGCGCGACCTGCCTCCGGGACGCTACGCGGTGGCCGCCTTCCACGACGAGAACGGCAATGGCGATCTCGACACCAACCTGCTCGGAATTCCTTCCGAGGGTACGGGCTTTGCGAACGATCCCCCCTCGAGCTTCGGCCCCCCCGACTTCGAGTCCGCCGCGGTAAGCGTTGGAGATGCCCCCGCCGCCGCCCTGATGTCCCTGAGCTACCCGGCGAAGGACGGCTCCTGATGGACGCCGCGACCTGGCCACGCCGGCGCTTCCTCCATGCGGCAGGTCTCGCGGGCCTGGCGGCCTTCGCATCCTCAACTGCGAATCTCGCCCGGGCGGGCGCAGCCACGCAGTCGGCCGATTTCGCCCGCGCCCTCGAAGCGAACCCGATGCTGCTCGGCTGGCGCAGCGTCTCCGCGGACCGGCTGGACGGCGAAGCGCGGGTGGAGGGGCGGCTGCCGGCGGAGCTCACGGGAACCCTCTACCGCAACGGGCCGGCGGTCCACGAGCGATTCGGACAGCGCTACGCCCACTGGTTCGACGGAGACGGCATGGTGCAGGCGTGGCGCTTCGACGGGGAGCGCGTCTCCCATCGTGGCCGCGTGGTCATGACACCGAAGCTGGCACGCGAAGACGCGGCGGGGAGGCGCCTCGTATCCGCTTTCGGGACCCACGTCGAGGACGGAGCGCCGCTGCGCCGCCCCGACGACACCAACGCCGCCAACATCTCGATTCTCGATCACCATGGCGAGCTCCTCGCGCTCTGGGAAGGAGGCTCCGCGAGCCGGCTGGACCGCGAGACTCTCGCGTGGCGAGGGTTCAAGGTGTGGGGCGAGCGTCTCGAAGGCGCGCCCTTCACCGCACACCCCAGGGTCGAGCCCGACGGCACCCTGTGGGCCTTCGGCTACGCCTTCGCGCCGGCTCCCGCGCTCGTGCTCTACCACATCGGAGCGGACGGCGGGTTGCGCACGGCGCGGCGGGTGGACGCCGGTCCGCTCGGCATGGTGCACGACTTCGTCGTGACCGCCCGGCACCTGGTGCTCGTCATTCCGCCCCTGGTCTTCGAGCCCGCACCCGAGCGCAACCCGCTGCTGGACGCCTTCGTCTGGCGACCCGAACTGGGCTCACGCGTGCTCGTCGTCGAGAAGGGCGACTTCGACGCCCGGCGCTGGTATCAGCTCCCGGCGGGGTTCGGCTTCCACCACGGCAACGCCTGGGAGGAAGCGGACGGGACCATCCGCTTCGATCACTGCGTCGCCGTCGATGCCACCCTGATGAGCGAGACGATGCGCTTCGTCATGCGCGGGGAGTTCAGGGCGTCGGCGCCGATGCGCTACACCCGTTTCGCGCTGCATCCCGACGGTCGCGCGGAGATCGAGCCCACCGGGGAGGAAGCGGAGTTCCCGCGCATCACGCCCGCGCTCACCGGCCGGCGCAACCGCTGCGTCTATACCCTGGGAGCGCCCTCCGGGCACGCGCCGGGCTGGCGACTGCGCCGCGTGGTGAAGCGGGATCTGGAGCGCGACGGCGCGACCGAGAGCTTCGACTACGGTCCCGGCGTGCTCCCGGAGGAGCACGTCTTCGTGCCGAGGCCCGCCCCGCGCGCCGAGGACGACGGATGGCTCCTCGGCCCCTGCCTCGACTATGAGCGCCGCGCGAGCGGCATCGCGGTGTTCGACGCCCGGCACGTCTCGGACGGCCCCGTCGCCCGGGCCTGGCTCGACTATCCCCTGCCGCTCGCCTTCCATGGCCACTTCAGCCCGGCCTGAGCGGGGCGGCTCTCTCCATTGCGGCCTCCGTGCGAGCCGGGCACCGCCTCGCAATCCGGCCCGCAGCGAAACAGGCCCTCCCCGGAGGTGACGAAGGGCTGCACGCTCCGGACCGCTTGCAGGACGGACCCGCCCTGGCTCGGAAGCGTGCAGCGAGCCGGGAACCGCAAATTGCGAGGGGACGACGGACACGACGTGCCGCGCCGTCCCGCCCCGAATCTACTCCAGCGCCTCCAGCGACTCGGGCAGGATCTGGCCGCCGTCCACAATGATGGTCTGGCCGGTGATGTAGGCCGCCTCCTTCGAGGCGAGGAAGAGCGCCGCGTTGCCGATGTCCTCGACCACGCCGAGCTTCTTCAGCGGGATCGAGGCGGCCATGGTCGAGAGGTAGTCCTCGCCGAGGCCCTCGAGCCCTTCGGTGATGATGTTGCCGGGCAGGACCGCGTTCACCGTGATCCCGTGGCGGGCGAGCTCGATGCACGCGGTGCGCATGAAGCCGAGCTGCCCGGACTTCGACGCCCCGTAGTGTGACCATCCCGGGAAGCCGGTCACCGGGCCGGTGATCGAAGAGGTCAGGATCACGCGCCCCTGGTCGGAGCCCTTCAGCGCGGGCAGGCAGGCCTTCACGCTCAGGAAGTTGCCCTTGAGGTTGGTGCCCAGCACGAGGTCCCACTCCGAAGGGTCCATCTCCTCGATGACGGTCTGCGGATAGACGCCCGCGTTGGCGCACAGGACGTCGAGCCCGCCATGGCGCTCGAGCGCGGCCTCGGCCATCGCGCGGCACTGGTCGAAGTCGCCGACGTCGGCGCTGAACGCGCTCGCCCCGTTGCCGATCTCGGCCGCGCTCGCCTCGGCCTCGGCGAGGTTGCGCGACACCACCAGCACCTTCGCGGCCTGCCGGGCGAAGACGCGTGCGATCCCCTTGCCGATGCCCTTGCTGGCGCCGGTGACGATGACGGAACGTCCGGATATCGGTGTGAGCATCACTTGTCTCCTCGGGTGATTGCTGAAGAATCTCGTTCAGTTGCTTGAATCTTCGGCCAAAGATTGGACGGGCGTCTCGGTGTGCTCAGGCACCGCGCCGGGAGAGATCGTGGAGGAAGCAGGCAAGCGTCCATGAGCGGAACACCTTGCCGAGCAGCGAAAAAGTCCAACAACAGCCTACACTTGGGGTCGAGCAGCCTCAACAGAAGTGAAGGTCCCCAAGGCGCTTGGAGTAGAGTTCTGCGGGCCGGACACGGGAGGTCACGCAAATGAAGGTCGACCGCATCGAGACGACGCCCGTCAACATTCCGCTCGAGGCGCCCTACCTGTGGTCGGAAGGCTCACTGCCGGGGTTCACCCGAACTATCGTCCGGGTGACCACCAACGACGGCATCACCGGGCTCGGGGAGTCGGTGACGGCAGGGGTCGCCGCAATCATCGACGACCAGCTCGCGCCACGGCTCATCGGTCGCGACCCGATTGACATCAACGGCTGCGAGCTGGCCTGCCTGCCGACCTGGCGAGGCCTGCAGAGCACCAACGACTATGCACTCATCCGGGCATTCGGCGCCATCGAGATCGCGTTGTGGGACATCCGAGGAAAGGCGTGGGGCCGGCCCCTCTACGAGCTGCTCGGGGGGGCGGTGCGGAAGAAGATCCCGTTCACCGACTACTTCGCGTTCCGGGCCGAGAAGGACGGCGTCGGCGGCGAGTCGACGCCGCGCGAGGTGGTGGACTACTGCCTGCGGCTCCGCGAGGAGCACGGCACCACGTACTTCGAGGGGAAATTCGGCACCGCCGATCCGCGCCCGAGCCTGGAGACGGTGCGCTCGCTGCGCGCGGAACTCGGCCCCGAAGCGATGATTCGCATCGACTCCAACCGGGCATACTCGCTCGCCACCGCGCGCTCCCTCGCGCGTGCGCTCGAGGATCTCGATATCCGCAACTGGGAAGATCCGGTGGGCACGTCGGAGGAAATGGCGGCGCTGCGCCGGCATACCTCGATCCCGTTCTCGTCGCACAACGTCGACCTCGCCCGTGCCGTCGCCCTGGGGGTGCCGGACGCCCTGGTCACCGACGTCGCGATTCACGGCGGCATCAATCGCATGATCCGCTTTATCGGCGCCTGCGAGGCGATGGGTGTGGATTGCTGGTGCTACAGCGGTGATGCCGGAATCGGCAGCGCCGCCTATCTCCATGTGTGCGCCGCCATGAGCTGGATGCGCGAACCCGGCCAGTCGTTGTTTCGCATGCAGCCGCTGGACGTGATCGAGGAAGGGCCCTTTCGGCCGCGCAACAACGTCGTGGCCGTTCCCGAGGGTCCGGGTCTTGGCGTCACCCTCTCGCCCGAGCGCCTTGCCCACTGTCACCGGCTGTTCCTCGATGAAGGCCCGGCCAACAAGCACCACGACCCTGCTGCACCGGACCGCTACCGCCGCATGCCTCTGAGCTGAGAACGCCGCCAGCGCGTACGGCGCGCTCTCGTGCCCGGTGGCTCCGGTCCCCCGGCATGCGCACGCCGTCCTGGGCGAGGATCGCCGCCGTCCAGGCCTCGACCCGATCGAGCAACCCGCCACCCGCGAATCGATCGGGCGTGAACCGGGCACAGGGCGGTGGCGCTCGCGTTTGCGGACTACTGAGGACGGAGTCCCGGCTGCCCGAGGCACGCACTTGCCGCCTGCCCGGCTGGCGGTGTTCCGGCGACTCCGCTACCGCCGGGCGAGCCGGCGGCGGCCCCGGCCGACGGTTTGCCACACCAGCCAGACGAGCAGCAGGAGCAGGGCCGCGCTCGCCATCGTCAGCGCGCCCAGGGTGGGGACCATCGGGGTGTAGCCGGAGACCATCTTGGCGTAGAGCCATTCGGGAACGGTCTGGTCCGCCCCGGTCGAGAACAGGGAGAGCGGGAAGTTCCCCCAGGAAAGCAGGAAGGCGAAGATCGCCCCGGAGACGAGCCCCGGCGAGAGGATCGGGAGGGTGACCTCCCGCAGCACCTGCCAGCGGCTCGCGCCGAGATCGTAGGCCGCCTCCTCGAGCGTTGGGTCGAAGCTGTAGACCTGGATCGACATGATCAGGATCACGATGGGGACGATCCAGATCATGTGGGCGAAGACCGCGGTGTGCCAGCTCGTCTGCACGCCCAGGACCGAGAACCACAGCAACAGCGCGAGGCCGAGCACCGCCTGCGGGAAGAAGAGGGGCAGCAGGACGAGGCGCTGGTAGAGCTTGCGGCCCCGCCAGTCGTAGCGCGCGAAGGCGAGCGCGCCGAAGAAGGCGAGCAGTACCGAGAAGAGCGTGACCAGGAGCGCGACGCTGAGCGAGGTCCAGACGAGGTCGCGCACCGAGAGCGAGTGCGCGGCCTTCTCGTACCACCGGGTCGACCACGCGGCGATGGGAAACTGGAAGTAGCGCTGCCGGGAGAAGGAGGCGAGCACCACCGCGAGCAGGGGCACGTAGAGAAAGGCCACCACGCAGACCGTCCACAGGGCGATGAGGGTGCGGGCGCCGCGGCCCTTCGGCTCGCTTCGCATCGCCTCAGCGCCGCCCGATGATCCGGTCGAGATCGATGTTGCGGAAGAGCATCACCACGATGAGCCCGGAGAGCGCGATGAGCAGCACCGAGAGCACCGAACCCTTTGGCCAGTTCTGGGCGAAGGTGAACGCGCTCTCGATGTCGTCGGCGATCATGATGACGGTCTGCCCCCCGAGGATCTTCGATTCCGCGAGGGAGCCGAGCGCGAGGATGAAGCTCAGGATTCCCCCGATCATGATTCCGGGCATGGAGAGCGGCAGCTCGACCTCGCGAAAGATCTCGAAGCGGGAAGCGCCGAGGTCCGCCGCCGCCTCCTTCAGGCTCTCGGGCACCATGGAGATGCCGATGACGAGGGGAAAGAGCATGAAGGGCAGGTACACGTACACCAGCCCGAGCACGATGGCGGGGACGGTGTAGAGCAGGCCGGACACCGACACCCCGAAGAGCTGCTGGAGGGTGCCGTCGAGGATTCCGTTCTTGAGCAGGACGAGCACCCAACCGAAGAGGCGGATGTTCTCGGAGATGAGCAGCGGCAGGGCGACGAGCGCGGTGACGAGGTTCGCCCAGCGTCCGAAGAGCTTCGCCATCCCGTAGGCGATGGGATAGCAGACCAGGAAGAGAATGAGGACCGCGGTCGTCGCGAGGAAGAGCGACCAGAAGAAGGAGAGGTAGTAGCTGTCGGAGATGACGGACGCGAAGTTCTCGAGCGTCGGGGCCTGGCGGAGCGAGAAGGTGCGCGGGGGCATGAAGCTGTAGGCGAGCACGATGACCAGCGGCCCCGCAAAGCCGGCGAGGAGAAAGAGTGAAACGGGAAACGCGCACAGCGGACCGGGCCGGCGCCACCAGCGCCGGACGCCGGTGGGGGCGGCGCGCTCGCTCGCTGCCGGCCGCCCGCTCACTCGCTCACCAGGATCGAATCTTCCGGCCGCCAGCCGAGCGTCACCTCACCGTCCGAAGCGCCTTCGAAGGGATCGTCCTGGAGACGCTCCACCAGCCATTGCGCGCCGCCGGCGGAACGCACCTGGTACTGCACGCGCGAGCCGAGCGCGTAGTCGTTGAAGAGCCGTCCGCTCACGGTGTTTGCCGCGCCGGCGGCCGCGGGCCCCAGCTTCATGACCTCCGGCCGGATGATGAGGAAGCCGCGCGTGAAGTGTTCGGGCATGTCTCGCACCTCGAAGGTGCCCTCTCCCTGCACCTCCCGCACCGCGTGCGCGCCCGCCGCCTCCACTTCCAGGGTGTTGACCTCGCCCATGAACTGGGCGACGAACTTGTTGACGGGACGGTTGTAGATCTCGTGGGGGGTGCCGATCTGCACCAGTCCTCCGTTCTTCATGATGCCGATGCGGTCCGACATCACCATCGCCTCCTCCAGGGAGTGCGTGATGTAGACGAAGGTCTTGCCGGTCTCCCGGTGGATGTCCTTGAGCTCCTTCTCGAGCGTCTTGCGCAAGCGGAAGTCGAGCGCGGCGAGCGGCTCGTCGAAGAACAGGATCTGCGGGTCGAAGGCGAGCGCGCGGGCGAGCGCGATGCGCTGGCGCTCTCCGCCCGAGCACTGGTTCACGCCCTTGTCGTAGTAGTCCACCGGGAGGCGGAGCTGCCGGAGCAGCGCGCTCGCGCGCTCGCGCCGCACCCGGGGCGCGACCCCGGCGATCTTGAGTGGGAACTCGATGTTCTCCCCGACGCTCTTGTGCGGGAAGAGCGCGAGGTCCTGAAAGACCATGCAGGTCGGGCGCCGGTTGGCGGGCACCTGGTTGAGCACCCGCCCGTTCAGACGGATCTCGCCGCTGGTGGGCTGCTCCATGCCCACCAGCATGCGGATCATCGTCGTCTTCCCGGAGCCCGAGGGTCCGACGAGCGTGAAGAACTCGCTCTCGCGAATGTCCAGGCGAACGTCGCGCACGGCGACGAAATCGCCGAAGGCCTTGGTCAGCCCGTCCAGTACGAGTAGCGCTTCCCTGGCGTCCTCCATCGCTTGCCGAACCCGCAGGCTTGCCGCCTACACCGTGCCCCCGCCCGTCAGGCCTCGCGCTCGCGCTTTGCGGCGGAGTAGATCTCGTACATCTCCGCGTAGTCGGGGTTGATGTCGTAGTCGGCGGAGTTCGCCATCTCCTCTTCCAGCGAGTCCCACTGGATGGCGTCGAGCTCGTCCGCGTCGAACTGCCCCATGACCGCCGGATCGCCCATCTGTGACACCGGGTTGTAGGTGCCTTCCGCGAAGGCCACCAGCTTGGAGATGTCCGGGCGCTGAATGTAGGCGAGGAACTCCTCGGCGAGCGGCGACACCTCCGGGTTGTTGACCACCGATGTGAGCTCGATCCACACGATGCCGCCCTTGCCGTCCATGGGCCCCGATTTCGGGGTGATGCCGCGGACCTGCGTGGCGCCGTCGTAGCGAGCGGACGAGGCGGTGTAGGTGCCGCCGGTGAAGTAGGCGTCGATCTCCCCGTTGATCAGCGCGAGGTTCATCTGCACGAGGTCGTCGGTGAGAATCTTGGCGCCGTTGAAGATCTGCTTGCAGGCCACGGTGAATGCCTCGATCTCTTCCGGGGTATGCGCCTTGAAGGGGTGCACGCCCGCGGTGACGCACATGTGGTAGATGTTCCAGTTGTCGTAGGTGAGGACGCCGTACTTCCCCTGCATCCCGGAGTCGAGGAAGACATTGAAGCCTTCGTCCTCCGCCGTCGCCTTCGAGATCTTGTCGGTGTTCACCACGAAGTTGAAGGGCCCGAAACGCTGGGTCATGCCGAGCAGCTCCTCGCCCGACTTGTCCATCGCCCACGGGTAGGGGGGATGGAAGGCGGGCATCATGTTCTCGAACATCGGCTCGAAGCGCTCCCGCGGCAGCGGCCGGATGAGTCCTTCGGGGTACATCATCTCGCGCGCCCAGGGGTTGTTCACGTTGATGAGATCCCACACCGCGGTCTCCCCCGCACGCAGCCGGTTGACCGCATCGGGGTCGGAGGTCAGGCCCTCGGCGCGGACCTTGGCGTCGAACTCGCGGCGGAAGGGATCGAGCACGTCGTCGGAGTTGTACCCCTCCCAGCAGTAGATGTTGAGTTCCTTCTCGCGGGCGGCGTTGGCGAGCGTCGGAAGTCCGCCCGCCGCCGCGGCGGCCGCCCACAATCCTGTCTGCTGAAGAAAGTTTCGTCGGTTCAAAGAGTTCCTGTACATGTCGAATCTCCCTCTCGAGGTTGCTTGAAGAGGTGCGCGGGCAGAATACGACGAACGGCGCGTTTCGGCCATGCCGGAGCCGCTTCGACGTATACTTCCGACCGGCGGCCCGCTTCGGTCCCCCCGCATCGCCAGGCTGCAAACCCCGTCAGGCCCGGAAGGGAGCAGCGGTAGCAGAGGACGCGAGTGCCGGGGTGAGGCTGTTGCGGGCGGCCTTCACCCTCACCCGGGTTCCGGCCCGCGCTCAGAGCAGGTGACGTACCGCGTCGCGCTCCTCTTCGAGCTCCCGGAGCGTCGCGTCCATCTTCGCGCGGCTGAAGTCGTCGATGGCGAGCTCCGGCACCACCCGCCAGCCGCCTTCGCCGGTCGTGACCGGATAGGAGTAGATGACGCCCTCCGGAATCCCGTAGCTCCCGTCGCTCGGCACCGCCATGCTCACCCAGTCCCCTTCCCGCGTCCCGAAGGCCCAGTCGCGCATGTGATCCAGGGAAGCATGGGCGGCGGACGCCGCGCTCGAGGCGCCCCGCGCCTCGATGATCTCTGTCCCGCGCCGTTGCACCCGGGGGATGAAGGTCTCCCGGATCCATGTCTCGTCGAGGATCTCGTTCGCGGCCCGTCCTCGCACCGTGGCGTGGCTCAGGTCGGGGTACTGGGTCGCGGAGTGGTTGCCCCAGACCGTCACCCGGCGCACGTCCCCGGAGCCCGCTCCGCAACGCTCCGCGACCTGCCCCACCGCGCGGTTGTGATCGAGCCGGGTCATCGCGGTGAATTGCCGGGGATCGAGGTCCGGCGCGTTGCGCATCGCGATGAGCGCGTTGGTGTTGGCGGGGTTTCCGACCACCAGGACCTTGACTCCCCGGGACGCCTGCTCGTTCAGCGCGCGTCCCTGGGGAGCGAATATTTTGCCGTTCTCCGCCAGCAGGTCCCGGCGTTCCATCGACGCGGTGCGCGGTCGCGCTCCGACCAGGAACGCGTAGTCCGCGTCCCGGAACGCGGTGGCCGCATCGTCGGTGGCCACCACGTCCTGCAGCAGCGGAAAGGCGCAGTCCGCGAGCTCCATGACCACGCCCTCGAGCGCACCGAGGGCCGGGCTAATCTCGAGGAGCTGCACGATGACGGGCCGGTCACGGCCGAGCAGTTCGCCGGCGGCGATGCGAAAGAGCAAAGAGTAGGCGATCTGGCCGGCGGCCCCGGTGATCGCGATCCGTGCGGGAGCGTCCATGGACACCTCGGAATGCCGATGATTGCCGAATTCAGGCGCCGCGCTCGGCGAGCGGGCAGTAGTCCCGGCGCGGCGCGCCGGTGTAGAGCTGCTGAGGCCGACCGATTCGCTGCTCTTCGTCGACCATCATCTCCAGCCACTGGGCTATCCACCCCACGCAGCGGGCCATCGCGAAGAGCACCGTGAACATGTTCAGCGGGATGCCGAGCGCGCGCAGGATGATGCCGCTGTAGAAGTCGACGTTCGGGTACAGCTTGCGCTCGACGAAGTACTCGTCCTCGAGCGCGATGCGTTCGAGCTCGAGCGCAATGCCGAACAGGGGCTGATCGTCGGCATCGAGGTCCCGCAGCAGATCGTGACAGGCCTGGCGGATCAGGGTCGCGCGGGGATCGAAGTTCTTGTACACGCGGTGGCCGAAGCCCATGAGCCGGAAGGGATCGTTGCGGTCCTTCGCACGGGCTATGAACTTCGGAATGTTCGCGGGATCGCCGATCGCCTCGAGAAGGTGGATCACCGCCTCGTTCGCACCCCCGTGGGCGGGTCCCCACAGGGTCGCGATACCGGCGGCGATGCAGGCGAAGGGATTGGCCCCGGAGCTCCCTGCGAGCCGCACGGTGGAGGTGCTCGCGTTCTGTTCGTGGTCCGCATGCAGGATGAGCATCAGCTCGAGCGCCCGGACCGCCACCGGATTGGGCACGTAGGGTTCGGCACGCACCGCGAACATCATCTGGAGGAAGTTTTCCACGTACCCCAGGGAGTTGATGGGATACATGTAGGGCTGACCGATGCTGTGCTTGTAGCAGTCGGCGGCAATGGACGGCAGCTTCGCAATCAGGCGGATTGCGGAGAGGTTGCGGTGCTCCGGAATGCGCACGTCGAGCGAATCGTGGTAGTAGGTGGACAACGCACCCACGATACCGACCAGCATGCCCATGGGGTGGGCGTCGTATCGGTATCCGAACAGGAAGCGCCGGATTCCCTCGTGCACCATGGTGTGGCGCCGGATGGATGCGTTGAACTCCTCCCATTGCGCGTGGTCCGGCAGGTCGCCGTAGAGCAGCAGATAGCAGACCTCGAGGTAGTTGCTCCTCTCGGCGAGCTGCTCGATGGGGTAGCCCCGATAGAGCAGCTCTCCCTTCTCGCCGTCGATGTAGGTGATGGCGCTCCGGCAGGCCGAGGTAGTGGCATAGCCGGGATCGTGGGTGAAGTAGCCGAGCTCCCTCGCAATCTGCCGGATGTCGATGACCGGTCGTCCGTGGGTTCCCTCCAGCAACGGGCAGTCGGCCGACTTCCCGGATATGGGATCCGTGATGGTGACGACACGTTTCTCGGACATGGCCTCTCCTCGAGCTCGCATCCGGCGCAACGGCTCCCGGCGCGGGCCGTCGCGCATTGCGAGAGGAAGCCCGGCCGCCGCCGATCAGGATACGCCAAAATGGGAATTCCCGATTGGGGCACGCCTTTCCGTCCACCCCCGACCGCCTCCACCGCGAGGCAATTGGTATCCGATTCAATCGCTTGTCGGCTACAATAGTGAACATTAAGGGAAACACCCGCCGGGAACCCGGGGCGAAAGGAAAACGACCTCAGCTCGTTCGCGCGCGCGACACGCACTTTGTCGACCTCCCCACAATCGACTGGCCTCCTTTGAACAAGTAACTCCGATGCCGGATCCCTGCTTCCTGCACGGCGCGAACGCGGCCTTCCTCGAGCACCTCTACCAGTCCTGGCTCCGCGAGCCGACGAGCGTGGACCCGAGCTGGCACGCCTGCTTCGAGGGGCTCGAAGGGGCGGGAGAGCCGAACGCTTCCGCGACTCCGGCCCGGTCCCGGAGTCTTTCCGAGCACGCGGCAAGCCAGACCAGGGTACTGCAGCTCATCAGCGCCCTGCGCTATCGCGGACACGGGGAGGCCGATCTCGATCCCCTCGGACTCTACGAAGAGCTCTACGAACGCCCTTCCCTGCCGGATACGCACCCGGAGTTCTACGGCTTCGGCGAAGCGGACATGCACCGGGTCTTCAACACCGGCTCGGTGTTCATGTCATCCGAGGCCACCCTGGGCGAGATTCACACGCTCCTGCGCGACACCTACTGCCGCAGCATCGGCACCGAGCTCACCCACGTCTCCTCCACCGAGCAGAAGCGGTGGGTGCAGGAACGCCTCGAGCGCGCCCGGGGGCGGCCGAGCTTCGACCACGCCAAGAAGCGCGACATCCTCCACTGGCTGACCGCGGCCCGGAAGCTCGAGGAGTACCTGCACCGCAAGTACGTGGGCCAGAAGCGCTTCTCGCTCGAAGGCGGCGAGAACCTGATCCCGATGCTCGACGAAATCCTGCAGCGCGCCGGTGCCGGAGGGGTGCGCGAGGCGATCATCGGCATGGCGCATCGCGGGCGCCTCAACGTGCTCGTCAACATCCTCGGCAAGCATCCCAAGACCCTGTTCGGGGAGTTCGAAGGGAAGGTGGAAGTCGGTTCGGGCTCCGGGGACGTCAAGTACCATCTCGGATTCTCGTCGGACGTTCAGACCCCCGGCGGCCCTCTCCACCTCGTGCTCGCCTTCAATCCTTCCCACCTCGAGATCATCAACCCGGTGGTGGAGGGCTCGGTCCGGGCACGGCAGGAACGCCGCGGCGACGACGACCAGAACCAGGTGCTGCCGATTCTGGTGCACGGCGACGCCGCGTTCGCCGGACAGGGAGTGGTGACGGAGACGCTGAACCTCTCCGAGACCCGCGGCTACGGCACCGGGGGCACCGTGCACGTCATCGTCAACAACCAGATCGGATTCACCACCAGCGATCCCCGGGACACCCGTTCCACCCTCTACTGCACCGACGTCGCCAAGCTGGTGCAGGCGCCCATATTCCACGTCAACGGACTCGACGCGGAGGCGGCGGTCTTCGTAGCGCAGCTCGCGTTCGACTTTCGCATGCGCTTCAAGAAGGACGTCGTGCTCGACCTCGTGTGCTACCGCCGCTGGGGCCACAACGAGGCGGACGAGCCGCTCGCCACCCAGCCCGTGATGTACAAGAAGGTGCGCATGCTGACGGGCCCCCGACGCACCTATGCGGATCAGCTCTTCGAGGAAGGCGTGCTGAGGGAAGGTGAGGAGGAGGAGCTCTCCCAGGCCTACCACGAGGCGCTCGAGCAGAATCACGTCATGTCCCGCCCGCTCGTCGACGGCCTTCCCGAGGAGTTCATCGCCGACTGGACCCCCTACTTCGGCACCCACTGGCGCGATCCGGCCGACACCACCCTCCCGCTCGGGAAGATCGAGTCGCTGGGGGCCGCGATGTGCCGCTACCCGGAGGAATTCGAGCTGCATCGCAGCGTGCGGCGCATCCTCGACGCCCGCCTCGAGATGGCCCGGGGCGAGCGGCCCATGGACTGGGGCTTCGCCGAGAACCTCGCATACGCGAGCCTGCTCGGCGACGGCTACTCGGTGCGCATCTCGGGGCAGGACAGCCAGCGCGGCACCTTCTTCCACCGCCACGCGGTGCTGCACAACCAGAAGCGTCGCGGCACCCACACGCCCCTGGAGTGTCTCTTCGACGGACAGCCGAGCTTCCGGATCATCAACTCCCTGCTCTCCGAGGAAGCGGTGCTCGCCTTCGAGTACGGCTTCGCGACCGCCGAGCCGGAAGCGCTGACGATCTGGGAGGCGCAGTTCGGAGACTTCGCCAATGGCGCCCAGGTCGTGGTCGACCAGTTCCTGAGCTCCTGCGAGTCCAAGTGGGGCCGCTTCTGCGGGCTCGTGATGTTCCTGCCGCACGGCTACGACGGACAGGGGCCCGAGCACTCCTCCGCGCGCCTGGAGCGCTTCCTGCAGCTCTGCGCCGAGGACAACATGCAGGTGTGCGTCCCGAGCACCCCCGCCCAGATGTTTCACCTCCTCCGGCGCCAGATGCTGCGGCCCTACCGGCGGCCGCTGATCGTGATGACGCCGAAGAGCCTCCTGCGCCACCGGCTCGCGACCTCGACCCGGGGCGAGCTCAGCGACGGGCGTTTCGAGCTTCTCATCGACGAGGTCGATCCCGTCGACCCCGAGCGGGTCACCCGCCTGGTGCTGTGTTCCGGAAAGGTCTACTACGATCTCGTCCAGGAGCGCCGCGAGAAGCGCCTCGACCACATCGCCATCGTTCGCGTCGAGCAGCTCTACCCCTTCCCCGAGGAAGAGATTCGGACGGTCATCGCGCGCTATCCGAAGGCGAAAGACATCTGCTGGACGCAGGAAGAGCCGCGGAACCAGGGCATCTGGTTCTTCATGCTGTCCCGCCGGCATCTCGCCGGGCTCGTCGGGAAGCATCACCGCCTGAGCTACGCGGGGCGCGACTACTCGGCCTCCCCCGCCGCCGGATACCTGAACGTGCACCTGGCCGAGCAGCGCGATCTCGTGCGCACCGCGCTGGCTCTCGACGCCGCGAGCGAAGGCCGGCGGATGAGCGCCTGAGGGCCCGGCCGGGGAGAGCTCGAAGTGCTGGTCGAAGTAAAGGTCCCGGTGCTGGCGGAATCCGTTCCCGATGCCACGCTGCTCGATTGGAAGAAGCGCGAGGGAGAAGCGGTCGCGTGGAACGAGATTCTCATCGAGATCGAAACCGACAAGGTGGTGCTGGAAGTCCCCGCCCCCCGGGCCGGCGTGCTCAAGGAAATCATCCGCCGGCCCGGCGACACCGTGCACAGCGAGGAGCTGCTCGCCCGCATCGACACCGTGGCGACGGCGGCGGAGGTCTCTGGCGATGCGCTCGGAAGCGCTTCCGAAGGGAACGCGGCCGCAGGCACGGAAGCGTCGGGCGGCGCACGCGCGGAAGCTCCGGACGCTCCCTCGCCGTCGGAGGGAGCGCCGCGACCGAGTCCGGCCGCCCGCAAGGCGGCCGAGGAGCACCGGGTAGACCTCTCCCGGGTCACCGGGAGCGGAAGGGAGGGCCGCATCACCAAGGAAGACGTGCTTGCGCACGTCGCCGCGGGAGCGGCGAGCGCCCCGGGGCCGGAAGGGTCCGCGGAAGCGGCGCCGTCGGCCCCGGTGCGGGAAGCGCCGGCGGCCGAGGGCGCGCGCGCTTCGGCGCGCGGCGGGCGCCGGGAGAGGATGAGCCGGTTGCGGGCGCGGATTGCGGAACGCCTCAAGGACGCGCAGAACACCGCCGCCATCCTCACGACCTTCAACGAAGTGGACATGGGGCCGGTGATGGCGCTGCGCAGGCGCTACCGGGAGGCTTTCGAGGAGGCCCACGGGGTGCGCCTCGGCTTCATGTCCTTCTTCGCCCGGGCCTCGGTGCAGGCGCTGCGGCGCTTTCCCGCCGTGAACGCCCGGATCGAGGAGCAGGACATCGTCTACCACGACTACTGCGACATCGGGGTCGCGGTTGGCTCGCCGCGGGGCCTGGTGGTGCCCATCCTGCGCAACGTCGAGGACATGTCCTTCGCGCAGATCGAGACGAAGATCGGCGAGTTCGGCGCAAAGGCGCGCGACGGCACCCTCAGCTTCGAAGAGATGAGCGGGGGCACCTTCACCATCTCCAACGGCGGCGTGTTCGGCTCCCTGCTCTCCACTCCGATCCTCAACCCTCCGCAGAGCGCGATCCTCGGCATGCACAAGACGGAAGATCGCGCGGTAGTGGTCGGCGGCGAAGTGGCGGTGCGCCCCATGATGTATCTCGCGCTCTCCTACGACCACCGCATCATCGACGGACGCGAAGCGGTACTCTTCCTCGTCACCATCAAGGAGGCGATCGAGGATCCCGCCCGCCTGCTGCTCGACGTTTGACGGCGGGCCCCCGCCGCCCGCCCGGGACAGGTTCTGGTGGAGGCGCCGCGGGGGCGACCCCGGCGGCGCCGCGCGACCCTCCGCTCAGGCCATGGAGCGACCCATGAAAGCATTCGATGTCGTGGTTATCGGGGCCGGTCCGGCGGGCTACGTCGCGGCAATACGCTGCGCCCAGCTCGGGCTTCGCACCGCGTGCGTGGAACGGTGGCGAGACCCCGGGGGCAAGCCGGTGCTGGGCGGCACCTGCCTCAACGTCGGCTGCATCCCTTCCAAGGCCCTTCTCGACTCCTCCCATCACTACCACAACCTCCGGCACCTGCTTCCCGCCCACGGAATCAGCGTGAAGGACGCGAGCATCGACGTCGCCGCGATGCAGGCGAGAAAGGACAAGGTGGTGAGGACGCTCACCCGGGGCATCGCGGGCCTCTTCCGCAAGAACCGCATCCAGTGGTTCCAGGGGGAAGGGCGCCTGTGTCCCGATCGCCAGGTCGAAGTGGCCGCGCCGGGAGACGGGGAGAGCGAGACGCTGTCGGCGCGCCACATCATCGTCGCAACCGGCTCGGCGCCCATCGAGATTCCGGTCGCGAGAACGGACGGCGAGCGCATCGTCGACAACGAGGGAGCGCTGGCGTTCACGGAGGTGCCCCGGCGCCTCGGCATCATAGGAGCGGGGGTGATCGGACTGGAGCTCGGCAGCGTGTGGTCGCGCCTCGGGGCGGAAGTGACGCTGCTCGAGGCGCTCGACGACTTTCTCGTCGCGGCGGACCGGGAGATCGCGGACGCCGCGCTCGCCTCCTTCTCCGCCCAGGGCCTCGACATCCGCCTCGGCGCCCGCGTCACCGGCTCCAGGGTCGGCGCCGACGGAGTCGAAGTGACCTGCACCGAGGGCGGCGAGGACCGGACCTTCCACTTCGACCGGCTGGTGGTCGCGGTGGGACGGCGCGCGGTGAGCGACGGGCTCCGTCCCGAAGCGGTCGGGCTCCGGCTCGACTCGGCCGGCCGGATCGAGGTGGATGCCCTGTGCCGCACGTCCGTGGACGGCATCTACGCCATCGGCGATGCGGTAGCGGGTCCGATGCTCGCGCACAAGGCCTCCGAGGAAGGCGTCGCGGTCGCCGAGCACATCGCCGGCCAGGCCGCCCATATCGACCATTCCCTGGTTCCCTTCGTCGTCTACACTCACCCCGAGGTGGCCTGGGTGGGCAAGACGCAAGGAGAGCTCGAAGCACAGGGGACCGCGTTTCGCGTCGGCACCTTCCCCTACATGGCGCTCGGGCGCGCCCGGGGCGCCGGTGATACCGAAGGCATGGTGAAGCTCCTGGGCGACGCGGCGAGCGATCGCCTGCTCGGCGTGCACATTTTCGGAGCGCAGGCTTCGGAGCTGATCGCCGAAGCGGTGACCGCCATGGCCTTCCATGCCAGCACCGAAGACCTCGCCCGCATCATCCATGCCCACCCCACCCTCTCGGAGAGCCTGCACGAAGCCGCGCTCGCGGTGGACGGTCGCGCCATCCACATGTGACCGCACACGTCTTCCATAAGACATTCTTTTTTTTCATAGGGATATAACAGTTTCCTGAGGAAATACATGCACGACTCTTTCAACGCCCGTACCACCCTGCCGGCCGGCGAGCGCCACTACGAGATCTTCTCCCTGCGTGCGCTCGAGGCCGAGCACGAAGTCTCCCGTCTCCCCTACTCGCTGAAGATTCTGCTCGAGAACCTCCTGCGCCACGACGACGGGGTCGGCGTCACCCGCGAGGACATCAAGGCGCTCGCGGGGTGGGAAGCCGCTGCGAAACCCTCGAGGGAGATCGCGTTCACCCCTTCGCGCGTGATCCTCCAGGACTTCACCGGCGTCCCCGCGCTGGTCGACCTCGCCGCGATGCGCGACGCGATGCGCGCGCTGGGCGGCGACCCCGGCCGGATCAACCCGCTCTCGCCGGCGGAGCTGGTCATCGACCACTCGGTGCAGGTCGATGCCTTCGGCCGCCCCGGCGCCCTCGCGGCAAACGCGGAGATCGAGTTCGAGCGAAACCGCGAACGCTACGCCTTCCTGCGCTGGGGCCAGCAGGCCTTCCGCAACTTCCAGGTGGTGCCGCCGGAGACCGGCATCGTCCACCAGGTGAACCTCGAGTATCTCGCCCGCGTGGTGTTCGAGAACGAACGCGACGGGCAGTGGTGCGCGTTCCCCGACACCGTGGTCGGCACCGACTCGCACACGACAATGATCAACGGGCTCGGCGTGCTCGGCTGGGGAGTCGGCGGCATCGAAGCGGAGGCGGCCATGCTCGGCCAGGCGATCACCATGCTGATCCCCCAGGTCGTCGGCTTCCGTCTCGGCGGCCGTCTTCCCGAGGGCGCCACCGCCACCGACCTCGTGCTGACCGTGGTGCAGATGCTGCGGGCGAAGGGCGTGGTGGGGAAGTTCGTCGAGTTCTTCGGCGAAGGACTCGCCCACCTCCCGCTCGCCGACCGCGCCACCATCGCCAACATGGCGCCGGAGTACGGTGCGACCTGCGGGATCTTTCCCGTCGATGCCGAGTGCCTGCGCTACCTGGAGCAGAGCGGCCGCCCGCCCGCGCAGCGGGCCCTGGTGGAAGCCTACGCCCGCGAGCAGGGCCTGTTCATGGACGGGGACTCCCCGACCCCGCAGTACAGCGACCTGCTCCACCTCGACATGGGCGACGTGGTGCCCTGCATTGCCGGCCCGCGGCGTCCCCAGGACCGCATCGCGCTCAGCGAGGCGAAGCGCGCGGTGGACGCCGAGCTCCGCCGCTACCGGGACGAGCGCGCCGAGCGCAACCCCGAGGCGAGCGGAGAAGCCATGGTGGAGCGCAACGGCACGCGCCACGCCCTTGTCGACGGGGCGGTGGTGATCGCGGCGATCACCTCGTGCACCAACACCTCGAACCCCGCGGTGATGGTCGGCGCCGGCCTCCTCGCCCGCAACGCCCGGGCGCGGGGCCTGCGCGTCCCCTCCTGGGTGAAGACGAGCCTCGCGCCGGGCTCCAAGGTCGTGAGCGAGTACCTGCGCAAGGCCGGCCTGATGGAAGACCTCGAATCCCTCGGCTTCCACCTCGTCGGTTACGGGTGCACCACCTGCATCGGGAACTCGGGTCCGCTGCCGGCGGAGGTCGGAGCCGCACTCCAGGAGGGCGATCTCATCGCGTGCTCGGTGCTCTCGGGAAATCGCAACTTCGAAGGCCGGGTGCACGCGGACGTGCGCATGAACTTCCTGGCCTCACCTCCTCTCGTGGTGGCCTACGCGCTCGCGGGAAGAGTGGACGTCGACCTCTACCGGGAAGCGCTCGGAACCGGCTCGGATGGGGAGCCCGTGTACCTCAAGGACATCTGGCCGGGCAGCGAGGAGGTCCACGCCACGGTGCGCTCCACCGTGGATTCGCAGATGTTCCGCGCGAGCTACGGCGACCTCTTCGAAGGCGATGCGCGCTGGCGGGATCTGGACGTGGCGGAAGCGGATCACTTCGCCTGGGACGGGGCGTCGACCTACGTGAGACACCCGCCCTACTTCGAGGGCATGAGCCGCGAGCCCGCAAGGGCGCGGGACATCGCCGGCGCGCGGGTGCTCGCGCTGCTCGGCGACAGCATCACCACCGACCATATCTCGCCCGCGGGCGCGATCGGGCCCGACACCCCGGCCGGCGAGTACCTGCTGGCGCACGGTGTCGCGGTGCGGGACTTCAACTCCTACGGCTCCCGGCGCGGCAACCACGAAGTGATGATGCGCGGCACCTTCGCCAACGTGCGCCTGCGCAATCGCCTCGCCCCGGGAAGCGAGGGGGGCTGGACCTGCCACCAGCCGAGCGGCGAGCGGATGTCCATCTACGACGCGGCGGTCCGCTACGGCCACGAGGGGGTCCCCCTGCTCGTCATCGGGGGCCGGGAGTACGGCAGCGGCTCGTCGAGGGACTGGGCGGCCAAGGGGGTACGCCTCCTCGGGGTGCGCGCGGTGCTGGTTACGAGCTTCGAGCGCATCCACCGCTCCAATCTCGTCGGCATGGGAGTGCTTCCGCTGCAGTTCCCGGAAGGAGAGAACGCGGAGTCCCTCGGGCTGACGGGGAGCGAGATCTACGACATCGGCGGTCTCCACCCCGGCGCGGAAGAAGTCGAGGTGTGCGTCCGCCCGCCCGGCGCCCCGCCCCGCACCTTCGCCGCCCGCGTGCGCATCGACACCCCGAAGGAGTGGGACTACTACGCCCATGGCGGCATCCTGCATTACGTCCTTCGAGAGCTTGCCGCCTGAGGCATAATTCCCGCAATCCGCCCACCTCGAGAGGTAGTGCACGATGGATGAGCGAACCCGCATCGAGTGCGAGGCCGCCGCCTTCCGTACCCTGGTCGATCACCTGCGCGAGCGCACCGACGTCCAGAACATCGACCTCATGAACCTCGCCGGCTTCTGTCGAAACTGCCTCTCCAAGTGGTACCGGGCGGCGGCGGAGGGACACGGCCACGACCTCTCCTACGACGACGCGCGGGAGATCGTCTACGGCATGCCCTTCTCCGAGTGGCGGGAGCGCTACCAGGGGGAGGCCACCCCCGAGCAGAAGGCGGCATTCGAGGCGGCCACCGGTCTCAAGGCCTGATGACCCGGGCCCCCGATGCTCGTCGGGGGCCAGAACCCGATGGAAAGGGGCGCGCTCAGCGCAATCTCGCCGATGGACGGGCGCTACCGCGACCGGGTGCGGGAGCTGCGCCCCGTGTTCAGCGAGTTCGGGCTGATCCGCGGGCGCTTGCGGGTGGAAGTCGCCTGGTTCAGGACGCTGGCGGGGCACGAGGAGCTCACCGGAGGAAATGCGCTCGAGGAGAGCGCCCTGCGTGCGCTGGACTCCATCGTCGAGGACTTCGACGAGACGCAGGCCGCCCGCGTCAAGGCGATAGAGAGCGAGACCAACCACGACGTCAAGGCGGTCGAGTACTACCTGCGCGAACAGCTCGGACAAGTCGCAGCGCTCCGCGCCCACCGCGCGCTCGTCCACTTCGCCTGCACCTCGGAGGACATCAGCAATCTCGCCTACGCCCTGATGCTCGAGGAGGCAAGAAGCACGGCACTGCTCCCGGCCGCGAAGGAGCTGATCGAGACCTTCCGCACCCTGGCCCACCGGCAGGCGGGGCGCCCGATGCTGGCGAGAACCCATGGACAGGCGGCGAGCCCCACGACGCTCGGAAAGGAGATGGCGGTATTCGTCGCCCGGCTCGAGCGCGCCCGCGACGCGCTGGCCGATGTCGCGGTCCGGGGAAAGATGAACGGCGCAGTCGGGAACTACAACGCGCACGTCTCGGCCTGCCCCGACCTCGACTGGCCCCGGGTGACGCGGAATTTCGTCGAGGATCTGGGCCTCGAGTTCAACCCCTGCACGACGCAGATCGAGGCCCACGACTGGATGGCGGAGCTCTTTCATGCGCTGATGCGCTTCAACGCGGTGCAGGTCGACCTGTGCCGCGACCTCTGGGCCTACATATCGCTCGGCTACTTTCGCCAGCGCGCGGCGGAGGGGGAAGTCGGATCCTCGACCATGCCCCACAAGGTCAATCCCATCGACTTCGAGAACGCGGAAGGGAATCTCGGAATCGCCAACGCCCTGCTCTCCCATCTCGCCGCCAAGCTCCCCGTCTCGCGCCTCCAGCGGGACCTGAGCGACTCCACGGTGCTCCGCAATGTCGGGGTGGCGCTCGCCCACTCGCTGCTCGCCTGGAAGTCCTGCCTGCGCGGCGCGGCGAAGATCGAAGTCGACGATGCAGCGATCGATCGCGATCTGGAGGACGCGTGGGAGGTGCTCGCCGAGCCCGTCCAGACCGTGCTACGCCGCTATGGCGTGGAAGACGCGTACGAACGACTGAAACGGCTCACCCGGGGCCGCGCGGTGGACCGTCAGGACCTCCACGCCCTCATCGCCGAGCTCCCGATTCCCGAGGCGGCCCGCGAGCGCCTGCGCGCCCTCACCCCGGCAACCTACACCGGGCTCGCCGAGCGCCTCGCCCGCGAAGTGTAGGCGCAGCACCGCCCATCGATCCTGTGGGCGAACGCACACGACGCCGCATTTCAGTCCGCGGCGTTCACGTAGGCGACTGCCGCCGTCGCGTACACCTTGGCACAGTCGACCACGTCCTGCTCGACGGCGTAGTCGTCGACGCTCGAAGCGAGCTCGGGCTGAGGTCCGTAGCAGATCGCGGGGATTCCGCGCGCGCGCCAGCGGCTGCCGTCGCTCGCGGGTAGCCGGACCACCGGCGCCGGCGCGACGCCGCGCACGCGCTCCGCCGCCGCCGCG
>JAJEAD010000028.1 GCA_022824305.1 Gammaproteobacteria bacterium | reverse complement strand
CTCGCCCTGCTGGTGGAGCTCGCGATGCGCGACATGGCGCGTGAGGGCCGCGAGGCCGAGCTCCGCGCGGTGCTGACCGGGCTCTTCGGCGAGCATGCCGCGGCGGCGACCCTCGAGCGCATGCGGGAGGGCCGGGACCCGGCGCGGTGAGGCCCGGGGGATGCGGCTTGCGTCTCACATCGACAGACCGCGGCTGCGGGTGCGCCGGCGTTCAAGGGTCTGGGTCTTCGAGCGCCCGGTCTCCTCGGGCGCCTCGGCAGCGAGCGCGGCGCTGAGCGCGCGAAAGCTGCGCTTGATGCGCGCCTCGGCGCCGGGCTGCTCGGCGAGGCGTGAGGCGTAGAGGCGGGGGCTGGCGAGCACCCGGCGGCAGTCGGCGACCACGCGCCGGGCGCGCCTGCGCCATGCGTCGCGCGCTTGCTCGTGTGCCCGGAAGCCTTCGTCCCACACGGGGGGTGCGGGCCCGCGCGTTGCGTGCGCCTCGAGCGAGGCTTGCGCGGCGGAGAGGACGTGGTCGATGACGAGGTCGGCCACCGCAGTGTGAGCGCGGGTGGCCTCGTCGAGCACCGGCGCCTTCTCGGGAATCGTAGCCTTCGCCTGCACCTCCGGCGCGATCGCGTACTGCTCGCCGATAGCCTTCAGCGCGGAGAGCCCCTCACCTCGCGCGGTCTCGAGCGACTCAATCAGCGCTTCGCGGTCGTCGGTCAGCAGCACCACGCGGTCTCGCGCGCGGGTGAGCTCGACGTAGAAGGCGGCCTGGTCGGCGACTGCGCCGTGGTAGGTATCGAGCACCCCGACGACGCGTTCGCAGGTCATGCCCTGCGCACCGTGCACGGTGGAGGAGTAAGCGTAGTCGAGATGATGGAGCTGGGGATCGTCTCTGGGCAGCGTGACCACCTGTCCGTCCTGAAGACGCATCCTCACGTTGACCGGGCCAATTGTGAGCACCTCTGCGCGCTCGCCGTTGAGGAGCCCACGCGAGGGGTCGTTTCGCGTCCAGCGTACCCGGTCGCCAGCGCGGATCACCATTGGCTCGGTCTCGTAGAGCTCGAGGCGGTAACGGATGTAGCCCGAGGGCTGAATACGCCGCTCCCGGCCGTCGGGGTGGGCGAGGCGCACGGCGTCCTCTTCGACTTCGAGCACGCGGCAGGCGTCTCCGGATCTTGCGCGCACACCGTAGACGTCGTGGTGGAACACCGCCACGTCGCCGGGGCGGTAGTGGGCGGATTCTCCCTTCTGCGCGCGGGTCAGCCGCAGATTTACGTAGCGCTCGAGCTCGAGCTCCGGGCCGTGGAGCACGCCCTCGCGGGCGAGACCGAAGCGGACCGCCTCGTTGATGTCGGCGCGCAGCGCATGCGTGGGCGCGAGCAGGGCGGTGCCCTCGCGCAGGTCCGAGTCGAGATCGAGCCACAGCGCCGCAGCGGTCTCGCCGAGCGCATCGCTCTCGGTCTCGAGCACACCGTTGCCGAGCTCCTCCACCGCGAGCCGCGGTTGACCGGCGAGCAGGTGGTGCACCGCCGCCTTGAGGCTCCCATCGCGCTGGCGCAGTATCGTGTCCATGCGCGCGGTGGGCATCCCTGCGTCCTGGAGCAGCGTGAAGGGCGCTCCGGCTTCCACCGCGCGCAGCTGGCGCCGGTCGCCGACGAGAGCGAGGCGGGCGACTCTGGCCTGTTCGGCAATCCGCATCAGCTCGCGCATCTGTGTCGTGCCCACCATGGAGGCCTCGTCGAGTATGAGGAGGGCGCTCTCGAGGTAGCGGCGGGCCTCGGCCATCGCCTCCGGCGCCGCGATGCCGTCGCCCACGTCGCGGTAGCGTGCGAGGAAGCCCTGGAGGGTGCGGGCCGGGAATCCGGCCTCGGTGGCGAGCACCCGCGCGGCGGCGGCCGACGGAGCGAGCCCCACGACTGTGCGCTCGCCGGCGAGGGCGGCCACCGTGCGCAGCATCGTGGTCTTGCCCGAGCCGGCGTGGCCCTGCACTCCGACCGTGCGGTGGGTCGAGAGCGCAATGGTGCGCACCGCCTCGCTCTGGCCCGCGTTGAGCCCGGCGCCGACGAGCGCCGCCTTGACCCGCGCCTGGGACACCAGCGCCTCGCCCGCATCGAGTCCTGAGCGCAGGCGGACGAGGAGCTCGCGCTCCGCCGCGCGTGCCCGATCGGTCACGAAGGCGCGGTCGGCCCGGCGCGCGGTCGCCTCGATGAGGTGTCCGTCACGGTGCAATCGAAACAACGCGTGGTCTATCTCGTGCAGCGAATACCGGCCCTGGGCTTGCGCGAGCGCGAAGGCCCGGATGTCGTTCGCCGGGAGCACGGTGCGCCGCTCCTCGAGATGCTCCACTGCGCGCTGCGCCACCGAGAGCACCGAGGGCGGGTTCAGGGGAGGGGAACGCCGGGAGGCGCCGTTTCGCCCGCGCGCCGCATCGCGGCTGCGCGCAGGCCCGAGCTCGCGCGCCCTTGCCCGCCACGCGGCGGCGAGCACCCGGCGATCGGGCTCCGCCTTGCGCCGGCGGGTGAAGAGCGCGGCCTGTTGCGCGCGGGCCGGGGTGTACGCCCACCCCCGGTCACGCAGGTACGCAAGCAGGTCCCGGCGGCGTGTCGAGAAGGCGTCGAGCAACGCTCGCGCGTAGCCCGCGATCTCGAATCCGGGCACCCGCCCGATGAGCGAAGGCACGGTAGCGTAGCCGATGGCCTCCAGCCGCGCCCGCAACTCGTGGCGGTAGACCGCGCCGATGAGGTGCTTCGAGCGCTCGATCGCGGTGAACTCGGCACTTCGCCACGCTCCCTCGCGGTTGCGCGTCACGTTGGCGATGACGGCGTGAGTGTGCAGTTGCGGGTCGAGGTTGCGGCTCGCCACGTGTCGGAACGTGGCCGCCACCAGGCCGTGGGCCTTCACCCGCGGTCTTCGCCCGGTGGCCCGGTCGTAGTCCCGGGTCTGGAGCAGCTCGCGCTCGATGAAGTCGAGCGCGGCGCGCACCGCTTCGTCGTGCGCGCGCACCACCCGTGCCCCGGTGCGGGGCGCCGCGTAGACGAGCGCCTCGAGCGATATGGACTTCGGCGCGCTGAAGGTCACGTCCACGCCGGGGCGGTGCTGGTGCTCGCCGTCGCGCAGTCGCCCCAAGCGAATGCCGGTGCCCGGCACGTAGCCTGCAAGCAGCGCCTCGAAGCGTTGGGGCTTGACCGGTCCGTGAAGCCCGAGCGCCTTCACGCCCTGGCCGTGCCAGGCACTCGCCCTGCGGTGCTCCGGGTCGCCTCGCGCGTAGTACCCGTCCGCCTCGAAGTAGTGCACCGTCGAGGCCGCCGCGCTCAAGCGGGTGACGGTGGCGACCATGCCTCCTACTCCTCCGTCGCGGGGAGGTACTCGTCGTCCTCCTCCCCCGACGCCACGCGCTTCAGTTGCCGCCCGGGGTAGACCGGTGCGGTCACCGCAAGGCTCGGCTCGAACATCACCACGCAACGCACGATCATGTCGTCCACTCGCGCCTTCGACGCGCACGCCGCAAGGTGGGGGGCGTAGTGGGTCACGACATGCGCGTTCCACGCATGGCGCGGATCGCCGAGCGCCGCAAACCCCGTCTCGCGCTGCACCACCGCCCCGCCCACGAAGGCGGCGGCGGCGGTGGCCACGAGCATGCCGCCCGCGAGCGCCGCGCGCCGCCGGTGCCTCATCGTCCGGCGCTTGAGCTCTCTCTCGAGAGCGTCCACCCCCGAGTCGAGCCGCCCGGACCTCTCCTCCAGCGCGTCCACCACCTGCTTCACGTTCGTCTCGTGCTCGCGCGACGCCTCCAGCCGCCGCTCAACCGCTCCCGCCTGGTCCTTGAGCGCGGCAGCGCCATCGACCAGCAGCTTCGCCGCGGTCGCCACCTCCTGAGCGCGCTTCGCATCGGGCACCGCGGCCGCGGTGAGCTGTCCGCGCGTCTCCTGCACCGCCTTGTCGAGCTGCGCCTGCGCGCGCTTGAGCGCGACCGTCGCCTCGTCGCTCGCCTTCGGCAGCGCCTGGAGCACGTCGAGGCGCGCCTTCATCTCCCGCAGCCGGTCGAGGATGTCGGCCAGCGTGGCATTCTGCGCGGTGCCGGCCTCCGCCCCTGCCGTGACCGATGGCCCGCGCCCGGAACGTGCCCCCTCTCCGGTGTCCGCCGCCCGTTCCGGCCGGCCCACCAGCAGGTCGCGATCCTCAGCACCGGAGCCCCCCCGACGCCGCCCACCTCCCCTGCGACCTCCCTGTGCCATCGCGCCTCCTGTCCGATCCGATTCCCCGTGCCGGCCTCGCGTCCCCCGGCGCACCGAGTGCCGGTGACGCCGCAGTGCCGGCAAGTTATCCGCGATCTCCCGATCGCATGCAACGCCGGCCGTGCCTGCCGGTCAGCCAATACCAGTGCGGATCAGCACTCCGTGGTGAAGACCTGGGCGCGTACCAGTGAGCCGAGAATCCATCGTGCTCATGAAGCGAGGGGGTTCTGATCGCGGAAACATTCCGAACTCGTGCCCCATGAGGGTATCACTCGACAACGCTCCTTGCCTCGTGCATCTGGAGGAGCCGCTCACCGATTCGGTCCGCCGACTGTTCCCGCCGCACACCTTCTCGACAGGACGGTGATTTCAGTGGTCTACTGCGATTGAGCCGAATGTTCGTCGAGTTCGGAGACCTGCCGCGAAATGAACCACAGTGCGGTACCGTCGAGAGTCTGTACTGAGGTCGTCGCTGCATGGCAGTCGCCGGGGAGTCTATGGTCACGCCTGAAGGCGGCATGCGAAGAGGACTGGAAGCGTTACCTTGCCAACGACTTCGTCAGGCACATTGCGAACGGCACACTTCCCTCGTCGACATACCGGCACTTCATCGAGCAGGACTATCTCTATTGCCTCCACTTCTGCCGTGCCTATGCCCTCGCCGCATCCAAGTCAAGGACCGCAGACGAACTGCACCGCTCCCTTTCGCGGGCCGTCACGATACTCGATGGCGAGCTTGCACTGCATCGGCGACTCCTGACCGACTGGGGGTTGTCTGCAGACGAGATCGAGGCACTGCCGGAGTCCTCTGCGAACGTTGCCTACACCCGGTATCTTCTCGACATCGGGGCAAGCGGCGATCTGCTGGATCTTCACGTTGCGCTGTCAATCTGCGTCGTCGGTTACGCGGAGGTCGGTGCCCATCTCCTTGGGCATGAGCGCACGAGAATTGAAGGAAACCCTTATCGCTCGTGGATCGAGCAGTACGGCGACCCTGACTTCCAGGCCCTCGCGGACTCCGTTCGCGACCATCTCGACCAAGTTGCGGAGGGCCGCCTGACCCTGCACCGCTTCGGCGAGCTCGTCCGCATCTACCGGCAGACTCTTCGCCTGGACATCGGCTTCTGGGACATGGCCTACCGCGAGCAGGTCTGAGACGCATCTGCCGCCGGGACGCAACCCATGATCGCGCCGCGATCGTGCGAGACGGCCAATCCGCTGCCCTCGCATACCGGATGATGTAGCCGATGCTCGCCTTCGCGCTCCGACGCAGCCTGCTCGGGTTGCTGGTCGTCCTGCTCGCCGTGACCACTCTGTACTGCCTGGTCCACGCGGCGCCTGGCAACCCCATCGACATACTCCTCGGCCCTCGAGGATCGCCTGCGATGAAGGCGGCTCTTGAAGCGCGCTTGGGTCTCGATCAACCGTTGCCGGTGCAGATTCTCAAGTTCCTCGGCAGTCTTCTGGAGGGAGAGCTGGGGATCGACATCAAATCGAGACGTCCGGTGGCGGATCTGGTGCTGGAACGTCTGCCGAAGACCATCGCGCTGCTGATCGCTTCTCTGTTCGTGGCCGCCGCCTTCGGAATTCCGCTCGGGTGCTTCGCCGCGACCCATCGCGGCAGCGCCGCGGATCGGGTGGTGGGCGTCGCCTCCGTGAGCGTCATCTCGATTCCGCCGGTCATCATCGCCATCTACGGACTGCTGCTCTTTGCGGCATGGCTCAAGTGGCTCCCGGCGGTCGGGGCGGGTGAGCGGGGAGACATGGCCGATCAATTGAATCACCTGATCCTCCCCACGCTCGCGGTAGCCCTCAACTGGATAGGCTACGTCGCCCGACTGGTCAGGGCGTCGATGCTCGAAATCCTCAATGAGGACTACATCCGCAACGCACGCGCCTTCGGGCTGGGCGAATGGAAGGTCGTCTATCGGTACGCGCTGCGCATCGCGGTCTCGCCTACCGTCACCGTGCTCGGCATTGGGGTCGGGTACATGCTGGGGAGTGCAATTTTTGCGGAAATCGTCTTCGCCCGGCCCGGTATCGGGAAACTCATCTACGATGCGCTCCTGGTGCGGAACTACCCGGTCATCATGGGCTCGGTCCTCGCGAGCACCGTGATCCTGGTGGTGGCGACAACGGTGTCCGACATCCTGAACGCGCTCATCGATCCCCGCATTCGCGAGGGGCAGGAGTCGTGAACGCGACGGTCAAGACCGCGACCGTGCCGGCTCCATCTCGCGACGCGGCGTGGCGCCGCCTCATGCGAGATCCGATGGGTCTCTTCGGGTTCGTCATCGTGTCGGCACTCGCCGCCTCGGCCCTGTTCGCGCACGTCATCGCTCCCCATGATCCGAACGCCATCGACATTGCCAATCGCTTCGCGCTGCCCTCGGGCGACCACTTCCTCGGCACGGATCAGCTCGGCCGAGACGTGTTTTCCCGCACCCTCTACGGAGGTCGAATTGCCCTGATAGTCGCCTTGGTGTCCACCGGGTCGGCGGCCGCGATCGGGCTCGTCATCGGACTCGTCGCCGCCTATGGGCCGCGTGCGGTGGACAACGCCATCGTTCTCGTTCTCGACACGATGCGCTGCTACCCCACCATCATCTTTGCGCTGGCGGTCGGCCCCCTGTTCGGAGCGGGGCTGGGCACGGTCATCGCGATCATGGTGGTTACGACCTTTCCCTTCTACGGGCGTATCGTGAGGACCCAGACCCTGGCGCTCAAGAAGGCCGAGTTCGTCCTCTCGGCGCAGTCCTCCGGCGCTTCCGCGGCGCGCCTCGTCTTCCTGCACATGCTCCCCAACATCATCGGGCCGCTCCTGATTCTTGCGAGCATGGACATTCCCATCGTCATCGCGGCCGAAGCGGGCTTGAGCTTCCTCGGAGTCGGCGTGAAGCCGCCCACCCCAAGCTGGGGAATCATCCTTGACGAAGGTTACCGCTCCGTGCAGCACACGTCGTGGCTCGTGGTCGCCGCCGGCATCCCGCTCGTCCTCTCCACCCTGGGATTCACCTTTCTTGGCGAGGCCTTGCGCGACACTTTCGATCCCAAGCTCGGACGGCGATTCTAGACGGCACGCGTCACTTGCCCATGAGCGTCATCGGTGATCGTCCGCGGCATGGCGGCACCCGTCTTCGCTCCTGGAGCGGACAGGACGAGCGGTGCGTTCTTGCCCCCGGATGCACCCTCACTTGAGGGAAGGGAAGTCGATGAGCGTGGCAGCAATGATGCAAACACCTGGCGTGAGGGCCACCTGATGGCCGACGGGGCGCTGGTCGAGATCGCCGATCTCACTCTCTCCTACGCAGGGGTACCGGCGCTGCGCTCGGTTACCTTCGACGTGGGCCGTGGACGCGTCACGGGGATCGTGGGGGAGAGCGGAAGCGGCAAGTCGACGCTCGGTGCCGCCATCCTGCGCCTCCTTCCCCCGGCGGCAAGGGTGAGTGCGGGGCGGATTCTGTTCGACGGCCGCGACCTCCTCTCGCTTTCGCAGCGCGAGATGCGGGCGCTACGAGGAGCGCGGATCTCCTTCGTCTCCCAGGACCCGCTGCGGGCACTGATGCCCACCCTGACGATTGGGCGGCAGATGACGGAGATCCAGTTCCGGCGCGGCGATGGAGCCCGGCGAAAGCGACTCCGTGCCGCCGAGATGCTCGACCGGGTCGGTGTCCCGAATCCGGAGCAGAGGCTGCGTGCGTATCCCCACGAGCTATCCGGCGGCCAGCGCCAACGGGTCTCGATCGCGATGGCGATGATGATGCAGCCGGATCTGCTCATCGCCGACGAGCCCACCACCGCACTCGATGCGACGCTCGAAGCGCAGATCATCGCCCTGCTGCGTGAACTCCAGGACGAAGCGGGCTGCGCAATGCTGTTCGTGACCCACGATCTCGGACTGTTGCCGGAGCTCTGCGACGAGGTGGTGGTGATGGAGTCGGGGGAAGTCCGCGAATCGGGGCCAGTGGAGCGCGTCCTGACCGAGCCCGTCAGCGACTATACGCGCATGCTGGTTCGCTGCGATCCGGCACGGGTGGGGCAGAAGACCCGACGCCTGCCCACTCGCAGCGGCAACCCGGACGTAGGCGATGTTCCCTGGCTCGGCCCTCCCGAGCGCATCCTCCGCCACGACCCGCCGATGCTCGTCGTCGAAGGCCTCGACGTGACCTTTCGCCGCAGGTCCTGGTTGCGTGGCGCCCTGGGCGCGCAAAGCGACTTCATCGTGCAGGCTGTGAAGGGAGCCTCGTTCAGCGTCGCGCACGGCGAGACGGTCGCCATCGTCGGAGAGAGCGGATCGGGAAAGACCACCATTGCGCGCAGCGTGCTCGCCCTGCAAGAGCCCGACCGCGGCTCGATCGGTATCGGCGGCGTGGAGGTCGTGGGCCGGTCTCCGAGGGAACTCAGGCCCGTTCGGCGCAGAGTCGCGATGATGTTTCAGGACCCGATTGGTTCGCTGAGCCCGCGCTTCACTGTGGGAAGTCTCGTGACGGAACCGATGCTGATTCACGGCATCCCGGTTCCGGATCGTGAACGCGAGGCGATGCGCCTACTCGATCTCGTCGGCCTGGACGCTCGCTTCGCCGAGCGCTACCCGCACGAGCTGAGCGGTGGCGAGGCGCGCCGGGTCGGCGTGGCGCGAGCGCTCTCGTCGTCGCCGGAGCTCTTGGTCGCGGACGAACCCACGGCGGGTCTCGATCTCTCCATCCAGGGCGAGCTGCTCAATCTCCTCGCCGAGATCCAGGAGCAGATGGGACTCGCGATTCTCATCATCACCCACAACCTCGCGGTAGTGCGCCACATCAGCGATCGAACCATCGTCATGTACCGGGGAGAGTTCGTGGAGGAGGGTTCCACCGAGGCGCTGTTCCGCAACCCCCGCCACGAGTACACGCGAATGCTGCTCTCCGCGAGCCGGCACCTCCAGAGCGCGGCGCGCGCTCCCGCCGACCGGGGAAACGAAGGCGCCGAGCGGCCGCTTCCCGATCCGTGAAACCCGATGCGGAATGACGAGGCATCCTTCGGAACTTCGGATTCCGGCTCCGTCAGGACGGGTCGTCCCGGACACTGCGGGGACGAATTCCGGCGAAGCGGGGCTGGGCGAGCAGGCAATTGAACGACGCTCGACGCTCGAAGCCCAGGCTCATACGGGGACGTTACGTGGTGACGGATCCGTCGACCCTGCCCGCCGGCGGAATGACCGAGGACGCCGGCGTGCTCGTCGTCGGCGGAAGGGTCGAGGAGATCGCCCGGTGGCGAACGCTCATCGAGCGCTATGCCGACGTCGAGACCTTCGGATCGGAGCGACACCTGGTGCTGCCCGGGTTCGTCAACGCGCATCACCACGGACGCGGACTGTCCGGCATTCAGCTCGGCATACCCGACGACTTCCTCGAGCACTGGCTGCTCGACTACTGGAGGATGCCGCCCCTCGACGTCCATCTGGACACCCTCTACTCGAATCTGAGAATGATCCGATCCGGGGTCACCACGGTGATCCACTCGAGCTACGCACGTGAATGGGGGAGGATCGAGGCGGAAACGCGCGATGCGCTGCGCGCCTATGCCGACGCCGGAATTCGAGTTGCCTACGCCGTGGGTTTCGAGGATCGGGTGCGCTTCGTGTTCGGGGATCAGGCCGCATTTCTCGCTTCTCTTCCCCGGGATCTCGCGGGTCGTGCGCACGCGCTGGCGCAGCCGGCCGGCGAGGCGGAGACGGAGCGATACTTTGCCTTCGTCTCCGATCTCCACGAGCAGACCTCGACCAATCCGGCGCTCAGGATCCTGCATGGACCCAGTTGGCACGTGTGGTGCTCGAGGCGCCTGCTCGAGCGGGTCGCCGAAGACGCACGCAGCCGGGATCTGGGCATCCACCTGCACGTGCTGGAGAGTCCACTTGAACGTGACTACGCACTGCACGCCTACGGCATGGACTGCGTGTCCTATCTCGAGGCGGTGGGCATTCACGGGCCGAAGGTCTCCTTCGCCCACGGCACGTGGCTCTCGGAGGCGGATATCGACCAGTGCGCCGAGTCCAGCCTCTCGATCTGCCACAACCCGAGCTCCAACCTGCGGCTCCGCAACGGAATTGCCCCCGTCGCCCGCATGATTGAGCGCGGCGTCAACGTCGCCATCGGCATGGACAGCTGGGGCATGAGCAGCAACGACGACGTTCTGGAAGAGCTTCGCCTCGCGGCGCTGCTCCATCGGCTTCCTTCCCGGCGACGCTTCGAATCCAGCCCCGATTCCTTCGACCTGCTGCGCATGCTCACCGTCAACGGCGCGCGTGCAGCGACCTTTACGAATGGACTCGGCCGCTTGCTGCCGGTAAGTCCCGCCGACGCCGTGATCCTGGATTTCGACCGGATGGCGGGGCCCTGGCTCGACGACTCGGTGCATCCGGTCGAGGCCTTCGTCCACCTGGCCCGGGCGCAGCATATCGACACCGTGATCGCCGCGGGCGAGCCTCTGTACCACGAAGGTCGCTTCACGAGAGTCGACGAAGCGGCGGTCGTGCGCGAGGTCGCCGCAGCCGCGGCCGCCTCGCCCGACCCGGCCTTTCGGGCCTTCTCGCAGACCCTCCGGGAACTGCGCCCCCATCTCGAGCGGCACTACGAAGACTGGCCTCCGGCCGGGGCCGCGGAGTCCTTCTACGTCGTCAATCGGCGATAGAGGCCTGCCGCCCTGCCTTCCGACTCCCGCTCAACCGCCATGCCTTGCCGACTCGCGACGCGAGGGCGTAGAGAGGTCGGTAGAGGCCAAGCGAACGGGATTCCGGGCGTGCACGGGATCGGCGAACGCGGTCGATGCTCTTCGACACGGCCTCGCCGACCGAATCCTCACCCCTTGACCGACACCGGGTCCAAGTCTGTGGGCGGGAGGGGTTCCCTGCCCAGGATCATGTCCGCCGCCTTCTCCGCGATCATGACGGTCGGGCCGTTCAGATTGGCGCTGACCACCCTCGGCATCACCGAGGCATCGACCACCCGCAGGGCGGACAGGCCGCGCACCCGAAGAGCCGGGTCCACGACCGCCATCTCGTCGTGGCCCATGCGGCAGGTGCAGGAAGGGTGATACTCCGTTTCCGCGCTCTCCTGCACGAAGCGATCCAGTTCATCGTCGCTTGTCCTCGCGTCGCCGGGGGAGAGTTCCGAGGCGGTCAAGCGACCGAGCTCTCCGCTTCGCACGATCTCCCGCAGCCTGCGAATACCGTCGCGAAACTCCCGGCGCTCGCCTTCGTTCGACAGCAGACGGAAGGCGATCACGGGGGGAGCGAAGGGATCCGGGGAGCGCAGGCGCACCGTTCCCCGGCTTTCGGGGCGAAGCTGCGAGATGTGGACGGAATAGCCTTCCGCAAGGGCGAAGCCCCGCGCACTCGCTTCGAAGTAGACGGGTGCGACGTGAACCTGGAGGTTGCTCCTCGGCATACCGTCGTCACTGCGATAGAAGCCACCGACTTCGTAGATGCTCGAGGCGGCAATCCCGCCTCCGGTGAGCAGCCACTGAAGGCCCGCCTTCCAGCGGTGCAGGGGATGACGCAGCCAGGCGATGGACACCGGTCGGGTGGTGGCGAATCCCAGTATCACATCCGGGTGCTCCTGCAGATTCGCACCGACACCGGGAAGGTCGTGCACGACATCGATTCCGCACGTGCGCAGATCGTCGGCCGCTCCGATCCCGGACAGCATCAGCAGTTGCGGCGTATTGATGGCCCCGCCGCAGAGAATGACCTCGCGCGTCGCAAAGACCTCTTCGGAAGTGGAGCCGCAGCAGAATCTCACCCCCCTGGCGCGACCGCCCTGGACGACTACGCGGGTCACCAGCGCCCCGGTTCGGATCGCGAGATTCTTGCGACCCATGACGGGCAGGAGATACGCCACCGCGGTGCTGCAGCGGCGGCCCTTCCTCCTGGTGCTCTGCAGGCGAGCGAATCCGTCGGGCTGCGCGCCGTTCAGATCCTCCGACAAGGGGTAGCCGGCGTTTTCCGCAGAGGAGAGAAAGGCGTCGAATATCGGACTGTCCAGAGTACCGGTTTCCACCGAGAGCGGTCCGCGGTCGCCGCGGTAGAGACTGGGCCCCCGGTCGCTGGTTTCCGAGCGCCGGAAGTAAGGCAGGCAGTCCACGTAGCGCCAGCCGATGGCGCCGGCGGCCGCCCAGGCATCGTAGTCTGCGGGCTGGCCGCGCAGATACACCATGGAGTTGATGGTCGAGGAGCCCCCGAGCACCTTGCCCCGCGGCACCGGCATGCGACGGCCGCCGAGTCGGGCTTCCGGCTCGCTTGAGTAGCTCCAGTTGATCCGCGGGTCGGTGTACACGCGGTACACTCCGGCCGGAATCGCGGCGTAGAGGCCGGCTCGCCGCGGGCCCGCCTCCAGCAGCAGGACGCGGCAGGCGGGATCCACGCTCAGCCGGTTCGCGAGAACACAGCCGGCCGAACCGGCACCGACGACAACGTAGTCGTACTCCGCCGGATGCGGCATCAATGCGCCCGCGACGGACGCGATGAATGCGGATCACTCATGCGACGAAACGAAAGGGTCGAGCACCTTGTCCAGTTCCGCCGGACGCTCCGGCGCAATCGCGTGGTCAGCGGAACCGGATCGAAGCGCGAATTCGGAATCCCCTCACCCAGCCTTCTTGAACCCTCTATCCGGAATTCCGGAGCGCCACAGGCCAACGACGACGGCAACCCTACTCCAGATGGCCGGACCGAGAGGTCGAAGGACCGGCAGGTATCGAGATCCGCCTTGCACGACGCCGGGGAAGTCGTTCGCACTTGCCGGTCGCAGGCGTCTCGCGGCTCGGGCGCGATCTCCTCGGCGAAAAGGGAATCGAGATTGCCGCGAAACGCTTCGTCGGGATCGCGATCCCAGAAGTCCGTGTCGGCCTGCTCGGTCTCCCGGTCCGAGGCGGAGCTCAGTCCCGCGAGGCCGGAGGGGCGTTGCGCGTGGTGCAGGGAGAAATAGACTCCCGTCGATCCGCCCATGGAATGCCCGCAAAGGACGAAATGCGGCAGGTGGAGCACATCGACGAGGGCGTCGAACAGGGAAAGATGCTCCGACGGCCCGCGAGGTACGAGACCGCCCGAGCCGCCGTGTCCGGGCGGGTCGGTGGCAAGCGCAGTGTGATCGCGCTCCTGGTACCGGTAGACGTGGCGCCAGAACGCCAGGCTGTCGAACGCACCGTGAACGAGCGGCACGAGACTGCTGCGGGGGCGAACGACTTCCCGGTCCCGGGATGCCTCATAGCGCACCGGTCGGTCTTGAGTCTCGATGAAGCGCATCGTCGACGGGCCGGCGTATCGGGGTGAATTCATGCCGAGGCGAAACCGGGACCGACCTCCCGCGAGGGCTCGGGCATGCGGTGCGTTGCCGTGGCCTTCGACCGAGTCGCACGCCGATGCCTGGGCAGCGCTTCCACCGCATTCTACAATGGCCGTCGGCCGCCACCCGACACCGGCGCGCTTCCCGTAACGTCCCGAACCGATTGTCGAACTCCCAGAACGGGAAAACGCCATGCGATGAAGAGCCAGCGACGCGCGGCGATCGTGAAGGAGTGGTTCGCACATCTCGGCGGTGGCCACTTCGAGCCGATGCACCAACACCACTCCGACGACGTCGTCTGGGAACTGATGCCCGGCGCTGCCGAGAAGCTGGCGCCATGGTTCGGGGTGTTCGAGCGGCGCGAAGGGGTAGAAGAGTGCCTGCGATGCTTTTCGCAGTCCGTCGACTCCGAACGGGTCGTAATCGAAGAACCCCTCGTCGGGGACGACGGTCGGGTCACCGTTCCGGGCTACTGCGACCTCGTCGCGCGCGCCACGGGACGCAGGTTCCGGATCGAATTCGTGGAGTACTTTCGCTTTCGCGGAGACAAGATCACCCTCGTGAAGGTGTACGGCGACACCGCAGGCGCCGCGGAAGCGTTCCGGGAGGAGTGAGCCTCCCGAAGTACTCCCGGGGCCGAACCTGTCCCGAGATCCCTTGATCAGGGTGGAGTCCGGGCGTCCCGGACCGTGGGCAACTCGACAGCCGCTATACTCGCGCCGAGACGCAGGAGCGCCGCACCATCGGTCCGAGAGGCAATGAGAGCCGCGAGATTTCACCGGCCCGGAAGCCCTCTCCAGGTGGAGGAGGTGCCCGACCCGGAGCTGGTGCCGGGCGCGGCCATCGTTCGGGTGCTGAGCGCCTTCGTTCCTCCCTACTTCGCCGAGATGATTGACGGCCGGGTCAGCTACCCCCTGCCCCCCCTGCCCTTCACCCCGGGAATGGACACCATCGGGAAGGTGCTCGAAGTGGCAGCGGACGTGTCGGGCCTCGAGGTCGGGCAGCGGGTCTTCTGCGACCACTTCTACAACGCGGTCAACATCGGCGGCAGAGCGGAGTCCTGCTATGTCGGCGCCTTCGGCAAGGGAGAAGCGTCGCAGCGAATCCTCGCCCGCTGGCGTGACGGCAGCTTCGCCGAGCGGCTCATGCTCCCGGCGGAGTGCTTCACTCCGCTCGGACGCGCTTCGGCAGTCGACCCCGCACTGCTCGTGCGGCTCGGATGGTTCGGCACCTGTTACGGCGCCCTGCTGCGTTCCGACTTCCGTCCGGGGGACACGGTGGTGGTCAACGCGGCGACCGGCCTCGTCGGGACCGCAGGCGTTCTCCTGGTGCTCGCGATGGGGGCGGGCAAAGTGGTGGCCTGCGGAAGACGCCGGCCTCTGCTGGAAGCGCTGGCTCGCGTGGATCCGGAGCGGGTGGTTGCGGTCCCCATCTCCGGCACCGACGAAGACGAGGACGCCATCCGGGAGGCGGCGGGAGGGGCGAACATTCTCATCGACGCCGTGGGAGACATCGCCGATGCTGCGCCGACCGCGCGCGCGCTCCGTGCTCTGGGGCCCTATGGGAACGCCCTCCTCGTCGGCGGCTGCATGGGCGACATGCCCGTCAACTACAAGTGGATGCTCGACAACCAGATCACGATCCTCGGGTCGAGCTGGTACCCCCGTGGCGGGTCGGCCGAGATGCTCGGCATGATTGGGGCGGGTGTCCTGAACGTAGGGGTCCTCCAGGCGCGGAAGTTCCCGCTCGACGAGGTGAACGAGGCGGTGCAGTGGGCCGAGCGCGGCGCCGGCGCTCTCACCCACGCCGCGCTCGTCCCCTGAGACCCCCAGGCGCCCGGGCGCCGCTTGGGTAGAGCCGCGCCCGGCTACAAAGCGCCGGGGCGCAGATCGGGGTCTGGTCACGCGAACTACGAACCCGCCTTCCTGAATTCGTGGTACACGGGCAACCCGTCCGGCAGCATGCCCGGCACAATCGTGTCGCGGTACAGTATCGCCGCAGCCGGGTGCGCGATGAACACGAAGGCGTTGGAATCGAGCATGAGCTGCTGCATGCGCCGGTACAGCTCGCCCCGCTTCTCCTCGTCGAGCTCCGTCAAGGCCTGGTCGAGAAGCGCGACGTAGTCATCGTTCTCGAAGTACTCCCAGTTCCAGACGTTGTCCGGCACGAACCACTTGAGGTGGTAGCTGGTGGTGCCCGTTCCGTCCCATTGCTGGAAGTAGAGCTGCTTGTCGGGTCCCTTGTCGTAGTGGAGGTTCCAGTAAGTGCCTTCCTCCATCGGATTCACCTCGACGCTGATGCCAACCTCCGCCAGGTTCGCCTGCACGATTTGCCCGGCGGTCAGCATCTGGGTGGAGTTGACGATATCGAGCGCAAGGGTCGGAACGTCGACTCCGCTCTCCGCCAGCAGCGCACGCGCGCCCTCGACATCGCGCGCCGGCGCCGCGACGTCGAGATGTCCGATCAGACCCGGGGCGGCGAAAGCGGTGGGGCGTCGCGCGTTGCCGGCGTACACCGCTTCGATGATGGCGTCGACATCCACCGCCGACGCGATCGCCTTGCGCACCGACGGGTCTTCGAGCGCCGGATTCTTCTGGCTCATGCCCAGCCAGAAGACCGCGAGGGTATCGCGGACATCGAGCGCGGTGCCTTCCGGCATGTTGGACTCCAGGGCCGGAACGGCGCCGGGAGAGACCGACGCCCAGTCGATCTCTCCCGCGCGCATGGCCGTGATTCGCGCGTTCTCGTCGGTGATCGGGATCATGACGATTCGGTCGAAGTCCCCGTGCTTGCCGGGCCAGGCATCGTCTCGCACCAGCACCATCTTCTCGCCCGACACGAACTCCTCGATCCGGTAGGGGCCGGACGTGGCGGGGGGATCGGTGGCGAAGGTGCCGCCGGCCTCCTCCACCGCCTTCTTCGACACGATCGCGCCGGGCACGCGGGCCAGGGGGCTCCTGATGAATTCGGGGCTCGGCCGCTTCATCTTGATGAGGCCCGAGTACCTGCCCGTCACCTCGACCTCCTCCATCCATTCGAACTCCTTGTCGTTCCACGACCCCACCTCCGGATCGAGATGGCGTTCAAACGAGTACTTGACGTCTTCGGCCGTCACTTCGCCGTAGCCATTCGTCCACATCAGGCCCGGCTTGAGCCGAAAGGAGAAGGTCGCGGGGTCAACCTGCTCGAAATGCTCCGCGGCCGACAATTCCCACTCCCATGCCTCGGATCCCGGCTTGTAGATGACCAGCTTCGGAAAGAGGTTGTTGATGAGGTGACGGTCCACGTCCGAGAGCCAGAATGCGGGATCGAGCGCGGACGGATCCGCGCCCAGCGCGAGACGAAGCGTCTCGGCCCGCACCGGCGAGAGAGAGGCGACCGAGAGCGCCAATGCCGCTCCCAGCGCCGTGACAAGACCGGTAAGCCTGATTGCCCGACGGCCCGGGTGTCCCCGGCCGGGGACGGATGATTTTGTGGACATCTGATCTCCTCCCTTGCGTTCAAGACAAGTCATTGCGAGACGGCCTCGGAAGCGACCCGGAGCATGCCGTCGGCCGGAATTCCCGTCCCCGGGAACAGAGCCCGCGCATGGCGTGCGCCGCTCATGCAGGGAGCCCCCTGCCGTTGTTCGACTTACGGAGGCGGACTCGCTCCAGGAAGCGCAGGGTGCGCAGGTGGACTTCGCTCTCCCGGCAGGCGAGCGCGCGCAGCACCGAAAAATGGTTGAGTCCTTCCGCCACGAGCGTGTCGGCCTGGTTGCCGGCGACGGACCATGCACCGGCGAATCGTTCGGTCTGACCTCGAAACTCATCGGTCTCCGCGCCCCCCACCATGAGCAGCAGCGGAATCGGCGAAGGCACGACGTGATTCAACGGACTGTTGCGGTGTGCGGCATCGGCATCAAAGCGCACGAGGTCATTGATGCTCGTATGCCGGAGGGGCTCGAGGTCGAACAAAGCGCTCACCGGCACCGCTGCATCGACCGGAGTCCCGTGCTGGTCTGTCGTGTCATCGAGCGCGCACATCAGCGCAAGGTGTCCGCCGGCGGAGTGGCCCGCCGCCACCAGCGGCATCCCCCTGGGCAACAGGGAGCGTGCCGCCCACCGTACCGCCGCGCGCGCCTCGGAGACGATTTCGTCGATGCCGGCCCGGGGAGCCAGGGTGTAGTTGGGCAGGACCACGGTCCAGCCGCCGGCCACGAAGGCCTGGGCCAGAAAGCCGAAGTAGGACTTGTCGAGTGCGCGCCAGTAGCCGCCGTGGAAGAAGATCAGAACCGGACATCCCTCTCCGGCGGAAAAGCAGTCGAGCTTCTGGCGCTCCGCCGGGCCGTAGGAGAGGTCGTAGCGCCCCGTTTGGGCGCGGCGCAGCGCATCGCTGCGGGCCGCGAACTCGGCATACACGATGTCGCGATCCGGATGGCCGCGGCGAAGGTTGTATTGCGCCTCCAGTCCTGCCCGGTCATAGCCACCGTACACCGCCTCCCCGTCCGACGGCGACGCCGGGCCGGCACTTGGGGAGCGCAGCTCTGCCGCCACCCTCACGACCCTTCCCGATCCGGCCCGTCCGGGAGGGACAGGCGCTCGGCCGGAATGCCGAGCGAGGCGTACTTCTCGCGCGTGCGGGCAAGGTACCGGGCGACGATGGCACGCTCCTCCTCGGGCGCAAGCGCGCCCAACCCCGCCCGAGCGGTCACTCGGTCGGCCTCGACCACGTCCGCGGCCGCTCCCCCGGGTACCAGCCAGGCGCAGTGGTAGCCCCGCAACTCCACGCTTTCGAAGTAGGCGGCAACGGCTTCGGATATCACCGCGACATCGGCCCGGCTCCAGCCGGGCGCCCGGGACTCGAGGTAATGCCAGCCGAAGGCGGCGTGACGTTGCTTGTCGGCGACGCAGAGCGACAGGATTCGTTGCGCGACCGCGTCGGTCGCATTCGCCTGGTAGCCGCGCCAGAGTTCTAGATCCAGACCGTCGGCGAGCGCGCAACGAGCCGCTACGTAACCGTCGAGGCTGCGATCGGCGTCGAGCGCCTGGCGATGGAAGGACTGGTTGAAGATCTCGGCGTAGGCGGGAAGGAGCGGTTCCTCGATGTAGCCGCCCAGGCACTCCGCGAAGCGGTGACAGGCCTCCACGTGCCAGGCTTCCTCGGTGTTTCGAACCGAGAGGTAGTACTTGGGGTCCGCCTCCCGGCCGACCTCCAGACAGAAGCGGATCAGGAGCGCCGGAGTCTCGGGCAACCCGGTGTACTCGACCCATGTTCGCCGGCTCCAGCTCAGGCGGGCTGCGGACAGGCTGCGATCGTCGTGCTCGGACGAGTCGAACGCGCTCCACTCAATGTGCGCTCCCGGGTCCCAGCGCTCCCGCTTGCTGGTGTCGTACAGATCGCGAATCGACGTGATCGAATGCGCGAGGTCCAGCGGGAAGCGCCGCTCGATGAGAATGGGAGTAAGTGACGGGTCCTCACCGTTCGCCATGATGCACGTCTCTCGTGGAATTCGTGGAAGGACGAAGTTGCCGGTACATTCCGATCTTCCTGTCTCTTCGCGCAGTCCGCCCGAATCGGAACGCTCGCTAGAACTCACCGATCTTGCGGTGATGAAAGATCGGCAGATTCACTCCCCAGGGCTTCATTCGCCGGCGGAGCCGCTGCACGGTCCCGACAAAGACCGATTTCTCGAGCTCCTCCACCGTTGCCCCCAGTCCCGCCTCCCAGGTCAACCGATCGGCGCGCACTTCGGCGAGACTGGCCGGGTTGTCGGGGGCGAGCCAGGAGCTGTGATAGCCGTTCATCTCGACCTTCTCGAGCATGGTGATGACGGCCTCTTCCACTACCCTTATCTCCGACGCGCTCATCTGCGGAATGCGGTGCTCCATGTAGAACCATCCGAAGGCGCAGTGCCGCACCTCGTCGCGCATGATGGCCTTGATCACCTGGAGGGCAGTCGGGTCGGTGGTGACAGTGAGGAGGTGCTTGAACACGTCGAAGGCCACTTCCTCGGCCCCGCACACGAGGGCGGCGACGATGGCATCGACGGAAAATCCGGGATCGAGCGCCATCTTTCGGATGCCGTGGGTGGAGACGGACTTCTGGTAGTCGACCACGATTGGCTGCTCGATGTACCCTCCCAGACGTTCCGCCATCAGGTAGCAGACCTCGGCGTGACGCGCTTCCTCCTGGGAACGGATGGTGAAGAAGTAGGCGAGATCCGGTGCCAATCCGTCCTGGTAGAAGCGGATCAGGATTGCCGGACTCTCCGAAATCGCGCCGTACTCGCTCCAGGCCCGCCGGGACCAGTACTCGCGCGCCGCGATGAGCTGTTCTTCGGTGTATCGAGACGGGTCGAGCCTGTCCCATTCGATGTCCGTCTTCGGATCCCACTGTCGCCTCGTCGCGGAGTGAAACAGGTTGCGAATCCTCGGCATGCGCACGTCCAGATGAAGCGGAAACCGCTGTTCCGGACGGTCGAGGACGGTGGGCTCGCAAAGAACTGCCGCTTGCACCGACATGTGACTACCTCCTTGAGCATTTCTCGTACTGGTCGTGCTCATGACTCGAAGCCGCGTTGGGCCGGGTCGCCGGTGGCGCTTGCAGTGGCGTCCCCCTCCCCCCAGCCGCTGCGGCCCAGGATCTGCTTCACATGAGCCAGCCGACCCCAGGCCGGCCCGCCCTCGGCCGGGCGCGGCGACGACGCGTCGTTCTGCGCCGTGCGCGTCTTCAGCGGCACCCGGATGGAATACCCGGACTGGTCGTGCCGGTAGTAGGAAACACCGGTCATGACCGGCCGTTCTGCGGTGTCGTAGTAGACGAGGCCGCGCACCAGCACCGGGTCGCCGGGCATGAGCTCCAGGAGATCACAGATCGCGCCCATCGCCTGCGAAGCCTCGATCGTCATGTCCGCGTGGTCCAGATCCACGGTCTTGGCCAGGAGATCGAGCAGGGAGTGCCGGCCCGCCGACTGCCGCGTCACCGAGGACGCCACTTCCGGGAGGATGTAGCGGTAGTCGATCGACACGGGCACTCCCCCTGCGCTTCGCATGCGCTCGACCAGAAGCAGTCGCGCATCGGACTCGAGTCCCATCGCGGCGGCAAACGCATCCGGGGCGGGAACGAACTCGAGAGCGCGTACTTCCAGGACCAGAGGCCGGCCATGGATCGCCCACTGATCGATGAAGTCCATGCGCGGCGAGAAGTGCTCCTCGACCCGGTGCAGCGAGACGTAGGTGCCCGTGCCCCGAGTGCGCACCAACAGACCCTTGCGAACGAACTCACCGATCGCCGCACGCACCGTCATGCGCGCGACCCCGAACATCCGGCAAAGCTCGTCGTCGGTGTAGAAACGCCGGCCGGGATCCGGCCAGCCCGCGATCAGCGAAAGGAGACGCCGTCGAATCTGCACATACAAGGGCACCGTGGAGCTGCGATCGACGGGACTGGTGGCCGCGTTCGCTTCGCGACTGCGCTCCGAGAGATCGACCGCCTTGATCAGCAAAGAGGCCCTGCCAGCACCTCCCGCACCCGTCCCTTCGGCAATCGATCCGGGGCTCTGCGAGGGGTCCTGCCTGCTGCGATTCGTTTCCACTTTCTCGGCGACTGAAGGAGTGGCAACATCGAAACCCCGCTCAGACCGGAGCGAGCAACGCTGCGGAGCGTGTCGGGGGCTATTGTTCATTTGTCTAGCTTACTAGAAAATAGCCAATTCATCTCGGACCTGTCAAATGCCCGCGAGGGGAGACGCACAAGCGTCTCGGCCACGCTCGATTCGCCTGCCGGAGGATGGCCATGGAAACCATGCGCGTCGCCGCTCTCGGCTACGATCCCGGCAATCCCGGCATCGAGGCGGTAAGCTTCGGCTCCTCGCGTGCGCTCGGAGACTTCGATGCGCTGATCTGGAATCCGGCCGGCCTCGTCGACGAGTACCGTGATCTCTACACTCGGCCGGGGGGGGAGGAAGCAGGTCCGTTGTTGTCCCTCGCTTCCTCCTCGCGCCTCCTGTCGGACTCCCGGCGTCGGCGAGCGGAGTTCGAACGCCTCATCGAGCGGGGCGGGGTGCTGGTGATCAATCCCTGGGCCGGCCCATATCTCCGGATTCACGCCATCGAGGACATCATGACCTTCGATCCGGAGGAAGCCCTGCCGCGTGGCCTGCGTGCAGGGGTGGTGGCCGGGGACGTGCGCGACCGCGCGGAGTTTCGTGGTGGGCAGCCCTTTCGCACATTCGCGGACGTCGCCTCCATATCCACACCGGTGCAGTTCGCGCTCGAGTCCTTCCCGGGCGTTCCCCTGTTCTTCGGAGCCCGTACCGGGGCGATCCTGGGCGGCTATCGCTACCTCCATCCGGGGCATCTGCTCGTCCTGCCCCGTCCCCGCCCGGAGGAACGCGACGCGTCCGTGCGCTGGCACCGCGCACTCCTGCCGCTACTGGAGACGCTGGAACACCGGAGCTCCGTCGTCGACCTGCCCGACTGGACACGGAACATCACGCTTCCGGGCGAGGCCGAGATCCGCCTGACGCTTCGCGAGCTGCTCTCGGAGAGCGAGCGCCTCGAACGCGAGATCGAGGTCCTGAGAGACAGGCTTGGAGATCTCGACCGGCAGAAGCCCCTGTTCGCAGGCGAAGGCCACGCTCTGGTCGCCGCGGCCGCCTACGCCTTCGAGCGTGCAGGCGCGCTGGTGCTGCCGGAGTTGCTCGGTTCCGGCAGTCTGGTTGTGGAGTACGCCGGGTGTTTCGCGGTGGTACTTGTCGCCGACCGCGCTGGCGAAAGCGACGCTGCGCCACGGCTGCAGGGGGTGCTCGACTCCTTCAAGCAGAGCTTTGGCGGCACCGCAAAGGGTATCGTGGTGCACGGCCGCGGGTCGCCGCCCGATCGTAGCGTCCTTTCTGATCTTGAATTGCAGCGTCTCCTGGAATGCGAAGGGCATTGCTACCTGACCGGCTGGGAGCTCTTCGAGCGGATGAGCTGCTCTTCCCGTCCCGAAGAGATGCTGCTCGATCTCATCGCCCGAAAGGGGCCCGCAAGCGCACTTGCGCAGGCGAATCACGGTGTTTCGTGCGGTCGCTGATTGCGAGCAGAGCGTCCAAATGCGGTGCGAACCTCGCGTACTCTTCGTCAATCGTCAGCGCCGTGAATCAGTCCACTGATGAGCTCATGTAGATTGGAGGAAGAACACCTGTCCGACGACGGGCACCCGAGCCGACGTGCAGCAGTGGTCCGCCCTTGCTCTTGCCTCACCGACGGCGGCAGATTGCTCCGCGCTCATTCTCTCGCTCATCCTGCGTCGGGCCGAGGCCTATGGATACCGCCCAGAGGGCGCCAATCCCTGTGTCGGCATCCGGCGCTTCCGGCGCAAGGGCCGGAGCGTTTCCTGTCGGAGGAGGAGCTGCGTCGCCTTGCGCAGGCACTCGGGCACCACGAGCCACACCAGCATCTGTCCGTCGCCTTAGTCCGGATCCTGCTCCTGACCGGGTGCAGCAAGCGCAAGATGACCACGCTCGCATGGTCCTCGTACCGGGAAGGTTACCTGGAACTATGCACTGGACGGGCGGCTGGAGCGCGCCGGAGATGCACGACACGCGGGGCTTCGACCCGGGCGATTACGGCTTGAAGCCGGTGCGGCTCGAGACCCGGGGCCGAGCTCATGTTCATCAACTTCGATCCGGACGCCGTCGAGCTGATGGCGTTCCTGGGAGATCTTCCGGAAGTGACCGCTCCCTACCGTTTCGAAACGATGACCTGCGTGTGTCGCCGGGAGTATGACCTCGCCTGCAACTGAAAGAGCTACGTCGAGAACGCCATGGAGGCGTACCACGTGCCCAGCGTGCACATGCAGACGATTTCCCGACAGAAGCGAGTGAACAACCCTCCCATTCCGTCCGCCGGAGGCTTCTGTGCCAAGTCGAACAGTGCCGCCCAATCGTTCTCCCGATGACTGACGCCTGCTCGGCTTCCAGATCAACAAGTCGTTGCCCGATTGGCTCAACGCGCTCCAACGCCGTGTTTCAGCGCGTGTCGCTGCTCGGCGGCAACCCGGTCGACGTGTTCGACTGCCTGTAGCACTGCCTCCACCGAATGCGGCGAGACTACGTCAAGGATCCACGCGGCGACCGCGAGATCGATGCACACCGTTTCAGCCGTGGAAGCCTGCCATCGTGGTTCTCGAAATCAGCCCGAATGCACGCAGTGTGCTCCTCGTCCTCTATCGAAACGTCGAGACTGGTCCGGCAATTGAAGGTACGCCTTTGTCTCACCGCTTCACCTGAGATCCACTCCGGGCCAGAGGTCGTCGAGGATGAAAGTGATCACATCGAAGAGGTGGATGCTCGCCGGCACGTCATCCTTCGCACTTGTAGACGGGAGCCACGACCCTTCGCGCAGCTCGAACGCCTCCAAGAATTGGTTCAGGCACCGAAGCACACAAGTGCTCCGTTGCACCCATGGTATTCGCATTCAGGGTACAAGCTGTGGAAGGTCTGATCTATTGATGCTGAGAGCGGATTGTCCTCGGGAGTCGCTCTGACTCTACGCTGCCAAGGCTTTTTTCGGGGTCGATTGTGTCAGCAACCCCGGTTTCTCTCGATTTCCTGCGGCTACACGAGCAACGGAC